>CBDBEZ010000070.1:0-6954 GCA_965204485.1 Verrucomicrobiales bacterium
TTGGCCGGCACTTTGACCAAGGGAATTTAACGATGTTCCTGGAGGATCCGGAGGTAGAGCCGACCAACAACATCGCCGAGCGGATGCTCAGGCCGGCGATCGTCGCTCGCAAGGTGTCGCAATGTTCCAAGACGGAGCGGGGAGCCAATGCCTACGCGGCATTCGAGAGTGTGCTCTCGACTCTCTCGCCGCGAGGAGCGAGTTCCGTATTCAAGTCGCTTGCCAAAATCATCGCAGGCGAGCGTACCCTTGCATGAGATACCTGTGGCGTTTGCTGGTTAGGAGCGCTAATCAGTTACCCATTAAACTAACATTCTCCGACTTGAGTGCAAGCTTAAAATGGATTATCTGTAGGGCGAACTACACTAGCGCCAGTTTCAACACGCTCAACACCCACCAATTCAGGCCATTACGACTCTTTCCGACGCCGTCTTACGGAATCGCTGATGTCTCAGGGTCTGTCTTGACCTCAGCGTTTCATAAAATGGCCAGTCAGGCCATCATGTAGTAGGCGATTTCTTCTTCGACGGCCTGATTGTCTCCGAGTGTCAATGTGAGTCGACCTTGAGGGCGAGTCAGACGTCCGGCACGCTGGATGATTTTGCGGCGAATCGTGCCGAGTCCTTCAAAGATCCACTCCGCAGCCCTTTTGGGGGACGATTTGCGTGACCGCTCCGCAGATCGCATCTGCATTTCGCGTGTGAGATTGTGGGTGAGGATACTGGCCAAAAGGAAAGCTTCGTTGGCGGCACGTCGCTTGGCCGGAATATAGTCCATCTGGGCCTGGCTCTTGGCTTCGCCAAAAATCTTCTCCTAAAGAGCCACGCCCTTCATGAAATTTCACCACATGAGCGGCCGTGTTTGTCTTGTTGGTGATGATCGCCCCGTATTCATAGTTCTCCTCGACTGGTTCGAAAAGATCCAGTTGGAGCGGTCCTTTGCGCTGAGTGCGCCTCATGGTTCGAATGCACAAAATGCCCGCTTTGTGCGCCCAACTTTTTGGCTTCCAGCGAATTTCGAAGTGATGAGTTTTTCCCTCTCCGCCTCGGGTTCGGGACCAGCGACGGCGCTTCTCAATGATGCCCTTGAGTTCCACAAGCCGCTCGAAAGGCATCGAGAACGTATATTCCAGGCCCAGGGTCTTTGCCTCTGAAACCATCTGATCGCTGAAAAACGCGCTGTCGGCGCGCAACTCGATCTGCACATCAGGCAGCACCTTGCGAATCTTCTCCACGCAGTAGCGAAGAAATTCCACCGCGCCATTGGAGTCATGGACGTTGCCGCTTCGATGAAGGTAATCGAGAATCTGTCCGGTTTGGGAGATCGTCGCGAGCAGCGGATAATAACTGCGCTCGCCTTTTTTCTTCTTGTTAAATCCCACAGCCATCCCTTCCGCATGGCGACTCGTGCTCTGCACGTTTCCGTCCAAATCAAGCGTGATGCGTTTGATTCCCTCCTCCTGAAGTCGCGACAGGCAAACGAAATGATTCATCTCCCTCATCCTCTCAAGGCTTTGACAGTCGACCTCTCTCAACATCCGGCTCATCGTTGGGACACTGGGCAATTGGTGCATCCCCAAAACCTGTCGTACAAGGGGATCATCTCGGTAGTAGTCCAAATCGCGAAGCATCCGGTAGCCCAGTATAAGATGCACGATAAGACACATGAAAACCTTGTGGAACTTGTAGAAGCGGGACATGCGTCGATCCAGTGGATCAAAGCACTGCTGAAGCTTCCCCTCCAGATCCAATTCCTGAAAGAGCTTCTGAAAGATAACGAGACCGCCGAAAGAGGTCAGTTCTTGATCTTCAAATTTGATCGCCGGAATCGTTCTGGACTTTGCATGAATCGTGCGTCGTGCTACTCTCACTGTAGGTGGCTTTTGGGTTGAAGTGTTTGGTGTTTTGGTAGATTCCAAATTAACCTTATCCCAAAGGCCCCTGCCACTATTTTCTTGGGATTCTTGCCCCGATTTATGAAACTATGGGGTTGATCCGATCGCCGGGAGGACGTAGGATCCCCACCCACCGACCATGATGAAGCCGTCGATCTCCCCCCGCCTCCTCGTCGCCTGGCTGACGCTCCTGCTCTCCTTGGCCGCGTCCGCCGTGGAGCCCGTGGTCAGCTACATCGTCACCGATCACTACACGGGAAAAATCCTCGGCCAGAAGGAAGCCACTCGCAAAGTCCCCGTGGCGAGCCTGACCAAGCTCGCCACCGCCTGCGTGGTCCTGGACTGGGCCGCCGCCACCCACATCGAGCTTCCCAAAGCCACCGTGCGCGTTCCCGAACACGCCGCACTTCTTGGCCCGGGCAGTCCCGTCGGCCTGCGACCCGGCGATCAGCTTTCTCTGAGAGACGCGCTCTACGCCGCCCTGCTGGTCTCTGACAATGTCGCGGCCGAAGCCCTCGCCACGCACGTCGGGCTGGATCTCCTTCGCCGTCGCGGCAAATCGGGCGCCGGTCCCGAAGAATTCATTCAGGAAATGAACGCGCTCGCCCTCGGCAAACTGGGGATGAAGAATACCAGGTTCGTCAATCCGCACGGCCTGGACCACGGTCTGCGCCGCCCTCCCCTCTCCACCGCCGCCGACATGGCGCGACTCACCCGATACGCCATGGACAAGGAAGCGCTCAAGTTCATCGTCGGCCGGCAGGAGCGGACCATCACCATCCAGCGCTTCGGCGAAACCCAGAAACGCGAACTCAAGAACACCAACACCCTTCTGGGTCGCAACGGCATCGATGGCGTCAAGACCGGCCAGACCCGGGCCGCCGGACAGTGCCTCATCATCTCGGCCAAGAAATCCAACCTCGTCTCCACCCTCCCCAACGGCGACAAACGCGTGCAGAAACGCCGTCTCAACGTGGTGGTTCTCGGTGCGGCCGACCGTTTCCGCTCGGCCAAGGCCCTGCTGGACTGGGGATGGCGTGAACACCAGGGCTGGAACGCCGCCGGGCGCCCGATGGCGGACGCCAATGGCACCTTGTAGGCATTTTGTGGGCATTTCGCGATTGCGAAGGCCGGGAATGAATGGATTAGGGGGGGGGCAACAGGTCCTTTCCCCTCCTCTTTTCTCGTCACGCCACCGTCACGCCCGCCTCGCCTCTCACCGAATCTGAATCGCCGCGACTCCTCGGATCATGAGCCAACTCCTCGAACTGCTGCAGAAAAACGCCCGCACCTCCAACGCCGATCTCGCCGAATTGCTAGGAAGGGACGAAGCCGAGATTGAGCGAGAAATCGCCGAGCTGGAGAAGGACGGCACCATCATGGGCTACACCGCCATTCTCGATCCGGAACGGCACCAGCCTAACAAGGTCACTTCGATGATCGAAGTTCGCCACTCGCCCGAGCGAGGGGGCGGCTTCGATCGCCTGGCCCATCGCATCGCCGCATTTCCCCAAGTCAAGAGCTGCTTTCTCATGAGCGGCTCCTACGACCTCCTGGTCGTCGTCGAGGGAGACGATCTCCGCGAAGTGGCCCAGTTCGTCTCGGAAAAGCTCTCGACCATGTCTGGAATCCTCTCCACCGCCACCCATTTTCAACTGAAGACTTACAAGGCCAATGGACTGCTTCGCGCTGCTTCCGGAGATCCCGAGCGCCTGCCGGTCTCGCCCTAGCCCTACGTTCATCGCCGCCGTCGCCCGACCGCCCTTCCCATGAGCCTCGATCCGCAGCGTCATCTCTCCCGCCAGATCCGGCAGATCCCGCGTTCCGGGATTCGCGATTTCTTTGAACTCGTTCTCGGGCGGGACAACGTGATTTCGCTCGGCGTCGGCGAACCGGATTTCGCCTCCCCTTGGCACATCCGCGAAGCCGCCATCTATTCCCTCGAGCGCGGGGAGACGAGTTACACTTCCAACCTCGGCTTGCTCTCGCTCCGGGAAGCCATCGCCAACTACGTGGCCGGCCAGTTCGGGATGCGCTACAACCCTCGCAGTGAGGTCATCATCACCGTCGGCGTCTCCGAAGCCATTGACCTCGCTTTCCGGGCGCTCCTCAACCCGGGCGATGAAGTCATTTACCACGAGCCCTGTTACGTCTCCTACAGTCCCTCCATCGCGCTGGCCTACGGCGTGCCCGTGGCGGTTTCGGCACGGCCGGAGGATGATTTTTCCGTGCGGGCCGCAGCGGTGGAAAAAGCCATCACGCATAAGACCCGGGCCATCATCCTCAATTTTCCCACCAACCCCACCGGGGCGGTCATCGAACGAAAGGAATTGGAGGGAATCGCCGACCTGGCCATCTCCCACGACCTCATCGTGCTCTCGGACGAGATCTACAGCGAGCTGCGCTACGAGGGCACTGAACACACCTCCATTGCCTCGCTTCCCGGCATGCAGGAGCGGACCATTTTTCTGCACGGATTTTCCAAGTTCCACGCCATGACGGGCTTCCGCGTCGGGTACGCCTGCGCGCCCGCCATCCTCACGGAAGCCATGATGAAGATCCATCAGTACTCCATGCTCTGCGCCTCGATCACCAGCCAGGTGGCGGCCCTGGAAGCGCTGAAACATGGCAGGGGCCCCGCCGAAGAGATGCGCCAGACCTACGCCCACCGGCGCAATCTGCTTCTCTCTCAATTTCACCAGGCCGGCATTCCCTGCTTCGCTCCGGGCGGCGCGTTTTACGCATTTCCTGACATTCGTGCTGCTGGCATGAGCAGCCGGGATTTCGCTCGTCAGCTTCTCGAGGAGGAAGCGGTCGCCTGCGTCCCCGGGGATGCCTTCGGTCCGACTGGCGAAGGCTTTCTCCGCTGTTGCTACGCCGCCAGTACCGAGTCGCTTCGCGAAGCGCTGAAACGGATCGGCCGATACTATCAAAAACAGCTCGTGAAGTAAGTAGGGTTTAGGAAAGTGAAGGAACTGGCCGATCGCATGCGGGAATGGCGGGACAACCGTTATCTGGCTTACTGCGCTCCGCTCTTCGTTTTCATGCTCTTCCTGGTTCTGCCAGAGCGCTTCGCCATCCGCAATTCCGTCCTGCCCTGGTGGCGCCACTCGCCCGAGCACTGGATCTACCCCCTGCAATGCCTGGTCTGCGGGACGCTCCTGCTTTTCTGGCGTCGTCACTATACCTTCGGCCCGTTCCGGGGCTTCGGCTGGGCCACCCTTGCGGCACTCGCCGGCATCGCCGTGTGGATCCTCCCCACCCACCTGTTCGACCTCTGGCAGTGGACCGAGGACACCACCCCCAAGTGGCTCCAGTGGCTGGGCTTTCAAGAACGAGACGAATCCAGATTCGATCCCTCTTTCATTGAGAATCCCTTCTGGTTCGGTGCCACCGTCGCCGCACGCCTCTTCCGCATGGTGGTGATCGTGGCCCTCGTCGAAGAAATCTTCTGGCGCGGTTTTCTCATGCGTTACCTGGTGAACATGGACGAAGATTTCTGGAAGATCCCCTTCGGCACCTTCACCAGGCGATCACTGGCCATCACCGTCCTCCTCTTCATGCTGATTCACTCGCCGGCCGACTGGATGGCCGCCGTGGTCTACGGCAGCCTGGCCTGCTGGGTCGCCATTCACACCAAGAGCCTCGCGGCCTGTATCTGGATGCACGCCCTGGCCAATCTCATCCTCGGCCTTTACATCCTCCAATCGAAGAACTGGGGGCTCTGGTAAAAAACCCGGGCACGTCCGCCCTCCCGGGTGGGGCGACGGCAATTTCACCCCATCGGAAAAATCTCGGCGGCCGCGGAGAGGCCGTCTCAAAATGGCCCAGGACCGCCTCACAAAATATGAGAATTTTAGTTTCGATGATGGTTGATCTCACATTCCGGCGGAATTCCGCGGTGCCCTCTCGACCGAGCTTCGTCTATCGCGACGCGGTAGGGCACGAATAGCGCATCTACCTCGGCTCCAGCGCGACTTTTTAGGCCGCTTTGGCTTGCTTGCTTGTTCCGTCGATTGGCGCGTTCTGGGCGGCCATCCAGTGCCGATACATCACTTTCAAGTTCCAACTCGTACAGAGCATCATCCACTGCGTCCTCATTTTCTCCAATCCCTTGAATGTCCAGCGCCAGAACTCTCCGTTCTTTTTGATCTGGCCGAATACCGGCTCCACGATTCCTGCCCGTTGCTTGAGAAGCTCCTTGTTTTCTTCCTTGTTCATCTTCTCTTTGTGCCTCTCCACCGACGCATTCCAGGGGCTGATGTCGATGGTCCGCCCGTGGCGATCCTTCGTGCATGTTCCAAAGGCGGGGCAATTCTTGCAGGTCGACGGAGCGCCGCGATAGACACTCACCGGAACACCTTCTTTGACTCGTTCACGCCTGAAGGGGAGCGATTGGCCTTGGGGACATGTCACCACGTCGGCCTCAGCGTCATAGACGAAGTTCGATGCGTGATACTCTTCGTCCTTCTTGTTGACTGATTGCGGAGGCAGAGGCATCACCACCTCATGGCCGGCCTCTTCTGCCAGGCCGATTTGTTCAGCGCTCGGGTAGCCAGCGTCACCGAGAGAAACCGGTTGGCTGGCCGGCTTGCCATCATTCTCTTGCTCTTGCTGATAAGTGGCCAGGTTCTCAGCAGCCTGATCCAACATCGGCGTTAGTTGCCGCAAATCGGTGGCCTCATTGACAGCATCGGCGGCCACCACAATTTGATTCTCCGAATCAACGACGGCCTGGGCGTTATATCCACCCCATAGTTTCATAAATCGGGGCAAGAATCCCAAGAAAATAGTAGCAAGGGCCTTTGGGATAAAGTTAATTTAGAATCTACCAAAACACCAAACACTTCAACCGAAAAGCCACCTACACCCCAGCGTTTCATAAAATGGCCAGTCAGGCCATCATGTAGTAGGCGATTTCTTCTTCGACGGCCTGATTGTCTCCGAGTGTCAATGTGAGTCGACCTTGAGGGCGAGTCAGACGTCCGGCACGCTGGATGATTTTGCTGCGGCAAATCGTCCCCCAAAAGGGCTGCGGAGTGGATCTTTGAAGCTCACAT
>CBDBEZ010000071.1:0-78595 GCA_965204485.1 Verrucomicrobiales bacterium
TGGCCGGGATCGAAATCATCGGCGACGAAGTCACCCACCCCCAACACGACCTCGACGGCAACCTCACCCATAAGGGCAACCGCAGCTACACCTGGGACGCCGAAAACCGCCTGACTGAAATCCATGAATTCGGCTCCCTCGTTGCGACCTACACCTACGACCACCAAAGCCGCCGCATCGCCCGCCGAGTCCCCAGCCTAACCATTGATGAACGCTACCTCTACCAAGGCTGGAACCTCGCTGCAGTATACAACGCTGGAGTAACTGAGCCAGAGGAGCGCTACACCTGGGGCAAAGACCTCAGCGGCACCATCCAGGGAGCCGGAGGCGTTGGCGGCCTGCTGTTCGGCACAAAGCGTGGCATCGTTGAGGATGCTTGGGTGTATCAATACGACGCTAACGGCAATGTTACGGGAATCACGAGCAATCAAGGGAAGGTGCTGGATACTTACGTATACACGCCGTTTGGAGAGGCCAAGAATGTAGAATTGCTATCAGAGCACCGGTTCCGATTCAGCACGAAGCCGTATGATTTCGAGTCGGGTTTCTACTATTACGGCTATCGCTATTACGATGCAGACTTGGGCCGGTGGCTATCCAATGATCCTATTGAGGAAAGTGGGGGGCGAATCTATACGGATTTGTGAACAATGAGCCTACCAATCACTGGGATTGGCTTGGCCTAACTATAAGGGATAAGACTGAATACCGCTCGAT
Source organism: Verrucomicrobiales bacterium (assembly GCA_965204485.1). Lineage (GTDB taxonomy): Bacteria > Verrucomicrobiota > Verrucomicrobiia > Verrucomicrobiales > DEV007 > JAACDM01. The sequence goes on from CBDBEZ010000071.1 coordinate 718, forward strand.
GGCGAGTTTGGTGGCAGAAGGATTTTTCGCACGGACGGGGGCTCCAGGCGGCGGGATGGCGACTGTCGAGATCAGAGAGCCTCTCGAATTTGATCATAAGGTCGAAGGCAACCAATGTTGCAAGCGGGTAAACCAGGCGCCCGAGCTTTTTCTCGACGTCTTGACTGAATTGCCGAACGATTGGGGCGATCCCGTATTGATGGGAACGATGGGGTTCTACACGGCATTTACTCGGCAAGGCTATGACGATATTGTTCGCCATGAGTTTGCTCGCCGTGAAGTCTACCGTCAGGCGAATACTGCCTTTCTTGTACCTGCTGAAAAATCCGGTCAAGAAGCGACTCGCTGCGGGTGGGTATGTAGGGATTCTTTTGACGCTGCGGAGGATGCTCGTGAGTGGGAAGTTCTCAGACCCTCAGACCGGTTTCTCTTTGCCTGGCGTGTCTGCTCGTGAGTGGGAAGTTCTCAGACCGGTTTCTCTTTGCCTGGCGTGTCTGTCTGACTGCGTAATAGAGCGATCTTCGCCTTGGATAGTTCAATGCTCAGATCGATCAGTTCGGTGGTCAGTTTCTTGAATTTCTTGTACTCCTCTGTTTCTTTTCGTAGTCCCTTCACGTGGTCTGGCCAGACGTGTTCAGTCCGGCTCCTCATCTCATGCGTGTAGCTCAGTTGGTAATACACGCCGCGCTGGCGTTGTCGATCTCGGTATTGCTTGCTGATGCTCCCAGGCCGCATTGGCCCGATTGCAGCTAACTTTGCCGCAAGTTTCTGGACTCTTTTTTCAGTGATCTGATCTTTTTCATGGTCATTACCTTATATATGCGAATGTCTAGGAAAATCAAATCATTTGTTATGGATCTCTGGATTTCTTGGTGGAATATCGTCTGTTTTCTGCGACCCGCTTTCTCGAGAGCCCGCACCTTTCTCTGGTTTCTGCTCGTCTTGGCCGCTTTCTCCGTGCGCAATGACCTCCTCGGGGTTTCCAGTTTCGTCCGCGCTCTCGGTTTGTCAGAACACTTCTATGAGCACTTACTCCATTTCTTCCACAGCAATGCCGTGAAGACGGACCGGCTTGCAGAACTTTGGTTCGCCATCGTGATCAAGCACTTCCCTGTCTACAAGATCGGTTGTCGCCCCGTCCTGGTTCTCGACGGCATCAAGAAGTCCAAGGAGGGCCGCAAGATGCCTGCGGTGAAGTATCTGCATCAACAGTCCGAGTCCAATTCCAAGCCTCACTTCATCATGAGCCATTCCTTTCAGGCCTTCGGCGTGCTCTGTCAGGTTGGCGGATACTTCTTCTGCGTTCCGGTCTGTGCACGCATTCACGAAGGTATCGTCACTTCAAACCGCGACAGGAGAACCTTGATCGACAAGGCCAACGAGATGCTCGCATCCGTCTGTAGAGGTCAGGAGTTCGTCTTGCTGGCCGACGCCTACTACGCCAACGGAAAGGTGATCCGGAGCACCAAGGGGCGTTCCGGTGTGCTGGTCACGAGGGTTCGACGCACGACAACCGGCTTTCGGCCTGCGGCAGTGCCACGCAAACGCAAACGCGGACGACCGAAAAAGTATGGCGCTGCGGTGAAGCTCCAGAATGTCTTTGGAACGGGCGGCTTCAGTTCCGTTCCCAGTCCCGTATATGGGGAGAGAAACATCTCTGTCCGGTTCAAGTCGGTGGATCTGTTGTGGAAGCCCGCCGGGGCGATGGTCCGCTTCATTCTCGTCGATCATCCCACGAGAGGGCGGATCATCCTCTTGTCTACCGACCTCACCATGGAAGCTCAGGAGATCATCTTGCTCTACAGTTTGCGTTTCAAGATCGAAGTCGCTTTCAAGCAAGCGGTGCATTCGGTCGGCTCATTCGGATACCATTTCTGGATGGCCGCTATGCGACCGCTCAAGCGTCGCAATGGTAACCAATACCTCCACCGGACTACCGAGAAATATCGCAGACAGGTGCAGAGAAAGATGCACGCATATCATGTGTTTGTGCAGACCGGCATGATCGCTCAGGGCATGTTACAGTACCTTGCCATGACATGTGACGGTCTGGTCTGGAAACACTTTGGAACCTGGATCCGAACCATCCGCCCAGACGTGCTGCCTTCGGAAATGATTGTCTCAGCCGCCTTGAAAAACACGCTGCCTGGATTTTTGCACCACGGCGGAAAAGGTTCAGCGTTCCGAAAATTCATCCTTGATAAAATAGACTTCACTCGCTCCGAAGGTTCACGCTTCGCCGCATGATGATCCAGTTACAGAACTTCTCACTCACGAGGAGGATGCTCTCGATGATTATATTGAGGCTCTACAGACTGAGGCGATTGAGAAGTTTGATGAGTTTAACCTCCAGCACCAGAGGGGGATCAGCGGCGAAGGTGGTGGCGTGTGGCGCGAATTAAACTGGACGTTTATGGAAAATGGAGTTCATGTCACGAAGCCCGTCGATGTTGGATTTGGCATTTCAAGTGAAAATTGGTACCATTGGGATGCGCCTTCAGGAGTGACGTGGTCAACCCAGTGTCCGGAATGAAAAACATCTGGCAGAGTCTTATGCGAATACCGCGAACGAGCATCTTGGCTGTGGTTGTGGTTGGTCTTGTAGAATGTTTGATAGCGAACGAGTCTTCTAAGGACGCTCGTTTGGAGGGGATATCATCTCGCCGCTACTCGTTTGTGCTCGAATCGTTCAAGGTTACAGATCGCCCATTGGCGACGGTTTCTGACGCCGACAAAGGATCAATGGAAAAATTCTTTTCTAGCGATAAAGCTCGTGAGTGGGAAGTTCTCAGACCGGTTTCTCTTTGCCTGGCGTGTCTGTCTGACTGCGTAATGGAGCGATCTTCGCCTTGGATAGTTCAATGCTCAGATCGATCAGTTCGGTGGTCAGTTTCTTGAATTTCTTGAATTTCTTGTACTCCTCTGTTTCTTTTCGTAGTCCCTTCACGTGGTCTGGCCAGACGTGTTCAGTCCGGCTCCTCATCTCATGCGTGTAGCTCAGTTGGTAATACACGCCGCGCTGGCGTTGTCGATCTCGGTATTGCTTGCTGATGCTCCCAGGCCGCATTGGCCCGATTGCAGCTAACTTTGCCGCAAATTTCTGGACTCTTTTTTCAATGATCTGATCTTTTTCATGGTCATTACCTTATATATGCGAATGTCTAGGAAAATCAAATCATTTGTTATGGATCTCTGGATTTCTTGGTGGAATATCGTCTGTCTTCTGCGACCCGCTTTCTCGAGAGCCCGCACCTTTCTCTGGTTTCTGCTCGTCTTGGCCGCTTTCTCCGTGCGCAATGACCTCCTCGGGGTTTCCAGTTTCGTCCGCGCTCTCGGTTTGTCAGAACACTTCTATGAGCACTTACTCCATTTCTTCCACAGCAATGCCGTGAAGACGGACCGGCTTGCAGAACTTTGGTTCGCCATCGTGATCAAGCACTTCCCTGTCTACAAGATCGGTTGTCGCCCCGTCCTGGTTCTCGACGGCATCAAGAAGTCCAAGGAGGGCCGCAAGATGCCTGCGGTGAAGTATCTGCATCAACAGTCCGAGTCCAATTCCAAGCCTCACTTCATCATGAGCCATTCCTTTCAGGCCTTCGGCGTGCTCTGTCAGGTTGGCGGATACTTCTTCTGCGTTCCGGTCTGTGCACGCATTCACGAAGGTATCGTCACTTCAAACCGCGACAGGAGAACCTTGATCGACAAGGCCAACGAGATGCTCGCATCCGTCTGTAGAGGTCAGGAGTTCGTCTTGCTGGCCGACGCCTACTACGCCAACGGAAAGGTGATCCGGAGCACCAAGGGGCGTTCCGGTGTGCTGGTCACGAGGGTTCGACGCACGACAACCGGCTTTCGGCCTGCGGCAGTGCCACGCAAACGCAAACGCGGACGACCGAAAAAGTATGGCGCTGCGGTGAAGCTCCAGAATGTCTTTGGAACGGGCGGCTTCAGTTCCGTTCCCAGTCCCGTATATGGGGAGAGAAACATCTCTGTCCGGTTCAAGTCGGTGGATCTGTTGTGGAAGCCCGCCGGGGCGATGGTCCGCTTCATTCTCGTCGATCATCCCACGAGAGGGCGGATCATCCTCTTGTCTACCGACCTCACCATGGAAGCTCAGGAGATCATCTTGCTCTACAGTTTGCGTTTCAAGATCGAAGTCGCTTTCAAGCAAGCGGTGCATTCGGTCGGCTCATTCGGATACCATTTCTGGATGGCCGCTATGCGACCGCTCAAGCGTCGCAATGGTAACCAATACCTCCACCGGACTACCGAGAAATATCGCAGACAGGTGCAGAGAAAGATGCACGCATATCATGTGTTTGTGCAGACCGGCATGATCGCTCAGGGCATGTTACAGTACCTTGCCATGACATGTGACGGTCTGGTCTGGAAACACTTTGGAACCTGGATCCGAACCATCCGCCCAGACGTGCTGCCTTCGGAAATGATTGTCTCAGCCGCCTTGAAAAACACGCTGCCTGGATTTTTGCACCACGGCGGAAAAGGTTCAGCGTTCCGAAAATTCATCCTTGATAAAATAGATTTCACTCGCTCCGAAGGTTCACGCTTCGCCGCATGATGATCCAGTTACAGAACTTCTCACTCGCGAGGATAAAGATCGTGGTGCCAAAAAATGGGTGACAGAGTTGGATTCTAAGGTGTTGGCCGACGGAAAGCTGGTCAGCGTGTGCAAGAAGGATCCGCACGGTCTTTCGAATCGGTTTGAAGTGATTGAGCAATCTTACAACGAGTTGGTTGAACTGCTTGAGTCTCAGCCGGATCTGGATGAACTCCAAAAGCATTTGGGCGTTCGAATGATGCCAGCTTCCGTGACGTGGGGGCTGGGAGTTTCTCTGTCGATTTGGCTTGAGCATGGAGCTAACGGGCGAAGTCAGCCAGCGTTTCTCTACTACTATTATGAAAGGAATAGGGACGATAAGACCCAATCAACGTTCGTCGCGTACAAGTTGTTTCTTGGCCAGTTGAGCGACGGTAGTGAACATAAAGACATCGGCGAGGGAAGAAATCTAAGGGACAGTCTAGAATCCAGTTGACACGCCGTTTGGAGAGACCAAGAATGTAGAATTGCTATCAGAGAACCGGTTCCGATTTAGCACGAAGTCCGTCGACCAAGAGTCTGGGTTTTGCTACTACGGCTTCAGATACTACCAGCCTGAAACTGGCCGTTGGTTGAGCCGTGACCCAATCGAAGAGCGTGGAGGGACGAATCTTTATGGCATGGTTGCCAATAATCCTATAAATGAATGGAATGATGTTTATCCAGTAACGACAAAAATAGATCCGCAGGAAGTTGGCTATGGGGGGGCGTTGTCAGCCTAAATCTACACCTGAGTGTAGCACTCTAGGTGCAGGTTGGGAAGACGTGGGAATATACTATCACAGTCATCCTAGTAGTTCTAGTTTTAGTGGTGGTGATAGGGCTTTCGTGGACAGCGACGACAGCGTGAATGCTCTTTGGGTAACTAGAGGTGGCGCCTTATGGTCCACAGTTACTGAACGATATCCCAGTCAATAGCTTATGAAATACATATTTTATCTGGCTTCAACAATCATAGTCATGTCGTGCATGGTCATGTCATGCGCAAATAGTGATAGCAATAATAGAGACGGCAACGTATGCCATGTCCATCATGTAACATTTATTAAGGTCAGTGGGTTTATGAATGAGGCGCTTATTAGTGAGTATCATAAATTCACGAAACTAAAAAAAAGGTTCCCCAATCCAATTCCTGTTGGAATGTCACTTAATCGTGTAGATGCAGAAAACACTACGAAACTAAGCTATACAGTTCCGGTGACTATTTCATACTGTCCTCAATGCGAGAAGTTGATGAAGCAGGCATTAGCCGAGTAATATGGCGGACGCAAACCTGTTATACTGCCGCGCATCATGATTTCTGAATTTTGGGAAGAGCTGAAAGTTGAGGCTCATCAAGCTGGTGAGCTCCTCTTTGAGAGGACCGGACAAGTCATCGAGGCATTTATCGATCCCATCGCAGAATGCTTTGAAGTCGGCATAGTATCGATTGGTCAAGCACCGCCGTTTTGTCAGCTTCCACAACCGTTCGATCAAGTTTAGGTTGGGGCTGTAGGGTGGCAGGAAGAGGAGTTCCAGCCTCAGCGGGACTGAAGTCGAAATCCTGCACTAGCACACATGCCACACGGAAGGTCGTGTTGTGTCCGGGAGAAGTCCCGTAGATCGTTAAAATAGAAGTGGTGGATGGTTGGCGCCCCGTCGTAGGACGGGGACACCAATAATACAAAAAACCAACCATCCATGAGCAGTCTATCCCTCCGAGAGCAATTACTCCAATCCGATTCCGAAGAAGCTTCCGAGATTTTCAATGAATTCCTCAGCGGCGCTGCACGCCTCGCCCTCCTCGAACTCATGCAGGAGGAAGTCCATCGGCTTTGTGGGGCTCCGTACCATCCCTCTCAATCCGGCAATCGCTAACGCTCTGCCGCTCCTTCATCGCCCCACCCACGCAACTCAAATCAGGCGGCTAAGAGGATGAAGCTGTCGCGGTCTCCTGGGCGAGCAAGGCTTCGACGACTCCGACGATGCGTTGCTGCTTGCTGCGCGGCAACTCGCTCACGGTATCGACGATCTGCTCAAGCTTGGCTGTGCGGCCGCGCTTGCCGGGCTTTGGCGCAGCACCGAAGAGCTCGCCAACCTCGACGCCGAGAGCTTCCGCAAGGCTCGTGATCTGCTCGGGCTTCAGCGCGACGTTGTAGCTCTCCCAAGCGAGGTAAGAGGGTTGCGAAACGTCCAGACGCCGCGCCATCTCACGCTGGCTGAGGCCTGCGGCCTCCCGCAGCGAGCGCAAGCGCTCGGCGAAATCCGTGTTCTCGGACTTGGTGGGACGACCGTTTTTCATGCCGGGATCATACACCCCGAAATCCGCGCTGATAGGTTCTGGTCTCATTGTGATAGGTATTGACTATCGTGAGAATGCGATTAAAAAAAGAGGAAGTCAACTTGACAGCTTTCCAGAAACCCAGCCCCGCCGCCATGAACGACCACGACCACGACCCGCCGCAAACCGTCCTCGAACTGATCGACGGGGCGGTTGCCACCGCCAAGCACGCCGCGCACTGCTGCCGCAACGAAACCGCCCGCGAACACTTCGAGTTCGCGCTGGCTTTGCTCCGTGAAAGCTGGATCGCCGAGAGCGGACAGGAGGCGCGGAGAGCGGGGCAGGTCGTCGCCGACGTGCAAAGCGCGATGAACCTTTTCGCGACCGTCTTCAACCGGAAGAAGGGAAACTGACATGGCGAGGATCCCCGACGACGACATCGCCCGCGTGAAACGCGACACCGACTTGCTCGCTCTCGTCCGCTCGCGCGGCATCGAGCTTCGCAAACACGGCAGCAAGGACTTCGTGGGCAGGTGCCCGTTCCACGACGACAACGACAGCCCCAACTTCATCGTCAGCCCGGCCAAAGGGCTTTATCATTGCATGGCCTGCGGCGCGGCGGGCAGCCCGATCCAGTTCGTGGAGAAGTTCGACGGCGTGAGCTTCCGCCACGCCTTCGAGTTGCTCAACGGCGGCAAGGCCGCCTTCGAGAACGCGCCGACGAAGCGGACGAAACAGGCGACCGTTCCGAAGCTGCCGTGTCCGTTCGATCTCGACGCGGACGACGGAACGATGCTCGACCAGGTGAGCGACTACTACCACGAGCGGCTGACCCAGTCGAAACCCGCCCTCGACTACCTCGCCAGCCGCGGGCTCGATGACGAGGAGCTTGTCCGCCGCTTCCGGATCGGCTTCGCCGACCGGACGCTCGGCCTGCGGCTTCCCGAGAAGAACCGCAAGGAAGGTGCGGCAATCCGCGAACGCTTGCAGGAACTCGGCGTGTTCCGCAAGGACAGCGGCCACGAGCACTTCAACGGCTCGGTCGTCTTCCCCATCGTCAACGGCACCGGACACGTGAGGGAAATTTACGGCCGCAAGATCACCAGGGGCTTGCGGAAGGGAACGCCGAACCACCTCTATCTGCCCGGAGCGCATCACGGGATCTTCAATCCCGACGCGCTCAAAAGCCCGGAAATCATCCTCTGCGAATCGGTCATCGACGCCCTGACCTTCATCCGCCACGGGATGGAAAACGCGACCTGCATTTACGGGACGCAGGGCTTCACCGGTGAACTCTTCGAGGCGATCAAAACCGCCAACCTCGACGCGGTGCGCCTCGCTTACGATGCCGACGACAGCGGGGAAAAGGCGGCAGCGAGGGACGCCGAAAAGCTCAAAGCCATCGGTGTCGCCGTTCACCGGCTTCGGTTGCCGATGGGGGAGGACGTGAACTCGTTTGCTTTGGCCAACGGTGCCGAGGCTTTGAAAAAGGTGGTGCGCTCCGCTGAATGGCTGGGAGCCGGGGCGGCTCCCGCGCCCATGGCTGCACCTTCTTCTTTTTTAGCTGCTGAGTTAGCTGCTTGCCCCGACAAGTCGGCGGCTGACGAGGCTCCGCCGGTGGTGGCTAAAAAGGAAAGCGGCGAAGCACCGAAGCCCACTGCGGCGGAACTCATCCCAAAGGGCGAGCATCACGAGCTTGAACTCGGCGACCGTCGTTACCGCGCCGGCGGCCTCGCCAAAAACACCGGACTCGACGCCTTGAAAATCACGCTGCGGCTGTGGAGCGCGGAGCGCTTCCACGTCGATCAAGTCGATCAAGTCGATCTCTGCAAGGACATCGACCGCCGCCGCTTCTGCGAGCGCGGGGCGCACGAGTGCCGCCTCGACGCGGAACTCATCAAGCGCGACCTCGGCAAGCTCCTGCTCGCCTGCGAGCGCGCGCAGGACGCGCGCAGGACGCGCGCAGGACGCGCGCAGGACGCGCGCAGGACGCGCGCAGGACGCGCGCAGGACGCGCGCAGGACGCGCGCAGGACGCGCGCAGGACGCGCGCAGGACGCGCGTCTTCGCTCCGGGAGCGATCCCGCCGAAGCCGTGTCCGTCGCCATCGAACCCGAAGAGCGCAAGGAAGCCGACGAACTACTACGCGCACCGGACTTGATGGCACGCCTCGGCGCGGCCTTCGACGAAGCCGGAATCGTCGGCGAGGAAACCAACCGCCTTGCCGCCTATCTCACCGCGACCTCGCGCCTCCTTCCGAAGCCGCTCGCGGTCATCATCCAGAGCACGAGCGCGGCGGGCAAGACCACCCTCATGGAAGCCGTCCTCGCGTTCTTCCCGCCCGAGGAACAGGTCAAATACTCCGCAATGACCGGGCAAAGCCTCTACTACCTGGGCGAAAAGAACCTCAAGCACAAGATCCTCGCCATCGTCGAGGAAGAGGGCGCGGAGAAGGCCTCCTACGCCCTCAAGCTCCTGCAATCCGAGGGCGAACTCACCATCGCCAGCACCGGCAAGGACTCGCACACCGGGCGGATGAAAACCGAGGAATACCACGTCGAAGGCCCGCTCAGCATCGTGCTGACGACGACCTCGATCGACCTCGACGAGGAACTCATGAAGCGCTGTCTCATCCTCACCGTGGATGAGTCGCGCGAGCAAACCGAGCACATCCACAGCCTGCAACGCAAGGCGCGAACCCTCGAAGGCCTCCGGCTCAAAAAGAAGCGTCAGCGCGTCCTGACATTGCTCCAGAACGCCCAGCGCCTCTTGCGTCCGGTCGGAGTCGTCAACCCCTACGCCGACGAACTGACCTTCACCGCCGAGCGCACGAGAACCCGCCGCGACCACGAGAAATACCTCACGCTCATCGAGTCGGTGACCCTGCTGCACCAGCACCAGCGACCGCTCGAGGACGACCCCGAAGCCGGGCCTCACATCAAGACGACGCTCGAAGACATCGCGGTTGCCAACCGCCTCGCGCCCGAGGTGCTCGGGCGCTCGCTCGACGAGCTCCCGCCGCAAACGCGCAGTCTTTTGGAAAGCATCAAGGCGATGGTTCGCGAGCTTTGCGAGAAACGGAAACTCGACCAGGACAAAGCCCGCTTCACCCGCCGCGAAGTGCGCGAGCGCACCGGCTGGAGCGAGTTCCAGGTGAGAACCCATATCCAGAAACTCGAAGATCTGGAATACCTCGCAAGGCGGCACGGCAAGCAAGGTCTCGGCTGCGTTTACGAACTGCTCATCGACTGCCACGAACCGGAAGGCATCGCCCATGTCGGCCTTCTCGACCTCGACCAACTCAAGAAGAAGCCATGACTACGACAACCACTTCGAGCATGGAAAAGGGCACTTCGAGCAACTTCGTGAATCGGCCATCACGAAGTTTAGCCCCGATGAAATCAGGCTTTAGCCGCCACTTCGTGGCTTCGGGCAAATGCATATCAGGAGCCGGAACCCGAATCGTCATATCGTAGCCATGGCCGACGACGAGAAACCCAAGCGCAAAGACGGCAAAGGCTACCGCAACGTCCCCGGAATGCGCGGACGGCGCAAGGGCGGCAAACACGAAACGACGCCCGACGGCTTCGACCGTTCCAGCCCCGACACGCTCGCCAGCCTCGCCGACCGCTGGATGCAACGGCTCGAAGAACGCGCCTACAGCCCGCGCACCCTCGACATGCACCGCTGGGCATTGAAGAGCTTCCTGCAATGGTGCCACGAGCGCAACCTCGCCAAACCCGACGACATCACCAAGCCCATCCTCGAAAGCTTCCAGCGCTGGCTCTACCGCTACAAACAGGACAACGGCAAGCCGCTCGGAGTCACCACCCAGCGCAACCGCCTCGGAGCCGTGCAACGGCTCTTCGCCTGGCTCTGTCGCGAGAACGTCCTCGCCGCCAACCCCGCCGCCGATTTGGAACTCCCGCGCAAGCCCGCCAAGCTCCTACCCAAAGCCTTGAGCAACGACGAACTCGCCGACCTCTTCGCCCTGCCCGATACCGGCGACGTGCTCGGCCTGCGCGACCGCTGTATTTTGGAAGTCCTCTACTCCTGCGGCCTACGCCGCTCGGAAGTGACCAAGCTCGACCTCGAAGACATCGACCTGCCCCGCGCCGTGCTCACCGTGAGAAAGGGCAAGGGCGGCAGGAGCCGCACCGTCCCGCTCGGCGAACGCGCCATCTACTGGCTTGGCCGCTACCTCGAAACCGCCCGGCCACGGCTCGAAATCGAAGTCAACGAACGCGCGTTGTTCATCAGCGGATACGGAACGCGACTCAACGCCAACTACGTCGGCAACTGGGTCAAGCGCACCATGAAACAAGCCGGAATCGAGAAGGCCGGAAGCTGCCATCTCTTGCGCCACACCTGCGCCACGCACATGCACGACAACGGCGCGGACATCCGCTTCATCCAGCAACTGCTCGGCCACGCGCGGCTCGACACCACGCAGATTTACACCGAAGTCAGCATCGTCGCCCTCCAGGAAGTCCACGCGCGAACCCACCCGCACGGGCGGAACGGGAAAGCAAAATAGCCGCCGTCATCGTCTCCCGCCACGAGCCGCCGAAGAGGCGAAATCGCCTCTTGCCTTAGTTGCAAAAAGCCGCTACGCTGAGCGTCGGAAATGATCGACTTGACCGCAGACCCGCGCCCCGCGCCCCGCGCGAAGCACCAGACCCTCGCGAAAAACCGCGTCGGGGTCTTCGCGGTCGAACCCTGACAAACACGCCTACCGGATCGACCCGCAAGCCCTGAAAACACGCCGGAAAGATCGCCCTACCACTACGGCAACCGCATCGGGTGTGTCAGTTTATGGCTATCGCTACTACGACTCAACCGATGGAAGGTGGCTATCCCGCGACCCCATCGGCGAACGAGGTGGGCTGAACCTGTATGGGTTCGTTAACAACGATCCCGTGAATAGCTGGGATTATCTCGGTATGATGCCGCCTGAGCATATTATGGATCGTAGGCTTGGGATTGGCCCCGGAGGCACCCCTGCGGGCCATTTAGGCACGCCTCCAAGCGAAGCGAAGGCTCGTGGAGTGCTTTGGGCAGAGATTGCAAAATGGCAAAGTAAAGGCTATTGGTTTGCAGCGAATTTGTTGGAAGCCTATGCGGTGAAACGGACCTATAAACCAACTGAGCGAGACAAGGCCGAAGTTATAAAACATGGTGGCGAGAAGATTTGTGAATTGATCAAGGCGGAAGCGGGTTCGAATGGAGCTGTGAATATTGTTCCTGTGAAGGATGACTCGAATATTCGATGGTGGTATCGAGGAGATAATAAAAATATGTTATTTGCCTATGGAGGAGCTCGTGTAACGGCTTCAGGGTGCTATGTTAATGGGAAAGGCGTTTTTAAGGTGAAAATTGCAGACCTATACGAATGGGCGAAGCCAGATGAACCTTTAAAGGAAACACTTAGTGCTATTTGGAGTTATCCTTACAGTATGGCGCTTCATTTACAGAAGGCGCACAATTATCCGACGTTCCGTCATGAGATTGAATTTGAGTTAACCTGCAAGAAATAGTGCATGGATCCGTTTCCGAGTTTCTCTGAGATACCCAGAATGGTTATTTGGGATCGAAGTCTATTGTGTCTGCTATGCATGATATTACTCTGGTTCTTACCTGTGCCGAAAAACATAAAGCTTGGCGTATACGTTGTGCTAGTGTTGGGTTGTGTTATGGTTTCGTATGTATCGCTATATCTAACTTGGGGAACGGTGTTCTTTCCCCAGAAATAGATGTGGGAATATTGTGCAAAGGTCCCACCCTCGCTTCACTCGGCCGTTGGAAAGCTCCGCCCCACCCCCCAACCCCGCAGTGGACGCGCCAGGTGCAGCCCCTACCTCGCTATCGCTCGGCATGGTCACACCTGTCACGCCCGCTGCTCTCCAACCCCTGCCAACCACCCACCCGACGCGCTGTCACGCCCCCTGCTTCATAGCCATGACACAACGGCGGTAAGGCAAAGTGGCCGCCTTCTCGTCTGGTTCCCTCCCCAGAGGGGCCCCTCCCAGCCGGGCGTCCACGTTACCTTACCGCCGTTGTGTCAAGTTATGAAGCAGGAGTCGCGCCAGCGCTTGATCAGCGCTTCGCGATCCTAACCGACCTCCTAACCGACCTCCCAACCGACCTCCCAACCGCCCGCATCGCCGCCGCTGATGCCAGTCTGTCTGTCCTAACGGAACAGCCAGCCAGGCCGCTCTGGCCATGCGGCACCCCGCCAACCACGCTCCGCACCGGCCGTTGCCACCCAACAAGCAAAAGGAAGCGCCGCTCACGCGGCGCGAACCACTAACACAATCAGGCAACTAAGAAGAAGCTTCCGCCTTGCGAGCAGCAATCATATCTTCAACCACACCAACAATGCGCTGTTGCTGCCGTCTGGGAAGCTGCGAGGCTTGCTCGAACACCTGCCGAAGCCGCCCCGAAGGTCCCGGGTTCTTCGGCGCTTTCAAACCAAGCAACTCATCCGCAGACGTCTGAAGCACGGTCGCCAATTTGATCAGCGTATCACTTCGGATCGAAGACACCTTGCGTTCCCACGCCGCCACCGACTGCTGAGACACTCCCATCAGATCCGCCAACTCATACTGTGAAATGCCACGACGCTCACGCGCTTGCGCAATGCGTTCACCAAGTTCCGTGCGCTTGTTCTGAGTAGGTCTTCCACCGGGATGCATGCTCGAAGCATACACCATGGTTCCCGCAGAACGGCCTTTGGTAACAGTCTTAACCCCAATGCCTTTAGGGAAAGATCCAAAATATTTTAGATAAATTTTGCATTTTACCATAATAGTTATAATTGGGGTGGATGCCTCACTCCCATCCCAACCAAGTTAGCGGTTTCCTTGGTCAGTTCGAACATCTTTTCGGATTCGTTCGCGATCGCTTCGAACGCTTGCAGAACCCAGGCCGCGGCCCCAACCCCAAGCTGCCGGCCTGGGATCTTCTCGCCTCCCTGGTCTATCACGTGATCAGTGATGCTGGCCATTTCTCGGCCCATGTGTTCCAGTTGTTCGAGGTGGTGATCAAGGATAGTTCGCTCTCGGAACGGCGCCAGAGGATGGGGCTTGAGCCATTCGCTTGGCTCATGAAGCAGGTGTTAAAGCCCCTCGCCGATGGACGCGTACACAAGGGATGTTTCTACAAGGGGCTGCGCCTGTGCGGGATCGATGGCTCGAAATGGAGCGTCACGAACACGCCGCAGGTTCTGGCTGCCATGAGCAAGGCGGCCTCCAGGAGAATGACCGCCGCCTTTGCGAAAATAGAGATGTGCGCGCTCGTGGAACTTGGCATCCACAACCCGTTGGCGGCGACGGTCGGCCTGAAAGGAGAAGGCGAATGGACCCTGGCCAAAGAACTTCTCGGGAGTCTGCCGAAGAGGAGTCTGCTGATTGTCGACCGGCTTTACGGTTGCGGGAAGTATCTCCTCGTGAGTGAGAAGTTCTGTAACTGGATCATCATGCGGCGAAGCGTGAACCTTCGGAGCGAGTGAAGTCTATTTTATCAAGGATGAATTTTCGGAACGCTGAACCTTTTCCGCCGTGGTGCAAAAATCCAGGCAGTGTGTTTTTCAAGGCGGCTGAGACAATCATTTCCGAAGGCAGCACGTCTGGGCGGATGGTTCGGATCCAGGTTCCAAAGTGTTTCCAGACCAGACCGTCACATGTCATGGCAAGGTACTGTAACATGCCCTGAGCGATCATGCCGGTCTGCACAAACACATGATATGCGTGCATCTTTCTCTGCACCTGTCTGCGATATTTCTCGGTAGTCCGGTGGAGGTATTGGTTACCATTGCGACGCTTGAGCGGTCGCATAGCGGCCATCCAGAAATGGTATCCGAATGAGCCGACCGAATGCACCGCTTGCTCGAAAGCGACTTCGATCTTGAAACGCAAACTGTAGAGCAAGATGATCTCCTGAGCTTCCATGGTGAGGTCGGTAGACAAGAGGATGATCCGCCCTCTCGTGGGATGATCGACGAGAATGAAGCGGACCATCGCCCCGACGGGCTTCCACAACAGATCCACCGACTTGAACCGGACAGAGATGTTTCTCTCCCCATATACGGGACTGGGAACGGAACTGAAGCCGCCCGTTCCAAAGACATTCTGGAGCTTCACCGCAGCGCCATACTTTTTCGGTCGTCCGCGTTTGCGTGGCACTGCCGCAGGCCGAAAGCCGGTTGTCGTGCGTCGAACCCTCGTGACCAGCACACCGGAACGCCCCTTGGTGCTCCGGATCACCTTTCCGTTGGCGTAGTAGGCGTCGGCCAGCAAGACGAACTCCTGACCTCTACAGACGGATGCGAGCATCTCGTTGGCCTTGTCGATCAAGGTTCTCCTGTCGCGGTTTGAAGTGACGATACCTTCGTGAATGCGTGCACAGACCGAAACGCAGAAGAAGTATCCGCCAACCTGACAGAGCACGCCGAAGGCCTGAAAGGAATGGCTCATGATGAAGTGAGGCTTGGAATTGGACTCGGACTGTTGATGCAGATACTTCACCGCAGGCATCTTGCGGCCCTCCTTGGACTTCTTGATGCCGTCGAGAACCAGGACGGGGCGACAACCGATCTTGTAGACAGGGAAGTGCTTGATCACGATGGCGAACCAAAGTTCTGCAAGCCGGTCCGTCTTCACGGCATTGCTGTGGAAGAAATGGAGTAAGTGCTCATAGAAGTGTTCTGACAAACCGAGAGCGCGGACGAAACTGGAAACCCCGAGGAGGTCATTGCGCACGGAGAAAGCGGCCAAGACGAGCAGAAACCAGAGAAAGGTGCGGGCTCTCGAGAAAGCGGGTCGCAGAAAACAGACGATATTCCACCAAGAAATCCAGAGATCCATAACAAATGATTTGATTTTCCTAGACATTCGCATATATAAGCTAATGACCATGAAAAAGATCAGATCACTGAAAAAAGAGTCCAGAAACTTGCGGCAAAGTTAGCTGCAATCGGGCCAATGCGGCCTGGGAGCATCAGCAAGCAATACCGAGATCGACAACGCCAGCGCGGCGTGTATTACCAACTGAGCTACACGCATAAGATGAGGAGCCGGACTGAACACGTCTGGCCAGACCACGTGAAGGGACTACGAAAAGAAACAGAGGAGTACAAGAAATTCAAGAAACTGACCACCGAACTGATCGATCTGAGCATTGAACTATCCAAGGCGAAGATCGCTCTATTACGCAGTCAGACAGACACGCCAGGCAAAGAGAAACCGGTCTGAGAACTTCCCACTCACGAGGAGCTCGTTGGGTTTCTGAAAACCCTGAAATCGAGTGGGATCATTTTGTCTTCGGATGTCTTGAGGCATGTTGTGGAGTTAGACTTCGATCACGCGTGAGGGCACGGCGTGGGGAGTCTGCTGCCGATAGACGTCGGCATAGGCACGCACAATGTCGTTGACCAAGTAGCTTCGGCTGCGATCGAAATCCGATTGCAGAGCTTGCAAGAACTCGATGACATCGTGATCGAACTGCACGCTGGCAGTGGTCTTGGAATGTTTCACGGTAAGAATAGGGGTCAATTGATAACGTAAGGCATTCAGTTACCAGTTTAGATGGTGGTCGAAGGCCTACCCACCAATGATAACATGACCGGTGACGTGTATGCGTAACCGCCTGTGGATAACTCGCGCGTAGCTCATAGCTCATAGAGAAAAGGCGATCTGTTAGAAACAGATCGCCTTTGGCTTCCGTCAATTGACGGAGGAAGGAACGAAGGAGGCCTTCTCAGCCTGCATGGCTTCCGCAAGGTGCCAGAGCGCCTTGTTGAGCTTCACATCAGCATCGATGGCCTGCACGGCGCGGGTCTTGGGGAAACGCTTGCCATCAGGCTTGCGTTTGCGCCCATCACGTAAACCGCCACGGATCAAGTTCTCTTGAACGACGTTGAACGTGTGCCAGAGATTGGGCTCGCCATCGCCGTAACGCCGAGGGGCGAGCACCTTGTCCGGTCGCACCGGAGCTTTCTCAAGACTCTCGTAACGTGTCAGAAGAGCGGCTTCGGCAAACGCCGTGCGCTCTCCATCCGAGAGTGGTGTGGCTTGGAACTGCGCGATGCGGTTTTCCAACGCCGGCACGGAGCCGACGACCTTGGCCGAGACCTCAATCACTTCATTGGGATCGAAGTGCAGGTGCTTGATCGAGACTCGAGCGAAGGTGCTATCGGCAACGATCATGCCATTGCCGCAGACCAGGCGGAAGATGCCGGCATGCAGTTGGTAGGCGCAACTGCGGTCATGCGAGTTGACCAACACGACATCGGTGAAGAACTCCGCCGATTGCCCGAGCTGATCCCTTCGCCGGAATCGCAAGATGTGCTTTTGGAAGCCTTCTCGCGATTCATTGCGGATCTTCTGCTGAGCGGCCATGACGACGGCCCACCCATCGTCGCGCATCTGGTTGACGACCTCGATGGTCGGCAGAAACGCATAGCGATCCGAGGTTCGGACGTGTGCCGTGTCCGCAAAGACACTTGGCGCCAACGTGCGGATTTCATCATTCGCGAGTTGCGTGACACCTGTGGACAGGCGGGGAGTCGGACGGAGTCGAACGAGAGGATACTCAAGAGGCATGACGCAGGCTGGTAGAGGTTTGCGTGAACAGGCGATCGAGCTCTTCAGCCGAATAGTCACAGGGATCCGTGCCGGAGTCGGCGGGAACCCATGAGACCAAGCAGCGAGAGGCCAGCTTCATGAGGAGTTCGGCTGCTGCGCGACTCCCCGGTTCATCGCCGTCGGTGAAGATCCAGATGCGGCCTTCATCGGAAACGGCTTCGATGATCTGCTCAGCCTGAGCATCACTGCAGCTTGAGCCCAGCAAGGCCACGGCATGAGGCAAGCTCTGTTGCCAGAGCCACATGACGTCAAAGGCGCCTTCGACCACAATGAGTTCATCCACCGGGCCTTCGATGGTGACCCGATGAAGATTGTAGACGAGATCGCTCTTGCGAAACTCGTGCACCATCCCGTCTCGTTCCCGTTTTGAAGGAAACAGGTATTTGGGATGCTCCTCATCGATAGCTTCATCGTCGGCGAGCCGACCGGTGTAACCGACCAGTGTAACCGACCAGTTCGCCATCCCGGTTGTGAATGGGAATAGCGATCCGGCCTTTCATCGAACCCCGGCTGGCATAGCCGGCGCCGAAGTGCGCACAGGTAGACTCCGTGAATCCTCGCGCCCCAAGATAGGGATGATCCCGTTTGAGACTCTTGAGGGCGAAGTCGAGCGGTGCGTTGACCAGCACGCTCGGCGACACCTCTTCAGCCTTCGTATCGGTGACTGCTGGTGCAGTCGCCTCTCTTGGTGGGGAACTTTCCACCGGGGCCTCCATGGTGGCCACCGTCTCTCCGAGGAAACGGTCGCGCAATGAAAGGGCCGACTGGCGGAACTGTTTGCCATCTTCAGGGTCGAGACCGTCCATGAGGGCGGCGAACTCGATGACATTGCCTTTGGCCTGACAGCCGAAGCAATGGAAGATTCCTTTGTCGAGGTTCACCGAGAAAGACGGTGACCGACGTTGACCATCGTGGCAGGGCAGGGGACAGAATCCCATGGCCTGACCCGAGTGGCCGTTTTGACGAAGCTCGACGCCATAGGCCTCGAGCACGGTTTGGAAGTTGAGCTTAGCTTTGAGCTCTTTGAAGTTAATCCATGTATGTGTTTTCAATGTGAACCTCCTTGTTAGGAATTCACACCAAAGCTTAACATAACACTAACAAAATGTCAACTCGCCTCGCCCATCTCGAATGTGGGTGGTCATGTTTTCGCCTCACCAGAAGGGTTCTGAGGCCGTCAACTACTCCTCGGTAGAAAGAGGTGGTTGAGCAGCCCAAGTGCGGTCTCGGAGCTGGAACGCTCGATTGGGAATCTCCTTTTCATCTATATGATCGAGTAGCCACGTGAGACGCTCGATGATTGTATGCCGATTGGGCTGCCTGAGTGCAATGACGATGAGGCCGCTATGTTCGGGATACCGGTGATGAAGTGTATGGAAGAAATCTCGATCCGTTGTGAGTATGGTTGCCTGCAGGGCCTGAGCCTTCTCCACAAAGTGGAGATCGCCAGCTCCGATGAGCCCTTCTTTTGCCGGACATGTCCATCGATGGCCTCGCCTGGAAAGAAGCTCGCCGACTGTTCGGGGGAAATTCTCGTCCAGTAGGAACGTCATCAGGCCGCATCGTAGGGGGCACTCTGGTAGTTGCTCAGTTCACTGGCGAATTCAAGTGCTGCCGCGACATCTTCACGGTCAATTTCCGGATAATCCTCCAAGATCATCTCAATGGTATCGCCACCCGCCAGGGCACCAAGGATCGTCGAAACGAGCACCCGTGTTCCTCTGATCACGGGTTTCCCGTGGCATCTGATTGGGTCGATGGTGATGCGTTCGGGCATGTTGAAAGAAATGACGACAGGGATCACTCTTCGTCAAGTGCTGTGTAGGACAGGGTGCTGCGAACTCAAGCGTCGGGAGATCGTAGAATGGCGCCTCCGGACGGGACTGCCCTGCGAAATGGGCTTGCTGTTTCGGATCAAAAATCGCGATCCATCCAGCGCTGGATCTTGTCTTCAACCACCGGGCGAAGCGTGGTGAAGCGTCGACGATTGTGGTGGATGATCCAGGACTTGAGGCCGTGCTCGGTTCCCATGGGAGGATGCGTGCGACCAAAGAGCGCGTCACCCGTTCCGTCTTTTGAAACGAGCTTGGCACGCACCTTGTAGTTGGGCAGTTCGGTGAATGATCGTGCGGCGACCTCGCCATCGAACTCCTCATGGAAGAGAGCGGCATCTTGGCTGCCGATCCGAAAGGCGATCAGATTTCCAACATTACCGAATATCGCTCCACGCACTTCAGCGGAAAGTTGGCTGGAGAACTGATGAGAAAGCACGAGATGAAGTCCGTATTTTCGTGCCTCGGACAAGATCGCAGCAAAGCTGTCGGTTCCGAAGGACTGGAACTCATCGACAAAGAAGTGGAAGGGGCGCCGTCGGACCTCCGGAACGTCGGCACGTGAAAGAGCGGCCTGCTGAAAAGCAGTGACCAGTAGGGCGCCAAGAAGATGGCATTTGTCCTCGCCGAGTGTTCCCTTCGATAGGTTAGCGATGAAGATCTTGCCTTCATCCATGATGGCCCGAGCGTCGATGCGGCTGCGCACCTGGCCCAAGACGTTGCGCATGATGGGAGACATGAGCAACTGCCCGACCTTGTTTTGAACAGGGGCGATGACCTCTCGTCGAAAGCGTTTGTCGTAGTTTTCGAACTCATCGAGCCAGAAAGATCTCACGATGGGATCTCTCGTTTGGCGCAAGACCCAGGATCGGTAGGCCGGATCCACGAGCATGCGCTGAATGCCAAGCAGACTGACGTCCTGGCAATCGATGAGGGCAGCCACGGCCGCATAGAGAATGTATTCCAGGCGCGCCCCCCAGGAATCCTTCCAGATGGCTTTGAATGCCTGCACGATGCTGGAGGCTACCAAAGGGCGTCTCTTTTCCGGAACATGGTGCAGGAGGTTTAGCCCAAGAGGAAAGTCGGTATCGCCGGGACAGAAATAGACCACATCGTGGCGTCGATGTGGGGGAACGAGGTCCAGCAGTTCTTCAGCGAGGTCACCGTGGGGATCGATAAGGCCGACGGCGCGGCCAGCTTCCATGTCCTGCACGATGAGATTGCGCAAGAGCGTGCTTTTACCCGATCCGGTCTTGCCGACGACCAGGGTATGCAACGCTCGGCTGCTTGAGTCCAAGCCGAAAGAACTTCCTGAAACCTCCGTGATACCAATGTAGGCTGTTTGATGAGGCATGAGAATCTCGAAACAGATCTCCTGCCGGTTGGACGTCAGTCACACCAAGACATCCGAGTATTTTGGTCGAGCCGTGGTGTGCAAGGAGATCTGTTTCGAAATGCCGAACCGCCGGTTCATTAGTTAGCATACTAACATGAATATATGGATGTGTCCAATCGGCCGCAGGCGATTAATCGCCGAAGCGAGAGGGATGGACATGTTCGAGATCAGGTATCTCTAGCTCAAGTAAGTGCGCTGCCACACATGATGACGGTGTATATGGGGCGCCGAACTCGCCAACAGCAATTTTTGCTTGTCAAGGGAAGCAGAGCTGGCAAACTCGGTATTGGGATGAGCGCAAACCGGACAGGGGGCGTTGTTTCAACTGGGGATATTAGGCGACGTGCAGTGTTAGTCGGCGGGTCGTGCGGCCTCCTTTGTGTCGCATTTGCCGCGCTCGTGCCGATCATTGGTGTGGTTCTGCTGAGCCAGAGTATGGCGGTTCTGATTTTGTTGGCGCTCTGCTCGGCGCTCTCTGGATTCTTGATTACGGCTCGGTCTGCGTGGGGGCACGTTCCTGTCTATTTGATCAAATCGATGGCGGGGAGAGCTGCCGTCCGCGCTTCCCTGATCACCGTGTTCTTTGGGGGAGCCATGCTGACCTTGGTGGCCGCCTTTTCACAGCGCGAGTTAGGGTTTCTGTCATGGTTGGTGATTTCTCCGGAGGGCGTTCGGGTAGCGATCATTTTATCCATTCTCCCCTCGATTTTCACTGGAATCGTGGCGGCAAAGCTGGCAGCTGCCTTCAAAATTGAACCGACCATCCTCGGGCAAAGCCGGTCTGATTCCGAAGATCCCACTGAAAACGCAGCACTCGATTTGAGTTGGAATCCGCTTCCGGTGGTCCTTGTGGTGGGTTTGATTGGTTATGTTTCGCCCGAGTTTCTGCCAGCGAAGACCAAGAATGCGATCTCATTGAAGGATAACAGCGCTGCTGAAGTCAAGGCGCCACCCATTACCGCCGAGGTCAAACAGGCGTCCGTTCCAAGTATTGAAGAGCCACCGGTCCTATTTCGCTACGAGAAGCCTGAGGGATTGATTGACGCCCCGGTGAGTCGT
The DNA here is from genome assembly GCA_965204485.1 of Verrucomicrobiales bacterium. GTDB lineage: Bacteria > Verrucomicrobiota > Verrucomicrobiia > Verrucomicrobiales > DEV007 > JAACDM01. Next base: position 22,525 of record CBDBEZ010000071.1, read on the forward strand.
TGGGCGATTGGCTCAACTTGGACGATTGCGGGAGTGGATGATGAAGGTCCCATCGTGTTTTCTCCTGACGGGCACCATCTGGCTTTCCACTACCAAGAGCGTAACTACGGTCAGATTACGGTTGTCGATCTCTATCGGCGGACAACCATTGGACGAGTTCCGGCCTACGGTGAGGTGCGACAGTTGGCCTGGGATCCTGGGGGCGAACGCTTGTTCTTTGTGGTAGGGGATGCGTGTGGATTGTTTCACGTGGAGGAGGGAAATGAGGTCCGGCTTCCCATACCCAAGGGGGGAGACATTCCCGATGGGGTTGCGTGGTGGTGGTCTGACTCCGAGATCTTGTTCGCCCGTGAGAACAGTGTGTTCCTGGACCTTGAGAGTCTTGAAGTGAAAACGGTTGAACGTTCGGCCAAGAAGCAGTTGGTAGAAGGGGGCGAGTGGCAACAGTGGTTAGAGAAGAGCAAGGATCGGTTGGCGTCGAACTCGAAACGTTCACTTTCTTTTGCCACTTCCACCGAATCTTACCTGAGCCCCAATCCACTCGCGGGTAGGCACGGCTGGTCTGTTGAGCCAGGGGATGCGGATCTCGTCGTCGTCGATGAACAAGTGATGGCTCGCCATCGGTTGAATAGGGTGACGCTCGAAAGAGGAAATCGCTACATTTCATCAAGTGATGGTGAGATCATCCTTGAGGTCAGCGACGGGAGAATCAGTTGCTTCTACGTGGCCCTAAGAAAATCGCCAATTGGCCGAGTGCTGGAGATCGAAGTGGGGATGGCCAGGGACGTGGCTTCAGAGTCGACCGAAGTGCAATCTGCCGTTGCTGACAAGGCCATCTGCATGTTTGTGACCAGTCCCGTGGTCAATCCCCTGAATGGCAGGACCGTAGCTCCTGACCGTGAGCGAGTGAAGGCTCGGGCGCGCCTCATCTCCTGGCAGGGAGAGCGAGTTCGTTTTTGGTTGGAGGATGTGTTTCAACCGATCGAGAAGGGGGATGTGATTGCCGACCCTCACTTTTGGGACGGAAATGACGTGGAGCCTGTGGACCATCCCTTCGGTGGGGAATGGTTTGAGACTTTAGAAGAGCTGCCTTTTGTCGATGAAGAATTTGAGTTAATGCGCTCTGAACTCCGAGGACGGCCGAAAAGAGCCGCCCTGGCTGCCGTGGCATCGGATCCTGCGAGAGCAATTGAAAGATTTGTTAGGCGTCACCATGAGAACGCCTCACTGCGAAAGCTTGAGGCCTTTGTGATGGATTATGCACCGTCCAATGTGGATTACCACTCCAGCGGAGTCGTGGATCGAGGATTCATCCGTAAGGATCATCTGGCGTATCAAGCGAAATGGAAAGATATCACTGAGATCGTGAAGAATCCGATCCAAGTCACTCGGCTAAGCAACGATCGCTACCGGGCCCGTTATGCCATGGACTTCAGGCAGAACAAGCCCGATGGGAGCTGGGCTTCGGGGACATCGGTCATCACCTTGATTCTGCAACTGAGAGGCGATGGGTTAACAATCGTGGACCAAAAGGCCAAGGTGCGAAACACGAGGAATAGCCAAGCTCAACGATAGGAAATGATGTTCGGATTTTGGAGAAAGAAAAGGCCGGAACAGCGATTCCGTAAGACGGCGTCGGAAAGAGTCGTAATGGCCTGAATTGGTGGGTGTTGAGCGTGTTGAAGCTGGCGCTAAGAGGGCGAACAGTTTCGTGTGGCGGTTCTCGGGCGAATTTCGGAGGGCTCGAGCCGCGAAATGGATCCCCCTGTCGGCAATAGGCAACAGGAAGCCAGACCGCTCCGATGGCGGACGTGAACCCAAGGTTACCGAGAGCGCAGGGCGGGCGTTCCTCAGCCCGGAGCCGGTGGCGGCCACCATCGATCCTCTCGCATGGAGGCGGCGATTTGACGGGCAAAATAGATGGCCGTGTGTCCACGGCGTATCTCTGGCTTCAAGTTGCGCTTGTGGAAGCAGTGGAACACGGCGTGGGCCATGAACATGATCAGCCACAGAACGAGAATGGAATTGGGATGATGGTGATAGCAATGACCGGAATGCCAGCGGGAGCAGAGTTCGTTAAAGCCTTCGTTTTCGACCTTCCAACGGTCGTGCCCGAAATGGAAGATGGTCTTGGCATCGGCCATTGAGCGGGGCATGGTCGTCGCCCACCACCAGTGGCTATCGATGGGAGTCTCGCCCCAATCTCCAGCGACGCGCTCGCGACGGATGCCAGTCTCATGGGAATGAACAACGCGAAGAGGAGTGTGAATGGATTCAGTGCAGAAGCCCTCAGCCTCTTGTAAATGAACGTGCCGCGCGGGCTTGCCCGGTGCAGCCGGAGTCTCAAATGATTCTGGCTCTTGCTCCTCAAGGGGCAGGAGCGTGCGGGCTTCGGACAATAGCTCAGGCTGATTATCTTTGAGTACGGCAACAAGGTATTTGCCGTGGTCTTCAAGAAGATTGATCACGGAGGGACGCAGGTAGAGCGCATCGGCAGTGAGCACGTCAAAGCAGCGTGGGTGGTCCTTAAGGACGCGAGTTATCAGCCGTATAGCCGCAGCGACTTCGTCGTCTCCAGGATCTCCGTCTTCACCAGGCTCAAGCATTTCCACGTCGAGAAGCAATTGAAAATCCTCACAGATAATCTGAAACGCGACCAAGCGGTGGTAGAACTGTGTTTTGACCTCGTCTCCGACGGCGATCCGGCGTTGGAGACACTTTGGACAACAACGTTTGTAGCTACAGTGAGTTTCGTGACCATCGACGGCGGCAAGCATCCAACCGCGCTGTGGGGCAAGGATTTTGTTGCGTTTGAGGCAGAAGTAAATGTGTCCGAGACACCCTCGCACACTGTCAGGCTCGATGCGCTCGGAGACATACGCCAGTTCGTCGGCGCTGGGCAAACGGTGATTACCGAGCCAACGGGTCCAGCTGCTCTTGTTCCGGTGTTGCTCGAGTTCGTTGAAGCTTGGTAACCGGCAGCAGAACATGGCGAAGAATGCTGCCGGGAAAACTCGAGTGGGAATCTGTGGTTTGGGACGAGAGTCACGCACCCGCAGCCTCCACTGTTGGCGGAGGCTGAAAATCTTGTCCGCGTAAGTTAGTAGTCGCGTGAGAATGGTCGCTTCTTTTTTGGTGGAGAATTGCGCCCGGACTTGGCTTTGCCGGCTGATTTCTTACCGGTCTTGCCCTTCTTCTTGGCGGAGCTACTCGCCGCTCTGGCCTTGGTTTTTGCCTCCTCGAGTCGGAGGCGCCCCTGCTCGTCGAGGGCTTCCAGCAGAGCATTCGCCTTCTGGAAATCATCGATCCAGCGTCTCGCCTGAGCTTCCAACGGTCTGGGGACGTGCAGCATGGTGGTCTTGCCCTTGCGAGTCTGACCGATGGCCAAGGAGCGATGGCGCAAGGAGTCGTCGGAAGCGCAACGGCAAGTGGGCTTGCCGCATTTACGAGAGAGTTCGATGGGCGAGCCGTGAAGGAAGCCTTCGGCCTGGTCGAGGAGCTGGCGGAGGCGGCTGCGAATCTGGCGTTCGGTGGGGGGCAGGGAGTTTCTGCTTGGCATGAAGGTCGGCTCGTTCGGCGCACTGTAATATAAGACTATTACAGAAACAAGCTTAAAAAAGATGAAATAACGAATGCGAATTTGCCATGGGGTCAAAAATGGGCGCTGCCGATCCGAATTACCCAAAAATACAGGGCTTGAGCCGCCTCAGCCGCCTATCTTACGGAATCGCTGAGGCCGGAAGTCTTTCAGCACTGGTATGTCCTGCTCCCAGATTTCGAATCGTCGACGAGTGGGTATTACGAAGCGGTTGAGAAGGATCTCATCGATCGAAAGGTTCCCGACCTACAGATTTCGCGGATTTTATTTCCCGAAGGCGGTTTCATTTCGGCCCGACGGGAGTATCTCCGCCTCCAGCGCGAACGTCTCGTGTTTGATCTCTGCTCGGCACCGTTTGGAACGTCTTGGTTTTTCTCCTGCCGTTTTGCCGAGATCCCGTTTCGATTACGCGTCTGGGAGGTGTTGGTGATCCTTGCGATTCTGTTCCTGGTCTATTTGGGATACGCAGGCGTCTTCGGGCTTATTTGGGGTGGAGTTGCCTGCCTAATGAACGTGGGCGCACTGGTATTGTTGGCGGACACCATGGTGACAACAGGGCGTAGGAGTTTGGATCACACCCTCTTGAGCATACCGGTTCTGGGTTCGCTCTACGAACTGTTCTTGCGGAGTAATCTAACCTATTATCGTGACGATACGCGACTGATGTATGGAGCCTTGGTGAACTCCGTCGCCCAGGCTCAGGTAGAGAAAATCGCCAATGAGAATGGAGTGAAGGAGGTCCAGTTCGTCGAGGTAAGCGATCCGAATTCTCCGTCGGGAGTTTTGGACCCGTATATCGACAAGTTTGGGGATGCTCTCAGGGGCGGTGTGGAGGGCATGATCAGTGCGGGTGAAAAGATGGGAAAGAAGGCCATCGGCAAGCTGACCTCGTAGGTGATTACGTGAATGATTGCCTTTCCTGTCAGGTTTTGTGAAACTCCCACCCATGTCATCGGCGAGAGATCAGTTTCTCCGATGGGAGGCGATCGGCCGGGGTGAGTTTCCGCTGGCGGATCATCCGGTCGCTCTCGAGCCTCCGTATCAAGAATTCCCGGGATATCGGGTTCGGGCCGCACAACCCGATGATGGACGGCGACACACCTTTTTGAGCCGGTTGTTCTCCCCGGGCGTCGAGGCTCGGGAAGAAGAGGAAGCGGCCGTTTTGGTCCCCAAAGCCGTGGAGGAACGGTCTTCTGTGGAGTTTGTCTGTCATTTGCCGAGGGAGGAGCAAGTGAATCAAGAAGGGTTCGGGCAGTTGTTAGAATCCTTAGATCACTTGGCCGAACCTGCGTCGATGGAATTGGTGGGCACGCCGGACGAAATGCTGATGCTCTGGAGTTGTTCGGCAGCGGACACTGGAAAGTTTGTTTCGGCATTCTCCGCCTATGCCCCGGAGGCGGTGCTTGAAGAACGTCCGGATACGTTGAGAGCGCTGTGGGGGGAGGAAGCGGCAGTTGGTGACTCCGGCGTGTTTCAACTGGTGTATCAACACGCCTTCATCTATCAGCTCTCGCAAACGAAGAGGGATCTCCTCGCAGGGCTCGCTGGAGTGTTGGGTAGCTTGGAGGATGGAGAGATCGCGGTGTTTCAAGTGATGTTCTCACGGGCGCACGCCGGTTGGAACCAAGGGGTGCTGGAAGCCTGTTTCGATGGGGACGGTTGTGCGTTTGCGCACCTGGACGATTCCGTGGCGGAGGCCGCTCGAAAGAAGGCTCGAGAACCTCTCTTTGCGGCCACGATTCGGATTGCAGCACAATCTCCTAACCATGACCGGACGTTGGAGGTTCTCGAAGCAATGGCGTCGGCTTTGGCCCCACTCAATGCTCTCGAGGGCAACGAACTCACGGTCATGCCGGTGGTTGACTATGACTTTGGTCGTCGCCAGACCGATCTCGTGCGCAGGCAAACCGTGCGACCGGGAATGTTGCTCACCCTGCCTGAATTGCTTCAGATGGTGCACTTGCCGGGCAAGGACGTGAGGCATCCCAAGTGGAAACGCGGATTCCAAACGACACGTGTGGCACCCCCATTGGGAGCGCCCGGGGATCCCTGCCTGGGAATCAATACTCACCGGACCGTTTCTCAGGAAGTTCATTTGCCGGCCAAGTGGCGGGTGCGTCATCTCCATGTGCTAGGAGCTCCGGGATCAGGCAAATCCACCTTCTTGGAGTATCTCATTCGGCAAGATCTCGAGGCGGGGCGTGGTCTATGTGTGTTGGATCCACACGGCGACCTGATTGATACGCTGTTAGGAGCCATCCCGAAGTCCAGGCGAGAAGACATCATCCTTTTCGATCCAGGCGACGCAACTCACGCCGTTGGATTCAATGTGCTATCGGCCCATTCAGATCAAGAACGGACTCTGCTCGCTTCCGATCTGGTGGCCGTATTCGCTCGGCTATCGACCAGTTGGGGGGATCAAATGACGGTGGTGTTACGCAATGCGATACTCGCGTTTCTCGAAAGTCCGCGAGGAGGCACGCTGGCCGACCTCCGTCGCTTCCTCCTCGATGAAAACTATCGCAACGAGTTTCTCGAGTCGGTGACGGACCCCGAGATCGTCTTTTTCTGGAAACAAGGATTCAAGATGCTGAGCGGTGGCAAAAGCATCGGGCCGATTGTGACTCGTCTGGAAACTTTCCTGGCGCCCAAGCCGGTGCGGCACGTGGTGGCGCAACAAGGCAGCGGGTTAGATTTTCGCGCACTGATGGAGCAAGGGAAAGTGCTGTTGGTAAAGCTTTCTCAGGGGAGCATCGGAGAGGAGAATGCGCATTTGTTAGGCAGCCTCATCGTGTCGAAGTTTGGTCAGATGGCCATGGCGAGAGCGTCTTTGGAGTCGAAGAAACGCCGGGAGTTTTATCTCTACCTGGATGAATTTCACGCCTTCGTGACGCCCTCCATGGCCGAGATCATCACCGGCGCGCGCAAGTATCGGATGGGTTTGGTGCTTGCTCATCAACATTTGGGGCAGCTCAAACGAGCTGATGAAGTGGCGAGCGCGGTTCGCTCCAGTGTGGGGACGCGCGTGGTGTTCAATGTGAGTCATGATGCCCGTGATGTGGCGAGCGACTTCGCCCATTTCGATGCGGAGGATTTTCAGAAATTGGAGACCGGTGAGGCGATTGTGCGAGTGGAGCGCAACGATCAGGATTTCAATCTCCGAGTTCCTTTGCCCGAGCCAGTCGATGTTGTCCGTGCCCAGGAGGCTTCGCAGAATGTGCTTGTCCGGACACGCAAACTCTATGGAAAACTGAAGTCCGCGATCGAGGCGGAGATGCGGGCTCCCATGCACTCCGCGGAGACGGAGAAGGGGCCGACGACGGGACAGAAGATACGCGAATCAAACCGTCAGGCGAAGGAACCACCGGGTGAAGATCGGCCTCCGCTCAAGGTGACTGACCAAGAGAGGGCGGTGGGCGAGAGTGCGCCGCCGTCGCCGGGGCGGGGTGGCCGTGATCACAAACGTTTGCAGGAGCGGGTGAAACGGATTGGCGAGCGCAAAGGGTTTCGGGCGACACTCGAGAAGAGCGTGCTCGAGGGGAAGGGCAGTGTCGATGTGGAGCTCGCACGAGACGACCTTCAGGTCGCCGTGGAAATCACGGTGACCACTTCGGTGGCGCACGAGTGCCAGAACCTGCGCAAGTGCGTTGACGCTGGATACAAGCGTGTTGTGCTACTCACCAAGACTGATGGCGAAAGGTCCAAGCTGGAAAAGGAGATCGGAGAGAGCTTGAATGAGTTCGGCAAAGGCGTGGTGATGGTCATGACTCCTGAGCAACTGGAATCGTGGCTGCCGGAGCCGCCCATGTCACACGAAGCGAGTGAAACCGACGTTCGGCGCGGTTGGAAGGTGGGAAAAAGTGAGGCGGGGGTATCCGAGGAGGAGCAGAGGGCACGAGATGCGGAGGCGGCGCGACGGATTATTCAAGCCCTGAAACCCAATGACTGAGCCCAAGCGGACCAAGCGATATACGGGCCCGGCTCCATTTGGCTTTTCATGGAAAGACGGCTGTCTCGTGGTGCAGCCTTCCGAGGCGGCCATCCGGAAGAAAGCCTTTGAATGGTTTCTGGAGAATCCCAACAAAGGGCAAGTGGCCAAGGCGCTCAACGACGCCGGGCATCGCACTCGGAAGGGATCCAAGATTCGAGATACGCAAGTGGATCGTTGGCTGACCTGTCCGTCGGCTATCGGTGAGTATGCCGTCGACCGATCCAGTAAGGGGGTCGACCTGCCGAAGGAGGAGTGGACCTTCATCGAAGGTCCCTCGATCATTAAACGTGAACTGTGGGAATCGGTGCAGGAGATTCTGCGAGTGGATGCGCCTTCCTCTCGGAGCGGTCCCGCAAAGAAGGTCTCGCGATCAGAGGGAGATCCACTAGCACCACTGGTCTACTGCAGCTGTGGGGCTTCAATGGTGTTCGACTCATCGGGCCGCAAGTTTGCCTGTCGGCAATGCAAGCGCCGAATCCCTCGCGAAGATCTCGAAGCGATCGTGCTCGAAGACGTTCGTGCCTATCTTCTGAATCGGAAGGACATTCTCCAAGCGCTCCTCGACACGCCGGCGCCGGTGCTCGAGGCCGAGGACCGGCTTCGAGAACACGAGGAACGCCTTCGTAAGGTGGTGACCGACATGGGACGGATCCATGAACTCTTCATGTCGAGTGCCATCGGTGTGGAACGCTTTGGGGAGCTTCATCAGCCCCGGGAGAGGGAGGAACTGAGGCGTGAAACGCCCGAACTGGAGCGTGCCTTGGCGGGGGCCAGAAGGGACTATCCCCAAACGGAATCGGAGGAACTCAACGTGGATGGGTTGATCGATCTTTGGAGCGAGCTGCCCTTTGAGGCGCGCCGGGTCATTCTTACCGAACTGTTCGAACGAGTGGTTGTTGGGGACGGAGAGATCCATATCAGGGGACGGCTCCCGACAACTCCCTTAAGAACGGAGAGCGCCCAACAAGCGGAGCGCCCAACAAGCGGAGCGCCCAACAAGCGGAGCGCCCAACAAGCGGTCCAAGAGTGGTCATGGGGGAGCCTGTTTACATCCCCCTGCCGAAGGCTGGCACGACCTGTCCTTTGTCTGGGTTGACTCGGTCGATGCTGAATGAACTGGTGCTCGAAACCCCTAGAAACAACTTCCGTCCTCCGGTGAAGAGTTACGTGTTTCGCCGCGAAGGGACGATGCGGGGAAAGCGCTTGGTCTCGTGGGAAAGCCTCCAAGCTCACATCGAAAGCATGCAATCGCTATAAATGGAGCGTCAGACAATTTGTCATTTTGTTTGTCACTTTCGCCTATTTGGGTCCGGTTGATTTTTGTAAGTGGCTCATTCCCAGCGTGTTGTGGGAATGGTGGAGGCGAGGGGAGTCGAACCCCTGTCCTGATGACCCCTCGGATTGAGCTTCTACACGCTTAGTTGGATCTTTGGTTTAGGGAGCGGGGCTTCGACCAACGGAATCCGCGTTCCCGATTGCCCTGTTTCATTTCGCCTCCCGACCCGGACACCCGATCCGGAAGCTAGCCTGTTGTAGTCGCCGCTTTCCTTAACAGGCGTCAGGAGAGCGACGTCGCTGACTAAGCAGCGAGAGCGAGTTCTTGTGAGGAATCTGCATTTATTTTTTTTGATCCGATGATTAACGAGGCCAACGAATCATCCTCGGCGTGCCACCCAGTCTGTAAGCCATCAGTCGAAACCAAAACGCCCCCGAAAGATTGCGTACTCATTGAACGCCGTGAAGACTAGGCCGGAGATGCGATTCCTGCAAGGAAAGGCGACGCGGTTCGCCGAAATTCGAGTCGATCACCGGGAGGTGATTAATTTTTGGAAATTATAATAATTATAATTGAATTCTCCTTGATGCTTCTTAAAATGGAGAAGGCTCTCGCATTTGGCCCGGCTTCCAAGCAGATACATCATGGGGCTGCCGGAACGAATGCCGTGATCCACCTGATCCACCACTGACCACCGCTCTCCCGCCCGCTTTCCTTCCGTTTCGTCCCCCAACCATGAACGCCCCTCGACAAGGTTCCGATCCAGCCCCTGATTCGCCCCTGGCTTATCGGAGTGTGGCTCTGAGTCGTTGGCAAGCCCGACGGCGGGTCTGGTGTCGGTTCGAGTCGGCCTTTTTCGCGCTCCTTCTGCTCGCGCTGCTGGGCGCGACGGCCTACATCGCCGTCAGTCAGGACGGCCTCGGGCGCTGGGCCGATTCCAGAGACTCCCTCTCATCCGTTCGGCTGGAACTCGACGCGCCCGTGCAAGACATGGATCTTCAATTGGGGTAGTCAAGCCGGTCCTCGCGGTCGGTGGGCGCGATTGGTCTCGATCCCGACTTGGCGGCTCCCACCGCACGGCCCCGGCCCATTTTGGAAGAGGTCGATGATTCTCCTCAGCAAGGCTTGGCTTTCCCCTCATCCGAGGAGCGGGCTCGCTGGCAGCCGGAACCCGTCCCGGCTCCTGCGCCGGATGTGAATCCTGAAACGACATTCACCGGTCGAGGGGGTGAAACGCCCGCCTCCTCGACGTGGAGAGAATCGTTCCGCGGCGGTTCGACTGGAGATTCCGAACCCGACGACTCTCCGGAAGGCTCGGCGAGGAGCGCCAGGACGATCGGGTCCGCTGCTGATGCTGGCGATGGCGACGTGGTGCGCGGGAGTGCGGGGGAGGAGAGTTTGACGGTTCCCTCGGGGCCGAGAGGCGTCCTGCGTTTGAAACGCGATCACCTCTGGGACGCCGAAACCGTTTATCGCGAGGCGAGTCTCGTCTGGGGACTCGAGTGAAGCTTTTGCGAGCGGCTCTGTTTTAGGGTGAATGTGAGAGTTCCCGGCGCCGGGTTGGATAGGCGGCGCCACTCGGCGTCGAGTCAGTGGGAAGGATCGCTGAATCGATCGTCACGAGTTTGGTCCGGTCGACGACTTGGCCTGGCCGTGGCGGGCGATTGAGCAGGGCTTTGCCGTCCACTGCCCTGCCGGACTCACTCGCGACTGGCCTTTCGGTTCCCGCCGCTTGAGCGGCGGAAAGTCTTCGCTCTTGACACACTCAGCCATCGGGAGTCTATACGGTGCGCGGAAGCCTTTTGACCTGGGCTCGTTCTCATTGGCTTTGGTTGGAAATTCCCGATTCAAGCCTCACGATCGGTGGCCCCTCCACCACCGATCCTTTTATTTATCTTTGATTTCAGTGTTGTCTTTTATTCAGGAATGATCAGTAAACTTTTTGGGTTCTTTTCGAACGATATCGGGATCGATCTCGGTACGGCGAATACCCTGGTGAATGTCAAGGACCACGGCATCGTGCTCCGGGAACCCTCGGTGGTCGCGGTGAAGAAGGGGACGAGCGAAGTCCTGGCGGTCGGCGACGATGCCAAGCGAATGCTTGGCCGGACGCCGGGGAACATTGTGGCGATTCGCCCACTCAAGGATGGCGTCATCGCAGATTTCGAAGTGACCGAGGCCATGCTTCGGCATTTCATTCGCAAGGTGCACAATCGGCGGACTATGGCCCGTCCGCGCGTGGTGGTGGCGGTGCCCTCGGGCATCACCGAGGTGGAGAAACGGGCGGTGAAGGAATCCGCCGAACAGGCGGGCGCCCGGGAGGTCTACCTCATCGAGGAACCGATGGCGGCGGCCATTGGGGTCGGCTTGCCAGTGCAGGACGCCTCGGGAAACATGATTGTCGACATTGGCGGCGGGACCACCGAGGTGGCGCTGATTTCGCTGTCCGGGATTGTCCACAGCCGGAGTGTTCGCGTGGCGGGAGACGAGCTGGATGAGGCGGTGGTTCACTACATGAAGCGAGCCTACAATTTGATGATCGGGGAGCGGACGGCGGAGGAGATCAAGATTCGCCTGGGATCGGCGTATCCGATCGGGAAAGAGACCTCGATGGAGGTGAAGGGGCGGGATCTGGTGGCAGGCCTTCCCAAGACGATCACGATTACCTCCCAGGAGGTGCGCGAGGCCATGTTGGAGCCTCTGAATACCATCGTCGACTCGGTGCGCGTGACCCTGGAGCGTTGTCCTCCCGAGCTGTCGGCCGACCTGGTTGACCGCGGCCTGGTCCTTGCCGGGGGAGGGGCTCTCTTGCGCGGGCTCGACAAGCTGCTCTCGGAGGAGACCGGCTTGCCGGTTCACGTGGCGGAGGATCCCTTGAGCGCCGTCGCCGAGGGTGCCGGGAAAGTCTTGAGTGAACTGGAGTTTTTGAAGAGGGTGACCAGTGTGGGCTCGGGTTCTCAAATTCATTGATTGTCCCTCGGAGCGGCGTGAGGCCGCCCAACCCAGTACCCGATGAAGCGGATCAACATCATTGGTCTTCTGCTTTTCTTGGGGGGGCTGGCGTGGATCTTTTTTCTCAAACCGGAGAGTGTGGGAGCGATCCGTTCCGGGTTTCTGTCCTGGTTTGCGCCGATGATCAAGGCGTCCGGGACGGTGCAGGGTGCCGTGATGGCGGAGGACCCTCGCACGCGGGAGGAATTGCTCGAGGCAGTCAATCGATTGGAGGAGCAGGTCTTCAATTTAAGGTTTCGGCAACGGGCGTTTGAGGCTCTGGAGAAGGAGAACGCCCGGCTTCGGGTGGATCTCGGGTTCAAGCAGAATCGGCATTACGACGTCACGATCCCGGCGCAGGTGATCAAGCGGACCCGCACCAGTTGGTGGAGCACGGTGACCATCAACCGCGGACGACGGCATCAGGTGACCAAGGACTTGCCGGTGATCAGCCGGGAACACGCGGTGGTGGGCAAGATCACGGCCACCGGATTGACGGACGACACCGCCGAAGTGCTCTTGCTGACCGATGAGCAGTGCTCGGTGGCGGCACGGATCGGGCGCAGTGTGTCGATGCAGGGGATCGTGCAGGGTTATCGGGGGCTGGGGAACTTGACGCCGGAGGTGAGGCTCACCTATCTGGATCCGGACATCAGTTTGCCGGCGGGGGCCATCCTCTACACGGACGATTTCGAGGGCCAGGTCTTCCCTCCAGACCTTCTCATCGGGCGGGTGGTGAGGCAGGTGAAAGGAGAGCTTTTCGACAGCGCCATCATTGACCCGCAGGTGGATTTCACTCGCCTCGACTCCGTCTTCGTCATCCGAATGTCCGAAGAGGGCGAGGGCGAGAATGATGGTGAGCAGGTAAACGAAGAGGATGCGACGGAACCCGGCAGCGGCGTGGAGGACGCAGGGGGAGCTGAGGACGTTGTTGAGGAGGCGGTGGCTTCGGGTGGCGATCTGGACCCGGCGGTGGTGACGGAGGAAAGCCTCAGCGGAGAAGGGCCTGGGCGAGATCAGGCCGGGGCCGAAAACGAGGCGATTTCGTCGCCGCGAGCGGTGGAAGAGGAGCCGATCCAAGACTGAAAGGGAATCTCGTCTCGCGCCATGATGTACGCTGCCCTCAGCTTTCTGATTCTCTTCCTGACCTTCTGCATTCAGGAATTCATTCCCCGCTTCGGTCCGGAGGTGTTTTACGGGATGTTCCTTCTGTTTCCCGCTTGTTTTCTGTGCATGGCGGTGACCTTGCCCTACGCGGTGATGCTGGCCTTGGCGTTCGTGGCGGGGCTCTTGTGGGATCTGAGATACACGGTCGATCCGGGGATGGGGATTTCCGGGGGCTGGGTGACCGGGTCGGGTTTTGCCGGCATGAATGTGACCGGCCTGGCGGGGAGCGGCATGGAGGCGGCGGGAATCACGCCGATCGGCATCAGCATCGTGTTTTTCGGGCTGCTGGGAAGCATGATGCACGGGGTGCATCCTCTCTATGAGCGCAGACAGATGATTTTTCCGATATTTCTCACGGGTGTGGGGATTTTCGCCTTTCGCCTCATGGATTTTCTCTTTCTCAACTTCCGGCGAGGCGATTTCCAATTTCCTTCGCCGGTGCTGGAGGAGATGACCTCCACGGTCTTGCTCACGATGGCGTTTTCGCCGGTTTTGTATTTTTTTCTCTACTGGCTCTCCAGATCGCTTGATGGCGGTACGCGGTACGGTTATGGACGCGGTTGAACTTCATTGAACCATGGTCCTGCAGTATCGACTGAGACTCTACCTGATCGCCTTTCTCGTGATTGGGGCTTTCAGTGGCTTGCTGTACCGCTTGTGGGACGTTCAAATCACCAGCCGGGCGCTCTATGCGAGGCAGCTCTCCTCAACCAAGACCATCACGGTGCGGGTCCCGGGTGTGCGGGGTGAAATCAAAGATCGGCGTGGGCAGACCCTGGTAACGAACCGTCTCGAGTATCAATTGGTGCTCAACCTGCGTGTGTTGATGGACGACTACGAACCGGCGGCTCACGGCCACCTAGACAAGGAGGGCCGGCCGAGAACGCCGACAGTGGTTCGGCGAGTGGACCGCTACGGGATTCCTCGGTCCCGCGAGATTGCCGACATCGCGACCATTGTGGATGAGACGGTTTTCGCCCCGCTCGAGGAGCTGGGATTGAAGGTCGAATTCCCGCGCAAGGAGCTGGCGGACCTTCAGATGATCAACCATTATGACATGACCAGCCCTCCCGGACTGGTGCCCTACACGCTGCCAGTGGCCTTGACCTACGCCCAGTTCGCCATGTTGAGCGAGCGGAGCTTGGAGATTCCTGGACTTCAGCCCCAGGCGGCTCCGGTGCGAGAGTATAAATACGGTGCGCTGGCCTGTCATCTTCTGGGCTATGTGCGGACGGCAGACCGGGCCAAGGATTTGGAGGAGTTGAGACGGAAGAAAGAAGGGAACGGGCCGGACGCGGAAGAGGCGCGGCAATGGCTGCGAGCGAATCATGTCTACGAACCGGATCCCTTCGGCGTGCGAGCCATCGAGAAATCGATGGATGCCTACCTCAAGGGGCGGGCGGGGCTCCGCGAGCACCTGATCGATCAACAGGGCGTCTATGTTCGTGACACCCGGTATGATCCACCCCAGCAGGGGTTCGATGTGCGGTTGACCCTGGATTTGCGATCGCAGTACATCGTCGAGAGGGTCTTGCGCACGGCCAATGGGGAACGCGGGATCGGACGGGGCGCGGCCGTGGTGATCGACCCGAATACCGGGGGGATCTTGGCCATGGCTTCGGTCCCATCTTTCGACCTGAACAATTTCATTCCCTCGATCTCACCGGAAGACAACGTCCGCTACCTGAAGGATTCGAGCAAGCCGCTCATCCACCGCGCGGTGAGTCCCTATGCCCCGGGTTCGGTTTTCAAGATCCCCGTCGTACTGGCCGGGTCGCTCAATAATCTGATGAATTACGCGACGGTGTGCACGGGGGAGGTGAGTTACGGGGGGCGGCCCATCCACTGCATGGGGGATCACCGACACATCGGCCTGCAGCGGGCGATCATGAAGTCCTGCAATTCATTCTTTTATCGCTACGGCAACGCGACCAAGATCGAGAACATCAAGAAGGTCACGGACATGATCGGGCTGGGGAAAGGTTATGGGCTGCCGGTGAATGAGCAAGCCGGCCTGGTTCCCGATCCCGTTTGGCTGGCTCAGCAGGAAAACGCGGGTTACAAGTGGACGCAGGCCACCACGGCCATGGTGGCGATTGGACAGGGCGGCGTGGCCTGTTCGCCCTTGCAGATGGCAGCGGCCGCTGCGGTGGCGGCCAACGGAGGGCTCTGTTTTCAGCCGCGCCTGGTGGAGCGGATCGAGAAAGCGGACGGATCCTTGATTGAGGAATTTCCTCCCAAACTGCTCTATGATCTCAGGGAGCATGGCGTGACCCAGGAAGTGATCGACCGGGCTCGCAACGGGATGGATGACGTGGTCAACGCGCTGGGGGGCACGGCCCGGCGGGCCCGTCTAGGCAATGTCAGAGTGGCGGGCAAGACGGGCACGGCCCAGAAATACACGGGCAAGGGCACCCATGCCTGGTTCATTGCCTTCGCGCCTTTCGACAAACCGCAGTACGCGCTGGCCGTCTTCGTCGAGGACGGCGAATCGGGTGGCCGGGTGGCAGCGCCCATTGCCAAGCGTATCCTGCAAGAACTCTTTCGAGGGCCTCTCCCTTCCGGTTTTCCCAAACTGGCGGAGGCGGAGGGGCACTTCGAGATTCATTCGGAGACCACCTTTGAAGGTGATCTGTGGACGGTGCCAGAAGGGGAGATCGACAGCGCAGACACCGCGGTGGCGATCGACGATCCAACACCCTTGGAAACTTCGGGCACTCTCAATTCTGAACATAAACCCCAGTCGTCCGAAGTTCGAGAACGCGCCAGCATCGTGGCGCCGGAGAGCCCGCGAAGTCCCTAGCGTCTCTCGATCCCGTGACGACCAACCCTAGACGACTGTTGGACAAGTTTAAAAAACTTTTGGGCCTTTCGGACGCCGGCAGCGGCAACCGAATCGTGGTCAACTGCGAACCCCTGGAGACTCGGGTCGCGGTGTTGGAAGGCAAAACCCTCGAGGAATACAATATCGAGCGGACCGGCCAATCGAACATCGTTGGCAGTATCTTCAAAGGACGCGTGAAGAACATCGAATCCGGTCTCAAGGCCATGTTCGTGGACATCGGATTTGAAAAGAACGCCTTCCTCCACTTTTGGGATGCCATTCCCGCCGCTCTCGACGGTGGCCTGGAGGAGATCAAGCGATCCAAGAAGAAACGGAAGCGAATCACTTCGAAGGACATCCCCGATATCTATCCCGTGGGTTCGGAAGTGATGGTTCAAGTGACCAAGGGTCCCATTGGCAACAAAGGTCCACGGGTGACGACGAATATCAGTTTGCCGGGCCGGTTCATGGTGTTGATGCCGCTCAACGATCAATTCGGCATTTCCCGCAAGATCGATAATCCTCAAGAGCGTCTTCGTCTGCGCAAGATTTGCGAGCGGCTCAGCGTGCCGGAGGGCATGGGCATCATCATGCGAACGGTTTGTCAGGGGAAGCGCGCCCGCTTTTTCGTGCGCGATCTCCGGCTGCTCTTGGATCAATGGGAGGAGATCGAAGAGAATCAGCAATCCGGGAAGGCGCCACTGTGCGTCTTTCAAGAGCCTGGCCTGGTGGAACGCACGGTGCGCGATTTCCTCACCGATGAGGTGGCCGAGGTGATTTGCGATGATCAGGAGACCACGGAGCAGATGCGGGATCAGGTGGGCTCCATTTCACGGCGAGCCAAGAAGCGGATCAACTTCTATCAGGGAAAACAGCCCATCTTCGAGCGCCTTGGCATCAATCGCCAGATTGAAAACGCCTTTCACCGCCAGGTGTGGCTTCCCTGCGGGGGTTACCTGGTGATCGACGAGACCGAGGCCATGATCGCAATCGATGTCAATACCGGACGCAACAAGGGGAGCAAGGGCAACATGGACAAGATGATCCTGGATACCAACCTGGAAGCCGCCGACGAGGTGGCTCGCCAGTTGAAGCTCCGTAACATCGGCGGGCTGGTGGTGGTCGACTTCATCGACATGAAAGGGCGCAAGGATCAGATGGCCGTTTACCGGCGTATGCGGGACCGTGTGCGCAAGGACAAGGCCAAGACTCAGATTCTGCACATCTCTCAGCTGGGCTTGATGGAGATGACGCGCCAGCGTCTGAACGAGAGCCTGACGGAATCCGTGATGGAACCCTGCCAGTATTGCCGTGGCAAGGGAACGGTGAAGTCGACGATGACGATGAGCGTCGAACTGCAGCGGCGGCTCGATGGGGTCTTTCAACGTCAGGGAGACAGCGGGCGCGATCTCATCGTGGTGGTGCATCCCGATGTCATGCATCGTCTCCGGACGGAGGACGACGCCATTTTGGTGGACCTGGAGCGGCGCAATGCGGGGCGGCTAACGTTTCGGAGTGATCCTTCCTATCATCGCGAGCAGGTGATGATCGTCGATGCCGCCTCAGGAGAGGAGATCAAGGTTACCATGGGGCGCGGCTACGAGGGCCGACATGGCGGTTGAGCGAGAAAAAGATTGGATGGCGGGCCGAAATCGCTGTGGAGGAAATCGCACGCCGGAGGGCTCATCGTCGCGGATTTCTCCGACATCCGAACCATTCGAGTCAGGCCATCGCGCGCGGGAGCGCCCGATCCACCTCGCCACGCCGGTGAAACGGCCGTGGCGCATGCTTCAAGCGCCAGCCTTGATGCTGAACAAGTGCTCGGCGCCGCGAATGATGAGCTGGTCTCCGATGGGGATGGGCGTGGCGATGATCCGTTCGTCCATTTCGTTTTCCGCCAGCACCTCGAAGCCGTCGGCCTGGATGCGCAGAGTCATGATGACACCGTCCTCGCGCGTGCAGTAGAGGAGGTCTCCGGCCAGGACGGGAGAGGCGTAGTACTTGCTTGAGGAGCGCGGGAGGCGCTCGCTCCAGATTTCATCCCCGCTGGAGGCGTCAAACTGATAGAGCCAGCCGTTGTCCGTGAGGAGGAAGAATTTTCCGTCCACGGCCACGGGCGTGGGCACATCCGAGCCGAAGCCCTTCTTTTCCCACAGACGCGCCTTCTCGGTGATGTCGCCGGCGCCGCCTAACTTCACCGCAGCGAGGTGCTTGGCTCGGCCGTAAGGAACGAGCGCGATGCCCTGGGTGATGGCCGGCGTGGCGATGACGCGCCACATGGCTTCGTTGCCAGGATTGAATCCGCCACACTGCCAGAGGAGTTTTCCGTCCGATACGCGGTGGCTGGTGAGGTGATCGGCACCCCAGGTGATGATCTCGTCATTCAGCACGATGGGAGTGGCGTAGCTTTGATCCGTCTCCCGGCGGCATTCGTAGTTCCGCGGAGTTTTCCAGCTGATCTCTCCGGAGTTCTTGTCGATGGCGACGAGATAGGACTCGCCCTCGTGCATGACGGCGACAACGAGATGCTTGCCGGCGAGCGACGGTGAACTGCCGAGATCCCACCAGAGGGTGTCCCCCAGCGTTTCATAAAATGGGGTCTTCAGCAGAATCTGTGGGTGAAATTCCGGATTTGCTCCGGGAACGCTGGACGCCGGGTCCCGCTGCCCCTGGACCCCAGAACTGCTGAAACTACTTGTTTCATGGGCTGAGCTCTACCAGGGGCAGCCCCGGCGCAAGCGTTGTCCTCGCAAATCCGAGGTTTGGATGGGCAGCTGGCTTGTTGCCACAACTTTGATGCCCATTAAGATTGGATATAACTTGTTGCTGGTCAGGATTCTAGGTGAATCGCGCCGCCTGGGCACCCACAGATTCTGCTGAAGAGGCATAAAATGTAACTGATTAGCGCTCCTAACCAGCAAACGCCACAGGCATCTCATGCAAGGGTACGCTCGCCTGCGATGATTTTGGCAAGCGACTTGAATACGGAACTCGCTCCTCGCAGCGAGAGAGTCGAGAGCACACTCTCGAATGCCGCGTAGGCATTGGCTCCCCGCTCCGTCTTGGAACATTGCGACACCTTGCGGGCGACGATCGCCGGCCTGAGCATCCGCTCGGCGATGTTGTTGGTCGGCTCTACCTCTGGATCCTCCAGGAACATCGTTAAATTCCCTTGGTCAAAGTGCCGGCCAAGCTCATTGCGCATGCGTTGGTTGTCGGAATCTTTGAGCGTCCGGTCCCGCAGGTAATGATCGAGTTCATAGATCTTTTTCAAGCTCTCTTCCTCGTATTGGTTTAAAGTCGACTCGCCGTTGTGGTACTGCTGCCAACGCCTCAGACACTGTCGGAGCGAATTCTTCAGTCCCTCGCAGAAACTTCGTGCCCGCCCTCGCTTCTTCTCCAGAACTTCAGAGAGATTCTTCACAATATGGCTCATGCACTTTTGCATGTCCATCTGCGAAAATCGCTCCGCGTCGTAGCTCCGGAACCGATCGGTTCCAAGCACACACTCACAGGCCGCCGTGATGACTTCGGCCACTTCTTCGGCTCGGTGGCGTGATCGAATCTGAAAATACACCGCATTCTCCTGGCGGCTCACGAATCCCATCAGGCAACTCGTCTTGCCCCCCGTTCGCCATCCCGTATCATCCGTGTTGACGTCATCGGATTGCTGGATGGCTGCTTTGATTCGCTCCGCCTCTTGGCTGATCGCTCCATCGCCGTTTCCCAATTTCAGGGTGTCTTGTGTCAGGGCGCTCTGGCTGAGATCAATGCCGTAAATCTCGCGAACAATCGGAGGAACTTTGCGTAGAGTCACCCCGAAGTGATAGTGCAGAGCCAGTCCAAACGACCGAACCCTGGGACCCACACGGTGAGCGGTGGCCCCGTGTTGGTCGAGCGGCAAGTCCCGGTGAGTTCCTCGCGCGCAGTAGCCACAACTGCATTTTTCGACTTCCACTTTCCAGATCGATATGTCTCGGGCAATCTTTTCCGGCACATCGACCGTGCTTGCCGTCTCCAGACGAGTTCCAAGCCTGCCTCCGCATCGAGGACAATTTGACGACCGCCCCTTGGGCAATCGGGCTTCCATGCTTCGAACATTGTCATCCGGCCCAATCTCCGGTTCCTCCCGCCGCCGGAAAGATGAGATGCAAGGGAATCAAGCCACACCGGGTGAGGACGTTTAAGCTTTCGAACGACAAGCTATTTGAAGAGAAGCTCGAGGACATCGTTGGGTTATACCTGGCGCCGCCAGAGCACGCAGTGGTCTTTAGGAATGGCGCAAAAATAAAATGAACAATTTAAGGTTTCTCAACCTTATTTCTATGCTACTGTCAGTGCCATGCCTGACAGTTCCGTTGTCGAAAGCATTCGCCGGAAGTTCGATTCCCTGAGCCACCTCATGGACGAGCGGGCCCGGAGGTGTTGGGCGGCGGCGGCGGCCATGGAATTGGGTTGGGGCGGCGTATCCGCAGTTTCTCTTGCGACATCGATGTCGCGGACGACGATCACTGAGGGCATCAAGCAGTTACGGCGCGGCGACTACACGGCACCCGAAGCCGACGGACGCATCCGTCGGCTTGGGGGCGGGCGCAAGCCGGTGACCGAGACCGATCCGGAACTGCTTGGGGCTCTTGAGCGGCTAGTTGATCCTCTCAGTAGAGGCGACCCTCAATCCCCATTGCGCTGGACATTGAAGAGCACTCAGAGGCTTGCCAGGGAACTCACATCTCAGAACCACCCGGTCGGTGCGCGTACTGTTGCCGCGTTGCTGCGCAAGGCCGGCTATAGTCTGCTGGCAAATCGCAAGACCCGCGAAGGGGCACAGCACCCGGACCGCAACAGGCAGTTCGAATACATCAACGATCAGGTGCGTCGCTTCCAACATTGCGGCCAGCCAGCAATCTCAGTGGACACCAAGAAGAAGGAGTTGGTGGGCGATTTCAAGAACGCCGGGAGGCAGTGGAGGCCGAAAGACAACCCTGAGCAAGTCCGCGTGCATGACTTCAAGGACAAGGACCTGGGCAAGGCAATCCCCTACTACGGCGTTTACGATATGCTCAACAACCAGGGCTGGGTTAGCGTCGGAATCGACCATGATACGGCCCAATTCGCGACCCGCAGCATCCTGTTGTGGTGGACGGAAATGGGCTCTGCGCGGTTCCCCCACGACCGTCGGCTGCTAATCACCGCCGATGGCGGTGGGAGCAACAGCCACCGCTCGCGGCTTTGGAAGCTTTCGCTCCAGGAGTTGGCGAACGAGACCGGGCTGAA
Source organism: Verrucomicrobiales bacterium (assembly GCA_965204485.1). Classification (GTDB taxonomy): domain Bacteria; phylum Verrucomicrobiota; class Verrucomicrobiia; order Verrucomicrobiales; family DEV007; genus JAACDM01. Next base: position 43,646 of record CBDBEZ010000071.1, read on the forward strand.
GTTGGTCGTCTGCCACTTCCCGCCGGGGACAAGTAAGTGGAACAAGATCGAGCACCGTCTCTTCAGCTACATCACCCAGAACTGGCAAGGCGAGCCACTGGCAACCCTGCAGACGATCGTCGAGTTGATTGGAAGCACAACGACGAAGGGAGGCCTGAAGGTCAGGGCCAGGCTCGATACCAAAAGCTACGAGACGGGGATCAAAGTGACGGACGAGGAACTGGCCGCCGTAAAACTGGAAAGGCACGAAACACACGGCTCATGGAATTACACAATCAAACCCTCGAAGTAAATGTTCACCTTATTTTTGCGCAGTTCCTAAGGGAGGTCTCGTTCACGGCGGTGATGCTGGCATGTCGAAGCCGCTCGCTGTATTTCTGCCGGTGGCAGGGGCACAAGGCTTGGGTGATTGGCGACTCTGACCGGACTTGCGCACAAGCCAGGCGACTTGACGGGCAACCGTGGCAGCACGGGGATGAGCAGATCAAGGCGCAGACGCTGCCGGGCAGCGCGCTGAAGCCCATTGGGCTGGTTCCTCACCGTGGCAATATGCCAGTGATCATCTGTGAAGGGGGTCCGGACCTGTTGGCTACCTGGCACCTGCTGCACGCCAGGCGCGTTTGCTCACGGTATATGCCGGTGTGTATGCTCGGTGCGGCGGTGCGGCTAGGGGCTTATGCTCCAATGCTCAAGGCGCGGGACGTCAGTATCTACGCTCACGGGGACGATGCGGGGGACAAGGCGGCCAAAGGATGGGCGAAGGAGGCGGAGGAGGCGGGGGCCGAGAATGTGGTGATCACCACACTCCCGCAGGGGGCCGACCTTAACGACCTTGCAGCGGGCGGGGAGATGGGAGGAGGAAGCAATGAGTAAAGGCATTGAAGGGGATCCGCTAGGGGTGGGCTCCGTAAAAAGGACGACAAGGTTTGCGCTCGATGATTCCCACGAAGAGCCGGACCACGAAGGGGTTGGTGATTCCCACGAAGAGCCGGACCACGAAGAAGCAGACGATGAGGTGGACAAGAAGGGCGCGACCTTCCCTTATCACGCTCTTCCCCCAGTGGTGCGAGGGGTCGCGGACGAGATGCAGCGGCTGTATGGCACTGGGCCGTTGGCGGGGCTGGGCGCGTTGGTGGTGCTCGGCTACTCATGCGGAAGGGGGCTGCGTATGCCGACTTGTGAAGGGCGGAAATCGAGGGCGAACATGTATCTTATCGGGGCAGCGGGCAGCGGCACAGGGAAGAGCTTGACCATGGACGAGTTACTTGAGCCGGTGAGGAGTATCGAGAAGGAGAAGCTAGAGGAATGGGAGGGAGACAAGCACACCTACAAGGCCAAGATTGGCGACCTGAATGAGGAGCAAAAGAGGCTCCGTAGGAAGAAGGGCGCCGACGAGAACGACAGCCGCTTACAGGATCTGGCAAGAATCGAAAAAGATCTAGAAGAGAACGAGCATCTGATGAAAGCGCCATCAGAGATAAGCCAGGACATCACGGATGAAGAGCTTGTGCGCGTGCTCGCGAGAAACGACGGCAATCGCCTGAGCGCGTCCACCGAGTGCTCGCGAATGATACAGGAGAGGCTAGGAGGGTATTCCAAGGACCAGAAACCCAGGGATGCTTTATGGAATGCAGGGTGGTCAGGGGAGCGCTATTTGGTCGACCGCGTCACCAGCGGGAAGACCGTGATTGACGAGCCCTTTATGTCCCTGTTCTGGATTACCCAGCCGGGCAAGCTGCGCACGCTCATGGGCAATGACGCACTGGCAGAAGAAGGCGCGCTAGCGCGGTGCATGATTGTCCCTCTGGACGTGCCCGCTCACCGCGTATCGACAGACCGACTGGGAATGAACGAGTCCGTCCGCGACGACTACAAGGATCTTGCGAACGAGCTATACGACTCCTTCCGTCGGGCGGTTGACGAGGGCGAGCACCGTGTAGTAACCCTTCCCCCTGATGCGTTGCAAGTGCTCGTGGACTGGCAACGCGTGTGCGCGGACCTGATAGAAGGCTCCATGTGGGATTGCGCAGCATTCCCGGCGCGATGGTATGAGATGGCGTGTCGGCTCACTCTCGCATTGCACGCGGCGAGGCACGGCGGGAGGGCTGATTCCGTGGATGTGTCCGTTCGCACTGCGAAGGATGCCGTGGAGTTAATGCAATGGGTGGTCGAATGTGGCATCTCGCTATCCCTGACGGAGCGGCGCGAGAACATGAAGATGAAGAGAAAGGCGCGCTTGGAGAAGGCCCTTCGGGTGGGCGACGGCGGAAGGCGCTCGTTGAGCTATCTTGAGAATAATCACGGTCTACCGAAAAAGGACGTCATGGCCATCATCAAAGAGTTCCCCAATGACTTTAAGCGGGTGGAGGGGAACAAGGGCAAGCCGGGGCGCAATTCTGACCTTGTCCAGATGGTGGGGTATAAGCCGGCGCAGGCAACGCCGCGCAGGGGGATGAAGCCGCTCTTTTAACGATATTCTTCCCATGGACTCCGAGCGCTATCAATCGTCGCTCGCCAAGGTGGCGAGGGTGCTGGGGGTGTCTGTGTCGGCGGTCCGGCGAGCGGGGCCGCCAAAGGTCAACGGCTGCTACGACTCGCTCTTGGTTGCTCGTCGGCTGACGGCTCTCGCGACGCGAAGCGGCGCTACATGGAGGCCAAGGCGTCGCTAGAGGAAGAGAGGCTTGCACAGTTCCGCAGCCACAGGGTAGCGGCTAGGGAGTCCGTGGAGGCCAGGGCAGTTCTCGTTAAAGCCAAGGCCGACAAGGCGACGGAAGGCATGGTGTCAGTTGAACAGGCCAGGCGGCGCTTTGTAACCGGAGTGTTAGCGGCGCGGGGTGCCTTCAGGGGCTTGGGCTCCAAGGTGGCGGTATTGTTCCCGGGGGTGCCAGGGCTTGGCGCGGCGGTCGACCGCGAGACGCGGGCAATCATCGCGCTAATGCAAGAAAAAGAAGAAGGCGAGCACGGCCAGGAGGAGAGGGAAAGGAAATGCCCAGCCGAGCTCACCTAGGGGAGGGTCCCATGTTCGGCGGCAGAGATCAATCGTTTTTCGTATTTTTTTGGGTCTTCAGCAGAATCTGTGGGTGAAATTCCGGATTTGCTCCGGGAACGCTGGACGCCGAGTCCCGCTGCCCCTGGACCCCAGAACTGCTGAAACTACTTGTTTCATGGGCTGAGCCCTACCAGGGGCAGCCCCGGCGCAAGCGTTGTCCTCGCAAATCCGAGGTTTGGATGGGCAGCTGGCTTGTTGCCACAACTTTGATGCCCATTAAGATTGGATATAACTTGTTGCTGGTCAGGATTCTAGGTGAATCGCGCCACCTGGGCACCCACAGATTCTGCTGAAGAGGCATTTTTTTTTGCATGGCTTCAATTTCGCGCTCCTACGAGGACGCGTCTGGCATGTCTATCATTGCATAACTCTTGTTTTAATCCACGCTCCAGAGCAGGGAGCGACGCGGGCTAGAACCTTGCTGCGGCTCGCTCTAGAAACTCCCTAAACTTCCTCTGGAAGATCTCGACTGTCTCCTTTTCGGCGTGCCTGATGAGCTTTAGTTTGCGGGCAGTGTTCGCTAGATTATGCCCGTGGAGCACCCTAAACCGGCGGTTCCCCGTGGTGGGGTATCTCCCGGGGGTGCGGATGGAGGGACCGAGACGCGAGAGCGTGCCGCAAGGGACGAACGAGTAGGGGATGAACGAGTAGGGGATGAACGAGTAGGGGATGAACGAGTAGGGGATGAACGAGTAGGGGATGAACTTCGATTGCCACCGCACACCGCGCTTCCCTGCGCGGACTCGTGTGCCCGGCATGGGCCTTAACTAATGACATGAAACGATGACATCGGAGCTGATGAGAGCAACCGTAGCTGAACCGCAAGGCGACGCCCGCGAGGGTGGAGCTGAAGGAAGCGGCAGGCAAATCCGCGGCCATAGGAACACGAACCGGCAGCGAGGCAGGCTGTGGGCGGCGAGCGTGCTAGTAAACGCGAAGCCCAAAGCTCATCAAGACACAGCAAGTAGAGCCGGATGGGATGCGGAGAAAGTTAAGGACCTTACCCGGGGAGATCTCTCCTGTGAGAGCAGGAGAGAAGTCAGCAGAAGCCATAGTCGCAGAGAGCAGAGCCGGGGGCTGGAGGAGAAACGCGGACTGCGATTCGCCCGCTACGCCGATGACTGCAACATTTACGTAAAGAGCCAAGCCGCAGCGGAGCGTGTGCTTGCCAGCCTCACTGGCTGGATCAAGCGCCACCTCCGGCTGGAGGTCAGCGAGAGCAAAAGCGGGGTGGGGAGGCCTTGGGAACGGAAGTTCCTGGGGTTCATCATCACCAGCGCGCTGCTCATCGGGATTGCTCCTGCAAGCCTCACCCGGTTTGAAGACCGCGTGAGAGAACTCTGGAACGCCCGGCAACCACTGACCAGCGAGCAACTGCGCGACCAATGGCGAAGTTACGTGAACGGCTGGTGGGGCTACTACCGGCGCTGCGAATGGCGACGGGACATCTATCGGAAAGAACCGTGGATCCGTCGCCACATTCGCAAATGCTTCTGGCAACGTTGGCATAAAAGCAAGGGACGGGAATCCGCCCCAGCGATTCCGTAAGACGGCGTCGGAAAGAGTCGTAATGGCCTGAATTGGTGGGTGTTGAGCGTGTTGAAGCTGGCGCTAAGAGGGCGAACAGTTTCGTGTGGCGGTTCTCGGGCGAATTTCGGAGGGCTCGAGCCGCGAAATGGATCCCCCTGTCGGCAATAGGCAACAGGAAGCCAGACCGCTCCGATGGCGGACGTGAACCCAAGGTTACCGAGAGCGCAGGGCGGGCGTTCCTCAGCCCGGAGCCGGTGGCGGCCACCATCGATCCTCTCGCATGGAGGCGGCGATTTGACGGGCAAAATAGATGGCCGTGTGTCCACGGCGTATCTCTGGCTTCAAGTTGCGCTTGTGGAAGCAGTGGAACACGGCGTGGGCCATGAACATGATCAGCCACAGAACGAGAATGGAATTGGGATGATGGTGATAGCAATGACCGGAATGCCAGCGGGAGCAGAGTTCGTTAAAGCCTTCGTTTTCGACCTTCCAACGGTCGTGCCCGAAATGGAAGATGGTCTTGGCATCGGCCATTGAGCGGGGCATGGTCGTCGCCCACCACCAGTGGCTATCGATGGGAGTCTCGACCCAATCCCCAGCGACGCGCTCGCGACGGATGCCAGTCTCATGGGAATGAACAACGCGAAGAGGAGTGTGAATGGATTCAGTGCAGAAGCCCTCAGCCTCTTGTAAATGAACGTGCCGCGCGGGCTTGCCCGGTGCAGCCGGAGTCTCAAATGATTCTGGCTCTTGCTCCTCAAGGGGCAGGAGCGTGCGGGCTTCGGACAATAGCTCAGGCTGATTATCCTTGAGTACGGCAACAAGGTATTTGCCGTGGTCTTCAAGAAGATTGATCACGGAGGGACGCAGGTAGAGCGCATCGGCAGTGAGCACGTCAAAGCAGCGTGGGTGGTCCTTAAGGACGCGAGTTATCAGCCGTATAGCCGCAGCGACTTCGTCGTCTCCAGGATCTCCGTCTTCACCAGGCTCAAGCATTTCCACGTCGAGAAGCAATTGAAAAGCCTCACAGATAATCTGAAACGCGATCAAGCGGTGGTAGAACTGTGTTTTGACCTCGTCTCCGACGGCGATCCGGCGTTGGAGACACTTTGGACAACAACGTTTGTAGCTACAGTGAGTTTCGTGACCATCGACGGCGGCAAGCATCCAACCGCGCTGTGGGGCAAGGATTTTGTTGCGTTTGAGGCAGAAGTAAATGTGTCCGAGACACCCTCGCACACTGTCAGGCTCGATGCGCTCGGAGACATACGCCAGTTCGTCGGCGCTGGGCAAACGGTGATTACCGAGCCAACGGGTCCAGCTGCTCTTGTTCCGGTGTTGCTCGAGTTCGTTGAAGCTTGGTAACCGGCAGCAGAACATGGCGAAGAATGCTGCCGGGAAAACTCGAGTGGGAATCTGTGGTTTGGGACGAGAGTCACGCACCCGCAGCCTCCACTGTTGGCGGAGGCTGAAAATCTTGTCCGCGTAAGTTAGTAGTCGCGTGAGAATGGTCGCTTCTTTTTTGGTGGAGAATTGCGCCCGGACTTGGCTTTGCCGGCTGATTTCTTACCGGTCTTGCCCTTCTTCTTGGCGGAGCTACTCGCCGCTCTGGCCTTGGTTTTTGCCTCCTCGAGTCGGAGGCGCCCCTGCTCGTCGAGGGCTTCCAGCAGAGCATTCGCCTTCTGGAAATCATCGATCCAGCGTCTCGCCTGAGCTTCCAACGGTCTGGGGACGTGCAGCATGGTGGTCTTGCCCTTGCGAGTCTGACCGATGGCCAAGGAGCGATGGCGCAAGGAGTCGTCGGAAGCGCAACGGCAAGTGGGCTTGCCGCATTTACGAGAGAGTTCGATGGGCGAGCCGTGAAGGAAGCCTTCGGCCTGGTCGAGGAGCTGGCGGAGGCGGCTGCGAATCTGGCGTTCGGTGGGGGGCAGGGAGTTTCTGCTTGGCATGAAGGTCGGCTCGTTCGGCGCACTGTAATATAATACTATTACAGAAACAAGCTTAAAAAAGATGAAATAACGAATGCGAATTTGCCATGGGGTCAAAAATGGGCGCCGCCGATCCGAATTACCCAAAAATACAGGGCTTGAGCCGCCTCAGCCGCCTATCTTACGGAATCGCTGTGCCGGATGAGAGCGGTCGAGCGGCGAACTCCTGGAGCCTCGTTTTCCTCATGGATCAATTTGCTGATCATTCGTTCTTCGGCGTCCCGGAGATGCTCGTGTTTTCTCAATTTCAGCCCCCATCGGCGAAGCAAGAGCGACGCCTCCCATCCTTCCAGAGAACCTCTTGGGCGAATTCCGGCCGGTTCCACCTGATTCAGGGATCGGTCCGTCATCGCAGCTTGTCCCGGCCGATCGGAACTCCCGCAAGGCCTCGACGTGCCGGATTTCCACTTGCTCGGCTCTCGCCGCCCACCTATCTTTCCCCTCGTGATTCTGCGGTTCCAGGCACTGTTTCTGCTGCTCTTTTTTGTCGCTGGCTCGCTCCTGGGCCAGGGCCAAGTCCAGCTTTGCTTGTGCACCGGAGCCCTGACTTTCACGCCGTCGGGATCGGAAGAGCGCATGACCTGCTGCGCCAGCCCGAGTGAATCCTGTCCTGCCTGTCCTCACGAGGAGGGCGAGCAACCATCACCGTGCGAGAATGGCAAATGCGTCATGGTGCTCACTCTCCCGCCGCTCGACCAGCCCGTCGCGTTTCAACTCCGCGATCTCGGATCTATTTCCGTGGACGCTCCGTCCGGCGCAACCCTGGTGACGCCCGCCGCGCTTCCGAAACCAGCTCAGCAAAGACCCTCGGCGAGGCCGCCCGATCCACTGCGGCCAGCACTTCGCGTGCTCTACAGCACCTACCTAATCTGAACTCACTGCCTCTCCGGTTCCTCCAGGGAGGTGGGCCTGCCACTCGGCTCATCTCTATCGTTTTTACGAAACCCGAGACAGTTGATGTCATCCTCCGAAATCAATCTCTTTGAAAGCCACGGGTCCGCTCCGCGGACTTCTCCAGGCGACAGGCCCGGTCGCCGCACGCCGCCCTGGCTGCTGCCCACTTCGCTGGCGGTCGCGTTCGCCGCGATCTTTCTGTGGTTCCTGCGCGATCACCTCCTGCCTTCGCAGAGGGTGACCGTGGCACCGGTCGTCCTTCTGGCCGATCTTGAAGACCACGACGCCGGTACGCCGCCATCGGCGCAAACCGACGGCAATCCCTCATCACCCGAGAATGCCGACGCCGAGTTTGGGGCGCCCATGCTCTTTCAGGCCGCTGGCTGGTTCGAGCCCGATCCGCTTCCGATTCGAGCCACCGCACTGGTCGATGGCGTGGTCGACCGCGTCCGCGTCCTGGAGGGTGAGGCCGTTTCCAAGGGGCAAAAGCTGGCGAGCCTGATCGCCGAGGATACCGATCTCATGCTGGCCGCATCGAAACGCGCGCTGGAGGCGATCGTGGCCGAACACCACATGCATCTGGCCACCATCCCAGCCGTGGAGGCGAAGGCTGAAAGCGTCCAGGGACAAATCGAAGCGGCCCGTGCCAAACTCGAGGAGCTGGAGGACCGCGACGCTCGCATCCGGCGTCTTTTGTCCGGCACCGTTTCCGAACAAGAGGTGACCGCCGCGCGCCTGGCCGTCGAATCACAACGAGCTGAAATCAACGCACTCCAATCGGAATATGCGGCGCAACTCGCCAAGCTCGACGCCATCGTAGTGCAGAGCGCGGTCTTCAATGCCCAGATCGCAGCCGCCAAAGTGGCCATCGCACAAAACGAACTCGCCCGCACACGAGTCGACATCCTGTCGCCGGTGGATGGAGTGGTCCTCGAACTGAAGGCGGCCCCCGGGCAGAAAAAAATGCTGGCCATGGATGATCCCGAATCCGCCACCGTGGCCATTCTGTTCGAGACCGGCAAGTTGCAGGCACGGGTCGATGTCCCACTGGCCGACGCGGCCGGTTTGATCCCAGGCCAGCCCGCCCTCATAACCAGCGACTTCTTGCCGAACACCGAGTTCCGCGGGCGGGTGACGCGCATCGTGGGAGCCGCCGACCTTCAACGCAACACGCTACAGGCCAAGGTTCGCGTGCTCGATCCCGATCCTCGATTGCGTCCCGAGATGCTCTGTCGCGTCAAGTTTCTGCGGCCCACGGCCTCGCCGAGCGTCGGGACGTCCAGTCCAGGGAGAGATTCCTCGAGACGCAGACTCTTCGTTCCCACGGCCACCTTGATCGATCGTTCGGGAAACGATGCCTCCGCTTGGATCGTCAGCGATGATGGCAAGCACGCCACGCGAAAAAGAGTGAGCCTCGGCGCGCGCGAGATCGACGGACACATCGCCGTCACCAACGGCCTGCTCGCCGGCCAACAAGTCATTCTGCCACCCCACCGGGGCCTGTCAGAGGGTCGTAGAATTCGCGTTTCCCCAACTCAACCCTAAGCAGACATGTCCTCGTCACCCTTCATCCACTGCCGTGGCCTCACCAAGTCCTATCAGAAGGGCAATACCACCGTGACCCCGCTACAAGATCTCGATCTCCGTATCGACGAGGGCCGTTTTTTGGCGCTGATGGGTCCGTCCGGCAGCGGCAAAACCACTCTGCTCAATCTCATCGCCGGCATCGATAGCCCGACATCGGGCGACATCAGCATTGGCGGAACCAATCTCGCTCAACTCAAGCGGGGAGCTCTCACGGAGTGGCGGGCGCGCAATGTGGGCTACATCTTTCAGCTCTACCATCTGGTCCCGATCCTCTCCGCCTTCGAAAACGTGGAGCTGCCGCTCTTGCTTTCCCAACACGGGCGTTCCGAGCGCCGCAAGCGTGTCTGGAAAGCCCTGGAACTCGTCGGTCTCGAAGACCGCGCAGAGCATCGCCCCACCGAACTCTCCGGCGGCCAGGAGCAGCGCGTGGCCATCGCCCGGGCGATCGTGGCCAATCCCCGGCTTCTCGTCGCCGACGAGCCCACCGGTGATCTCGATCGCGAATCCGCCCGGCAAATCCTGGATCTGCTGCGAACGCTGGTGGCCGATCATCACAAGACGATTGTCATGGTCACGCACGATCCAAAGGCCGCCGGAGCGGCCGATGAAACCTTGCACCTTGAAAAGGGCCGTCTCGCCACGGCCGAAGAACTCGCCATCCACTGACGTCCCATGCTTCGTTCCCTGCCTTCACTCATTGGACTGGCCTTGAAACAACTCACTCGCCACCGCGTCCGCACGCTGCTCACGGTTCTCGGCGTCGCCATGGGGATGTTCCTCTTCGGCACGGTCGAGACCATGCAACGGAGTCTGCGCTCGGCCACCGAGATCAGCGCCAATGACACCACCCTCGTGGTCTACCGCGAGAACCGCTTCTGCCCTGCAACTAGCAAACTCCCCGAACACTACGAATCTTCCATCCGCAAGATCGACGGCGTCAAGGAGGTCATCCCCATCCAGATCGTGGTGAACAATTGTGGCGCCAGCCTCGACGTCATCGCCTTTCGCGGCGTTCCGCCGGATCATCTGCCCCGCTACGCGCCGCAACTGGAGGTGATCGATGGCTCGCTGGAGAAATGGCGGCAACGAAGCGACTCCGCTTTGCTGGGGCGCCATTTCGCCGCTCGGCGAGGCCTCAAGGTGGGCGACCGATTCGACGCCGCGGGCGTCACCGTCTCGGTGGCTGGCATCATTGATAGCGATGAACCCCAGGACAACAACGTCGCCTACGTGCATCTTGACTTTCTCCAGCAGGCGTCCGCCGCCGGGCTCGGAGTGGTCACCCAGTTCAATGTCAAAGCAGCCTCGGCCGACCAGCTGGACCGCATCGCCAGCGAGATCGACGCCACGTTTGCGACCGATCAGCAACCGACGAGCACCCAGCCGGAAAAGGCCTTTTTCGCGCAAACCGCGCGAGAACTCATCGAGCTGGTCGGTTTCACGCGCTGGCTGGGAATTGGGGCGGTCGCGGCTGTCCTCGGTCTCGTTGCCAACGCCGTTCTGCTCGTCGTTCGCTCACGGATCAAGGAAAACGCGGTGTTGCAAACCCTGGGCTACCCGCGCCAGGCCATCGCCGTGCTCGTATCGATCGAGGGCATCTTGCTAGGCCTCATGGGGGGCATTGTCGGGGTGATGGCGGCCTACGGCTTTCTGAAATGGCAACGATTCACCATCGGCAACGAAGGCCTCACTATGTCCGTCGTTCCCGACACCGTCATCGTCCTGCGGGGCCTGGCCGTGGCCTTTGCCCTGGGGCTGCTGGCCAGCCTCTACCCTGCCTGGCAGGCGGCGAAGAAACCCATCGTGCAATCACTTCGCGCTTCCTGACACATTGACCTCCTCGTTCTGAGCCATGCTGCCCATCGCCTACGCCATCCGGAATCTCTTTCGCGTCCCGGTGCGCTGCGTCCAGATGATCCTGGAGGCGGCCTTGGTCATCGCCTTGCTCATGTTGGCGTCGGCACTCTCCAGTGGAATGGACGCCGTGCTTCGCGCCTCTGGCTCCGAGCGCAACGTGATCGTGCTCGGCAGCGGCAGCGAGGAGAGTGTCGAGCGCAGCGAAATCAAAGCGAACGTGCCCGGACTCCTGGCCGCATCGATCCCCGGAATCAAGAATGTGCTGGGGCGCGCGGCCGTGTCGGGAGAGATCCACTATAACGGATTCCTCACGCCACCTCCCGGGCAGGGCGACCCGCGCCAGGCCTTGTTCCGCGGAGTGACTCCTGCCGCCCTGCTCGTGCATCCCGAGGTGAGTCTGACCGAAGGCCGGTTTCCGCGTCCGGGAGAAGCCATGGTCGGAAGGCTCGCCCATCACAAGCTTCGCCTGCCCAACGATGCGCTCCAGATCGGGCAGACCCTCAAGGCGGGAGATACCCGCCTGGTCATCTCGGGCATTTTCCAGGCACCCGGCACCGTCATGGAAGCAGAAGTCTGGACGGATCTCGGGGACATGCTTGCCATCACCCAGCGCGACACCATCTCCTGTGCCGTCGTGCGTCTTGCCGAAGCCACCTTCGACGACGTGGAGATCTTCACTCTCCAACGCCTGGATCTGGAACTCGTCGCCCTGCGAGAGAGCGACTACTACGCGAAATTGTCAGCCTTCTACACACCCTTGCGCGCCATGACCTGGGTCACCGCGGCCCTCGTGGCGGCCGGGGCCGTCTTCGGCGGTCTCAACGTCCTCTATGCCGCGTTCAGTGCGCGCATCCGGGAGTTGGCCACCCTGCAGGCGGTCGGATTCAAGCGCCCCGCTCTGCTGCTCAGCCTGCTGCAAGAGTCTTTGCTCGTCACGATGATCGGCGCTCTCGTCGCGGCGATGCTCGCCCTGACCGTCGCCGACGGACTGGCCGTTCTTTTCTCAATCGGCACGTTCGTGATCGACATCTCACCGTCCGTGCTCGGGATCGGGCTAGCCGGCGGACTGGGGCTGGCGGTCATCGGCGCCCTCCCACCGGCATGGACCTGTCTGAGGCCCTCCTTGCCCGTGGCTCTTCGCTCTTCCTAACGGTCCTATAAATCTACCAACATCCATACACATAAACACCACCACCATCAACACGACCACTACCATGCAAGCAATGAAACGATCCACCATGGTGGCAGCAGCCACCCTGTCACTCATCCTGAGCAACTGCGCAGACAAACCATCCGCTGACGACCACGCTTCCCGTCCAAGCGGCGATGCCTCCGGACTTCCCGAGACCGTCATCGCCGAGACGCCGCCGGAAGGCCCCGTCAGCGTGGTGGAGGCACGCGCCCAGGCTCAACCTGGCGAATCCATCACCCTGCGCGGCAAGGTCGGCGGCAAGATCAATCCCATCTCCGATGCCGTCGCCATCCTCGTCCTCGCCGATGAAAAAGCCATCACCTCGTGCGATGACATGCCCGGGGACGCCTGCGAAACTCCCTGGGACTACTGCTGTGAAGATTCGTCCAAAATCGCCGCTTCCACCGCGACCATCCAGGTGCGCAACGCCGACGGCCGCGTGCTTCGTTCGTCTCTTCGGGATGTGGCCGGCTTGAAGGAACTCAGCCGGCTCGTCATCGCCGGCACCGTGGATGAGTCCTCGACCGCAGAGGCCCTCATCGTCAACGCGGACAAAATCCACGTGGAGCAACCCTAGCAAACAATCCACGTCGATCTCGTGTTTTCCGCGCGCCTCAGTGTTCTCGTCTTGGCCGTCGCGACCTCCTCCGGGTGCGGCTGGACGGCAAAGTCGCCGCATTCCGCCGAACTGGGAAGCCGCACCGGCCTGGGCTCATCATCGCCTTGGTGGCGGGAGGTCGGAGGCAAAGCGCTCGATCGACACGTCCGTGAAGCCCTGGCCAATTCGCCGACGGTCGACGCGCTCGCCCTCCGGGTAGAGCGCGCCCGTGCGGATGCCCGCCTGTTGACGGCAGATTCTCTTCCTGCCATCGCCCTCGAAGGAACTCGGTGGTTCGGCCGACGGCAAGTCTTCGAAACCGGCGGCCGGCCGGCCGATGTGATGCGCTACGCGGGAGACGCCGCCTTCGGATGGGAATTGGATTTCTGGGGTCGCGTGCGGCAACTCCGTCAGGAGGCCCGCCGACAGGTGGAGGCCTCGGAGGCGGACGAGGACGCGGGACGGCTCCTGCTCATCGCGAAGGTCGCCCGGCTGGATCTCGTCCGTCGCCGCCTGACCGCAGAAGCGGCAGTGGTGGCGGACACTCTCGCGACGAACGACGAGAGCGTCGAGCGCCTCACCGAAAAATACCGTGCTGGCATCGTCGATGAAAGCGTTGTGGACCGGCAAGTCACCGAGGGCGAGGCGCTTAAGCGCGAGATCGAGGATTTGCGCCGTCAGCGCCGCCTGACGGAGTTGGCACTCGATCGCCTGTTGGGCCGCGATCCCGGCCGGCCGTCCTGGCCCGCCGCGCCGCCCATGCAGGAACCCCCGCCCTTGCCGAAAACGATGGCAACCGAAAGCCTCGGCCGGCGCCCCGACATTCGCGCGGCCGCCGCACGTGTCGCCGGCACCTGGCATCTGTCGAAGGCGGCGGCGCTCGACCTCCTCCCCAAATTGCGCCTCGGCGCTTTGGCCGGAGGGAGGACCATGCGACTCAGCCCCTCCATCGATGAATGGATGGCCCAGGTTGGACCCACTTTGGAGGTGCCTGTTTGGGATCCCGTTCGTCTGGCACAGGTCGAATTGAGCAGGGCCAATGCGCGCCTCGCCGCCATCGAGTATCGCGAAAGTGTCTTGCGCGCCTTCGAAGAGACTGCTGGAGCCCTAACCAATTTGGAAGCACAGACCACGATTGAGCGCAGCGCCCGATCCAGCGCCGACTCTCTGCGGCGAGTCTATGAGAGAACGCGAGAGAAGTTTCGCCAAGGGATCCTCTCGCAGCTCGAGGTTCTTGACGACCAGCGCCGCTTTCTTGAGGCACAAAGGGCCGCACTGCGTGCCCGTGAGGCCCGCCTGCTCGCTTGGATCGACCTCAAGAAAGCGATGGGCGGATAGGAAGGAAAAAGGAGGCATCCTCCGCGTCATCACTTTCTTCGATGGGCGTCGGGAGAGAAATGGAAATCCGAAACGTCCGCGAGGAAAAAAGGCGGCTTTGGGCTGGGTCCACCGGCCCGCCCTCACACCCGTCTCGCCGCCGGTCTGGGTGGCGGACAACCGGCAACCGTCGAGACGCGCTTGCTGAAATAACGGGGATCGGGCTCGGCCTGGTAGCCGAGTCGCCACCAGAATCCCGTCGATTTGCGTCGGGAAAACAGGCGAATGGCCAAGGATGCCTGGGCGATCGCCGCCTGCTCGACGGACCACACCAACTGAGTGCCGATGCCTTTCTGACGGTGTTCCGGGTGAACCTCCAGATGCCCCAGCCAGATCAAGTTTTCCGAGGGAAGCACCTGAAACCTCAAGAAAGCGACGACACCCTCGGCTGAGCCGGCCCAATCGTAGTGGCCGAACAAACGATCGCCGTTCCAGGTAAAACGGCCACGTCGCGGCTGGCCCACCAATTCGAGCGGAGCCCGCTCACCGAAAGCCGAGGCGAATCTCGAACAAGTCGTTGGCACTAAGGAATGGCGCAAAAATAAAATGAACAATTTAAGGTTTCTCAACCTTATTTCTATGCTACTGTCAGTGCCATGCCTGACAGTTCCGTTGTCGAAAGCATTCGCCGGAAGTTCGATTCCCTGAGCCACCTCATGGACGAGCGGGCCCGGAGGTGTTGGGCGGCGGCGGAGGCCATGGAATTGGGTTGGGGCGGCGTATCCGCAGTTTCTCTTGCGACATCGATGTCGCGGACGACGATCACTGAGGGCATCAAGCAGTTACGGCGCGGCGACTACACGGCACCCGAAGCCGACGGACGCATCCGTCGGCTTGGGGGCGGGCGCAAGCCGGTGACCGAGACCGATCCGGAACTGCTTGGGGCTCTTGAGCGGCTAGTTGATCCTCTCAGTAGAGGCGACCCTCAATCCCCATTGCGCTGGACATTGAAGAGCACTCAGAGGCTTGCCAGGGAACTCACATCTCAGAACCACCCGGTCGGTGCGCGTACTGTTGCCGCGTTGCTGCGCAAGGCCGGCTATAGTCTGCTGGCAAATCGCAAGACCCGCGAAGGGGCACAGCACCCGGACCGCAACAGGCAGTTCGAATCTCACATCTGACCGATAAATCAGCTCAGTTTTTTTGCACAAAGTGTTAGTTTATGTTGCGTTATATGCCGCCTGCCCTTAAGGTCTTGTGTGAAAAAGAAACACAAAAAGACAGGCGGCAAATCCGGCCGAAAAAACGCTTCTCGGAGCTATCAACCGATCTCTCAGGCCCTGAGCGACCCCAGAGTCTTTGCTGATACCGAACTCGGAAATGGTATTCGCGCTCATGGGATGGTCAACCTTTTTCGGGCCGTCTTCGGTAAGGCACGCCGCATCGATGGCGAATGCCCAGGGGCCATCCTCGCCGCCCTGCTGGTATGGCCCATCCTCAAACTCGAGAATTCCAGTATTCATGCTTTCTGTTCGGAGCTTGGCCAGTTCTTGAAGGGCCGCGTAGATGACTGCAAATACAGGGCGAACATTCTTTATCGTGTCATGCGCCGTGAGGACGTCAATTGGCGGACGATGGCCATCGAGCTTTGCAAGAGCATTTTCAACGCCAACTCCGTGGGTCCAGACGATCAGCGAGCGTTCGTCATCGACGACACAATCAAGGTGCGACGGGGCAAGAAGGTCGAGGGCTCCTCTTTGCACTGGGACCACACGGAGAACCGCTATGTCACAGGTCACCAAGTGGTGGAGCTTGGCATCGCCGGTGAAAAGGGATTCCTTCCGGTTGATCGGCAGATTTTCATGGGCGAAAAGGAAGCGGTAAGAAAAGCGCCTGAGAACGAATTCCGAGATAAGAGATGTGCCGCCGCGAGAGACATGGAGAGGGCAAAAAATGAATCGAAACACACGATGTTTCGAAGGATGCTCAAGTCGGCGCTGGATGTGGGATTTCGAGCGGCCTACGTGCTGGGCGACGCTTGGTTCGGTTGCAAAGAGAACATTCGAGCCTCCCTGGATCTCGGCCTCGTCGCCATTTTCCAGATGAAGCGGGGCAACATGAATTACTGGTTGGCGAATCCGCAAACCAACCGGAAAGCAAAGAGCTATACCACGCCTCAACTCTTCAACGAATACAAGCGTCAGCTCGAGGCATCGAGCTCCAAGGCGCGCTACCGGACTTATCACGTCAAGGTCTGGATCAACTTGGAGACAGAGGCCAAGCGAGCCCCAAAATGGCAGGAGGTGACACTCATCTTCAGCGCCCCGGTGAATCCCAGTTCTGGAGCCTGACCAGAGAAAGCGTGGGTGGTGTTCCTGACCACGGACATCGAGGCCTCCGTGGAGAAGACGCTTTCAATATATGCCTTGAGATGGTCTGTGAAAGTCTACTTTAAAGAGGCGAAACAGAACTTTGGCCTGCTCGCCGAACAGAGTGGCGCCTATCAGTATGCCTATGCCTCGGTGCATCTGGCTGCGATGCGATACGCTCTGATTTTCGAGGCCATGCTTCGGAGTGGTCGCTCGAGCTACGGGGAGGTGCGGGACCGGCAAACTGGGCATCTTCGAGTGCTGTGCTTCGCGGGATTGCTTTGGCAATTGTTTCGCAGCCTCATCGAGGGCGCCCTGGACGCCCTAGCCGCAATGCCTTTAGGGAAAGCTAACAATCTCCAGCAGGAACTCGCCCTCACGAGAGTCGTTTTCTGTTAGCCTAGGCCAACTCGTCACCGGTTGGCGGACTTTGCGCGGGCAACTCCTTTGTCGTCTTTTCGGTATTGCCTCCCGAACGATCAATTCTCTGACTCGCGCTACCATCTCCTGTTTTGTCTCTTCGGTCAGCAGTCCCTCGGACACTTCGAACACTGCCCATAGTGAATTCATTTTGTCGAGCGTCTTCAGGAAACTGATGCTCAACGGCTGGATGTTGCCGCTTTTCGCGGCTTCGCATCGCTCCTGCGCGATGATCGAGCAGGCCATGAGCAATGCCGCCACCTCCTGGGCCGCTATTTCTGGCGTCTGGCTATGAAGAACGTCATTCCCGCGCATGTGGAGCTTGAGTTCCTTGTAGAATATCTCGTGTTCCCAGCGCAGGGCATAGAGCTCCAGCAATTCCTGCGCCGGATACTCCTGCTCATCAATAAGCGTCGTCCATAGCCTCTCCTCGCTCCACTGTCGTGCCCCCGGCTTCCTGATCCGGCCTCGAATCTCACGGATACGGATCTCCCCTTGATTCTCCCGCGGCCCATTAGCCTTCTTTCTGGGCACCCTGATGCTGACCAGCGCGCTTCCATCGGAGAGCCTTTCAGTCTTATGGCTCTTGTTGCTGCCGCGTGCCTTCACCAACAATTCACTATGTGCCGCCCGGCATGATTTCACGAGTTCGTCGAGATACTTCCCGCAACCGTAAAGCCGGTCGACAATCAGCAGACTCCTCTTCGGCAGACTCCCGAGAAGTTCTTTGGCCAGGGTCCATTCGCCTTCTCCTTTCAGGCCGACCGTCGCCGCCAACGGGTTGTGGATGCCAAGTTCCACGAGCGCGCACATCTCTATTTTCGCAAAGGCGGCGGTCATTCTCCTGGAGGCCGCCTTGCTCATGGCAGCCAGAACCTGCGGCGTGTTCATGACGCTCCATTTCGAGCCATCGATCCCGCACAGGCGCAGCCCCTTGTAGAAACATCCCTTGTGTACGCGTCCATCGGCGAGGGGCTTTAACACCTGCTTCATGAGCCAAGCGAATGGCTCAAGCCCCATCCTCTGGCGCCGTTCCGAGAGCGAACTATCCTTGATCACCACCTCGAACAACTGGAACACATGGGCCGAGAAATGGCCAGCATCACTGATCACGTAATAGACCAGGGAGGCGAGAAGATCCCAGGCCGGCAGCTTGGGGTTGGGGCCGCGGCCTGGGTTCTGCAAGCGTTCGAAGCGATCGCGAACGAATCCGAAAAGATGTTCGAACTGACCAAGGAAACCGCTAACTTGATTGGGATGGGAGTGAGGCATCCACCCCAATTATAACTATTATGGTAAAATGCAACATTTATCTAAAATATTTTGGATCTTTCCCTAAAGGCATTGGCCCTAGCCGATACGTTTGGGAAAGAAACTCTCGACCGCATTCTCGAAGTCATCGACAGCGAAGTGGAAGATTTCCTGAATCGAGCCCTCCATATGGATCCCGGATCACTTGAATCTGATCAATGCGCTGAAGTCCTCGGAATAGACTAGCGTAAAGCCCTCGAATTATCGGTCAGATGTGAGTTCGAATACATCAACGATCAGGTGCGTCGCTTCCAACATTGCGGCCAGCCAGCAATCTCAGTGGACACCAAGAAGAAGGAGTTGGTGGGCGATTTCAAGAACGCCGGGAGGCAGTGGAGGCCGAAAGACAACCCTGAGCAAGTCCGCGTGCATGACTTCAAGGACAAGGACCTGGGCAAGGCAATCCCCTACGGCGTTTACGATATGCTCAACAACCAGGGCTGGGTTAGCGTCGGAATCGACCATGATACGGCCCAATTCGCGACCCGCAGCATCCTGTTGTGGTGGACGGAAATGGGCTCTGCGCGGTTCCCCCACGCCCGTCGGCTGCTAATCACCGCCGATGGCGGTGGGAGCAACAGCCACCGCTCGCGGCTTTGGAAGCTTTCGCTCCAGGAGTTGGCGAACGAGACCGGGCTGAAGTTGGTCGTCTGCCACTTCCCGCCGGGGACAAGCAAGTGGAACAAGATCGAGCACCGTCTCTTCAGCTACGTCACCCAGAACTGGCAAGGCGAGCCACTGGCAACCCTGCAGACGATCGTCGAGTTGATTGGAAGCACAACGACGAAGGGAGGCCTGAAGGTCAGGGCCAGGCTCGATACCAAAAGCTACGAGACGGGGATCAAAGTGACGGACGAGGAACTGGCCGCCGTAAAACTGGAAAGGCACGAAACACACGGCTCATGGAATTACACAATCAAACCCTCGAAGTAAATGTTCACCTTATTTTTGCGCAGTTCCTAAGTGAGTTTTCCTGCGTTCCATTCCACTCGAACGGGTTCCTGATTTCTCAATTTCTCGCACGCCATCTATTCCACACGCAATGATTTGTGTAGAAATCCTTTTACATCAATTCTCGTGAGTGGGAAGTTCTCAGACCGGTTTCTCTTTGCCTGGCGTGTCTGTCTGACTGCGTAATAGAGCGATCTTCGCCTTGGATAGTTCAATGCTCAGATCGATCAGTTCGGTGGTCAGTTTCTTGAATTTCTTGTACTCCTCTGTTTCTTTTCGTAGTCCCTTCACGTGGTCTGGCCAGACGTGTTCAGTCCGGCTCCTCATCTCATGCGTGTAGCTCAGTTGGTAATACACGCCGCGCTGGCGTTGTCGATCTCGGTATTGCTTGCTGATGCTCCCAGGCCGCATTGGCCCGATTGCAGCTAACTTTGCCGCAAGTTTCTGGACTCTTTTTTCAGTGATCTGATCTTTTTCATGGTCATTACCTTATATATGCGAATGTCTAGGAAAATCAAATCATTTGTTATGGATCTCTGGATTTCTTGGTGGAATATCGTCTGTCTTCTGCGACCCGCTTTCTCGAGAGCCCGCACCTTTCTCTGGTTTCTGCTCGTCTTGGCCGCTTTCTCCGTGCGCAATGACCTCCTCGGGGTTTCCAGTTTCGTCCGCGCTCTCGGTTTGTCAGAACACTTCTATGAGCACTTACTCCATTTCTTCCACAGCAATGCCGTGAAGACGGACCGGCTTGCAGAACTTTGGTTCGCCATCGTGATCAAGCACTTCCCTGTCTACAAGATCGGTTGTCGCCCCGTCCTGGTTCTCGACGGCATCAAGGAAGTCCAAGGAGGGCCGCAAGATGCCTGCGGTGAAGTATCTGCATCAACAGTCCGAGTCCAATTCCAAGCCTCACTTCATCATGAGCCATTCCTTTCAGGCCTTCGGCGTGCTCTGTCAGGTTGGCGGATACTTCTTCTGCGTTCCGGTCTGTGCACGCATTCACGAAGGTATCGTCACTTCAAAACCGCGACAGGAGAACCTTGATCGACAAGGCCAACGAGATGCTCGCATCCGTCTGTAGAGGTCAGGAGTTCGTCTTGCTGGCCGACGCCTACTACGCCAACGGAAAGGTGATCCGGAGCACCAAGGGACGTTCCGGTGTGCTGGTCACGAGGGTTCGACGCACGACAACCGGCTTTCGGCCTGCGGCAGTGCCACGCAAACGCAAACGCGGACGACCGAAAAAGTATGGCGCTGCGGTGAAGCTCCAGAATGTCTTTGGAACGGGCGGCTTCAGTTCCGTTCCCAGTCCCGTATATGGGGAGAGAAACATCTCTGTCCGGTTCAAGTCGGTGGATCTGTTGTGGAAGCCCGCCGGGGCGATGGTCCGCTTCGTTCTCGTCGATCATCCCACGAGAGGGCGGATCATCCTCTTGTCTACCGACCTCACCATGGAAGCTCAGGAGATCATCTTGCTCTACAGTTTGCGTTTCAAGATCGAAGTCGCCTTCAAGCAAGCGGTGCATTCGGTCGGCTCATTCGGATACCATTTCTGGATGGCCGCTATGCGACCGCTCAAGCGTCGCAATGGTAACCAATACCTCCACCGGACTACCGAGAAATATCGCAGACAGGTGCAGAGAAAGATGCACGCATATCATGTGTTTGTGCAGACCGGCATGATCGCTCAGGGCATGTTACAGTACCTTGCCATGACATGTGACGGTCTGGTCTGGAAACACTTTGGAACCTGGATCCGAACCATCCGCCCAGACGTGCTGCCTTCGGAAATGATTGTCTCAGCCGCCTTGAAAAACACGCTGCCTGGATTTTTGCACCACGGCGGAAAAGGTTCAGCGTTCCGAAAATTCATCCTTGATAAAATAGACTTCACTCGCTCCGAAGGTTCACGCTTCGCCGCATGATGATCCAGTTACAGAACTTCTCACTCACGAGATCAATTGATCCGTGAACAAAATTCACCAGGCACATGGAATTTGTTTCGAAGTCTTTGCAGGATCCCCAATGCCCTCATGGGAGCCTTATGGATGGACCGGGGCGAATCCCTGCCTCCGCTGCTGCGAGACGGGTCGCAATCCCTGAGTCGGCGGGCTTGCGGGTTCCGCGCTCTGATCGAGATTCCAATTCCAGGGGCCTAGAGAACCTCAGAAGCGCGAATGGCGGTTAACCGTGGAGGAGACCCAACAGGCAAACGAAGTCCTCACGATCGAAAAGCCCACGCTGCATGACGCGATGGCCATGCATCACTTGGCGGAGGAGAGCGGCGCGCTCGACGTGAATTCACGCTATGCCTACTTGCTCTGTGCGCGTTTGTTCCGCGGGAGCTGCCGGGTCGCCCGGAGCCCGCAAGGAAAAGTCCTCGGGTTCGTGACGGGCATCGTCGACCCGGAATCGCGGGACACGCTGTTCGTCTGGCAGGTGGCCGTCCATCGTTCCGCGCGAGGCCGGCAACTCGGGGCAAAAATGATCACAGAGATCGCGGATGCCCTTCAAGTTCGATTCGTGGAGGCGACCGTTACCCCTAGCAATGAGCCTTCCTCGCGAATGTTCACCAAGATCGCCGACCTGCTGAACGCTGACATTCAGCGCACGACTGGATTCCCTCCGGAGCTCTTCCTTCCAGAACCTCACGAGGCCGAGGCGCTGGTCAGGGTCGGCCCCATTCCAAACAATGTCATATCCATCAATCACTCATGAATAACATCGATCGACTCGAATCAGAAATCCGCTCATACTGCCGGTCATTTCCGGTGAAATTCGCCCGAGTCGAAAGCTCACGTCTCACTTCAAGCGACGGAAGCGAATACATCGACTTTCTCGCCGGGGCTGGCACACTCAACTACGGACACAATCACCCCGCCCTCAAGGCCGCTCTCTTGGACTACGTGTCCAACGATCAAGTCGTCCACGGTCTCGACCCCATAGTTTCATAAATCGGAGCAAGAATCCCAAGAAAATAGTGGCAGGGGCCTTTGGGATAAGGTTAATTTGGAATCTACCAAAACACCAAACACTTCAACCCAAAAGCCACCTACAATGAGAGTAGCACGACGTACGATTAATGCAAAGTCCAGAACGATTCCGGCGATCAAATTTGAAGATCAAGAACTGATCTCTTTCGGCGGTCTCGTTATCTTTCAGAACTCACATCTGACCGATAAATCAGCTCAGTTTTTTTGCCCAAAGTGTTAGTTTATGTTGCGTTATATGCCGCCTGCCTTTAAGGTCTTGTGTGAAAAAGAAACACAAAAAGACAGGCGGCAAATCCGGCCGAAAAAACGCTTCTCGGAGCTATCAACCGATCTCTCAGGCACTGAGCGACCCCAGAGTCTTTGCTGATACCGAACTCGGAAATGGTATTCGCGCTCATGGGATGGTCAACCTTTTTCGGGCCGTCTTCGGTAAGGCACGCCGCATCGATGGCGAATGCCCAGGGGCCATCCTCGCCGCCCTGCTGGTATGGCCCATCCTCAAACTCGAGAATTCCAGTATTCATGCTTTCTGTTCGGAGCTTGGCCAGTTCTTGAAGGGCCGCGTAGATGACTGCAAATACAGGGCGAACATTCTTTATTGTGTCATGCGCCGTGAGGACGTCAATTGGCGGACGATGGCCATCAAGCTTTGCAAGAGCATTTTCAACGCCAACTCCGTGGGTCCAGACGATCAGCGAGCGTTCGTCATCGACGACACAATCAAGGTGCGACGGGGCAAGAAGGTCGAGGGCTCCTCTTTGCACTGGGACCACACGGAGGTAACTGATCCCCAGCGTTTCATAAAATGGCCAGTCAGGCCATCATGTAGTAGGCGATTTCTTCTTCGACGGCCTGATTGTCTCCGAGTGTCAATGTGAGTCGACCTTGAGGGCGAGTCAGACGTCCGGCACGCTGGATGATTTTGCGGCGAATCGTGCCGAGTCCTTCAAAGATCCACTCCGCAGCCCTTTGGGGGGACGATTTGCGTGACCGCTCCGCAGCTCGCATCTGCATTTCGCGTGTGAGATTGTGGGTGAGGATACTGGCCAAAAGGAAAGCTTCGTTGGCGGCACGTCGCTTGGCCGGAATATAGTCCATCTGGGCCTGGCTCTTGGCTTCGCCAAAAATCTTCTCCTGAGAGCCACGCCCTTCATGAAATTTCACCACATGAGCGGCCGTGTTTGTCTTGTTGGTGATGATCGCCTTGTATTCATAGTTCTCCTCGACTGGTTCGAAAAGATCCAGTTGGAGCGGTCCTTTGCGCTGAGTGCGCCTCATGGTTCGAATGCACAAAATGCGCGCTTTGCGCGCTTTGCGCGCCCAACTTTTTGGCTTCCAGCGGATTTCGAAGTGATGAGTTTTTCCCTCTCCGCCTCGGGTTCGGGACCAGCGACGGCGCTTCTCGATGATGCCCTTGAGTTCCACAAGCCGCTCGAAAGGCACCGAGAACGTATATTCCAGGCCCAGGGTCTTTGCCTCTGAAACCATCTGATCGCTGAAAAACGCGCTGTCGGCGCGCAACTCGATCTGCACATCAGGCAGCACCTTGCGAATCTTCTCCACGCAGGAACGGAGGAACT
Source organism: Verrucomicrobiales bacterium (assembly GCA_965204485.1). Taxonomy (GTDB): domain Bacteria; phylum Verrucomicrobiota; class Verrucomicrobiia; order Verrucomicrobiales; family DEV007; genus JAACDM01. The sequence goes on from CBDBEZ010000071.1 coordinate 67,282, forward strand.
CCACTGCGCCATTGGAGTCATGGACGTTGCCGCTTCGATGAAGGAAGTCGAAGATTTGTCCGGTTTGGGAGATCGTCGCGAGCAGCGGATAATAACTGCGCTCGCCTTTTTTCTTCTTGTTAAATCCCACAGCCGTCCCTTCCGCATGGCGACTCGTGCTCTGCACGCTTCCGTCCAAATCAAGCGTGATGCGTTTGATTCCTTCCTCCTGAAGTCGCGACAGGCAAACGAAATGATTCATCTCCCTCATCCTCTCAAGGCTTTGACAATCGACCTCTCCCAACATCCGGCTCATCGTTGGGACACTGGGCAATTGGTGCATCCCCAAAACCTGTCGTACAAGGGGATCATCTCGGTAGTAGTCCAAATCGCGAAGCATCCGGTAGCCCAGTATAAGATGCACGATAAGACACATGAAAACCTTGTGGAACTTGTAGAAGCGGGACATGCGTCGATCCAGTGGATCAAAGCACTGCTGAAGCTTCCCCTCCAGATCCAATTCCTGAAAGAGCTTCTGAAAGATAACGAGACCGCCGAAAGAGGTCAGTTCTTGATCTTCAAATTTGATCGCCGGAATCGTTCTGGACTTTGCATTAATCGTGCGTCGTGCTACTCTCACTGTAGGTGGCTTTTGGGTTGAAGTGTTTGGTGTTTTGGTAGATTCCAAATTAACCTTATCCCAAAGGCCCCTGCCACTATTTTCTTGGGATTCTTGCCCCGATTTATGAAACTATGGGGTGATTAGCGCATCTAACAAGCTCTTGACAGCTTCGATCTCGTGAGTGAGAAGTTCTGTAACTGGATCATCATGCGGCGAAGCGTGAACCTTCGGAGCGAGTGAAGTCTATTTTATCAAGGATGAATTTTCGGAACGCTGAACCTTTTCCGCCGTGGTGCAAAAATCCAGGCAGCGTGTTTTTCAAGGCGGCTGAGACAATCATTTCCGAAGGCAGCACGTCTGGGCGGATGGTTCGGATCCAGGTTCCAAAGTGTTTCCAGACCAGACCGTCACATGTCATGGCAAGGTACTGTAACATGCCCTGAGCGATCATGCCGGTCTGCACAAACACATGATATGCGTGCATCTTTCTCTGCACCTGTCTGCGATATTTCTCGGTAGTCCGGTGGAGGTATTGGTTACCATTGCGACGCTTGAGCGGTCGCATAGCGGCCATCCAGAAATGGTATCCGAATGAGCCGACCGAATGCACCGCTTGCTTGAAAGCGACTTCGATCTTGAAACGCAAACTGTAGAGCAAGATGATCTCCTGAGCTTCCATGGTGAGGTCGGTAGACAAGAGGATGATCCGCCCTCTCGTGGGATGATCGACGAGAATGAAGCGGACCATCGCCCCGGCGGGCTTCCACAACAGGTCCACCGACTTGAACCGGACAGAGATGTTTCTCTCCCCATATACGGGACTGGGAACTGAACTGAAGCCGCCCGTTCCAAAGACATTCTGGAGCTTCACCGCAGCGCCATACTTTTTCGGTCGTCCGCGTTTGCGTTTGCGTGGCACTGCCGCAGGCCGAAAGCCGGTTGTCGTGCGTCGAACCCTCGTGACCAGCACACCGGAACGCCCCTTGGTGCTCTGGATCACCTTTCCGTTGGCGTAGTAGGCGTCGGCCAGCAAGACGAACTCCTGACCTCTACAGACGGATGCGAGCATCTCGTTGGCCTTGTCGATCAAGGTTCTCCTGTCGCGGTTTGAAGTGACGATACCTTCGTGAATGCGTGCACAGACCGGAACGCAGAAGAAGTATCCGCCAACCTGACAGAGCACGCCGAAGGCCTGAAAGGAATGGCTCATGATGAAGTGAGGCTTGGAATTGGACTCGGACTGTTGATGCAGATACTTCACCGCAGGCATCTTGCGGCCCTCCTTGGACTTCTTGATGCCGTCGAGAACCAGGACGGGGCGACAACCGATCTTGTAGACAGGGAAGTGCTTGATCACGATGGCGAACCAAAGTTCTGCAAGCCGGTCCGTCTTCACGGCATTGCTGTGGAAGAAATGGAGTAAGTGCTCATAGAAGTGTTCTGACAAACCGAGAGCGCGGACGAAACTGGAAACCCCGAGGAGGTCATTGCGCACGGAGAAAGCGGCCAAGACGAGCAGAAACCAGAGAAAGGTGCGGGCTCTCGAGAAAGCGGGTCGCAGAAGACAGACGATATTCCACCAAGAAATCCAGAGATCCATAACAAATGATTTGATTTTCCTAGACATTCGCATATATAAGCTCTCGCGAGTGAGAAGTTCTGTAACTGGATCATCATGCGGCGAAGCGTGAACCTTCGGAGCGAGTGAAGTCTATTTTATCAAGGATGAATTTTCGGAACGCTGAACCTTTTCCGCCGTGGTGCAAAAATCCAGGCAGCGTGTTTTTCAAGGCGGCTGAGACAATCATTTCCGAGGGCAGCACGTCTGGGCGGATGGTTCGGATCCAGGTTCCAAAGTGTTTCCAGACCAGACCGTCACATGTCATGGCAAGGTACTGTAACATGCCCTGAGCGATCATGCCGGTCTGCACAAACACATGATATGCGTGCATCTTTCTCTGCACCTGTCTGCGATATTTCTCGGTAGTCCGGTGGAGGTATTGGTTACCATTGCGACGCTTGAGCGGTCGCATAGCGGCCATCCAGAAATGGTATCCGAATGAGCCGACCGAATGCACCGCTTGCTTGAAAGCGACTTCGATCTTGAAACGCAAACTGTAGAGCAAGATGATCTCCTGAGCTTCCATGGTGAGGTCGGTAGACAAGAGGATGATCCGCCCTCTCGTGGGATGATCGACGAGAATGAAGCGGACCATCGCCCCGGCGGGCTTCCACAACAGATCCACCGACTTGAACCGGACAGAGATGTTTCTCTCCCCATATACGGGACTGGGAACGGAACTGAAGCCGCCCGTTCCAAAGACATTCTGGAGCTTCACCGCAGCGCCATACTTTTTCGGTCGTCCGCGTTTGCGTTTGCGTGGCACTGCCGCAGGCCGAAAGCCGGTTGTCGTGCGTCGAACCCTCGTGACCAGCACACCGGAACGCCCCTTGGTGCTCCGGATCACCTTTCCGTTGGCGTAGTAGGCGTCGGCCAGCAAGACGAACTCCTGACCTCTACAGACGGATGCGAGCATCTCGTTGGCCTTGTCGATCAAGGTTCTCCTGTCGCGGTTTGAAGTGACGATACCTTCGTGAATGCGTGCACAGACCGGAACGCAGAAGAAGTATCCGCCAACCTGACAGAGCACGCCGAAGGCCTGAAAGGAATGGCTCATGATGAAGTGAGGCTTGGAATTGGACTCGGACTGTTGATGCAGATACTTCACCGCAGGCATCTTGCGGCCCTCCTTGGACTTCTTGATGCCGTCGAGAACCAGGACGGGGCGACAACCGATCTTGTAGACAGGGAAGTGCTTGATCACGATGGCGAACCAAAGTTCTGCAAGCCGGTCCGTCTTCACGGCATTGCTGTGGAAGAAATGGAGTAAGTGCTCATAGAAGTGTTCTGACAAACCGAGAGCGCGGACGAAACTGGAAACCCCGAGGAGATCATTGCGCACGGAGAAAGCGGCCAAGACGAGCAGAAACCAGAGAAAGGTGCGGGCTCTCGAGAAAGCGGGTCGCAGAAAACAGACGATATTCCACCAAGAAATCCAGAGATCCATAACAAATGATTTGATTTTCCTAGACATTCGCATATATAAGCTAATGACCATGAAAAAGATCAGATCACTGAAAAAAGAGTCCAGAAACTTGCGGCAAAGTTAGCTGCAATCGGGCCAATGCGGCCTGGGAGCATCAGCAAGCAATACCGAGATCGACAACGCCAGCGCGGCGTGTATTACCAACTGAGCTACACGCATAAGATGAGGAGCCGGACTGAACACGTCTGGCCAGATCACGTGAAGGGACTACGAAAAGAAACAGAGGAGTACAAGAAATTCAAGAAACTGACCACCGAACTGATCGATCTGAGCATTGAACTATCCAAGGCGAAGATCGCTCTATTACGCAGTCAGACAGACACGCCAGGCAAAGAGAAACCGGTCTGAGAACTTCCCACTCACGAGTGAAAAAGATCAGATCACTGAAAAAAGAGTCCAGAAACTTGCGGCAAAGTTAGCTGCAATCGGGCCAATGCGGCCTGGGAGCATCAGCAAGCAATACCGAGATCGACAACGCCAGCGCGGCGTGTATTACCAACTGAGCTACACGCATAAGATGAGGAGCCGGACTGAACACGTCTGGCCAGACCACGTGAAGGGACTACGTGAAGAAACAGAGGAGTACAAGAAATTCAAGAAACTGACCACCGAACTGATCGATCTGAGCATTGAACTATCCAAGGCGAAGATCGCTCTATTACGCAGTCAGACAGACACGCCAGGCAAAGAGAAACCGGTCTGAGAACTTCCCACTCACGAGAGCTTCGATGATTAAGACATCTTAACCATTGATGTCGTCCGATTCTCTTGAATCGCTCCCCACGAGAGAACTGATCCGGCTCGTCCGCGATCTACAGGAGCGGTTTGCTCAGTTGGAGGCGGAGAATCTCAAGCTTCGCGAGGAAGATCGAAGACTGCGCAAAGAATTGGATGAGTTGAAGCGCAAGCAGAACAGATCGGCGGCTCCGTTCTCGAAGGGAAAACCCGAGGCCAACCCGAAAAGACCGGGACGCAAGCCGGGCCAAGGGTCCTTCCGGCGGCGGGAGGAACCGGAGATTGGGCCGGATGACAATGTTCGAAGCATGGAAGCCCGATTGCCCAAGGGGCGGTCGTCAAATTGTCCTCGATGCGGAGGCAGGCTTGGAACTCGTCTGGAGACGGCAAGCACGGTCGATGTGCCGGAAAAGATTGCCCGAGACATATCGATCTGGAAAGTGGAAGTCGAAGAATGCAGTTGTGGCTACTGCGCGCGAGGAACTCACCGGGCCTTGCCGCTCGACCCACACGGGGCCACCGCTCACCGTGTGGGTCCCAGGGTTCGGTCGTTTGGACTGGCTCTGCACTATCACTTCGGGGTGACTCTACGCAAAGTTCCTCCGATTGTTCGCGAGATTTGCGGCATTGATCTCAGCCAGAGCGCCCTGACACAAGACGCCCTGAAATTGGGAAACGGCGATGGAGCGATCAGCCAAGAAGCGGAGCGAATCAAAGCAGCCATCCAGCAATCCGATGACGTTAACACGGATGATACGGGATGGCGAACGGGGGGCAAGACGAGTTGCTTGATGGGATTCGTGAGCCGCCAGGAGAATGCGGTGTATTTTCAGATTCGATCACGCCACCGAGCCGAAGAAGTGGCCGAAGTCATCACGGCGGCCTGTGAGTGTGTGCTTGGAACCGATCGGTTTCGGAGCTACGACGCGGAGCGATTTTCGCAGATGGACATGCAAAAGTGCATGAGCCATATTGTGAAGAATCTCTCTGAAGTTCTGGAGAAGAAGCGAGGGCGGGCACGAAGTTTCTGCGAGGGACTGAAGAATTCGCTTCGACAGTGTCTGAGGCCTTGGCAGCAGTACCACAACGGCGAGTCGGCTTTAAACCAATACGAGGAAGAGAGCTTGAAAAAGATCTATGAACTCGATCATTACCTGCGGGACCGGACGCTCAAAGATCCCGACAACCGACGCATGCTCAATGAGCTTGGCCGGCACTTTGACCAAGGGAATTTAACGATGTTCCTGGAGGATCCGGAGGTAGAGCCGACCAACAACATCGCCGAGCGGATGCTCAGGCCGGCGATCGTCGCCCGCAAGGTGTCGCAATGTTCCAAGACGGAGCGGGGAGCCAATGCCTACGCGGCATTCGAGAGTGTGCTCTCGATTCTCTCGCTGCGAGGAGCGAGTTCCGTATTCAAGTCGCTTGCCAAAATCATCGCGGGTGAGCGTACCCTTGCATGAGATGCCTGTGGCGTTTGCTGGTTAGGATCGCTAATCAGTTACTACAAGGGGATCATCTCGGTAGTAGTCCATATCTCGAAGCATCCGGTAGCCCAGTGCAAGATGAACGATAAGACACATGAAAACCTTTTGGAACTTGTAGAAGCGGGACCTGCGCCGATCCAGTGGACCAAAGCACTCCTGAAGCTTCCCCTCCAGATCCAATTCCTGAAAGAGTTTCTGAAAGAGTTTCTGAAAGAGTTTCTGAAAGAGTTTCTGAAAGATAACGAGACCGCCGAAAGAGGTCAGTTCTTGATCTTCAAATTTGATCGCCGGAATCGTTCTGGACTTTGCATTAATCGTACGTCGTGCTACTCTCACTGTAGGTGGCTTTTGGGTTGAAGTGTTTAGTGTTTTGGTAGATTCCAAATTAACCTTATCCCAAAGGCCCCTGCCACTATTTTCTTGGGATTCTTGCCCCGATTTATGAAACTATGGGGTTACCAATCCCATACTGCTAACAAATCACTTGTCTCATCCGTCCAGGGCCGGGGCAGGGGCAGGGTTTCGGAATCCCCGCATTCGTCCCACGACAACCAGCCAGTCCGCCTCGCCAGGGCTCTCACTTGCTCGTCCGAGGGTCCCAGTAAAGCCCAATCGCTCGATTTCAAGTCCTCGTCTTCAATCGACTCCTGGCTGTCCTTGAAATAGACTTCATGTCCCAGGGCTCGCCCGAGACTGGCCACCATGGGGCGCAACCGCAGCGCTCGGTTGGAAATGTGCAAGAGCACGAAACCGTCAAGTTTCACACTTTCCAAATAAGTCGCCACCGCTTCCACGGTCAAAAGGTGCATGGGAATGGCACCACTGCTGAAGGCGTCCAGGATGAGCACGTCAAACCGCCCGACCATCCCCTGCAAGCGCCGCCTGCCATCGCCCTGACGGATTTCGATCACCACACCCGCAGCTTCCCGATCGCTCAAGTAAGTGAAGGCTTCTCGAGCCAGCCGGATATTGAGCGGGTCGAGTTCAAACACTTCCAAGACATCGCCTGGGCGCGCGTAAACCGCCAGAGCGCCCGCCCCCAGCCCGATCATGCCAAAACGACGCGGCCTGGGCTCGAGAGAAACCAGCAGGGCGCCCGCGGGACCCTCGCGATGGTAATAGGAGAGCGCTTCGCCGCGCATCGCCTCACCAAAATCCTGAATGCCGTGGTTCGTTGTACCGTGGGTCAGATAGCGTCGGTTGCCGCGCTCCGCGATTTCGTAGATTCCGTAGTGATTCCGATAGTGACGAGATCCGGGCGTCTGCCAAAGCGCATCTTTCACCGGCATGGCGACCAAACTCACCGACGCCGCCACGGCCGCCAGCCAAAGCGCTTGCGGGCGGGCGAGACTCAGAAGAAGAAGCAAGCCCGCCATGGCCGAAAACCCCAAGACCGGTGTCCCGAACCGACCGGCCACGCTTGCGGCGGCCAGCAGGAGAAGCGCCGTGACCATCAGGCCTCCAAGCCCTTCCTTCCAGGGAGCCGACCACGCGAGGATGCCCGGCCCGGCAGCTTTTTCCGCCTTTGCCTCCATCCCGAGCGGTGGCCGGCGTGCCGCGGCGACGAGGGCCGCCATGGCCAAGGGATACTCGATGAAAGTGTCAGCCACCACCGGAACCACCCAACTGACCAGCATCGATCCCACCACACCGCCGGCCGACATGGCCACGTAGTAGCCCGTCAAAGCGCGCTCGTCCCTCGGCTTGAGAGTCGCGAGCCGTCCATGAGCCAGCCAGCATCCAAAGGCCATCACCGCCCACTGCATGAGCGTAGTCGCGGTCGCCGAAAAACCGAGATGGAACCGGCCCATCAAAAATAGTGTCAAACCCACACCGAGCCACCAGGTCCGGCCCTTCTCCGCGATTCTCTCATTCCACCAAGGCCGCCGCTTGTAAACGACGACGAACGACAAGAGGTAGAGGGCCAGGGGTCCCACCCAGAGCAGCGGCGCCGAGGAAAGATCGAAAGTCACCGCATTGGTCACGGCTAACAAGAGCGCGCAGCCGGCAGCACTCAACGCGAAGACCCGGCCCTTGAAAGCATAGGGCAGCGCGCCACACTGCTTGACCTTCCCAAGAGTGTTCCGCTTCCTGCGCGGGACAATCAGCACCATGGTGAAGAGGAGGACAGTGAGCGCGATCAAGCCGCCTCGCCACCATTGCGACTGGGCCGAGAGGGAAAGGTGCGGCTCGATCAGCCACGGATAAGCCAGCAAGGCGCTGAGCGAACCGAGGTTGGAGCTACTGAACAGCCGATAGGAGTCGATCTCTTCCCCGTCATGACCCCTGCGCGCTTCCGCCAACCACCGCTGGAGCAAGGGAGTGGAAAAGGAAAGCAGGAAGAAGGCCGGGCCCACGCGGCCCAGTGTCGCCACCAGTGCCGCCCACCAAGGCGGTCCCGGAACCAGGTCAGCGATCACTCCGAAGACCGGCGTGACCAGGGCGACGACGCCCAGGCCCAGCACGTGCACCCAGAGATAAGTCCTTGCCCTCCACCGCGCCAAAGCAAGATGGCTCCCGAGATACCCCAAAAACAAGAGGCCTTGAAAGCTCACCATGCAGGTGCCCCAGACCACCGCGCTCCCCCCGAGAGCGGGAAGCAGCGCCTTGGCCATCAATGGCTGCACGGCAAAGAGCAAGAACGCGCTCAGAAAGGCGGCGAGATGAAAGAACGCGGGCATCATCGATCATTGGCGGCCACTGCCGCCAGAGGGTGGCGACGGCTTTGACGGAAACCACCTGGCACGCCGAGCCGGGAGTCCATCGATACCCGGTCCGGACAAAAACGAAACGGATTCCTGGAAAATCCCGAGCCAGTCGCTTGCCATGTCCCGGGAGGGTATCCCGCTTGCGCGCCGTCCGCACCGACGAAATCTTTTGCGATCACCCCGAGACCCGGGCATCGTCCCGAGACACCACAAGATGAATTTCGAAGATCAGTCGTCCATTTCCCTCGATGGCAACCTCCTGCTGGCTGATCCGGCGCTGGTCGACCCGAATTTCCGTCGCGCGGTTCTCCTCATCCATCACCACACCCTCAAAGGCGGAGCCGAGGGCTTCGTCCTGAATCGACCGCTCAACAAACAGGTCGAAGACCTCTCGCTCGCCACGGAAGTGCCTGAGCTGGCCCAAATTCCCGTCTACGTCGGCGGGCCCGTCGGCACCGATCACCTCGTCTTCGCCTCGCTCCACTGGCGGGAGGATAGAAACGCCTCGAGTTCACGCCCCGCCTTCCCGCAAACGACGCCGTCCAGAGATTCAAAGAAGGATTCGAGATTCGCGCCTTCGTTGGGCATGCCGGATGGGCCGCGGGCCAGCTGGAAGGTGAAATCAGGGAACGCTCCTGGATTGCCTACCGCCCGGACGAGCGCCTACTCGATTTCGAACCCGAGAACTTGTGGAGGGACACACTGGAAGCCATGAGTCCCTGGCACTACCTCCTGGCCAAGACTCCGGACGATCCCTCCTTGAATTGAGCGGGCGAACGATGCGGCACCGTGGCGGCCGGGGACACGTCCTAAAAGTGGAGCGTAGTCTCAACTCCGCTGACGGCCGGGGACGCGTTCCAAAAATAAAAATAGAGCGTAGTCTCAACTCCGCTGGCAAGCGGTGCGTCTCGTGGGCCATGTCGCCGGGAAGGCCGTGAGCTGGACCGTGGTGATCGTAAAATGGCCGAACGCGGACCGAGCTTCCGCGCGCCCGGTCAAGAGGCCTGCCTCGACATCTCGTGAGCCGCCTCGATGACGTTCAAGGCGTGATTGCCCATCTTCTCGAGCTGATTGCTCATGTCGACGTGAAGCATCTCGGCGCGGATATCTCCTTGCTCCTGCATCCGAGTCATGGCGGCTTTGTTGATCCTTCGCCTTTGACTGTCAATGAGGTTCTCCAGCTTGTTGGCCTCCTTGATGTCTGTGGCCGAAATCGTCTTGAAAAGGTGCTGCAAGTTGAAGTCGATGAAGCGCGTCACCGTTTGGGCGAATTCCCGCAAGCTTTTCATGACCTCGGGATCCATGGGATGCTCTTTCCGAATCTTGCGCTGCATCAATTTGGCAAGGTGATACTGACAATCTGAAATCTCTTCGAACTCGGCCACGATCCGAAGCATCCCCGTGATGCTGGAGGCATACTTATCGCTCAACTCATTGGTCGAGCACCTGACGAGATACTCCGTGATGTCGTGCATCATCAGGTCACACTCGTCCTCCATGCGCGCCATCCTGTCCACACGTTCATCGATGTCGCCCGTCGGATCGTCTAACAGCGATAAATACATATCCATCATTTCCCGATTCACTTTCCCCATCTCCCGAACTTCGTTCTCCGCCTCGGGAAGATTGAGTTCCCCCACATCCACAAAGCTCTGAGAGATGTACTTCAGACGCTGACGTCCGCTTGGCGCCACGCTGGGATCCTTGACCCAGCGCGTCACGATTTTGGCGATCAGTGGGATAAACCCGACCAACAGGAGGATGTTCAACAAATTGAAGCTAGTGTGATAAATGGCGAGATCGAACCCGATGTCCGAGGTGTGAGTAACGCTATCACTGCGAAAACTCTCCGGAAGTTGCTCCCCAAGCCACATCACTCCGGAGGTGAAAAAGTAAAAGACCGCTAGCATCCACACGACACCGAGGACGTTGAAGAGGAAGTGCGCCCGGGCAGCGCGCTTGGCATTGGTGTTGGCGCCCAGCGAAGCCAGCCAGGCCGTCACCGTGGTGCCGATGTTTTCGCCCAGCACAATGGCCGCCGACTCGTGGAAGCCGATCCATCCGTTGATCGCCAGCGTGACGGTGATGGCCATGGCTGCCGAGGACGACTGTACCATGAGCGTCAGAATCACTCCACCAACGAGAAAAATCAGCAGGGAAACGTATCCATGACCGCTGAAACCTTTGATGCGGTTCAGCCATTCCGTGGCCTGAGCTTGAATGGCCGGATCCGAGCTGGCCAACATGCCTCTCACGTCCGGAACCGCGTCCTTCAGCAGACCCAGACCGAAGAACAACAGCCCGAAGCCGACACAAATTTCACCATAGGCCTTCATCCGGTTCTTGCCGATGAAGAGCATCGGCATCCCGATCCCAATGATGGGAATCGCCACTTTGGAGAGGCTGAATTTTCCCACCGCCGCGATGATCCAGGCGGTGATCGTCGTGCCTAAATTGGCTCCCATGATGACGCCGATCGATTCCACCAGGGTCAGCAGACCGGCGTTCACAAAGCTGACCACGATCACCGTGGTCGCCGAAGAGGACTGCAGAAGACAGGTGGTGAGAAATCCGGTGCCCACGCCGGCGAATCGGTTGGTGGTCATCGTCGCCATGATCTTGCGCATTTTCTCACCGGCCGCCTTCTGAATGCCCTCGCTGAGAACTTTCATTCCG
>CBDBEZ010000072.1:0-10729 GCA_965204485.1 Verrucomicrobiales bacterium
AGCCCGCGGCGGCGAGGGAGTCGGGGCCTCTCTCGGGCATCTCATCTCCGGCGAGCTGTTCCCGGACGAAATCGGGGTAGGGTTTGTCGGCATTGAAAGCCTGGACGACGTAGTCGCGGTATCGCCAGATGTGAGGGCGATAGGCGTCCTGATTCCAGCCGTCCGACTCGCTGTAACGGGCGAGGTGAAGCCACATGGAGGCCCAGTGTTCGCCGTGTCGCGGGCTGGCCAGCAGGCGGTCCACCGCGCGTTCCCAGGCGTCCGCGTCCGGCCGGGTGTCGTCGAGAAAGCCCTCCAGATCTTCGAGCGAGGGAGGCAAGCCGATGAGGTCTTGATGAAGGCGGCGCAGCAGCGTGCGCCGGTCCGCTTCCGGTGCCGGGAGAATTCCGTGGGAGGCCAGGCGTCCGGCGACAAAGGCGTCGATGCCGTTGCGGGCACTGGGTTCACTGGCCACGCAGGGCGGGGAAGCGTTGTCGAGCGGGCGAAAGGCCCACCAGGTCTCGCTCGCCTCCGCCTGGGAAAACAAGATGGGAACGGTGGCGCAGAAGCCGAGGGTGAGGACGAGGCGGGCGGCTGAGGTCACGAGCAAGATCAGGAACGGTTGACGAAAAGGGAAACCCCAATTCTGAGGGATTGTCCCGTGGCGATCAGCGTCACCGCCGTGAGAGGTAAGGTTTGCCAAAACGCCCAAGGCGAGATTCGATGGGGCCGTCGCCCATCCGATCATGAAGTCCGAAGCCGAACAGTTCGAAAATATACACACTCTCATTTATGAGACGTCCGAAGATGCCTGCCGTGTCTTGGCGGTGGAGGTGGCCTCGCTCATTCGCCGGAAGAGCGCCGAATCGAAACAGGCCGTGCTGGGCCTGGCGACCGGCTCGACGCCCGTGCCATTCTACCGCGAGTTGATCCGGCTGCATCAGGAGGAGGGGCTCTCGTTTCGCAACGTGATCACTTTCAACCTGGACGAATACTTCGGCCTCGATCCCCAGTATCAGGAGAGTTACTCCCGCTTCATGCGGGATCAGTTGTTTGATCACGTGGACTTGCCCGAGTCCCAGATCCACATCCCGCCGGGGACGGTCTCGCGCGAACAGGTCTACGCGGCTTGTCGGGATTACGAAGCGGCGATCGATGCGGCGGGCAGGATCGATCTGCAAATCTTGGGAATCGGCCGGACGGGTCACATCGGTTTCAACGAGCCGGGATCTTCCGCGGACTCATTGACCCGGATGATCACCCTGGACAAGATCACTCGTGAAGATGCCGCGCGGGACTTCTTGGGGATCGAGAACGTGCCGAGGTTTGCCCTGACCATGGGCGTGGGTACGATCCTTCGAGCCCGGCGCATCGTTCTGATGGCATGGGGCGCCAACAAGGCGGAAATCGTCGCCAAGGCGGTCGAGGGACCGATGACGGATGCCATATCTGCCAGCTTCCTCCAGGGCCATGGCAACGCCCAGTTTTTCCTCGATCGCGGGGCGAGCAGTCAGCTCTGCCGTATCCGGTATCCCTGGCGAGTCCGCGCGGTCGAGTGGGACGACTGGATGATTCGCCGGGCGGTGACGTGGCTGTCCGTCGCACTGGGGAAGCCAGTACTGAAGTTGCTCGACGAGGATTACAACGAGCACGGCATGAGCGATCTGCTGACCGATGCGGGTCCGGCCTATCACTTGAATATTCGGATCTTCAATGACCTGCAGCACACCATCACCGGGTGGCCCGGGGGAAAGCCCGAGGCGGATGACCGCTATCGTCCGGAGCGGACCTTGCCCTATCCGAAGCGCTGTTTGATCCTGGCGCCGGAGCCGGGCGATGAACTCCGGGCCATGGGCGGGACCATCGACCGTTTGCTCGAGCAGGGGCATCGGGTCGACGTGGTGTTTCTCACTTCGGGAAATTTGGGAGTGGGCGATGAAGTGGTGGCGCATTTTGCCAGTGTCTTGCTGGACCTAGCAGACGCCCGTGCATCGAGCGCCTGGAAAGAGCCGGTGCGTTTCTCTCGGCGATTGTTAGAAGACTTGCGTCGCAAGGGGTCGTTCGGAGAAGACAACGCTTCATTGCGTTCCTTGAAGGGCCTCGTCCGGAGGGGTGAAGCGCGGCATGGACTGCGGGCTTGCGGATTGTCGGAGGAGCGCGTGCATTTTCTCGACCTGCCGTTTTACGAGCGGGGACGTTACCGTCGTTTTCGACGTGGCGAGGAGGATGTCGAGGGTTTGCGCGCCTGCTTGACTCAGTTCCGACCCCATCAGATTTACATGACGGGAAGCGCCTCGGATCCCAGCAGCGTGGGCGGCGTTTGTTTCCGAGTTTTCCGGGAAACCATGGAACGGACTCGCAAACGCAAGTGGCGGGAGGCTTGCCGGGTTTGGCTCTATCGCGCGGCGGAGCGGCCCTTCGGTTCGCACGAGATCGACATGGCGGTCCCCATGAGCCCCGATCAGCTGAAGGCCAAGCTGAGCGCCCTGGAGCACCACACCCAGGTCGAGAGGGTGGAAGGTGAACGTGATCGCGACGTGGCGCGCTACTACGATCAGCTGGGCCTGGCTAACTACGAGGCCATCGAGGCCTTTCAGGAATGGATCGGATAGCTGAGCGAAGGTGACCATGGGCATTTGGGCTGTCGTCGTATCGCCGACGCGTCGGGTTTCTGTGGATCCTCCCTGACAGGCTTCCCGATCCTGGTGGCGTCCGTGAGAGTGCTGGATTGTGTGATCCTTCCATTTCACTTTCCCGGCCCAGATCGTCCGCATGGGCGAAATACGATCGCGATTCCTTCCGCTCACGCCTCGGTCAAGTCTGCGAGTTGACCGGCGAGTTTTTCCCAGCGGGCGTTGACTTCGGGCAGGGATTCCTCGATTTCGGCGAGTTCCCGGTTCCAGTCGATGGCCTGCCCGCGTTTGTCTCCGTAGGTCGCGGGGTCTTCCAGCCGTTTCATGAGTTTGTCCCGCCGTGATTCCATTTCCAGGATTCGCTCCTCTGAGAGAGCGATTTGAGATTCGAGTTTCTTGCGTTCCTGAGAGCGCGCTTGACGCTTGGCGGCTTCCCGCCGCTTCTGTTCCTTGCTCTTGCGAGAAGGCGAAGACCCCCCGTTGTTGCTGCGGTGATTGTTGTTGGGGATTTCGGCTTGGGACTCGGCGGCCTCGGGTTGAGCCTGGCTGAGTTGGCTCTCGGCGGAGGTGGCACCGGATTTCTCGAGATAATAGTCGTAGTCACCCGCGTAGAGGGTGGGTTCGCCCGCCTCAATGTGGACGACGCGCTCACTCATGGCGCGAATGAAGTGGACGTCGTGGCTGATGAAGACGAGAGAACCTTCGTACTGCTTGAGCGCGGTGATCAGCGCATCGATGCTGGCGATGTCCAGATGGGTGGTCGGCTCATCCATCAGGAGAAGATTGGGAGGATTGAGGAGGAACTGTACCAGGGCCAGGCGACTCTTTTCCCCGCCGCTCAGTACGGAGACGCTCTTGTAAGCGTCGTCACCGCTGAAGAGGAAGCAGCCTAACAAGGTCCGCGCCTCCTGTTCGCTCACGCGGTGCCGAGCCTGCATGACCGTTTGCAGGACGGATTTCGAGGTGTCGAGCATTTCCGTGCGGTGCTGGGAGTAGTAGCCGAGGGTCACCTGATCTCCGAGCTTTCGCTCGCCCTGCTGAAAGGGGATGATGCCCCCGAGCAGTTTCAGCAGGGTGGACTTGCCGGCGCCGTTGGGACCGACCAGGACGATGCGTTCGCCGCGCTCCACGGCAAACGTGAGATCACGGTAAACGGTGAGATCGCCGTAGGCCTGGGTCACCTTGTCCAGGGTGATGACCCGTTGAGGGCCGCGCCGGGGCTGAGGAAAGCGAAACTTGAGATTGCGCTCTATCTTGATCGGCATGGCGATGACGTCCATGCGCTCGAGTTGCTTGATCTTGCTCTGGGCCTGGGAGGCTTTGGATGCCTTGGCGCGGAAGCGGTCGACGAATCGTTGGAGCTGCGCGATCTCCCGTTGTTGGTTTTGATAGGCAGCGAGTTGTTGCTGGAAGCGCGATTCCTTCTGTTCGAGAAAGTCGTCGTAATTTCCGCGGTAGCGGTGCAGGACCCCCTGATCGATGTCGTAGACCGTGGTGACGATGTTGTTGAGAAAGGCGCGGTCGTGAGAAATGGTGAGGATACCGCCGGGGTAGGAGCGGAGATAACTTTGGAACCACTGGAGCGATTGAAGATCGAGATGGTTTGTCGGCTCGTCGAGCATGAGGAGATCCGGTTCCATCACGAGGAGGCGCGCGAGATGGGCGCGCATGATCCATCCGCCGCTCAGTTCGCGCACGGGCCGCAAGTGATCGCTCTGGCGGAAGGCCAGACCGTTGAGAATGCGTTTCGCCTTGGGCTCGAGGTGAAAGCCATCGAGCCCTTCGAAACGCAGCCGGGCGTCGTGGTATTCGGGTTCGTGGGTGCGATCCTCCCGCTCGAGGAGGAGGAGCGTGCGCCGAAGCTCCACCATTTCCGGGGAGACCGAGGTGGCGAGTTCGAGCACGGTTTCGTCGCCTGCGGTGGCGTGTTCCTGGGGGAGGAAGCCCAAGGTGACGCGTTTGTCGAGCGTGATGGACCCTTCGTCGGGAATCTCGTTGCCGAGAATGAGCGAGAAGAGGGTGGTTTTTCCCGCGCCGTTTGGGCCCACCAATCCGACCCGTTCATCCCGGTTGAGCTGGAGGCTGACGTCTTGGAAAAGGACGCGACCGCCGTAGCTTTTGCTGACGCTTGAGAGGGTGAGCATGGTGTGGCTGGGACCACGAATGTACAGGCTCAGTGGAAAGTGAAGGAGAAATCGTGATGTTGTCGGGCGTTCGTCGATTGACACCGCGACTCGCTGGCGAGATACTGGGAGACACGAATCACTGCGGTGTTCGACCAGATAAGGAAATGTGGGCCCGGACCGTTGAGACGTTAACGGAGGCTTAGTCTGTTGGTTGATGTCAGGCCTCCATAGGAAGGCAGATGTCGACGAGGCGGCCACCGCCCTGATGAGCTAGGGAACGTGAGCCCCTGCCTTGGACGGCACAGGTGGTATTCGTGTGCATTAAGACACCTTGAGACACCGGGTGCCTGCGCCGGGTTTTCCAAGGTGTCTTTCTTTTTTCGTGAGGGAAGTCAGGCTTAGGCGGTTGCCAGGCGTGGCGGGGAATGCCATGCTGGATGACTTTTACCATTGGAAACGCAACCCCACCCACGCACTTTGTGTCATGTCCCTGACTGTTAATGGCGAAGCCGTCGATCAAAGCCTGATCGATCAAGAATTTTCCTCCATCAAGTCCTACTACGAGAGTCTCGCCCAGGTCTCGTGTTGTGAGCGTGATGAAGAGTTTCTCGGCTACGCCAAGGAAAATGTGATCAAGCGTGTCCTCTTGGCACAGGAGGCTAGGAAGCAGGAGATTCCCGTGCTGAAGAAGGAAGTGGATGCCGCACTGGAGAAGATGAAGGAAGAGGAGGGGGGAGAAGCGGCTTTTCACGCGCACACCGGGATTTCCGAAGAGGGAGAGAAGCTCTTGCGGCAAGACCTGGCGACCAAGATCCAGTTAGATCGTTTCATCGACCGGGTTTGCGGAGAGGAGCCTCAGCCCACCGAGGAAGAGATCCGAGCCTACTACGAAAAACATCTGGATGATTTCATGACCGATGAAGAAATCCGGGCGTCGCATCTCTTCAAATCCTTGCGCAAATCGGAGACCCGGGACGAACTCTACGAGGAACTGCGGGAAATTCGTCGCCGAGCCAAGCTGGGCGAGGACTTCGACGCGCTGGCTCGCGAACACAGCGACAAGCCGGAGGAGGAGGTCGATTTGGGCTTCTTCAAGCGAGGAGATCACATGGACGAGTTTGAGACGATCGCTTTCTCCATGGAGGTGGGGGAAGTCAGTCCTATTTTCAGCACCCACTGGGGTTTCCACCTTTGCAAGGTGACCGATCGAAAGCTGCCCGTGCCCCGTGAATTCGAGGAGATCAAGGGCGTCCTGGCGGAGATGATGGTGCAGGAGCAGAGACAGGAAAAGGTTCAGATCTACGCCGACGAACTGAAGAAGAAGGCCGTGATCGAGGAGACCGAGGCGGCCGAGGTCAGCTAGGTTTGAGCAGGGGCTGATTCCTGTTGTGGAAGTTCGGCCGTGCCCCTGAGGACGGCGAATGGTGGCGGATCACCATGGGCTGATGGTGCATCTTATGACGCGGTCCACCGTTCTTGCGGAGAAGTGAGCCAAAAAAACACTCGAGAGTCCCGATATTATGGAAATAATAGAAATTGATGATTATTTCTAGTCTTGGCTGTCTGCTGGCGATCGCGGCTGCCGAGGCGTCGGCGACCATCACGAACGGCGATTTCAGCAGCGGACGCACGGGATGGTCGACCTCGGGTGTCGTTTCCGGAGCCGCAAGTTACACCTATCCCGATCCCAACGGCGGACGGATCGATCCCCAGGCGGGCACCAGGGTGACGGAGCTGGTGCCCGATGGCGGCAACTCCTTGGCGAATGTATTACATGGCTACAATTTCCGTAATTAGGGCCGCAAAAAAAGCCGCAACTTATTGATGGAGACGGCATTACGGCGAAAATGAGGTGTGGTAGATTTCTGGACCACTCGTTAAGCAACTCCCATACTCTGACCATGAAAACCAGAAAGAGATACACTGACGAATTCAAGGCGCAAGCAGTCCAACTCCTGGAAATCGGAAAGCCCGTATCCGACGTGGCTGCGGATCTCGGCATCAGCACCGATCTCCTATATCGCTGGAGACGTGAAGGGCCGAAGCCGACGCAGTTCGGCCGCGTAGGTCAACGAGCCGAAGGCGAGGAGGCCGAAGCGGCCGAACTGCGTCGGCTTCGACGCGAGCTCTCACAACTCAAGGTCGAGAACGACATTTTAAAAAAAGCCGCTCTCATCCTAGGGACCTCTCCCCAGCCGAAACCCGCGAAATGATTGGGTCGATACATCAGGTAACCGGGCATAGTGTCCGCCAAATCTGCGCCACCTTGAATTTGCCGCGAAGCAGCTACTATCATGCTGCAAAGCCGACACCGACTCAGCAAAGTGACCAGGAAATTGGTGATGTCATCGAGAAGATCTTCCGGGAACACCGCGGGCGCTATGGCCATCGCAGAATTTATCAGGAGCTTCGCGACATGGAGATCCAATGCTCATTAGATCGCGTGCGTAGACTCATGGCAGAGAGAGAGTTACGTGCAATTCAGCCCAGAAAATTCGTGCCCAAAACCAGCGATGGCCGGGCCGACAAGCCCTCGCAGAATCTGTTGGAAAACCAACCGGAACCTGAGAAGCCCAACCAAGTTTGGGCTGGCGATATCACGCACATACGCACTGCAGATGGCTGGCTCTACCTCGCTGTCGTAATCGACCTCTATTCGAGGCGAGTGGTCGGGTGGGCGCTCGCAGATCACATGCGAGCCGAGCTCGTGGTCCATGCACTGGAGATGGCCCTGGCTTCGACTCCTAAGAAGCCTGGCAGAATCTTTCACAGCGACCGAGGAAGTCAGTATGGAAGCCGCGCTTTTCGCAAAGTGTTATCTCAAGCTGGGATACTGCAAAGCATGTCAGCTAGAGGTAATCCCTATCACAACGCCTGGACCGAATCAATGATCGGCACTTTGAAGGCGGAGATGATCCGAGGTGGCTGTTTCATCAACGAAGAAGACGCCCGGACCGAACTATTTGACTACATCGAATCGTACTACAATACCAAACGGAAACATTCCTCACTCGACTACCAAACACCTGCTCAATTCGAAGCAAATACTAACATCTAACTAAGCTAAATTTGGTCCATAAATCCCTTGCATCTCAAAACGAGCTGTTTAACTTCAGCCTAAAGGCCCTTGTTTTTGTTTTCAGGCCTGAACCTGATGCCGTGCTCCTGTGAGCGTCCAGATACCCAGGAAACCATCCAGCCACAACTTGACCGAGCACTTTTTTGAACAGAGCTTGACTTGAAGCTGTCGCAATTGTTGACTGCTGTTCAAACTATGAAACGTTGTTTCAGATCCATCCTAAGGTTTTCACTCACGTTTATGTTCTTTTTCACGCTGGAGTTAGGTGTGGCGCAGTCGCCAGGTTGCGGACCATCGCTTGGCGGTAATCCATCTGGCGGCAAGAAAACTGTCAATCCTATTGGTGAGCTTGAGCGGCAAGCAAAGAAGCCTTTGCCTCAGAGAGCACGAGCGCAGAAGGTGGCTGATCTTCGCTCGGAGCGCCAGTGCAAACAACGGAAATCCTAGAGCGGTGGCCGAGAATGAGTCTATTCCGATTGATCCTTTGACGGGGGGGCCTT
The DNA here is from genome assembly GCA_965204485.1 of Verrucomicrobiales bacterium. Taxonomy (GTDB): domain Bacteria; phylum Verrucomicrobiota; class Verrucomicrobiia; order Verrucomicrobiales; family DEV007; genus JAACDM01. The sequence continues at coordinate 8,318 of CBDBEZ010000072.1, forward strand.
CCTTGCCCTCAGGGGTTTCAGCAAAGGCACCTAAGAAAGCTGAAGTAGAGCAGGGTCCCGCACCTCTTCGATGGATGATCCCCCTCGGTTTGGATGATAGGCCCGAAGTTGGTTTGGCTGTGCCAACAATGATGGCGGAGAGCAGCACTGCTGTGATTAACCAAGCCAGAACGACATTCACAATTGACTTGCCTCATAAACCGGGAGATCACTTTATTGTAATGTATTCGAAAGACGGCGTTGATTGGGAGCGGCTAGGCTCCCAAAAGTCTGGGAAGTTCGTATACAAGAATCGAAAGCTCGCCCGCGATCCTGAGGGCTTCTTTTATATGCCTCTTCAGCAGAATCTGTGGGTGCCCAGGCGGCGCGATTCACCTAGAATCCTGACCAGCAACAAGTTATATCCAATCTTAATGGGCATCAAAGTTGTGGCAACAAGCCAGCTGCCCATCCAAACCTCGGATTTGCGAGGACAACGCTTGCGCCGGGGCTGCCCCTGGTAGGGCTCAGCCCATGAAACAAGTAGTTTCAGCAGTTCTGGGGTCCAGGGGCAGCGGGACCCGGCGTCCAGCGTTCCCGGAGCAAATCCGGAATTTCACCCACAGATTCTGCTGAAGACCCACTTTAAAGAGGCGAAACAGAACTTTGGCCTGCTCGCCGAACAGAGTGGCGCCTATCAGTATGCCTATGCCTCGGTGCATCTGGCTGCGATGCGATACGCTCTGATTTTCGAGGCCATGCTTCGGAGTGGTCGCTCGAGCTACGGGGAGGTGCGGGACCGGCAAACTGGGCATCTTCGAGTGCTGTGCTTCGCGGGATTGCTTTGGCAATTGTTTCGCAGCCTCCCAGCACCGGGCACCATGCTTCCTTCAGTAGCAACGATACCCTTTTATTGGAATAGTAGTGGAGTTTCCGGAATTACCGATTATCATCTTTTTGTTGGGACCTCACCAGGGGCGTCTGACATTCACAATCGCGGCTTTGGACCTGCTTCTGTCGATTCGCTGCCGTTGCAGACTGCATCGGTCTCAGTACCCGTAGATGTTGGGCGCATCTACGTTCGGCTCTGGTATAAAACCAGTGAAGCATGGTGGGATTGGTCGGATTTTTCTTACCGATCGTTATCGTAGTTCCGCCAATTGACGTCCTCACGGCGCATGACACGATAAAGAATGTTCGCCCTGTATTTGCAGTCATCTACGCGGCCCTTCAAGAACTGGCCAAGCTCCGAACAGAAAGCATGAATACTGGAATTCTCGAGTTTGAGGATGGGCCATACCAGCAGGGCGGCGAGGATGGCCCCTGGGCATTCGCCATCGATGCGGCGTGCCTTACCGAAGACGGCCCGAAAAAGGTTGACCATCCCATGAGCGCGAATACTATTTCCGAGTTCGATATCAGCAAAGACTCTGGGGTCGCTCAGGGCCTGAGAGATCGGTTGATAGCTCCGAGAAGCGTTTTTTTTTGCCGGATTTGCTGCCTGTCTTTTTGTGTTTATTTTTCACACAAGACCTTAAGGGCAGGCGGCATATAACGCAACATAAACTAACACTTTGGGCAAGAAAACTGAGCTGATTTATCGGTCAGATGTGAGTTCCGAAGATCATAGTGCGCAATTCAAGGGAACGAATATGATAAGGTATGAATTCTGGCGGGCCCTCCTCGACGAATTCGATCTTTTACCAGATATTGTAGAATGAACTATCGCTGGCGTTTGGCAATCGGCATTGCTCTCATTTCTGTTGTTGCTTACATTTGGCTTAAACAGTTTCCGGAAAAAGATACATTCTCCCCCAGACAAATAACTTCAAATATTGGTGGGGCTCAGGAAATTTTAACTAATGATGATCCAAAGAAGAAATATGAGAAAGCTATTAGCCAACTCATGCTTACTGAGAAAGAGGCGGCTGCGCAGCCTCAAGATTTGGATAAAGCTAGTTGGTTTGCCACTATTTTTTTCACCGTGCCAATATCAAAGACAAAAATGGTGATGTCGAGTTTTATGGTAAAGTAGTTGACCAGAATCAGCATCTGATTGAAGGAGCGGAGGTTAAAGCTTCTTCCAGACTGTACGCCGAATCCATTGAAGAACAGGTGGAATATGGAGGGGGCAAGGTTAATACAAAGAAGATAGAAACCATAACAGACGCCGCAGGTCTTTTTGCTATCTCCGGGTATCGGGCTAAAAACCTCCGGATAGAGGTTATTCATAAGCCTGGATACAGCGCACCATCGAAACTTTCATCGTTTAGTTACAGTCCGTCGTATTCGGTGCGGCACACTCCTGACGCATCGGATCCTGTTGTTTTTCCAATGTGGGAAAAGAATAGAGCTGAGCCGCTGGTTAAGAAGTATTGGCGGAAACGTATTGTTCCTGATGGACGAAGTTATTCATTTGATTTCGATGGGTGG
>CBDBEZ010000073.1:0-10071 GCA_965204485.1 Verrucomicrobiales bacterium
TACCGGGAGGAACTACCCGGACGGGCGATGGGATGGGTCGCAAGTGCCGAAGAGGAAACATAGAGTGCGGGAGCCTCCGATCCACCAGGAACGCTTAATCCAGGGCCGGGGCACGGCTACGGCTACGGAATGGTGGGTTGGCAGCCTTCGGGCAGAGCGGCGTCATCAACCTTTAGGCCTAACTGACTGGCGAGGCGGTCCTCGTGGCCGCGGTAGCGGGGAGGAAAGACCCAGAAACTCCGGCACTTTCCCTTCTCGTCAGTACTCTGAATGCTCGGATGGATCAGGCCCCGATTGAGGGTCTGGACGTTCTTCGTCAGGTCGACGTTCACCGTTCGCCGTGGTCCGATGAGCCACAGATGATAGGTGAAGGAAAAGCCCTGGCCGTTTCTTGCGGCCGAGAGCTTTCCGTAGGTTCTCGAAGGTACACCGGAATGGGTCTGATTGAGAAAGGCTTGCACATGGGTGTTGGGAGGATCGAAGTCGCAATGGCGTTGCAGAAGGAGGTCGGTGACGAGGATCCAGGCATAACGATAAAGGCGAAGGGCCCAGCCCGAGAGGTAAAAGGCCAGCAAGATCAGAAGACAGGAGAATGCGGCGCCAAGGTAGGGATGGAGGGCGGTCAGCGCGGCGAGGGCGGCTAGCGCGGCGGCCTTGATGGATTTCAGCGCGGTGTCGACGAGTGAGAAAGGTGAGAGGAGAATGAGCGCGTTGATCGTGTTGGAAAGGAGCCACACGGCGGCGAAGATGGCCATGGACAGTGGTAGTGTCAGGATGTGGACGAAGTTTTCCAGGGCCGTGGCCGCGAGGAAAAACGGCGGCTGGCCGCCGCCAGCCCACTCGGCGGCGGGGAAGTGATGATCCACCACGGCGAACAGCTTGGCGTGCAGTTCGGGTACCAGGAGGGAGAGGCAAAACACGGCCAGGCCCTGATTCTGAAGGAACTCAAGGGCATCGAGGGGCTTCTTGAGCAGCCCGGGAACGAAGGGGCCCCCGGTGTCCTTGAGAATCACCGCGACCATCAGCACAATGACGATCCAGAGGTAGGGCTGGAATTTCTCCACCGACGAATCCCGCGTGAGGGCCAGGTAGCTCAAGCCGATCACGGGAGAGATGGCCACACCCGTCTCCTTGATGAGGGCCTGGGAAAGTTCCGACCAGAGGAAACTTGTCGCCCGGTCAGTCATCGTCGGCGTGGAAGGATCTTCCTCCGGCAGAGCCTCGGCACCGGGGGCCGCGTTCATGAGAAGGAGGCCAAGCCAAGCGCTCAGGAGGAGCGTGGGCAAGCGGGTGAGCGCGCTCATGGGGCACGATGCGGCTGGGCGCTTCCAGGTGCAAGCGTTCCGCAGGGGAACCGATGCGGGTGGACCTGGCAGGGAGAGGGGTGGATGAGTTGATTGAACGTCACGCGGGACCGTCGGTCAAAGAAGAGATGTTCTTTCTGGTGAGCGTGATCGCCACGGGCCTCCAGGGGGCGGAGCAACTGGAGCTTTCTCAACCGGCCATGCCGCTGGCGGTACCGGGAGCGTTGATGGCATTGATGGCGGAAGTCGGCGAACGGGAGAGCGATCGACTGTTCGAAGCCTACCATGCGAAAAACGTGAAATCCCTGTGGCATGCCCTGTTCTGGTTGGTGTCGCACGTGAGGTTCGACGATGAATGGAAGGTGGACGATGAACGGTATGCCTCGGCGATGACCAGCCTTCTTTTTCATTGGGGCGACCGAGATTTTGCGGCGGCAGTCGAATCGATGCCGTCGGTCGATCACTGGGTCGAGGGACTTTCCGCTTGGCGTTTTGGCGAATTGTTTCCGCAGACCTGGGCGGCGCTTCCCGGGGAAACGAGGGCCTGGATCTGGGTGCATGGAGCGAGAGACAAGCAGCCTCGAAGATCGGATCTGCCCGCAACCGTGGATCATGTTTTTTCTCTGACGCTCTTCGACGCGGTGGCTTCGAGTGGTGATCTGACCTCCTTTTTCAAGGATCACGAGGGCTGTTGGATCGGCGTCTGGCTCCCTTCGTGCTTGTGCGTTACCCGAACGCAGGGACGAAGAGACCGGCGCACGTCTTCCGGATGGCGGGCCGGGAAACTCAATTCGGGCATCGATCGGCATGGTGGGGTGGGGCGCCTCCGCCGGCGAGAGAGGTGATGGGACGGGCCTGGCGGAAAGAAGCCAAAGGCCTCTTTGCACTGGCCCTGGCGAAAGTGGCTTTGTCCACGGAGATGTGGAAGATTGTCCTCACGGTGTGGGGAGATCGTGATGCCGCATTCGAACTGAGTTCCCTGCCGCTGCGAGATCGCGGGAGCTTGAGACGACGGCTTTTTGAAGGAGAGGCGGCCATTGATCCGGTGTTCTTTCACCAATTGTTTGGCGTGCTTTCTCAGTGAGCGGAGCATCGATCTCTCAGCGTCCAGATCTGGGTATCGGCGGATCGATCCAGGCAGCCGATAAAGCGGCCGCCCGAGCATTCCGCCTGCCCTCGCCTGGCGCCTGGCGGGCGGGAATCCTGAATTTCCTTTGCCAGGCGATGCCGCATGGATAGGATGGCTCTCCTGCGCTTGTCATGACCCCATTGTTCCGCAAGATTCTCGGCCTGAACTGGGTGGTGGTTATCACGATGTTGGGGCTTTGCGCCTTCGGCGCCTACGCCATCTACAGTGCGTCGTGGATGCGGGACAGCGAGTGGATCGCGACCTCGCATGTGCGGCACATCCAGAAGATTTGCATTGGATTTCCCATCTTCCTCGTGGTGAGCTTGATGGATTACCGCTGGATCCGTTGGCTGGCGGTGCCCTGGTATCTGGTGGGCATTCTTTTTCTCATCCTTCTTCGCTTCATGGGAGTGGAACTCTCGGGCGGGAGAAGCTGGCTGGATCTGCCCGGTCTGCCGAGTTTTCAGCCGTCGCAGGTGGCCATCGTGGGAGGCATCATGGTGTTGGCGGTGGTCTTGGGGGAGTTGCATCGCCTGCACCCGGTGTTTCGAAACCACGTGCTGCGCCTGTTCATTTCCTTGGTCCTGGTATCGGTGTCCCCGGTGTTGATCGCTCTGGAGCCGGACATAGGATCGGCCTGCGTGTGGGGGCCGGTGGCGGCTTGCATGCTCCTGGTGGCGAACATCCCCTTTCGTTATCTCATTGTGCTGACGCTGCTGGCGCTGATTGCCATGCCTCTGGTCTACTGGTTCGGGCTGAAGGATTACCAGACCCGCCGGATTCGCGTTTACCTTCAGGCAATCCAAGGCGAAGAGGTCGACAAGCGGGGGGAGGGCTACGCCACCACGCGAGTGATCGTGGCGATCGGTTCGGCCGGATGGGAGGGCAAAGGCCACATGGGTTCGCGAATCAAGCAATCGGACCCGGACGCCAAGACCATGAGTGAGCTGGGATTGGTCGGCGATGAAGTCGACATTTCCGACTACATTTTTGGCGTGGTGGGGGAGGAACACGGTTTTCGCGGAGGCATGATCGTGGTCACGGCCTTCCTCCTCTTGATATTGCAATGTTTGTACATCGCCTTCTACAGCCGTGATCAGATGGGGCGTCTCTTGGTGGTGGGCGCCGTCATGGTGATTTTCGTGCACGTCTTCTTGAACATTGGAATGACGATTCAGTTAGTGCCTATTACGGGTTTGCCCTTGCCGTTCCTCAGCAACGGGGGCACTTTTCTCATCATCTGCATGTTTCTGATGGGTCTGGTGCAGAGCGTGTGGATCCATCGCGACGAAGAGGTGAGCTCCGAAAAGAGCTTGTTCTATTGAGGCTGGTCGGCTGGAATGAGTCGATGAATTGGCGATGCGTCAGAGCCGGTCTCCCGGTTGGGTTTTCAAGGAGTGTGCCCGGCTCCTGGATGCGGTTTCGGCTTTGTCTGGTGTTGGGATGTGGGTGGTTCGGCGTCCTGAGTACGGCCGCGCAAGCGGCTTGGGACGAGTTGAAGGTCTTGAGTTTCAATATCCATCACGGTGAGGGCACGGACGGCCGACTCGATTTGGTGCGAGTGGCGGAGGCCATGCTCCGCCTGGATCCCGACGTGGTGGCGCTTCAGGAAGCGGATTGGGGTGCCTGGCGCACGGACGGTGTGGATCAATTGAAGGTGCTAGCTGGACTGACGGGATGGGAGGCTGCTTTCGGGGCGACCATGCCGTTCCAGGGTGGTCAGTATGGGAGCGCCATTCTCTCGCGTTATCCGCTCAGCGAAAGGATCACGCGGGCCTTGCCTTTTCGCACCGGCCAGGAGCCGCGCGGCCTGGTCGTGGCGACCGTGACGCCGAACAACGGCTTGCCGCCATTTCGTTTCGTCTCGACTCACTGGTCGCATGACCGGGAGGATGTGCGGCTGGAACAGGCGACGCAGATTGGCGAGTGGTTAGGGAAAAATACGGAGCCTCTCCCTCTCATTTTGGCGGGAGACTTCAACAGCCGGCCCGCTCATGCACCCATGACGGCTCTCACCAATCTCGGATGGACGATCCATACGGGTGAGCCGTCGATGATCGACCATGTGCTGACGCGATCCAGCGATTCCTGGACACTCGAGAAGGTGGAAGTGGTGGAGGATCGGGTGACCTCCGATCATCGGCCCCTGCTGGTAACGCTTCGCTGGACGGGAGTGCGTCACGCTCGGCTCGGTGCCGCCGGATTTCCGGGGACGCTGATGGTGATGGGGAGTCTTGAAGACACCGCGATGGAAGCGGCGCGCGAGGCTCTTGCGGAGTTGTCCGGTGAGACGGAGAAAATGCTTTGGCTGACAAAGGCGGTGAGCCTGGAGGCATTGGAGCAGGCCAAGGCTTGCCTGGATGCCGGCGGCATTGTGGTCGGGCCGCGCCGACTCCTGATGCTCGTCCCCGGGGTGCGCTTCGAGTTGGGAGAGCACGGGATCCTCACGGTGAGCGGCCGCCGTGTTTGGGCGACGGGGAAGGGTGGCGTCAAGATCCTGTTGCCGGCTTCGGGAAATCGAGAGGCGGAGGAAAAGGTGTTGGAGGAGGGCGAACGTGCCGACCTGACCGCCTTGCGGCGAGCTACGGTGGAGCGTCGGTGGAGGGAGCCTTTCCCGGCGGCGGTGGGCGGCGTGCCGCTCCTCACCGAGGGAACGTTGATCCTGGCGGGGGGCGGTGGACTGCCCCCTGAGGTTTTGGATCGCTTTTTCGAAACGGGAGGGGGCGAGGAGATGCGATTGGCGATCGTTCCCATTTCCGCGCCTCCGCCCTTGCGGCGGCCGCACTGGCTGGAAAGGGAGGCAAAGCGACGCGGCGTGGCCGCCGTGAAAGTCCTCGATCAGCGCACGCCGCGAGAGGTCGACGACGTGGAAATCCTGACGTTTCTACAAGAAGCCACGGCGGTGTGGTTTGGGGGCGGCCGGCAATGGCGATTCGTCGACGCTTACGAGGACACTGAGGCGGTCCGCTTGTTCCACGGAGTGCTCAGGCGCGGCGGCGTGATCGGCGGATCGTCGGCGGGCGCTTCGATCCAAGCCGAGTACATGGTGCGCGGCAATCCTCTGGGCAGCTGGGACATGATGGCCGAGGGCTACGAGCGTGGCTTCGGATTTCTCCCAGGCGCCGCGGTGGACCAGCATTTTCGCCAGCGAAACCGCTTCCCTGACATGACGCGTCTGATGCGTGAACACCCGCAGTTGTTAGGCATCGGCCTCGATGAGGGAACTGCGCTGGTGGTGGTAGAGAGCCGCGGGGAAGTGGTCGGGAAAGGCGAGGTACATGTTTACGACCGCAGGCGGGAGATGCCGGGGGATGGACCCGATCATCTCTCTCTTGGTGCAGGCGCGATTTTCGATCTGGTGGATCGGGAAATCGTCAGGCCCCGATGAGCTTCGAATTGAGCCTCTTCAGCAGAATCTGTGGGTGCCCAGGCGGCGCGATTCACCTAGAATCCTGACCAGCAACAAGTTATATCCAATCTTAATGGGCATCAAAGTTGTAGCAACAAGCCAGCTGCCCATCCAAACCTCGGATTTGCGAGGACAACGCTTGCGCCGGGGCTGCCCCTGGTAGGGCTCAGCCCATGAAACAAGTAGTTTCAGCAGTTCTGGGGTCCAGGGGCAGCGGGACCCGGCGTCCAGCGTTCCCGGAGCAAATCCGGAATTTCACCCACAGATTCTGCTGAAGACCCCGAATTGAAGGCGCCTTCGTTGATCGTGGGACGTTCCGGCCAGCCTTTGTGGTCGTAGGTGAGCGCCATGTTGTCCAGGCCGAGCAGCCATAAGATGGAGGCGTGGATATCGTGGACATGCATCTTGTCCTGAGTGGCGTAGAGACCGAGTTCGTCGGTGGCGCCGATGGTCTGGCCGCCCTGGACGCCGCCCCCGGCCATCCACATGGTGAAACCGGTCGGATTGTGGTCGCGCCCGTCGCCCTTTTCGCCCATGGGAGTGCGGCCGAATTCACCGCCCCAGATGACCAGCGTTTCCTCGAGGAGACCGCGGCGTTTGAGGTCTTTGAGAAGGCCGGCGATCGGCTGGTCCATGGAGCGGCAGAGGCGAGCGTGATTTTTTTCGATGCCGGCGTGAGAATCCCACTTGCTGCCGGTGCCGCTGTAGAGTTGGATGAAACGGACGCAGCGCTCGACGAGACGCCGGGCCAGCAAGCAGTTGCGTCCAAAGGTCTCGGTCTCGCGTTGATGCATGCCGTAGAGTTCCTTGGTGGAAGTGGATTCACGGGAAAGATCGACGGCCTCCGGAGCCTGGGCCTGCATGCGGAAAGCCAATTCGTAGCTACGAATGCGGGCCTCCAGCTCGCTCTCGTGCGGATGGGCCTCGGCGTGCGCGCGATTGAACGATTGCAGTAGGGCGAGCTTCTGCCGCTGACGATCCGAGGAGAGGTTCTTCGGGGGATTAAGGTCGGCGATGGGTTCGACGGGATCACCGTGAATCCGGACACCCTGGTGAGAGGCGGGCATGAAACCGCTGCCCCAGTTGCGAGATCCATTGACGGGTCGTCCTTTGCTGTCGCAGAGCACCACGAGCTGGGGAGATTTTCGTTGGCGGATCCCAGACCGTAGTCGACCCAGGCGCCCAGCGAAGGCCGGCCGGCGGTATTGATGCAGGTGTTCATCTGGCACACGCCGCCGGCGTGATTGATGCCGTTGGTCCAGCACGAGCGGATCACCGCGATGTCGTCCATGCAGGTGGCAATGTGAGGGACCCATTCCGAGGCCCAGAGGCCGCTCTGGCCGTGCCGCTTCCAGGTGCGGGGGGCGGCCAACAAGGGCGAACCTTTCTCGCCATGGCGGTGATGGGTTCCTTGAAGCTGGCGGGAAGCGGCTGGCCAGCCAGTTGATTGAGCAAAGGCTTGCGGTCGAAGAGATCGAGGTGACTGGGACCGCCTTCCAGGAAGAGCCAGATGACATGCTTGGCGCGCGCCAGGTGATGCTCGAGCTGAGCGCGTTGTTCGGCCTGAGCCTGATCACGGAGAGCCATCCACTGCAGGGCGAGGGCACCGAAGCCGACCCCGCTTTGCTGAAGAAACTCGCGTCGGCTGCGGTGAGGGAGAGGAGAGTGATGGGGAATCGGCGACATCGGGAAGGACGGTTGAATGGGGCGTGGGCGGCGATTGTGAGTTCGGGGTGTGTCGGCTTGAAGAGAGAGCGGGAATCTGGGTTGAAGTCGAGGTTGAAGTTGAAATTGTTAGCGGAGGTAGAGGAATTCGCTGGAGTTGGGGAGAACATGGCAAAGGTCCGTCAAGGCTTCGGTATCGAGCGGCGCTTCCGCCGGGAGGAGGCGCCGGGCGGCGGCAAGCTCTGCCGGGGTGCCCGGCCGACCCCAGGCCTGGTAGAGTGCGAGGGAGACGGCTTGGCCGGGGTCGCTGGCGCGGGCATGCAAGGCCTGGGCCCAGGCGGCCGCTCGGTCCAGCGTGTAGGCGCCGTTGATCATGGTGAGGGACTGGGTGGCCGTGGTGGGTTGGTGAGGCTGAGCGATGCTTTTCAGTCCCGAGGGCATGTCGAAGCTGTGGAGGAAGGTAGCCAGATCGTTGCGGAAGCGCTTCACGTAGAGGGCGCGTCGAGGCGCGTCTTCATCGACACTGGGGCCGCCAATTTCCGATCGCAACTCACTGCTCACGCTGAGCATCGCATCTCGCAGCGCCTCTGCGGAGAGCCGGCGAACAGGCGCTCGCCAAAGCAACCGATCTGACGGGTCGATCTCCTGAGGCTCATTCTCCCGGGGATGCTGGGTGGATTGGCGCCAGGTATGGGAGGTCAGGATGAGCCGATGGAGAGGTTTGAAGCTGGATCCCTGGTCCAAGAACCGCCGCGCGAGCCGGTCGAGGAGTTGGGGGTGTGAGGGAGGCGTTCCTTTGAGGCCGAAATCGTTGGCCGTTTCCACCAGTCCCGTGCCGAAATGTTGCTGCCAGAGGCGGTTGACGATGACCCGGTGGGTGAGGGGATTGTCAAGAGAGGTGATCCAGCGCGCGAGGGCGAGGCGTTGTCCTGACGAAGGCATTTCGACCGTGGTGTGGTGGCGTAGTGCGCTGAGAAATCCGGCGTCAACGGCGCCGCGGTCCGGGTCCTCCGGGATGAGGGTTGGCGATCTCTTTCCGGGAAAGGTGGACACGGTCATCACCGGAGGCAGCGGCGCCGGTTTGAGATGATCGAACTTGGCCAAACGTTTCTTCAATGCTGCGAGTTTTTCTTCGTCCTCCTTCTTCATGTTCTTCAAGGGGCCGCCGCCCTCCTCGATGAATTGACGGGACACCAGGTAGGCCATTCGCTGTTCCCAGGAGGTGCGTTCCGCTTCGGGCTTGTGAAAGCATGCTTGAATGTCGAGCGGGAATTTATCGACGGTGGAGGCCCATTTGCGATCATGATAGGGTTTGAGCAGGGCGTCGATCTCTTCGCGGATATCCCGGGTGGCTCGTTTCCAGGGGGTCAACGCTTTATCGTAATCCCGGCGTTGTTCGTCGCTCGCGGCTTCCAAGTCGTCGCGCCAGATCACGGACTCGAAGAAAGCGCGCATTTTGAAGTAATCCTCCTGCGGAATGGGATCGAATTTGTGATCGTGACAGCGCGCGCAGGCGAGGCTCATCCCCAGAAAGACGTCGCCCGTCACGTCTGTCATCTCGTTCATGATATCGTTCCAGTGTCCGCGGGCGTCACGCTGGTTGTATTCGTACTCACATCTGACCGATAATTCGAGGGCTTTACGCTAGTCTATTCCGAGGGCTTCAGCGCATTGATCAGATTCAAGTGATCCGGGATCCATATGGAGGGCTCGATTCAGGAAATCTTCCACTTCGCTGTCGATGGCTTCGAGAATGCGGTCGAGAGTTTCTTTCCCAAACGTATCGGCTAGGGCGTCCAGGGCGCCCTCGATGAGGCTGCGAAACAATTGCCAAAGCAATCCCGCGAAGCACAGCACTCGAAGATGCCCAGTTTGCCGGTCCCGCACCTCCCCGTAGCTCGAGCGACCACTCCGAAGCATGGCCTCGAAAATCAGAGCGTATCGCATCGCAGCCAGATGCACCGAGGCATAGGCATACTGATAGGCGCCACTCTGTTCGGCGAGCAGGCCAAAGTTCTGTTTCGCCTCTTTAAAGACCAGTAATTCATGTTGCCCCGCTTCATCTGGAAAATGGCGACGAGGCCAAGATCCAGGGAGGCTCGAATGTTCTCTTTGCAACCGAACCAAGCGTCTCCCAGCACGTAGGCCGCTCGAAATCCCACATCCAGCGCCGACTTGAGCATCCTTCGAAACATCGTGTCTCGTGAGTGGGAAGTTCTCAGACCGGTTTCTCTTTGCCTGGCGTGTCTGTCTGACTGCGTAATAGAGCGATCTTCGCCTTGGATAGTTCAATGCTCAGATCGATCAGTTCGGTGGTCAGTTTCTTGAATTTCTTGTACTCCTCTGTTTCTTTTCGTAGTCCCTTCACGTGATCTGGCCAGACGTGTTCAGTCCGGCTCCTCATCTCATGCGTGTAGCTCAGTTGGTAATACACGCCGCGCTGGCGTTGTCGATCTCGGTATTGCTTGCTGATGCTCCCAGGCCGCATTGGCCCGATTGCAGCTAACTTTGCCGCAAGTTTCTGGACTCTTTTTTCAGTGATCTTATCTTTTTTATGGTAATTA
>CBDBEZ010000074.1:0-28401 GCA_965204485.1 Verrucomicrobiales bacterium
TTGATTTGGAATCTACCAAAACACCAAACACTTCAACCCAAAAGCCACCTACACCCCAGCGTTTCATAAAATGGCCAGTCAGGCCATCATGTAGTAGGCGATTTTTTCTTCGACGGCCTGATTGTCTCCGAGTGTCAATGTGAGTCGACCTTGAGGGCGAGTCAGACGTCCGGCACGCTGGATGATTTTGCGGCGAATCGTGCCGAGTCCTTCAAAGATCCACTCCGCAGCCCTTTGGGGGGACGATTTGCGTGACCGCTCCGCAGATCGCATCTGCATTTCGCGTGTGAGATTGTGGGTGAGGATACTGGCCAAAAGGAAAGCTTCGTTGGCGGCACGTCGCTTGGCCGGAATATAGTCCATCTGGGCCTGGCTCTTGGCTTCGCCAAAAATCTTCTCCTGAGAGCCACGCCCTTCATGAAATTTCACCACATGAGCGGCCGTGTTTGTCTTGTTGGTGATGATCGCCTTGTATTCATAGTTCTCCTCGACTGGTTCGAAAAGATCCAGTTGGAGCGGTCCTTTGCGCTGAGTGCGCCTCATGGTTCGAATGCACAAAATGCGCGCTTTGCGCGCCCAACTTTTTGGCTTCCAGCGGATTTCGAAGTGATGAGTTTTTCCCTCTCCGCCTCGGGTTCGGGACCAGCGACGGCGCTTCTCAATGATGCCCTTGAGTTCCACAAGCCGCTCGAAAGGCACCGAGAACGTATATTCCAGGCCCAGGGTCTTTGCCTCTGAAACCATCTGATCGCTGAAAAACGCGCTGTCGGCGCGCAACTCGATCTGCACATCAGGCAGCACCTTGCGAATCTTCTCCACGCAGTAGCGAAGAAATTCCACCGCGCCATTGGAGTCATGGACGTTGCCGCTTCGATGAAGGAAGTCGAAGATTTGTCTGGTTTGGGAGATCGTCGCGAGCAGCGGATAATAACTGCGCTCGCCTTTTTTCTTCTTGTTAAATCCCACAGCCGTCCCTTCCGCATGGCGACTCGTGCTCTGCACGCTTCCGTCCAAATCAAGCGTGATGCGTTTGATTCCTTCCTCCTGAAGTCGCGACAGGCAAACGAAATGATTCATCTCCCTCATCCTCTCAAGGCTTTGACAATCGACCTCTCCCAACATCCGGCTCATCGTTGGGACACTGGGCAATTGGTGCATCCCCAAAACCTGTCGTACAAGGGGATCATCTCGGTAGTAGTCCAAATCGCGAAGCATCCGGTAGCCCAGTATAAGATGCACGATAAGACACATGAAAACCTTGTGGAACTTGTAGAAGCGGGACATGCGTCGATCCAGTGGATCAAAGCACTGCTGAAGCTTCCCCTCCAGATCCAATTCCTGAAAGAGCTTCTGAAAGAGCTTCTGAAAGAGCTTCTGAAAGAGCTTCTGAAAGATAACGAGACCGCCGAAAGAGGTCAGTTCTTGATCTTCAAATTTGATCGCCGGAATCGTTCTGGACTTTGCATTAATCGTGCGTCGTGCTACTCTCACTGTAGGTGGCTTTTGGGTTGAAGTGTTTGGTGTTTTGGTAGATTCCAAATTAACCTTATCCCAAAGGCCCCTGCCACTATTTTCTTGGGATTCTTGCCCCGATTTATGAAACTATGGGGTACAGTGAGAGTAGCACGACGTACGATTCATGCAAAGTCCAGAACGATTCCGGCGATCAAATTTGAAGATCAAGAACTGACCTCTTTCGGCGGTCTCGTTATCTTTCAGAAGCTCTTTCAGGAATTGGATCTGGAGGGGAAGCTTCAGCAGTGCTTTGGTCCACTGGATCGGCGCATGTCCCGCTTCTACAAGTTCCACAAGGTTTTCATGTGTCTTATCGTGCATCTTATACTGGGCTACCGGATGCTTCGCGATTTGGACTACTACCGAGATGATCCCCTTGTACGACAGGTTTTGGGGATGCACCAATTGCCCAGTGTCCCAACGATGAGCCGGATGTTGGGAGAGGTCGATTGTCAAAGCCTTGAGAGGATGAGGGAGATGAATCATTTCGTTTGCCTGTCGCGACTTCAGGAGGAGGGAATCAAACGCATCACGCTTGATTTGGACGGAAGCGTGCAGAGCACGAGTCGCCATGCGGAAGGGACGGCTGTGGGATTTAACAAGAAGAAAAAAAGCGAGCGCAGTTATTATCCACTGCTCGCGACGATCGCTCAAACCGGACAAATCTTCGACTTCCTTCATCGAAGTGGCAACGTCCATGACTCCAATGGAGCAGTGGAGTTCCTCCGTTCCTGCGTGGAGAAGATTCGCAAGGTGCTGCCTGATGTGCAGATCGAGTTGCGCGCCGACAGCGCGTTTTTCAGCGATCAGATGGTTTCAGAGGCAAAGACCCTTGGCCTGGAATATACGTTTTCGGCGCCTTTCGAGCGGCTCGTGGAACTCAAGGGCATCATCGAGAAGCGCCGTCGCTGGTCCCGAACCCGAGGCGGAGAGGGAAAAACTCATCACTTCGAAATCCGCTGGAAGCCAAAAAGTTGGGCGCGCAAAGCGCGCATTTTGTGCATTCGAACCATGAGGCGCACTCAGCGCAAAGGACCGCTCCAACTGGATCTTTTCGAACCAGTCGAGGAGAACTATGAATACGAGGCGATCATCACCAACAAGACAAACACGGCCGCTCATGTGGTGAAATTTCATGAAGGGCGTGGCTCTCAGGAGAAGATTTTTGGCGAAGCCAAGAGCCAGGCCCAGATGGACTATATTCCGGCCAAGCGACGTACCGCCAACGAAGCTTTCCTTTTGGCCAGTATCCTCACCCACAATCTCACACGCGAAATGCAGATGCGATCTGCGGAGCGGTCACGCAAATCGTCCCCCAAAAGGGCTGCGGAGTGGATCTTTGAAGGACTCGGCACGATTCGCCGCAAAATCATCCAGCGTGCCGGAAGTCTGACTCGCCCTCGAGGTCGACTCACATTGACACTCGGAGACAATCAGGCCGTCGAAGAAGAAATCGCCTACTACATGATGGCCTGACTGGCCATTTTATGAAACGCTGGGGTTACAGTACCTTGCCATGACATGTGACGGTCTGGTCTGGAAACACTTTGGAACCTGGATCCGAACCATCCGCCCAGACGTGCTGCCTTCGGAAATGATTGTCTCAGCCGCCTTGAAAAACACGCTGCCTGGATTTTTCTCGTGAGTGGGAAGTTCTCAGACCGGTTTCTCTTTGCCTGGCGTGTCTGTCTGACTGCGTAATAGAGCGATCTTCGCCTTGGATAGTTCAATGCTCAGATCGATCAGTTCGGTGGTCAGTTTCTTGAATTTCTTGTACTCCTCTGTTTCTTTTCGTAGTCCCTTCACGTGGTCTGGCCAGACGTGTTCAGTCCGGCTCCTCATCTTATGCGTGTAGCTCAGTTGGTAATACACGCCGCGCTGGCGTTGTCGATCTCGGTATTGCTTGCTGATGCTCCCAGGCCGCATTGGCCCGATTGCAGCTAACTTTGCCGCAAGTTTCTGGACTCTTTTTTCAGTGATCTGATCTTTTTCATGGTCATTAGCTTATATATGCGAATGTCTAGGAAAATCAAATCATTTGTTATGGATCTCTGGATTTCTTGGTGGAATATCGTCTGTTTTCTGCGACCCGCTTTCTCGAGAGCCCGCACCTTTCTCTGGTTTCTGCTCGTCTTGGCCGCTTTCTCCGTGCGCAATGATCTCCTCGGGGTTTCCAGTTTCGTCCGCGCTCTCGGTTTGTCAGAACACTTCTATGAGCACTTACTCCATTTCTTCCACAGCAATGCCGTGAAGACGGACCGGCTTGCAGAACTTTGGTTCGCCATCGTGATCAAGCACTTCCCTGTCTACAAGATCGGTTGTCGCCCCGTCCTGGTTCTCGACGGCATCAAGAAGTCCAAGGAGGGCCGCAAGATGCCTGCGGTGAAGTATCTGCATCAACAGTCCGAGTCCAATTCCAAGCCTCACTTCATCATGAGCCATTCCTTTCAGGCCTTCGGCGTGCTCTGTCAGGTTGGCGGATACTTCTTCTGCGTTCCGGTCTGTGCACGCATTCACGAAGGTATCGTCACTTCAAACCGCGACAGGAGAACCTTGATCGACAAGGCCAACGAGATGCTCGCATCCGTCTGTAGAGGTCAGGAGTTCGTCTTGCTGGCCGACGCCTACTACGCCAACGGAAAGGTGATCCGGAGCACCAAGGGGCGTTCCGGTGTGCTGGTCACGAGGGTTCGACGCACGACAACCGGCTTTCGGCCTGCGGCAGTGCCACGCAAACGCAAACGCGGACGACCGAAAAAGTATGGCGCTGCGGTGAAGCTCCAGAATGTCTTTGGAACGGGCGGCTTCAGTTCCGTTCCCAGTCCCGTATATGGGGAGAGAAACATCTCTGTCCGGTTCAAGTCGGTGGATCTGTTGTGGAAGCCCGCCGGGGCGATGGTCCGCTTCATTCTCGTCGATCATCCCACGAGAGGGCGGATCATCCTCTTGTCTACCGACCTCACCATGGAAGCTCAGGAGATCATCTTGCTCTACAGTTTGCGTTTCAAGATCGAAGTCGCTTTCAAGCAAGCGGTGCATTCGGTCGGCTCATTCGGATACCATTTCTGGATGGCCGCTATGCGACCGCTCAAGCGTCGCAATGGTAACCAATACCTCCACCGGACTACCGAGAAATATCGCAGACAGGTGCAGAGAAAGATGCACGCATATCATGTGTTTGTGCAGACCGGCATGATCGCTCAGGGCATGTTACAGTACCTTGCCATGACATGTGACGGTCTGGTCTGGAAACACTTTGGAACCTGGATCCGAACCATCCGCCCAGACGTGCTGCCTTCGGAAATGATTGTCTCAGCCGCCTTGAAAAACACGCTGCCTGGATTTTTGCACCACGGCGGAAAAGGTTCAGCGTTCCGAAAATTCATCCTTGATAAAATAGACTTCACTCGCTCCGAAGGTTCACGCTTCGCCGCATGATGATCCAGTTACAGAACTTCTCACTCGCGAGGATTTTTGCACCACGGCGGAAAAGGTTCAGCGTTCCGAAAATTCATCCTTGATAAAATAGATTTCACTCGCTCCGAAGGTTCACGCTTCGCCGCATGATGATCTAGTTACAGAACTTCTCACTCACGAGGAGCCAGGCCCAGATGGACTATATTCCGGCCAAGCGACGTGCCGCCAACGAAGCTTTCCTTTTGGCCAGTATCCTCACCCACAATCTCACACGCGAAATGCAGATGCGATCTGCGGAGCGGTCACGCAAATCGTCCCCCCAAAGGGCTGCGGAGTGGATCTTTGAAGGACTCGGCACGATTCGCCGCAAAATCATCCAGCGTGCCGGACGTCTGATTCGTCCTCAAGGTCGACTCACATTGACACTCGGAGACAATCAGGCCGTCGAAGAAGAAATCGCCTACTACATGATGGCCTGACTGGCCATTTTATGAAACGCTGGGGTCGACGTTTGCCACGGTACGCCATCGAACTCGACAAACCAAAGGATGTGGATCGAGGAAAGCAACCCTTTCAATGGTCTACAAGCTCGGGCTGGAAGCCGGGAAAGGCTGGCGTCGACTCAACGGGTATCGTCAACTTGACAAAGTCGTGCAACGAATCATCTTCGTGGACGGCATCGAGCAGCAAGCCGCTGCCTAACCCATCATCGAACTTCGAATGGTGTTCCGGTAGCTGCCCTCATCCACAACTTCCGGTCATTTCTCCTTCGATAACGTCGAGCGGCATTTCTTTCCGCCGGGCGGAGGCGGTGTGGAGCATGGCCCCTTGCCTTTCCGCCAATCTCGCATGGATGCGGAGCGTCTTGCGCGTGGCTTGAGGTTTTCTCTCCACCCACTGACATGATTGAGGCTCTCCACTCACGGGCGTTTGCCCGAGGCTCCGTTGTGACTATGGTCGAACTGTGTTCATGTCCCCTTTGGGTTCCGTTCCCTCATGCAGTTCCGAGTCCTGACTTACAACATCCATCGTGCGATCGGACTCGATCGCCGTTTTCGGCCGGAGCGGATTGTTCGCGTCCTCAAACATTATGAGGCGGATATCTGCCTCTTGCAGGAGGTCGACGAAGGGGCACCGCGATCGCGCGAACTGAATTTGGCGAAAGAAATTGCGGAGGCCGCGGGCTATCCCCACGTGGTGGCCGGGTACAATGTCAGCCTGCGCAAGGGGCGCTATGGAAATGCCACCTTGAGCCAGTATCCCATCGTGCGGGAGCGCAACATCGACCTCACCATCGGCAACCGCAAACGCCGAGGGTGTCAGCACACCACCATCGACCTGGAAGCGCGGGTGGGGCATGTGCGTCGCCTGGAGGTCTTCAACCTGCATCTCGGGCTGAGCGCCCGGGAGCGCGAACAGCAGGCCGGTGTCCTGGTGAGATCCGGCGAGTTTGCGGAACTGACGAAGGACACGCCCTGTCTGCTGGGAGGGGATTTCAACGACTGGAGAGCGCGTCTGAGGCCCATCTTCACCGAGGCGCTTCAGTTTCGCAGTGTCTCCGAGCAGCGGACGGAGCCGGTGACCTTACGGGATATCCGGACCTATCCATCCTTCTCGCCAAGCGGTGCCTTGGACAAGGTTTTCTATCGAGGGAAGATCGGCAGGCGCGGCTGTTTTCGCTGTCGCCTGCAGGTGTCCAAACTGGCCAGCGACCACCTGCCGTTGATCGCCGATTTCGAGTTCTGACGGGAAGGCCGCGCATTTCAGCGGGCAGGAGCTTTCGACGGGAGAAGGTCGTGCGCTCCCGTGGTTTTGTCTGCCGGGTGAGGGCACGGAGCCTGGGTGATGGAAAGGCGATTCCGGTGACCTTGATGATTGATTTTCTTCACTATCCATTTGAGCATTCCTCGAATTCAGGTGACATACCAACTGGTTGGTTTATGTCGAATCTCCCCGAAAAAAAGCGGAAGCTCCTCGATGCCGGTGTCGCCCTCATGATGGAAAAGGGCTACAACGCCACCACCGTGGACGAAATCTGCGCCGCAGCGAAGGTGACCAAGGGAAGTTTTTTCTACTATTTCAAATCCAAGAAAGAACTCGCTTCTCACCTGATTTGTCATTTCGACGGCGCTCGGCAGGGCCGCCTGGCCGCGCTGATGGGCGAGCCGCCCGAGGACCCGCTGGAGCGCGTCTACGCTTTTTTGGATGCGGCCAAGGCCATGGTCGAGAGCGTGGACGGGGGCGGCTGTCCCTCTTGCCTCGTGGGAACTCTGGCGCAAGAAATTCATCGGGACCGGCCCGAATTGCGGAAGGACTGCTGCGCCAGCTTTGAGGCGGAGATCAACCGGTTTGCCGAAGATCTGGGGGCGGCTAAGGCCAGCTCTTGTCCTGGGGCGGACTTCGATCCTCGGGAGTGGGCCGATCTCTTTCTCGCCCTGGTGCAAGGGTCCATGCTGATTGGCAAGGCGCGGCAGAGTGGGGAACTGGTGGTCCGCCACCTGGACCGTTACCGGAAGCTCCTGGAGTCGGCCCTGGCCCCGAAACCTGGGTAACCTCTTCCATTTTACCTCGCACGGCGATTCCTCGAACACGGAAATTCGCAGCGCATGTGTTCTCACCGCATGCTACGGCCTCACACCGAGTAGAGCGCGATCACGTCTTCAGGGATTCGCTGGGGTCTGCCGGTCTGGTATTTGACGAGAGTGTAAGTGCAGCTCCCCTCGGCAGCGAGTCGGTCATCTCCGGTGCGGATGATCTCCCAGATGACGGTCACGCTGCGTGGGGCGATTTTAAGGATCGAAGTGCGCACTGTCACGGCCTCGCCGAGTCGGAGACCGCGATGGTGTTCCATTTGCACGTTTTTCACAAACCAGGTGAGGCCGCGCTCGTGAAAAGCCTCCATGGACATGCCGTAGCAGCGCTTCATTTGATCGAGGCGAGCCGCCAGCACGTAGTCCAGGTAGCGGCTGCTGCGCACGTGTTGATGCATGTCGATATCGTCGGGCCGCACCGTCAGGTGCGTGTTGAAGATCCGATGGGGCGATTCCATGGAAAATGGTTTACGCCTGGTGTCTCAGCGGTGCCAGACCAAAAAGCCGAGGAAACTGGAAGGTGGATCGTGCGCTCCCGCGCGCGATTGGGACGAGTGTGAATCCGTGCCAACACGCCGCTTCGCCCGCGGAGCGGCCGAGCCACCAGAACGGCCGCAGCCACTCGGAGTCGGCTTCTTCTCAAGATTCTCGGCGACTCTGTTTCCAGAGCCGGACTTGGGTCGCTTCTATCGAGCAATTGAATTGATGGATCCTTGAGACCTGGCTTAGCGTGTTCCATTATGATTACGCGTTTCCCCGACCTTTTCGCTTTCATCGTCATTGCCTCGACGCCCTTGTTCGCGGCGGTTGAAGCTGCGGCCGACGAGCGCCGTCCGCTGGCCATCGGTGCGCCACTGCCGGAGTTCGCGCTTCCGGGCATCGACGACAAGGTCCACCGCTCGGCCGACTACGACAAGGACGTGCTGGCCGTCATCTTCACCTGCAATCACTGCCCAACCGCTCAGGCCTATGAAGAACGGTTGAAGGCCTTGGTGAAGGAATACGGCCCAAAGGGAGTTGACTGGGTGGCGATCTCTCCCAATGCAGACAAGGCCGTGCGTCTCGACGAACAGGGGTATTCCATCGTCGGGGACAGCCTGGAGGACATGAAGATCCATGCCGAGACTTACGGGTTCAATTTTCCCTATCTCTATGATGGTGAGACGCAGACCGTTTCGGAGGCCTTTGGCGTGGTGGCCACCCCGCATCTCTATCTGTTCGATCGCGACAGGAAGCTTCGTTACCAGGGGAGGATCGACGATTCGGAGGATGGTGAAAACGTTCAATCTCAGGATGCGCGCAAGGCCCTCGAAGCCTTGTTAGCCGGCCGCGAAGTGCCGGTCGCCCAAACCCGGGTCTTCGGGTGTTCGACAAAATGGCTGGAGAAAAGTGAGGGTGCCGATCAATCCGAGGCGACCTGGGAAAAGCGCGAGGTGACCCTGGAGAGAATCGATGCCGAAGGGGTGAAGCGATTGGCTGGGAACGAGACGGACAAAT
This sequence comes from Verrucomicrobiales bacterium, assembly GCA_965204485.1. Classification (GTDB taxonomy): domain Bacteria; phylum Verrucomicrobiota; class Verrucomicrobiia; order Verrucomicrobiales; family DEV007; genus JAACDM01. The sequence goes on from CBDBEZ010000074.1 coordinate 9,021, forward strand.
TGCGCTTGATCAATGTGTGGGCGACCTGGTGTGGTCCCTGCGTGGCGGAGATGCCGGAACTGGTCAAGCTCAACCGCATTTACGAGCGGCGCGGATTGGAGTTGGTGACGCTGAGTGCCGACGATCCCGATCACGAGGAGAACGTGCTCAAATTTCTCAAGAGCGAGCACGTGGCGGTGAGCCGCTCGATCGAAGGCACGCTGGCAGAGGAAGAACGCCGGACGAACAACTACCTTTTCAGCGGGGAAGACAAAGATGCGCTGGCCGAGGCCCTCGATCCGGAATGGCGGGGCGGTTATCCGCACACCGTCCTCATCGCGCCGGGCGGAGAGGTGATTCACCGGCAAACCGGTGAGGTGGACATCCGGGAATTGCGCAAGGCAATCGTCGGGTTTGTGGGCCGCACCTACTCGGGCAGGCAGTGGGCGCCGTGATCACGGCAGGGGATGTGAGTCTGCGAACAACGACCGGCCGAGCCGAAACGGCGAGGCGGACCGTCCGGTCGTCACTCAGCCTGCTTGTTTTGAGGCCATGTCAGTGCGGTCCGCCGAGTGAGGAGGGTCATTTCGGGGGAAGTTCATGCTCTCCCCCGAGAGATGGTGTGGCGATTCCGTAATAAAAGGATTGCGGATTTGTAATCGCTCGAATGCAGGGCAAGGTTATCGGAACCGAAGCCAGAACCGAAACTTTCTCGACGATCATGCAAAACGTAAACCCCAAGATCATCGTTGCCGCCATCATCGGGGTGATGCTGGTTGGCACCCTTGCCACTGCCTTTTACACCGTGCCGGCGGAGGCGGTCGGCGTGGTCACCCGATTTGGAAAGCTCACGGCCACGCCGTCACAGCCCGGTTTGCGATTCAAACTGCCTTTTGGCATCGACCGGGTGGATTTGGTCCGGGTGACGCGGCAGCAGAAGCAGGAGTTCGGATTTGGGACACCGGGGCCCACGACCCCCCCCCCCCGGCAGAATTGGGGTGGATCATCCAACCGCGCCGAAGAGAAAAACATGATCACCGGGGACCGGAACGAAGCCATCGTCGAGTGGGTGGTCCAGTATCGAATCGCCAATCCGACGGACTACCTGTTCGAAGTGAGGCGACCGGAGGAGACGCTGCGGGACGTTTCCGAGTCGGTGATGCGAGAAGTGGTCGGTGATCGCGTCGTCGACGAAGTCCTCACCATTGGCCGGCAACAGATCGAATCCGAGGCGCTGCGGAAGATGCAGGAACTGGTCGATCTCTATCGTCTGGGTCTGGAGATTGATCAGGTCCAGCTCAACAACGTGAATCCACCGCCCAAGGTTCAGGATTCGTTCAATGAGGTGAACGAGGCGCAACAGGAGAAAGAGCGTCTGGTGAACGTGGCTCAGGGCGAGTATAACAGAGAGGTGCCGCGGGCGCGGGGGAAGGCGGATCAGGACATCAGTCAGGCCCAAGGTTATGCGGCTCAAAGAGTGAACGAGGCTCAGGGTGACGCTCAGCGTTTCCTGGCGGTGTTCGAACAATATGAGAAGGCGCCCGAGGTCACCAAACGGCGGCTCTACCTGGAAACCTTGGGCAAGGTCGTGCCGAAGCTGGGCGAAAAGATCATCCTGGATGACAACGCCGGCCAGGTGCTGCCGTTGTTACAACTCTCAGGACAAAACAAGTAAATTTCAAAGAGAGAAAAAAAATGAAACAAGCCATTCTTATTTTGTTGTCAGTGGTACTGGTGGGAATCCTGGCAGTGGCATCGGGTTCGTTCTACACGGTGCACGAGACCGAGCAGGTCATCATCACTGAGTTCGGCAAGCGGAAGGGAGATCCCATCACGGAAGCCGGCTTGAGATTCAAAGTTCCCTTCATTCAGAAGGTCAACCGATTTGAGAAGCGCGTGCTGGAATGGGACGGTTCTCCCAGCGAGATGCCGACCAAGGACAAGCTCTATATCATGGTGGACACCTTTGGGCGCTGGCGGATCAGTGATCCTTTGAAGTACTTTTTGGCCCTCCGTGAAGAACGTCGCGCGCAGTCTCGGTTGGACGTCATCCTGGGAAGTGAGACACGCAACGCCGTGGCGAAACACAATCTCATCGAAATGATTCGCACCACCAAGGATCGAGAGGTTCTCTCGTTCGCGGAGGCTCCTGGCTTGGAGGAGATCGATGAGGCGAGGGAGCAAATTGGAAAGCTGGAGCCGATCAATAAAGGCCGGAGTGTCATCGAACAGGAGATCAAGGAAAACGCGGTGGATAAGCTCGCCGAGTATGGCATTGAGTTGTTGGACATTCGCTTCAAGCGGATCAACTACAATGTGAACGTGCGCAAACGCATCTACGAACGCATGATCAGTGAGCGCCAGCAGATCGCGGAACTCTTCCGGTCGGAAGGTGCGGCCGAAGCTTCGCGGATTTTGGGTAACAAGGAGTTGGAGCTCAAGAGAATCGAATCGGAGGCCTACAAGACGATCCAGAGCATTCGCGGGGAAGCGGATGCCAAGGCGACGCAGATTTATGCCGACGCCTATAACCGCAGCCCTGACGCCACGGGGTTCTATGAGTTCCTCAAGACCATGGAGACCTACGAGCAAGTTTTGAGCGACGACACGACCGTGGTGTTGTCCACGGAAAGCGACCTGTTCCGCTTCTTGAAGCGGATGCCGTCTGCGGAGGAGTTGAGAGCCGATCGTGAAACGCCGACTTCGGCCCGGCGTCGGGCGCCCTCAATCATTCCTCCGACGTCGAGTGTCGAGATTGAATGAGCCGAATGACCGTGATTCGTGATTCGTGACGGTGTGGGGCTTGAAGGGGATGGATGGTGGGCGCCCCATCGTGACGAGAGGTTGAGGTGGCCTCAGGATGTCCCTGTAGGTGAAGGCGCGATGGCGCGGCTGGGGACACGTGCCGAGAGTAGAGCGGAGTCTCAACTCCGCTGCGTGCGGTGCGACCGGATAGCCATTGGCAGGACCTCCTTTTTTGGCATAGCGTGAACCTCCCGGCGTGGTGCTAATCATCGGTGTTCATGTCGCCCTCAAAGCAGTCGGGCCTGGCCATCATCGCGGCGATATGGACCGCGGAAAGGAATTCCGCGCCACGGATGCGGCGCCATCAGGCACTGGTGACACGACACCGAAAACGGCTTTCCACCGTAGAATTTCGGAATCGATTCCTTGATTTCAAGGTGAAATGATTTCGCGTCAACTGACATCGACCCTGCTCAAGCGGCTCCGGCAGTCGCCCGCGGTCGCGTTGTTGGGATCGCGGCAGGTGGGGAAAACCACCTTTGGCCAGAGGCTTGGATCTCGGCAAACCAAGCCACTACGTGGATCTGGAGCGCCCCTCGGATCTGGCGAAACTCTCTGACCCGGAGCTTTATCTTTCAGGTTTTGGGGACCAGCTGGTGATCCTCGACGAGGTCCAGCGCCTGCCGGATCTCTTCCCCGTGCTGCGAAGCCTGATCGACGAGCGTCGGCGTGGGGGAGAAAAGGCGGGACATTTTCTCCTTCTCGGTTCCGCCTCTCTGGACATCCTCCAGCAAAGCTCCGAGACGCTGGCTGGCCGGCTCAGCTACTTGGAACTGAGCCCGCTCCGGCTTCTGGAAATTCTCGAAACCCTTTCCTAATCGCGCAGAACCTTCGCACCCGCGTACGCCGCCGGCCCGGCCCGGTCGGTCTGCGCGAAGAAAGACTCAGTTTCGCTGCAGGCGAAAGTAGCGGGGGTTTTGGTCGGCGGGCTGGCGGATGAGGCGCTCCTGAGCTTGATTCAAGTCAGTCCCGGAAACCGCTTCCACGGGGCGCCAGTTCTGAAGATCTTCACTCCTCATGAGGAGATAGGGATCGGTCGCCTGGGCGCCGAATCGGAGGGCGACGCCGTCCAGGGTCGACGAAATCTCGAGGGAGGCGTCGAAGGCCGGTCGCTGGACGATTTCGCGCAGGGTGAGGAGCGGCTGGGCAGGATCGATGGCTTGAAAAAGAAGCCTTCCGTCGATCGCTACAAAATTCTGCGGGTGTGAGGATCCGGGGCCCGGCATGAGATCCTGAACCAGCTCGACCGGTTCCCCGGAGGCATGGGCGCGCCACAACTCGACGCCGTGGATTCCGTCGTCGGCGGCGAAGTAGACCCAGTCGCCCAGCGCGCCCAAGTGGGTGGTTTCGCGGTCGATAGGGAGCGAATCTTCCGAGCCGGGTCGAAGATCGGTGAGTCGTCGAGTTGAGTTGCGATCGCCCTCGCTCATCCACAACTCCCACCCGGAAGCGTCCTCATGCGCCGCGAAGAAAACGGTGTCTCCCGCAGGCGTGAGATCCGAGAGGGGAAGCGACGCGTCGCTAACCAGATCGGTGAGCCGATCTTCACCATCCAGCGTGCCGTCGCTGGCCCAGAGTTCGATCCCTTTGTTGCCGCGCCCGAGATAGTAAAAACGATCCTCATCGTCGGTGACCGGTGGTTCCACCAGTAACGAGACCGCGGCGGGAGCGCCCGTTTCCCGTAAGGGAAAGGCGCCGTCGTAGCTCCAGAGTTGACTTCCCTGGGTGAAGAAAACGTGAGAGGGCGTGGCGCCGATGACCCGCACGTCGCTGGCGAAAGTGAGAAAGCGCTCGATTCGGCCCGCGCCATCCACCGTCCAGGGCTGAACGCAGAGCGCCGGTTTGTTGACCACGAAGTAGCTCTTGCCTCCAAACCTCACCGGCCGGTCCTTGAAACTCTCGTTGCGCACCAGTATTTCCGTGCCACCACCCACTAGGCCGTCGCTCCGGTAGATGTTGAAAGTCAGGTTGTTGGTGGTGGTGGCGAGAAAAAGAATGCCGCTGTCCGTGGTGCTGAAAGGAAGATTGCGGCCCACGGTCTCGGGTCGAACGGTGGCGTTTTCGAACACCAGTCCGGGCGTGGTGCCGCCTGGCTGAAGGCTCCAGAGACCGCGTGAATCGCGGAAGAAGGTGATGCTCGTGATGGGATTGGCGGTGAGGGACCAGCCCATGGAAACGGCTTCGCCGGACCGGATGAGGCTTCGCATGCCGTCGTGGTCGAGCCGGACGAAGGCGTGCTTGTGGTCGCGTGTGAGGGTGAAATAGTGCAGGTCTCCCGTGCGGGGAGACGTTTGAATCAAAGGGGCGCCGGCCTGCTCGATGGGGGTGACGTTGGCGTCGCGCAGAAGAGTGGGCGCGTCCATCTCGGCGTCCATGACGTGGATCTCGGTGCCAAAGGTGAACTGTTGACTGGGAAAAAAGATGCCATCCTCACGCTTGTAGAGATGAGGGAAACCGCCATCGACGGCCTCGGCTTCCGTCAGCCAATCTGGACCAAAAGTTTCGCTTCCGCCCTTGGTGCCGTCCGTCCGGGTGAGCCAGCGCTCGCGGCTGGAGGCGGACGGACTGGACACCAGGAAGAGGACGTCGGCCGTGGCGTGAGCCTCGCGAAACGTGTGATCAGCCACCTCGTCTGGGAGGAAATCGATCCGGCTCGGTTCCGTGGAGTTGTCGAGAGGGAGTTTCCAGAGACGGGCGCCACTTCCGCCCACTCGAGCCATGGTCCAGAGGGCGCCCTGGAACTCGGCGAGCGGTTCGGGGGAGGCGCTGTTGTTTCCCGGATTGAGATCCGCCAGGCGCGAGGCGGAGTCGCCTTGGTGGGGAACATGCCAGAGTTCGATGCTATGGGCGGCCTCCTGGGCCTGGAAATAGAGCGCCTCTTTTCCCGCGAAGAAGGCGCGCGGTTCTTCGAAAGGGGGTTCCTCGCTTGAGGTGATGCGGACACTGGTCGAGGGGGGCCCCAGAGTGCGATGGAGGAGAGTCTTGCCGTCGACGCGTTTGGCGTAGTAGATGGCTTGCGGGCTCAGCACCAGCGGCTGAGAGGTCCAGATTTCGGTGTCCACCTTCACCGGTTCACTGCCGGCTTGGTCGATTCGCCAAAGAGCGGTCGAGCGGCTCTCCGCGTCTGGCGCCAGAAAGATCAATCCGTGGTCGCCGGTCTGCATCATTCCGGCGAAGGACGGAGCGCCTTCCCGTGGGAACGAACGCACCAGGTGGGAGTCGCCCGCGTCGCGTAGCCGCCGGAGATCCCAGCCGCCGTTCACGCTGTCGAGCCAGTAGAGCCAGCCATCGAGTCCTGCGAAAGTCTGGTCATCTGCATCGGGGGGAGACCCGAAACCTTCTTCAATGAGAACTTCTTGATGGGGCACGCCGTCGGTTCTCCAGAGATCGCGGCCGACCCAAAAGAAGAGATGGGGAGAAGCGCCCACTTTGAAGGAAGCCGCGGCCCTTTCATTGAGGCAAACGGTGCCCAGCGTGGTGCCGTCCGTCCGCCACAAGCCGGCGGTGGCTTCCTCCTCGCTGCCGAAATAGTAGTGGGATCCCGAACGGGTGAGGCCGCCGTCGAGGTGTCCGCGGGTGGGCAAGGTGAGCAGGTCCAGAAAAGCCGAGGTGGTCTGGATATTCTCATCGGCCGCCGTGACCTCGTGAGAGCAGCCGAACCCGAGGAAAGGCGCCAGGACGGCGAGCACGACGCCTCGGTGAGGGGGTGGCTGTCGCCGTCGACGAGACATGGAAGGTGGTGTGGGAGAGGGTGCGGTCATGGGGATGGATGAGGTCAAGGCATCGACAGACGGGAAAGGGAAAGAAACAAAACACGCGGTGAGCGGCGAGGCCAGGGTGAAATCGGAGCTTCGGGGAGGTCCCGGGCCTTGGAAGTGGCGCTTTGCGTTGGCGAGGCCAAAGGCTGAAATGGGTAGAAACGAGTCGTGGATCACGATCAAAGCAGCGAGGGAGATTACCACGAGGAATTCGAAGAGCACGAAGAAGGGGGAGGGTGATCTTTGGTGAGGCCCGGTTTGAGTCTTTATATTGCCTCGCGATGGAGTGACGGATTTGAAAGGGTGGGCGGGATTCACCTAACGCTTTTTCGTCGTTTCCTTGCGTTTTGAAACGGAGCTATGTTCGCAAAGGTTTCATTCAATGGAGTGACTCTTTTGAACGAAAAGACCTGCTAACATCATCCTTGGTGCTCTTCGCGCCCTACGTGGTTCTGCCTTCTACCTTGTACAGTTAGAGACGGAACGGTGCCTGGAAATTGGTCCCCCCGGAATCGCCATGGCGTCCGGGGACACCGTTCCTGGCCACAGAGCGTGGTGGGAGTTGAATGGGGAAGGCGTGAGGACAACTTGGCGCCATGAAGGCGCTGTAGCCGGAGATGCCATCGCCGGGCGATGCGGCCGGTTTGGCCGATTTGGCAGGACCTCAGTCGCGGCGCCAATCATCGGTTGTCATGCAGCCGCGAAAGCGGACGGGCCTGAGTGTCATGCAGGTGCCATGGCTCGCGGAAAGAAATTCCGCATCACGGAGACGCGCCGAAAGTAGAGCGGAGTCTCAACTCCGCTGCGGGCGGTGCAATCTGGTCGTCACATTGCCAGGACGTCAGTCTCGGCGCGACCCTCCCGGCGTGATTGACTGTTCCGGTGAGTTCGCCTGCTCGTGGGCCGCTCTGGCGAGCTTGAAGAAATCGTCTTCGCTGACGGTCTCGACGGTGCCATCGATGTGGGCCACGGCTCGCTGGCCGTTGCCGTCGGGGACAGGCGAGGCGAGGATGATCGGGTTGTTGTCTGAAGCCACGCTGAGGCCTCCGAAGTAGACAAGCGTCTCCGGTCCATTGGGGGTCATCCATTGCAGGGCCGTCTGGGCGTCCTCATCGCTCAAGTAATCGGGAGCAAGGTCGCTCACGGTATCGGGAAAGGAGCCGTTATTGGCGGCGTAGGTCCTGAGAGCGGCCACGGTGGCCTTGATTCCGTCCAGTTGATCCTCCGCGTTGATTGCGGCGCCCTGCTGGGCATCGCCGACAGCGGCGGCGTTGTTGAAGGCGTTCACGGTGAAGAAACCCATCGCCGCGGGCACCGAGGCTGCGCTGGCGAGACTCGTTTTCAGGGAAGCAGGGCTGTTGGCGATCGAGTGAATGCCGATGGGTTTCTTCACCGTGACGGAGGCCATCGAGCCGAGATTGCCGATCACCAGTTCAATGACCTTTTCCGCCGTGCCCGAGGTGCCCTGCTCTTCCATGATCTTGGTGATGCCCTGCTCTTCCATGATCTTGGTGATGGTGTCCCGCACGGCTCCTCCCATCCGTGGCGAGATGTAACTGAAGCCGTTGCCCTCCGTGGGGAGGCCCTTGGAGACCTTGGCGAAATCAGGATCCGTGGCGAGTTTATCGCCCTCTCCCGGTTTACAGGCGTCGAGGAAGGTAGGGCGGGAAGCCAGCATCAGCCGGTTGCTCTCCTTCTCATGCACCAACACGGGCTGGAAGAAGGAGAAGGGGACTTCCGGCGGTATCTGCGCGCTGAGCTTGGTGAAAGCCTCGGTATCCTCGCGAACGAAGGGGCCTTGCTGAGGAATGAAGCCTTGCAGTTTCTCAAAAACCCAGCCCATCCCCTGGAGATCGATGAAGAAATCGACGGCGGGAATCTCGACCGGCTGCGGCCCGGGAATCGTGACCTTTTGCTCTGGATCGATCTTGGCGACGAATATGCAGCGCCCGTTCGCCTGATTGAGAACTTCCTCGACGGTCATTCCTAGCCCGGGAATCTGTTGCTGCATCATCTGATCGAGCGGCGGGATGCCCTGGTCCTCGGGCAATTGTGCGTAGACGCCCAGGGCGATGTCTTTCAAGGCGGCCAGGCGAAACTCCTGCTCGACCACGATATCGCTCCCGGCGGGGGCGATATCGAGGGTGGCGAGCGGCTTGGCTTCCTGCCCGAAGAGCGTCAACAGACCCTTGGGACCGTCCGGCGTGTGAATGAAAGCCTGATTGCGGTAGTAGCCGTCTCCGGTGGGAAGCGAACTCCCACCCATCGCCGAAATGCTTTGAAGGCCCAGCTCCGCGACCAGTTCCTTCAGCTGGATGTCGGGGATGTCGTCGAGCCCCTGCTCCCGAAGCGACCCCATGAACTGCTGCCCCATCTCGAGAAGGCGATCGAGATCCCCCGCGACGTCGATGTAGCCGAGAAAGGTGCCGCCGACGTCGAGATGCTCCACGACGGTGTCGAAATGAGCGGATTTGACGGCTTGCGCCGACACGTTGGTGGCCGCTTCCGCCGGCACTGGGGAGGTCGGGGCGGCGGCTTCCTCGGGATTCTGCGGGTCGCAAGCGCAGAGCATTCCCGACATACCGCTCCAGAACAAGAGATGGTGAGAGAGTTTCATTGGCTGAACGTGATGAGAGTCATCCTAATATCGGGCTTTGGGAAAGCCAAGTGGGAATGTCGGTCCCGCTCTCCGCTCAGCCTCCGTGTTTGTTGAAGCGCACCATCTCGCGCTGGGCCTCCCGCATTTCGACCCGCTTTTTGATGTCCTGGCGCTGGTCGTGGATCGCCTTGCCGCGCGCGGTTCCGATCTCCACTTTGACGATACGGCGCTTCCAGTAGCAGCGGAGAGCGACCACCGTGTTCCCTTTCTGCTCGATGGACGCCTGGATTTTGCGGATTTCTTTTCGATGCAGGAGAAGCCGACGGGGACGTTTCCCTTCGTGCTGGATGTGGCTGGCGTATTCGTAGGGCTGAATGTCGCAGCCGTGGAGGACGACGTTGCCATTCTCGATGCGGCAGAAGGCGTCGCGGAGGTTGATCTTGCCCGCCCGGACCGACTTGACCTCGGTTCCCCGGAGGGCAATGCCGGCTTCGAATTTTTCCAGGACGTGGAAATCTCGAAGCGCCTTGGGGTTCTTGGCGATCTGACCGTCCGTCGTCCCGGATTTCTTTTTCTTGCGGGAAGCCATGGGTGAACGGCAGCTCTCCCATGGAGGAGGCTGCTCGGGGCGAGCGGGCGCTGAGTGGGTCGCTCCCAGCTGCGCTGCTCTTTGTAGGTGCGGAGCGGTGCTTGGTTTACGAGGCGTTTTCCGCCGAAGTCTCCGCGCCCTCGGCGGCCGCGATGATCTTGCCCTCGATGATTTCCTTCAAGGCGATGTCCGCCTGCCCCATCCGCCCCTGCACCTGGACAAGGGGAGGACGTCCCTGATTGAGTTGCCGCACACGCTTGGAGACAACGTTAATCAGGAGGGGGATGTCAGAGATGACTTTCGACGCTTCTTCGACTAGCTCGCTTTTCATAGGTAGGGCCCGAGACTGACTCGCCGTTCCTCCTTCCCCATGGTTGGGGGAAAATTCGATGATCTTGGAGGTAGACATGAACGGCGCTGATACCTAAATCGTGAAACAAAGGTAAGAATGTTGGGCGACCATGGCCCAAATTGGGAATCTGCGCTTACCACAGTCGCCCCCCATGTCAATCGAAATTTGAGTCCGCGGCCGGACGAGGTCGCTGGATGAAGGCCGTTGGAGTGGCCGGCCGGAAGTGCCGCCCGTCCAGAACGGCTTCGATGGGCCGCTCCTCTTCCAAGCGCGAGCGCAGACCCGCCGGGTAGGAAGCCGCACGCTTGGTGGCCTCCACGAAAACCTCCCGATCGAGCGTCTCGTCGACCATTCTCCCGAGGTCGGAATCGGTCATCGTGGCGGGCAGATGCCCCCACTGGACCATCTGCGCGACGATCCAGAGGGCCGACGTGCGATCCGGCGCGGCGCTCGCATTCTTGCTAAAGGTCGCCGAGGATCCGCTCTCCAGCCCCACGGTTTGGATGTGTTGCCGCTGTTCGGCGGAAAGGGCATCGGCCGCCGTTTCGAGGAAGGTCTCGAGGGCCTCTGTCCGGTGATCGGCGCTCTCTTCCAGCCACTGAGCGGCTTTCAGGGCACCCGCCACCGTGCCGATGGCGGATTCCCGGTGAGTCGCTAGCCAGGCCGCCCGCACCGCCAATACCGTGTCGGGGACATCTCGGACAATGGCTTCCGAGTCGATCAGGGTGACCTGGCCGTCCGGCTTGTCCCAGGGCGAGCCCGCGTGGCCGCGATGGGGCGATGACGGTGCATCGTTTTCGGTGAGCAGCTGGATACGGGCGAAGCGAATGCTGGGGTGGAAGAGGGATTCGTCGCCACTGGTGATTCCCGCCGCTTTCAGCCAGTAACGGAGCAGGAAGGCGTCGGTCGCCAGGGGGGCATCGATTTGGAAGGCGATGGGTGCCCGTTCGCGGGTGACGCGCTGGGCGACCAGAGCGAGGGTGTTGGCGTGGATGGGGTGGACGGGTTCGCCGCCGGCTTTCCGCAGGAGATGGGGTTGGATGGCGTTCCAGAGCGGCCGGGAAACGGTCAGCGATCCGGCATTCCGGCTGAGGACTTGCAAGAGGGTGAAGGCCCCTGTTTCGCGAGGTTTGAGGGCTTCGCCGGGCGAGAGCATGCCGGCGTCCACGCCGCCCGAGGCGAGTTCGCGAGCCACCGCTTCGGTGGACTCGAAGAAGCGGAAGTGGGCGTCGACGAGATGTTTCTCGAACGCTCCTTGAACTTCCGCGAGGACGAGGGGAAGAGCCCCCGGGTGAGCCACCAGGCCCAAGGTGATGGCGTGGGCCGCCGGTTTGGGCGGGTCCGGGGGAGTCGGCCGCGTCGAGGTCGAGGGAGCCTCGTCTCGCTTGCAGGAGATCGCCATGAGGGAGACCGCGCCGAGACCGAAGACGATGATCATCCGCGAGAGGGAGAGACGAAATCGCATGGAGGATTCTAGGGTGAGGTCGGAGGGAATTCTATCGGAAATCTTGTGAGGGGAGAAAGTGTTGAGGTGACGGAATCCACGAGGAGAAAAGGGGTTGGCGGCTGCGGTGGAGTGAAGACCGGGCTTGCCGCAGTGCTGGGATTTTGGTTAGGGGTTTCTTTCATGAGTGGTGGGTTTGAGAACGTCGATCTCTATGAGGCGCCGGACGACTATGACCGGGTCTTCGACGAGGGATCTGCCGCGGAGGCCGATTTTCTGGTGGTCATGGAGGAGCGTTATGGGAAGGCCAGGGGCGCGGCCCGGCGGCGTTTTTTGGAGCCGGCCTGTGGGACGGGGCGGCTCATGATCGAGATGACGGCTCGCGGCTATGAAGCTTTCGGATTCGATCTCAGTGAGGCCATGTTGCGGAAGGCGCGCGAACGAGCGCGTCTGCGAGGCCTTGAGTTGGGGCTGTGGCGGGACTCGATGGAGGCCTTCCGCAGGCCTCCGCGGAAGGCGGGCCTGGCGGCTTCGTTGATCAGCTCTTTCAAATACCTTCACAACGAGGCCTCGGCCGTCGCGCACCTGGAACGGGTGGCCGGCAGTCTCGCCTCGGGCGGGCTGTTCGTGTTGGGACTTCACCTGACCGATCCCACCCGAGAGCATGCGGTGCACGAGCGCTGGGTGGCGAGTGTGGATGGCGTGGAAGTGGTTTGCAACACCCGCACATGGCCGGCCGACCGGCGGCGGCGTCGAGAACGGGTTCGCACTCGATTGAGCATCCGCTCGCCGGACGGCGAGGTGCGGCGACGGGAATCGGTCTGGGAATTTCGCACCTACGACGCGGCCCAACTGAGGCGCTTGCTCCGTCGCGTGCCTGCCCTCCGCTTGGTGGCTGCCCACGATTTCGACTACGACCCGGGCCGTCCGCGCGAGCTGGATGATTCCCAGGAAGACATCGTTTTGGTGCTGCGCAAAGAGCGCTCTTGACAAGCATAGAGATTCTATGTATAGCAGCTCTATGATACGGAAAGACCTGGTCGCCGCCTCCTCGCGGCCGCTCTTGCTTTCGATCCTCGCCGAGGGCGAGAGTTACGGCTACGCCATTATCCAGAAGGTGAAAAAGTTGTCGAGGAACGAGCTGCAGTGGACGGATGGAATGCTCTACCCGATCTTGCACCGTCTGGAGCGCGAGGGACTGATCGTCTCCGAGTGGAAAAGTTCCGAATCGGGTCGCCGGCGAAAGTACTACTCGCTAGTCTCGGACGGGAGCAAGGCTCTGGCTGAAGAGCGGCGTCAGTGGGAAACGGTGCACGGAACTTTGAACAAACTCTGGCGGGAATCGAAACCATGTTTGATCTAAAACAAGCCATTACAGAGTGGCGCGAGGAGGCGGCTCGTCACGTGCCCGCGGAGGACTTGGATGAACTGGAGAGTCATTTGCTCGATCATATGGAGTCGCGGGTGGAGGAGGGCATACAGGCAGAGGAGGCCTTCGTGCTGGCGGTGCACCAACTCGGGGATGTGAGGCATGTCGGAAAGGAGCTGGCTCCCTTGGTCCAGTCGATCGTGTCCCGCGCCTCATTGGTGGAAACTCCGTGGGTGTAGGCGCGAATGATGGCGTCTCGAATCTTGTTTTTCTCGTAGCCTTTGGCTGCCTCGTAGCTGGCAAGTTTCACCTCGCTCTTCGTGCCATCAGAGTGCTCGCGGCGGACCCTGGGACGGCTGATCTTCTCTCCCTCGATTTCAAGGCTCGACGGAGCGCTCCCGGCCCGACGAGACGGGCTCTCGGTGTCTCGCCCATGCGCGGCTCCACAGAGGCTGGTGACTTCCTCGGCCATGACGCTGACCAGTGATTGGCGGACCGCCCCGCGCGGGAATTCGTCGAAGGCCACGGCGGCTTCTCTTGAATCGGCTTGACCGAGTTGATGGATGATCTCAAGGTGTTTCATGGATGGTTGCTGGTTCCTGGATTCTGTAATAATCCGACTCTTCTCACCGAGCGGAGCCGGTAACCATCCACCTAAATTTTAACAAGTCACGGGAAGCTTCCTCGCTGACTTCGAACAGGCGTTGGTAGGCTATATCGAAGCTCACAACGAAAACCCATCTCTCTTCATCTGGACCGCGGCTGCCTCTGATATTCTCGAAAAGGTCAAGTGCGGTAGAGCCAAACTGAATAAACTACAGTCTGCTTGACGGATTACACTAGCACGCTCGCCGCCCACAGCCTGCCTCGCTGCCGGTTCGTGTTCCTATGGCCGCGGATTTGCCTGCCGCTTCCTTCAGCTCCACCCTCGCGGGCGTCGCCTTGCGGTTCAGCTACGGTTGCTCTCATCAGCTCCGATGTCATCGTTTCATGTCATTAGTTAAGGCCCATGCCGGGCACACGAGAGCGCTTGCCCCCAAGCGCTCTCAAGGCCATCGAAACTCCACGTCACCCTTTTCTTTCCACTTCACGGTGTGTCATGATAGAACCCCGAAGCGAAAGCGAGGCGGCGAAACGCCGTGCTTCGCCGCACACCTCGACGAATCCAGGCTGACTCTGGAAGAAGATTCAGTAACTGATTAGCGCATCTAACAAGCTCTTGACAGCTTCGATAATTAAGACATCTTAACCATTGATGTCATCCGATTCTCTTGAATCGTTCCTCACGAGAGAACTGATCCGGCTCGTCCGCGATCTACGGGAGCGGTTTGCTCAGTTGGAGGCGGAGAATCTGAAGCTTCGCGAGGAAGATCGAAGACTGCGCAAGGAATTGGATGAGTTGAAGCGCAAGCAGAACAGATCGGCGGCTCCGTTCTCGAAGGGAAAGCCCGAGGCCAACCCGAAAAGACCGGGACGCAAGCCGGGCCAAGGGTCCTTCTGGCGGCGGGAGGAACCGGAGATTGGGCCGGATGACAATGTTCGAAGCATGGAAGCCCGATTGCCCAAGGGGCGGTCGTCAAATTGTCCTCGATGCGGAGGCAGGCTTGGAACTCGTCTGGAGACGGCAAGCACGGTCGATGTGCCGGAAAAGATTGCCCGAGACATATCGATCTGGAAAGTGGAAGTCGAAGAATGCAGTTGTGGCCACTGCGCGCGAGGAACTCACCGGGACTTGCCGCTCGACCAACACGGGGCCGCCGCTCACCGTGTGGGTCCCAGGGTTCGGTCGTTTGGACTGGCTCTGCACTATCACTTCGGGGAGAAATGACCGGAAGTTGTGGACGAGGGCGGTCGGGGCATCATGAAGAGTTCAACCATTACCAAACAACTGAACTCCAATGAAAACCACCAACCACCCTACCGAATCAGCATCTATCCTTCGCCAGGAAGGAGCAAGCACCGTCTGCCAGAACGCCCTTGAGGCCACCCTGCGACAAGGAGCCCAAGTGCTTCTTCAGGCCGCCATCGACAACGAAGTCTCCGACTACATTCAAGCCCATCAACATCAGCGTGATGACCAGGGTCATCGCCAAGTCGTCCGCAACGGCCATCTTCCTGAAGCGGCAACTTCAGACTGGAATAGGGAACGTTCCTGTTCGGCAGCCCAGAATCAATGATCGCCGATCAGGCCAGCGGTTCACCAGCGCCATCCTTCCGCCGTACCTACGCCGGGTCGCTTCACTGGACAACCTCATCCCAGCACTCTACCTGCGAGGAATCTCAACCTCCGAGATGAGTCGAGCCTTAGAGCCGATCCTCGGTGAGAACGCATCGGGTCTTTCTGCAGCCAACATCGTTCGACGAGGAAGAGCAATGGGAGAAAGAACGCGAGCAATGGAGCAAGCGTGACCTCAGCGACAAGGAATACGTCTATCTCTGGGCCGACGGGATCTACTTCCATGTCAGGCTCAATGACGACCGCCCATGTGTTCTCGTAATCGTCGGCTCCTTACCCGATGGAACCAAGGAATTGGTAACCATCAGCGATGGAGAACGAGAGAGCAAACTGTCCTGGAAAAATGTGCTCAGAGACCTCAAGAAACGAGGATTGAAGATCCCTCCGAAACTGAGTATCGCCGATGGAGCTCTCGGGTTCTGGAGCGCCTTGGAAGAGGAATATCCGACAAGCAAACAGCAACGATGTTGGGTGCACAAGACAGCCAACATCCTCGACAAGCTGCCGAAGAAAGCGCAGCCCCTTGCCAAGGAACGCATCCATGAAATCTACATGGCGGAAACAAAGAAGGCCGCCTTGGAGGCCTATGACGAGTTCTTCACGCTCTACGAAGCCAAGTATCCGAAAGCGTGCGCCTGCCTGAAGAAAGACAAGGAAACTCTACTAACGTTCTACGACTTTCCAGCCGAGCACTGGAGACACATCCGGACGACAAACCCGATTGAGTCGACGTTTGCCACGGTCCGCCATCGGACTCGACAAACCAAAGGGTGCGGATCGAGGAAAGCAACCCTTTCAATGGTCTACAAGCTCGGCCTGGAAGCCGAGAAAGGCTGGCGTCGACTGAACGGATATCGTCAACTTGACAAAGTCGTGCAAGGAATCATCTTCGTGGACGGCATCGAGCAGCAAACCGCTGCCTAACCCCAATGCCTTTAGGGAAAGCTAACAATCTCCAGCAGGAACTCGCCCTCACGAGAGTCGTTTTCTGTTAGCCTAGGCCAACTCGTCACCGGTTGGCGGACTTTGCGCGGGCAACTCCTTTGTCGTCTTTTCGGTATTGCCTCCCGAACGATCAATTCTCTGACTCGCGCTACCATCTCCTGTTTTGTCTCTTCGGTCAGCAGTCCCTCGGACACTTCGAACACTGCCCATAGTGAATTCATTTTGTCGAGCGTCTTCAGGAAACTGATGCTCAACGGCTGGATGTTGCCGCTTTTCGCGGCTTCGCATCGCTCCTGCGCGATGATCGAGCAGGCCATGAGCAATGCCGCCACCTCCTGGGCCGCTGTTTCTGGCGTATGGCTATGAAGAACGTCACTCCCGCGCATGTGGAGCTTGAGTTCCTTGTAGAATATCTCGTGTTCCCAGCGCAGGGCATAGAGCTCCAGCAATTCCTGCGCCGGATACTCCTGCTCATCAATAAGCGTCGTCCATAGCCTCTCCTCGCTCCACTGTCGTGCCCCCGGCTTCCTGATCCGGCCTCGAATCTCACGGATACGGATCTCCCCTTGACCCCAGCGTTTCATAAAATGGCCAGTCAGGCCATCATGTAGTAGGCGATTTCTTCTTCGACGGCCTGATTGTCTCCGAGTGTCAATGTGAGTCGACCTTGAGGGCGAGTCAGACGTCCGGCACGCTGGATGATTTTGCGGCGAATCGTGCCGAGTCCTTCAAAGATCCACTCCGCAGCCCTTTTGGGGGACGATTTGCGTGACCGCTCCGCAGATCGCATCTGCATTTCGCGTGTGAGATTGTGGGTGAGGATACTGGCCAAAAGGAAAGCTTCGTTGGCGGCACGTCGCTTGGCCGGAATATAGTCCATCTGGGCCTGGCTCTTGGCTTCGCCAAAAATCTTCTCCTGAGAGCCACGCCCTTCATGAAATTTCACCACATGAGCGGCCGTGTTTGTCTTGTTGGTGATGATCGCCTTGTATTCATAGTTCTCCTCGACTGGTTCGAAAAGATCCAGTTGGAGCGGTCCTTTGCGCTGAGTGCGCCTCATGGTTCGAATGCACAAAATGCACAAAATGCACAAAATGCACAAAATGCACAAAATGCACAAAATGCACAAAATGCACAAAATGCACAAAATGCGCGCTTTGCGCGCTTTGCGCGCCCAACTTTTTGGCTTCCAGCGGATTTCGAAGTGATGAGTTTTTCCCTCTCCGCCTCGGGTTCGGGACCAGCGACGGCGCTTCTCGATGATGCCCTTGAGTTCCACAAGCCGCTCGAAAGGCACCGAGAACGTATATTCCAGGCCCAGGGTCTTTGCCTCTGAAACCATCTGATCGCTGAAAAACGCGCTGTCGGCGCGCAACTCGATCTGCACATCAGGCAGCACCTTGCGAATCTTCTCCACGCAGTAGCGAAGAAATTCCACCGCGCCATTGGAGTCATGGACGTTGCCGCTTCGATGAAGGAAGTCGAAGATTTGTCCGGTTTGGGAGATCGTCGCGAGCAGCGGATAATAACTGCGCTCGCCTTTTTTCTTCTTGTTAAATCCCACAGCCGTCCCTTCCGCATGGCGACTCGTGCTCTGCACGCTTCCGTCCAAATCAAGCGTGATGCGTTTGATTCCTTCCTCCTGAAGTCGCGACAGGCAAACGAAATGATTCATCTCCCTCATCCTCTCAAGGCTTTGACAATCGATCTCTCCCAACATCCGGCTCATCGTTGGGACACTGGGCAATTGGTGCATCCCCAAAACCTGTCGTACAAGGGGATCATCTCGGTAGTAGTCCAAATCGCGAAGCATCCGGTAGCCCAGTATAAGATGCACGATAAGACACATGAAAACCTTGTGGAACTTGTAGAAGCGGGACATGCGTCGATCCAGTGGATCAAAGCACTGCTGAAGCTTCCCCTCCAGATCCAATTCCTGAAAGAGCTTCTGAAAGATAACGAGACCGCCGAAAGAGGTCAGTTCTTGATCTTCAAATTTGATCGCCGGAATCGTTCTGGACTTTGCATTAATCGTGCGTCGTGCTACTCTCACTGTAGGTGGCTTTTGGGTTGAAGTGTTTGGTGTTTTGGTAGATTCCAAATTAACCTTATCCCAAAGGCCCCTGCCACTATTTTCTTGGGATTCTTGCCCCGATTTATGAAACTATGGGGTTGATTCTCCCGCGGCCCATCAGCCTTCTTTCTGGGCACCCTGATGCTGACCAGCGCGCTTCCATCGGAGAGCCTTTCAGTCTTATGGCTCTTGTTGCTGCCGCGTGCCTTCACCAACAATTCACTATGTGCCGCCCGGCATGATTTCACGAGTTCGTCGAGATACTTCCCCCAACCGTAAAGCCGGTCGACAATCAGCAGACTCCTCTTCGGCAGACTCCCGAGAAGTTCTTTGGCCAGGGTCCATTCGCCTTCTTCTTTCAGGCCGACCGTCGCCGCCTACGGGTTGTGGATGCCAAGTTCCACGAGCGCGCACATCTCTATTTTCGCAAAGGCGGCGGTCATTCTCCTGGAGGCCGCCTTGCTCATGGCAGCCGGAACCTGCGGCGTGTTCGTGACGCTCCATTTCGAGCCATCGATCCCGCACAGGCGCAGCCCCTTGTAGAAACATCCCTTGTGTACGCGTCCATCGGCGAGGGGCTTTAACACCTGCTTCATGAGCCAAGCGAATGGCTCAAGCCCCATCCTCTGGCGCCGTTCCGAGAGCGAACTATCCTTGATCACCACCTCGAACAACTGGAACACATGGGCCGAGAAATGGCCAGCATCACTGATCACGTGATAGACCAGGGAGGCGAGAAGATCCCAGGCCGGCAGCTTGGGGTTGGGGCCGCGGCCTGGGTTCTGCAAGCGTTCGAAGCGATCGCGAACGAATCCGAAAAGATGTTCGAACTGACCAAGGAAACCGCTAACTTGATTGGGATGGGAGTGAGGCATCCACCCAAATTATAACTATTATGGTAAAATGCAAAATTTATCTAAAATATTTTGGATCTTTCCCTAAAGGCATTGTGCCTAACCCATGATCGAACTTCGAATGGTGTTCCGACCGCCCTCATCCACAACTTCCGGTCATTTCTCCACTTCGGGGTGACTCTACGCAAAGTTCCTCCGATTGTTCGCGAGATTTGCGGCATTGATCTCAGCCAGAGCGCCCTGACACAAGACGCCCTGAAATTGGGAAACGGCGATGGAGCGATCAGCCGAGAAGCGGAGCGAATCAAAGCAGCCATCCAGCAATCCGATGACGTCAACACGGATGATACGGGATGGCGAACGGGGGGCAAGACGAG
>CBDBEZ010000075.1:0-80009 GCA_965204485.1 Verrucomicrobiales bacterium
TGTGCTTCTTGACTTTGGCGATGTGGCGAACCCTGGAGATGTGGATGCGATGCAAGGGACTGGGAGATTGCTCCCGGCAGTTGCTCAAGGAGGTGGCCACTGTGAGGAGTATGGATGTCGTGCTCCCAGTCCGGGGCGAGACAGAGATGCGCCTTCGCGTGGTCGCACGGCCCGACCGGCAAGTGGCAGAACTGCTGGCTCACCTGGGGCTGGAATTGCCGACACTTCCAAAACTGATCGAAAATGTAGTCCCGAAAAGCGGAGCTCGCGAGTGAGAAGTTCTGTAACTGGATCATCATGCGGCGAAGCGTGAACCTTCGGAGCGAGTGAAGTCTATTTTATCAAGGATGAATTTTCGGAACGCTGAACCTTTTCCGCCGTGGTGCAAAAATCCAGGCAGCGTGTTTTTCAAGGCGGCTGAGACAATCATTTCCGAAGGCAGCACGTCTGGGCGGATGGTTCGGATCCAGGTTCCAAAGTGTTTCCAGACCAGACCGTCACATGTCATGGCAAGGTACTGTAACATGCCCTGAGCGATCATGCCGGTCTGCACAAACACATGATATGCGTGCATCTTTCTCTGCACCTGTCTGCGATATTTCTCGGTAGTCCGGTGGAGGTATTGGTTACCATTGCGACGCTTGAGCGGTCGCATAGCGGCCATCCAGAAATGGTATCCGAATGAGCCGACCGAATGCACCGCTTGCTTGAAAGCGACTTCGATCTTGAAACGCAAACTGTAGAGCAAGATGATCTCCTGAGCTTCCATGGTGAGGTCGGTAGACAAGAGGATGATCCGCCCTCTCGTGGGATGATCGACGAGAATGAAGCGGACCATCGCCCCGGCGGGCTTCCACAACAGATCCACCGACTTGAACCGGACAGAGATGTTTCTCTCCCCATATACGGGACTGGGAACGGAACTGAAGCCGCCCGTTCCAAAGACATTCTGGAGCTTCACCGCAGCGCCATACTTTTTCGGTCGTCCGCGTTTGCGTTTGCGTGGCACTGCCGCAGGCCGAAAGCCGGTTGTCGTGCGTCGAACCCTCGTGACCAGCACACCGGAACGCCCCTTGGTGCTCCGGATCACCTTTCCGTTGGCGTAGTAGGCGTCGGCCAGCAAGACGAACTCCTGACCTCTACAGACGGATGCGAGCATCTCGTTGGCCTTGTCGATCAAGGTTCTCCTGTCGCGGTTTGAAGTGACGATACCTTCGTGAATGCGTGCACAGACCGGAACGCAGAAGAAGTATCCGCCAACCTGACAGAGCACGCCGAAGGCCTGAAAGGAATGGCTCATGATGAAGTGAGGCTTGGAATTGGACTCGGACTGTTGATGCAGATACTTCACCGCAGGCATCTTGCGGCCCTCCTTGGACTTCTTGATGCCGTCGAGAACCAGGACGGGGCGACAACCGATCTTGTAGACAGGGAAGTGCTTGATCACGATGGCGAACCAAAGTTCTGCAAGCCGGTCCGTCTTCACAGCATTGCTGTGGAAGAAATGGAGTAAGTGCTCATAGAAGTGTTCTGACAAACCGAGAGCGCGGACGAAACTGGAAACCCCGAGGAGGTCATTGCGCACGGAGAAAGCGGCCAAGACGAGCAGAAACCAGAGAAAGGTGCGGGCTCTCGAGAAAGCGGGTCGCAGAAGACAGACGATATTCCACCAAGAAATCCAGAGATCCATAACAAATGATTTGATTTTCCTAGACATTCGCATATATAAGCTAATGACCATGAAAAAGATCAGATCACTGAAAAAAGAGTCCAGAAACTTGCGGCAAAGTTAGCTGCAATCGGGCCAATGCGGCCTGGGAGCATCAGCAAGCAATACCGAGATCGACAACGCCAGCGCGGCGTGTATTACCAACTGAGCTACACGCATAAGATGAGGAGCCGGACTGAACACGTCTGGCCAGACCACGTGAAGGGACTACGAAAAGAAACAAAGGAGTACAAGAAATTCAAGAAACTGACCACCGAACTGATCGATCTGAGCATTGAACTATCCAAGGCGAAGATCGCTCTATTACGCAGTCAGACAGACACGCCAGGCAAAGAGAAACCGGTCTGAGAACTTCCCACTCACGAGAAGCGGAGGTCAGATTCGATGAAATCCTAGAAAACCAGGGATTTAAAGGATTTCGGTCTCCATAGCTGACGAACTTGGGCTAATACAAGAGGCAGTTCTCGCGCCTTCGGGCAAACGCGTCCCTCGCCGACTTCCAACTGGCGTGGATTTCTTCAAGACTGGCACCGGATTTCACGAGTTCGAAGGTCTTGGGATGAACCAGTAGCCGTTGGAAACGGTCGAACTGAGCTTCCTCCGCGTGATGTTCGGCGAGGTAGATGGCGATGGCCAATCCTGTGTCGATGGAGCGGTAGGTTTCGCGATTTGTCAGGATAAAGCGAATGCCCTGGCAGAGAGTGTTTTCGAACACAGAGGCGTCGGGAGTGAAAGTCACGGGCTTGAAATGGATTCCGGGAAGCTGGTAGGCATCGAGATGTTTCTTGAGCGCTCCGGCGTCCAGGTAGGGGGCGCCGATCCATTCGAAGGGGGTGTCGGTGCCGCGGCCCACCGAGAGATTCATGAACTCGAGAAGTCCGACGCCGGGGTAGAGAATGGCCGCCGTGAGACTCCGCATGTTGGGCGACGGGTTGACCCATTCCAGATCCGTTTGATCTTGATAGAGGGGGCGGCGCCATCCCGAGAGAGGAATCACTTGGAGATCGAGATTCATCGCCTTTTCATTGCGAATCATGAGAGCGAGCTCACCGGCGGTCATGCCGTGGCGGACGGGAATGGGATGGGTGGCGGTGAAAGAAGTCTCACCATCGAGAACCGGGCCATCGATGTCGACGCCGTTGATCGGGTTGATGCGGTCGAGAACGAAGAATCGAAGGCCGTGCTCAGCCGCGGCTTCCATGGCGCGATGCATGGTGGAGATGTAAGTGTAAAACCGGCAGCCAATGTCCTGAATGTCGAAAACCAGGGCATCGAGATTCTCGATGTGCTCGACTTGAGGGCGGCGCGTTTCGCCATAGAGACTGTAGGTGGGAAGCCCGGTTTTCGCGTCGCGTCCGTCCGCGATCTTGGCGGTGTCTTCTGTGCCGCGAATCCCGTGTTCGGGACCGAAGAGGGCTTTCATGTCGACGCGGCTGGAATGATGAAGCAGATCGATGGTCGATCCGCCGGCGCGGGTCCGGCCGGTGTGATTGGTGATCAGCCCGACCTTGAGACCCCGCAGAGATCGAAAACCGCGTGCCGCGAGGACGTCGACGCCGTTGAAGATTCGTCGGGGAAGAGCGATTTGATAGAGCTTGAGACCGGTGGCTTCAGCGGCGTGATTGGAGAGGCGAATGCGCACGTCCCGAGTCCGGCCGGCTTCAGTGGGGTGATTGCGGTTGGACAGGAATATCACGCTCGTCCGGGAGGGTGGATCGACCCAGAGCGAAGTGCCCGTCCAGCCGGTGTGTCCGAAAGATCCCTCCGCGAAATGTTCGCCCTTCAGGGAGGCGTAGGGGGAAGCGATGTCCCATCCCAGACCGCGCGTCGCGTCGATGGTTTCAGCTTGGTGGGGGCGGGTCATGAGGTCGACGGTTTCCGGCCGCAAGACGCGCACGCCGTCGAGAATCCCGCGATTCAGGAGCATCTGGGCGTAGCGTCCGACATCGCTTGCCGTGGTGAACAAGCCCGCGTGGCCGGTCACGCCGCCCATGCGACGCGAAGTGGGGTCGTGCACGATGCCGCGAACGACCGTTTCGCCTTCACGGGTCGTGGGCGCCACGCGCTCCCACATCACCTCGGCGGGCCGAAAACCGGTGTCGAACATCTTCAAGGGAAGGAAAAAATGTCGCTGACAGTAGCGGTCCAGAGGCTGGCCGCTGACTTGGTAGACCAGTTCGCCTAACAAGATGAAGTTGATATCGCTGTAGACGAACGCAGTGTCCGGCGGGTGGATGGGTTTGTCCGCCCAGATGCGTCGCAGTCCCTCTTGGTAACCTTGCCAAGCGGGTTGCCTGGAGATGCCGGGGCGGAGGCCCGAGCTGTGGGTCAGCAACTGCCGCACGCGAATGTTTTCTTTCCCGTGCCCCTTGAACTCTGGCAGATAGGCGACGACCGGCGAGTCGAGGTCAACCTCGCCGCTTTCCACGAGTTTCATGACGGCCGACGTGGTGGCCAGGACCTTGGTGAGCGAGGCGGCGTCGTAGAGGGTCTCCAGGGAGTTGGGGACGGTTTCGGGATCGGCGGCACGATTTCCGTAGGCCTGGAGGTAGACGCCATCGCCGTGCTGCACGCGCAAGACCCCGCCGGGGAAATGTCTCTCGTGGATCCCCAGGCGCACGGTGGCGTCCAGGGCCTGGCGCGAGGCCGCCGACAGGCTGGTTGAGGGCGATTCGGCGAGGGCGGGCGGAAGGGCACTCGCGAGCAGAGCCGCCAGCGAGGCGAGCGGGAAAAAGGTGCGGATCATCGGTTGAGAGGGTTGATCAAGGTTGCCAGGGAATTCTGCCAGCGCGCTGGAGATGATCCATCAGCGCTCGCCGAAGACGGTCGGCGACGAGGCCCTTGGTGGGTTTCGGATCGGCCTCGAGCGGATCTTGCTCGAGGTGGATCAATTGCATGGGTTCGAAAGGCGTGTTCTGAAGCAGTTTCCAGGGGCCCTGTCGGATGGCATAGTAGGCGCGGCCCTGGTAGCGCTGGTTGCCCTCACGCCTCACCCAAATCAAGGTGCGATCGGGATCGCCGGAGCCTTCCCGCAGCCAGACATCCGTGAGGCTCTGCCCATCGACCGGATCCGTGACCTCGACGCCGGCAATCTCACAGAGTGTGGGGAGGAGATCCATGGTCATGCCCGGAACATCGGAGCGCCGGCTCGTGATGGTCCCGGGCCAGACCACGCAGGTGGGCACCCGGATGCCGCCTTCCCAGTGATCCTGTTTGCCGCCGCGCAGTTCGCCATTGCTCTGTGCGTGCGGGAGCGAACCGCCGTTGTCGGAGGAAAAGAGGATCAGGGTCTCCTCCTCGATGCCAGCGTCCGTGATGGCGTCGACGACCTGGCCGATGCCGTGGTCGAGGTGTTCGACAAAGGCCACGTTTCGGGCGCGCTTTTCCGAGAGTTGAGGCTCGCGTTCCCGGATGCGTTTGAGCCATTCGTCAGGCGGTTGGATGGGAAAGTGTGGGGCATTGTAGGCCAGGTAGAGGAAAAAGGGCGAGGAGTTCTCGGCTTCTGATCGGATGAAATCGATGCCCCATTGGGTGAACAGTTCCGTGGCGTGACCTTCCGCCTGGATGGTTTCGCGATTGCGCCGCATCCAGTTCTTGCCCCCGCGACGGTGCTCGTAGTAGTCGTCCATCATGTCACCCAGGAAGCCGTGAAAGAACTCGAAGCCTCGATCGTTGGGGATGTTGGGCGATTCGAAACCCAGATGCCATTTGCCGACCATGCCGGTGGCGTATCCGGCGCGGCGGAGATGCTGGGGAAGGGTAGGGGCGCTGGGATCCAGGTAGCCCCAGCTATCCTTCGACCACTGTCGGATGACGCCAGGGACGCCGGCCTTGTCCGGATAGCGCCCGGTCATCAGAGAGGCCCGGGTGGGGGAGCACACCGTGCAGTTCGCATAAAACTGATCGAGCCGTAGACCTCGAGCCATGAGGGCATCGAGGTGCGGTGTCTGCAGATCGGTGGCGCCGTGGCAGCTGAGATCTCCGTAGCCGTGGTCGTCGACCAGGATGAGAACGATGTTGGGCTTGGCCTGCGCCGCGAGGGAACAGAGAGTGACCAGCAGCCAGAGCAGACTGGCGCGGAAAATGCGGAATCGATACCTCATGCGGGAAGCCTGTGCTGAGTGGGGGGCGGGATCAAGCGAATTGACCTTGCTCTCGAGCTTGGCGGCTCGCAGACTGCGCGGGCAATGATTCCCATGAAAACGACGTTTCGATCCCTCTCCCTTTTGGGCTGCCTGACGATGCTCGTGGCCGGTTTCTTGCCTCTCCAAGCGAGCGACGAACAGGTTTCGGATGGAAGTGAGAGCGTGGACCTGGCCCCTTTTGAAGAGCGGTCGGTGCGCTACACGGGAGGCGAGTACGACTACGAAGAGTTCAAGTATCTCCTGCTCAAGCCGGAGACCATTGAGCAAGGAAAACGTTATCCTCTGGTGCTCTTTCTTCATGGAGCCGGTGAACGCGGTGATGACAACCGGGCGCAGCTGAAACATTTTCCTGAACATTTTCGCGATCCCGAATACCGGAAGAAATTTCCCTGCTTCCTCGTGGCGCCGCAATGTCGAACGGATCAGGATTGGGCCAACTACTACTGGACGGGGGATGTGGAGCCGCCCGCCGACTCTCTTTCGGACCAGATGAAGGCGGCTCTCCTTGCTTTTCAGAACACTCTGGAGGAGTTTCCGGTCGATCGTTCTCGGCTCTATCTGACGGGCCTTTCCATGGGGGGATACGGTTCCTGGGAGCTTGGCATGAACCGGCCGGATTGGTTTGCGGCCATCGCCCCCATTTGTGGCGGCGGCGATACCGGCACGGCGCATCGATTGGCTTCGACGCCGATCTGGGTCTATCACGGCACGGCGGACTACGCGGTGGCCGTCCAGCGAAGCCGGGCCATGATCGGGGCCATTCAGAGGGCAGGCGGTCTGCCCCGCTACACGGAAATCCCGGGACACGGGCACGATTCCTGGGTGCCTGCTTATCAGAGTGACGGCGTGTTGAATTGGATGTTCGATCAGAGATTGAAGGCCATGAACGAGAAAACATTGAGCGGCGTGACGGCCCTGACTTCGGCTCATACGCCCTTGCGCAAGGGTGAGCGTATCGTATTTCTGGGAGACTCGCTGATCGCAGCGGGCGTGCGGAAAGACGGTTACATCACCCTGCTTGACGAGGCATTGAAGTCCGGTAGACCCGATTTGGGGGTGCATCTGATCGGAGCCGGGATCAGTGGAAACAAGGTGCCCGACATTCGCGCCCGGCTCGAACGGGACGTGCTCTCTTATGAACCGACCTGTGTGTTTGTCTTCATCGGAGTCAACGACGTCTGGCACAGTCAGAACGGCCGAAGCACCTCGAAGGAAGACTACAAGGCCGGGCTCTTCGATGTCATTGCGAGGATTCAGAACATGGGAGCGGCCGTTGTTCTGGCCACTCCTCCTTTGATTGGCGAGAATCGGCACGGAGAGAATAACTTCGACGAAATGTTGGAAGAATACGCTCAGATCAGCCGGGATGTCGGGCTTAGAATGGGCACGACGATTTGTGACTTTCGTCAGTCCATGCCCGCCTACCTGGCGGTCTTTAACGAGACGAACGAGGAAAAGGGTGTTCTCACCACGGATGGGGTGCATTTCAACCGGGCGGGGAATCGATACGTGGCCAATCACGCAGCCATGGCGATTTACAAGGCCTTGGCCGAGCGTGATTAGGCGTCCGAAGGATTCTTCGTGTCCGTTTCGCTGGATTGCGGTCTTGAGGCGGAGCGAACCACGAAGGGATCAGAGGACGAAATGGTTGACACGGTCATGCGATGGCGCTCGGATTCTGACGAGAGCTTTGGTCGAGGGCCTTCGTGTCCTTCGCGCGCTTCGTGGTTCTAAACTCTCTGGGTCTGACTGCGGCGTGATGGATGAACCACGAAGGACACGAAGAGCACGAAGAAATGAGGGGGAAGGAATGGTTTGTCGCGGGCGTGGCGGGGGACGAGCAGCGATTCCGTAAGATAGGCGGCTGAGGCGGCTCAAGCCCTGTATTTTTGGGTAATTCGGATCGGCAGCGCCCATTTTTGACTGGGTGAAATCGCGGATCCTGCACCTTAGGCGGCGCGCAGGTCCCAAGCTTCTTCCTGGTAGCGGTGCCACACCTGGTCCCACTGGCCGGATTGCTTGATGACGCGGAGATCGAGCACGTTGCCGCCGCTTTCCCGATTCCATCGCATGCCGCTTTGGCACATCCGGGCCTTGACGATGGTCTTGCAGGCAGCTTCCACCGGCCCGCTGCCTATCGGAAGACCAATCGCGTAGTAGATGGCGTGGTTCATGATCTCCTGATTGCGGGTGAAGAAGCCGATCTCTTGTTCGGCTTTTCGAAGCCTTTCCCCTCGTAGTCGGTTTTTGATCCGATGGAGCCTGGCGGACCGGATCAACCCTTTGATTGCTCCTTCTTCGTCGCGCAGTTTGCGCCGCCACCCGTCATACCTCGTGAGTGAGAAGTTCTGTAACTGGATCGTCATGCGGCGAAGCGTGAACCTTCGGAGCGAGTGAAGTCTATTTTATCAAGGATGAATTTTCGGAACGCTGAACCTTTTCCGCCGTGATGCAAAAATCCAGGCAGCGTGTTTTTCAAGGCGGCTGAGACAATCATTTCCGAAGGCAGCACGTCTGGGCGGATGGTTCGGATCCAGGTTCCAAAGTGTTTCCAGACCAGACCGTCACATGTCATGGCAAGGTACCCCCATAGTTTCATAAATCGGGGCAAGAATCCCAAGAAAATAGTGGCAGGGGCCTTTGGGATAAGGTTGATTTGGAATCTACCAAAACACCAAACACTTCAACCCAAAAGCCACCTACAGTGAGAGTAGCACGACGTACGATTAATGCAAAGTCCAGAACGATTCCGGCGATCAAATTTGAAAATCAAGAACTGACCTCTTTCGGCGGTCTCGTTATCTTTCAGAAGCTCTTTCAGGAATTGGATCTGGAGGGGAAGCTTCAGCAGTGCTTTGATCCACTGGATCGGCGCATGTCCCGCTTCTACAAGTTCCACAAGGTTTTCATGTGTCTTATCGTGCATCTTGCACTGGGCTACCGGATGCTTCGAGATATGGACTACTACCGAGATGATCCCCTTGTACGACAAGTTTTGGGGATGCACCAATTGCCCAGTGTCCCAACGATGAGCCGGATGTTGGGAGAGGTCGATTGTCAAAGCCTTGAGAGGATGAGGGAGATGAATCATTTCGTTTGCCTGTCGCGACTTCAGGAAGAGGGAATCAAACGCATCACGCTTGACTTGGACGGAAGCGTGCAGAGCACGAGTCGCCATGCGGAAGGGACGGCTGTGGGATTTAACAAGAAGAAAAAAGGCGAACGCAGTTATTATCCACTGCTCGCGACGATCGCTCAAACCGGACAAATCTTCGACTTCCTTCATCGAAGTGGCAACGTCCATGACTCCAATGGCGCGGTGGAATTTTTTCGCGACTGCGTGGAAAAGATTCGCAAGGTGCTGCCTGATGTGCAGATCGAGTTGCGCGCCGACAGCGCGTTTTTCAGCGATCAGATGGTTTCAGAGACAAAGACCCTTGGCCTGGAATATACGTTCTCGGTGCCTTTCGAGCGGCTTGTGGAACTCAAGGGCATCATTGAGAAGCGCCGTCGCTGGTCCCGAACCCGAGGCGGAGAGGGAAAAACTCATCACTTCGAAATCCGCTGGAAGCCAAAAAGTTGGGCGCGCAAAGCGCGCATTTTGTGCATTCGAACCATGAGGCGCACTCAGCGCAAAGGACCGCTCCAACTGGATCTTTTCGAACCAGTCGAGGAGAACTATGAATACAAGGCGATCATCACCAACAAGACAAACACGGCCGCTCATATGGTGAAATTTCATGAAAGGCGTGGCTCTTTAGGAGAAGATTTTTGGCGAAGCCAAAGAGCCAGGCCCAGATGGACTATATTCCGGCCAAGCGACGTGCCGCCAACGAAGCTTTCCTTTTGGCCAGTATCCTCACCCACAATCTCACACGCGAAATGCAGATGCGATCTGCGGAGCGGTCACGCAAATCGTCCCCCAAAAGGGCTGCGGAGTGGATGTTTGAAGGACTCGGCACGATTCGCCGCAAAATCATCCAGCGTGCCGGACATCTGACTCGCCCTCAAGGTCGACTCACATTGACACTCGGAGACAATCAGGCCGTCGAAGAAGAAATCGCCTACTACATGATGGCCTGACTGGCCATTTTATGAAACGCTGACTGTACTGTAACATGCCCTGAGCGATCATGCCGGTCTGCACAAACACATGATATGCGTGCATCTTTCTCTGCACCTGTCTGCGATATTTCTCGGTAGTCCGGTGGAGGTATTGGTTACCATTGCGACGCTTGAGCGGTCGCATAGCGGCCATCCAGAAATGGTATCCGAATGAGCCGACCGAATGCACCGCTTGCTTGAAAGCGACTTCGATCTTGAAACGCAAACTGTAGAGCAAGATGATCTCCTGAGCTTCCATGGTGAGGTCGGTAGACAAGAGGATGATCCGCCCTCTCGTGGGATGATCGACGAGAATGAAGCGGACCATCGCCCCGGCGGGCTTCCACAACAGATCCACCGACTTGAACCGGACAGAGATGTTTCTCTCCCCATATACGGGACTGGGAACGGAACTGAAGCCGCCCGTTCCAAAGACATTCTGGAGCTTCACCGCAGCGCCATACTTTTTCGGTCGTCCGCGTTTGCGTTTGCGTGGCACTGCCGCAGGCCGAAAGCCGGTTGTCGTGCGTCGAACCCTCGTGACCAGCACACCGGAACGCCCCTTGGTGCTCCGGATCACCTTTCCGTTGGCGTAGTAGGCGTCGGCCAGCAAGACGAACTCTTGACCTCTACAGACGGATGCGAGCATCTCGTTGGCCTTGTCGATCAAGGTTCTCCTGTCGCGGTTTGAAGTGACGATACCTTCGTGAATGCGTGCACAGACCGGAACGCAGAAGAAGTATCCGCCAACCTGACAGAGCACGCCGAAGGCCTGAAAGGAATGGCTCATGATGAAGTGAGGCTTGGAATTGGACTCGGACTGTTGATGCAGATACTTCACCGCAGGCATCTTGCGGCCCTCCTTGGACTTCCTTGATGCCGTCGAGAACCAGGACGGGGCGACAACCGATCTTGTAGACAGGGAAGTGCTTGATCACGATGGCGAACCAAAGTTCTGCAAGCCGGTCCGTCTTCACGGCATTGCTGTGGAAGAAATGGAGTAAGTGCTCATAGGAGTGTTCTGACAAACCGAGAGCGCGGACGAAACTGGAAACCCCGAGGAGGTCATTGCGCACGGAGAAAGCGGCCAAGACGAGCAGAAACCAGAGAAAGGTGCGGGCTCTCGAGAAAGCGGGTCGCAGAAGACAGACGATATTCCACCAAGAAATCCAGAGATCCATAACAAATGATTTGATTTTCCTAGACATTCGCATATATAAGCTCGTGAGTGGGAAGTTCTCAGACCGGTTTCTCTTTGCCTGGCGTGTCTGTCTGACTGCGTAATAGAGCGATCTTCGCCTTGGATAGTTCAATGCTCAGATCGATCAGTTCGGTGGTCAGTTTCTTGAATTTCTTGTACTCCTTTGTTTCTTTTCGTAGTCCCTTCACGTGGTCTGGCCAGACGTGTTCAGTCCGGCTCCTCATCTTATGCGTGTAGCTCAGTTGGTAATACACGCCGCGCTGGCGTTGTCGATCTCGGTATTGCTTGCTGATGCTCCCAGGCCGCATTGGCCCGATTGCAGCTAACTTTGCCGCAAGTTTCTGGACTCTTTTTTCAGTGATCTGATCTTTTTTATGGTCATTACCTTATATATGCGAATGTCTAGGAAAATCAAATCATTTGTTATGGATCTCTGGATTTCTTGGTGGAATATCGTCTGTTTTCTGCGACCCGCTTTCTCGAGAGCCCGCACCTTTCTCTGGTTCTGCTCGTCTTGGCCGCTTTCTCCGTGCGCAATGACCTCCTCGGGGTTTCCAGTTTCGTCCGCGCTCTCGGTTTGTCAGAACACTTCTATGAGCACTTACTCCATTTCTTCCACAGCAATGCCGTGAAGACGGACCGGCTTGCAGAACTTTGGTTCGCCATCGTGATCAAGCACTTCCCTGTCTACAAGATCGGTTGTCGCCCCGTCCTGGTTCTCGACGGCATCAAAAAGTCCAAGGAGGGCCGCAAGATGCCTGCGGTGAAGTATCTGCATCAACAGTCCGAGTCCAATTCCAAGCCTCACTTCATCATGAGCCATTCCTTTCAGGCCTTCGGCGTGCTCTGTCAGGTTGGCGGATACTTCTTCTGCGTTCCGGTCTGTGCACGCATTCACGAAGGTATCGTCACTTCAAACCGCGACAGGAGAACCTTGATCGACAAGGCCAACGAGATGCTCGCATCCGTCTGCAGAGGTCAGGAGTTCGTCTTGCTGGCCGACGCCTACTACGCCAACGGAAAGGTGATCCGGAGCACCAAGGGGCGTTCCGGTGTGCTGGTCACGAGGGTTCGACGCACGACAACCGGCTTTCGGCCTGCGGCAGTGCCACGCAAACGCAAACGCGGACGACCGAAAAAGTATGGCGCTGCGGTGAAGCTCCAGAATGTCTTTGGAACGGGCGGCTTCAGTTCCGTTCCCCAGTCCCGTATATGGGGAGAGAAACATCTCTGTCCGGTTCAAGTCGGTGGATCTGTTGTGGAAGCCCGCCGGGGCGATGGTCCGCTTCATTCTCGTCGATCATCCCACGAGAGGGGCGGATCATCCTCTTGTCTACCGACCTCACCATGGAAGCTCAGGAGATCATCTTGCTCTACAGTTTGCGTTTCAAGATCGAAGTCGCTTTCAAGCAAGCGGTGCATTCGGTCGGCTCATTCGGATACCATTTCTGGATGGCCGCTATGCGACCGCTCAAGCGTCGCAATGGTAACCAATACCTCCACCGGACTACCGAGAAATATCGCAGACAGGTGCAGAGAAAGATGCACGCATATCATGTGTTTGTGCAGACCGGCATGATCGCTCAGGGCATGTTACAGTACCTTGCCATGACATGTGACGGTCTGGTCTGGAAACACTTTGGAACCTGGATCCCGAACCATCCGCCCAGACGTGCTGCCTTCGGAAATGATTGTCTCAGCCGCCTTGAAAAACACGCTGCCTGGATTTTTGCACCACGGCGGAAAAGGTTCAGCGTTCCGAAAATTCATCCTTGATAAAATAGACTTCACTCGCTCCGAAGGTTCACGCTTCGCCGCATGATGATCCAGTTACAGAACTTCTCACTCGCGAGGTCATACCACGTCCTTGGCCGTTTTGCCGCCTTTGGCATCTCCAAAGAGCGCCTCGGACAGCGAAGAGAGGTGCTCGCTGGCATGGTAGAAGTCCAGAAGCCAGTCGTAATCGTCATAAAGTTGACTTTCTCGGGCGTGGGTCCACAGCGAGGAGGCACCGTCCATGATCAGCAGCTTGATCACGCCCCCCTCCGGCAAAATGCGCTCATGGAAGGCCGTGATGACCCGCCGGTTTTCATCTTTGAAGGAGGTGAAACGCTCCTCGGGCATTTTCGCCGTGTAGATTGATTCGGTGCGCAATGGGACCCGGATGGTCTCGCCGCCGTGATCGTCGATCTCCTTGCTTGAGTAGAAAGAGTAGGAGCCGACCATGGCGTTCTTGAACCGGCTTTTCTTGGGCTGATCGGTATCAGATCCGGGGCTGCCTTTCAGTGGCTCTTTTCGTTCTTGAGCCTTTTCCCTCGGCTCCCGGACAGCCAAATTGGCTCCGTCCAACGACACGACGAAGGCTTCCGTGTCATTGGGCGCTTCCATGCCATCGAGTCTGCGCAACGGATCGCCCTCCGCGTATTCTCTGAAACGTCCACCCTCCTTCTGGATGATGTGATCGACCCGTGTGGCGCTCACATCCAATCCGCTGATCTTGTTATACGCAGTGACCGCCTCCTTTGAAGCCATGGATCCCGACAAAAACAACAGCTGCTCGACGACATCAGCAGTCACGTTGCGCCCTTCCATTCCCCAACGCCGATCCAGAGGGACCAAGGCCTTCGGCAGAGATGGGTCGGCCTTGCCTCGACTCTCTGGATCGGCGTCACCGCTCAAGTAATAGAGACCCCGGTCCACGGAGATCTCACCGAATCGAGTCAGAAAATCCTTCCGCTCCGTCGTCGTCCGCCGGTAGACCTGACCGTCAACTGTCTCCGTGGCGCCGAACTGTGCTTCACACTCCTGGAGGAAGCTTTGAAGGGTCGCTTTCCCGGCTTCTTGGAAGGCTACCTGCAGAGAGTCAGACAACTGCTCGACAGATTCCGGGCCCAGTGATCGCAGCTCGTCATTGAGCTGATGAGTGGCAAAATCCAGAAGAGATCGTTCTACATATTTGCAGGCGGTCTTCACAAGGGTGAGCATGTCGTCTAAGGGCTTCATGCTCACCCATTTTAGCCATGTTTGTCAAATTAAAAGTATTTTCTAGAAAAGCCATAGAAAAGAGCAGGCAAATGTTGCCAAGATCCGCGATTTCACCCCTTCAACCCCTCCTTCAGGCGCGGGACAGCGCCGTCGTCGCCAAGCCAAGCAGGCGGCCGATCTTGAGATCGGTCGCCATCACCGCGACCCTCTTCGTGTGGATGGGGTTTCCCGGAACGCCGGCCCGAGCCCAGGAAGCACCCGAAACGCCGGAAGTCGCCGACACCAAGTTCAGCGTCGACCGCGGCTATTTTGAAGAGCCCTTCGAACTCAAGATCACCACCGCGACCGAGGGCGCCCAGATCTACTACACCACGGATGGCACCAAGCCGAACCTCGGCACGCTTTTCCGCGGACCTAACGGAACGCTTTACGAGCAGCCGATCACCCTTTCGAGAACCACCACGCTTCGGGCCAAGGCTTTCAAGGACGGGCTGGAACCCACAAATACCGACACCCAATCCTATTTGTTTCTCGACGAAATCCTCCGGCAGCCCGCTCAGCCGGAAGACGCTCCCGAGCGATGGGGGACGCGCACGCCGGATTACGCCATGGATCCGCGAGTGGTCGACGACCCCGCCTACGCCAAAGCAATCATCGACGGTTTCCGCAGCATCCGGACACTCTCGCTCGTCTTCGATCCCGATGACTTCTACAGCGTGAAATCGGGCATCTACGCCAACCCGCAAAACGATGGCCGCGAGTGGGAGCGGGAGGTATCGTTCGAATTTATCCACCCCGACGGCAGCCGGGGCACCCAGGTCAATGGCGGGATTCGGATCCACGGCAACGGCTCGCGCAGCCCGAACGGCCAGCCCAAACACGGTTTTCGTGTCGAGTTTCGCGGGGAATACGGCGCCACACGGCTGCGCTATCCTCTCTTCCCCGAAACGCCCGTCGACGAGTTCGACAACTTCATTCTTCGAGGCCAGAACGCTCACGGCTGGACCCGTTCCTCACAGATCGCCAACGCCGCCGGAACGGAGCGGGAACAATCCCAGTACATCCGGGACTCCTTCGCCCGGGATCTCATGAAGGCCATGGGCCACACCTCAGGCGAGGCCACTTACGTCCATCTCTTTCTCAACGGACTCTACTGGGGACTCTACAATCCCGTGGAGTACCCTCGCCCCTACTTCGGCGTCTCTCATTTTGGCAGCTCGGAAGAGGAATACGACGTCATCAACCGGCGAACCACCACCACCAAAATCCTCGACGGCACGTTCGATGCCTGGAACGCCATGCAAGACCTCGCCAATTCCGGCTTGGAAACGCCTGAAAAATGGCAGGCCATCCAGGAACACATCGATGTCGACAATCTGATCGATTACATGCTCATGCACCAATACATGGGCAGCCGGGACGGACCGGAAGTTTTCAATTCCAACAATATGCGCGCCATTCGCCGGACACGCGGCGAGGCGCCGCTTCCCTGGATTTGCCTGCCCTGGGACATGGAAGCGTCGATGTTCGAAATCGACGTCACCCGCAACATCAACGTCGATGACCCCAGCACGCTCGTCCGCGTCTACACGCGGCTCCGGGAGAACCCCGAATTCCTCATCCGCTACGCCGACCATGTGCACCGTCACTTCTTCAATCATGGCGTGCTCACCCCCGCCCGTGCTGCGGCCGTCTGGGAGCGCCGCGCCGCGGAGATCGAAACGGCCATCATTGGTGAATCGGCGCGATGGGGCGACTTCCGGCGTCCGAACCGGCCCTTCACCCGCGACGTCGAGTGGGAAGCCGAGCGGCAGCGTCTCTTGCAAACCTACTTTCCGACTCGCACCGAATTCCTTCTACGCGAGTTGAAGCGAAACGATCTCTACCCGGACACCATCGCTCCGGTGTTCAATCAACACGGCGGCATCGTCGATCCCGGGTTCGCGCTCACCATGGCAGCCGGCAGCCTTTTCAATCGTCAGGAAGGCACGTTCTTCTACACGAGGGACGGCAGCGATCCTCGCCTGCCTGGAGGCGCCCTTTCCCCCTCGGCCCTGGCCTACGAGGAGCCGCTCCACGTCGACGCCAGTGTCCTCATCCGGGCTCGCACTCACGACGAGGGAAAATGGAGCGCCCTCAACGAAGCCTATTTCTATGTGGGCAGCGTTCCCGCCACTGCGGACAACCTCTTTGTCAGTGAGATCATGTATCATCCGGCGACCGAACCTCGCGCCGAATATCTCGAGCTCCACAATCCCACCAGCGAGACGGTCGACCTCCACGACGTCTATTTTGAAAAAGTGGGACGTCACGGGATCGATTTCGAATTCGCCGCTGACGGGATTGGCGAACTCGCGCCCGGCGCCATCCTGATTCTTGCCCTCGACCGGGAAGCCTTCCAGGCGACTTACGGCTCTGACATTCCCATTGCCGGCGAATGGCCCACGGGCGCCTTGAGCAATGGCGGGGAAGCCCTGCTTCTCAAGCGTGGCCCCGAGATTCTCTCACTCATTCGCTACGAAGATCGCGCCCCCTGGCCTGAAGCCGCCGATGGCGAGGGTCACAGCTTGACGCGGACCGATCCCGCCAACGAGATCTTCTCCAGCCGGCAGCCCTCGCCCGGTCAGATCGGCGACACTGGGTCCGATCCCGCCACCGCGCTCTTCGCACGCATTCAGTGCCTGCCGGATGGCCGGATCCGCCTCGAATGGTCGCCTGCCGACACCGAAGGCCTCCGCGTCGAATTCAGTGCCAATCTCACCGGCCCCTGGCAAGACAGACCCGGAACCACAAAGCCCGGCGTTTACGAAGAACAACCCGTTTCGCCTCAAGGCTACTACCGGCTGGTCCGCGACTGACGGCGATTGCGCGTTTCTCCTTTCCTCCCGACGACGGATTGGAAATCCGTCCTTCGAAAGCGGAGAAACACTGGGCCGGAGTCTCAACTCCGCCTTCGGCGGGATGCACACTCGCCGGTCAGGAACGGCCTCGCACCGACGGATATGAAATTCGTCCTACGCAAGCCGCGAAGCATGTAGGGCGGCGTTCCTATCTGCCTTCGGCGGGATGCCCACCGCCGGTCAGGAATGATGCTTTTCCTCTCCGCCATGCTCGCTGTTCGCCCCCTCCTCGACCTGACCGCCAGCGATTCCGTGAGATAGGCGGCTGAGGCGGCTGAGGCGGCTCAAGCCCTGTATTTTTGGGTAATTTCGGATCGGCAGCGCCCATTTTTGACCCCATGGCAAATTCGCATTCGTTATTTCATCTTTTTTAAGCTTTTTTCTGTAATAGTATTATATTACAGTGCGCCGAACGAGCCGACCTTCATGCCAAGCAGAAACTCCCTGCCCCCCCACCGAACGCCAGATTCGCAGCCGCCTCCGCCAGCTCCTCGACCAGGCCGAAGGCTTCCTTCACGGCTCGCCCATCGAACTCTCTCGTAAATGCGGCAAGCCTACTTGCCGTTGCGCTTCCGACGACTCCTTGCGCCATCGCTCCTTGGCCATCGGTCAGACTCGCAAGGGCAAGACCACCATGCTGCACGTCCCCAGACCGTTGGAAGCTCAGGCGAGACGCTGGATCGATGATTTCCAGAAGGCGAATGCTCTGCTGGAAGCCCTCGACGAGCAGGGGCGCCTCCGACTCGAGGAGGCAAAAACCAAGGCCAGAGCGGCGAGTAGCTCCGCCAAGAAGAAGGGCAAGACCGGTAAGAAATCAGCCGGCAAAGCCAAGTCCGGGCGCAATTCTCCACCAAAAAAGAAGCGACCATTCTCACGCGACTACTAACTTAGAGAAATGACCGGAAGTTGTGGATGAGGGCGGTCGGAACACCATTCGAAGTTCGATCATGGGTTAGGCAGCGGTTTGCTGCTCGATGCCGTCCACGAAGATGATTCCTTGCACGACTTTGTCAAGTTGACGATATCCGTTCAGTCGACGCCAGCCTTTCTCGGCTTCCAGGCCGAGCTTGTAGACCATTGAAAGGGTTGCTTTCCTCGATCCGCACCCTTTGGTTTGTCGAGTCCGATGGCGGACCGTGGCAAACGTCGACTCAATCGGGTTTGTCGTCCGGATGTGTCTCCAGTGCTCGGCTGGAAAATCGTAGAGCGTTAGTAGAGTTTCCTTGTCTTTCTTCAGGCAGGCGCACGCTTTCGGATACTTGGCTTCGTAGAGCGTGAAGAACTCGTCATAGGCCTCCAAGGCGGCCTTCTTTGTTTCCGCCATGTAGATTTCATGGATGCGTTCCTTGGCAAGGGGCTGCGCTTTCTTCGGCAGCTTGTCGAGGATGTTGGCTGTCTTGTGCACCCAACATCGTTGCTGTTTGCTTGTCGGATATTCCTCTTCCAAGGCGCTCCAGAACCCGAGAGCTCCATCGGCGATACTCAGTTTCGGAGGGATTTTCAATCCTCGTTTCTTGAGGTCTCTGAGCACATTTTTCCAGGACAGTTTGCTCTCTCGTTCTCCATCGCTGATGGTTACCAATTCCTTGGTTCCATCGGGTAAGGAGCCGACGATTACGAGAACACATGGGCGGTCGTCATTGAGCCTGACATTGAAGTAGATCCCGTCGGCCCAGAGATAGACGTATTCCTTGTCGCTGAGGTCACGCTCGCTCCATTGCTCGCGTTCTTTCTCCCATTGCTCTTCCTCGTCGAACGATGTTGGCTGCAGAAAGACCCGATGCGTTCTCACCGAGGATCGGCTCTAAGGCTCGACTCATCTCGGAGGTTGAGATTCCTCGCAGGTAGAGTGCCGGGATGAGGTTGTCCAGTGAAGCGACTCGGCGTAGGTACGGCGGAAGGATGGCGCTGGTGAACCGCTGGCCTGATCGGCGATCATTGATCCTGGGCTGCCGAACAGAAACGTTTCCTATTCCAGTCTGAAGTTGTCGCTGAGGAAGATGGCCGTTGCGAACGACTTGGCGATGACCCTGGTCATCACGCTGATGTTGATGGGCTTGAATGTAGTCGGAGACTTCGTTGTCGATGGCGGCCTGAAGAAGGCACTTGGGCTCCTTGTCGCAGGGTGGCCTCAAGGGCGTTCTGGCAGACGGTGCTTGCTCCTTCCTGGCCGAGGATAGATGCGGATTCGGTGGGGTGGTTGGTGGTTTTCATTGGAGTTCAGTTGTTTTGGTAAATGGTTGAACTCTTCATGATGCCCCGACCGCCCTCATCCACAACTTCCGGTCATTTCTCACTAACTTACCCCCATAGTTTCATAAATCGGGGCAAGAATCCCAAGAAAATAGTGGCAGGGGCCTTTGGGATAAGGTTAATTTGGAATCTACCAAAACACCAAACACTTCAACCCAAAAGCCACCTACAGTGAGAGTAGCACGACGTACGATTAATGCAAAGTCCAGAACGATTCCGGCGATCAAATTTGAAGATCAAGAACTGACCTCTTTCCCAACGATGAGCCGGATGTTGGGAGAGGTCGATTGTCAAAGCCTTGAGAGGATGAGGGAGATGAATCATTTCGTTTGCCTGTCGCGACTTCAGGAGGAAGGAATCAAACGCATCACGCTTGATTTGGACGGAAGCGTGCAGAGCACGAGTCGCCATGCGGAAGGGACGGCTGTGGGATTTAACAAGAAGAAAAAAGGCGAGCGCAGTTATTATCCGCTGCTCGCGACGATCTCCCAAACCGGACAAATCTCTCGACTTACCTTCATCGAAGTGGCAACGTCCATGACTCCAATGGCGCAGTGGAGTTCCTCCGTTCCTGCGTGGAGAAGATTCGCAAGGTGCTGCCTGTGATGTGCAGATCGAGTTGCGCGCCGACAGCGCGTTTTTCAGCGATCAGATGGTTTCAGAGGCAAAGACCCTGGGCCTGGAATATACGTTCTCGGTGCCTTTCGAGCGGCTTGTGGAACTCAAAGGCATCATTGAGAAGCGCCGTCGCTGGTCCCGAACCCGAGGCGGAGAGGGAAAAATTCATCACTTCGAAATCCGCTGGAAGCCAAAAATTTGGGCGCGCAAAGCGCGCATTTTGTGCATTCGAACCATGAGGCGCACTCAGCGCAAAGGACCGCTCCAACTGGATTTTTTCGAACCAGTCGAGGAGAACTATGAATACGAGGCGATCATCACCAACAAGACAAACACGGCCGCTCATGTGGTGAAATTTCATGAAGGGCGTGGCTCTCAGGAGAAGATTTTTGGCGAAGCCAAGAGCCAGGCCCAGATGGACTATATTCCGGCCAAGCGACGTGCCGCCAACGAAGCTTTCCTTTTGGCCAGTATCCTCACCCACAATCTCACACGCGAAATGCAGATGCGATCTGCGGAGCGGTCACGCAAATCGTCCCCCAAAAGGGCTGCGGAGTGGATCTTTGAAGGACTCGGCACGATTCGCCGCAAAATCATCCAGCGTGCCGGACGTCTGACTCGCCCTCGAGGTCGACTCACATTGACACTCGGAGACAATCAGGCCGTCGAAGAAGAAATCGCCTACTACATGATGGCCTCTCGTGAGTGGGAAGTTCTCAGACCGGTTTCTCTTTGCCTGGCGTGTCTGTCTGACTGCGTAATAGAGCGATCTTCGCCTTGGATAGTTCAATGCTCAGATCGATCAGTTCGGTGGTCAGTTTCTTGAATTTCTTGTACTCCTCTGTTTCTTTTCGTAGTCCCTTCACGTGGTCTGGCCAGACGTGTTCAGTCCGGCTCCTCATCTTATGCGTGTAGCTCAGTTGGTAATACACGCCGCGCTGGCGTTGTCGATCTCGGTATTGCTTGCTGATGCTCCCAGGCCGCATTGGCCCGATTGCAGCTAACTTTGCCGCAAGTTTCTGGACTCTTTTTTCAGTGATCTGATCTTTTTCATGGTCATTAGCTTATCTCGCGAGTGAGAAGTTCTGTAACTGGATCATCATGCGGCGAAGCGTGAACCTTCGGAGCGAGTGAAGTCTATTTTATCAAGGATGAATTTTCGGAACGCTGAACCTTTTCCGCCGTGGTGCAAAAATCCAGGCAGCGTGTTTTTCAAGGCGGCTGAGACAATCATTTCCGAAGGCAGCACGTCTGGGCGGATGGTTCGGATCCAGGTTCCAAAGTGTTTCCAGACCAGACCGTCACATGTCATGGCAAGGTACTGTAACATGCCCTGAGCGATCATGCCGGTCTGCACAAACACATGATATGCGTGCATCTTTCTCTGCACCTGTCTGCGATATTTCTCGGTAGTCCGGTGGAGGTATTGGTTACCATTGCGACGCTTGAGCGGTCGCATAGCGGCCATCCAGAAATGGTATCCGAATGAGCCGACCGAATGCACCGCTTGCTTGAAAGCGACTTCGATCTTGAAACGCAAACTGTAGAGCAAGATGATCTCCTGAGCTTCCATGGTGAGGTCGGTAGACAAGAGGATGATCCGCCCTCTCGTGGGATGATCGACGAGAATGAAGCGGACCATCGCCCCGGCGGGCTTCCACAACAGATCCACCGACTTGAACCGGACAGAGATGTTTCTCTCCCCATATACGGGACTGGGAACGGAACTGAAGCCGCCCGTTCCAAAGACATTCCTGGAGCTTCACCGCAGCGCCATACTTTTTCGGTCGTCCGCGTTTGCGTTTTGCGTGGCACTGCCGCAGGCCGAAAGCCGGTTGTCGTGCGTCGAACCCTCGTGACCAGCACACCGGAACGCCCCTTGGTGCTCCGGATCACCTTTCCGTTGGCGTAGTAGGCGTCGGCCAGCAAGACGAACTCCTGACCTCTACAGACGGATGCGAGCATCTCGTTGGCCTTGTCGATCAAGGTTCTCCTGTCGCGGTTTGAAGTGACGATACCTTCGTGAATGCGTGCACAGACCGGAACGCAGAAGAAGTATCCGCCAACCTGACAGAGCACGCCGAAGGCCTGAAAGGAATGGCTCATGATGAAGTGAGGCTTGGAATTGGACTCGGACTGTTGATGCAGATACTTCACCGCAGGCATCTTGCGGCCCTCCTTGGACTTCTTGATGCCGTCGAGAACCAGGACGGGGCGACAACCGATCTTGTAGACAGGGAAGTGCTTGATCACGATGGCGAACCAAAGTTCTGCAAGCCGGTCCATCTTCACGGCATTGCTGTGGAAGAAATGGAGTAAGTGCTCATAGAAGTGTTCTGACAAACCGAGAGCGCGGACGAAACTGGAAACCCCGAGGAGGTCATTGCGCACGGAGAAAGCGGCCAAGACGAGCAGAAACCAGAGAAAGGTGCGGGCTCTCGAGAAAGCGGGTCGCAGAAGACAGACGATATTCCACCAAGAAATCCAGAGATCCATAACAAATGATTTGATTTTCCTAGACATTCGCATATATAAGCTAATGACCATGAAAAAGATCAGATCACTGAAAAAAGAGTCCAGAAACTTGCGGCAAAGTTAGCTGCAATCGGGCCAATGCGGCCTGGGAGCATCAGCAAGCAATACCGAGATCGACAACGCCAGCGCGGCGTGTATTACCAACTGAGCTACACGCATAAGATGAGGAGCCGGACTGAACACGTCTGGCCAGACCACGTGAAGGGACTACGAAAGGAAACAGAGGAGTACAAGAAATTCAAGAAACTGACCACCGAACTGATCGATCTGAGCATTGAACTATCCAAGGCGAAGATCGCTCTATTACGCAGTCAGACAGACACGCCAGGCAAAGAGAAACCGGTCTGAGAACTTCCCACTCACGAGAGCTTATATATGCGAATGTCTAGGAAAATCAAATCATTTGTTATGGATCTCTGGATTTCTTGGTGGAATATCGTCTGTCTTCTGCGACCCGCTTTCTCGAGAGCCCGCACCTTTCTCTGGTTTCTGCTCGTCTTGGCCGCTTTCTCCGTGCGCAATGACCTCCTCGGGGTTTCCAGTTTCGTCCGCGCTCTCGGTTTGTCAGAACACTTCTATGAGCACTTACTCCATTTCTTCCACAGCAATGCCGTGAAGACGGACCGGCTTGCAGAACTTTGGTTCGCCATCGTGATCAAGCACTTCCCTGTCTACAAGATCGGTTGTCGCCCCGTCCTGGTTCTCGACGGCATCAAGAAGTCCAAGGAGGGCCGCAAGATGCCTGCGGTGAAGTATCTGCATCAACAGTCCGAGTCCAATTCCAAGCCTCACTTCATCATGAGCCATTCCTTTCAGGCCTTCGGCGTGCTCTGTCAGGTTGGCGGATACTTCTTCTGCGTTTCGGTCTGTGCACGCATTCACGAAGGTATCGTCACTTCAAACCGCGACAGGAGAACCTTGATCGACAAGGCCAACGAGATGCTCGCATCCGTCTGTAGAGGTCAGGAGTTCGTCTTGCTGGCCGACGCCTACTACGCCAACGGAAAGGTGATCCGGAGCACCAAGGGGCGTTCCGGTGTGCTGGTCACGAGGGTTCGACGCACGACAACCGGCTTTCGGCCTGCGGCAGTGCCACGCAAACGCGGACGACCGAAAAAGTATGGCGCTGCGGTGAAGCTCCAGAATGTCTTTGGAACGGGCGGCTTCAGTTCCGTTCCCAGTCCCGTATATGGGGAGAGAAACATCTCTGTCCGGTTCAAGTCGGTGGATCTGTTGTGGAAGCCCGTCGGGGCGATGGTCCGCTTCATTCTCGTCGATCATCCCACGAGAGGGCGGATCATCCTCTTGTCTACCGACCTCACCATGGAAGCTCAGGAGATCATCTTGCTCTACAGTTTGCGTTTCAAGATCGAAGTCGCTTTCAAGCAAGCGGTGCATTCGGTCGGCTCATTCGGATACCATTTCTGGATGGCCGCTATGCGACCGCTCAAGCGTCGCAATGGTAACCAATACCTCCACCGGACTACCGAGAAATATCGCAGACAGGTGCAGAGAAAGATGCACGCATATCATGTGTTTGTGCAGACCGGCATGATCGCTCAGGGCATGTTACAGTACCTTGCCATGACATGTGACGGTCTGGTCTGGAAACACTTTGGAACCTGGATCCGAACCATCCGCCCAGACGTGCTGCCTTCGGAAATGATTGTCTCAGCCGCCTTGAAAAACACGCTGCCTGGATTTTTGCACCACGGCGGAAAAGGTTCAGCGTTCCGAAAATTCATCCTTGATAAAATAGACTTCACTCGCTCCGAAGGTTCACGCTTCGCCGCATGATGATCCAGTTACAGAACTTCTCACTCACGAGATGATGAAGTGAGGCTTGGAATTGGACTCGGACTGTTGACCCCATAGTTTCATAAATCGGGGCAAGAATCCCAAGAAAATAGTGGCAGGGGCCTTTGGGATAAGGTTAATTTGGAATCTACCAAAACACCAAACACTTCAACCCAAAAGCCACCTACAGTGAGAGTAGCACGACGCACGATTAATGCAAAGTCCAGAACGATTCCGGCGATCAAATTTGAAGATCAAGAACTGACCTCTTTCGGCGGTCTCGTTATCTTTCAGAAGCTCTTTCAGGAATTGGATCTGGAGGGGAAGCTTCAGCAGTGCTTTGATCCACTGGATCGACGCATGTCCCGCTTCTACAAGTTCCACAAGGTTTTCATGTGTCTTATCGTGCATCTTATACTGGGCTACCGGATGCTTCGCGATTTGGACTACTACCGAGATGATCCCCTTGTACGACAGGTTTTGGGGATGCACCAATTGCCCAGTGTCCCAACGATGAGCCGGATGTTGGGAGAGATCGATTGTCAAAGCCTTGAGAGGATGAGGGAGATGAATCATTTCGTTTGCCTGTCGCGACTTCAGGAGGAAGGAATCAAACGCATCACGCTTGATTTGGACGGAAGCGTGCAGAGCACGAGTCGCCATGCGGAAGGGACGGCTGTGGGATTTAACAAGAAGAAAAAAGGCGAGCGCAGTTATTATCCGCTGCTCGCGACGATCTCCCAAACCGGACAGATTCTCGATTACCTTCATCGAAGCGGCAACGTCCACGACTCCAATGGCGCGGTGGAATTTCTTCGCTACTGCGTGGAGAAGATTCGCAAGGTGCTGCCTGATGTGCAGATCGAGTTGCGCGCCGACAGCGCGTTTTTCAGCGATCAGATGGTTTCAGAGGCAAAGACCCTGGGCCTGGAATATACGTTCTCGGTGCCTTTCGAGCGGCTTGTGGAACTCAAGGGCATCATCGAGAAGCGCCGTCGCTGGTCCCGAACCCGAGGCGGAGAGGGAAAAACTCATCACTTCGAAATCCGCTGGAAGCCAAAAAGTTGGGCGCGCAAAGCGCGCAAAGCGCGCATTTTGTGCATTCGAACCATGAGGCGCACTCAGCGCAAAGGACCGCTCCAACTGGATCTTTTCGAACCAGTCGAGGAGAACTATGAATACAAGG
Organism: Verrucomicrobiales bacterium; assembly: GCA_965204485.1. Taxonomy (GTDB): domain Bacteria; phylum Verrucomicrobiota; class Verrucomicrobiia; order Verrucomicrobiales; family DEV007; genus JAACDM01. The sequence goes on from CBDBEZ010000075.1 coordinate 25,454, forward strand.
CGATCATCACCAACAAGACAAACACGGCCGCTCATGTGGTGAAATTTCATGAAGGGCGTGGCTCTCAGGAGAAGATTTTTGGCGAAGCCAAGAGCCAGGCCCAGATGGACTATATTCCGGCCAAGCGACGTGCCGCCAACGAAGCTTTCCTTTTGGCCAGTATCCTCACCCACAATCTCACACGCGAAATGCAGATGCGAGCTGCGGAGCGGTCACGCAAATCGTCCCCCAAAAGGGCTGCGGAGTGGATCTTTGAAGGACTCGGCACGATTCGCCGCAAAATCATCCAGCGTGCCGGACGTCTGACCTCGCCCTCAAGGTCGACTCACATTGACACTCGGAGACAATCAGGCCGTCGAAGAAGAAATCGCCTACTACATGATGGCCTGACTGGCCATTTTATGAAACGCTGGGGTTGATGCAGATACTTCACCGCAGGCATCTTGCGGCCCTCCTTGGACTTCTTGATGCCGTCGAGAACCAGGACGGGGCGACAACCGATCTTGTAGACAGGGAAGTGCTTGATCACGATGGCGAACCAAAGTTCTGCAAGCCGGTCCGTCTTCACGGCATTGCTGTGGAAGAAATGGAGTAAGTGCTCATAGGAGTGTTCTGACAAACCGAGAGCGCGGACGAAACTGGAAACCCCGAGGAGGTCATTGCGCACGGAGAAAGCGGCCAAGACGAGCAGAAACCAGAGAAAGGTGCGGGCTCTCGAGAAAGCGGGTCGCAGAAGACAGACGATATTCCACCAAGAAATCCAGAGATCCATAACAAATGATTTGATTTTCCTAGACATTCGCATATATAAGCTAATGACCATGAAAAAGATCAGATCACTGAAAAAAGAGTCCAGAAACTTGCGGCAAAGATAGCTGCAATCGGGCCAATGCGGCCTGGGAGCATCAGCAAGCAATACCGAGATCGACAACGCCAGCGCGGCGTGTATTACCAACTGAGCTACACGCATGAGATGAGGAGCCGGACTGAACACGTCTGGCCAGACCACGTGAAGGGACTACGAAAAGAAACAGAGGAGTACAAGAAATTCAAGAAACTGACCACCGAACTGATCGATCTGAGCATTGAACTATCCAAGGCGAAGATCGCTCTATTACGCAGTCAGACAGACACGCCCAGGCAAAGAGAAACCGGTCTGAGAACTTCCCACTCACGAGCTCTGAAGTTCTGGAGAAGAAGCGAGGGCGGGCACGAAGTTTCTGCGAGGGACTGAAGAATTCGCTCCGACAGTGTCTGAGGCTTTGGCAGCAGTACCACAACGGCGAGTCGACTTTAAACCAATACGAGGAAGAGAGCGAGAAATGACCGGAAGTTGTGGATGAGGGCGGTCGGAACACCATTCGAAGTTCGATCATGGGTTAGGCAGCGGTTTGCTGCTCGATGCCGTCCACGAAGATGATTCCTTGCACGACTTTGTCAAGTTGACGATATCCGTTCAGTCGACGCCAGCCTTTCTCGGCTTCCAGGCCGAGCTTGTAGACCATTGAAAGGGTTGCTTTCCTCGATCCGCACCCTTTGGTTTGTCGAGTCCGATGGCGGACCGTGGCAAACGTCGACTCAATCGGGTTTGTCGTCCGGATGTGTCTCCAGTGCTCGGCTGGAAAGTCGTAGAACGTTAGTAGAGTTTCCTTGTCTTTCTTCAGGCAGGCGCACGCTTTCGGATACTTGGCTTCGTAGAGCGTGAAGAACTCGTCATAGGCCTCCAAGGCGGCCTTCTTTGTTTCCGCCATGTAGATTTCATGGATGCGTTCCTTGGCAAGGGGCTGCGCTTTCTTCGGCAGCTTGTCGAGGATGTTGGCTGTCTTGTGCACCCAACATCGTTGCTGTTTGCTTGTCGGATATTCCTCTTCCAAGGCGCTCCAGAACCCGAGAGCTCCATCGGCGATACTCAGTTTCGGAGGGATTTTCAATCCTCGTTTCTTGAGGTCTCTGAGCACATTTTTCCAGGACAGTTTGCTCTCTCGTTCTCCATCGCTGATGGTGACCAATTCCTTGGTTCCATCGGGTAAGGAGCCGACGATTACGAGAACACATGGGCGGTCGTCATTGAGCCTGACATGGAAGTAGATCCCGTCGGCCCAGAGATAGACGTATTCCTTGTCGCTGAGGTCACGCTCGCTCCATTGCTCGCGTTCTTTCTCCCATTGCTCTTCCTCGTCGAACGATGTTGGCTGCAGAAAGACCCGATGCGTTCTCACCGAGGATCGGCTCTAAGGCTCGACTCATCTCGGAGGTTGAGATTCCTCGCAGGTAGAGTGCCGGGATGAGGTTGTCCAGTGAAGCGACTCGGCGTAGGTACGGCGGAAGGATGGCGCTGGTGAACCGCTGGCCTGATCGGCGATCATTGATCCTGGGCTGCCGAACAGAAACGTTTCCTATTCCAGTCTGAAGTTGTCGCTGAGGAAGATGGCCGTTGCGAACGACTTGGCGATGACCCTGGTCATCACGCTGATGTTGATGGGCTTGAATGTACCCCAGCGTTTCATAAAATGGCCAGTCAGGCCATCATGTAGTAGGCGATTTCTTCTTCGACGGCCTGATTGTCTCCGAGTGTCAATGTGAGTCGACCTTGAGGGCGAGTCAGACGTCCGGCACGCTGGATGATTTTGCGGCGAATCGTGCCGAGTCCTTCAAAGATCCACTCCGCAGCCCTTTGGGGGGACGATTTGCGTGACCGCTCCGCAGCTCGCATCTGCATTTCGCGTGTGAGATTGTGGGTGAGGATACTGGCCAAAAGGAAAGCTTCGTTGGCGGCACGTCGCTTGGCCGGAATATAGTCCATCTGGGCCTGGCTCTTGGCTTCGCCAAAAATCTTCTCCTGAGAGCCACGCCCTTCATGAAATTTCACCACATGAGCGGCCGTGTTTGTCTTGTTGGTGATGATCGCCTCGTATTCATGGTTCTCCTCGACTGGTTCGAAAAGATCCAGTTGGAGCGGTCCTTTGCGCTGAGTGCGCCTCATGGTTCGAATGCACAAAATGCGCGCTTTGCGCGCCCAATTTTTTGGCTTCCAGCGGATTTCGAAGTGATGAGTTTTTCCCTCTCCGCCTCGGGTTCGGGACCAGCGACGGCGCTTCTCAATGATGCCCTTGAGTTCCACAAGCCGCTCGAAAGGCACCGAGAACGTATATTCCAGGCCCAGGATCTTTGCCTCTGAAACCATCTGATCGCTGAAAAACGCGCTGTCGGCGCGCAACTCGATCTGCACATCAGGCAGCACCTTGCGAATCTTTTCCACGCAGTAGCGAAGAAATTCCACCGCGCCATTGGAGTCATGGACGTTGCCGCTTCGATGAAGGTAATCGAGAATCTGTCCAGTTTGGGAGATCGTCGCGAGCAGCGGATAATAACTGCGCTCGCCTTTTTTCTTCTTGTTAAATCCCACAGCCGTCCCTTCCGCATGGCGACTCGTGCTCTGCACGCTTCCGTCCAAATCAAGCGTGATGCGTTTGATTCCTTCCTCCTGAAGTCGCGACAGGCAAACGAAATGATTCATCTCCCTCATCCTCTCAAGGCTTTGACAATCGACCTCTCCCAACATCCGGCTCATCGTTGGGAAAGAGGTCAGTTCTTGATCTTCAAATTTGATCGCCGGAATCGTTCTGGACTTTGCATTAATCGTACGTCGTGCTACTCTCACTGTAGGTGGCTTTTGGGTTGAAGTGTTTGGTGTTTTGGTAGATTCCAAATTAACCTTATCCCAAAGGCCCCTGCCACTATTTTCTTGGGATTCTTGCCCCGATTTATGAAACTATGGGGTGTAGTCGGAGACTTCGTTGTCGATGGCGGCCTGAAGAAGCACTTGGGCTCCTTGTCGCAGGGTGGCCTCAAGGGCGTTCTGGCAGACGGTGCTTGCTCCTTCCTGGCCGAGGATAGATGCGGATTCGGTGGGGTGGTTGGTGGTTTTCATTGGAGTTCAGTTGTTTTGGTAAATGGTTGAACTCTTCATGATGCCCCGACCGCCCTCATCCACAACTTCCGGTCATTTCTCGAAGAGAGCTTGAAAAAGATCTATGAACTCGATCATTACCTGCGGGACCGGACGCTCAAAGATCCCGACAACCAACGCATGCGCAATGAGCTTGGCCGGCACTTTGACCAAAGGAATTTAACGATGTTCCTGGAGGATCCAGAGGTAGAGCCGACCAACAACATCGCCGAGCGGATGCTCAGGCCGGCGATCGTCGCCCGCAAGGTGTCGCAATGTTCCAAGACGGAGCGGGGAGCCAATGCCTACGCGGCATTCGAGAGTGTGCTCTCGACTCTCTCGCTGCGAGGAGCGAGTTCCGTATTCAAGTCGCTTGCCAAAATCATCGCAGGCGAGCGTACCCTTGCATGAGATGCCTGTGGCGTTTGCTGGTTAGGAGCGCTAATCAGTTACCTTACGCGGACAAGATTTTCAGCCTCCGCCAACAGTGAAGGCTGCGGGTGCGTGACTCTCGTCCCAAACCACAGATTCCCACTCGAGTTTTCCTGGCAGCATTCTTCGCCATGTTCTGCTGCCGGTTACCAAGCTTCAACGAACTCGAGCAACACCGGAACAAGAGCAGCTGGACCCGTTGGCTCGGTAATCACCGTTTGCCCAGCGCCGACGAACTGGCGTATGTCTCCGAGCGCATCGAGCCTGACAGTGTGCGAGGGTGTCTCGGACACATTTACTTCTGCCTCAAACGCAACAAAATCCTTGCCCCACAGCGCGGTTGGATGCTTGCCGCCGTCGATGGTCACGAAACCCACTGTAGCTACAAACGTTGTTGTCCAAAGTGTCTCCAACGCCAGATCGCCGTCGGAGACGAGGTCAAAACACAGTTCTACCACCGCTTGGTCGCGTTTCAGATTATCTGTGAGGATTTTCAATTGCTTCTCGACGTGGAAATGCTTGAGCCTGGCGAAGACGGAGATCCTGGAGACGACGAAATCGCTGCGGCTATACGGCTGATAACTCGCGTCCTTAAGGACCACCCACGCTGCTTTGACGTGCTCACTGCCGATGCGCTCTACCTGCGTCCCTCCGTGATCAATCTTCTTGAAGACCACGGCAAATACCTTGTTGCCGTACTCAAGGATAATCAGCCTGAGCTATTGTCCGAAGCCCGCACGCTCCTGCCCCTTGAGGAGCAAGAGCCAGAATCATTTGAGACTCCGGCTGCACCGGGCAAGCCCGCGCGGCACGTTCGTTTACAAGAGGCTGAGGGCTTCTGCACTGAATCCATTCACACTCCTCTTCGCGTTGTTCATTCCCATGAGACTGGCATCCGTCGCGAGCGCGTCGCTGGGGATTGGGTCGAGACTCCCATCGATAGCCACTGGTGATGGGCGACGACCATGCCCCACTCAATGGCCGATGCCAAGACCATCTTCCATTTCGGGCACGACCGTTGGAAGGTCGAAAACGAAGGCTTTAACGAACTCTGCTCCCGCTGGCATTCCGGTCATTGCTATCATCATCATCCCAATTCCATTCTCGTTCTGTGGCTGATCATGTTCATGGCCCACGCCGTGTTCCACTGCTTCCACAAGCGCAACTTGAAGCCAGAGATACGCCGTGGACACACGGCCATCTATTTTGCCCGTCAAATCGCCGCCTCCATGCGAGAGGATCGATGGTGGCCGCCACCGGCTCCGGGCTGAGGAACGCCCGCCCTGCGCTCTCGGTAACCTTGGGTTCGCGTCCGCCATCGGAGCGGTCTGGCTTCCTGTTGCCTATTGCCGACAGGGGGATCCATTTCGCGGCTCGAGCCCTCCGAAATTCGCCCGAGAACCGCCACACGAAACTGTTCGCCCTCCTAGCGCCAGCTTCAACACGCTCAACACCCACCAATTCAGGCCATTACGACTCTTTCCGACGCCGTCTTACGGAATCGCTGCTCAAGGTCGACTCACGTTGACACTCGGAGGCAATCAGGCCGTCGAAGAAGAAATCGCCTACTACATGATGGCCTGACTGGCCATTTTATGAAACGCTGGGGTTAAAAGATGTGGGTAATAGTCAGAGAGGGCTGCCGCACTCCAAGACGCTTCGCGAAATAACAAGCGCTCTTGGTTGCCAAACGGGCCGGCAAGGCGCGGGGTCTTCGGCACTCCCCTCGAGAGCGTTTCGGATTCAAGGCAGGTAAGGTCATGATGAGAAAAACTCCGTGAGGCCCGGTCGGGTCGCTCCCGAGTCTCTCCATCGGCAGGCTAAAAGGGAAGTCAGGCCGCCCGGTCAATCCGCCGAGTGCCGCCCTCCTTTCAAAGCAAAACCTCCAGAGCACCGGGCAGCACCTGCACCTCGAAAGGCCCGGATCCGACGAGTTCTCCATCGATGTTCAGTGGAATGGTCGCCTCCGTCTGCAACCTCACCCGAGTGACCTGTTCATACCTTACGCCGGGCTCATCGACATGCCGACCGCTCCCGAGCTTCGAGAAAAGCCGAATCAAGGCCCGCCGCGAACGTTTTTCCACGACGATGATGTCCAACATTCCATCATCGATACGCGCCTTCGGTGCCAGCTTCATGCCCTCGCCGGTATGCATGGTGTTGGCGATGGCCATCAGGGTGAATTCCGCTTCCAGCGCCTCTCCATCATCCATGCACAGCCGGCCAGGAATGGACCGATTGCGCAGAATCTGCACCAGAGCCGCCGCATCATAGCGTCGGCGACCCAAGCACCTCAGACGTTCAGCGAGTTGGTTGGCCGTGGAAAACATCGCCCAACCGACGATGTTGAACCCATACCGGACCGTGCCGGAAACCTTCACCTGAAAGAGGTCAATCCGCCGCCTTTCTCCGCGAGCGATCTTTTCGATCAGGTTTGACGGATCGAGATCATCGAGATCGTGCAAGAACGAATTGCCCGTACCTCCCGGCAGCAAACCCAGAGGAACACGCCCGCCTTCCGGCCGTCCCATCATCCCATTCACCAACTCGTACATCGTCCCATCGCCTCCGATCCCGCAAACCGCGTCGTCTTTCCGCCACTCCATCTCCCTGACCATTTCGCGGGCATGACCCGCACGCGTCGTCAGCCATACCTTCGATTCGATGCCATGCTCTGCCAGCCATTCGGTCGCCCGTTTCGCCAGGCTCTCGTTGTCCCCCACGCCCCCTTTCGGATTGACGATGAAATGAACGCGGTGCGGCATCCTCGATGCCTAGACCGGATCGGCATCAGCGACAAGACAAATTCGCCCCATCGGCTCCGCGCCAACGCATGAGGGGCTTCAGTTAAGCGAGAGTCTCGTGAATGATGTGGCCGTGCACGTCGGTGAGCCTGCGATCAATGCTATCCTTGCGGAAGGTCAATCGCTCATGATCGATGCCCAGGAGATGTAGAATGGTGGCATGAACGTCGTAGACCTGAGTCGGACGTCGCCGGTCCAGCGGTTTGTAGCCCCACTGGTCGCTCTCTCCATGCGTGATTCCCCCGCCGATCCCGCCGCCGGCCAGCCAGTTGGTGAAGACGTAGGGGTTGTGATCCCGACCCTTGCTACCCTGGGTCGAGGGCATGCGCCCAAACTCGGTGGTCCAAAGGATGATCGTGTCTTCCAACATACCCCGCGCTTTGAGATCCTTGATGAGCGCAGCCGTGGCCACGGCCATGCCGTTGGCCAAAGGTCCGTGATCACGCTCCACGTCTTCGTGGCTGTCCCAGTTGCGGCGCGGAAAGGAATTGTCGTTGCCCGACCAGATCTGCACGAAGCGCACTCCTCGCTCTAACAATCGCCTAGCAGTGAGACATTTGCGGCCGAAATAATCGGCTTCTTCCTTCGCATTGATCTCATTCGGCCACTGAGTTCCTTCGGGAGCCAGACCGTAGCTTCTCTTGATCCACTCGGGTTCCCGAGAGATGTCGAGCGCTTCGGGCGCGGCCAACTGCATGGAAGCCGCCAACTCGTAGGAGCGGATGCGCGCTTCCAGGCGCGAATCGCCTTCTCGCCCCGCGGCATGCCCGGCGTTCAGCCGACGGAGAAGCGAATGCGCCGCGCTTTCAGAGGCCGGCGTGATGAACCGAGCGTCCTCCGGCGGGCGGAGGTCGGCGATGGGGTTGGCCGTTCCCGGTCGAATGATGGTGCCCTGGTGAGTCGCCGGCAGAAAGGCCGAAGCCCAGTTCTTGGCGCCGTTCGACGCGAAGCCGCGATGGTCTGGCAGCACGACGAAAGTGGGGAGATTGTCATTCGCACTGCCCAGGCCATAACTGACCCAACAACCCATCCCCGGAAAGCCCGGACGGTCAAAGCCGGTGGCCTGGAGGTAGGTGGCCTGACTGTGCACTCCGGTCTTTCCCACCACGTTGTGAATGAATGCCAGGTCGTCGACGACCTCCCCCAGCGGCGCCACCGGCTCACTGATCAATTTGCCGCTCTGACCGTATGGCCGGAAATCCCACACCGGCTTCTTCCAAGGGCCCAAGCCATTCTGAAAAGCCTCCACATGCTCACCAAAGTCGGAGGGCTCGCCGTGATGCTTCACCAAAGCCGGTTTGTAATCCCACAAATCGAGATGACTGGCTGCGCCCGCCATGAAGAGCTGCACCACCCGCCTGGCCCGGGCCGGCCAATGCGGCGCACTCAACACGCCCCCGGTCAGTGAAGCACTTTCCGCCTCTTCGCGCGCCAGCATGGCGGCCAACGCGATCCCGCCCAGACCGCCACCGGCCTGACAAAGGAACGAACGGCGCGAAGGGTCCGCGAGCGCGGAGGCTGGAGGTGAATAATCTCTCAAGGGGTCAATCGACAAAGTTGAATTCGTTCAGATTAAAGAGCAGCCGGCACGTCGCCGCCCATCCAAAGGCGGACGCGTAGCCGGAGAGACTTCTTTTCTCTTCGGGAGTCGGCGAGCGGGAAAGCGTCAGGAAAAAGGCTCGCTCGACCGGATCGCGATCGTCCGCCAATCGATCGGCAAAGTGCTCTGACATCTGCACCACCTGCCGGTTGTTGAGCATGGCCAGCGCCTGCAATGCGGTGTTGGTCTCTCCTCGCTTGTCCACCAGCTCCGAGGGATCGGCGCAGTCGAGCGCGTCCATAAAAGGCTGGGGCTGGGAGCGCACCAGGAAGCGGTAAATCGAGCGCCGGTGAGTCTGGGGATCATCGGGGTCGGAAAGGTGATACTGATAATGAGGGGAGTGTTCCGGCTTCTCGATCACGAAATCCATGAAGGACGGCCCATACATCTCAAGCGAGAGATTGCCGGCCATCGCCATCACCGTGTCACGCACGGCCTCGGCCTCCAAGCGCCGCCGGTTTTGCCGCCAGAGCAGGCGGTTATCGCCGTCGATCGCCGCCGCCTCGGCCCGATGGCTCGAGACCTGCCGATAGACCGCGCTCTCGAGAATCAAGCGATGCAGGGCCTTGATCGAACCGCCGCCGTCGCGAAACGCCACGGCCAGCCAGTCAAGCAGCTCGGGGTGCGTCGGCCGGGATCCGATCCGGCCAAAGTCGTTCGGCGAATCGACGATTCCTCGGCCGAAATGATAGTGCCACACCCGATTGACCGCGCTGCGCCAGGTCAGGGTGTTTTCGGGATGCGTGATCCACTCCGCCAAGGCCACGCGCCGATCGCTCTCTACGTGGTCGGCGTGCAAATCAAACGTCGCCGGAACGCCCGGCACCATGTCGGGCACCGTGGCCGGATCGACTAACTCACCCGGTCGGGTCACATCCCCGCGCCGCAATACAAAGATGGGCCGGGGCTCGCCTCCGAGATGGCCGCGTCCTTTGAAAGCACCGCTCCCGCTGTGCACGGTGCCAGCGTAGATCTGCGACGGCTCGGGCAAGGCCTCCAAGGCCGCGCGCCACGCCTCCCTTTCCTGTCGCAACGCTTTCCATTCTCTGCGCTCTTCCGGCATCGCGCGATCCAACAAGGCATCCCGTTTCTCACGCCATCTCGCCAATTTCGCCAGCCCGCCATTGTCCACGCTCTCCAACCAAGCGGCAAGGCTTTCACCTTTGGGCAACCGGTCTTCCATGGAAACCCTACCAAACACGCCGTCGACGAGGTTTGCTTTCGCCCAGCGCGGCGCGGCCTCGATCGAATCCAGCGCCGTCACCCGGCCCACGGGGATCGATTGTTTTCCTGACAACACCACCAATTCACCCAAAGCGAAGATCCACTCATTCGTCGTGTCGGCACCCTTCTGTCTTCGGCTCCACAGCTTGGTGGCGGTCACCCGCACGAACCGCCCCTGCACGCCACCGGCGTCGAGCACCACGGGGCGCCCGCCCGGTCGGGGATGGTCCTCTCCGATGAAGTCCGCCAGGAGATGCGGCTCCGCAAAGTCTGCCGTCAGGGACGTCTCCACCTGGAAGCGATGCGGAAACCCGAAATCAGCGAACCCGTATTCATCCGCTCCGAATAAGGCCACCCGATCGATCGCCACGACCTCTTCCAGCGCCGCCTGCACCCATTTCACGTCCTCCTGGCTCGCCGCCACCTGACTGTGGTAACCATAGCGCGGAGATCGCGGTGGATCACTCCCACCTTCCGGGTCCGAAGCCGCGGCCAGAGACGCCAGTCGGGCGATTTCCTCGTCCAGCCGTCTCACTTCTTCCGGCTTGCCGGCTTCGATCTCTTCCTCGACCGCTCTCAAGGCCACCGCATTCGCGTCCAGGGATTGACGCAGCGAGGCGCGCTCCCTGGCCGCTGCGGGATCCGGATCGTAGTCGCGATCGGCTCGATCCAGAGCGGCGAAGATCGACTGTAACGAATAATAATCCACCATCGTCACGGGGTCTCGCTTGTGATCATGACACTGTGCGCACTGAACGGTGAGCGAACAGAAGACATTCATCGTGGTCTTCACCATGTCATCCCGATCAAGATGGCGTGCCACCTTGCCATCGATTTTCTCCTCCGGCACCTCCGCGTGGCCGATGAAATCCCAAGGCCCCGCCGCCAGAAAGCCGGTCGCCACGATACCGTCCACGGTGTCCGGCCAGAGAGCGTCACCGGCCAGCTGTTCCTGCACAAAGCGCGCGTAGGGTCGGTCTTCGTTGAAGGCCCGAATCACATAATCGCGGTAGGGATAGGCGTTCGGACGCGGCTTGTCCTTGTCGTATCCGTGCGTTTCACCGTAGTGCACCACGTCGAGCCAGTGACGGGCCCAGCGTTCTCCATAACGCGGTGATGCCAGCAATCGATCGACGAGTTTGGCATAGGCCATGGGATCCGGATCCCTGACAAACGCCTCGACATCCTCCGGCGCCGGAGGCAAACCGATGAGATTGAAGGAAACCCGGCGAATCAGGGTCCGGCGATCCGCTTCCCGGGAAAGCGTCAGACCGTGCTCACGCTGAGCGGCGACGATGTAGGCGTCGACCGGCGTGCGGGCGAGCGAGGCATGCTTTTCCTCACTCGACCCGGGGACCGTTGGCGCCTTCAGGGGCCGAAAAGACCACCAGGCACTCGCTTCATCCGAACCCCGCGCAGCCGGAGAAACGACCGCGTCAAGCAGCGGAAGCAGGCCAAGCGCGAGGATGGGGAATAGGGAACACCGCATGGAGCTTCATCCAAAGAGTTAGCCGTCAAGCCAACTCGCATCAAGAGTCGGCCGCATCCGATCCCGGCTTTTCTAATAAATGACGCTCAAACCAGGCGGTCACTTCATCCAGGGCCTTGCCCAAGTTTTTCAAGCCACCGAGGCCATGATCGCCATCGGGAAAAATGATCAGCTTGTGGGTGACCTTCTCACGCTCAAAGGCCTCGGCAATCCACTCGCCGTGACGAGGGGGCACCAGCTCGTCCTTCCCACCCATGATCACCAGGGCGGGAGCGTCATCCGGCGTCACATGAGTCAGCGGTGAATACGTTCCCGCCTTGTCCAATGCGAGATCCAGCGCTGGAAAATTCCGATAGATCGGCAGGGACTCCGGTGCTTCCCAGACGGCCACTCTCAAATCCGCCGGAGGCACAAGCGCCGCCACCGCCGCCACGCGCGAAGACGTTTCCCCGATCGGATCATTCGCCTGGGGATCGCCATCGTCACCCGAGGTACCCAGCATCAATGCCAGATGACCGCCCGCGCTCATGCCCATGGCCCCCAGCCGCTCCGCATCGACCCCGAAACGCCCGGCGTTCAGGCGGACATAGCGGACGGCCCGGCGGACGTCCGACACGGCGTCGGGGATGCCGTAGCGCGGACTGCTGCCATGCCGAACGGCAAACACCGAGAAACCCTTCTTCAGATAGGGATCGAAAAGGCCCTGCACGTTCTCAGGGGGCGACCACCGGGAAACCCATCCGCCGCTCACCATGAAGAGAATGGCTTTGCCATTGGCTTTCCCCTCGGGACGAATCAAATCCATCGTCATCGCCAGGCCGTCCTTGTGGCCGTAAACAATGTCCGGCTCAATTCGCTGCGCCGTTTCCTCCGCCGCAGCGCCACCCAAGAAGAGGCCCCACCCTCCGCCAAACACCGCCGCCAAGGTCAACAGGATCCGTTTCATCCTGTCAATCTACCCACGCCGCTCGCTTCTGGTCAAACGAAGATCACGCCGACGCCGGCGGTTCATCCCGATCTCCGAAACGGACCCACCACGGCCCGGCCTGCGGGAGTCCTGCCAGGAAGCGACACGCCGATATTTTCGAATATTTCCCCGGCCTGCCGGTTTAATGCATGGATACCCGAACCATGACGGAAGAAAAAGCCATTCGCCTTTGCCTGAAACACCGCGATCCGTCGGGCTTCGAGTTCCTCGTCCGCCAATTTCGACGCGAGGCCTACTACCACGCCCAGGCCTGGCTGGGGAACGAATCCGACGCGGCCGATGCCGTGCAGGATTCCTTCGCCGCCGCCTTCGCCGCCATGCCCGGCCTCACGGAGTTGGACCGCTTCTACCCCTGGTTCTACCGAATCCTCCGAAACCGCTGCCTCAATCTCCTCGCCCGCGTGCGGATCCGCGACCGCTACCGGGAGGAACAATGCCAGGAAGCCGTCAGGGGCCCCTCGGTGGAAACGTCGAACCCAAGAACGGCGCTCGAGGCCGACGAGGAAAGGACGCGCGTTTGGCGCCAGCTTTCTCAACCCCAGCGTTTCATAAAATGGCCAGTCAGGCCATCATGTAGTAGGCGATTTCTTCTTCGACGGCCTGATTGTCTCCGAGTGTCAATGTGAGTCGACCTTGAGGGCGAGTCAGACGTCCGGCACGCTGGATGATTTTGCGGCGAATCGTGCCGAGTCCTTCAAAGATCCACTTCGCAGCCCTTTGGGGGGACGATTTGCGTGACCGCTCCGCAGATCGCATCTGCATTTCGCGTGTGAGATTGTGGGTGAGGATACTGGCCAAAAGGAAAGCTTCGTTGGCGGCACGTCGCTTGGCCGGAATATAGTCCATCTGGGCCTGGCTCTTGGCTTCGCCAAAAATCTTCTCCTGAGAGCCACGCCCTTCATGAAATTTCACCACATGAGCGGCCGTGTTTGTCTTGTTGGTGATGATCGCCTTGTATTCATAAGTTCTCCTCGACTGGTTCGAAAAGATCCAGTTGGAGCGGTCCTTTGCGCTGAGTGTGCCTCATGGTTCGAATGCGCGCTTTGCGCGCTCAACTTTTTGGTTTCCAGCGGATTTCGAAGTGATGAGTTTTTCCTTCTCCGCCTCGGGTTCGGGACCAGCGACGGCGCTTCTCGATGATGCCCTTGAGTTCCACGAGCCGCTCGAAAGGCACCGAGAACGTATATTCCAGGCCAAGGGTCTTTGCCTCTGAAACCATCTGATCGCTGAAAAACGCGCTGTCGGCGCGCAACTCGATCTGCACATCAGGCAGCACCTTGCGAATCTTCTCCACGCAGGAACGGAGGAACTCCACCGCGCCATTGGAGTCATGGACGTTGCCGCTTCGATGAAGGTAATCGAGAATCTGTCCGATTTGGGAGATCGTCGCGAGCAGCGGATAATAACTGCGCTCGCCTTTTTTCTTCTTGTTAAATCCCACAGCCGTCCCTTCCGCATGGCGACTCGTGCTCTGCACGTTTCCGTCCAAGTCAAGCGTGATGCGTTTGATTCCTTCCTCCTGAAGTCGCGACAGGCAAACGAAATGATTCATCTCCCTCATCCTCTCAAGGCTTTGACAATCGACCTCTCCCACCAACATCCGGCTCATCGTTGGGACACTGGGCAATTGGTGCATCCCCAAAACTTGTCGTACAAGGGGATCATCTCGGTAGTAGTCCATATCTCGAAGCATCCGGTAGCCCAGTATAAGATGCACGATAAGACACATGAAAACCTTGTGGAACTTGTAGAAGCGGGACCTGCGCCGATCCAGTGGATCAAAGCACTGCTGAAGCTTCCCCTCCAGATCCAATTCCTGAAAGAGCTTCTGAAAGATAACGAGACCGCCGAAAGAGGTCAGTTCTTGATCTTCAAATTTGATCGCCGGAATCGTTCTGGACTTTGCATGAATCGTACGTCGTGCTACTCTCACTGTAGGTGGCTTTTGGGTTGAAGTGTTTGGTGTTTTGGTAGATTCCAAATCAACCTTATCCCAAAGGCCCCTGCCACTATTTTCTTGGGATTCTCGCCCCGATTTATGAAACTATGGGGTCAACTCAAACCCAAGCACCGCGAGATCCTCACCTTGAAATACATCCACGAATTCAGCTATGCCGAGATCGCCGAAACGCTGGGCATTTCTCGAGGCACGGTCATGAGCCGCCTCTATGAATCCCGCGCCCAGTTTCGGGAGCGGTTTCTCCGCGATCAAGACAGCGCCCACCTCCAGCCTCAATCCTCACTTCCCCGCCATGCATCCTGACATCGAAAAAACGCGTCCCCTGCTCATGGGATTGATCGACGGCGAACTCATTCCGGAGGAAGCCGCCGAAGTGAACCAGGCCCTCATCCGCTCCCAGGCCTTGCGCGACGAATACGAACGACTGCGAGAAACCTCTCAGCGGCTCGAGGCCATTTCGATGCTGGACACTCTACTCAAACGCCTGTCACGTCAGAAAATCCAGCGCTGTGGGACAGGCCCTACCAAGTTCTTCTCAAGAATCGTCATCTTGTGGTTTGTGTTTTTTTGTGCACGTGTGTCCAGCTGTTTGGCGTCGATCGTTTCGTATCGTAACTGATTAGCGATCCTAACCAGCAAACGCCACAGGCATCTCATGCAAGGGTACGCTCGCCTGCGATGATTTTGGCAAGCGACTTGAATACGGAACTCGCTCCTCGCAGCGAGAGAGTCGAGAGCACACTCTCGAATGCCGCGTAGGCATTGGCTCCCCGCTCCGTCTTGGAACATTGCGACACCTTGCGGGCGACGATCGCCGGCCTGAGCATCCGCTCGGCGATGTTGTTGGTCGGCTCTACCTCCGGATCCTCCAGGAACATCGTTAAATTCCCTTGGTCAAAGTGCCGGCCAAGCTCATTGCGCATGCGTTGGTTGTCGGAATCTTTGAGCGTCCGGTCCCGCAGGTAATGATCGAGTTCATAGATCTTTTTCAAGCTCTCTTCCTCGTATTGGTTTAAAGTCGACTCGCCGTTGTGGTACTGCTGCCAAAGCCTCAGACACTGTCGAAGCAAATTCTTCAGTCCCTCGCAGAAACTTCGTGCCCGCCCTCGCTTCTTCTCCAGAACTTCAGAGAGATTCTTCACAATATGGCTCATGCACTTTTGCATCTCGCGAGTGAGAAGTTCTGTAACTGGATCATCATGCGGCGAAGCGTGAACCTTCGGAGCGAGTGAAGTCTATTTTATCAAGGATGAATTTTCGGAACGCTGAACCTTTTCCGCCGTGGTGCAAAAATCCAGGCAGCGTGTTTTTCAAGGCGGCTGAGACAATCATTTCCGAAGGCAGCACGTCTGGGCGGATGGTTCGGATCCAGGTTCCAAAGTGTTTCCAGACCAGACCGTCACATGTCATGGCAAGGTACTGTAACATGCCCTGAGCGATCATGCCGGTCTGCACAAACACATGATATGCGTGCATCTTTCTCTGCACCTGTCTGCGATATTTCTCGGTAGTCCGGTGGAGGTATTGGTTACCATTGCGACGCTTGAGCGGTCGCATAGCGGCCATCCAGAAATGGTATCCGAATGAGCCGACCGAATGCACCGCTTGCTTGAAAGCGACTTCGATCTTGAAACGCAAACTGTAGAGCAAGATGATCTCCTGAGCTTCCATGGTGAGGTCGGTAGACAAGAGGATGATCCGCCCTCTCGTGGGATGATCGACGAGAATGAAGCGGACCATCGCCCCGGCGGGCTTCCACAACAGATCCACCGACTTGAACCGGACAGAGATGTTTCTCTCCCCATATACGGGACTGGGAACGGAACTGAAGCCGCCCGTTCCAAAGACATTCTGGAGCTTCACCGCAGCGCCATACTTTTTCGGTCGTCCGCGTTTGCGTTTGCGTGGCACTGCCGCAGGCCGAAAGCCGGTTGTCGTGCGTCGAACCCTCGTGACCAGCACACCGGAACGCCCCTTGGTGCTCCGGATCACCTTTCCGTTGGCGTAGTAGGCGTCGGCCAGCAAGACGAACTCCTGACCTCTACAGACGGATGCGAGCATCTCGTTGGCCTTGTCGATCAAGGTTCTCCTGTCGCGGTTTGAAGTGACGATACCTTCGTGAATGCGTGCACAGACCGGAACGCAGAAGAAGTATCCGCCAACCTGACAGAGCACGCCGAAGGCCTGAAAGGAATGGCTCATGATGAAGTGAGGCTTGGAATTGGACTCGGACTGTTGATGCAGATACTTCACCGCAGGCATCTTGCGGCCCTCCTTGGACTTCTTGATGCCGTCGAGAACCAGGACGGGGCGACAACCGATCTTGTAGACAGGGAAGTGCTTGATCACGATGGCGAACCAAAGTTCTGCAAGCCGGTCCGTCTTCACGGCATTGCTGTGGAAGAAATGGAGTAAGTGCTCATAGAAGTGTTCTGACAAACCGAGAGCGCGGACGAAACTGGAAACCCCGAGGAGGTCATTGCGCACGGAGAAAGCGGCCAAGACGAGCAGAAACCAGAGAAAGGTGCGGGCTCTCGAGAAAGCGGGTCGCAGAAAACAGACGATATTCCACCAAGAAATCCAGAGATCCATAACAAATGATTTGATTTTCCTAGACATTCGCATATATAAGCTAATGACCATGAAAAAGATCAGATCACTGAAAAAAGAGTCCAGAAACTTGCGGCAAAGTTAGCTGCAATCGGGCCAATGCGGCCTGGGAGCATCAGCAAGCAATACCGAGATCGACAACGCCAGCGCGGCGTGTATTACCAACTGAGCTACACGCATAAGATGAGGAGCCGGACTGAACACGTCTGGCCAGACCACGTGAAGGGACTACGAAAAGAAACAGAGGAGTACAAGAAATTCAAGAAACTGACCACCGAACTGATCGATCTGAGCATTGAACTATCCAAGGCGAAGATCGCTCTATTACGCAGTCAGACAGACACGCCAGGCAAAGAGAAACCGGTCTGAGAACTTCCCACTCACGAGTATTCAGCGAATTAGACGGAAAATTTCAGCACAAATTAGAGGATGCAGTTTTACGATCGTTTGAGCTTTCGAGAAGCTCAGGTGATATTCATTTCATAGTTTTTGAGCGGCTGAACACCGGTGCTCGTGAGTGGGAAGTTCTCAGACCGGTTTCTCTTTGCCTGGCGTGTCTGTCTGACTGCGTAATGGAGCGATCTTCGCCTTGGATAGTTCAATGCTCAGATCGATCAGTTCGGTGGTCAGTTTCTTGAATTTCTTGAATTTCTTGTACTCCTCTGTTTCTTTTCGTAGTCCCTTCACGTGGTCTGGCCAGACGTGTTCAGTCCGGCTCCTCATCTCATGCGTGTAGCTCAGTTGGTAATACACGCCGCGCTGGCGTTGTCGATCTCGGTATTGCTTGCTGATGCTCCCAGGCCGCATTGGCCCGATTGCAGCTAACTTTGCCGCAAATTTCTGGACTCTTTTTTCAATGATCTGATCTTTTTCATGGTCATTACCTTATATATGCGAATGTCTAGGAAAATCAAATCATTTGTTATGGATCTCTGGATTTCTTGGTGGAATATCGTCTGTCTTCTGCGACCCGCTTTCTCGAGAGCCCGCACCTTTCTCTGGTTTCTGCTCGTCTTGGCCGCTTTCTCCGTGCGCAATGACCTCCTCGGGGTTTCCAGTTTCGTCCGCGCTCTCGGTTTGTCAGAACACTTCTATGAGCACTTACTCCATTTCTTCCACAGCAATGCCGTGAAGACGGACCGGCTTGCAGAACTTTGGTTCGCCATCGTGATCAAGCACTTCCCTGTCTACAAGATCGGTTGTCGCCCCGTCCTGGTTCTCGACGGCATCAAGAAGTCCAAGGAGGGCCGCAAGATGCCTGCGGTGAAGTATCTGCATCAACAGTCCGAGTCCAATTCCAAGCCTCACTTCATCATGAGCCATTCCTTTCAGGCCTTCGGCGTGCTCTGTCAGGTTGGCGGATACTTCTTCTGCGTTCCGGTCTGTGCACGCATTCACGAAGGTATCGTCACTTCAAACCGCGACAGGAGAACCTTGATCGACAAGGCCAACGAGATGCTCGCATCCGTCTGTAGAGGTCAGGAGTTCGTCTTGCTGGCCGACGCCTACTACGCCAACGGAAAGGTGATCCGGAGCACCAAGGGGCGTTCCGGTGTGCTGGTCACGAGGGTTCGACGCACGACAACCGGCTTTCGGCCTGCGGCAGTGCCACGCAAACGCAAACGCGGACGACCGAAAAAGTATGGCGCTGCGGTGAAGCTCCAGAATGTCTTTGGAACGGGCGGCTTCAGTTCCGTTCCCAGTCCCGTATATGGGGAGAGAAACATCTCTGTCCGGTTCAAGTCGGTGGATCTGTTGTGGAAGCCCGCCGGGGCGATGGTCCGCTTCATTCTCGTCGATCATCCCACGAGAGGGCGGATCATCCTCTTGTCTACCGACCTCACCATGGAAGCTCAGGAGATCATCTTGCTCTACAGTTTGCGTTTCAAGATCGAAGTCGCTTTCAAGCAAGCGGTGCATTCGGTCGGCTCATTCGGATACCATTTCTGGATGGCCGCTATGCGACCGCTCAAGCGTCGCAATGGTAACCAATACCTCCACCGGACTACCGAGAAATATCGCAGACAGGTGCAGAGAAAGATGCACGCATATCATGTGTTTGTGCAGACCGGCATGATCGCTCAGGGCATGTTACAGTACCTTGCCATGACATGTGACGGTCTGGTCTGGAAACACTTTGGAACCTGGATCCGAACCATCCGCCCAGACGTGCTGCCTTCGGAAATGATTGTCTCAGCCGCCTTGAAAAACACGCTGCCTGGATTTTTGCACCACGGCGGAAAAGGTTCAGCGTTCCGAAAATTCATCCTTGATAAAATAGACTTCACTCGCTCCGAAGGTTCACGCTTCGCCGCATGATGATCCAGTTACAGAACTTCTCACTCGCGAGCACCGGTGCTCGTGAGTGGGAAGTTCTCAGACCGGTTTCTCTTTGCCTGGCGTGTCTGTCTGACTGCGTAATGGAGCGATCTTCGCCTTGGATAGTTCAATGCTCAGATCGATCAGTTCGGTGGTCAGTTTCTTGAATTTCTTGAATTTCTTGTACTCCTCTGTTTCTTTTCGTAGTCCCTTCACGTGGTCTGGCCAGACGTGTTCAGTCCGGCTCCTCATCTCATGCGTGTAGCTCAGTTGGTAATACACGCCGCGCTGGCGTTGTCGATCTCGGTATTGCTTGCTGATGCTCCCAGGCCGCATTGGCCCGATTGCAGCTAACTTTGCCGCAAATTTCTGGACTCTTTTTTCAATGATCTGATCTTTTTCATGGTCATTACCTTATATATGCGAATGTCTAGGAAAATCAAATCATTTGTTATGGATCTCTGGATTTCTTGGTGGAATATCGTCTGTCTTCTGCGACCCGCTTTCTCGAGAGCCCGCACCTTTCTCTGGTTTCTGCTCGTCTTGGCCGCTTTCTCCGTGCGCAATGACCTCCTCGGGGTTTCCAGTTTCGTCCGCGCTCTCGGTTTGTCAGAACACTTCTATGAGCACTTACTCCATTTCTTCCACAGCAATGCCGTGAAGACGGACCGGCTTGCAGAACTTTGGTTCGCCATCGTGATCAAGCACTTCCCTGTCTACAAGATCGGTTGTCGCCCCGTCCTGGTTCTCGACGGCATCAAGAAGTCCAAGGAGGGCCGCAAGATGCCTGCGGTGAAGTATCTGCATCAACAGTCCGAGTCCAATTCCAAGCCTCACTTCATCATGAGCCATTCCTTTCAGGCCTTCGGCGTGCTCTGTCAGGTTGGCGGATACTTCTTCTGCGTTCCGGTCTGTGCACGCATTCACGAAGGTATCGTCACTTCAAACCGCGACAGGAGAACCTTGATCGACAAGGCCAACGAGATGCTCGCATCCGTCTGTAGAGGTCAGGAGTTCGTCTTGCTGGCCGACGCCTACTACGCCAACGGAAAGGTGATCCGGAGCACCAAGGGGCGTTCCGGTGTGCTGGTCACGAGGGTTCGACGCACGACAACCGGCTTTCGGCCTGCGGCAGTGCCACGCAAACGCAAACGCGGACGACCGAAAAAGTATGGCGCTGCGGTGAAGCTCC
Source organism: Verrucomicrobiales bacterium (assembly GCA_965204485.1). GTDB lineage: Bacteria > Verrucomicrobiota > Verrucomicrobiia > Verrucomicrobiales > DEV007 > JAACDM01. The sequence continues at coordinate 46,021 of CBDBEZ010000075.1, forward strand.
AGAATGTCTTTGGAACGGGCGGCTTCAGTTCCGTTCCCAGTCCCGTATATGGGGAGAGAAACATCTCTGTCCGGTTCAAGTCGGTGGATCTGTTGTGGAAGCCCGCCGGGGCGATGGTCCGCTTCATTCTCGTCGATCATCCCACGAGAGGGCGGATCATCCTCTTGTCTACCGACCTCACCATGGAAGCTCAGGAGATCATCTTGCTCTACAGTTTGCGTTTCAAGATCGAAGTCGCTTTCAAGCAAGCGGTGCATTCGGTCGGCTCATTCGGATACCATTTCTGGATGGCCGCTATGCGACCGCTCAAGCGTCGCAATGGTAACCAATACCTCCACCGGACTACCGAGAAATATCGCAGACAGGTGCAGAGAAAGATGCACGCATATCATGTGTTTGTGCAGACCGGCATGATCGCTCAGGGCATGTTACAGTACCTTGCCATGACATGTGACGGTCTGGTCTGGAAACACTTTGGAACCTGGATCCGAACCATCCGCCCAGACGTGCTGCCTTCGGAAATGATTGTCTCAGCCGCCTTGAAAAACACGCTGCCTGGATTTTTGCACCACGGCGGAAAAGGTTCAGCGTTCCGAAAATTCATCCTTGATAAAATAGACTTCACTCGCTCCGAAGGTTCACGCTTCGCCGCATGATGATCCAGTTACAGAACTTCTCACTCGCGAGCACCGGTGGAATGAAACTTAATGATATGGAAATCAGAAACTGCCTCTATCGAGGCAGTTTGAATGATCTGATCAAATCTTTAGCTCAGGATTCAAATTTTAGAAAATGCCTGAATCAAAAAGGAATTGAAAAGCGAATGCACGATCGTGCATTGACCTTAAGATTCTTAGCATTTTATGAAAAAACTCATTATAACTCGTGAGTGGGAAGTTCTCAGACCGGTTTCTCTTTGCCTGGCGTGTCTGTCTGACTGCGTAATAGAGCGATCTTCGCCTTGGATAGTTCAATGCTCAGATCGATCAGTTCGGTGGTCAGTTTCTTGAATTTCTTGTACTCCTCTGTTTCTTTTCGTAGTCCCTTCACGTGGTCTGGCCAGACGTGTTCAGTCCGGCTCCTCATCTTATGCGTGTAGCTCAGTTGGTAATACACGCCGCGCTGGCGTTGTCGATCTCGGTATTGCTTGCTGATGCTCCCAGGCCGCATTGGCCCGATTGCAGCTAACTTTGCCGCAAGTTTCTGGACTCTTTTTTCAGTGATCTGATCTTTTTCATGGTCATTAGCTTATATATGCGAATGTCTAGGAAAATCAAATCATTTGTTATGGATCTCTGGATTTCTTGGTGGAATATCGTCTGTTTTCTGCGACCCGCTTTCTCGAGAGCCCGCACCTTTCTCTGGTTTCTGCTCGTCTTGGCCGCTTTCTCCGTGCGCAATGACCTCCTCGGGGTTTCCAGTTTCGTCCGCGCTCTCGGTTTGTCAGAACACTTCTATGAGCACTTACTCCATTTCTTCCACAGCAATGCCGTGAAGACGGACCGGCTTGCAAAACTTTGGTTCGCCATCGTGATCAAGCACTTCCCTGTCTACAAGATCGGTTGTCGCCCCGTCCTGGTTCTCGACGGCATCAAGAAGTCCAAGGAGGGCCGCAAGATGCCTGCGGTGAAGTATCTGCATCAACAGTCCGAGTCCAATTCCAAGCCTCACTTCATCATGAGCCATTCCTTTCAGGCCTTCGGCGTGCTCTGTCAGGTTGGCGGATACTTCTTCTGCGTTCCGGTCTGTGCACGCATTCACGAAGGTATCGTCACTTCAAACCGCGACAGGAGAACCTTGATCGACAAGGCCAACGAGATGCTCGCATCCGTCTGTAGAGGTCAGGAGTTCGTCTTGCTGGCCGACGCCTACTACGCCAACGGAAAGGTGATCCGGAGCACCAAGGGGCGTTCCGGTGTGCTGGTCACGAGGGTTCGACGCACGACAACCGGCTTTCGGCCTGCGGCAGTGCCACGCAAACGCAAACGCGGACGACCGAAAAAGTATGGCGCTGCGGTGAAGCTCCAGAATGTCTTTGGAACGGGCGGCTTCAGTTCCGTTCCCAGTCCCGTATATGGGGAGAGAAACATCTCTGTCCGGTTCAAGTCGGTGGATCTGTTGTGGAAGCCCGCCGGGGCGATGGTCCGCTTCATTCTCGTCGATCATCCCACGAGAGGGCGGATCATCCTCTTGTCTACCGACCTCACCATGGAAGCTCAGGAGATCATCTTGCTCTACAGTTTGCGTTTCAAGATCGAAGTCGCTTTCAAGCAAGCGGTGCATTCGGTCGGCTCATTCGGATACCATTTCTGGATGGCCGCTATGCGACCGCTCAAGCGTCGCAATGGTAACCAATACCTCCACCGGACTACCGAGAAATATCGCAGACAGGTGCAGAGAAAGATGCACGCATATCATGTGTTTGTGCAGACCGGCATGATCGCTCAGGGCATGTTACAGTACCTTGCCATGACATGTGACGGTCTGGTCTGGAAACACTTTGGAACCTGGATCCGAACCATCCGCCCAGACGTGCTGCCTTCGGAAATGATTGTCTCAGCCGCCTTGAAAAACACGCTGCCTGGATTTTTGCACCACGGCGGAAAAGGTTCAGCGTTCCGAAAATTCATCCTTGATAAAATAGACTTCACTCGCTCCGAAGGTTCACGCTTCGCCGCATGATGATCCAGTTACAGAACTTCTCACTCGCGAGATTATAAATGCCAATCAGGATTGAAGCGTTTCCAGAACGACTTCCTTAAAGCCTATCAGAATACAACCCAAGAAAAATTGGAAGAATATCGAAAGGTTTTTAATAAATGCATGAAAGGGTGCCTCACAGTATTTGGGGAGCATGCGTTCAGGCTGAAAAATGATATTACGAAACCCAATTCTAAAAGTGCAGGTGAATGGGCATCACGTCCAAATGCAGCTATTTTTCAGATTATTTCTACGAGTTTTGCGAAATACGATCTAGGACAGATTACACGTTCTGCTGACGCAATATACGAAGAATATCTAGATTTAATTAGTTCCGATCCTGTATGGGTTGATAGAGTTAGAAGAGCGACGGGTGAATCTACCCGCTTAGCTTATTCTTTCAATCAGTGGATTGATCGTCTTAACCGAGTCATGTCGTCGACAGAGCCAAATGACATCGTCAGAGCGTTCTCTAGAAATTTGAAGAAAGATCTGTTTGAAGCCGACCCAACATGTAAAATTTGCGGTCAGAAAGTATCATTGATAGATGACGCTGCATTGGATCACCACGAACATTACTGGCGTGGAGGAACAACTGTGCCCGAAAACGCCCGAATCACACACCGTTTGTGCAATCTCAAGAGAGGATAGGGACATCAAGGCGGAGTGAGACAATAGATTTCGATGCGCTCATCTATGCTCATCCTCGACGTTCGGCAAAATAATGAAGCTACAAATAATTTTCCTGTCCCTTTATTACGAATGGGTCTTCAGCAGAATCTGTGGGTGAAATTCCGGATTTGCTCCGGGAACGCTGGACGCCGGGTCCCACTGCCCCTGGACCCCAGAACTGCTGAAACTACTTGTTTCATGGGCTGAGCCCTACCAGGGGCAGCCCCGGCGCAAGCGTTGTCCTCGCAAATCCGAGGTTTGGATGGGCAGCTGGCTTGTTGCCACAACTTTGATGCCCATTAAGATTGGATATAACTTGTTGCTGGTCAGGATTCTAGGTGAATCGCGCCGCCTGGGCACCCACAGATTCTGCTGAAGAGGCTTACAAATTCATTGTCTATCAAACCAGCAGATATTATCCCTGTCCCTTTATTAGCCCTTCCACCGATCTCATCGACTGGCAGCCGAATGCGGTTCGAGTCGGGGCTGTGGAAGAGGGAGACGGCGTGGTGAGGGAAACCTGGTGCAGCGAGATTCGGATCGATGAGTAGTCTGGGGATTATTTGAGGGTACGCATGCCATCGCGGTGAAAGCGTGAGAATCTTCCATGTGTCCGGGGGTAGGTCAGGAGGTTGGAAGTTCTGGTTCCGGGTCGAAGTGTGCAATAAAAAGCCTTTCCCTCTATTCCCACGATCGGCCAGGGCGGCGGCGGGGAACGGCGGTGATCTCGGGTCCTGAATCTCGGGTCCTGACAGAGGTTTGCGCAGTTGAAGGTTTTTGAAGCGGTCATTTCTGGGTGGGGCGGGCAGCGCTGATGCCGGAGGCGGAATCCTCATCGAGAAACAGTCGGGCGCTTGAGTGATTTTGGAGAACGGACGCCGGCACCTGGGCAGACACCGGCCCTTCCAGGGCCGTCTTGACCGCTTGAGCCTTCCGCAAGGCTGGGACGGTGATGATCATGTGCCGGCTCTCGAGGATCTGATGAACGGACATCGAAATGCCCTCGGTGGGGACCTCCTCCAGCCGATCAAACCAGTCTTCGTCAACCTGTTGTTGGCGACAGCGCTCATCGAATTCCACCACGAGATACGGAAACTCGGTATCGAAATCGGCAGGAGGGTCGTTAAAAGCGATGTGAGCGTTTTCTCCAATGCCGAGAAAGGCGACGTCCACGGGTGCCCGCCGGATCAGGGTGCTCATCCGCCCGGCTTCGGAGAGCGGATCTTCGGCTGATCCATGGATGGGATGAAAGGCCCCGAGAGGAGCGGGCAGAGCGTCGATGAATCGCTCCTTGAGGTAGCGCTGCGTGGAGGCGAGGTGACTAGGGGGAAGGCCCACATAGTCGTCGAGGGGGAAGGCCTTGACCAGGGCCCAGTCGATGTCCGGTTCGACGGTCAGGTGGCCGAGCATGCCGATCTGCGAGCGGCCGGTCGCCAGGACGATGACGGCGTGTCCCTGCGAGGCGATCGCTTCGCGAAGGCGTTGGGCGCCAGCCGCCGCCGCGAGACGTCCAACCTCTTCTTTTGAATCCGCAATCGTGATCTCCATTTCCTAACCGAATCTCCCGGTGGACCGGCTCATGGGGTGCCTGCAATCGTCTCTCATCTACGGATGGCTGAGTTCCAGAATTCCAAAGGTCTGGGTCAAGGCGTGCCGGGAAGAAACGAACCAGGCTTCGAAATGGCTGGCCTACGCGCTAACGAAGGCAGAGGAAGGTTTCCGGCGGATCAAAGGCTTCCAGGAAATGGGAAAGCTCCACGCAGCCTTGAAGCGGGAAAAAGTCAGCGCCTGACGGCGGACATCTGGAAAGGTTTTCAAGGCATGGGTTCCCTCAAAACGATGGACATCGAAAAAAACCGAAAAAAACCATTTTACAAACTTTCGAGTTAATCTAAGCTTAACCCAGCCGTCTTCCAAAGTTTAACAATCCCGGGGCAATCCCCCCGTGGACTGCTCGTATTGATGGCCCAAACGGAGAATCGTTTCCTCGGCAAACGGCGCCCCCAAAAGCTGCATCCCGATCGGCATCTCGGAGCCTCCCTCGTTCGCCCGCATGAATCCACAAGGCACCGAGAGCCCGCAAATCCCCGCCAGGTTCGCGCTGGTGGTGAGGATATCGGCGAGATAAATGTCCAGCGGATTGGAAGCTTTCTCCCCGATTTTGTAAGGGGGCGAAGGGCTCACCGGCGCCAAGAGCGCATCCACTTTTTCGAAAGCCTTGGAAAAATCTTCCCGGATGAGATGGCGCAGTTTTTGCGCCCGGACGTAGTAGGCGTCGTAGTAGCCGGAACTCAAGACGTAAGTGCCTAACAAGATCCGGCGCTTGACTTCCTCGCCAAATCCTTGATCCCGCGTCTTGGCATACTGTTCGGCAAGATCCTTGGCATCGGGAGCGCGATAGCCGTAGCGCACACCGTCGAAGCGAGCCAGGTTGGCCGAGGCCTCGGCGGTGGCCACGATGTAGTAGACGCTCACCGCCTGCTCGGTGTGCGGGAGAGAAACGCTCACGATCTCCACCCCCAACTCCTCAAACTGCCGCGCCGCCTCCTTCACCGCCTCGCGAATCGCGGGATCGATCCCCCCACCGAAATACTCTTCCGGAAGCCCCAATTTCATCCCCTTGAGATCGCCGTTCAGGCCCGCCGCATAATCCGGCACCGGCTCGTCCAGACAGGTGCTGTCGTAGGGGTCCCCTCCGCCGATGGCTCCCAGGAGAATCGCGGCATCCTCCACCGTCTTGGTGATGGGACCGATCTGATCGAGAGACGAGGCAAAGGCCGTCAATCCGAAACGGGAAACTCGCCCATAGCTGGGCTTCAGCCCAACACAACCACAAAACGCCGCCGGCTGGCGAATCGACCCCCCCGTGTCGGAACCCAAAGCCGCCACCGCCTCATCGGCCGCCACCACCACGGCCGAGCCGCCGCTCGAACCGCCCGGAATCCGCTCTGGATCCCAGGGATTTCTCGCCAGCTTGATCCCCGAGTTCTCATTGGAAGATCCCATGGCAAACTCGTCCATGTTCGTTCGCCCAAAGGGATGCCCGCCCGCTTCTCTCAGCTTCACGACGCTGGTCGCGTCGTAGGGCGCCACATAGCCCTCCAGGATCTTCGAGGCACACCCGCATCGCTGCCCTCTCACGTTGATCAGATCCTTGATCGCGATCGGGATCCCCGCCAAGGGACCGGAGACCGGGCCCTCACAGGCGCTCGCAGCCAGTTCGCGATCCCACGAGAGGTAACCTCCCAGCGCTTCGTCGCGGACTTCCGCAGCGGCGATGACGCTATCAACGATTTCCATCGGCTGGATCTCGCCCCGATCGAGCAGATCTCGCAATTCCACGATGGTCTTTCCGGCCAAGTTCATCTCATCCATTCACGTCAGGGGGCAGCGATCCAATCAATCGATGACTTTCGGCACCACAAACTGATCCGACGTCGTTTTCGGACCGTTCCGCAGGGCATCTTCCGGAGACAAACTCGGCCGCGCTTGGTCGGGCCGCATCACGTTGAGAACGGGATTCGCATACGCCATCGGTTCAATCCCGCTCACGTCGACCTCATCGAGCCTCTCCATGTAGCTCAAGATCTTCTGAAGCTGCGGCTCAAAAGTGACCAGCTCTTCGTCCGTCAAGTCCAGGCGCGCCAAGTCGGCCACATAGCGAAGGTCGAGGGACTGCGTTCCGTTTTCACTCATAAATCCATCAAAAAAGGCTTCCGGGTCGCTGTTTAGCACGCGATCTGCCCTCCCGCCAACGCGAATTGGGGAAACCTCCGTGGCCTCTCAGCGAACCGCTGCTTCGTCGAATCGGCCCTTTCGCAGGAAGGCCAGGGTCGCGGCGATCGCTTCACGATTCTTCATGATGAAGGGGTGGGCCGTGTGCACCACGCGAAAATCGCGCATCCCGTCCACTCGCGCGCGCGCCACCGAAACCTTGCCGTCATCCTTGTCGGGGATCATCGACGAGAGAATCCAGTTGATGCTGCGGTCCCCCGTGAGCACGCCCACTTCAAATGGGGAGGCTCCAAACGCGCAGGAATGCCACTCGCATCCGTTCCCAACTGGCACCCGGCCGGACCGTTCAACCAACGGAAGAGCCGCCAACTTCCGAGCCGATCCACCACCTCACTGCCCTGATTGGGCAGACTCAACATCACCACCCGCCCCAGGTTTGGCAGGGGCTGCTCCGCTTGCATCCAGCGCACCAGTATCCCTCCCAGTGAATGCGCCACGAAATGAACCGGCCGATCTTCGCCACATCGAGCCACCACCTGACGCCGCACCTGGCGAGCCAGCGCCTCCACCCCGTGTTTCCGTGAGGGATAACGGAGGTTGTGCACGGTATAACCCGCCTCCGTCAAGGCGGCCTCCATGGGCTTCATGCAGCGCGAAGTCCGCGCCAGGCCGTGAAGAAGAACGACCGATTCCCCTGCCATGCTCGCCCCATTCATGAACATCAACATTGAAACCAAAAACCAGCCGATCCGCAGGCGAGCCATGTCTCGACCATTCCTCCAGCTCGGGGGAAAGATCAAGCTTCATCCCCTGCCGCTCCCACCACTCCCCTCATCGCCATCGCTTTCGAATCGTCCATAAGGCAGCCGCTCCTGGCCGCCCTGCTCCATCGCCGACGCCAGCGCCACATCGCGTCCAGGCTGCCCCCAAAAAACGGCCCGGCAGATTGACTGCCGGGCCATGAATGTTGACTCCCGCCATTCAGGCGGTGCCGTGCCAGCCGTTTAACCGACCAGTCCCGCGAGATTATCCTGACACCACTGCCCGTTTTGCTTGGTCACGCCGTCGGGATTCTTGATGGCGTCCTCACATTCATCCTCACAGATGATCCAGCCCTCGTAATCACGCTGGACGAGCCATTCGGTGATGCGATGAAAATCCAGTTTGCCAGTTCCCATTTGGGCCCAGGGCTCGGGACCGTTGCCGCTGAAATCCTTGTAGTGAATGTGATTCACCAGATGGGCCCACTTGGTCAAGGTGTCGATGACATCCATGCCCCCGCGAGCGATGTGCCCCACGTCCGGGGTCCACCCCGTCACCGAAGGATCCAGACTGCTGAGCACCACGTCGTAGTCCTCCTGCGTGCGCACGAGCGAAGGAGGCGGACTGTTGGGGTGAAACGAGCACTGCAACCCCGCCTCGGCCGCCCGACGGGAGACCCGGTTGACGTTGTTCACCAGGTTAAGCCGTCGCTGCTGAAGCTCGTGACGCCCATCCGGCAAGGGCACGGTCCCCAGCGCGGCTCCCGGAAAGAGTTTCAGAGTCTCGATGGTCCAGTCGGCACAGGCGCGCTCGCTCTCGGTCTCCTCAGGCTGATCCCATTTGCAAATGAGCGCCAGCGCCGCGAGTTCGATTCCCGCCTCGTCGAGGGCAGCCTTCATCTTGGCGGGATCCTTGCAATCGCCGAGCCAGTAAGTGTCGTAGGGCTCCAGGACCATCGGCTCGATCCCAGTGAATCCCGAATCCTTGATGACCTTCATCATGTGGGGGAACTTGTTGTTGTTCCCCTCACCATAACCGTCCATGAACCAGGTGTAGACTTCCGATCCAAATTTGATGTTTCCCATATCGATTCTTGTCCTTCTTTCTGTGTGGTTGATCTGCTCGAGGGGTGATCGAGAGATTCGCGCACTCTCGATGGCTTCCGTTCCGCGTTAGTGAGTCCGCAGCCACTCGGTGCTGCGGGGATTGAAGTCATCCAGACACTCCCAGTGAAAGGCGTGTCCCGCGCCGTCGTAGAGATGCAGCTCGCTATTGGGCAGGGCAGCGGCCGTCTCTTCCGCCATCCAGCGCGGCGTGAAAATGTCATCCTTCCCCCCAATCACCAGACAGGAACACTGCACCTTTTTCAACTGATCCAGGACGTCGTGGCCCACACAGGCGGCCGCCTGAGCTTCCATCGCGTGGACCGGCTGGGACGCGGCTCCGATCGCCGCCTCCTGTCGGCCATCTAAGAGACTCTGATAGGCCTCGTCGTTATCCCAGAAGGGCTTGGTGAAAATCAAGAGCTGAATGTACTCCATGAACTCCTCGGGACGGAGGCGCGCCTTGATGTGTTTCATGTGCTCAAACACCGACTTGGCGTAGCGGTCACAGCGTGCCCAGGTGCACATGAGCACCGCGCTCTTCACCTTCTCGGGATGACGCAAGGCCAATTGCTGGGCAATGATGCTCCCCATGGAACACCCGACGACGCGTGCCTGCTCGATGCCCAGAGCATCCATGAGCCCCGCGTAGTCGTCCGCCATCATCGCGCTGGAGTATGGCCCATCCGGCTTGTCACTGTTCCCCACGCCTCGATTATCCCCCAAAATGCAGCGAAAATGTTCCTGCCAAACCGCCGCGTGCGCCTCCCACACCGCGCCGGGAGCGGTGATTCCCATGATGCAGATCAGGGGATCCCCCGAACCGCATTCCTCGTAATACATCTGGATTCCGTTGGTCTCGACGTGTGGCATGAATGAATCGGTAGGCTGAATTTGAATTCGGGACCGGCGATCGTCTTTCTGCCGGCCGGCCTCTCGCGATCCTATAACGGGATTCGCCGTCCGGTCCAAGAAGAAAGCATCGGCCCAGCGATTCCGTAAGACGGCGTCGGAAAGAGTCGTAATGGCCTGAATTGGTGGGTGTTGAGCGTGTTGAAGCTGGCGCTAAGAGGGCGAACAGTTTCGTGTGGCGGTTCTCGGGCGAATTTCGGAGGGCTCGAGCCGCGAAATGGATCCCCCTGTCGGCAATAGGCAACAGGAAGCCAGACCGCTCCGATGGCGGACGTGAACCCAAGGTTACCGAGAGCGCGGGGCGGGCGTTCCTCAGCCCGGAGCCGGTGGCGGCCACCATCGATCCTCTCGCATGGAGGCGGCGATTTGACGGGCAAAATAGATGGCCGTGTGTCCACGGCGTGGGCCATGAACATGATCAGCCACAGAACGAGAATGGAATTGGGATGATGATGATAGCAATGACCGGAATGCCAGCGGGAGCAGAGTTCGTTAAAGCCTTCGTTTTCGACCTTCCAACGGTCGTGCCCGAAGTGGAAGATGGTCTTGGCATCGGCCATTGAGCGGGGCATGGTCGTCGCCCACCACCAGTGGCTATCGATGGGAGTCTCGACCCAATCCCCAGCGACGCGCTCGCGACGGATGCCAGTCTCATGGGAATGAACAACGCGAAGAGGAGTGTGAATGGATTCAGTGCAGAAGCCCTCAGCCTCTTGTAAATGAACGTGCCGCGCGGGCTTGCCCGGTGCAGCCGGAGTCTCAAATGATTCTGGCTCTTGCTCCTCAAGGGGCAGGAGCGTGCGGGCTTCGGACAATAGCTCAGGCTGATTATCCTTGAGTACGGCAACAAGGTATTTGCCGTGGTCTTCAAGAAGATTGATCACGGAGGGACGCAGGTAGAGCGCATCGGCAGTGAGCACGTCAAAGCAGCGTGGGTGGTCCTTAAGGACGCGAGTTATCAGCCGTATAGCCGCAGCGACTTCGTCGTCTCCAGGATCTCCGTCTTCACCAGGCTCAAGCATTTCCACGTCGAGAAGCAATTGAAAATCCTCACAGATAATCTGAAACGCGACCAAGCGGTGGTAGAACTGTGTTTTGACCTCGTCTCCGACGGCGATCCGGCGTTGGAGACACTTTGGACAACAACGTTTGTAGCTACAGTGAGTTTCGTGACCATCGACGGCGGCAAGCATCCAACCGCGCTGTGGGGCAAGGATTTTGTTGCGTTTGAGGCAGAAGTAAATGTGTCCGAGACACCCTCGCACACTGTCAGGCTCGATGCGCTCGGAGACATACGCCAGTTCGTCGGCGCTGGGCAAACGGTGATTACCGAGCCAACGGGTCCAGCTGCTCTTGTTCCGGTGTTGCTCGAGTTCGTTGAAGCTTGGTAACCGGCAGCAGAACATGGCGAAGAATGCTGCCGGGAAAACTCGAGTGGGAATCTGTGGTTTGGGACGAGAGTCACGCACCCGCAGCCTCCACTGTTGGCGGAGGCTGAAAATCTTGTCCGCGTAAGTTAGTAGTCGCGTGAGAATGGTCGCTTCTTTTTTGGTGGAGAATTGCGCCCGGACTTGGCTTTGCCGGCTGATTTCTTACCGGTCTTGCCCTTCTTCTTGGCGGAGCTACTCGCCGCTCTGGCCTTGGTTTTTGCCTCCTCGAGTCGGAGGCGCCCCTGCTCGTCGAGGGCTTCCAGCAGAGCATTCGCCTTCTGGAAATCATCGATCCAGCGTCTCGCCTGAGCTTCCAACGGTCTGGGGACGTGCAGCATGGTGGTCTTGCCCTTGCGAGTCTGACCGATGGCCAAGGAGCGATGGCGCAAGGAGTCGTCGGAAGCGCAACGGCAAGTGGGCTTGCCGCATTTACGAGAGAGTTCGATGGGCGAGCCGTGAAGGAAGCCTTCGGCCTGGTCGAGAAGCTGGCGGAGGCGGCTGCGAATCTGGCGTTCGGTGGGGGGCAGGGAGTTTCTGCTTGGCATGAAGGTCGGCTCGTTCGGCGCACTGTAATATAAGACCATTACAGAAACAAGCTTAAAAAAGATGAAATAACGAATGCGAATTTGCCATGGGGTCAAAAATGGGCGCCGCCGATCCGAATTACCCAAAAATACAGGGCTTGAGCCGCCTCAGCCGCCTATCTTACGGAATCGCTGCGGGACACCATCCGTCCTTGAGGTCTCATCGTGGAAGCGTTTAGGTGAGGGGGTGAAATGGGCCCTTTGTTGTTACCTCTTGCTGGCCGCGGCGCGGGCGACTTTTGCCGAGGAGGACGCTTCGCGATTGACGGTCCATCGGGCGCCCTCGCCCCTTACGCCGGAGGCGCGGACCGAAGATTGGCCGCGTTTCCTGGGGCCTCGCGACGACGCCACCTCTCTGGAGGGTCCGCTGGCCAAACGGTGGCCGGAGGGCGGCCCTCTCCTGGTCTGGGAATTGGAAAAGGGCGAGGGTTACACGACGCCGGCCATGGCCGATGACCGTTTGATCCTCTTTCATCGTTGGCAAGGGGATGAACGCATCGAGTGCCGTGACCCGGAGAATGGACGGGAACGATGGACCTTCAAGTATCCGGTCGATTACCGCGATCAGTATGGCTACAGCAGCGGGCCTCGCGGGAGTCCGGTCATCGATGGAGATCGAGTCTACACTCTCGGCGTCAAATCGATGCTGACCTGCCTCTCCCTGTCGACGGGGGAGTTGCACTGGCAACGCGATCTCATGGCCGAGTACGCCGTGCCCCGGTATTTTTTTGGCAGCGGATCCTCTCCCTTGATTCATGGAGATCTCGTCGTGGTCAATGTGGGAGGGAGTGATCCCGAGGAAGCGGATCGGGAGACGGTGGTGGCCTTTGACAAGCAAACCGGTGAGACCCGGTGGATCTCGCGGAGTGATTGGGGCGCCAGTTACGCCTCGCCGCTGGCGGCATTTTTTCATGGCAAGGACCGGATCCTCGTCTTTGCGGGGGGACGGAGCCGGCCCTCCACCGGGGGGCTTTTATTGATCGATCCGGCATCGGGAGAGATTCTGGATCGGTTCCCCTGGAGGGCGGTCAAGTTCGAGTCGGTCAATGCCACCAACCCGGTCGTTTCCGGCAACCGCGTGTTCCTCACCGAGACCTATCGGCTGGGCGGCGTCTGTCTTGAAGTCACCGCGGAAGACAAGTTTGCCAGGGTGTGGGAAGCGCCGGAGTTCGCCGTTCACTGGTCGGCGCCGGTGCTTCACGAGGGGCATCTTTACGGCTTTCACGGGGAGAGAGAACCCTTTGCCGAGCTGGTCTGCTACGAATGGGAGACGGGAAAGGAATGTTGGCGAGATCCCTTGCGTTGGAAAGAGACTCTGGAAGGGCGCGAGGTGATCGCTAGCGCCTTTCGGGGCAGTCTGCTCCGGGTCGACGGGCGTTTTCTTTGTCTTGGCGAGGACGGCGCGTTGCTCTGGCTCGACCTGACGCCGGAGGGGCACAAGGTGCTTCAGCGGACGCGCTTGTTTCTGGCCACCCAGACCTGGTCGACGCCCGCGATCTACAAGGGGCTCGTCTACATCGGCCAGCATTATCGCGGCTTGCGCGGCTTGCCCAAACCTCGATTGCTTTGTTATGATTTTCGGGTGGGAAGCGCTGGAAAGGAAGCCGGCGCTGGCGCCAAGGAAGGAACCGACTAAAAGCGGCGCAGATCCCATGCGGGATTCCAATCGAAATCCTCATCGAAGGGATGCATGGGTCTTCGGAGGTTCTGGTAGGGAACCCGCGTCACGTGCTGATCCACCGCGCCGGGAGTGAGCGCCAGGTAGGCCCTGGCGGCCAGGGCTTGCAGCTCGGTCACCAGGTAACCGATCTTCACGATGACGATGTCCGCTTCCTCGGGCCGGAGGTTGAGGGAGTGAAACTCTGCCAGGCGATGGAAAGGCTTGCGGCGATGCGTGAGCACGACGGTGATTCCTTGGCCGATCTGAAAGACCACCTGCAAGCCGGCGACGGGATCGTGATCGTAGACGCCTTCGACCACACCCTGGACGTCGAGGGGCTCGGCGTGCCGGGGGTCGGCGTCGAGGCCCAGGCGAAGGTCGATCAAGGCTCCGGGTGGGGCCTCGATGCAGGCGGCCACCGCCACGGGATCCCAGAGCCCGGCGACCAGGGCCTGTCGTTTGCCGCGCAAGAACGTCTCGTGTCGCACGACTTCGCGAAGGGCTCCCGGCAGGTTCCCGACACCTCCCGCTGTCGGGTTGTCACCGGAGTCGCTGATGAGCACGGGCTTCACGGACTCTGTCAGGGCACGATCGAGGCATTCGTTCAAGTCCCCCGAGGGTACGTTGAAACGAAAGGAATGGCGGGCGTCCCAGTAGCGCTGGGCCACGTGCTTGGCGACGGCGGCGGGATCCGTCTCGGCGCGGTTGGCGGTGACGACGACGCTGGCATGGGCGCGCGCCTCGTCTGCCCAGACATACCCGACCCAGAGAGAGACATCGACGATGCCAGGAAGGTCGTCGAAGTCTTCCAGGTTCTGATAGAGAGATTTTCCCGGCTCGTCGAGGGTGCTGGTGCATTCGCCGGGCAGGAGCACCGGGATGGGAACCCAGGCGCGGTGAAGTTTCCATGAATGGACGACCGCCTCGAGAAGGAGGCGAGTAACCTTTTCGCGGGTGGCTTCGGTATCGATGTGAGGGGCGGTCCGGTAGGCGCTGAAAAGATCGATCGTCTCCACGAGCCGCGCCGACACGTTCCCGTGGAGGTCCATGCTGGCGCCGAGGCGGACGGAGGGGCCGGCGAGTTCACGGACGGCTTCCGCCAGATCCGCTTCGGCATCTTCCAGGTCCTCGACATGCATGGCGCCATGGAGATCGAGATGGATGCCGTCCAGGGGAAGCGACTCCTTGAGGGTCGTCAATAAATCCTCTTTGAGTGTCCGATAGGTTTCGCCAGTGATCGTGCCTCCGGGCAGCGCGCGGGCGTGGACGAGCGGGAGGAAGTCTGCCCCCTCGAAGTCCGGTTTCTCGAGATACGGATAGCGTTTCTGTTTCAGGGACTCGTCCCGGAGGACATCGAAGTCCGCGAGGGTCGTCTGGGCACGGGAGAAGGTGCAGTTTTCTGACGCCATCCCCACGAGGGCGATGCGTGGGCGTGGGGTGATCGTCACGCGGCTGACCGGCTTTTGCGTTTGGCTTTCACCGCTTGCCACCAGAGAAATGCGATGCCGAGCAATCCGATGAGGGAGCCGAAGAACTCACGGCTCAGCTCGACTTCGGCCCGGGAAGGGGCCATGGAGGCACCGGTCATGGTGAATTGGTCGGCCTGAAAGAGGTTGGCGTAAAGGCCCGGAGCGGTGCGGACCATTTCAATGAGGCAAAAGAGGGCAGCCAGGATGAGGAGCGGGCGGGGGGCGGGCCGAAAGATCGAGGTCAGAAAAAGGACGGAGAGGAAGCCGTAAAAGAGTACCCACGACGAGGCATCGAGGGATGAAGGCTGATAGTAAATGGCCGGGTTGATGTCGTTGACTTGCAGGAAGGCGAACACGGCGAACAGCAGCGCCAAGAAGGCCGTCACCGCTGTGAGCCAGCGAGATTTCAGAGGGTCCATGAAAGCAATGTAACGGAGCGAGCGCCGATGTCTACGGTTCCGAACAGCGATTCCGTAAGATAGGCGGCTGAGGCGGCTCAAGCCCTGTATTTTTGGGTAATTCGGATCGGCGGCGCCCATTTTTGACCCCATGGCAAATTCGCATTCGTTATTTCATCTTTTTTAAGCTTGTTTCTGTAATAGTCTTATATTACAGTGCGCCGAACGAGCCGACCTTCATGCCAAGCAGAAACTCCCTGCCCCCCACCGAACGCCAGATTCGCAGCCGCCTCCGCCAGCTCCTCGACCAGGCCGAAGGCTTCCTTCACGGCTCGCCCATCAAACTCTCTCGTAAATGCGGCAAGCCCACTTGCCGTTGCGCTTCCGACGACTCCTTGCGCCATCGCTCCTTGGCCATCGGTCAGACTCGCAAGGGCAAGACCACCATGCTGCACGTCCCCAGACCGTTGGAAGCTCAGGCGAGACGCTGGATCGATGATTTCCAGAAGGCGAATGCTCTGCTGGAAGCCCTCGACGAGCAGGGGCGCCTCCGACTCGAGGAGGCAAAAACCAAGGCCAGAGCGGCGAGTAGCTCCGCCAAGAAGAAGGGCAAGACCGGTAAGAAATCAGCCGGCAAAGCCAAGTCCGGGCGCAATTCTCCACCAAAAAAGAAGCGACCATTCTCACGCGACTACTAACTTACGCGGACAAGATTTTCAGCCTCCGCCAACAGTGGAGGCTGCGGGTGCGTGACTCTCGTCCCAAACCACAGATTCCCACTCGAGTTTTCCCGGCAGCATTCTTCGCCATGTTCTGCTGCCGGTTACCAAGCTTCAACGAACTCGAGCAACACCGGAACAAGAGCAGCTGGACCCGTTGGCTCGGTAATCACCGTTTGCCCAGCGCCGACGAACTGGCGTATGTCTCCGAGCGCATCGAGCCTGACAGTGTGCGAGGGTGTCTCGGACACATTTACTTCTGCCTCAAACGCAACAAAATCCTTGCCCCACAGCGCGGTTGGATGCTTGCCGCCGTCGATGGTCACGAAACTCACTGTAGCTACAAACGTTGTTGTCCAAAGTGTCTCCAACGCCGGATCGCCGTCGGAGACGAGGTCAAAACACAGTTCTACCACCGCTTGGTCGCGTTTCAGATTATCTGTGAGGATTTTCAATTGCTTCTCGACGTGGAAATGCTTGAGCCTGGTGAAGACGGAGATCCTGGAGACGACGAAGTCGCTGCGGCTATACGGCTGATAACTCGCGTCCTTAAGGACCACCCACGCTGCTTTGACGTGCTCACTGCCGATGCGCTCTACCTGCGTCCCTCCGTGATCAATCTTCTTGAAGACCACGGCAAATACCTTGTTGCCGTACTCAAGGATAATCAGCCTGAGCTATTGTCCGAAGCCCGCACGCTCCTGCCCCTTGAGGAGCAAGAGCCAGAATCATTTGAGACTCCGGCTGCACCGGGCAAGCCCGCGCGGCACGTTCATTTACAAGAGGCTGAGGGCTTCTGCACTGAATCCATTCACACTCCTCTTCGCGTTGTTCATTCCCATGAGACTGGTATCCGTCGCGAGCGCGTCGCTGGGGATTGGGTCGAGACTCCCATCGATAGCCACTGGTGGTGGGCGACGACCATGCCCCGCTCAATGGCCGATGCCAAGACCATCTTCCATTTCGGGCACGACCGTTGGAAGGTCGAAAACGAAGGCTTTAACGAACTCTGCTCCCGCTGGCATTCCGGTCATTGCTATCATCATCATCCCAATTCCATTCTCGTTCTGTGGCTGATCATGTTCATGGCCCACGCCGTGTTCCACTGCTTCCACAAGCGCAACTTGAAGCCAGAGATACGCCGTGGACACACGGCCATCTATTTTGCCCGTCAAATCGCCGCCTCCATGCGAGAGGATCGATGGTGGCCGCCACCGGCTCCGGGCTGAGGAACGCCCGCCCTGCGCTCTCGGTAACCTTGGGTTCACGTCCGCCATCGGAGCGGTCTGGCTTCCTGTTGCCTATTGCCGACAGGGGGATCCATTTCGCGGCTCGAGCCCTCCGAAATTCGCCCGAGAACCGCCACACGAAACTGTTCGCCCTCTTAGCGCCAGCTTCAACACGCTCAACACCCACCAATTCAGGCCATTACGACTCTTTCCGACGCCGTCTTACGGAATCGCTGGGTTCCGAAGACTCGACAGGAGATCGCCAGGTCAGGGTGGCGCCTCGCACGGAAAAGCTGTCCTCGCCCGAGAACACGAGATGAAGGGAACGGCCGCCGTCCTTCATCCATTTCGTGGGAAGACAGGAGGTTTCCCCGGGCCCTGTGTCCCAGGATTCGGTGTGGTAGACCGTGGTCCAGGGACCCCAGGGCTCCGGAGCGTCGTAGATGGCGAAACCACCCTGGAAACGGGTGTCCTCGCCCAGGCCCGTTTGACACCAGAGATAACGCTTGGAACCCGCGTGGTAACTGACCGAGGAACGGTAGCAACGCCCGGGGCTGGGGATGACGAAGCCACGGCGCTTGATGTCCTCCGTCCAGACGGGCCGCCCTTCTGGAGTCAGATGTTGGAAAAACTGATAGGCTTCACGATCTTTCAGTGCCGCCTTGTGGACTCGCGCGAGCACCATGTGATCGGCGCGTTCATAGGCGCTGTCGGCGTCTTGGGAATAGAGAAAGACAGATTCATCCCGCGCGCCGGCGTAGTCTTTCCCGAAATTGAGGAAAATGGGATAGCCGAAGCTCTCGGTGAATTTCCAATCCATCCACTCCCAGGACACGCCGTGATCAGTGGAGACAGCGAGCTGGGCGTTGCCGGTGTTTCGCGCCAGCAGGTAGAGCACGCCGTCGATCATCAGGAGACTGCTGACCTTGGCCCCGTGCTTGCCGTCCCCTTCGCGTTCCGCAGTCGGCGACCTCAGATTCGTTCCCTCAAAGGCGTCGGGCGGACCGGACACCGTGGCCAGGCCCATGCTGAGCTTTTTCTCCGCGAAAGGCTCAAAGCCGCGGCCATCCCCGTAGGCCGTGTAAAGGAGGTCGTCGTCACCCCAGGTGATGGGCCAGTTGTCGCCCCCCTTGGCTTGACGCACGATGGTGGAAGGCGGCGCCCATTCGAGGGATTCGATCACCGGGCTGGGCGGATAAGCGGGGCCCTCGTGCAGGCGGACGGCATCGACGATCGGCTCGAAAAAAGGGGCCAGGACATCGTAGTGGCCATCCGATTCCCGGGGACGGTCCCAGGACCTGCCCGCACGCGCCGCCACGAGGTCCAGGCTGGGGATGACGAGAATGAGACTGTCGTAGAGCCCCCAACTCCAAAAGGCATCCCGCGGTATTTTGGCGAGGGTGCCGTCGGCATTGTTCCACCACAGGTAGCCGTAGTGTTCCGAGGCGTCGCCGTGCGCCTCGGCGTCGAGTTCCTCCAGTCCCGCCAGGGTCTTCACCGGGGAGGCCGCCTGAGCGACAAAGGAATCTGTGAGGATTCGCCGGTCCTTCCAATGTCCTTGACACAGGTAGAGATAGCCGAGGCGCGCCATGGCATCGACGTTCGCGTGCACGCCGGAGCCGAATTCCCGGCGCATCACGCCCGCGATCTGCGGTTCGCGGTATTGATTGCGTCGCCAACGGAGATCCTCGCGCGTGATGCCGATGGGTGTAAACACCCTCTCAAACATCCAACTCTCCACGTCGCGCCCGTAGGCGAGGGTGACGCATTCGGCGAGCCAATTCGGGCCGCCGTCGCTGTAGAGCCAGCGACTGCCGGGAGCGAAGAGCAGCTCGCCGTAGCCGCCAGGCTTTTCGAAGCCGGCGGTGTGGGTGGCCAGGTGTTCGAGAGTGATCGATTCCCTCCAAGTCCGTTCCTTTTCCGAGGCTTGGGGATCGGCAAACTGTGAGTGATGTTTGACGAGCTTTTCGGAAAGAGCGAGCTTTCCATCGGCAATGGCGACCCCCAGGGCGGTGGCTCCAAACGATTTGGTGGTCGACTTGAGATCGTAGCGCTGCCGGAGATCTCCCCAGGTCATCACCTGGATTCCATGGCGGATGATCATGCCGGAGCCGCCGCCCTGGGGGCGTACTCGCGAGCCTGGGCCAGGCGTTGTCCGTTCATTCCCGCGTCCTCGGGCGTGCCGCTTTCCCAGGCTGGCGAGGGCCAGCGGCCGGGCTCGGCGGAGGCGGTGGCTGGGAAAAACAGCATCAGGCCGGCGAGGGGGATGAGGGCGAGTTGCCGGAGCGAGCCGAGGCGAGGCGGAGCCGGCGAGCGGTGTTGTAGTCGGGTTTTGGGGAGAGTCATGGGAGCCGGGAGATGGTGCTTGTGAAATGGGCGTTCCTTGGTTAGGCATTTCAGCGATGCAGGTTGAAAAAGCCAAATACATCATCTGGGCGGCGGATCTCGAGCGGGTTTGCGCGTTTTATCGGGACGTTCTCGACGCTTCGGTGGTGCGTGAATCCGAAGTGATGTGTGAGCTCGAGGTCGCCGGGGCCGTCATCGGCATTCACGGCGGTGGCGAGGGGAAGCGTACCTGGACGGGGATGAGCTTTCAGGTGGCGGACGTCGTGGCCGGGGCTCGCGAGGTGGTGGAGGGCGGGGGTTTGCTTTCCCGGGAGCCGCAGCCGGAGAACGGGGAGCTTCCTCATTTGGCCATGTGTGTGGACACGGAGGGCAATGAATTCATGCTGACCCGGAAACGCGGGTAGGGGCCGGCTTCGCCGGAGAGGCGAGATGCCTCGCCGAAATGGTCGACGTGTGCG
This sequence comes from Verrucomicrobiales bacterium, assembly GCA_965204485.1. Lineage (GTDB taxonomy): Bacteria > Verrucomicrobiota > Verrucomicrobiia > Verrucomicrobiales > DEV007 > JAACDM01. The sequence goes on from CBDBEZ010000075.1 coordinate 66,198, forward strand.
GAGGCTGGCCGGGCTTCGGGAAAGCATCAAAGCGGAAAATGCGGTGACAAGCCGGCGGCTGATCCTTTAGTGATGCGTTCATGGCCACGAGAAAGAAGATCGATCGTTACTATCACCGCGGTGGGTGAACGTCTTGCCGACGAGCGTCGTCCTGGATGGACGATCACGGTGTTGAGGTGGGCGCGAAAGTGGACGCCAAGAAGGAGACCATCAGGGCGGAGGAAGGTCTGGCACTCGCTTTGCGGACGAGCCGAGTCTATGCGGTGCAAGGAAAGAAACGTCTCCAGTTCGAATGCCGGGGAGGCAAGCTGGTGGGAGAAGAGGGGAACGAGTCGTTGAGAAAAGCGATCATCGGACCTTCCGGGAATCTTCGGGCGCCCACCCTCTGGGTGGGAAAGAGTCTGGTGGTCGGCTTTGAACCTGACATGTATGCCGAAGTCCTGAGCTGAGCTGAATTGTGCTGAACCAGCCACGGCGAGTGTCCGGCGTTGCGAATTCGGGAAAGCGGATCAGGATGTCTCATGTTCCCGGATGAACGCCCCGCTGATTTTGCTCTGTTGGGCCAATCGAGCGCCAAGCTTCCATCGAGCCCTTCTCGCGAGATTCTGGAGGTGTTTCCAAACCGCCATCCTCAGCGTGATTATTGGATCGAGCTGGACTGCCCCGAGTTCAGTTCTCTCTGTCCGGTGACCGGGCAGCCGGACACCGCGCACGTGATGATTCGCTACGTGCCGGATGCTTCCTGTGTGGAAACCAAGTCGTTGAAGTACTACCTCGCTTCCTTTCGCAATCAGCCCAGTTTCAACGAGGACATTGTGAATCGCATGGCGGACGATCTCTTGGCGGTGTGCCAGCCACGTCGTCTCTCGATCACGGGCAGTTTTTCACCGCGTGGGGGAATCAGCCTGACCGTGCAGATCGACCATCCCTCCGGCGAGGGAGAGGCTTCGGTTTGAGAAACGCGGGTGGAAGTGAGAGCGCACGGTTTCTCGGCCGGTCGCCCGACTGAACCGGCTCTCCGAGCTACCCTTGTCTCTCCCAATATTGGAACTCAAAAGGGTGGGCGTGGTCCGCATCCGCCGGATGCGGTTCTCGACGAAGGCATTGCCAGACTCCGCACTCCTGGAAATCGGGAAATCGGGCGGGACCGTCCACACGGGTGTCGACGAGGGTGAGGATGAGGTCGGTGGCCAGGGGGAGGGCCACCGCATAAACCTGAGCGCCGCCGACGACGACCAACTCGTGGGCATCTCCCTCATTCATGGCGCGGGCCGCGGAGAGAGCCGCGGGGACATCGTGGACGACGAGGGCGTCTTCAGTGGTGTAGTCCTTTTGGCGGGTGAGGACGATGGGATGCTGGGTGGTGAACCAGCCCGTCATTTCCTCGTAGGTTTGCCGCCCGAGGAGCATGGGTTTGCCGAGGGTGTAATCGCGCAGATGCTGGCTGTCTCGAGGCAAATGCCAGGGGACCGAGGTGCCGGTACCGATGACACGATCCTGGGTCATCGCGGCAATCATGGAGATTTTCATGCGGTCAGCCTCTCTTCCCCCGCTTGGAGGCATTCTTGATCAAGAACCCGATCGCCGAGGCTCAATCTCTGCCGAAAAGGCGGTCCAGAAAGGAGCGCTTTTTCGCGGGCTTGGCCGGCATGGTCCGCGGCTGGGGAGCGGGTTTTGGGGCGCTGACTCGGGAGGGCCGCTTGGCCGTCCGCTTGGTCGTGCGCTTCTTGCGAGAGCTCGTCTGAGGCTTGTCGTCGTCGTCATCGGCGGCCTGGGCAGTTTTCTCGCCGCCGGGAGGCCGGACGTGGGCGAAGAGATCTTTGGCAGGATCGCGGCGACCGTAGAGACTGTTGAAAAACCTCTTGGCGAGGGGCGCCACCGTGGCCCCACCGCTGGATCCGCCTTCGAAGGCGATGGCGAAGGTGAACTGGGGATCGTCCGCAGGGATGAAGCCGGCGAACCAGGTCATCTTTTTGGTGCCCTTCCACTCGGCGGTTCCCGTCTTGGCGGCGGTGCGGGCGTGCGAGCAGTAGCCCTGCTTGCCGGTGCCGTGGCTCGCGTGGACCACGTCTTCCATGCCCTGACGGATTTCCTGGAGAAGTTTCTCTGACATTTCCACCCGGCCGACGGATTCCTTGCCGAACACCTCCGTCACGGCATTGGCGTTATTCTGCTCCTGCCGGATCAGCCGCGCTCTCCAAATGTCTGTCCCGTTGGCGATCCCGGTCATGGATTGCGCCACCTGGAGCGGGGTGGCTTCCACGATGCCCTGACCGATGGAGAAGTTGGCCACGTCGCCCAGATACATCTTGTGTCCCTGGGGAAGCAGTCCCGGGTTCTCGTCCAGCGGGATCTTCGTCAACTGACCGAAGCCGAAGTTGTGGGCCTCCTGGATCAGGGCATCGGCGCCCACCTTGGGACCGACCGCGTAATACCAGGTGTTGCAGGAGCGCGCGATGGCCCGTCGCAAATCCATTCTTCCTTCACCCTTTCGGTTCCAGTTGTCTTTCCAATCGTTCCCGATCTTCATGGTGCCCGGGCAGTCGAACTCGGAGTTGGGCGTGATGGTCCCCGACTTCAGGGCGGCGATAGCGATGGGAAGTTTGAAAGTGGAGGCTGGCGGGTAGCTTGCCTGGAAGGCGCGCCCATAGAGCGGGTTGTCCGAATCGTTGATGAGTTTGGCAAAGGCGTCCTCCGAGATGCTGGGAACGAAATCGTTGAGATTGTAACCGGGCTCCGAGGCCATGGCGAGGATTTCGCCATTCTGTGAGTCCATCACCACCATGGAGCTGCGGAAGTAGAGGACGTCTTCGGCGAGGGCCTGCATGTCGGCATCGAGGGTGGTGACGAGGGTGGTGCCCGCTTCCGGAGGATAGAGGAGGTCGCGGGCGATCTCCTTGCCGTCGGCGTCGAAGATGACGTTGAGCCTTCCCGGTTTCCCACTCAACTCCTCATCAAATGAGGCTTCGAGGCCCGATTTGCCTTCCCATTCGAAAAACAAGGGATCGCCGTCGGCGAGTGGCCCGGTGGGCAGGGGACGCTTGAGACCGGTGTAGCCGATGATGTGGCTGGCCAGTTCATCCTCGGGGTAGTGGCGCAAGTAAATCGGATAGGACACCAGACCGGCGGAACCCAGATCGCGGTCGATGGCCTTCTTCTGATCTTCGTTCAGCACGTAGCGTCCGGCCAGCAGGAAGGGCAGCCATCGGCGGTTGTGATAGTGTTCGATGAAGTCCCTGACGTCCCGCTCGAAATACTTTTCCCGGCCAGCCTCGCTGTCGCCCCAGCAGAGCACGTTGAGTTCATTCAAGGCGCGCAGGCCGTAGGCGCCGATCTGCTGATCGGTGGAATTGGCGAGATTGGGGAACTTGAGCCCGGGGAAATAGGCGACGCGATTGGTGGCGAGGGGCCTGCCGTCGCGATCGACGATCTGGCCTCGGGGCGCCGGGATCATCAGGTCCACCGTGCGGGCGCCACCACGAGTTTGCCAGGAGGGGACGATTCCGGTGTCGCTCGATTCCTCGCTCTCACTGTTGCCACTTTCACTTGCTTGTTTTTCATCCGGCGTGGTGGCGGGTTCGGCCCGGAGCGCGAGCCCACCCCACGTCGTCAGCAGGCCGAGAAGGAAGAAAAAGCGGACGAGGCGAAAGCCAAAGTTTCTCGTGATCATGAGCTTGTTGGGACGTGGTGTGGAGAAGGTGCAGGGGGTGGACCCGGATAGAGCCAGGACCCTAGCGGAGAAGGCGAGGAATAGCTAGGATTGATGGGAGCTGAGAAATTGAAGGATCTCCGAGGCGAGTTTGGGACTGATGCCGGGCAGGGCGGCCAAGTCCTCTTCCGAAGCCTTGCGGAGCCGGGCCACGGAGCCAAAGGCCTTGAGGAGGGTGGTCTTGCGCCGTTCGCTCACTCCCGGGCAATCGTCGAGCAAGCTTTCCGCCACGCGCCGTTTCATCAGGAGCTGATGATGCCCGTTGGCGAAGCGGTGTGCTTCGTCTCGAATGCGCTGAAGCAGCCGGAGGGCACCCATCTCATGGGGGAGGATGAGCGGCTTGGCGACGCCGGGGCGATAGATCTCCTCGAACTCCTTGGCCAGACCAATGATCGGGAGGCCTCCCAGGCCCAGGTTTTGAAGTTCGCGACAGGCGCTCGAGAGTTGACCCTTGCCGCCGTCGACGATCACGAGATCCGGTAGCCGGACGAGAGGCTTGCCTTGCACGTCGGTGTGGGATTCCAATTCGGCACCCAGACGCTGGAGGATCTCGATCGGGCTTTCCTGAGAGGCTTCCGTCTCGGGATGGGCTTCGCCGCTCTGGCTGAGGATGCGGGCGTAGCGCCGACGCACGACCTCCGCCATGCTGGCGAAATCATCTTGGCCCTTGACCGTTCGGATCCGGTAGCGGCGGTAGTTTTTGTTGTCGGGCAGACCGTTGAGAAAGCGCACCATGGAGGCGACGATGTGGGTGGTGGAAATATTCGAAATGTCGAAACATTCCATCACCAGCGGGGCCGTTTCGAGATGGAGAACCTTTTTCAGTTCTTCCACGTCGCGCAGGGCATCCGCCCCCTTGTTTTCCGGTAGGCCGCGTTTGGTCCGCGTGAATCGGCGAGCGGGGCTGAGGGTCTTGCGCAGGTGATCGAGCACGTCTCGCAGCTCCGCCGCGCGCTCGAACTGCAGTTTCGACGCCGCTTTTTCCATCTGGTGCTCCAGATCCTTGAGGAGTTCGCGGGATTTCCCGTCGAGAAAGGCGCAGGCTTCCTCGACCTTGGCCCGGTAGGCTTCCCGATCGATCTTGCCGATGCAGGGGGCCGTGCAGTTCTTGATCACGTCGTCGTGGCAATGCTTGAAATCTTCCTCGCCGGGCTCGAGAGGGCGGCAGCTTCGCAGACCGAAACGCCGATTGACCCACGTCACGGTGGTTCGAAGGGCACCGGAATGGGCGAAGGGACCGAAATAGCGTGCCCCGTCCTCCATGCGCACCCGTGCGAACTGGAAACGCGGCAGCGGCTCGTCGAGATGGATTTTCAGGAGCAGGAAGCGCTTGTCGTCCCGGAAAGTGACGTTGTATTTGGGGCGAAACTCTTTGATGAGCTTGCCTTCGAGCAGGAGGCTCTCGGGCTCGTTGCGGACGGTGTGGATGTCAAAATCGTAGATACTCTTGATTAGCGCCCGTGTCTTGAGGTCGGCCAATGTTTGCCGCGAGGGAGTGAAATACTGACTCAGTCGTTTACGCAGATCCCGGGCTTTGCCGACGTAGATGACGCGGTTGAGCCGGTCTCGCATCAGGTAGACCCCGGGCTGGTGCGGGACTTCCTGGAGCTTCTTGCGGAGATCGGCCTTTTCGCGTGGTGCGGGGGAGTTGCCCATGAACTTGGGTCTAAGGAAAGGCCGGGAGACCCGGAAAACAAGCAAGGGAACAATGCTTGGCGGGCAATTCGCGTTTTCCGGCCCGTCGAGATGGTGAGCGATCGCGGGATGAACGCGTCAAGGGGTTTTCGATCCCGCCGAGCGGCTTACCTCCGGTTGGGGACGCGGATCTTGAGGCGTGCGCCGACGCGGAGATCGCGATTGCCGCGGATGCCCGTGTTTTCAAAGAGGATCTGGTCGACGGTGGTGCCGAAATGCTTGGCCAATGCTTCGAGGCTGTCGTTTGGCTGTACGAAATGCGTGATGAGCACGGTTTTCGAGGCAGGGCGAGGGGGAATGAGCCTGGCAGCGGGGACCGTGGCGCGGGTGGGTGCCGCCCGAGTGTGGAGGGTCGCCGAAGCGGGTTGAGGGATGACCCTTCCAGGATTTGGCGGCGAGAACTCGTCGCGGGACACGATTCGTTTCTGGGAGAGAGGGGAACGTGGCCCGGGGATGACGCGTGCGGGTGGGCTGGGAGCGGGGGAGGCGGGCGGCTCAGCGGCGAGTTTCTCCGGTGCAGGGGCAGGCACGGCCTGCGAAGGCCTGGAGGCGGTCGGCGGTGATGTCGTGGCCTTCGAAGAGGCCGCGGCCGTGGACGACGAGCCGGGAATGATCAGGGCTTCGCCCGCCCGCAGAGTGGTGGGATCCTCGATTTGATTGGCTTGGACGAGGGCCTCGAGGCTGACGCCGTAGTTCTTGGCGATGCGGTAGAGGGTTTCTCCCGTTTGGACCTGGTGGCGTGTGGCGGGCGAGCCGCCTTCGTCCCGGATCGCTTCCGCGGGATCGTCCGCGGGACCTTGGCCCGTTCCCGTTCCCGTTCCCGTGAGCGCGGAGGGCGGAAGGCGGAGTTGATCACCGATGCGAATGGTGTATTCCGCTTCTTGGTGATTGAGATCCGCCAGTTTTTGAAAATCGACCCCGTATTTCCGGGCGATGCTCCAGAAGGTCTCCCCGGGTTCGACCGTGTGGGTCGCGGGCGAGGAGATGAAGTGGAGGCGCATGGATTCCACGATGGACGCCGGGTCCGCGACTCCGATCCCACGGGCGCCGGGAAGCGCGGATGAGGAGGCGGGGAGGGGGCGGGCTCCGTCGGCCAGGGTGAGAAGGGCCAGGACCAATCCGGAGCGAGCAACACTGGCGGTATGCTTTACCATGGTGAACAATCGGCATGGTCGGACTATTTGGTTGGCTTTGCAATTAATTTTTGAAAAATTTAGAAAAATCCCCTACGAGTGACTGGTGATGCGATCCCTTTTCCAGAGCATCTTTTCCCTGTTGGGAGCGAGTGCCTTCCTCGTGTGCATGGGAATGCTTCTCACCCGGCCGACCAACTTCGCCGCTTATCTCCCGGAGGTGAAAGAGGTCATGGAGGTGATCGAGCAGAAGCTGGAAGATCCGACCGTTCACGTGGTGCTCGACGCGGGCCATGGCGGCATTGATGGCGGCACCACCAACCTGGCCATGCTGGAGAAGAACCTGGCCCTCGAAGTGTGCCGGTTGGTGCGGGACGAGATTGAGGGGGCCGACCTGGAAAATGTCGAGGTCGTGCTGACCCGCGAGACCGATCTCGACCTGTCATTGCACCAGCGGGTCGCCCTGGCCAATCGCTATCCCAAGAGCTACTTCGTCAGCATTCACTTCAACGCGAGCCGTCATCGGTCTGCCTCGGGAACGGAGACCTTCTACGCGGAGCCCAAGCCCCTCATCATTCAAAACCAGATTCGCAAGCGGCTTCGCCTGAAGCCTGAAGCGCCGATCGACGATGGACGGGGGGAGGCTTTCGCGAGGGTGCTGCAGCGGTCGCTGGTCAGCCGCATCGGCTCCAGGGACCGGGGGATTCGCAACAATCCCCAGCTGGTGCTGCCTCGGGAAATCATCGGGCCCTCGGCGCTGATTGAGTGCGTGTTTCTCTCCAATCCGGGGGAGGCGGCGAAACTGCGGAGCTCGGGTTACTTGCAAGCGATCGCCGAAGGGGTGGCGAGGGGAATCCTCGATTACCTCGAGCGGACCAAGCAGGATCCCTACGCAGGGGTGGCGCCGTTGACCGGGGAGGGTGCCCGCCTTGCGGGCCGAGAAGAGCGCCGGGCCTTTGAGTGATGAACGGAAGGCCCGGCCTCAGGTCAGGCCAGCTCAGAACGGATTTCGGTGTCGGCCAATTGATCGCCAAAGTGCTGGCCGTGCGGCTGAGTGAGTGTCAGGACGATTTCCGTGACCACGATGAGGAACCCGATCATGGAGAAGAGCCAGTAGACCGTGCCGCCGCCAATGGCGGTGAAGAGTGTCGGAAGTGCCAGGGGCCAGTTGCGTTGCGGAGTGTCAGGACGATTTCCGTGACCACGATGAGGAACCCGATCATGGAGAAGAGCCAGTAGACCGTGCCGCCGCCAATGGCGGTGAAGAGTGTCGGAAGTGCCAGGGGCCAGTTGCGTTGCGCGGAGCGCCTGGGCGTCATGCGACCACCGGTTAGGACCACGATTTTCAAATTGAAAATCTGTTTGCCGAAGGAGCGGCCGTTCATGAATTCGTAACTGATTAGCGCTCCTAACCAGCAAACGCCACAGGCATCTCATGCAAGGGTACGCTCGCCCGCGATGATTTTGGCAAGCGATTTGAATACGGAATTCGCTCCTCGCAGCGAGAGAGTCGAGAGCACACTCTTGAATGCCGCGTAGGCATTGGCTCGTGTGCCCGGCATGGGCCTTAACTAATGACATGAAACGATGACATCGGAGCTGATGAGAGCAACCGTAGCTGAACCGCAAGGCGACGCCCGCGAGGGTGGAGCTGAAGGAAGCGGCAGGCAAATCCGCGGCCATAGGAACACGAACCGGCAGCGAGGCAGGCTGTGGGCGGCGAGCGTGCTAGTAAACGCGAAGCCCAAAGCTCATCAAGACACAGCAAGTAGAGCCGGATGGGATGCGGAGAAAGTTAAGGACCTTACCCGGGGAGATCTCTCCTGTGAGAGCAGGAGAGAAGTCAGCAGAAGCCATAGTAGCAGAGAGCAGAGCCGGGGGCTGGAAGAAGCCCGTGGAAACTGTGAAACCGGAAAACTCTCTCCTGTGAAGGGCGGAAGGAACCAACAGCAGCGCTCTACGGAGCATTGCACCCCAGGGCAGAATACGCCCCGACGTCAGCAGGACGTACGGACAAAGGATCCCGAATTCCTGCGCGAACCCAAAGAGCCCACGCGATGCAGTCGCGGCAAGCCCTGCGGAGAGAGGAACTCCTGGAGGTGCGCGTGAACCGCGAACGGACAGCAAAGCTGGAGGGACTGATGGAGAAGGCCATCAGGTCGGGAAACTGGGGAGCCGCCCTTTACGCCGTTGAGCGTAATGACGGGGCACCCGGCCCCGACGGCATGAGGGCCGACGAACTCAGAGCACACCTCGCCATCCATGGCGAAGTGATCAAGAAGAGGCTGCTAGAGGGCAGCTACAAGCCCGGCGCTGCAAAGCGTCGAGACATCCCCAAGCCCAGCGGCGGAACCCGCCCGCTGAGCATCCCAAACGTGCAAGATCGCTTCGTGTAGCAACTTCTGCTCGGGGTGCTCCGGCCGGTGTTCGAACCCCGTTTCAGCGAAAGCAGGTACGGATTTCGTCCCGGACGCAGCGCCCACGATGCGGTGGAAGCCGCCCAGAGCTTTGCCCGGGAGGGGTTTACCCACGTCGTCGACATGGACATTACCAAGTTCTTCGACAAGGTGAACCACGACATCCTGATGAGTAAAATTGGGACCGTGATAGGGGACAAAGCCGTGATGAAACTCATCGGCAAATACCTGCGAGCCGGGGTGGTGATGCCCGACGGGTTAAAGGTCAGCAGCGAAGAAGGAACGCCGCAAGGCGGCCCGCTTTCGCCGCTACTGGCCAATATCTACCTCGACGCGCTGGACAAGGAGCTGGAGAAACGCGGACTGCGATTCGCCCGCTACGCCGATGACTGCGACATTTACGTAAAGAGCCAAGCCGCCGCGGAGCGTGTGCTTGCCAGCCTCACTGGCTGGATCAAGCGCCACCTCCGGCTGGAGGTCAGCGAGAGCAAAAGCGGGGTGGGGAGGCCTTAGGAACGGAAGTTCCTGGGGTTCATCATCACCAGCGCGCTGCTCATCGGGATTGCTCCTGCAAGCCTCACCCGGTTTGAAGACCGCGTGAGAGAACTCTGGAACGCCCGGCAACCACTGACCAGCGAGCAACTGCGCGATCAATGGCGAAGTTACGTGAACGGCTGGTGGGGCTACTACCGGCGCTGCGAATGGCGACGGGACATCTACCGGAAAGAACCGTGGATCCGTCGCCACATTCGCAAATGCTTCTGGCAACGTTGGCATAAAAGCAAGGGACGGGAATCCGCCCTGCGCCGACTCGGCCTACCGCCGACTCGGCCTACCGCCGACTCGAGCCATCGTCGGGAGGAGCAGTCGTGGAGCGTGGCGCATGGCGGGAAACCCTGTCATGCACGAAGCCCTCAACAACCGAACTCTGAGACGCTACGGGTTCCTGATGCCATCAGACCTCAAGAGTTAAGACCAAATGGATCCAATCGCCGGATGCGGTCCCGCATGTCCGGTGGTGTGGGAGGGGCGGCAGGCGCAATCCTGCCGCCTCGACCCGATCCCGCTCCGTCTTGGAACATTGCGACACCTTGCGGGCGACGATCGCCGGTCTGAGCATCCGCTCGGCGATGTTGTTGGTCGGCTCTACCTCCGGATCCTCCAGGAACATCGTTAAATTCCCTTGGTCAAAGTGCCGGCCAAGCTCATTGAGCATGCGTTGGTTGTCGGGATCTTTGAGCGTCCGGTCCCGCAGGTAATGATCGAGTTCATAAATCTTTGCCTCTTCAGCAGAATCTTTTTCAAGCTCTCTTCTCGTGAGTGAGAAGTTCTGTAACTGGATCATCATGCGGCGAAGCGTGAACCTTCGGAGCGAGTGAAGTCTATTTTATCAAGGATGAATTTTCGGAACGCTGAACCTTTTCCGCCGTGGTGCAAAAATCCAGGCAGCGCGTTTTTCAAGGCGGCTGAGACAATCATTTCCGAAGGCAGCACGTCTGGGCGGATGGTTCGGATCCAGGTTCCAAAGTGTTTCCAGACCAGACCGTCACATGTCATGGCAAGGTACTGTAACATGCCCTGAGCGATCATGCCGGTCTGCACAAACACATGATATGCGTGCATCTTTCTCTGCACCTGTCTGCGATATTTCTCGGTAGTCCGGGAGAAATGACCGGAAGTTGTGGATGAGGGCAGCTACCGGAACACCATTCGAAGTTCGATGATGGGTTAGGCAGCGGCTTGCTGCTCGATGCCGTCCACGAAGATGATTCCTTGCACGACTTTGTCAAGTTGACGATACCCGTTGAGTCGACGCCAGCCTTTCCCGGCTTCCAGCCCGAGCTTGTAGACCATTGAAAAGGTTGCTTTCCTCGATCCACATCCTTTGGTTTGTCGAGTTCGATGGCGTACCGTGGGAGAAATGACCGGAAGTTGTGGATGAGGGCGGTCGGAACACCATTCGAAGTTCGATCATGGGTTAGGCAGCGGTTTGCTGCTCGATGCCGTCCACGAAGATGATTCCTTGCACGACTTTGTCAAGTTGACGATACCCGTTCAGTCGACGCCAGCCTTTCTCGGCTTCCAGGCCGAGCTTGTAGACCATTGAAAGGGTTGCTTTCCTCGATCCGCACCCTTTGGTTTGTCGAGTCCGATGGCGGACCGTGGCAAACGTCGACTCAATCGGGTTTGTCGTCCGGATGTGTCTCCAGTGCTCGGCTGGAAAGTCGTAGAACGTTAGTAGAGTTTCCTTGTCTTTCTTCAGGCAGGCGCACGCTTTCGGATACTTGGCTTCGTAGAGCTTGAGAAACTCGTCATAGGCTTCCAAGGCGGCTTTCTTTGTTTCCGCCATGTAGATTTCATGGATGCGTTCCTTGGCAAGGGGCTGCGCTTTCTTCGGCAGCTTGTCGAGGATGTTGGCTGTCTTGTGCACCCAACATCGTTGCTGTTTGCTTGTCGGATATTCCTCTTCCAAGGCGCTCCAGAACCCGAGAGCTCCATCGGCGATACTCAGTTTCGGAGGGATCTTCAATCCTCGTTTCTTGAGGTCTCTGAGCACATTTTTCCAGGACAGTTTGCTCTCTCGTTCTCCATCGCTGATGGTTACCAATTCCTTGGTTCCATCGGGTAAGGAGCCGACGATTACGAGAACACATGGGCGGTCGTCATTGAGCCTGACATTGAAGTAGATCCCGTCGGCCCAGAGATAGACGTATTCCTTGTCGCTGAGGTCACGCTTGCTCCATTGCTCGCGTTCTTTCTCCCATTGCTCTTCCTCGTCGAACGATGTTGGCTGCAGAAAGACCCGATGCGTTCTCACCGAGGATCGGCTCTAAGGCTCGACTCATCTCGGAGGTTGAGATTCCTCGCAGGTAGAGTGCCGGGATGAGGTTGTCCAGCGAAGCGACTCGGCGGAGGTAAGGCGGGAGGATGGCGCTCGTGAATCGGTGGCCTGATCGGTGATCATTGATCCTGTCCAGTCTGAAGTTGTCGCTGAGGAAGATGGCCGTTGCGAACGACTTGGCGATGACCCTGGTCATCACGCTGATGTTGATGGGCTTGAATGTAGTCGGAGACTTCGTTGTCGATGGCGGCCTGAAGAAGCACTTGGGCTCCTTGTCGCAGGGTGGCCCTCAAGGGCGTTCTGGCAGACGGTGCTTGCTCCTTCCTGGCGAAGGATAGATGCTGATTCGGTAGGGTGGTTGGTGGTTTTCATTGGAGTTCAGTTGTTTGGTAATGGTTGAACTCTTCATGATGCCCCGACCGCCCTCATCCACAACTTCCGGTCATTTCTCTCTTGACCTCGGCCAAGATTTCACGCAATTTCATCGAACATGGCGGCGCTTTTCCCCTTTCCTCCCCCTGAACCCCCTCCAATCCCGATCACTTCGACGCCTCTGATACCACGAACGAAAAGCAATTTCCTAGCAGTTCAACGATGATCTCCGAGCCAATCCCATTTCTTGCGAATATTGCGCTGGTCGCTCATGCAGATGGAAAGCTTTCTGCATCGGAACTGGGCCAGTTGGAAGCAATACGTTCCGAACTGAAGCTCAAGAAGGGCGACTTCAACAAAGCGGTAGCGCTAGTCGGGAAGAACGCCCACGAGCTGACGACAGTGGGAACATTTGGCGACCAAGTCAAGAACCTGGAGTTGATGTTGCGGGTAGCCCATGCGGACGATGACCTTGATGCTGCAGAGATTGAGTTGATCTCCACGTTGGCATACAGAATTGGAGTGACGCAGGAACAGTTGGACCGACTCGCATCGGAGGTTCTCAACAACCTTTCCCAGCAGGCTAAAGTCTGTCCGTCGTGTGGAGCCGATGCTGAGGCGGATTCTAAGTTCTGCCCGAAATGTGGAGTTTCATTGGAGGCGGAGGATGCGGCCGTTCAAGTGGAGTTTGAGATTCCACGCACGGGGATCTCAATTGAATTTGCAGATTCCACTTCAGCTTCATTCCCTAAGGCGCTTGAGGTGGCGAAGCAGAGTGGAGCATACCAGACTTGCCAGAAGGCCAAGAAGACTTGGCATCTAGCAACATACCCTTCGGGTACTCTCATCGACGCTCTCCCTCTCCCTCTCGCCGAGGCGCTAAGCGGGATTAGGAACAAGCGGGCTTTTAAGGACGGCGATGAGAGGCCCTCGTGAGTGAGAAGTTCTGTAACTGGATCATCATGCGGCGAAGCGTGAACCTTCGGAGCGAGTGAAGTCTATTCTATCAAGGATGAATTTTCGGAACGCTGAACCTTTTCCTCGTGAGTGGGAAGTTCTCAGACCGGTTTCTCTTTGCCTGGCGTGTCTGTCTGACTGCGTAATAGAGCGATCTTCGCCTTGGATAGTTCAATGCTCAGATCGATCAGTTCGGTGGTCAGTTTCTTGAATTTCTTGTACTCCTCTGTTTCTTTTCGTAGTCCCTTCACGTGGTCTGGCCAGACGTGTTCAGTCCGGCTCCTCATCTTATGCGTGTAGCTCAGTTGGTAATACACGCCGCGCTGGCGTTGTCGATCTCGGTATTGCTTGCTGATGCTCCCAGGCCGCATTGGCCCGATTGCAGCTAACTTTGCCGCAAGTTTCTGGACTCTTTTTTCAGTGATCTGATCTTTTTCATGGTCATTAGCTTATATATGTGAATGTCTAGGAAAATCAAATCATTTGTTATGGATCTCTGGATTTCTTGGTGGAATATCGTCTGTCTTCTGCGACCCGCTTTCTCGAGAGCCCGCACCTTTCTCTGGTTTTCTGCTCGTCTTGGCCGCTTTCTCCGTGCGCAATGATCTCCTCGGGGTTTCCAGTTTCGTCCGCGCTCTCGGTTTGTCAGAACACTTCTATGAGCACTTACTCCATTTCTTCCACAGC
>CBDBEZ010000076.1:0-23513 GCA_965204485.1 Verrucomicrobiales bacterium
ATTTCTGATACCATATAGGGTATCAGATTGGCCATGCCCAGTCGCGCGTCACTTTCCGCTCGCGAGCGCAGCCTCCGTAGCAAGCTACATTCTCTACCCCAGCGTTTCATAACTCACATCTGACCGATAATTCGAGGGCTTTACGCTAGTCTATTCCGAGGACTTCAGCGCATTGATCAGATCAAGTGATCCGGGATCCATATGAAGGGCTCGATTCAGGAAATCTTCCACTTCGCTGTCGATGGCTTCGAGAATGCGGTCGAGAGTTTCTTTCCCAAACGTATCGGCTAGGGCCAATGCCTTTAGGGAAAGCTAACAATCTCCAGCAGGAACTCGCCCTCACGAGAGTCGTTTTCTGTTAGCCTAGGCCAACTCGTCACCGGTGCGGACTTTGCGCGGGCAACTCCTTTGTCGTCTTTTCGGTATTGCCTCCCGAACGATCAATTCTCTGACTCGCGCTACCATCTCCTGTTTTGTCTCTTCGGTCAGCAGTCCCTCGGACACCTTCGAACACTGCCCATAGTGAATTCATTTTGTCGAGCGTCTTCAGGAAACTGATGCTCAACGGCTGGATGTTGCCGCTTTTCGCGGCTTCGCATCGCTCCTGCGCGATGATCGAGCAGGCCATGAGCAATGCCGCCACCTCCTGGGCCGCTGTTTCTGGCGTATGGCTATGAAGAACGTCATTCCCGCGCATGTGGAGCTTGAGTTCCTTGTAGAATATCTCGTGTTCCCAGCGCAGGGCATAGAGCTCCAGCAATTCCTGCGCCGGATACTCCTGCTCATCAATAAGCGTCGTCCATAGCCTCACCTCGCTCCACTGTCGTGCCCCCGCTTCCTGATCCGGCCTCGAATCTCACGGATACGGATCTCCCTTGATTCTCCCGCGGCCCATCAGCCTTCTTTCTGGGCACCCTGATGCTGACCAGCGCGCTTCCATCGGAGAGCCTTTCAGTCTTATGGCTCTTGTTGCTGCCGCGTGCCTTCACCAACAATTCACTATGTGCCGCCCGACATGATTTCACGAGTTCGTCGAGATACTTCCCCGCAACCGTAAAGCCGGTCGACAATCAGCAGACTCCTCTTCGGCAGACTCCCGAGAAGTTCTTTGGCCAGGGTCCATTCGCCTTCTCCTTTCAGGCCGACCGTCGCCGCCAACGGGTTGTGGATGCCAAGTTCCACGAGCGCGCACATCTCTATTTTCGCAAAGGCGGCGGTCATTCTCCTGGAGGCCGCCTTGCTCATGGCAGCCAGAACCTGCGGCGTGTTCGTGACGCTCCATTTCGAGCCATCGATCCCGCACAGGCGCAGCCCCTTGTAGAAACATCCCTTGTGTACGCGTCCATCGGCGAGGGGCTTTAACACCTGCTTCATGAGCCAAGCGAATGGCTCAAGCCCCATCCTCTGGCGCCGTTCCGAGAGCGAACTATCCTTGATCACCACCTCGAACAACTGGAACACATGGGCCGAGAAATGGCCAGCATCACTGATCACGTGATAGACCAGGGAGGCGAGAAGATCCCAGGCCGGCAGCTTGGGGTTGGGGCCGCGGCCTGGGTTCTGCAAGCGTTCGAAGCGATCGCGAACGAATCCGAAAAGATGTTCGAACTGACCAAGGAAACCGCTAACTTGATTGGGATGGGAGTGAGGCATCCACCCCAATTATAACTATTATGGTAAAATGCAACATTTATCTAAAATATTTTGGATCTTTCCCTAAAGGCATTGCTCCTAGCGCCAGCTTCAACACGCTCAACACCCACCAATTCAGGCCATTACGACTCTTTCCGACGCCGTCTTACGGAATCGCTGCGCGGGGGCGCGGGACTCGGCGATCCTCCTGCGCGGGGGTACAATCGTGGATGGGACGGGTGCCCCGTGGTACCGGGGAGACCTTCTCATTGAGGACGGCCGAATTGCGTGGATTGGGAGGATCGATCGGGCTGGGATCGAAGCGCGGGTGATCGATGTTTCGGGGCGAATGGTGGCGCCGGGTTTCATCGACATGATGGGGCAGACGGCGACGCCGATGCTGGATGATCCGGACGCGGCGACCAATCTCCTGGCGCAAGGCATCACCACGATCAATGCTGGAGAAGGGGCGTCGGCGGCTCCCTTGCCCGAGGATCAGGGCGAGGCGCGAAGCTGGACGACCATGGCCGAGTATTCTGGAGAAGGAGCGTCGGCGGCTCCCTTGCCCGAGGATCAGGGCGAGGCGCGAAGCTGGACGACCATGGCCGAGTATTTCCAACTGCTGGAATTGCGCGGGCTGCCGATCAACGTCGTTCAGACGGTCGGCCACACCCAGGTTCGGCGTCAGGTGATGGGTGATGAGAATCGGCGTCCCTCGCCGGCGGATCGGATCGCGATGAGAGACCTCGTGCGCGAGGCGATGGAGGCGGGAGCGATCGGGGTCTCGACGGCTCTGATTTACCCGCCGGCCGTCTACGCGGATACCGAAGAGATCAGTGGCCTGGCCGAGGTCGCCGGCGAGTATGGCGGTCGCTATTACACACACATGCGCAACGAGGGGAACCGGCTCCTCGAGGCCATTGACGAAGCCCTCGAGATCGGTCGGAGGGCCGGAACACCGGTGCACATCTTTCATCTCAAGGCGGCAGGAAGGGAGAACTGGCCGAAGGTGGAACGGGCGATCGCCAAGATCCGCGCCGCTCGGGCGGGCGGCCAGGAGGTGACGGCGGATATCTATCCCTACATCAACAACGGCCTGCGAATGCCCGCTCTCGTGCATCCTCGCCATTTCTCGGAAGGCTGGCCGGCCTTCCGAGAGCGTGTCGATGAGCCAGCCCTTCAAGGGAAGATCCGGAGGGAGATGGAAAGTGATGCGGGCGACTGGGAGAACTGGTTCAAACACATCGGCCGGGATTGGAACCGCTTGATCGTGGGTCAGGCAAACCATCCGCTATTCGATGGTTTCAATGGTCGGAGCGTGGCGGCCATGGCCGAGGAACTCGAAAGAGAGCCCTGGGAGATCTTTTTCGCCCTGATGAAGACGGATGCCTTCGTGTTGCCGGAGAGCATGAGCGAGGCCAACAAGCATCGATTGATGCGAGAGCCTTTCGTTTCCTTCTGCACCGATGTCGGACCTTATGGAGGATCTGGAAGCGACTCACATCCAAGGGGGTTTGGATCGTTTCCTCGGATTTTCTCAAAGTACGTGTTCAAAGAACAAGTCCTTTCGGTGGAGCGCGCGATGGCCAAGGCTTTGGCGCTGGCGGCCAACGCCGTCATGGTTCGCGACCGCGGACGGCTGGCAGAGGGATTGGCGGCGGACATCGTGGTGTTCGATCCCGCGCAAATCCGGGACCAGGTGACCTTCGCGGCGCCTTACGAGCTGGCGAGCGGGGTCGAGTGGGTGTTAGTGAACGGGGAGATCGTCTTTGAGGAGGGCAAACGGACCACGGCGCTGCCGGGGAGGGTTCTGCGAGGCCCGGGTCACGATTCGCGCAAGGTGGCCTCGGCCGTCAAGACTGGCTGGGCGCTGGGTGCACTGGCCGACCTGGATGGAGTGATGAGCCATGTCATCGATGCCCATCGCATTCCCGGGGCGGCGCTGGCCGTCACCGATCGCGGTCGTCTCGTTAATGCTCGGGGGTTTGGTTACGCGGACATTGCGCGACGGGAAGCGGTCAGCCCAGAGAGCCTGTTTCGAATCGCCAGCATCTCCAAGCCGGTGACCGCGTCGGCCGTGATGCGCCTGGTGGAGGACGGCCGTTTCCAGCTGGCCACCTCGGTCTTCGATCTGCTCCAAGGCTACGAACCGGTCGAAGAGGATGCTGAAGTGGACGAACGTCTGCGGGAGATCACGGTGGCCCAGCTCTTGGGACACGAAGGGGGATGGGATCGGGGGAAAAGTTTCGACGCGATGTTTCGCTCCGTGCCGTTCGCCCGCGCGCTCGGGGTGCCGCATTGGACTTTTGAGTCGCCCTCAAGCAAGACCCGCCATCCTACTTGGCGGCTTACCCAATCCTCGTAGGCGCTATTGGACTTTTGAGTCGCCCTCAAGCAAGACCCGCCATCCTACTTGGCGGCTTACCCAATCCTCGTAGGCGCTATTGGACTTTTGAGTCGCCCTCAAGCAAGACCCGCCGTGCCGTTCGCCCGCGCGCTCGAGGTGCCGCCGCCCGCGGGTCCGGACGAGGTCACCGTCAACATGCTGGCGCAGCCGCTGGATTTCACGCCGGGAGAACGGCAGGCCTACTCGAATTTCGGCTATTGCCTGCTAGGAAGGATCATTGAGCGTGTCACCGGTCGTTCTTACGAAGATTACGTGAAAGAAAACATCTTGCGACCCGCCGGGGCTCGGTCGATGAGCCTCGGGCGATCGTTCTTCGATGGGCGGGCGCCTGGCGAGGTCCGATACTATTCGCCGCATTGGGGACCATCGGTCTTCGCCGAGAATCTCGGAAGGCGTGTGCCCTACCCGTATGGAGGCTGGCATTTAGAAGCGATGGATTCCCACGGCGCCTGGATCGCTTCAGTCGTCGACCTGGCGCGGTTCGCGGCCGCGTTCGATGACTTCGAGGCTTGCCCCTTCCTCGTCCGGGAGAGTCTGGAGCGAATGCATCGTTCGCCGGGCGGAGCGACGGGCGAACAGGCGAGTCATTACGTTCTCGGGTGGGGCAAGGCGACGAGCGAGGCGGGGCCCGTCTACACCCACAGTGGATCGCTTGCGGGGACGTCGACCCTCTTGGTCCGGCGACCCGACGGCCGCAATTGGGTGGCCTTGTTCAACGGGCGTTCCAGCCCGACGACGTCACGGTTTTCCGGGGTCGTGAGACCCTTGGTGGGCGACCTGTTGGATCGTCTGAGCCGCTGGCCGGAGGGGGATTTGTTCGAACGGTTTCCGCGTCATCGGCCCGACAAGCTCTGAAGATCGCTCGGCGACGATTCGGATCCAATCGGACCCCCCTCGAAATGAAATCGCCGCCGGGAAGCGTTATCCGAGGCGGCGTTCAATGGGGAGAAATCGGGGCGAGGGGCGTCTCGCTCGCCGAGGGAGGGCTAAAAATCGTCGACTGACAAGACCTGCCGATCCCGGTACTGTCCGCAGGAGGGACAGGCGATGTGCGAAGGCATGGCGCTGCCGCATTCCGGGCAAGTCTTGAGGAGAGGAGCACGCCAGCGATTGGCAGCGCGGCGCATCTTGCTCTTCATCTTGGACATTCTTCTCTTGGGGACGGCCATGGCTCTGGGATCGGGTAAATCGGTTGGGTTGTCTGGTGTCGTGTAGCTAGTCTTTGGTCTTCAAGCCGTCAAGGGCGTCCCACTCGGAACGGCGACTTTCTGAATCACGGCGATGATCATCGGGAGTCATGCCGGGCCAGTCAGCCGTTTCCTCCGATCCGGGAGCCCTCGGGTAAGCGGGAAGGGCGAGGAGAATATCTTCACGGAGTTGGTCTGTCAAATCGATGGAGTCACCGTTTTCCACCTCGATGGTTTCGAGATAGGGATCCAGCTCGACGAGATAGGGGAAAGGGTCCGTGGTCCGGGCACAGATCAACTCGAACTCGGCTTCCAGGCGCCCCTTGAGGATGAGGAAACCTTCGGCGAGGCTGGCGTGGAGCTGGTAGCCCAGCTCCGAGAGCGGCTTGGCCAGGGAATCTCTCAGGTCGAAGACGGCGCGATCCATCTCGCCCTGGAGCGAGAGTCCGCCCGGCGGCATTTCCGCGAGATGGAGAATTAAATTGGATCTCGGCATCGTAACCGGCGTAAGGTTGAGCGATTTCTCTAGCGGTGTTTTCCAGAATAGAAACTGAAAAGATGGGGGGGCGAATCATCGAGCCCGGGTTTCTCCTGCAAGCTTACAGCCAGGGACTGTTCCCCATGGGCATGGACGATGGCGAGATTGGTTGGTTCTCGCCGAATCCTCGGGCCGTGATTCCGTTAGATGCCTTCCACGTGCCGCATGGATTGAAACGATTTCTTCGGAAATCAACCTTTGAAATGCGTTTCGACCGGAGCTTTCGCGATGTCATGCTCGGCTGCGCCGACCGGGAGACTACCTGGATTGATGGCACCGTGCTGGAGAGCTATTGTCACCTGCATCAGTTAGGCTTCGCCCACTCGGTGGAGACCTGGGAGGGCAATCGCCTGGTTGGTGGGCTCTATGGCGTGGCGCTGGGAGGGGCGTTCTTCGGGGAATCGATGTTCTCGCGGGTTAGCAACGCCTCGAGTGTGGCGTTGGTGGCCCTGGTGAGGCACCTGAGGCAACGGGGATTTCGCCTGCTGGACACCCAGTGGATGACGCCTCATCTCAAGCGCTTTGGCACCTTGGAGATCTGTCGCGAAGATTACATGACCCGGCTCGAGCAGTCCATCCAGCTAACCGTTCGATTCGACGCAACGGTCTGAGGCCAATTTTTCACGGTGCGAGGGCGATTACGGGATCTCTTGATCAGAGAGGGAATGCGAGGTTCGCAGCAAGTGCTTGTTGAAGAAGTTTTTCAAGAGGGTGCTGACCTCGGGCTGTTTGAAGCCGCCGTGGCCACCTCCGGTGACGGTGATGAGAAACGAGGGCACACCGGCGCGATCGAGCGCTCGGTCGAACTGAACCGATTGATCGTGGGGAACGAGTCGATCCTGGTCCCCGTGCACGTGGAGAAAGGGAGCATCTCCCGAGCTGGCGTGGGTCACTGGCGAGGCGCTGAGGGCAGCCTCCCTCCGTTCCTGGATCGGCCCTCCCACCAGCCGCGATTCCGGCGAATCCGGCGCATTGTGCACGATGTCGCTGGGCACGTCGTCCATCGTGAGCAGGGAAGACGGGGCGAAAAAATTCGCCACGCAGGTGACGCGACTGCTGACCCCGAGATGTTTTCCCACGGTCCCTTCGAGAGTCTTCACGTCTCCGGCAACGCCGAGCATGGAAACGAGGTGGCCGCCCGCCGAAGTACCCCAAGTAGCGATTCTGTCAGGGTCCAGGTGGTAGGTGGTGGCGGCCTCGCTGCGGATCCAGCGGATGGCGGCCTTGACATCGTGAATCTGCGCGGGCCAGGAGGCCTCCTGGCTGAGACGATAGTTGGCGCTCACGCCGGCGTATTCGCCCGATTCCACGAAGGGTTGGAGGCGCCTGCGGCCGGTGCGCTTGTCGCCCTGGAGCCAGGCGCCGCCGTGGATGAAGACGATCACCGGCAGTTTTTCGGCTTTCGGCCTCGTGGGCAAATAGAGATCGAGGCGCTGTCGAGGATTTTCGCTGTCAGCGTAGGGGACGTCGGCGACGATGCGGACCGCCTTGGAAGCGTTGGCGGGCAGACGCTTCTTGGAAACTTTGGCGCCTTCCTGTGCCGACAGAGGAAGGCTCAACGCCAGCACCAGTGCCGGGAGGAACGGGGGAGAGATTCTCATGGGTTGAGACGTTTCTGCCACTACCATGATCGGGAACGGCGGATCAATCCAGGCCAAACCATGGCCGGGGAGGAGATGGCGCAGCCGATTCACCGCCTCCCGGCGGCGTCCACCTTTGCTCTTGGCCGTCGGCGTCGGTGGGCGGGCTGAAGGGTCAGGGGAGGCGGCGACAAGATGGCTGGGCGGGGAGCGAGGCGATCGCCTCGGCAATGGATGAACCCGGGCTCAGCTCGAGTTCGGGTCGGAGATCGGCGAGGGGGAGCAGGACAAAAAGACGCTCGCGGAGGCGCGGATGAGGTAAGGTGAGGTCGGGGCGGTCCATTTCGACGCCTTCGATCATCAGGAGATCGATGTCCACCGGTCGGGGAGCGTTGCGGACGAGACCGCGCTCCCGTCCCAGAGCCGTCTCGATGGCCTGAGTGGCGCGGAGGAGATCGAGGACATGGCCCGTGTAGTGGGCCTGGACCACGGTGTTCAAGAAAGGCGGCGATCCGGGCGGGCAATCCACGGGCGTGGTCTCGTAAATGGGGGCCCGCCTGGGATCACGTAGACCGGGGAGGCGGGCGAGAGCTGCCTCGACACGCTCGAGCAGGAGTTCACGATCTCCGAGATTGGATCCCAGGCCAAGGGCGCACCAACGGTCGGAAACGAACATCGGATCGGAAACACGTGAATGCCGTCGAATTCTCTTCTCAGTCTATGAGGTTCAACACGTCTTGCATGTCGTAAAGTCCCGGATCTTTGCCCTGAAGCCATTTGGCGGCTCGGATGGCGCCACTCGCAAAAGTGTGGCGACTGGAGGCGCGGTGAGTCAGCTCCACCCGTTCGCCAATCCCGGCGTAGGTCACCGTGTGATCGCCCACGACGTCGCCACCGCGGAGAGCGTGAACGCCGATCTCCTGATCGCTCCGTTCGCCGACGAGTCCCTCGCGCCCATGGCGGGCGTGTTCCTGGTAGGAGAGTTCCCGGGTTTCCGCGACGATTTCCGCCAATCGCTTGGCCGTTCCACTGGGAGCGTCCTTCTTGTGCCGGTGATGCATCTCGGTGATCTCGATATCGAAGCCGTCGCTCAAGATCTCGGTGGCTTTCCGGCTCATCCAGAAGAGCAGATTGACCCCCACACTGAAATTGGGGGCAAAGACGAGTGGGATTGTTTTCGACGCCTTTCGAATTTGTTCCAGTTCCTCATCCGAGTGGCCGGTGGTGCCGATCACCAGGCTTTTCTTCAAATCCACGCAGCCGCGAAGCAGTTCGCCTGTGAAGGCGTGAAAGCTGAAATCAATGACGGCATCACAGTCGGGAAGGAAGGTCAGGAGCGAATCGCCGACGTCGATTTGGTGGACGACGGTAACGGCAGGGTCCTTGGCGGCGCATTCAATGACGGCCTTGCCCATCCGGCCCAGGGAACCGGTGACCAACAGTTTAAGTCCGGTCTTGTTGCTCATCAGGAAGAAAGGAGTTCGAGTTGCTTGAGAATCGACGCGAGTTGCCCGGTTTTCTCTTCCGGGAGAGGCACCATGGGCAGTCTCAGATCGGGGCCACAAGCCCCGGCCAGGTGCATGGCGGCTTTGATAGGCACGGGATTGGTGTCCAGTTTGAGGAAAGCGCTGAAGAGAGGGTAATACCGTTCATGAATCGCGCTCGCATCCTGCCAACGGCCCTCCAGTCCCGCGCGAACGAGGTCCGTCATCGCTCGGGGAATGAGGTTGCCCGCCACGCTGATCACGCCGATCGCCCCCACGGACATGAAGGGCACGGTGAGGGAGTCGTCGCCGGAAAGCACGGCGAACGATGAAGGGAGAGCCGACTTGAGCTGGCTGACTCGTTCCGGCGTTCCCCCAGCTTCTTTCATGGCGCGAATGTGCGGACAGGCCGCGTGCAGTCTCGCCGTGGTTTCCACGCCGATCTCGATGTGGCAGCGACCGGGGACGCTGTAGAGAACGATCGGCAGCGAGGTCGATTCGGCGATCGCTTTGAAATGCTGAAACAGCCCCTCCTGAGACGGCTTGTTGTAGTAGGGGCTCACGAGGAGACAGGCGTCGGCACCCGCCTTCTCGGCGGCCTGAGTCATGGCGATGGCTTCCCGTGTCGAGTTGGAACCGGTGCCGGCGATGACCAGACAACGTTTGGCGACGGCGTCGATCGTGACTTCGATGACTCGCTGGTGCTCACTGTGGGAGAGCGCGGGGGATTCACCGGTGGTCCCGACGGGAACCACCCCCGCAATTCCCCCCGCCACCTGTTGGTCCACGAGTGCGCGGAAACTGGATTCATCCAAATCGCCATCGCGAAATGGGGTGATGAGTGCGGTGTGTGCTCCTTCAAACATGCTGGGATCGGGTGTTGAGCGGGTGATGGATGATTCGATTCAGTGGATCGGGAAGACCGGTTCGCGACGGCATCAAGGCTCAATCGGCGAGACTGATGCTGCCTTCAAAAACGAAATCGGCCGGCCCGGTCAGCGTGATTTGCCGGAAGCCGTCCGCCGTCCTCTCAAAACCGATCGATAGGGTGTCGCCTCCCGCAACGCGCACCGCGATGGGCGATTCTGCGCCCTCGAGCTGCGCGTGGAGCAGGGCGCAGGCCGCCATGCCCGTGCCACAGGCCAGGGTTTCACTCTCTACGCCGCGTTCATAAGTACGAATTTTAAGCGTGTGATTGTCAATCACCTCTGCAAAATTGGCGTTGGTGCCGGCCGGCGCGAAAGTCTCGTGATAGCGGAGGCTCGCGCCGAGACGGGGAAGATCGATGGCGTCGACCTCATCGACAAAAATCACGGCGTGGGGTACGCCGGTGTTCACCGAGTGGACCGTACGGGTTTCGCCTCCTGAGAGCCCAAGCTGCTGGCCCGTGCGAAGTTCCAGGGGATCGCTCAGCTGGACGCAGACCAGGCCTTGGCCATCGCCGTCACCGTTGCCGTTGCCGTTGCCGTTGCCGTCGTTGGAGGGAAACCGGGCGCCGATCACTCCGGCGATGGTTTCAAAGTTGAGTTCTTGCAAGCGATGACCGTGGAGGCGGTTGACGAAACGCGCGAAACAGCGCGCGCCGTTTCCACACATCTCGGCTTCGCCGCCATCGGCATTGTAATAGCGCATCTTCGCCGTGGCCTCGCTCTCTGCCGGCTCCACTAACATCAATCCGTCCGCCCCGACGCCGCGATACCGGTCACAGAGGCGGGCAATTTGAACCTGGGTGAGCGCCCGGGAACCATCGCGGTTGTCCATGACCACGAAATCGTTGCCGGCCCCATTCATTTTGGTGAATGTCATCGCCATGGCCTCCAAGATGGGCTTGTGCCCTCCATTAAGCAGACTTCACCGCGTCGACAAGCGGTTTCACGAAGCGGTGAATCTTTTCGCCCAGGTCCGGAGAGTCGCCTTCCTCGGCGACGATTTTGACGATGGCGCTCCCCACGACGACGCCGTCGGCAAGGGCGGCGACTGTCTTGGCTTGATCCGGGTTGGAGATCCCGAAGCCCACGATCACCGGAGTCTCGGTGTGGTTGCGAATGAGCGCCACCTGGTCGGCGATGCTGTCCGCGACCTCTTCTTGCTCGCCGGTGACTCCCTCTCGCGACACGTAGTAGATGAAGCCTTCGCTGGCGGCGGCGATCGACTGGATGCGCTCCTTCGATGAAGTCGGGGCAATGAGACGGATCTGTTTGAGTCCCTCGTGATCGTCAAACTCGCGGTTCGCAGCCGCCTCCTCCGGCGGCATGTCCAGGGTGAGGATGCCGTCGGCCCCCGCAGCGGAAGCGCAACGGTGGAACTTGTCGAAGCCGTAGGTGTAGATGGGGTTGAGATAGGTAAACAGGATGAGGGGCTGTTCCAGACCGTCTCGCCGGAGGTCCTCGATCATCCCGACGACCCGCTCGGTCGTGGCGCCGGCGTCGAGCGCGCGCTGCGCGGCCATCTGGTTCACCACGCCGTCCGCCAGGGGATCGGAAAAGGGGATCCCCAGCTCGATGAGGTCGGCTCCGGCTTTGGCCAGCGCCTTCACGACGGTCTTGGATCGCTCGATGTCGGGGTCACCTGCGCAGACGTAGGCGACAAAAGCCTTTTCGCCTTGAGAACGGAGGCGTTGAAAAAGGGCATCGATACGATTCTCCATGGGATAGGCGACTTCACCTAGTGTAGTCCGTCAAGCAGACTGTAGTTTATTCAGTTTGGCTCTACCGCGCTTGACCTTTTCGAGAATATCAGAGGCAGCTGCGGTCCAGATGAAGGGAGATGGGTTTTCGTTGTGAGCTTCGATATAGCCTACCAACGCCTGTTCGAGGTCAGCGACACTGGTGAACACGCCTCTCCGCACACACTTTTCAGTCAGGTCACGGAAGAACCGCTCTACCATGTTGAGCCACGATGCGCTCGTAGGTGTGAAGTGGATGTGGATGCGTGGTCGCCTTGAAATCCACGCGCGAACTTTCGCGTGTTTATGTGTAGCATAGTTGTCGCAAATAATATGGATCTCTTTGTCCGGCGGAACACTTCCCTCGATGAGCTTAAGGAATTTGAGCCACTCTTCGTGCCGATGTTTCTTCATGCACGATCTTGGAACGAACTCTCAATTTCGGAGAAACGTTGGACGCCTTGCTGAAACGCAGGAGCTTGTTTCGCAGGCTTGCTTCAAGGTTGATCGGCACAGCAGTTCTCATTTCCATTAAACTAACACTCTCCGACTTGAGTGCAAGCTTAAAATGGATCATCTGTAGGGCGGACTACACTAGAACCGTGCGGCCGTAAAGCGAAATCGGCCTCCCAGGGCGCCGGGTCCGGGCTCAGACTTGCGCAAAGCCGCGCCATCGCGTAACACGGGCGGCAAGGCAACCTGAAGATCCATGGCAGACAGCACGAATATCGAATCTCACCTCCATGAAGACCGCGTTTTTCAGCCCCCGAAGGCCTTCGCCGAGAAAGCCCGGGTGGGCGATCTGAAGCGCTACCGCGAAATCTATGAGGCATCGATCGAGGATCCTGAGAGTTTCTGGGCGGCCGAGGCGGCGGAGCTGCGCTGGCAACGACCCTGGGACCAGGTCTTGGAGTGGAATCCGCCCTTCGCCAAGTGGTTTCTCGGCGGTAAGATCAATGTCAGTGAGAACTGTGTGGACCGGCATCTCTCGGCCGGGCATCGCAACAAGGCTGCGATCATCTGGGAGGGCGAGCCGGGCGAGGTCCGAACCCTCACCTATCAGCAGCTGCACCGGGAGGTTTGTCGTTTCGCCAACGCCCTCAAGGCCCGGAACATCGCGGCGGGTGACCGCGTGATCATCTACATGCCGATGGTGCCGGAAGCGGCCATCGCGATGTTGGCCTGCGCCCGGATCGGAGCCGTACACTCCGTGGTCTTTGGCGGGTTCAGCGCGGAAAGCATTCGGGATCGCGTGCAGGACAGCGGTGCGATCGCCGTGATCACGGCGGACGGAGGTTATCGTCGCGGAGGGATCGTTCCCTTGAAGGCGAACGTTGACGAGGCCGTGAAAGGCGTGGATACCATCCACACCGTGTTCGTTCTTGAGCGAACCAAGAACGAGATCGAGATGGTCGAGGGACGTGACGTCTGGTGGCATGAGGAAGTGGCGAAGGCCTCGGCAGATTGCCCGGCGGAGGGCTTCGACAGCGAGCATCCCTTGTTCATTCTCTACACGAGTGGTTCGACCGGAAAACCGAAGGGCATCCTCCACACCAGCGGCGGCTACCTCACCGGAACCCACGCCACGAGCAAGTACACCTTCGATCTCAGGGAAGACGACATTTACTGGTGCACGGCCGACGTCGGCTGGGTGACCGGGCACAGCTACATCGTTTACGGTCCGCTGGCCAACGGCGCCACCGTGCTGATGTATGAGGGCGCGCCGAACTGGCCCGGCCCGGACCGGTTTTGGCAGATCGTGGAGGATCACCGGGCGACCATCCTCTACACCGCGCCCACGGCGATCCGTGCCTTCATCAAATGGGGCGATCAGAACGTCGAGAAACACGATTTCTCCTCGCTTCGCCTTCTCGGGACGGTGGGTGAACCGATCAATCCCGAAGCCTGGATGTGGTATCACGAGAAGATCGGGGGAGGCCGCTGTCCGATCGTCGACACGTGGTGGCAGACCGAGACGGGCGCGATCATGATCACGCCACTGCCCGGGGCCACCCCCACCAAGCCCGGAACGGCCACCTTGCCGTTCTTTGGCATCGACGCCGCCATCGTGGACGAGGCGGGGAAGGAAGTGGGGCCGAACGAGGGCGGGAAACTGGTGATCCGGAAACCCTGGCCTTCGATGTTGCGAACGATCTACGGCGATGAGCAGCGCTACCGGGACACCTACTGGAGCGAGTATGAGAACGTTTACCTCGCGGGTGATGGGGCTCGCCGTGACGACGATGGCTATTTTTGGATCGTCGGCCGGCTGGACGACGTGCTGAACGTCTCCGGGCACCGTCTGGGCACGGCCGAAGTGGAGAGCGCGCTGGTGAGTCACGAGAGCGTGGCGGAAGCGGCGGTGGTGGGACGGCCGGATGAAATCAAGGGTCAGGGTGTCGTGGCCTTCGTCACCCTCAAGGAGGGCCGGGAACCAAGCGCCGAACTTCGCGACACCCTGCGGGCGCACGTCGGAAAGGTGATCGGCGCCATCGCCAAGCCGGACGCCATCCGCTTCACCGCGGCTCTCCCGAAAACCCGCAGCGGGAAGATCATGCGTCGGCTGCTGAAAGAGATCTGTTCGGGTTCCGGAGCCATCACGGGCGACACCACCACCCTGGAAGACTTCAGTGTGGTGGCCAGCCTACAGCAGGAAGACGAGGATTGAGGCCAAGTGAGGTCGGGAAAAGCGGCCGCCGGACTGGAGAAGTCTCGCCCGATTCAGTTAAGAGTTGCTAGATTTCCTGATTCGAGCTTATGGGTTGCGCAGCCCGACCAAGTCCATTGATTGATGTCTTCTTGCCTCCGAACCTCCCCCAATCGTTGATTCATCAACCATGAATGCCTTCGGTTATGTGGTACGCCGTGTGCTCTGGCAGTTTGGGATCAAGCGTGCCAAGAAACGGTGGGAAATCGCCAACCGTGAATTGCAAGTCCTCAAGGAGGCAGAGGACCTCCTGGGCCGCGTGGCCTGGCAGGAGGCCGATGAGGTCGAGGAATTGACGGGCGAATACTGGCAGTTGAAGAGTATCGAGTCTCAGGAAGTCGCGCTGCTGGAAGAGATCGAGCGTTTGAAAGAGGAGAACGATGCCTTGGAGGACAAGATCCTCGACATCACTGATGAGGTGCACGAGGAGATCGATCGCCTCGTCGAGCAGCGCAACGAGATCGCCTCGGAAGTGGATCAGTTTCTCCTCGAGATCGAGGAAATCCGCGAAGATGCCTCGGAGATCCGGCATCGGTTCGATGGGCACAAGGTGAAATACAAGGTCTTGCAGGCACAGGAGGGCGTCGATCCCGCGGGACTCGAGAGAATCAAAACGATTCTTCGAGACCTCAAGACAGCCTTCAACGAACGGAAAGAACAGACCATCGAGCGGAATCGGCAGATCGAGAAGATCGAGGAGCGTCTGATCAAGGTCGATGAGGCCATTCAGGCAAAGCGTCAGGAGATCGGGAAACGCTCTGCCAAGGTGTCACAGAAGATCGGAGAAAACTCCAAACGCCTGGCGGATCAGATGGCGAAGGTGGGAGCTTTCGCGAGAGAGAAGAGCGAATTGCAATCCAAGATTGGCCTCTTTCTCAGCGCCAATCCCGATGCCAGCGAGGGATTGCGCAAAGCCACCCGGCGTCACATGGATCTGGTGGGCCGGATCAACTATTTCCGGAAATCCATTCAGTACAATCAGCGGCTGGCCAGGGGAGCGTGAGGTGAGCCGATGAGGCGGTCTCGATTCAATGGGCGCAAACGGGAGGATTGTTTCGCCAGGGGAACCCGGCCTCCGGGGCGGCGGACGATTTTTGGCTGGGTTTGGGTGCCGCTTTTTTGGCGCTCACACTGATTCACGGAAGCCCGGCCCTGGCAGTCGATCGGCCCCGCCACGTCCTCTTGATCATGGCGGATGACCTCGGCATCGAGGGACTCGGTTGCTATGGTGGAGCGAGCTATGAGACGCCCGTTCTGGACGCTCTAGCGGCTTCCGGCTTGCGTTTTACCCACGCCTATTCACAGCCGCTTTGCACGCCGACACGGGTCGAGTTGATGACGGGTCGGAACAATCATCGCAACTGGCAGGCTTTTGGACTGATGCTGCAGGGCGCCCGGACGATTGGTCATCTGATGAGCGAGCTGAGTTACCCCCATAGTTTCATAAATCGGGGCAAGAATCCCAAGAAAATAGTGGCAGGGGCCTTTGGGATAAGGTTGATTTGGAATCTACCAAAACACCAAACACTTCAACCCAAAAGCCACCTACAGTGAGAGTAGCACGACGTACGATTCATGCAAAGTCCAGAACGATTCCGGCGATCAAATTTGAAGATCAAGAACTGACCTCTTTCGGCGGTTTCGTTATCTTTCAGCCTCTTCAGCAGAATCTGTGGGTGCCCAGGCGGCGCGATTCACCTAGAATCCTGACCCGCAACAAGTTATATCCAATCTTAATGGGCATCAAAGTTGTGGCAACAAGCCAGCTGCCCATCCAAACCTCGGATTTGCGAGGACAACGCTTGCGCCGGGGCTGCCCCTGGTAGGGCTCAGCCCATGAAACAAGTAGTTTCAGCAGTTCTGGGGTCCAGGGGCAGCGGGACCCGGCGTCCAGCGTTCCCGGAGCAAATCCGGAATTTCACCCACAGATTCTGCTGAAGACCCACTTAGACGCAATGCCTTTAGGGAAAGATCCAAAATATTTTAGATAAATTTTGCATTTTACCATAATAGTTATAATTGGGGTGGATGCCTTACTCCCATCCCAATCAAGTTAGCGGTTTCCTTGGTCAGTTCGAACATCTTTTCGGATTCGTTCGCGATCGCTTCGAACGCTTGCAGAACCCAGGCCGCGGCCCCAACCCCAAGCTGCCGGCCTGGGATCTTCTCGCCTCCCTGGTCTATCACGTGATCAGTGATGCTGGCCATTTCTCGGCCCATGTGTTCCAGTTGTTCGAGGTGGTGATCAAGGATAGTTCGCTCTCGGAACGGCGCCAGAGGATGGGGCTTGAGCCATTCGCTTGGCTCATGAAGCAGGTGTTAAAGCCCCTCGCCGATGGGCGCGTACACAAGGGATGTTTCTACAAGGGGCTGCGCCTGTGCGGGATCGATGGCTCGAAATGGAGCGTCACGAACACGCCGCAGGTTCTGGCTGCCATGAGCAAGGCGGCCTCCAGGAGAATGACCGCCGCCTTTGCGAAAATAGAGATGTGCGCGCTCGTGGAACTTGGCATCCACAACCCGTTGGCGGCGACGGGGGAGCGACGGTTGCCGGATGGATCGAGATTGAGATGTGGAACTTGGCATCCACAACCCGTTGGCGGCGACGGTCGGCCTGAAAGGAGAAGGCGAATGGACCCTGGCCAAAGAACTTCTCGGGAGTCTGCCGAAGAGGAGTCTGCTGATTGTCGACCGGCTTTACGGTTGGGGGAAGTATCTCGACGAACTCGTGAAATCATGCCGGGCGGCACATAGTGAATTGTTGGTGAAGGCACGCGGCAGCAACAAGAGCCATAAGACTGAAAGGCTCTCCGATGGAAGCGCGCTGGTCAGCATCAGGGTGCCCAGAAAGAAGGCTGATGGGCCGCGGGAGAATCAAGGGGAGATCCGTATCCGTGAGATTCGAGGCCGGATCAGGAAGCCGGGGGCACGACAGTGGAGCGAGGTGAGGCTATGGACGACGCTTATTGATGAGCAGGAGTATCCGGCGCAGGAATTGCTGGAGCTCTATGCCCTGCGCTGAGAACACGAGATATTCTACAAGGAACTCAAGCTCCACATGCGCGGGAATGACGTTCTTCATAGCCATACGCCAGAAACAGCGGCCCAGGAGGTGGCGGCATTGCTCATGGCCTGCTCGATCATCGCGCAGGAGCGATGCGAAGCCGCGAAAAGCGGCAACATCCAGCCGTTGAGCATCAGTTTCCTGAAGACGCTCGACAAAATGAATTCACTATGGGCAGTGTTCGAAGTGTCCGAGGGACTGCTGACCGAAGAGACAAAACAGGAGATGGTAGCGCGAGTCAGAGAATTGATCGTTCGGGAGGCAATACCGAAAAGACGACAAAGGAGTTGCCCGCGCAAAGTCCGCCAACCGGTGACGAGTTGGCCTAGGCTAACAGAAAACGACTCTCGTGAGGGCGAGTTCCTGCTGGAGATTGTTAGCTTTCCCTAAAGGCATTGTGCCTAAGCAGTAGTAGCAGCCGTGATCCTCACACCATTTCATGATGGACTCGCGAGCGAATCCGCTGTCGCCTCGCACGATGATCCGTGCCTGTGGAAAGCGACTACGTAGCTGAGGGACGATGCTTTCAAGAGCCTCTACGGTGCCGTCGCAACCATCCCGATCACTGGTGCGTAGTTTGGCGTAGAAAGGGATGTCGTTAACGAAGGCGTAGAGGGGAAGATAGCAGTAGTTGCGGTAGTAGCCGTGAAAGAAGCGGCCTTCTTGAGTGCCGTGGATGAGGTCATCGGTGGCGTCGAAGTCGAGGATGATCTCTTCGGTTGCTTCGGGTAAGGCTTGGGTGCCGAGGCGGATGAGGGTGTTCTCGATCTCGGCATGCTTAGCGTGAATCTTGTGATAATGCGTGGAGAGGTCGCCATTCTGAGTTTGAGCATTGGTGGTTTCTAGGCGATTGAGGGTGGATTTACCTGCCAAGGGATTGCCTTTGTCCTCGCCGATACGGTTCTCTCCCAAGGGATCGGTCTTGCCAACAACGGCGGCGACGAGTGGATCTCGCCGTAGAGTTTCGTGGTCGTTGAGATCTTCGAAACCCGCGACCAATGCGTAAAGACGCTGACGCAGTAGCTCTTGGAGGGAGTGTTCGACGTAACGTTGGTCCCGGCAGTCAACGAAACATTGCGAGAGTTGATCGGTGATGCCGAGCCGATGGTCAAGTTGGCTGATGAGAAGCAGGCCGCCTTCGTTGCTAAGGAATGGCGCAAAAATAAAATGAACAATTTAAGGTTTCTCAACCTTATTTCTATGCTACTGTCAGTGCCATGCCTGACAGTTCCGTTGTCGAAAGCATTCGCCGGAAGTTCGATTCCCTGAGCCACCTCATGGACGAGCGGGCCCGGAGGTGTTGGGCGGCGGCGGAGGCCATGGAATTGGGTTGGGGCGGCGTATCCGCAGTTTCTCTTGCGACATCGATGTCGCGGACGACGATCACTGAGGGCATCAAGCAGTTACGGCGCGGCGACTAACACGGCACCCGAAGCCGACGGACGCATCCGTCGGCTTCGGGGGCGGGCGCAAGCCGGTGACCGAGACCGATCCGGAACTGCTTGGGGCTCTTGAGCGGCTAGTTGATCCTCTCAGTAGAGGCGACCCTCAATCCCCATTGCGCTGGACATTGAAGAGCACTCAGAGGCTTGCCAGGGAACTCACATCTCAGAACCACCCGGTAGGTGCGCGTACTGTTGCCGCGTTGCTGCGCAAGGCCGGCTATAGTTTGCTGGCAAATCGCAAGACCTGCGAAGGGGCACAGCACCCGGACCGCAACAGGCAGTTCGAATACATCAACGATCAGGTGCGTCGCTTCCAACATTGCGGCCAGCCAGCAATCTCAGTGGACACCAAGAAGAAGGAGTTGGTGGGCGATTTCAAGAACGCCGGGAGGCAGTGGAGGCCGAAAGACAACCCTGAGCAAGTCCGCGTGCATGACTTCAAGGACAAGGACCTGGGCAAGGCAATCCCCTACGGCGTTTACGATATGCTCAACAACCAGGGCTGGGTTAGCGTCGGAATCGACCATGATACGGCCCAATTCGCGACCCGCAGCATCCTGTTGTGGTGGACGGAAATGGGCTCTGCGTGGTTCCCCCACGCCCGTCGGCTGCTAATCACCGCCGATGGCGGTGGGAGCAACAGCCACCGCTCGCGGCTTTGGAAGCTTTCGCTCCAGGAGTTGGCGAACGAGACCGGGCTGAAGTTGGTCGTCTGCCACTTCCCGCCGGGGACGAGTAAGTGGAACAAGATCGAGCACCGTCTCTTCAGCTACATCACCCAGAACTGGCAAGGCGAGCCACTGGCAACCCTGCAGACGATCGTCGAGTTGATTGGAAGCACAACGACGAAGGGAGGCCTGAAGGTCAGGGCCAGGCTCGATACCAAAAGCTACGAGACGGGGATCAAAGTGACGGACGAGGAACTGGCCGCCGTAAAACTGGAAAGGCACGAAACACACGGCTCATGGAATTACACAATCAAACCCTCGAAGTAAATGTTCACCTTATTTTTGCGCAGTTCCTAAGGTCTCCGCCGCTGAAGTCGGCTTGGAGTTTGCGCCGACCTAGATCTTGAAAATCGAACGTTTCGTTGTTACAGTCTGTCAAAGCTTGGTGTTGAGTGTGGTTTTGCTAACTCAATAGCTAACATGATGTTAGCTATTATCAACACCAAGCTTGCCTAAACCCCATAGTTTCATAAATCGGGGCAAGAATCCCAAGAAAATAGTGGCAGGGGCCTTTGGGATAAGGTTGATTTGGAATCTACCAAAACACCAAACACTTCAACCCAAAAGCCACCTACAGTGAGAGTAGCACGACGTACGATTCATGCAAAGTCCAGAACGATTCCGGCGATCAAATTTGAAGATCAAGAACTGACCTCTTTCGGCGGTCTCGTTATCTTTCAGAAGCTCTTTCAGGAATTGGATCTGGAGGGGAAGCTTCAGCAGTGCTTTGGTCCACTGGATCGGCGCATGTCCCGCTTCTACAAGTTCCACAAGGTTTTCATGTGTCTTATCGTGCATCTTATACTGGGCTACCGGATGCTTCGCGATTTGGACTACTACCGAGATGATCCCCTTGTACGACAGGTTTTGGGGACGCACCAATTGCCCAGTGTCCCAACGATGAGCCGGATGTTGGGAGAGGTCGATTGTCAAAGCCTTGAGAGGATGAGGGAGATGAATCATTTCGTTTGCCTGTCGCGACTTCAGGAGGAGGGAATCAAACGCATCACGCTTGATTTGGACGGAAGCGTGCAGAGCACGAGTCGCCATGCGGAAGGGACGGCTGTGGGATTTAACAAGAAGAAAAAAGGCGAGCGCAGTTATTATCCACTGCTCGCGACGATCGCTCAAACCGGACAAATCTTCGACTTCCTTCATCGAAGTGGCAACGTCCATGACTCCAATGGAGCAGTGGAGTTCCTCCGTTCCTGCGTGGAGAAGATTCGCAAGGTGCTGCCTGATGTGCAGATCGAGTTGCGCGCCGACAGCGCGTTTTTCAGCGATCAGATGGTTTCAGAGGCAAAGACCTTGGGCCTGGAATATACGTTCTCGGTGCCTTTCGAGCGGCTTGTGGAACTCAAGGGCATCATTGAGAAGCGCCGTCGCTGGTCCCGAACCCAAGGCGGAGAGGGAAAAACTCATCACTTCGAAATCCGCTGGAAGCCAAAAAGTTGGGCGCGCAAAGCGCGCATTTTGTGCATTCGAACCATGAGGCGCACTCAGCGCAAAGGACCGCTCCAACTGGATCTTTTCGAACCAGTCGAGGAGAACTATGAATACAAGGCGATCATCACCAACAAGACAAACACGGCCGCTCATGTGGTGAAATTTCATGAAGGGCGTGGCTCTCAGGAGAAGATTTTTGGCGAAGCCAAGAGCCAGGCCCAGATGGACTATATTCCGGCCAAGCGACGTGCCGCCAACGAAGCTTTCCTTTTGGCCAGTATCCTCACCCACAATCTCACACGCGAAATGCAGATGCGATCTGCGGAGCGGTCACGCAAATCGTCCCCCCAAAGGGCTGCGGAGTGGATCTTTGAAGGACTCGGCACGATTCGCCGCAAAATCATCCAGCGTGCCGGACGTCTGACTCGCCCTCGAGGTCGACTCACATTGACACTCGGAGACAATCAGGCCGTCGAAGAAGAAATCGCCTACTACATGACAGCGATTCCGTAAGATAGGCGGCTGAGGCGGCTCAAGCCCTGTATTTTTGGGTAATTCGGATCGGCGGCGCCCATTTTTGACCCCATGGCAAATTCGCATTCGTTATTTCATCTTTTTTAAGCTTGTTTCTGTAATAGTCTTATATTACAGTTCGCCGAACGAGCCGACCTTCATGCCAAGCAGAAACTCCCTGCCCCCCACCGAACGCCAGATTCGCAGCCGCCTCCGCCAGCTCCTCGACCAGGCCGAAGGCTTCCTTCACGGCTCGCCCATCAAACTCTCTCGTAAATGCGGCAAGCCCACTTGCCGTTGCGCTTCCGACGACTCCTTGCGCCATCGCTCCTTGGCCATCGGTCAGACTCGCAAGGGCAAGACCACCATGCTGCACGTCCCCAGACCGTTGGAAGCTCAGGCGAGACGCTGGATCGATGATTTCCAGAAGGCGAATGCTCTGCTGGAAGCCCTCGACGAGCAGGGGCGCCTCCGACTCGAGGAGGCAAAAACCAAGGCCAGAGCGGCGAGTAGCTCCGCCAAGAAGAAGGGCAAGACCGGTAAGAAATCAGCCGGCAAAGCCAAGTCCGGGCGCAATTCTCCACCAAAAAAGAAGCGACCATTCTCACGCGACTACTAACTTACGCGGACAAGATTTTCAGCCTCCGCCAACAGTGGAGGCTGCGGGTGCGTGACTCTCGTCCCAAACCACAGATTCCCACTCGAGTTTTCCCGGCAGCATTCTTCGCCATGTTCTGCTGCCGGTTACCAAGCTTCAACGAACTCGAGCAACACCGGAACAAGAGCAGCTGGACCCGTTGGCTCGGTAATCACCGTTTGCCCAGCGCCGACGAACTGGCGTATGTCTCCGAGCGCATCGAGCCTGACAGTGTGCGAGGGTGTCTCGGACACATTTACTTCTGCCTCAAACGCAACAAAATCCTTGCCCCACAGCGCGGTTGGATGCTTGCCGCCGTCGATGGTCACGAAACTCACTGTAGCTACAAACGTTGTTGTCCAAAGTGTCTCCAACGCCGGATCGCCGTCGGAGACGAGGTCAAAACACAGTTCTACCACCGCTTGGTCGCGTTTCAGATTATCTGTGAGGATTTTCAATTGCTTCTCGACGTGGAAATGCTTGAGCCTGGTGAAGACGGAGATCCTGGAGACGACGAAGTCGCTGCGGCTATACGGCTGATAACTCGCGTCCTTAAGGACCACCCACGCTGCTTTGACGTGCTCACTGCCGATGCGCTCTACCTGCGTCTCTCCGTGATCAATCTTCTTGAAGACCACGGCAAATACCTTGTTGCCGTACTCAAGGATAATCAGCCTGAGCTATTGTCCGAAGCCCGCACGCTCCTGCCCCTTGATGAGCAAGAGCCAGAATCATTTGAGACTCCGGCTGCACCGGGCAAGCCCGCGCGGCACGTTCATTTACAAGAGGCTGAGGGCTTCTGCACTGAATCCACCC
This sequence comes from Verrucomicrobiales bacterium, assembly GCA_965204485.1. Lineage (GTDB taxonomy): Bacteria > Verrucomicrobiota > Verrucomicrobiia > Verrucomicrobiales > DEV007 > JAACDM01. The sequence continues at coordinate 22,850 of CBDBEZ010000076.1, forward strand.
CATAGTTTCATAAATCGGGGCAAGAATCCCAAGAAAATAGTGGCAGGGGCCTTTGGGATAATGTTCCCCATAGTTTCATAAATCGGGGCGAGAATCCCAAGAAAATAGTGGCAGGGGCCTTTGGGATAATGTTCCCCATAGTTTCATAAATCGGGGCGAGAATCCCAAGAAAATAGTGGCAGGGGCCTTTGGGATAATGTTGATTTGGAATCTACCAAAACACCAAACACTTCAACCCAAAAGCCACCTACAGTGAGAGTAGCACGACGTACGATTCATGCAAAGTCCAGAACCTCGTGAGTGAGAAGTTCTGTAACTGAATCATCATGCGGCGAAGCGTGAACCTTCGGAGCGAGTGAAGTCTATTTTATCAAGGATGAATTTTCGGAACGCTGAACCTTTTCCGCCATGGTGCAAAAATCCAGGCAGCGTGTTTTTCAAGGCGGCTGAGACAATCATTTCCGAAGGCAGCACGTCTGGGCGGATGGTTCGGATCCAGGTTCCAAAGTGTTTCCAGACCAGACCGTCACATGTCATGGCAAGGTACTGTAACATGCCCTGAGCGATCATGCCGGTCTGCACAAACACATGATATGCGTGCATCTTTCTCTGCACCTGTCTGCGATATTTCTCGGTAATCCGGTGGAGGACCATTGCGACGCTT
>CBDBEZ010000077.1:0-87469 GCA_965204485.1 Verrucomicrobiales bacterium
GTGCGTCGAACCCTCATGACCAGCACACCGGAACGCCCCTTGGTGCTCCGGATCACCTTTCCGTTGGCGTAGTAGGCGTCGGCCAGCAAGACGAACTCCTGACCTCTACAGACGGATGCGAGCATCTCGTTGGCCTTGTCGATCAAGGTTCTCCTGTCGCGGTTTGAAGTGACGATACCTTCGTGAATGCGTGCACAGACCGGAACGCAGAAGAAGTATCCGCCAACCTGACAGAGCACGCCGAAGGCCTGAAAGGAATGGCTCATGATGAAGTGAGGCTTGGAATTGGACTCGGACTGTTGATGCAGATACTTCACCGCAGGCATCTTGCGGCCCTCCTTGGACTTCCTTGATGCCGTCGAGAACCAGGACGGGGCGACAACCGATCTTGTAGACAGGGAAGTGCTTGATCACGATGGCGAACCAAAGTTCTGCAAGCCGGTCCGTCTTCACGGCATTGCTGTGGAAGAAATGGAGTAAGTGCTCATAGAAGTGTTCTGACAAACCGAGAGCGCGGACGAAACTGGAAACCCCGAGGAGGTCATTGCGCACGGAGAAAGCGGCCAAGACGAGCAGAAACCAGAGAAAGGTGCGGGCTCTCGAGAAAGCGGGTCGCAGAAGACAGACGATATTCCACCAAGAAATCCAGAGATCCATAACAAATGATTTGATTTTCCTAGACATTCGCATATATAAGCTAATGACCATGAAAAAGATCAGATCACTGAAAAAAGAGTCCAGAAACTTGCGGCAAAGTTAGCTGCAATCGGGCCAATGCGGCCTGGGAGCATCAGCAAGCAATACCGAGATCGACAACGCCAGCGCGGCGTGTATTACCAACTGAGCTACACGCATAAGATGAGGAGCCGGACTGAACACGTCTGGCCAGATCACGTGAAGGGACTACGAAAAGAAACAGAGGAGTACAAGAAATTCAAGAAACTGACCACCGAACTGATCGATCTGAGCATTGAACTATCCAAGGCGAAGATCGCTCTATTACGCAGTCAGACAGACACGCCAGGCAAAGAGAAACCGGTCTGAGAACTTCCCACTCACGAGGCCGCCTGTCTTTTTGTGTTTTTTTTCACACAAGACCTTAAAGGCAGGCGGCATATAACGCAACATAAACTAACACTTTGGGCAAGAAAACTGAGCTGATTTATCGGTCAGATGTGAGTTAAAGATGATGGCAGCGGACACCTCCCCGAGGTTCCCGAGGGCAGAGAAGACGACGAAGACCAGCAACGGCTTGAGAGCAAAACCTCTACACATGCTGACGAATCTGACCAGAATGCAGCCGACCAGCGAGAAAAATCAGCCTCAGTTGCCGAATATGTCAGTGTCTAAGTGGCGAAATCGGCACATTTCTCTCACGATCGGTGAATGATTCCCAAATATTGAGTGAATCAAGGACAACAGATCCGGCCGCCCCCAATCCGTAGGGCTTTTTCGAGGACCTTGCTCGCGTCGGGGTTGTCCTTTGTAGAGTTCAGCCCATGAAACCCCGTTCCATACCTTTTGAGGTCCAGCGGCAGCCGGCTCCGGCGCCGGCGCCAAGCGGTTCCTGAGGGGATTCTCAAGTCGACCGCAAGGTTTGCGGAAGCCAGGACCGGGGAATTGATCCGGAAATTCCGAACCCACGGAGGGCAGGGCTTCACACGAGGGAGGGAAGCGCTCCTGCGCTCCTGCGCTCCTGCGCTTCCGTGATTTCTGGACGGGGAGGCGGAGTCACGGCGGCCGGGGACGTCCACCCTCGGGTGGGGAGACACTTGGGAAGCTCATACGCCTACTTTGCTTTTTTCGAGCGTGGGGTAGGTTGATGTTCATGAAAACGCCAATTTGGCTGGTCATTGGGCTCCTATGGGGGGCGTCGCTGGCAAGAGCGGAGTTTCGAGAATGGACCGCTGCGGACGGCCGGACCTTGCTCGCCGAGTTCGTGAAGTTGGAGGGAGATCAGGTCACCATCAAACGCCGGAACGATGGCCGCCAATTCACCCTCTCATTGGACAAGCTCTCCGAAGAAGACCAGCTCTGGGTGAAGGAGACGGGGATGGCCCTGCAGAAGGCGGAGGATGCCAAGCCCGCCGAAGCCCTTGCGGATTCACCTTTGGCGGCCCTGGTGACCGGGGAATGGGAGCGTCATGAATCCGAGGGTCTCGCGTACCGTTTCTTTGGGGAACGCAAGCTTCTGCGAGAAACTTCGTCTGGCGTGGGCGGCCAGGGCGGCCCAGATCGGGTGCCGTTGGTGGTGTGCCTGCACGGAAAAAACGGCGACGTGATGACTCCCGAAAACCCCTGGCCCGCCAATGCCTTCGCCTCGCGGAACAACTTGCAGGAGCGTCCGTGTTTCATTTTCGCACCCCAGGCACCCAAAGACGACGAGACCTGGCGAGGAAAGAATGGGCAGGCCGTCGTCGAGATCGTCGAGGACATGCTCAAGCATCTGCCCATCGACGAGAATCGGGTGTATCTCCTCGGATACTCGATGGGCGCCTACGGAACCTTTCACCTCCTGGCGACCGAACCGAAGCTCTTTGCCGCGGCCGTGCCGGTGGCCGGCGGCGGCGATCCTGGCGGAGTGCGTGCGCATCGCAAAGTGCCCGTGTGGGTCTTCCATGGGGAGAAAGACGACGTGGTGCCCATCGAACAGAGTGAGCGGATGGTGGAGGCGATGAAGCGAGCGCGGGCTCCGGTGAAATTCACACCCGATCCGAAGGCGGATCACGGGATCGGCGGGGCCGTGTTTCAGAACGCCGAGATGCACGCCTGGCTGTTTGAGCAGAAACGCCCGTAAGTGAAGGTTAGGAAACGCGCCGACGAGGCGTGATTCGCCCCAGTCGTGGCGGAGGCCTGCCGGTAAGTCCAAGTTAGGTGGCCACTGATGTCCTCGTCTTCCGCGCCCTCCCCCAGAACCCCCTTGCCGAACGATCTCACCCAGGGGATTTTCAAGCTCGAGTTTCGCGCCATGGGGACGCTGTGCCGTCTCTTGTTGCGAACGGACAGCGTGAAGCGAGCGGAGGCCTACCGCGATGCGGCGCTCCAGTGGGTCAAGGCTTTTGAAACGAAGTACACCCGTTTTCAGGAGACGAGCCTGATCAGCCAAATCAACCGCTCGGCTGGAACCGGCGAGTGGATCCCCATCGACGCGGACGCCCAGCGACTCTTGCAGATGGCCGACAGCCTCACCTTTCTCTCACAGGGCGTGCTGGATCCGACCTCGCTCCCCCTGACGCGATTGTGGCAATGGGCGGCCCGGGCGGGTGAATTGCCTTCGCAGAAAGAGATCGAAGACACTCTTCGCTTGGTGGGCTGGGACAAGGTGGAGCTTGAGGATGGAAAGGTCCGCTTGCCGGAGGAGGGGATGGCACTGGATCTGGGCGGTTATGGAAAGGAATACGCGGTCGATTGCGTGGCCGATTTGGGTGAGGAGTTTGGAGTGCAGGATTTGTTAGTGGATTTTGGGCGAGACCTTCGGGCGCTCGGAACGCCGGGTGACGTCCCGTGTTGGGTGGTGGGAGTGGAAGATGGCGGCCGGCCGGGGGAAGTTTGGGAACACATTGGTCTGACGAACCGCGGGGTGGCTTCGTCGGGAAACTATCGGCGATTTGTCGAGATCGAGGGAGAGAGCTACGGGCATCTCATTGATGTTCGCACGGGATGGCCGGTGCGGCATGATTGCCAGGGCGCCACGGTCATCGGCGAACGCTGCCTGGAGACGGGTATCCTCGCGACGACCGCCTATGTTCTCGGGCCGCACGACGGTCTCGATCTACTTGAGAATCAGTTTGGGTTTGAAGGCTGCCTCCAAACCTCGGTGCGTAAGCTGGAAACGCGGGCCTATCATCGTTTCCAGGTGAACGTCGAACCGACCGGTTGAAGCGGGTCAGGAACAAGCCACAGCGGATTTGGAAAAGGGCCGGTTCGGGGTGAGGCGGGTGGAGAGTGCCGGATTTCTCCGAAATCTGAATCGGAATCCGAGGGCTGAATCGCCCGGCGGAGGTTGGAGTTGAGGTGCTTTGGCGGAGTTTGCTTGTCAGTTCCTGCGGACCTTGCTTATGTTCCCCTTGATCATGATTACTCGAATCATCGCTCTCTTGGCGGCCGTCCTCATGGCGGGTAGCCTCTGTCAGTGCGCCAACGTGAAGGCCTATGAACGGGGGTACATGGCCGAGTTCGTCATGCTGCCGAACAAGGATCCCTTGGCCAAGGGCATGGCGGATCACATGTACTTCAGCCGGGAAGCCGCCTATGGCGGGGAGGGCGTGGGTGGCGGTGGCTGCGGCTGCAATTGAGATGGGAGATGGGAGATGCCGGCTTGATTCCGCGAATCGGCTCACCTCCGGTGGCGCGATTATCGAAGAAAGCCGTGCTCGCGCCGGATGTCTTCCACGGCTAGCCGGAGTTTTTCGGTCACGCGGTGCTTGATCGTGTCGATGTGCTCGCGTTTTTTCCCGAATCGCTTGGCGGCCGCCTCAGGACGGAGCCCTTTCTCGACGAGACAGTCCCAGATTTGAAGGTGTTCCAGAGGCACCTCGACGCGTGCGCGGGCCAGGGCGAGGAAGAGGCGTTCCTCCTCATCCTGCCAGACGCCGGAGAAGGGATCGTCTGCCGCCAGCGGCACCCCTTCAGGTCCCGGCGACGCGGGCGGAGGCGAGCGGCCTAACCGATTGGAGACCCGCCATTTCACCAGTTGCATGAGATAGGAACGAAAGCGTCCCTTGCCGGCTTCATAGCGGCCGCGGTCCTTGTTAGGCGATTGAAATTGGCGCTGGAGCTCGGCGAAGATGTCTTGGGCCACATCTTCGACATCGCCATCGAGCACGCCGCATTTGCGCGCCACGCTGCCGATCAGCGGCTTGTAAAGTTGGTAGAAACGTGTCCAATAATGGTGCCAATCGGGCGAATCCGCGGCCATGAGGCCTTCGAGAAAAGTCTGCTTTCCGGTGAGGGTGTCCCAGGTCATCGTGGCGTTCGCTCGATTTTCCGCCCGAACTTTAATCTCCGATGACTCAAACGCGCCAGCAGGAAAGCAAGCCACTCGCTCTTCCGAACTTGAACCTGGTGCGGTCGATCGGCGCGGGTGGGTTCGGGGAAGTCTGGCTGGCCCGGCACGGCACGCTGGATGACCGGTTGCGAGCGGTGAAGATCGTTCGGCGGGATGCCTTTCCCTCCGGCGCCGCCTTTCGCGAGGAATTCAAGGGCTTGCAGCTCTACCAAGAGCTATCGCGGGATTCCCAACACCTCGTGAGCATTTATCAAGTGGGTCACCAGGACCGTTTCTATTATTACGAAATGGATTTGGCGGACGACCGGGGGACGGCGAGGCCTTGCGGGGAGGACGAGAAGGCGATTTCGGCCTACGCGCCGATGACCTTGAGCGCTCGGGTGGGCCGGGGAGCTCCGCGATTTCTCCGGGTGACCGAGTGCCTTTGCTTGGGATGCGATTTGGCGGAGGCCCTGGAGGGCCTTCATGATGAGGGGCTCATCCACCGGGACGTCAAACCGGACAACATCCTCTTCATCAATGGCGTGCCTTGCCTGGCGGACATCGGCGCGATGACCCGGGGCGAAGACCGCGGCTCCGTGGTGGCCCTGGGCTACACGCCGCCCGAGGGCGCCGGCCAGCCCCGATCGGATGTTTTCAGCCTGGGGCGCACCCTGTTTTTTGCCAGCTCTGGCAGCGACCCGCTCTACCAGTTGGGTAGCTACCCCGAGGCCTACTACGAGCAGGAATGGCGCGACCGAAAGCGGCTGGAGCAGGTCATTGATCGCGCTTCGCGGCAAGCGCCCAAAGCGAGGTATCCGTCGATGCACGCGATGCGCGGCGAGCTCGAGTCGTTCGCTCCCACCCGCGAGCGCCGCCCGTTCAAGGGGTGGTGGATGGGCGGTGTGAGCGTGCTGGGAGTGTTGGGGACCGTGGGTGGTTTGGCCTGGTACGGCGCCCCTCCGTTCGCGAGAGACGAAGCCATCGCCTCTCCCCGGGTGGCGCCGGTGAGGCCGGATCCCGTGGAGGATGGGAAGGAGACACGGCCTCCCCGTGAGCGCCTGCTCCGGGTCCTCGTGGTGAGCCGGACTGGGCGCGATGTGCCGGGGGCCGAACTCTGTCTCGGGATGGAATCTCACGCGGTGAACTGGAACGACGATCCCGATCGCTGGTTACCCGCGAGCCAGACGATCTCCGCCAGGACGAAGACGCCGCTGTTCGTCTCAGTCCGGGCGCCTGGATACACCCCTCGAGACGTCGAGGTCTTTTCGGTGGAGGAATCGGTGTCCGAGGACATGCCCCATCTGGTGAACGTGGCCTTGGCGGCCAAGCCGGGATCCTTGAGGAGGCCGGATCCCTGGAGGGTCTTTGAGAGGGGGGGCACCGCCCCCTTGGTGTTCGCGGAAAACGATCGTCATGCTCTCGTCGCCGAGCGCACTCACCACCTTGAACTGATTCATCCCTCCTGGCACGGAGTGAAAGCGTGGGCATTGTTCGTGGAGCCGGGCCTCTCGTATGCGGTGCCGTTCACGGAGTCCGATGAGTTTTTTGCGAGGAGTGTGCCGGTGATGGATCCCCGCGTGCGAGCTCCTTGGACGAACAGTCTCGGGATGGACTTCGTTCATGGGGGGACGGTGGCCGGCCCCGACCTCCTTTGGGCGTGTCATGAGACACGCTTGAAGGATTTTCGGGCGTTTTGTGAGGACACGGGGCGCGACGCCTCAAGATACGACACCAATTTGTGGGATGCGCTGAGGGATGCTCGGGAATTTGTCGATCGGCTGGGTGAAGAGGATCGACAACGCTTTGAAGCGCTGGAAGGGGAGCCGGCGCGCCGTCGTTTCATCGAAAACCATGCCTTGCCGAGCGAGCACCAGGAACGCTTGCTGCATCCCGTGACCAAGGTGTCCCTGGACGAGATTCGCGCCTTTGCCGAATGGTTGACTCGGCGCGAGCAGGAACGCGGTCTTTTGCCAGAGGAGCTGGCCTATCGGTTGCCGAAGGAGCTGGAATGGAGCGCCTTGTTGGGGATATCGGAGGCCGTCGCGGTCACCGATCCCGAACGATCCGGACTGACCCTGCTCAATTTGATCGAGGCGGAGGTCATCACGCGAGAGGCCCTGCGTCAACGAGGCTTTCGCATGGGCAATCTAGGCAATGTGGTCATCACGGCGGGGGTATTGGACACCTTCGAGCCCGACACGCGAGCGCTCATTCGGCGTGCCGTGGAGCGGCAGCAATTGAAGATGCGGATCGGCCGGGCGCATCGCGAGAACCCGCGCTACGCGGGCGGCTCTGGCATTCACGTGGCTGGCCGGGACACCGTGGCGGTGGATCGCACCGTCGCCAACGGTCGGGGAATCCATGGTCTGGAAGGCAACGTCTCCGAAGTGATGCAGGATTCCTTCGCCTTTTACCAATTGGTGCTGCGCGGGCCATCGTTTCACACTCGCCTCGAGGGACCCGAACCGACCAGCGAATTGAACCTGAGAATTCGGATGCTCGCGCCGAAGGACGTTCGCAATCTCAGCTTTGGTTTTCGCCTGGTGCTGGCCGAGAGCTTTTCGAAAGAAAATTCGATGGATTTGTAAGATTTCAAAAATCGGCGGGTATAGAGTGGCGTTATGTTGACGTTCCGATTCTTTACCCGTCTGGTTTTCCCGGGATGGCTGCTGCTGACGATGGCCGCCTTGGGACCTGTGCTTTGCGCCCAGGAACCCGATCTCCGTCCCTCGATCACCTTACGTGGCAATGGCTTGCAACCTGGCTCACAAATCGAACTCCGATTTCCGGCAGACATGATCCCGTTCGCCGAAGTGGGAACGACGGAAGCCAACCAGCGGATGAGCATCACGCCGCCGTGGAAAGGTGAGCTGCGATGGGATTCGACCCGGCTGGCGCGGTTCATTCCCGACGAAACTCCCGCCCTCGAGACGGTCTATCAGATGCGCATCGAGGCCTCGCGGGATTGCGATGGGAAGGCAGTGCTGGCCAGTGAGGCGAGGGAGTGGTCCACGCCGGGGCTGGAGATTGAGCAGCAGTATTGGCTACCGTCGACTTACGGTCAGTCGCGCGAGTACCGCGAACCGGTGAGCAAACTGCGCTTTTCCGTGCCGGTCGATCCCATTACGTTGCAGCAGCGGGCACGTTTCCAGAGTGAATCGGGAGAAACGTCGATTTTCGTGGACGTGCGTGGCGTCGACGGGCTGGGCGATTCCTATCCGGCTCGCTGGGGGCGCCACCTCCAGGAGCCGGGCTGGGAAGAAGGCGTCCAACGAAGTTCGACTTATGAAATCACGCCGCGGCGCAAGCTTCCCCCTGGGGATGACTGGAAACTGTGGCTTGATGTGGGCGTGGTGTCAGAGGATGGGCGCCTGGCGACGAGGAAAGAAATCGCGTATTCGATGCCGCAAGTGCTTCCCATGAGAGTGCGGGCCATCCGGGCCACAGAGTCCTATCACAGGTCGCGCTCGATCGCCATCTCCTGGAACAAGCCCTTGCACGAAGACCACGAGGCGGCGGACCTGGCGCCCTGGATTTCCATTGCGCCCAGCCCCGGTCCCCTTGAGCTGTCCCTTTTGGAAAATCGCCGAACCGTGATGGTCGACGCCGCTTTCGAACATGGAGAGGTTTATGAGATCAGGATTCATCCTGGCATCGTGGCGGACGACGGCCTGGCGCTGGAGCGAGCCAGTGTCGAGCGTCTCTGCCTGCGTCCGCTGGAGCCCTTTATGGCCTTGCCCTCGATGGACGAAGCTCAGCTGCGTTACGGTCAGCGCACTTACACCATTCTGGCCGGGAATCTCCAAGAGGTCCGGCTTAGAGTGAAGCGTCTGTCTCCCTGGGAGACGCTCTTTGCCAAGACCGGTCAACAACACTACCTGAATCAGTTGAGCCAGGAAGATCCGGAACCCGTGCCCTACGATCTGCTGGCGGGAACCACTATTGAGGACCGGGAGATTGCTTGCACGGCGGGTCTCGACCGCCAGGAAAACCTGATCTTCGACTGGAATGAGATCCTTGGTCCGGAAGAGGGCGCGGCCTTGCTGGTGCATGTCGATGGAAAACCGAGAGAAGATGTGAGATCTGGAACTCGGATCGTCGCGCAGGCCCTGGTTCAGGTTACTGATCTTGGATTGGCCTGGAAACGTTACGGCCCGGAGATGCTTCTGTACGTCTATTCGCACGCGACGGGCGAACCGGTTACCGGGGCATCTGTCAGTCTCTACGGGGTCGGGAACGAGTCACTGGGAGGCTCGATCACCACCGATGACAACGGCGTGGCGACCTTGCCGGACAACGAGGAGGTGAACCGGATGGTGGTGATGAAATCGGGGGACCATCACCTGGTCACCCGTGATGAGTTGCACACCTATTCGCCCTGGCAGTTTGACGTTCCGTGGACGGATGAGCCGCAGAGGGACGAGGCGCGTTGTCTCTTCTTCACCGATCGCGGGCTCTATCGGCCGGGGGAGACGGTGCATCTAAAGGCGGTTGTTCGCCGGGGTGTCGGACAGAGTTTGGAGCTTCCGCCAAGCGGCGCCACCGCCGCCCTGGAGGTGCGGGATGGCAGGAGCCGAGTCATTCTCGATCGCGAATGCGATTTTTCGGAGCGAGGCGCCTTCAGCACGCAGTTTGAACTTCCCGAGAGCACGGTCGGCACCTTCACGGCGAGTCTGCGGCTCCCTGCCGATGAGGACGGGATTGAAGAAGTTTTTTGGCATTCCTGGGAGGTGCAGGAGTTTCGCCGCAACGATTTCGAGATCCATTTGGAGCCCGTGAAGGCGGTCGATGCGGTGGCCGCATCGGAAGACCTTCGCTTGACGCTGGACGTCAAGGCGAACTATTTCATGGGCAAGGCGCTCTCCGAGGCCAAGGGACTTTGGTTTGCCTCCCTGCAGCCCACCGTTTTCGCTCCAGCGGGTTTTGAGCGTTATGTGTTCGGTGAACAGGGAGAGACGATCTCAGGTGAATCTCCCTCGGCGCAAAACCTGAACGGCGAGTTTTCGCTGAGCGGCTCGGGCGAGGCGCGGCTGGAGATCAAGCCGCCTGTTCCCGCGGACGTGACCAGCCCCTATCAAATGGATGTCTCGGTCGAGATCACGGACGCCAACCAGCAGACCTTGAGCGAGAGTCATTCGGAGACGTGGCATCCCGCCTCGTTCTATCTGGGAATCGGCCGGGTCGATCAATTGATCTCGGCCGGGGATTCCGTCGGGCTTCCGATCGTTTGCCTCGATCCCACGGGAGCGGCTCGCGTGCCGAATCAGCCCATGGTACTTCGGGTGGTGAAGGAATCCTGGCAATCCGTCAAGGTGGAGACGGCGGGGCGGGGGATTCGGCATCGCAATGAACGCGTTCTCACCGAAGTCTCGCGGCGCGAGATTGCCTGGGAAGAAGAAGTCACGGAAGCGGTCGTCACCCTTCCAGAAATGGGCACCTACTACGTGGCGGTGTCCAGCCGAGATGGCGAGGGGCGCCCGGTGTCCTCGATGCTGTCACTGACCGCGTATGGGGCCGGAGCGGGGGGATGGCGGGGAATGGATGGCGTGGCCATGGAGGTAACGGCCGATCAGTCGTCCTACCGGCCCGGTGATCGGGCGCGTCTTTTGGTGAAGACGCCGCTGGATGGCACGGCCCTGATCACCGTGGAGCGGGACCGCGTCCTTCGATCCTTCACCCGGTTCATCTCGGCGAGTTCGCCAGTGATCGAAGTGCCGATCGAGAGTGGCGACGGCCCCAACGTCTTTGTCAGTGTATTGTTGGTGCACGGGGCGGATCGCAGTCCCTACGAGGACGGCCGGCCCCGCGCGCGGCTGGGTTGCGCGGACGTCTCCGTGGCCATGGATCGGCCGCGTCTCCGGGTTTCCCTGGAGGCGGCGGAATCGGCTTATCGCCCCGGCGAAGAGGTGGTGATCGACACGATTGTCACCGATTTTCAGGGTCGATCCGTGCGGGACGCGGAGGTGACGCTCTATGCGGTCGATGAAGGGGTGTTGAGTCTTTTGGAAACCCCGCCGCCGGATCCGCTCGAAGCTTTTTATCCCCGGCAGTCGCACGGTGTGCGCACGGGCACCAGCCTGTCGAATCTCTTGCCCGATTCACGTTTGTTAGGCTATTATGGAAACAAGGGAATCGTGATTGGTGATGGCGGCGACGCCGGCCTGGTCGATGGGTATCGCTCGGACTTCCGGGCCTGCGCCTATTGGAACGCCGATTTGCGCACGGATGCGGAGGGGCGTGTCAGGGCGGCGTTTCCTGCGCCTGACAGCTTGACGCGCTACCGGGTCACAGCGGTGGCTCTGGGGGATCAAGCCTGGCAGTTTGGCTGGTCGCGATCGGATTTTGAAGTCAACAAGCCCGTGATGTTGCAGCCGGTGGTGCCTCGCTTCGCGCACGTCTCGGACGCCATCGAGGTCAAGGCTCTGCTACACAACCAGACGGAATCCAGGCATCGCTTCTTGGTGAGATTGGCTCTGGGCGATTTGGCCATTCATGAGGGCCTGTCAGAGAGCGCGAGTGTTCGGGAATCAGAAATCGACCTGGAAGCAGGGGCGACGGCGAGCGTGCGGTTTCCCGTTTCTTTCACCGGCGTTGGTGAGACCGATTGGAAGTGGTCGGTGATCTCGCTGGAGGCGCCGGAGGTGAGCGATGCCGTGGTGAGCGTCTTTCCGGTGAATCATCCTGTGCCACTGCGCAGGGAGAAGCGTCTGGTCACGGTGACGGGCGGCGAGATCTCAAGAGACTTGTTGGCAGACCTGGATCCGGGGATTCTCGCGGGGGAGGGGGTTCTGGAAGTGACTCTATCCAACACGCGGATCGTGGAGTCGGCCTCGGCGATCGAGCAGATGCTCACCTATCCGTATGGGTGAGTGGAGCAAACCACTTCGTCCATGATGCCGTGGTTCGCGGCACTCTCCATGGAGAACGCACGATTTTTGGTGAAACGCTCGGAGAAAGAGATGCGTCACGCTCTCGCCAAGGGAGTCCAGCGCTTGCTCGCGATGCAGACCTCGGACGGCGGCTTGGGTTTCTGGCCCGGGGCGGAGGACGCCGATCTCTGGGGGAGCGCCTATGGCGGGATGGCGCTCGAGATGGCGCATCAGCTGGGTGTCGAAGTACCGGAGTTGGCGCGGCGACAGCTCGGCGATTTCCTTTCAGGTCAGTTGCGGGGTTTGAACGCCGAGCCTGACGAAACGGCCATGGCGACGCTCGGGTTGGCTCTGCACACACTGGCGCTGGCGGGCCGGGCTGAGCCGGCCTATCACGAGAAGCTTTTCGAGCGGCGCGCGCGTCTCCCTCAAGAGGCGCGCCATCTCCTGGCCTCCGCAATTCATCGGGGCGGCAGCAACGATTCGAAGATGGTGCAGACCTTGTTGGTCGAGGCGCCCTCGGAAGACTGTCAAACTCGCTACTGGTTTCCCAAGAGTTATCAGCAGGCCCTCGCGCTGCTGGCGTGGTCCGAATGCGCGCCGAAATCTCCGCAGACCGAGACCTTGCTGCAGGGGTTGCTCGACGCACGCGATCCCTCTTCGGGGCATTGGCGAGCGACCTACACGAATGCTTGGGCCCTGCGGGCCTTGACGAGTTATCTGAAGGCCAAGGAGGCGAGCCCCTTGACCGGTTCCGTCGCCGCGCGGCTTGGTGAGGAGGAGAGACAGGTGACGCTCTCGTCCCAGACGCCTGGACAGACGCTCAGCTTTCCCTGGCCGGCCAAGACGGCGCCGCCCGTTCTGCAGGTGGTGCCTGAGGGCCGCGGGCAGATCCATGTCGAACTGTCCCTGGCGACGCGTGGAGACACGATGCCCGAGCCGGTCCACGGACGCGGATTCCGGGTGGAACGTCGTTACGAAAGACGCCTCCCCGATGGCGGGTTCGAAGCTCTCACGGATTCCCCGTCCGTGGGCGATCTCATTCGGGTGTGCTTGAACGTGGCCAATGACCGACCCACCCGCTATGTGGTTGTGGACGATCCGCTTCCGGCGACGCTGGAGGCGGTCAATCTCGCTTTGGACACTCAGAGGGTGGCGGGAGCGAATGAGGAGAATGTCAGTAATCACTGGATCACGGATTTTCTGGAATTGAGGGACGATCGAGCGCTTTTCTTCTGTGACGACCTGGAAGGCACGGGGACTTTTGAGTTGCGCTACTGGGCGCGGGTGACCTCTGCGGGCCAGGTGCTGGCGCCGCCCACCAAGGTCGAAGCCATGTACGATCCCTCGCGGTTTGCCTTGGGCGTGGCGGAGCCGTTTCGAAGCCGGTCGATGACCGAGTCAGTGAATGAATGATATGCAGAGAGTCATCATGATTGTCTGGCGAAAATTGCTTGGCATGGCGTTGCGTATGCATCCAAAAACCATGATTCTCAGGCTCGTTTACGCTTTGGGTTTCTTTCGGCACGGATCGCAAGCAGGATAGAAGTGATGACGCGGAGTATGGACTCCTTTTCGGCGGCATGATGGAAAGCATTCAAAGGATCACGAGGAAGTGGAAGATGAAGGTCTTGTTAGTCCCTGTGCTGGTGGCGGGCGGGGCGGCTTTGTTCGCTTACTGGATCCTACCCTGGTGTCTGCCGTGGCCAGAGTCGCTCGATCATCCGGTCGAGGCATCGCCGGCCTTTGAGGATCGCCAGGGGCAACCCCTCAGGCGGCTTCTCGACGAGGGTGAGGGTTATGGGCGCGGCTTGGAGAGGGTCGCGTTCGAAGGGCTCCCGGCCGACCTCGTTGCGGCGACAGTGAGTGTGGAGGATCAACGGTATTTTCGGCACGGCGGGATCGATTGCCTGGCGGTCTTGCGCGCAGCGATCGATGGGCTGCGGCGTGGAAAGATCGTTTCCGGCGCCTCGACGATCACCCAACAACTGGTGAAGATCAGCAGTGACTATCCCGATGCTCGGCGCACCTGGGCGCGCAAGCTCCGGGAAATGCTCCTGGCACGGCGGGTGGAAATGCGGTGGGACAAGGAGCGGATCCTCGTGGCCTACTTGAACCGCATCGACTATGGCAACGGGCATCGCGGTTGTGCGGCGGCGGCCCAGGGATATTTCCAGAAACCTTTGAGCGATCTGTCTCTGGCCGAGAGCGCTTTCCTCGCCGGCTTGCCCCAAGCACCTGGCCGATTGAATCCGTATCGCCATCTTGACAGGGCCGAGGCTCGCCAGCAGCAGGTCCTCCGGCGTTTGGAGGAGGACGAGGGAGAGGCGATGGGCGAACGAGTGCGGCGTGCGCGGAATGAGGGACTCACGATTGCGCCGCGGGCCGCCCTGTTCGAGGCGCCGCATTTTGTGGAGCATTTGTTGGCTCTGGAAGTGCCTCCGCAACGGACGACGCTCGATCTCGATTGTCAGCGGCAGGTGGAGACTTTGTTGCGGAGCCATTTGGAGACGCTCGGCGATCCTCGTCTTCAGGGCGCGGTGGTCGTCCTGGAAAACGAATCGTCCGGCGTGCGGGCCTGGGTCGGTTCCCGGGATTTTTCCAATCCGCACGGTGGCCAGGTGGACGGAGTACTGGCGACGCGGTCGCCGGGTTCGGCGCTCAAGCCGTTTACCTACGCGCTGGGCTTGGAACGCGGGTACACTCCGGTTTCCATCCTCGCGGATGTGCCGACGGAGTATCAAACGCCCACCGGACTTTACCAGCCCGAGAACTATCACCGTCACCACCTGGGACCGGTCTCATACCGGGAGGCCTTGGGCAATTCGCTCAATGTGCCGGCGGTCCGGCTTCTGCAGGACCTCGGTGGTAGCGGCGTTCTGCTGGAAGCGCTTCGCGATTTGGGTTTGAGTACCCTGACTGAGTCCGAAGATCACTATGGCCTGGGTCTCACCATCGGAAATGCGCCGGTGCGCCTGATCGAGTTGGCGACTGCCTACAGCTCGCTGGCCAGGGGCGGCCTGGCCAGGCCCTATCGTATCCTGGCGGCCAAGAAGGCGAACGGAGACGAGAAGGTCTCCCCCTCAGAGCGGTGTGTGTTTCGCGCGGAGACGGCTTTTCTCATCACCGACATCCTCGGTGACGATCGTGCCCGGTGGCGGGAGTTCGGTCGTCGCTCCGAGATGTCGTTGCCCTATTCGGGCGCTTGCAAGACCGGAACCAGTTCGGCCTATCGGGACGCTTGGGCCTTTGGTTACACGCCGACCTTCACGGTGGGAGTCTGGGTGGGGCGCATGGACGGACGCCCAATGGACCAGATCAGCAGCGTGCGGGGCGCGGCACCGGTGTTGCGGAAGGTTTTGGACTGGCTGCACCTCAAGGACGCGTTCGAGCCGGAGGATTTCGTGCGGCCGGACGGAGTGTTGCCTGTCTGGGTGGATCGCCGGACGGGCAAGGCTTTGGAGGCGGATGCGCTGAAGCGCCGGCATCAGCGTCTCCAGCAGGCAGCATTGCAGACCTGGTGCGCCTCTTGGGCGCGTCCCGAGTCCTCGACACCGAACGACTACGACGCCCGCGGAAGGGTGCGTCTGGACGGCCGCTTTGTGGATTGGCTGAAGGGTGAGGGCGCGTCCTGGCAGGATCGCTACATCTTGGCGGCGACCACTGCGGACGAGGCCGTCAGGATCACTTTCCCGATACCGGGGACGGTGATCTACCTGGACCCAGCCTTGCCGGATGGAGGACGAAGGCTTTCCCTCAAGGCGACGTCAAGCGAGGGAGTGCTCTGGCACTCGTCGACGCTCTCGCTGCGACAGGAGGACGATGGGCGGGCCGAGGCATGGCTCTCACCAGGCCGACACGAGATCCGGGTGGAGAACGGTGAGGGGAACGGCGCCAGCACCTGGGTGACCGTGAAGAGTCTGTGAAACAGGCATTGATCCGGCTGAGGGCCGCAGCGGGGCGATTCATCAACCGCCCGATCTGTCTCGCGCTTGGCTCATACGGCGTTGGCCAATTTACCGTTCTTGACGTGTGCCGGGATTCCTTCCAGCTCTGACAGAACGACGTCTGTACTCAAGATTCTCGCGTAGCGATCGCGCATGGTGGCGAGAGAAGCTTCGTGGAGGGTGGGCATGATGGTGGCGCAAGCGTCGTCCACCACCGTGACGAAGTAGCCTTCATCGCAGGCATCTCTCGCGGTGGACTCCACACACTCGTTGGTGTAGACGCCCGTCAGGTAGAGGGATCGGATGCCGATGTTTCGCAGCACGTAGTCGAGGTTCGTGCTGGGAAAGACGCCGCTGGTGGTCTTGTCGATCACGATTTCATTTTCCCGTGGCGCGACCTCGGGGAGAAACTCGGCTTCCTTGGATCCCGGCGACGCCAAGAGACCAAGCCGTTTGTGGCCGGACGAGCGGTCGCGGCCATCGCGGGTCAATGAGTAGATCCAGCAGTGGATGACCTCGAGGTTCATTCGGCGAAAAGCGTCTTGCAGGCGCCGCATGTTTGGTAGGACGAGGGAGTCCAGGCGATCGAAGTAGTAATCCGGCGCTTCGGGCGGCGTCCCGCCGGGATCGGCGTCTGCGAACACGCCATACCCACGGGCGGCATCCAGGTATTGGACGTCGATGCACATCAGGGCGACGTCGCGGTGGCGCAGGTATTGTTCCCGCCGTGGATGCTCCACGTAGGCCTCTCGATTGGCCTCGAGAATTGGTTCGAGTTCTGAGTAGTCGGTGTTCATGGAATGCAAAGAAGAGCTGGCCACTTTCGGAAGGCTTTCGGGTGGAAGGAGGCCTCACCGGTTTGGTTTCAAGACGGCGGCGGATCTGACGCTTTGGTAAGCAGAGACCGTGCCTGATGGACCCACGGAGGGGAGCCTGCCAATGCGCCGGACGCTTGCTCGGTGAGGGCTCAACTCCGTGGTCACGGGAACTTACAGGGATTACTTGGTTTCGTCTAGGCGTCTGCGTCAATGGCAGCGATTCCGTAAGACGGCGTCGGAAAGAGTCGTAATGGCCTGAATTGGTGGGTGTTGAGCGTGTTGAAGCTGGCGCTAGGAGGGAGAACAGTTTCGTGTGGCGGTTCTCGGGCGAATTTCGGAGGGCTCGAGCCGCGAAATGGATCCCCCTGTCGGCAATAGGCAACAGGGAGCCAGACCGCTCCGATGGCGGACGCGAACCCAAGGTTACCGAGAGCGCAGGGCGGGCGTTCCTCAGCCCGGAGCCGGTGGCGGCCACCATCGATCCTCTCGCATGGAGGCGGCGATTTGACGGGCAAAATAGATGGCCGTGTGTCCACGGCGTATCTCTGGCTTCAAGTTGCGCTTGTGGAAGCAGTGGAACACGGCGTGGGCCATGAACATGATCAGCCACAGAACGAGAATGGAATTGGGATGATGATGATAGCAATGACCGGAATGCCAGCGGGAGCAGAGTTCGTTAAAGCCTTCGTTTTCGACCTTCCAACGGTCGTGCCCGAAATGGAAGATGGTCTTGGCATCGGCCATTGAGCGGGGCATGGTCGTCGCCCACCACCAGTGGCTATCGATGGGAGTCTCGACCCAATCCCCAGCGACGCGCTCGCGACGGATGCCAGTCTCATGGGAATGAACAACGCGAAGAGGAGTGTGAATGGATTCAGTGCAGAAGCCCTCAGCCTCTTGTAAATGAACGTGCCGCGCGGGCTTGCCCGGTGCAGCCGGAGTCTCAAATGATTCTGGTTCTTGCTCCTCAAGGGGCAGGAGCGTGCGGGCTTCGGACAATAGCTCAGGCTGATTATCCTTGAGTACGGCAACAAGGTATTTGCCGTGGTCTTCAAGAAGATTGATCACGGAGGGACGCAGGTAGAGCGCATCGGCAGTGAGCACGTCAAAGCAGCGTGGGTGGTCCTTAAGGACGCGAGTTATCAGCCGTATAGCCGCAGCGACTTCGTCGTCTCCAGGATCTCCGTCTTCACCAGGCTCAAGCATTTCCACGTCGAGAAGCAATTGAAAATCCTCACAGATAATCTGAAACGCGACCAAGCGGTGGTAGAACTGTGTTTTGACCTCGTCTCCGACGGCGATCCGGCGTTGGAGACACTTTGGACAACAACGTTTGTAGCTACAGTGAGTTTCGTGACCATCGACGGCGGCAAGCATCCAACCGCGCTGTGGGGCAAGGATTTTGTTGCGTTTGAGGCAGAAGTAAATGTGTCCGAGACACCCTCGCACACTGTCAGGCTCGATGCGCTCGGAGACATACGCCAGTTCGTCGGCGCTGGGCAAACGGTGATTACCGAGCCAACGGGTCCAGCTGCTCTTGTTCCGGTGTTGCTCGAGTTCGTTGAAGCTTGGTAACCGGCAGCAGAACATGGCGAAGAATGCTGCCGGGAAAACTCGAGTGGGAATCTGTGGTTTGGGACGAGAGTCACGCACCCGCAGCCTCCACTGTTGGCGGAGGCTGAAAATCTTGTCCGCGTAAGTTAGTAGTCGCGTGAGAATGGTCGCTTCTTTTTTGGTGGAGAATTGCGCCCGGACTTGGCTTTGCCGGCTGATTTCTTACCGGTCTTGCCCTTCTTCTTGGCGGAGTTACTCGCCGCTCTGGCCTTGGTTTTTGCCTCCTCGAGTCGGAGGCGCCCCTGCTCGTCGAGGGCTTCCAGCAGAGCATTCGCCTTCTGGAAATCATCGATCCAGCGTCTCGCCTGAGCTTCCAACGGTCTGGGGACGTGCAGCATGGTGGTCTTGCCCTTGCGAGTCTGACCGATGGCCAAGGAGCGATGGCGCAAGGAGTCGTCGGAAGCGCAACGGCAAGTGGGCTTGCCGCATTTACGAGAGAGTTCGATGGGCGAGCCGTGAAGGAAGCCTTCGGCCTGGTCGAGGAGCTGGCGGAGGCGGCTGCGAATCTGGCGTTCGGTGGGGGGCAGGGAGTTTCTGCTTGGCATGAAGGTCGGCTCGTTCGGCGCACTGTAATATAAGACTATTACAGAAACAAGCTTAAAAAAGATGAAATAACGAATGCGAATTTGCCATGGGGTCAAAAATGGGCGCTGCCGATCCGAATTACCCAAAAATACAGGGCTTGAGCCGCCTCAGCCGCCTATCTTACGGAATCGCTGGCTCGCGGGTGTCGGCGGGAACGCCATGCCCTCGTGTGGCGAGCGGGCAGGCCATCGCCGGCGAGACGGGCCAACGGAAGTCGGTCTCTCTCGCTGGATCATTGGAAGGGATTTGGCCGCTAACCACACCCCATTCCTGCTAAATCGGTATGCAGTTTGACAGGTGGGCGGACGGTCCGCGCCATCCTCCCGTGGTTTCGTTCGATTCAGGGGACGTTCGGGCACAGGCCAAAGTAGCGCTCGCCGTTCTCCCTCAGATCGATTTCCATCTCCTGAATCCATTCGATCGGTGGCCTCGACGTCTTTGGTGCGCCGATGTGGCCAAATTGGCAGGACGCCAGTCGCGACACAGCACGGCCCTCCCGACGTGGTTGGAAGGACCGTGTCGGTTCGGGAGGGACGGAGTCCTCGCCGTCTGCGATGCGACTGGGAGTCTGTATTCATCCCGCCGGAGGCTCCCTATCGACCGGGGACGGCGTCCCATATGAGCTAACCCCATAGTTTCATAAATCGGGGCAAGAATCCCAAGAAAATAGTGGCAGGGGCCTTTGGGATAAGGTTGATTTGGAATCTACCAAAACACCAAACACTTCAACCCAAAAGCCACCTACAGCGAGAGTAGCACGACGTACGATTCATGCAAAGTCCAGAACGATTCCGGCGATCAAATTTGAAGATCAAGAACTGACCTCTTTCGGCGGTCTCGTTATCTTTCAGAAGCTCTTTCAGGAATTGGATCTGGAGGGGAAGCTTTAGCAGTGCTTTGGTCCACTGGATCGGCGCATGTCCCGCTTCTACAAGTTCCACAAGGTTTTCATGTGTCTTATCGTGCATCTTATACTGGGCTACCGGATGCTTCGCGATTTGGACTACTACCGAGATGATTCCCTTGTACGACAGGTTTTGGGGATGCACCAATTGCCCAGTGTCCCAACGATGAGCCGGATGTTGGGAGAGGTCGATTGTCAAAGCCTTGAGAGGATGAGGGAGATGAATCATTTCGTTTGCCTGTCGCGACTTCAGGAGGAGGGAATCAAACGCATCACGCTTGATTTGGACGGAAGCGTGCAGAGCACGAGTCGCCATGCGGAAGGGACGGCTGTGGGATTTAACAAGAAGAAAAAAGGAGAGCGCAGTTATTATCCACTGCTCGCGACGATCGCTCAAACCGGACAAATCTTCGACTTCCTTCATCGAAGTGGCAACGTCCATGACTCCAATGGAGCAGTGGAGTTCCTCCGTTCCTGCGTGGAGAAGATTCGCAAGGTGCTGCCTGATGTGCAGATCGAGTTGCGCGCCGACAGCGCGTTTTTCAGCGATCAGATGGTTTCAGAGGCAAAGATCCTGGGCCTGGAATATACGTTCTCGGTGCCTTTCGAGCGGCTTGTGGAACTCAAGGGCATCATTGAGAAGCGCCGTCGCTGGTCCCGAACCCGAGGCGGAGAGGGAAAAACTCATCACTTCGAAATCCGCTGGAAGCCAAAAAGTTGGGCGCGCAAAGCGCGCATTTTGTGCATTCGAACCATGAGGCGCACTCAGCGCAAAGGACCGCTCCAACTGGATCTTTTCGAACCAGTCGAGGAGAACTATGAATACAAGGCGATCATCACCAACAAGACAAACACGGCCGCTCATGTGGTGAAATTTCATGAAGGGCGTGGCTCTCAGGAGGAGATTTTTGGCGAAGCCAAGAGCCAGGCCCAGATGGACTATATTCCGGCCAAGCGACGTGCCGCCAACGAAGCTTTCCTTTTGGCCAGTATCCTCACCCACAATCTCACACGCGAAATGCAGATGCGATCTGCGGAGCGGTCACGCAAATCGTCCCCCCAAAGGGCTGCGGAGTGGATCTTTGAAGGACTCGGCACGATTCGCCGCAAAATCATCCAGCGTGCCGGACGTCTGACTCGCTCTCAAGGTCGACTCACATTGACACTCGGAGACAATCAGGCCGTCGAAGAAGAAATCGCCTACTACATGATGGCCTGACTGGCCATTTTATGAAACGCTGAGGCTAACTTAAGGATTTGACATTCGGAAGCCCCGTGGAACGAGGTGCTCATGGAGTCTTCTGGGGTACTCGATGAAAACTGGGTCACGGTGCTGAGGCTGCTGCCGTCGAATTGGCGAGAGATGGGACGCGAGATGGGCGCGGTCCGGCGGCTGCGCGGCATTGCCGACGAGGAGGTCCTGTTGCGCCTGCTGCTGTTGCACGTTGCGCGCGGATACTCGCTGCGTGAGACAGTGGCGGTCGCCAGACAGGCCCGGTTGGCCTCCATCAGCGACGTGGCCCTGCTCAAGAGGCTACGCACGAGCGAAAAATGGCTTTGGGCGCTCTGCAAGTCGCTCTTTGTCGAGAACTCGCAGGAATGCCGCGCGCGGCCTGCGGGCGCGGTGCACTTCAAGTCGGTCGACGGGAGCATCGTCCGCGAGCCGGGAAAGACCGGCTCGCAGTGGCTGCTGCACTACGCCCTGAGGATGCCTTCGCTGGAATGCGCCGAGTTCACTCTGTTTCCAGCCAAGGGCAGCGGGGCGCGGGGTAAGTCGCTTAAGAACTTCACCGTGGGGAGAGGCGATTGTTTCATAGGCGATCGCATGTATGCCAACGCCCCGGGGATACACCATGTGGCCGACAGGGGTGGGCATGTTCTGGTGCGGATCAACACTGGCAGCCTAATCCTCGAAGACCGCTCGGGAAAGCCTTTTGAGCTGCTCGGGAAGATGGAGTCGCTGGAGGAGGCCGGTAGAGCCGGGGCATGGGAGGCCCAGGTGCCTAATCCGAACAAGAGAGGGCGCGCCCTGGAAGGCCGGGTGGTCGCCGTGAGAAAGACCCGTGCGGCCACCGATGAGGCGGTGAAGAAGCTCAGGCGGGACGCGGCGAGGAAGCGGCATATCCTCAAGCCGCAAACGCTGGAATATGCAAAATACGTCATGGTCTTCACGGACCTGCCAGCGGAGTGGTTCGGCACTCGCGACGTACTGGACTGGTATCGGATGCGCTGGCAAATTGAGTTGCTCTTCAAGCGCCTCAAATCGCTGGCCAACGTCGGCCATCTTCCCAAACATGACGAGTCAAGCGCCCGATCATGGCTATATGGGAAACTCCTAGTCTGCCTGCTCTCCGAGAAACTGGTCCGCTACGCGCGGGATTTTTCCCCCTGGGGGTGCCGGCTCGCAGGGTAGCCAGTGGCGGGAGTTCGCCTTCGCCCTGCATCAGGTGCAAGGCGCGATCGAGCCGACTCTGAGGATCGGGGAGGTGATAAGAAATTGGGGGGAGATAAAGGATGACCTCAGCGACAACCAACGCAAGCGGCGGCGGGCTCTTGTAGAACGACAATTAGAATTCCCCGGTAACGACAACTAAGATTCCCCACATTAGGGGGGCGGCGCTGGGGTGTCTGGGCGAGGTGCACGGCGATGATCAGCGCCGTGCAGTACCGGAAATTGATGAAAGTTTACCGAGAGACCGACAACCTCAGTGAAAGCGCCCGCAAGGCGGGCATCGACCGAAAAACAGCCCGCAAGTGTATCCACGGAGGGCCGCCCCAAGGCCGTCGCGGCCCCTGGACATGGCGGACGCGAGAGGATCCCTTCGAGGGCGTCTGGAAAGAGATCGAGGGCCTACTCAAGCAGTGCTCGAACATCAAGGCGGTGCGCCTGCTTGCCGAACTGCAGCGACGCCATCCGGAGCGCTTCGAGGATGGTCGTCTGCTGCGGACCTTCCAAAGAAGACTCAAGCAATGGCGACAGCAGCACGGCGAGACACCGGAACTCTACTTTCCACAAGAACATCGCCCTGGAGAACGGCTGCAGTTGGACTGGTTTGAGGGGGAAGTCCCTCGGGATCACCATCGCCGGAGAGCCTTTCGTGCATCTGCTCTGCCACACAGTGTTGCCGTTCTCGAACTGGGAGTGGGCCATACCGGCGCGCAGCGAATCGTTTCTCTCCCTGAAGCGAACCTTGCAGGCGACCTTGTTTCAGTTAGGCAAATCGACTTCGATATGTCAGACGGATAACAGTTCGACGGCCACTCACCAACTCCGTCGAGGCAAGAGGCAGCGAGGCATTAACGAGGCCTATGCGTTGTTGTTAGCGCATTACGACATGGAGGCGGCGACAACCAACATTGGCTCACCTCATGAGAACGGTGACGCGCGAAAGCGCGCACGGCCATTTGAGATCCTACCTCAATGACAGTCTCGATCTGCGCGGTCACCGCGACTTCGAGAGCGAGGAACATTATCAGGCCTTCCTGACTCGCAATCGCCAAGAACGCAATGGCAATCGCCGCGAAGCACTCGCCCTCGAACAGATGCACGCCTTGCCGAATCATGCCCTGCCCGAGTACGAGGTGTCAGATTGCCGGGTGAGCAAGGATGGAGTGGTTCGCGTGGCCAAGATCGGCTATTCGGTGCCGGCGAGATGGGCGGGCGCACGGCTTCGAGCGCATCTCTATGAGGATCGAATCGAGCTTCTGGACGGCCGATTGGTGGTGGAGATTCTCGAAAGGCGCTACGGAGACCGCGGCACCTACGTCAACTGGCGACACCTGCTGGAGGCCCTGTGAAGAAAGCCCGGCGCGTTTCGTCGCTACCGCGAGCAGTTCTTTTCCTCGCTGATCTGGAGGAAAGCCTACGACACTTTCCAATCGGCCTTCTCCGAGGGGAGAGCCGAACGTGATTATTTGGGTTTGTTAGCCCTTGCGCTGCCGGAGTCTCAGCAGAAACGCGTGGAAGAGGTCGTGGCGAAGTTGATGCAGCAAGGGGCCCTGACTCTGGACGCGGCGCGCCGTGAGCTCGGCACCCCTGAGAGCACGAGCCATCGAGCGTTGTGCATTGACGCTCTGGAGGCGGCTCTAAACGCCTACGATGATCTTCTCATCGAAAACAAAGCCTAACGTTACCGTTACAATGACACAGAAACAAGAAGTGACGCTTAAGGCGATGGCGCCGATGTTACGGAGTTTTCGTTTGACTTCGATGCTAGGCCTTGAATGAGATCACGGAGAGAGCGCGTGGAGAGAGCTGGGACTACCCGGAATATCTGCGGCGCCTCTGCGGAGTGGAATGGGAGGCGCGCCACGGTCGCAAGCTCGAGCGTTTGCTGAAAGGAGCGAAGTTGCCCGAAGGCAAGACTTTGGCGACTCTCGACGAGACGAATCTCTCACAGAAGCTTCGAAGAACTCTCAAGCAACTCATCGACAGAGGTTTCGTGGAGAGACGCGAGAACGTCATTGCTTTCGGACTACCGGGACGAGGAAAGACCCATTATCTGAGCGCCGTGGCTCACGAGCTGATTATCCGTCATCAGTATCGCGTGCTGTTTGTCCCGACATTCAAACTCGTCCAGCAATTGTTAGCAGCCAAATCCTCCTTGAATCTCGAGGCAATGCTGAAAAAGTTAGACCGCTACCACGTCGTGATCCTCGACGACCTGGGATATGTGAAGCAAACACGCGAGGAAATGGAGGTGCTGTTCACGTTCTTCGCGGAGAGATACGAGAGAGGCAGCATGATGATCTCTTCAAATCGGGTGTTCAGTGAGTGGGACCAGATCTTCCACGATCCGATGACGGCGATGGCGGCAGTGGAGCGATTGGTGCATCACAGTGTACTGCTCGAGTTCGGTGGCTCGAGTTACCGGGCGACGAAAGGAGAGAAAAGCGAAAAGGCGGCGCTGTGACGGGCGATGTCGCTGGCGCCGCAAATCAAAGGCACACGATTCCGCGAACCTCCCGCGAGGTGGCGCCCGAGAGTGCAAGCAGGGCCGGAAGCTGTCCTCGGCGCCCTTGCGGGAACGCTGGATCATGGGCCCCGATCCCCCTGGACCCCCGGGACAGGGCGGCCGGGGGTGGAGGGGAGCCGCCTGCCGCCTCGGCAAGGCTACCAGGGGGATCCCCATGACCAGCGTTTTCCTCGGACGCCTGCGAGATCTTCCGGGTTCCCCGAAGAGGCGACGGGTTCGGCTGGCGCTGGTATCGGGAGGGTTGGGGTGCACCCCCTTCCCCTTTCGCCCCCCTCACCGAGGCGCACCGGCAAGGAAGGAGCCCCGTAGATCGAGAACCGTTGGGCAGGTCAGCGCCACATTCCGTTAAAAATACAGCGCCCACTAGGGTGGGGAATTATAGTTGTCACCAGATGGGGAGTTTTAATTGTCGTTGATCAGGCTCTCGAGGAATGCATGGAAAATATGTAAATTGTGATCATTAAGTTAGCGCATATAGGACAGCGTCCCCAGCCACAGCGCGCATAGATTCCACCGGGGAGTCGCTGATCGGGTCGAGGCGGCAGGATTGCGCCTGCCGCCCCTCCCACACCACCGGACATGCGGGACCGCATCCGGCGATTGGATCCATTTGGTCTTAACTCTTGAGGTCTGATGGCATCAGGAACCCGTAGCGTCTCAGAGTTCGGTTGTTGAGGGCTTCGTGCATGACAGGGTTTCCCGCCATGCGCCACGCTCCACGACTGCTCCTCCCGACGATGGCTCGACTCGGCGGTAGGCCGAGTCGGCGCAGGGCGGATTCCCGTCCCTTGCTTTTATGCCAACGTTGCCAGAAGCATTTGCGAATGTGGCGACGGATCCACGGTTCTTTCCGGTAGATGTCCCGTCGCCATTCGCAGCGCCGGTAGTAGCCCCACCAGCCGTTCACGTAACTTCGCCATTGGTCGCGCAGTTGCTCGCTGGTCAGTGGTTGCCGGGCGTTCCAGAGTTCTCTCACGCGGTCTTCAAACCGGGTGAGGCTTGCAGGAGCAATCCCGATGAGCAGCGCGCTGGTGATGATGAACCCCAGGAACTTCCGTTCCCAAGGCCTCCCCACCCCGCTTTTGCTCTCGCTGACCTCCAGCCGGAGGTGGTGCTTGATCCAGCCAGTGAGGCTGGCAAGCACACGCTCCGCGGCGGCTTGGCTCTTTACGTAAATGTTGCAGTCATCGGCGTAGCGGGCGAATCGCAGTCCGCGTTTCTCCAGCTCCTTGTCCAGCGCGTCGAGGTAGATATTGGCCAGTAGCGGCGAAAGCGGGCCGCCTTGCGGCGTTCCTTCTTCGCTGCTGACCTTTAACCCGTCGGGCATCACCACCCCGGCTCGCAGGTATTTGCCGATGAGTTTCATCACGGCTTTGTCCCCTATCACGGTCCCAATTTTACTCATCAGGATGTCGTGGTTCACCTTGTCGAAGAACTTGGTAATGTCCATGTCGACGACGTGGGTAAACCCCTCCCGGGCAAAGCTCTGGGCGGCTTCCACCGCATCGTGGGCGCTGCGTCCGGGACGAGATCCGTACCTGCTTTCGCTGAAACGGGGTTCGAACACCGGCCGGAGCACCCCGAGCAGAAGTTGCTGCACGAAGCGATCTTGCACGTTTGGGATGCTCAGCGGGCGGGTTCCGCCGCTGGGCTTGGGGATGTCTCGACGCTTTGCAGCGCCGGGCTTGTAGCTGCCCTCTAGCAGCCTCTTCTTGATCACTTCGCCATGGATGGCGAGGTGTGCTCTGAGTTCGTCGGCCCTCATGCCGTCGGGGCCGGGTGCCCCGTCATTACGCTCAACGGCGTAAAGGGCGGCTCCCCAGTTTCCCGACCTGATGGCCTTCTCCATCAGTCCCTCCAGCTTTGCTGTCCGTTCGCGGTTCACGCGCACCTCCAGGAGTTCCTCTCTCCGCAGGGCTTGCCGCGACTGCATCGCGTGGGCTCTTTGGGTTCGCCCAGGAATTCGGAATCCTTTGTCCGTACGTCCTGCTGACGTCGGGGCGTATTCTGCCCTGGGGTGCAATGCTCCGTAGAGCGCTGCTGTTGGTTCCTTCCGCCCTTCACAGGAGAGCGTTTTCCGGTTTCACAGTTTCCACGGGCTTCTTCCAGCCCCCGGCTCTGCTCTCTGCTACTATGGCTTCTGCTGACTTCTCTCCTGCTCTCACAGGAGAGATCTCCCCGGGTAAGGTCCTTAACTTTCTCCGCATCCCATCCGGCTCTACTTGCCGTGTCTTGATGAGCTTTGGGCTTCGCGTTTACTAGCACGCTCGCCGCCCACAGCCTGCCTCGCTGCCGGTTCGTGTTCCTATGGCCGCGGATTTGCCTGCCGCTTCCTTCAGCTCCACCCTCGCGGGCGTCGCCTTGCGGTTCAGCTACGGTTGCTCTCATCAGCTCCGATGTCATCGTTTCATGTCATTAGTTAAGGCCCATGCCGGGCACACTAGCCGGGGATGCCATCCCCGGGCGGTGCGACCGAGATGGCCGAGTCGGCAGGACCTCAGTCGCGACGCAGCGCGACCCTCCCGGCGTGGCGATGTTGCCGACAAGGCGGCTCTCCCCAAACAAACAGGCCCGTTCCTTTGCGGAACGGGCCTGATCGGGCCGCGCATCGATTGGAAGATCAGACGCCCAGCGTTCGCTTGATCGAACTGACGGGTTCTATCAGGAAGTCGGAACTTCGTTGATCGTCTTGAGAATCCGGCCGGCGATTGCGTAGGGATCACCCTGGGAATTCGGACGGCGATCTTCGAGGTAGCCCTTGTAACCGCTGTTGACGAAGGAGTGCGGCACTCGAATGGAGGCTCCGCGATCGGCGATCCCGTAGGAAAAGGTATCGATGGCTTGGGTCTCGTGGAGGCCGGTTAAGCGCATGTGGTTGTCAGGACCGTAGACCGCGATGTGCTCTTCCATGTTGTCCTTGAACTTGTCCATGAGCTTCTCGAAATTCTCTTTTCCGCCTGTTTCGCGAAGGTGTTTGGTCGAGAAGTTGGCGTGCATTCCGGAACCATTCCAGTCGGTGTTGCCGAGCGGCTTACAGTGCCACTCCACGTCCACGCCGTAGCTCTCGCAGACGCGCAGAAGGATGTAGCGCGCCACCCACACGTCGTCAGCCGCCTTGGCCGAGCCCTTGCCGAAGATCTGGAATTCCCACTGGCCCTTGGCCACCTCGGCATTGATGCCTTCGTGATTGATGCCGGCGTCGATGCAGATGTCGAGATGTTCCTCGACAATCTGACGCGCGACGTCGCCGACATTCTTGAAACCGACGCCCGTGTAGTAATGGCCCTGGGGATTGGGGTAACCGTGCTTGGGAAAGCCCAAGGGGCGTCCGTCTTCGTAGAGAAAATACTCCTGCTCAAAGCCAAACCAGGCATCGGGATCGTTGGGGATCCCGGCGCGGGTGTTCGAGGGGTGGGGCTCGCCATTGGGCAGCATCACCTCACACATGACGATGGCGCCGTTCTTGCGCGTGCTGTCGGGGTACACGGCGACCGGTTTCAGCATGCGGTCGGAGTCGCCACCCTCGGCCTGTAGCGTGGAACTGCCGTCGAAGTCCCACATGGGCAGTTGATCGAGCGTTGGGAAAGAGTCGAATTCCTTGACTTGCGTTTTACCGCGGAGGTTGGCCACGGGCGTGTAGCCGTCCAGCCAGAGGTATTCCAATTTGAATTTGGGCATCGTGTGTTACGTCGAGTTGATGGTTAGAAGGTCGGAGGGTGCCGTCTTTGAGACGCCCTGCGACGGGTGCTCGCGAGCACGTTATATGCCAGCTCGGTGCAAATTAAAGTGAATTTTAATCGAGAATCTCCGGAGAGTGCAGACTGTTTATTTTGAGACAGTTGGGCCCGCTTGTTGGTGATTTTTTGCCATGCCGGTGGCGGCGTTGACTATTCGGAGTCCCGAAAAGGATTCGCTAGTGAGGTGTTTGAAAAATGGATAGACGAAAGCCTCGCGATCCAAACGCTCCGAGGAAGTTGGAAGCCCCTTCATTGACTGTTCCTATTGTGTTTAGATATTTCGCAAACACCACACTCGTTAGAGCAAATCCTTCACCGTGTCGCGTTCCTCCCGGAGTTCCGTCACCGAGGCGTCGATCTTCTCGCGGGAGAAGCCGTTGATGGCGATGCCCTCGGCCACGGACCAGGTGCCGTCGCCGCGACTGCGCACGGGGAGGGAGGCGATCAGGCCCTCATCCACCCCGTAGCTGCCGTCGGAGCAGACACAGACACTGGTCACGTCCCACTGGGGCGTGGGGTTCACGAGGTCCCGGACGGTTCCGACGATCGCGTTGGCGGCCGAGGCCGCGGAGGAAGCTCCCCGGGCCTTGATGATCGCGGCGCCGCGTTGTTGGACGGTGCGAATGAATTCATCCTTGAGCCAGGCTTCGTCCTTGATCACCGCGCTGGCCGGCTGGCCTGAGATCTGGGCGGTGTAGAAGTCCGGGTATTGGGTGGCGGAGTGATTGCCCCAGATGATCATGTTGGTGACCTTGCTCACGTGGGTGCCGGCCTTGGCGGCCAGCTGGAATTTGGCGCGGTTCTCATCGAGCTTGGTCATGGCGAACCACCGGTCCCTGGGGATGTCCTTGGCGTTGTTCATGGCGATGAGGCAGTTGGTATTGCAGGGGTTGCCCACCACGAGGGTGCGGACGTCGGAAGTGGCGTTCTTTTGGATCGCCTGACCTTGCCCCGTGAAGATCTTGCCGTTGATGCCTAACAAATCTTTCCGCTCCATTCCGGAGCGTCGAGGCACGCTGCCCACCAGGAGGGACCAGTTGACGCCTCGGAATCCCTCGTCGAGGTCGGCGGTCGGAACCACTCCGTGAAGAAGGGGAAAGGCGCAGTCTTCCAGTTCCATGACGACCCCCTGCAGGGCTTCGAGCGCCTTGGGGATTTCGATGAGATGGAGACGGACCGGCTGGTCCGGACCGAACATGGATCCGGAAGCGATGCGGAAGAGCAAGGCGTAACCGATTTGACCGGCGGCTCCGGTGACGGCGACTGTGATGGGTTCTTTCATGCTGAGAAGGCTGAGTTGGGTATGGCTAGTGTTGAAGTTAGGTTTTCGATCTGATCGATGAATTGGGGTGGCTGGCTTGCTAGATGGCAGGCTGGGGGCAAGTTGGCGGCACGGTCAGAGAGCATCCGGCATGCCAAGCAACTGATGTTCGGTCAACAGGCAAAGGGTGTGGATGATCACTTGGTGGGCTTCCTGAATGCGGGCCGTGGATGGACTGGGAACGATGATTTCGATGTCGGCGAGGCCTTTGCACCGACCGCCGTCCCGGCCTAACAAGGACACGCTGCGCAGCTGCCCGGCGCGCGCGGCTTCCAGGGCCTTGACGATATTGGGCGAGTTGCCGCTGGTGGAAATGCCGAGCAAGGCATCCCCGGCGGTTCCCAGACCCTCGACCTGACGGGCGAAGACTTGGTCGTAGCCGTAGTCGTTGGCGGTGGCCGTGAGAAAGCCGCTATCGGCGGCCAAGGAAAGGGCCGGGAAGGGCTGGCGATCGTTTTTGAGGCGGCAGAGAAGCTCCGTGGTGAAGTGGCTGGCATCGGTGGCGCTGCCGCCGTTTCCGCAGGCCAGCACTCGTCCGCCCTGCCCCAGAACTTCCGTGAGCAGATCGGCCGCTCGGGCGATCTGGGGTGCGAGGACCTTGCTGGCCTCCAGGCAGGCCCGGCTGGCCTCGATCTGCTTCAAAAAGATCTCTTCACCGCGGCTCGACACGGCGGCTACTGAACACTCAACCCCTTTGTTGTCACTCGGATTCCGCCGGTTTTTCGCCGGATCGCCGTCGTGGCTGGGGCCGGGCCGCGCTCCCCGCTCAGCCGAGTTTCCAGGATCCGCAGAACCTTCGCATGATTCGCTGCTGACCCGCCTTGGCATTGGTGATCACTTCCTTTTTGGGGTCGAAGATGACCTCTTGGTCGATGGCCGCGGCGATGGCCCCGAGGTGGCAGCAGCTCGCGGCGCGATGAGCCGTCTCCGCAGGGGCGGCGGTCTCTTCGCGGGAGTAGACGCAATCAATGAAATTGCGGTGGTGGTCCTTGGAATCGTAGAGCCGTTTGTCGTCGGGCTTGAGCCGCGTCGTCCTGAGGGATTTCGGATGCGTGACGAGCTTGCTGTTCTCCGTGAAGATCCAGTCTTCGTCGCCGATGAACTTGATGCCCCAGGCCTCCTTGTCATCGGTGGCCAGCATGGTCATGTCGACACCGTTGGCATAGCGATAGGAAATGGAGAAGGATTCGGGAGCGTTGTAGAGGCCTTTTTCCCGGCGCTCCACGCCCTCCGCGCGGATGTTTACCGGCGTGGTGTCGTCGGTGCCGTTGCCCCACTGGGCCACGTCGAGGAAATGCGCTCCCCAATCCGTGATGTAGCCGGGTGCGTAATCGGTGATCCAGCGGAAGTTGAAGTGGCAACGTGCCGCGGTGTAGGGGGCTTCCGGCGCCGGTCCGAGCCACATCTCGTAGTCCAGTTCTTCGGGAACCAGTTGGGGCGCTTCCAGGCCCGTGTAGCCGCCCCGGATGGCGAATTCTCCGGGAACCCCGACTTCGATGCGACGGAGATTCCCGATGTAGCCGTTGCGCACCCACTCGCAGGCCATGCGGGTGTGGATGCTCGAGCGCCTCCAGGTGCCGCACTGGAGCACTCTTTTCTCATTGCGGACGAGATTCGAAACGAAGCGACCCTCACCGATGCTCGCGGCCAGCGGTTTCTCGCAGTAGATGTCTTTTCCCTGGCGAACCGCTGCCGCCGTGATGATGGCGTGCCAGTGATCGGGCGTGGCGATCATGACGGCGTCGAGGTCCTTGCGAGCCAGCAGCTCGCGGAAGTCCCCGGTCCCTGCGGCCTCCCCAAGTTTCGCTATTTCGAGGGCCCGTTCACGGTGCTTGCGGTCCACGTCGCAGATTCCCAGCACCTCGACGCGCGGATCCTGGAGGAAGGAATTGAGGTTGCCGGTGCCCATGCCGCCCACGCCGATGCATCCTAACTGAACGCGGTCGTTAGGGGCCGTGGCGCCTCCCTTGCCAAGGACGGAGGCGGGGACGATGAGAGGGGCGCCCAGGCTCAGTGCGGATTCCTTGAGGAAACGTCTTCGTGTGGTGTTCATGAGGAGAAATTTAGAGACGCACGCGTCCGATGGCAAGCCCGGTTGAGTTCGAGGCCCGTGAAGCCGCCTCGACCTCCTTCTCACTCACATCCGTTCGGTGACCCGGATGCCGAGTAGATTCAGCCCCTGCTCGAGGACCCGCGAAGTCAACTCGCAGAAGAGCAGTCGGGAAGCGCGAGTATCCCCTTGGGACTTGAGCACCGGACAGTTCTCGTAGAAGGCGTGATAGGTCTGAGCCAGCTCATAGAGGTAGTTGGCCAGGAGGTTGGGCCGGAAGTCGTTGAGAATGTCCGGGACGGTTTCGCCAAATTGAGAGAGTTTGAGAGCCAGCTGTCGCTCCTCTTCCGCCTTGATCGACAGCGTTTCGGGGAAAGTGAAGGCGCCGTCGAGTTTGCGGAAGATGGCCCGCGTCCGCACGTAGGCATTCATTAGGTAGGGAGCGGTGTTTCCCTGAAAGGAAAGCATCTTGTCCCAGGAAAAAATGTAGTCCGTCATGCGATGCTGCGAGAGCTCGGCATACTTCACCGCGCCGAGTCCGATGGCCTCGACGATGTCCTGTTTTTCGGACTCTTCGAGGGTGGGATTCTTCTCGTCGATGATGGCCCGGGCGCGCTCCACCGCCTCGTGAAGGACGTCGAGCAGCTGCACGTTGTCTCCGGAGCGGGTCTTCATCAGTTTGCGGTCGTTCCCGAGGATGCTGCCGTGGGCGACATGGGTCAGCCGGACCTGATGCCCGCGGCGCCGGGCGGCGGCGAAGATCTGCTGAAAATGAAGCTGCTGCGGCGCGCCCACCACATACCAGATTTGATCGGCCTTCCATTCCGATACGCGGTGATCGATGGTGGCCAGGTCCGTCGTGGCGTAGTTGAATCCGCCATCGCTCTTGCGTACGATCGCCGGTTTTTCTGCCAGCGCGTCCTCGTCGCGGAAGAAGATGCAGATGGCGCCATCGCTTTCTTCACCCAGGCCAGAGCGGATCAGTTCGTCCACCAGCGGCCCCAGGCGGTCGTTGTAAAAGCTCTCACCAAGGTAGTGATCGAAGGTGATGCCGAGCCAGTCGTAGACCTTGCCGAGTTGCTGGAGCGACAGATCAACGGTCTCTTTCCAGATGGCGTGGTTGGCCGGGTCGCCCTGCTGGAGTTTCACCAGCTCGTCTCGGCAGTCCTGCAGCACGGCTTCATCTTGTTTGGCCTCGTCGTTGACGACGCGATAGACTCGAAGCAGCTCACGAATGGGATCGTTCTCGAGCGCCTCCCGGTCGAGGTAGCGTTTCCAGCCATGGATGATCATGCCGAATTGCGTGCCCCAGTCGCCGATGTGGTTGTCGGTGATGACGTGGTGTCCGAGAAAGCGGGCCACCCGGCCGAGGGAGTCGCCGATGAAGGTGCTCCGGATGTGCCCGATGTGCATGGGCTTCGCCACGTTGGGGGCGCTGAAATCGATGACGATGGTTTCCGCCGGATCGGCGGCGGGCACGCCGAGGCGTTCGTCGCGAAAGATCGCCATGGTGTGCTCTTCCAGCGGGGCGCGGCTGAGCGTGAAATTGATGAAACCGGGGCCAGCGATTTCGGGGGGCTCGCACAAGCCTTCCCAGCGGCTGGCCTCCACGACGGCTTGAGCGAGTTCGCGAGGATTGAGTTTGAGCCGCTTGGCCAGCACCATGGCGCCGTTGGATTGGTAGTCGCCGAAACGGCGGTCGGTGGCCGGGCTCACCTCTGCGGAGAAGCCCTCGGGTAGATCGATGCCGAGGCTGGCCAGAGCGTTGTTCAAGCGGGTGCGCAGGCGATTGGGAAAAAGTCTTCTCATGGTCGAATGGGAAAGCGTCCCGTGCGTTGGAGCGGGGACGAGGAGAGCAAGCAAGGGGTGCGAATCGCCTCCTGTCAACGAGGGAGGGAAGTGAATGACACTCGGGCGAAACCGGGAGGATGCGGTCTCCCCGCAATCCTAGCCGCGGGCCGACTTGGCCTTGAGGATCGAGAGGATTTCCTCGGCGTCCCGGGCCTCTCCGAGGCGTTCGCGGATTTGGCCGTTGGTGAGTGTTTTGGCGATGGCGGCCAGGGTGCGGAGATGCGTGTGGTACTGGTCCGTGGGCACCACGAAGAGCGCGATGAAACGAACGGGTGCGTTGTCGATGGCTTCGAAGTCCACGCCGGCCTGGGAGCGTCCGAATACGGCCACCACGTGTTCGAGCTTGTCGGAGAAGGCGTGAGGGATGGCCACTCCCGAGCCAATGCCCGTGCTGGTGCGATCCTCACGTTGATGCAGCGCCTCGAGGATGGCTTCGCGATCCTCTCCAGATAGGAGACGCTGCCGCTCCAAATGCCCGACCAGCTCGCCGATGGCAGACCAGCGTTCGGTTGCCTTCATCTCGGAGACGATCTGCTCGACCGTCAGGAGGGAAGCGAGGTTCATAAACATAAGCGTTTTTCGTCGCAGCGTTCGAGGGAAAGGCGGGCATCCTAGCTTTGGCGGGGAGCATGGCAAGCCGGTTTTTCGAGAACTCGGATCGCCGCGGGTCTCGGCTTGATTCTCGATCTCCCGGGCGCTATGGCTCCAATCCGCGTATGAAAACCAGGACCGATGAGGAGCGAATCAAGGCCGTGGGCGCCCAATTTCAGGTCCACGGACGCTTTCTGCGGGCCTTCCCCATCGGCAAGGGCCATATCAACGACACCTACGCAGCCGACTATGACTACGGTGGGCGCACCTTGCGCTTTGTCCATCAGACGATCAATCACCAGGTCTTCCTCAATCCGGTGTCGATGATGGAGAACATCGACCGGGTGACGCGGCACAAGCAGGAGCTCTTGGCGTCCAAGGGCGATCCTGAAGCTGGGCGGAAATCTCTCACAGTGATTCCGCGTCGGAACGGACAGCTCTATTTCCAGGATAGCGACGGAGTTTACTGGCGAACCTACATTTTCATCGATCGCGCGATGACCTTCGACACCATCGAGAATCTCGAGCAGGCACGAGAGGTGGCCAAGGCTTACGGCACCTTTCAAAGTCTTCTGGTCGATCTCCCGGGCGGGCGTCTCCACGAGACCATCCCGGATTTTCACCACGCCCGCAAGCGATTCGAACGGCTGATGGAAGTCGTCGAGTGGGATCCGATGAACCGGGCGGCCTCCGTGGCGGAGGAAATCGACTTCGTCTCGCAGCGCGAAAATGTGGTCGATATCGTGCTGGGCCTGATCGAGCGCGGCGATCTTCCGGAGCGGATCACTCACAATGACACGAAGCTGAACAATGTGATGATCGACGACGCCACCGGGCGGGCGATCTGTGTGGTGGATCTGGACACGGTGATGCCGGGATCCGTGCTTTTTGATTTTGGTGACATGGTTCGCACAGCCACCAGTCCGGCGCTGGAAGACGAGCGGGATCTCAGCCTGGTCTCGATGCAATTGCCGATGTTTCAGGCGCTGGTGACCGGCTATTGGGACGCGGTGAAAGATTTCCTCATTCCCGTGGAGCGGGATCATCTGGCCTTCTCAGGAAAGCTTCTCTCCCTGATGATTGGCATGCGCTTTCTCACCGACCACATCGAAGGCGATGTCTATTTCAAGACCCACCGGCCGGGACACAATCTCGATCGCGCACGGAACCAGTTCAAGCTGGTGTTTTCGATGGAGGAGCAGGAAGAAGCCATGCACCGGGTGGTGGAGGAAGTCTGTGTCTGAGGCACGTGCGGAAGGAGGAGCCACCCTGGACCGGGCTTGGTTTCCGATCGCCGGGTCGAAGAATGAATCGACTTCGATCTTGTCACGCGCGGCCGCCTCGCCGAGGCTCTGTCACGGGCTGTCTGCCCGAATGATAGGATGGATATGAATGCGGAGTCGAACGATCTCACGGCCGAAGCCCGGGCCTTTCAAGAGGATTTCAGCCTGGCTTGCCGAGAGATCGGCAAGGTCATTGTGGGCCAAGGGCGGGTGGTCGAGGCCACGCTGACGGCGATTCTGTGTGGCGGCAATGTGCTTTTGGAAGGGGTGCCCGGCCTGGGCAAAACCGAGTTGGTGAAGACGCTGGCGGGCGTGCTGCAGCTGGATTTCAAGCGGATTCAGTTCACGCCGGATCTGATGCCGGCCGACATCATTGGGACTAATATCATGACCCAGGGCGCGGACGGACTCTATCGTTTTGAGTTCCGGAAGGGTCCCATCTTCACACAACTGCTTCTGGCGGACGAGATCAACCGGGCCACCCCCAAGACCCAGGCAGCCTTGTTAGAGACGATGCAGGAAGGCTCGGTGACGGCCGCAGGGGAGACTTTTCACCTGGAGCAGCCATTTTTTGTGTTGGCCACGCAGAATCCCATCGAGCAGGAAGGAACCTACCCGCTTCCAGAGGCTCAACTGGACCGGTTCATGTTTAAGGTCGACGTTCCCTTTCTCGATCGGGCCGAACTGAACGAGGTGCTCAAGCGGACGATTCTCGAGCGGCCGGAAGCCCTGGAAAAACGGCTCGATCGGGAGCGGCTTCTGGCGATGCGGGAGACGCTGCGGCGAGTGGTGGTGGCGGACCCCATGCGGGACGATGCGGTGCGGCTGGTTTTGGCGACCCATCCAGAGGCTGTGGAGTCGAGCGATTCGGTGAAGCAGTACGTTCGCTGGGGCGCCAGTCCGAGAGCCGCGCAGGCCTTGATCCGGGCGGCTCGCGTGCGCGCCCTGGCCTGCGGTCGGGAGCACGTGGCTTTTGAGGACGTCCGGTATTATGCCAAGGAAGTTCTCGGGCACCGGGTCTTGCTCAATTACGATGGACAGGCGGAAAACCTCGACATCGGCGAAATGGTTGCGGGAATCCTCGCCGCCATGCCCGAGCCGGTCTAGCGGAGCAGCCAGACCCGATGGCGATGCGCCCCCAACTGAGCAGCCTCCTCTCCAATGACGTCATCGCACGTCTCGAGCGGCTGCGAATCAAGCCCCGCTGTCACTTTACCAACCGCTTCACGGGGTCGCATCTGGCGCGCCGTGGTGGCAGCAGCACGGAGTTTGCCGATTTCCGTGACTACGCCCCGGGAGACGACATGCGCTTCGTGGACTGGAACAGTTTTTCGCGCCTGCACCGGCCTTACATCAAGCTGTTTCACGAGGAGGAGGTGACCCATTTTCTCCTGCTCATTGACGGTTCGAAATCCATGAACTTCGAGGGCAAGTTCGACCGGGCGCGGGAGCTGGCGGCGGCCTTTGGTCTCATGGCGCTGCGCCACACGGAGCGGCTGAGCATCCACTGTCTGAGCCGCTCTCCGATTCGGTTTCCGGTGTGCACGGGGCGCGCGAGCATGAACAAGCTCTTCGCGTTCCTTGAGCGCCTCGATGAGCCCGATGAGACCATCCCCCTGGAAGCGGCCGTGGAGAATGCCCTCGCGTATCATTCGGGGCGCGGTGTGGTGATCTTGCTATCGGATTTCCTCACTTTCGGTTCGCTCCGGCGGGCTTTCAATGCGCTGTTCAGCCATGGCCTGGAGATTCTGGGATTGCAAATTCTGGGTCCCACGGAAATCGATCCCGATTTGAGTTCCGATCTGCGCCTGGTTGACGCCGAGCTGGAGGAGACGTTGGATGTGTCGGCGGCGGGCGATCTCATGCGTTTCTATCGGGAACACCGCTCGCTTCACGAAGAGGAATTGAAGGCTCTCTGCCAGAGCCGGTCCGGGCGATTCCTCAGCACCTCGTCCGGTGATCCCTTGGAAGAGGTCTTGTTCGACACCTTGCGTCGTCAGGGATGGGTCGTGTGATGGGTTCAGTGGAGGGACCCCTGGCGGGGAGGGCGACCATCTTGAGTGTCCGCGAAGCACGACCTGGCTGGGCGTGGGCTCGCTTTTCCACGAATCGGGCAATGGAAAAGAGCGGTGTCCCGGGGTATGAATTCTCCACGTGTCCTTCTTCACTCCCAGCGCCGCCTGGCTCTTGTTGTTGGCCGGGCCGCTCATCGCGCTCTACTTCCTCAAGCTGAAGCGGCCGCGGGTCACCGTGCCCTCGCTGGTGCTCTGGCGACGGGTGCTCGATGATCAGCGGGTCAACTCGCCCTTTCAGCGATTCAAGCGGAACCTTTTGCTCCTCCTTCAACTGCTGTTGCTGGCCTTCCTTGTCCTGGCGGCGATGCAGCCTTTCTTTTCGGGAGGCGAGGAGCGGGTGAGTCGCCTGCCGGTCTTGATTGATTGTTCCGCGAGCATGGCGGGGGCGGCGGAGCGCGCTGGTGAATCGCGGCTGGCGGAGGCCAAGGAGGAAGTGGAGAATTTGATCGCGGGTCTTTTACCCGATCAGGAACTGGCCTTGATCAGTTTCGCCCGGGACGCTCGCCAGCGCTGTGGATTCACGGGTGATCGTAGCCGGCTTCGAGAGGCTTTGGAGGAAATCGGGATCGAGGAAGTGCCATCGGAAATCGAGCCCGCCTTGCAGATGGCGCGGGCCCTGGGAAGGACCAGTCGGGTTGATGAGGTGCTGGTCTTGACGGATGGCAACGTGCCGGACGAAGCCGATCTCGATCTCTCTTTCCGGGTGAATTTTCAGCGGATTGACCCCGCAGGTCCTAACATTGGTATCACGGCCTGCACGGCGAGAAGGATCGGCGAGGCCGGGTGGGAGATCTATGTCGAAGTGGGAGGCTCCGTGGGTGGCGACTACGGTGGCGCGGTCACGATGAGCGAGGTGAAGGCCGGCCGGAACGACCCGCCCCTGGCGTCGGAACTGGTGACGACCCGAGCGGGACAGTCGACGCGCCTTCTCTTTCAGACCGGTGGGCAGGAAGCCCGGGACTTGCGATTCGAGTTGATCCCCAACTCGGATTTCGATGCTTTGGAATCTGACAATGCCGCTTTCTTGAGCCTGCCGGCTCTTCGCCCGGTGGGCATTCATGTGGCGGAGACATTGGTTTCCTTTCGACACGCCTTGCGTGCGGTGGAGGGTGTCGAGGTTTATCCAAGGCCCGGAGTGGCGACTCCGGAGAGCTTTGATTTGGTGATTGCCGATCAGCCCGAGGACGCCGGGCGAAGCGCTTCCGTGCGCTTATGGATCTCCATGGTGCCCGATTCACTGGCCGATGTGTTGCGTGTCGAAAAGCCCTCCTCGCATCAGGCGATCGATTGGCGTCGTGATGAACCCCTTCTCCAGCACGTGGATCTGAGCAACGTGGTCTTTCTCGATGAGCCGGTGGCGAGCGAGGTGGAGGAAGGAGTCTTTGTCAGTCGTGGATTTGAAGTGCTGGTGTTCGGGGCGAGGGGACCGTTGCTGTTGCGTGAGAGTCGGCTGGCGGACGAGACGGTGGTTTTTCATGCCCTGTTTGACTTCGATCGCTCGACCTTTCCCTACCGTGTGGGTTTTCCCGTGCTGGTGAGCAATCTCGTCGGAATGGCGCGGGAATCGGCCGGTTTGGCAGAGGTGCGGGCCTGGCCCACAGGGCGGCTGCGTGCTGAAGAGACGACGACGGCCGGAGGAGATCTGCGCGTGAGGACGCCGGCCGGAAAGTGGATGGCGGTGGATACGGATCAAGCGGGTTTGCCGGTGGGAGTGGAGGCGACGGAGGTGGGACTCTATCATTATGAGAGGGGCGGGGATGATTGGTG
This sequence comes from Verrucomicrobiales bacterium, assembly GCA_965204485.1. GTDB lineage: Bacteria > Verrucomicrobiota > Verrucomicrobiia > Verrucomicrobiales > DEV007 > JAACDM01. The sequence goes on from CBDBEZ010000077.1 coordinate 39,379, forward strand.
GCGGGGCGCCAGCCTGGTGTCGCCACAGGAGACGGCGCTTGAGGTGGTGGAAACGGTGCGTTTTCGGGAGACTGAGTCGGAGACAGAAGGGTCCACGCTAGGAGTGGACCGTCCCCTGTGGCGCTGGGCGCTACTAGCGGCCCTGGCCCTTCTGCTGCTTGAATGGTATGTGTTTCAAGGACGACCCGGCAGGGCGGCCGCGGGTGTTTCCGGCTAGTCCAGGGCGATCCTCACCCGAGCTCCAGACTGGACAAGATCGCGGGTGGACATTAGGCAGCGGGCATGCTGCGCGTCGTCATCACCGATTGTCTGAAACCGCCTGCCACCCTGGAAGAGTCCGCTCTGGAGGGCCTGGCCAGGGTGGACTGTCTCATGGCGAAGTCGACGGCGGAGCTCAAGGGGCGTCTGCGGGACGCCGATGGCCTCATTCTGTATCACGAAGTGACCCTGACCAACGACGTCCTGGCGGAATTGGACCGTTGCCGGGTGATTGTGAGAGGTGGGGTGGGTTATGACAACGTCGACGTGCGGGCTGCGGGCGAGCGTGGCATTCAGGTATGCAACGTGCCCGATTACGGCGTCGATGAAGTAGCCGATCACGCGATCGGGATGATGTTAGCCTGCACGCGGGGTATGGTAGTGGCTGATCGGAGATTGCGCCGGGTCGGACAATTGATTCCCTGGGACCGGCATGATGTCGGAACGGTCCGCCGGCTGAGGGAGACCACCCTGGGTATCATCGGGTGCGGGCGCATCGGTTCGGCGACGGCGCTCCGGGCCAAGGCCCTCAAGATGCGTGTGTTGGTGTGTGATCCCTATCTCCGGCCTGGCTACAAGAAAGTGTTGGGGGTCGAGCGGGTGTCGTTGGAAACGTTGCTGGGGGAGAGCGACGTGGTGTCTCTTCACACACCGTTGACCGAGGAGACGCATCACTTGATCAAGGCCTCGTCCCTGGCGATGATGAAGCCCTGGGCCTGCCTGATCAACACGGCCCGGGGCGCGGTGGTGGACACGAGCGCCCTGGCGGATGCCTTGAAATCAGGGAGCATTGGAGGAGCGGGGATTGATGTGCTTCCGCAGGAGCCGCCCTCTCTCGAGGATCCGCTCATCCGACTCTGGCGTGAGGATCGGGAACCTCTCGTCAACCTCTTGATCACGCCCCACACCGCTTATTATTCCGAAGCCGGGCTCTTGGAAATTCGTGAGAAGAGCAGTGCGGAAGTGGCTCGCGTCTTGCGCGGGGATCCGCCGCGCAATTTGGTCAACGGCGAGTGGCTCCGGGGCCATTGAGCGGGCGTCCTGTGTGGGAGGGAGAGGAGAAATTGTCAGATCGGCGGGAACGCTGATGCGCTCGGATCGGGGCTGAGCCGACTGGATCCGTTGAACCTTGACGAGGCGGCCAACTTGGAGCTTGCCATCACTCGGACCTGTCGTTCAGTGAACCCATGAAAACGTTCGTTTCCCTGTTGGTTTTTTGGAGCCTGGTCGGATTGAACACTTCTCTGTATGCGGACAAACCGCTGGGCGAGCCGATGATCAAGAACGTGGACGCCAAGAAGGCGGGTGAGCTGTGGAAAGCCAACCAGGGCAACGAGGGTTTCGTGGTCTTGGATGTGCGGACTTCGGATGAGAACAAAGAGGCCCGGATTCCCAATGCCTTGAACATTGATTGGCGAGGGACGGATTTTGCGGAAAAAGCCAACAAGCTGGACAAGGAGAGAACTTATCTGGTGCACTGCCGCTCGGGTGGCCGGAGCCAGAGCGCGTTGAAAGCCCTGAAGAAGTTGGGGTTTCTCAAGCTTTATCACCTCGATGGTGGATTGCAGGCCTGGCAGAAAGAAGGCTTGAAAGTTGAAAAGGGAAAGTAGAGGGGTCAGTCTTCACATTCCCTTCCGACGAGTCACCTTCCTTGATGAAAGCCTACGAGATATTCCAGCAACTGAACCCTGATTTCACGACCCGCATCCTCCGATATTTTCGGGAAGAGCATCGAGACATTTACAAGACGACCGTCGCCACGCTGGCGGGCCAGAAGAAGCTGCGCCCCGTTTACGTGCAAAAGAAGCCGGTGCCGGCGCAGATCGAATGGCTGCTGAAGACCCTCAAGCAACGTCCGTCCAGCACGGTGGCGGAACGTCTCCTGCGGGTCTGGCTATTGAAGACGCAGAGGGATCTCCTGGTGACTTTTGTTAGTGGCTTGGGCATCGAGCATGACGAGGATGGCGGCGTGGAAGACCTGCCCGAGAGCATTGACCAGGACAAGCTGAAGGCGGCGATCGACGAACTGTTGAAGACGAATTCACGCCCCTTGGTCACCCTGTATTTGCATGTGTTCCAACTGCAGCAGCCGGGGAGGTGGCCGGAAATCGCTGAGGCGTTGGAGAACGACGATCGCCTGGATCTGAGCGCCGAGGATCGGCTGGAGGCCGTGGGGGGTGAGCAGAAGCCCACGAGCGAGCCAGAGGTTGAGGCGGAAGCAGCATCAGCAGACGCAGAGGTTGAAGTAGAGATTGAGGTTGAGCCAGGGGCAGACGCCGAGCAGCCCACTGGTGAAGCCGCGGTCAAGTCTGCGCAGAAATAGGCGATCGCGTCCGCCGTTCCGCGAGAGGCGGCTGGTTCTGCTTTAGGCGGGAGGAACACTCATCATGATTTGAAGACGCGTGTCTTCAAGAGATTGCCCTGAGGATCGAAACACACCTTCGAGGTGAATGTCAGGAAAAACGTGATGCTGACCGTGGTGCAGGTGAAGATGGCGATCATGATCACGATCTGATATTTGATGGCCACCTCGGGATGGCTTCTCCCGAGCATCTGGCCGGTCATCATGCCTAGCGGGGAGACGAGCCCCATGGTCATCATGGTGGCGATCCCGGGACGCAAGGCGGCGACCAGGCTCTCTCTCAAAAAGGGTCTCAGGGCGTCTTTCTGGCAGACGCCGTTGCCCAGGCGCCACTCGTAAAGCCATTGTTGGGAGTCGATGCCTTGATAGTATCGGCTGGCAGCCACAATGTTGGCAGAGAGCCCGTTGCCAAGCAGCATCCCTCCGAGCACGATGAGGTAGCGCGCTTCAAAGGGATCCTCCAGGCGCACGACAAAGGCGTTGAGATAGAGAACGACGCCGAGAATGGACAAGGCCAGGGCGGCGAAGGCCGGACCGATGAAGACGGGCCAGCGCAGCGCGCTGTTGTGCAGGACGGAAGCCGAGGCGGCCAGGATCATGATGGCCAGCCAGGCCAGATTGAGACCGGCATGGTTCCAGCGGAAGAGGTAGCCCAGATAGAGTCTGGCCAGCACGAGTTGCACGGTCATCCTCACCACCGCCGTCAAGGTGGCTCGCACCAGGCCGAGCCGCAATCTGAGCGCGAGCGTTAGAGGAATGACTAACAAGACAAAGCAGGTGGCGAGCGCCGCCCAGGACAGATCGGGGGCGGCGTTCATCGGTCCAGGGCACGGAGTAGGTGAGTCTTGAAAGACGAGAGATGTTTCCACCGGGGATCATGCGAGACCGCGATCACCGTGGCGCCGCACTGGTCGAAATGATCGATGACCCGGTCGTGCAGCTCGCGATTGAGGGCCGAGGTGATTTCGTCCAGCAGGTAAAGCAGGGGCCGACGGGCCGTCACCGCGATCATGGCAAGGCGCTGGCGTTCGCCGCGGGAGAGGGTTTCGAATCTTTTTTCCATCACGGATGGCGAGAGATGGAAACGCTGGAGGTCGGACTCGTGGAGGGGAGCGTGGTTGCGGGACCCAAGATTGGGTTTTGGTGTCGCTAATTTTACTTGGAGGTCGGACTCGTGGAGGGGAGCGTGGTTGCGGGGGAGAAACTCGTGGAGTCACTGGTGGACCGGTCCCACACCCACGCTCAGTTCCTGCGGAACATAGCCGGTTTCCCCGCGAAGTGCCCAGAGGCGATGGGGTGTCGCGGCCTCGCCCCGGATCCAGAAATCGCCGGGTGTGAGGGTGAGGAATCCGAGCAGTCCGCAGAGTAGACTGGATTTGCCCGAGCCGGAGGGACCCTCGATCAGCCATTTCTCGCCGCTCTCGACGACGAGATCGAGGGACCCGATCAGGGCAGCTTGTCCCGCATTTCCGAACACGGCTTGTCGCAATTCAAGCAGTGGTGGCATGCTGGGTCTGGCGGCAGCGGTAGTGGGACTGGCAGTGAGCGAGCCGGAGCGGTGAAAACGGAGCGTCCATGATACGGCGGTGGCGGTCCTCCGTAATACGGAGAAAGCTCACGCGATGACGTCCAGGACCGGGTGTCCGCTTGAGATCATGAGAGGACGGTTTTGGCGGTCGTAGACCACTGCGGCGGGGTCGATCCCGAGAAGATAGTAAATGGTGGCGGCGAGGTCTTTGGGCGTCACGGGATCCTCGCTCGGATGCTCGCCATAGCGATCCGAGGCGCCGTAGACGTAGCCCTGTTTCACACCCCCGCCCGCCAGCAGAACGGAGTAGCAATTCGGCCAGTGGTCACGGCTGGCATTCTTGTTGATCTTGGGAGTGCGGCCGAACTCGCCCATCCACACGACGAGGGTTTCGTCCAGCATCCCGCGGATTTCGAGATCGGTGAGCAAGGTCGGCAAGGTCTGATCGGTGATGGGAAGATGATAGGCTTCGATGATCGGAAACATCGGGGTGTTGTCGAATCCGTGCGTGTCCCATCCGCCATCGGTCTTGGACCGGCCACCGATGTTGCGGGAGAAATAGACGGTCGTGAACTTGACGCCGGCCTCGGCCAGGCGCCGGGCCAGCAGGCAGCCTTGGCCGTAGGTCGTGCGGCCATAGCGATCTCGCAGCGAATCGGGTTCCTTGGAAAGGTCGAAGGCCTGGCGGACCTTGGGCGAGTGTAGCATCGAGAGAGCCTTCCGGTAGTAGGCATCCAGACCGCGCGCTTCGGCGGCGTGATCGATCAAGCGCGACTGGCGATCGATCAGTTGCTGAAGACCGCGGCGATGGCGAAGGCGATCGAGTGAAAGGCCCTCCGGAAGACTGAGTTCGGGCAACTGGAAACTCGGTTCGTTCGGGTCTCGCGGAATGAAGAGCGGATCGTGTGCCTTGCCCAGGAAACTGGCGTGTTGGCCGGGCGTCCTGGAGCCATCGGCGATGACGTGAGGGTAGGAAACGAAGGTTGGGAGCGAGGGATCGTCGCTGGGAGCGAGCTTGTCCACCACGCTGCCGTAGGCCGGATAGAGATCGACGGAATCGCGCAGGCGTTGATCGTCGGTGGGCGGAGCGTGCCCACTGAGGGCGTAGTATCCCGCCGAGTTGTGATTGAGAAATGACCGGAAGTTGTGGATGAGGGCGGTCGGGGCATCATGAAGAGTTCAACCATTTACCAAAACAACTGAACTCCAATGAAAACCACCAACCACCCCACCGAATCCGCATCTATCCTCGGCCAGGAAGGAGCAAGCACCGTCTGCCAGAACGCCCTTGAGGCCACCCTGCGACAAGGAGCCCAAGTGCTTCTTCAGGCCGCCATCGACAACGAAGTCTCCGACTACATTCAAGCCCATCAACATCAGCGTGATGACCAGGGTCATCGCCAAGTCGTTCGCAACGGCCATCTTCCTCAGCGACAACTTCAGACTGGAATAGGAAACGTTTCTGTTCGGCAGCCCAGGATCAATGATCGCCGATCAGGCCAGCGGTTCACCAGCGCCATCCTTCCGCCGTACCTACGCCGAGTCGCTTCACTGGACAACCTCATCCCGGCACTCTACCTGCGAGGAATCTCAACCTCCGAGATGAGTCGAGCCTTAGAGCCGATCCTCGGTGAGAACGCATCGGGTCTTTCTGCAGCCAACATCGTTCGACGAGGAAGAGCAATGGGAGAAAGAACGCGAGCAATGGAGCGAGCGTGACCTCAGCGACAAGGAATACGTCTATCTCTGGGCCGACGGGATCTACTTCCATGTCAGGCTCAATGACGACCGCCCATGTGTTCTCGTAATCGTCGGCTCCTTACCCGATGGAACCAAGGAATTGGTAACCATCAGCGATGGAGAACGAGAGAGCAAACTGTCCTGGAAAAATGTGCTCAGAGACCTCAAGAAACGAGGATTGAAAATCCCTCCGAAACTGAGTATCGCCGATGGAGCTCTCGGGTTCTGGAGCGCCTTGGAAGAGGAATATCCGACAAGCAAACAGCAACGATGTTGGGTGCACAAGACAGCCAACATCCTCGACAAGCTGCCGAAGAAAGCGCAGCCCCTTGCCAAGGAACGCATCCATGAAATCTACATGGCGGAAACAAAGAAGGCCGCCTTGGATGCCTATGACGAGTTCTTCACGCTCTACGAAGCCAAGTATCCGAAAGCGTGCGCCTGCCTGAAGAAAGACAAGGAAACTCTACTAACGTTCTACGATTTTCCAGCCGAGCACTGGAGACCTCGCGAGTGAGAAGTTCTGTAACTGGATCATCATGCGGCGAAGCGTGAACCTTCGGAGCGAGTGAAGTCTATTTTATCAAGGATGAATTTTCGGAACGCTGAACCTTTTCCGCCGTGGTGCAAAAATCCAGGCAGCGTGTTTTTCAAGGCGGCTGAGACAATCATTTCCGAAGGCAGCACGTCTGGGCGGATGGTTCGGATCCAGGTTCCAAAGTGTTTCCAGACCAGACCGTCACATGTCATGGCAAGGTACTGTAACATGCCCTGAGCGATCATGCCGGTCTGCACAAACACATGATATGCGTGCATCTTTCTCTGCACCTGTCTGCGATATTTCTCGGTAGTCCGGTGGAGGTATTGGTTACCATTGCGACGCTTGAGCGGTCGCATAGCGGCCATCCAGAAATGGTATCCGAATGAGCCGACCGAATGCACCGCTTGCTTGAAAGCGACTTCGATCTTGAAACGCAAACTGTAGAGCAAGATGATCTCTTGAGCTTCCATGGTGAGGTCGGTAGACAAGAGGATGATCCGCCCTCTCGTGGGATGATCGACGAGAATGAAGCGGACCATCGCCCCGGCGGGCTTCCACAACAGATCCACCGACTTGAACCGGACAGAGATGTTTCTCTCCCCATATACGGGACTGGGAACGGAACTGAAGCCGCCCGTTCCAAAGACATTCTGGAGCTTCACCGCAGCGCCATACTTTTTCGGTCGTCCGCGTTTGCGTTTGCGTGGCACTGCCGCAGGCCGAAAGCCGGTTGTCGTGCGTCGAACCCTCGTGACCAGCACACCGGAACGCCCCTTGGTGCTCCGGATCACCTTTCCGTTGGCGTAGTAGGCGTCGGCCAGCAAGACGAACTCCTGACCTCTACAGACGGATGCGAGCATCTCGTTGGCCTTGTCGATCAAGGTTCTCCTGTCGCGGTTTGAAGTGACGATACCTTCGTGAATGCGTGCACAGACCGGAACGCAGAAGAAGTATCCGCCAACCTGACAGAGCACGCCGAAGGCCTGAAAGGAATGGCTCATGATGAAGTGAGGCTTGGAATTGGACTCGGACTGTTGATGCAGATACTTCACCGCAGGCATCTTGCGGCCCTCCTTGGACTTCTTGATGCCGTCGAGAACCAGGACGGGGCGACAACCGATCTTGTAGACAGGGAAGTGCTTGATCACGATGGTGAACCAAAGTTCTGCAAGCCGGTCCGTCTTCACGGCATTGCTGTGGAAGAAATGGAGTAAGTGCTCATAGAAGTGTTCTGACAAACCGAGAGCACGGACGAAACTGGAAACCCCGAGGAGGTCATTGCGCACGGAGAAAGCGGCCAAGACGAGCAGAAACCAGAGAAAGGTGCGGGCTCTCGAGAAAGCGGGTCGCAGAAAACAGACGATATTCCACCAAGAAATCCAGAGATCCATAACAAATGATTTGATTTTCCTAGACATTCGCATATATAAGCTAATGACCATGAAAAAGATCAGATCACTGAAAAAAGAGTCCAGAAACTTGCGGCAAAGTTAGCTGCAATCGGGCCAATGCGGCCTGGGAGCATCAGCAAGCAATACCGAGATCGACAACGCCAGCGCGGCGTGTATTACCAACTGAGCTACACGCATAAGATGAGGAGCCGGACTGAACACGTCTGGCCAGACCACGTGAAGGGACTACGAAAAGAAACAGAGGAGTACAAGAAATTCAAGAAACTGACCACCGAACTGATCGATCTGAGCATTGAACTATCCAAGGCGAAGATCGCTCTATTACGCAGTCAGACAGACACGCCAGGCAAAGAGAAACCGGTCTGAGAACTTCCCACTCACGAGTGGAGACACATCCGGACGACAAACCCGATTGAGTCGACGTTTGCCACGGTCCGCCATCGGACTCGACAAACCAAAGGGTGCGGATCGAGGAAAGCAACCCTTTCAATGGTCTACAAGCTCGGCCTGGAAGCCGAGAAAGGCTGGCGTCGACTGAACGGATATCGTCAACTTGACAAAGTCGTGCAAGGAATCATCTTCGTGGACGGCATCGAGCAGCAAACCGCTGCCTAACCCATGATCGAACTTCGAATGGTGTTCCGACCGCCCTCATCCACAACTTCCGGTCATTTCTCGTTGTGATTCTTCATTGTGTGGTGCACGCTGCGAATCACCGTGACCTTGTCCATGACCTTGGCGAGTTCGGGCAGACGCTCGTTGATCTCCAGATTGGGGCAGCGAGTGCGGCGTTGGCCGTGTGGGCTGCGATACTCGGAAGGCGAGTTCGGTTTCATGTCGAACATGTCCACGTGACTGGGTCCACCGAATTGGAAGAGGAAGATGACCGACTTCGCCCGGGGAGCGAATTGCCGGGTTGGCTCCAGGGCGTTCGCCTGCAGGATCTTGGGCAGACTCATTCCGAGCAGTCCCATGCCGCCGGTTCGGAGGAGAGTGCGCCGGTCCATGGCGGCTTGACGATGGAAGCTCGGGCAGACGAATGAAGCAGTTTTCATGGTGGTGGAGTCGCAATTAAAGCGTTAGCGTCGAAGCATCTCGTGAGTGAGAAGTTCTGTAACTAGATCATCATGCGGCGAAGCGTGAACCTTCGGAGCGAGTGAAGTCTATTTTATCAAGGATGAATTTTCGGAACGCTGAACCTTTTCCGCCGTGGTGCAAAAATCCAGGCAGCGTGTTTTTCAAGGCGGCTGAGACAATCATTTCCGAAGGCAGCACGTCTGGGCGGATGGTTCGGATCCAGGTTCCAAAGTGCTTCCAGACCAGACCGTCACATGTCATGGCAAGGTACTGTAACATGCCCTGAGCGATCATGCCGGTCTGCACAAACACATGATATGCGTGCATCTTTCTCTGCACCTGTCTGCGATATTTCTCGGTAGTCCGGTGGAGGTATTGGTTACCATTGCGACGCTTGAGCGGTCGCATAGCGGCCATCCAGAAATGGTATCCGAATGAGCCGACCGAATGCACCGCTTGCTTGAAAGCGACTTCGATCTTGAAACGCAAACTGTAGAGCAAGATGATCTCCTGAGCTTCCATGGTGAGGTCGGTAGACAAGAGGATGATCCGCCCTCTCGTGGGATGATCGACGAGAATGAAGCGGACCATCGCCCCGGCGGGCTTCCACAACAGATCCACCGACTTGAACCGGACAGAGATGTTTCTCTCCCCATATACGGGACTGGGAACGGAACTGAAGCCGCCCGTTCCAAAGACATTCTGGAGCTTCACCGCAGCGCCATACTTTTTCGGTCGTCCGCGTTTGCGTTTGCGTGGCACTGCCGCAGGCCGAAAGCCGGTTGTCGTGCGTCGAACCCTCGTGACCAGCACACCGGAACGCCCCTTGGTGCTCCGGATCACCTTTCCGTTGGCGTAGTAGGCGTCGGCCAGCAAGACGAACTCCTGACCTCTACAGACGGATGCGAGCATCTCGTTGGCCTTGTCGATCAAGGTTCTCCTGTCGCGGTTTGAAGTGACGATACCTTCGTGAATGCGTGCACAGACCGGAACGCAGAAGAAGTATCCGCCAACCTGACAGAGCACGCCGAAGGCCTGAAAGGAATGGCTCATGATGAAGTGAGGCTTGGAATTGGACTCGGACTGTTGATGCAGATACTTCACCGCAGGCATCTTGCGGCCCTCCTTGGACTTCCTTGATGCCGTCGAGAACCAGGACGGGGCGACAACCGATCTTGTAGACAGGGAAGTGCTTGATCACGATGGCGAACCAAAGTTCTGCAAGCCGGTCCGTCTTCACGGCATTGCTGTGGAAGAAATGGAGTAAGTGCTCATAGAAGTGTTCTGACAAACCGAGAGCGCGGACGAAACTGGAAACCCCGAGGAGGTCATTGCGCACGGAGAAAGCGGCCAAGACGAGCAGAAACCAGAGAAAGGTGCGGGCTCTCGAGAAAGCGGGTCGCAGAAGACAGACGATATTCCACCAAGAAATCCAGAGATCCATAACAAATGATTTGATTTTCCTAGACATTCGCATATATAAGGTAATGACCATGAAAAAGATCAGATCACTGAAAAAAAGAGTCCAGAAACTTGCGGCAAAGTTAGCTGCAATCGGGCCAATGCGGCCTGGGAGCATCAGCAAGCAATACCGAGATCGACAACGCCAGCGCGGCGTGTATTACCAACTGAGCTACACGCATGAGATGAGGAGCCGGACTGAACACGTCTGGCCAGATCACGTGAAGGGACTACGAAAAGAAACAGAGGAGTACAAGAAATTCAAGAAACTGACCACCGAACTGATCGATCTGAGCATTGAACTATCCAAGGCGAAGATCGCTCTATTACGCAGTCAGACAGACACCTCGTGAGTGAGAAGTTCTGTAACTAGATCATCATGCGGCGAAGCGTGAACCTTCGGAGCGAGTGAAGTCTATTTTATCAAGGATGAATTTTCGGAACGCTGAACCTTTTCCGCCGTGGTGCAAAAATCCAGGCAGTGTGTTTTTCAAGGCGGCTGAGACAATCATTTCCGAAGGCAGCACGTCTGGGCGGATGGTTCGGATCCAGGTTCCAAAGTGTTTCCAGACCAGACCGTCACATGTCATGGCAAGGTACTGTAACATGCCCTGAGCGATCATGCCGGTCTGCACAAACACATGATATGCGTGCATCTTTCTCTGCACCTGTCTGCGATATTTCTCGGTAGTCCGGTGGAGGTATTGGTTACCATTGCGACGCTTGAGCGGTCGCATAGCGGCCATCCAGAAATGGTATCCGAATGAGCCGACCGAATGCACCGCTTGCTTGAAGGCGACTTCGATCTTGAAACGCAAACTGTAGAGCAAGATGATCTCCTGAGCTTCCATGGTGAGGTCGGTAGACAAGAGGATGATCCGCCCTCTCGTGGGATGATCGACGAGAATGAAGCGGGACCATCGCCCCGGGCGGGCTTCCACAACAGATCCACCGACTTGAACCGGACAGAGATGTTTCTCTCCCCATATACGGGACTGGGAACGGAACTGAAGCCGCCCGTTCCAAAGACATTCTGGAGCTTCACCGCAGCGCCATACTTTTTCGGTCGTCCGCGTTTGCGTTTGCGTGGCACTGCCGCAGGCCGAAAGCCGGTTGTCGTGCGTCGAACCCCCGTGACCAGCACACCGGAACGCCCCTTGGTGCTCCGGATCACCTTTCCGTTGGCGTAGTAGGCGTCGGCCAGCAAGACGAACTCCTGACCTCTACAGACGGATGCGAGCATCTCGTTGGCCTTGTCGATCAAGGTTCTCCTGTCGCGGTTTGAAGTGACGATACCTTCGTGAATGCGTGCACAGACCGGAACGCAGAAGAAGTATCCGCCAACCTGACAGAGCACGCCGAAGGCCTGAAAGGAATGGCTCATGATGAAGTGAGGCTTGGAATTGGACTCGGACTGTTGATGCAGATACTTCACCGCAGGCATCTTGCGGCCCTCCTTGGACTTCTTGATGCCGTCGAGAACCAGGACGGGGCGACAACCGATCTTGTAGACAGGGAAGTGCTTGATCACGATGGCGAACCAAAGTTCTGCAAGCCGGTCCGTCTTCACGGCATTGCTGTGGAAGAAATGGAGTAAGTGCTCATAGAAGTGTTCTGACAAACCGACTCGCGAGTGAGAAGTTCTGTAACTGGATCATCATGCGGCGAAGCGTGAACCTTCGGAGCGAGTGAAGTCTATTTTCTCGCGAGTGAGAAGTTCTGTAACTGGATCATCATGCGGCGAAGCGTGAACCTTCGGAGCGAGTGAAGTCTATTTTATCAAGGATGAATTTTCGGAACGCTGAACCTTTTCCGCCGTGGTGCAAAAATCCAGGCAGCGTGTTTTTCAAGGCGGCTGAGACAATCATTTCCGAAGGCAGCACGTCTGGGCGGATGGTTCGGATCCAGGTTCCAAAGTGTTTCCAGACCAGACCGTCACATGTCATGGCAAGGTACTGTAACATGCCCTGAGCGATCATGCCGGTCTGCACAAACACATGATATGCGTGCATCTTTCTCTGCACCTGTCTGCGATATTTCTCGGTAGTCCGGTGGAGGTATTGGTTACCATTGCGACGCTTGAGCGGTCGCATAGCGGCCATCCAGAAATGGTATCCGAATGAGCCGACCGAATGCACCGCTTGCTTGAAAGCGACTTCGATCTTGAAACGCAAACTGTAGAGCAAGATGATCTCCTGAGCTTCCATGGTGAGGTCGGTAGACAAGAGGATGATCCGCCCTCTCGTGGGATGATCGACGAGAATGAAGCGGACCATCGCCCCGGCGGGCTTCCACAACAGATCCACCGACTTGAACCGGACAGAGATGTTTCTCTCCCCATATACGGGACTGGGAACGGAACTGAAGCCGCCCGTTCCAAAGACATTCTGGAGCTTCACCGCAGCGCCATACTTTTTCGGTCGTCCGCGTTTGCGTTTGCGTGGCACTGCCGCAGGCCGAAAGCCGGTTGTCGTGCGTCGAACCCTCGTGACCAGCACACCGGAACGCCCCTTGGTGCTCCGGATCACCTTTCCGTTGGCGTAGTAGGCGTCGGCCAGCAAGACGAACTCCTGACCTCTACAGACGGATGCGAGCATCTCGTTGGCCTTGTCGATCAAGGTTCTCCTGTCGCGGTTTGAAGTGACGATACCTTCGTGAATGCGTGCACAGACCGGAACGCAGAAGAAGTATCCGCCAACCTGACAGAGCAAGCCGAAGGCCTGAAAGGAATGGCTCATGATGAAGTGAGGCTTGGAATTGGACTCGGACTGTTGATGCAGATACTTCACCGCAGGCATCTTGCGGCCCTCCTTGGACTTCTTGATGCCGTCGAGAACCAGGACGGGGCGACAACCGATCTTGTAGACAGGGAAGTGCTTGATCACGATGGCGAACCAAAGTTCTGCAAGCCGGTCCGTCTTCACGGCATTGCTGTGGAAGAAATGGAGTAAGTGCTCATAGAAGTGTTCTGACAAACCGAGAGCGCGGACGAAACTGGAAACCCCGAGGAGATCATTGCGCACGGAGAAAGCGGCCAAGACGAGCAGAAACCAGAGAAAGGTGCGGGCTCTCGAGAAAGCGGGTCGCAGAAAACAGACGATATTCCACCAAGAAATCCAGAGATCCATAACAAATGATTTGATTTTCCTAGACATTCGCATATATAAGCTAATGACCATGAAAAAGATCAGATCACTGAAAAAAGAGTCCAGAAACTTGCGGCAAAGTTAGCTGCAATCGGGCCAATGCGGCCTGGGAGCATCAGCAAGCAATACCGAGATCGACAACGCCAGCGCGGCGTGTATTACCAACTGAGCTACACGCATAAGATGAGGAGCCGGACTGAACACGTCTGGCCAGACCACGTGAAGGGACTACGAAAAGAAACAGAGGAGCTCGCGAGTGAGAAGTTCTGTAACTGGATCATCATGCGGCGAAGCGTGAACCTTCGGAGCGAGTGAAGTCTATTTTATCAAGGATGAATTTTCGGAACGCTGAACCTTTTCCGCCGTGGTGCAAAAATCCAGGCAGCGTGTTTTTCAAGGCGGCTGAGACAATCATTTCCGAAGGCAGCACGTCTGGGCGGATGGTTCGGATCCAGGTTCCAAAGTGTTTCCAGACCAGACCGTCACATGTCATGGCAAGGTACTGTAACATGCCCTGAGCGATCATGCCGGTCTGCACAAACACATGATATGCGTGCATCTTTCTCTGCACCTGTCTGCGATATTTCTCGGTAGTCCGGTGGAGGTATTGGTTACCATTGCGACGCTTGAGCGGTCGCATAGCGGCCATCCAGAAATGGTATCCGAATGAGCCGACCGAATGCACCGCTTGCTTGAAAGCGACTTCGATCTTGAAACGCAAACTGTAGAGCAAGATGATCTCCTGAGCTTCCATGGTGAGGTCGGTAGACAAGAGGATGATCCGCCCTCTCGTGGGATGATCGACGAGAATGAAGCGGACCATCGCCCCGGCGGGCTTCCACAACAGATCCACCGACTTGAACCGGACAGAGATGTTTCTCTCCCCATATACGGGACTGGGAACGGAACTGAAGCCGCCCGTTCCAAAGACATTCTGGAGCTTCACCGCAGCGCCATACTTTTTCGGTCGTCCGCGTTTGCGTTTGCGTGGCACTGCCGCAGGCCGAAAGCCGGTTGTCGTGCGTCGAACCCTCGTGACCAGCACACCGGAACGCCCCTTGGTGCTCCGGATCACCTTTCCGTTGGCGTAGTAGGCGTCGGCCAGCAAGACGAACTCCTGACCTCTACAGACGGATGCGAGCATCTCGTTGGCCTTGTCGATCAAGGTTCTCCTGTCGCGGTTTGAAGTGACGATACCTTCGTGAATGCGTGCACAGACCGGAACGCAGAAGAAGTATCCGCCAACCTGACAGAGCACGCCGAAGGCCTGAAAGGAATGGCTCATGATGAAGTGAGGCTTGGAATTGGACTCGGACTGTTGATGCAGATACTTCACCGCAGGCATCTTGCGGCCCTCCTTGGACTTCTTGATGCCGTCGAGAACCAGGACGGGGCGACAACCGATCTTGTAGACAGGGAAGTGCTTGATCACGATGGCGAACCAAAGTTCTGCAAGCCGGTCCGTCTTCACGGCATTGCTGTGGAAGAAATGGAGTAAGTGCTCATAGAAGTGTTCTGACAAACCGAGAGCGCGGACGAAACTGGAAACCCCGAGGAGGTCATTGCGCACGGAGAAAGCGGCCAAGACGAGCAGAAACCAGAGAAAGGTGCGGGCTCTCGAGAAAGCGGGTCGCAGAAAACAGACGATATTCCACCAAGAAATCCAGAGATCCATAACAAATGATTTGATTTTCCCAGACATTCGCATATATAAGCTAATGACCATGAAAAAGATCAGATCACTGAAAAAAGAGTCCAGAAACTTGCGGCAAAGTTAGCTGCAATCGGGCCAATGCGGCCTGGGAGCATCAGCAAGCAATACCGAGATCGACAACGCCAGCGCGGCGTGTATTACCAACTGAGCTACACGCATAAGATGAGGAGCCGGACTGAACACGTCTGGCCAGACCACGTGAAGGGACTACGAAAAGAAACAAAGGAGTACAAGAAATTCAAGAAACTGACCACCGAACTGATCGATCTGAGCATTGAACTATCCAAGGCGAAGATCGCTCTATTACGCAGTCAGACAGACACGCCAGGCAAAGAGAAACCGGTCTGAGAACTTCCCACTCACGAGAGAGGAGTACAAGAAATTCAAGAAACTGACCACCGAACTGATCGATCTGAGCATTGAACTATCCAAGGCGAAGATCGCTCTATTACGCAGTCAGACAGACACGCCAGGCAAAGAGAAACCGGTCTGAGAACTTCCCACTCACGAGTATTTTATCAAGGATGAATTTTCGGAACGCTGAACCTTTTCCGCCGTGGTGCAAAAATCCAGGCAGCGTGTTTTTCAAGGCGGCTGAGACAATCATTTCCGAAGGCAGCACGTCTGGGCGGATGGTTCGGATCCAGGTTCCAAAGTGTTTCCAGACCAGACCGTCACATGTCATGGCAAGGTACTGTAACATGCCCTGAGCGATCATGCCGGTCTGCACAAACACATGATATGCGTGCATCTTTCTCTGCACCTGTCTGCGATATTTCTCGGTAGTCCGGTGGAGGTATTGGTTACCATTGCGACGCTTGAGCGGTCGCATAGCGGCCATCCAGAAATGGTATCCGAATGAGCCGACCGAATGCACCGCTTGCTTGAAAGCGACTTCGATCTTGAAACGCAAACTGTAGAGCAAGATGATCTCCTGAGCTTCCATGGTGAGGTCGGTAGACAAGAGGATGATCCGCCCTCTCGTGGGATGATCGACGAGAATGAAGCGGACCATCGCCCCGGCGGGCTTCCACAACAGATCCACCGACTTGAACCGGACAGAGATGTTTCTCTCCCCATATACGGGACTGGGAACGGACTGAAGCCGCCCGTTCCAAAGACATTCTGGAGCTTCACCGCAGCGCCATACTTTTTCGGTCGTCCGCGTTTGCGTTTGCGTGGCACTGCCGCAGGCCGAAAGCCGGTTGTCGTGCGTCGAACCCTCGTGACCAGCACACCGGAACGCCCCTTGGTGCTCCGGATCACCTTTCCGTTGGCGTAGTAGGCGTCGGCCAGCAAGACGAACTCCTGACCTCTACAGACGGATGCGAGCATCTCGTTGGCCTTGTCGATCAAGGTTCTCCTGTCGCGGTTTGAAGTGACGATACCTTCGTGAATGCGTGCACAGACCGGAACGCAGAAGAAGTATCCGCCAACCTGACAGAGCACGCCGAAGGCCTGAAAGGAATGGCTCATGATGAAGTGAGGCTTGGAATTGGACTCGGACTGTTGATGCAGATACTTCACCGCAGGCATCTTGCGGCCCTCCTTGGACTTCTTGATGCCGTCGAGAACCAGGACGGGGCGACAACCGATCTTGTAGACAGGGAAGTGCTTGATCACGATGGCGAACCAAAGTTCTGCAAGCCGGTCCGTCTTCACGGCATTGCTGTGGAAGAAATGGAGTAAGTGCTCATAGAAGTGTTCTGACAAACCGAGAGCGCGGACGAAACTGGAAACCCCGAGGAGGTCATTGCGCACGGAGAAAGCGGCCAAGACGAGCAGAAACCAGAGAAAGGTGCGGGCTCTCGAGAAAGCGGGTCGCAGAAAACAGACGATATTCCACCAAGAAATCCAGAGATCCATAACAAATGATTTGATTTTCCTAGACATTCGCATATATAAGCTAATGACCATGAAAAAGATCAGATCACTGAAAAAAGAGTCCAGAAACTTGCGGCAAAGTTAGCTGCAATCGGGCCAATGCGGCCTGGGAGCATCAGCAAGCAATACCGAGATCGACAACGCCAGCGCGGCGTGTATTACCAACTGAGCTACACGCATAAGATGAGGAGCCGGACTGAACACGTCTGGCCAGACCACGTGAAGGGACTACGAAAAGAAACAGAGGAGTACAAGAAATTCAAGAAACTGACCACCGAACTGATCGATCTGAGCATTGAACTATCCAAGGCGAAGATCGCTCTATTACGCAGTCAGACAGACACGCCAGGCAAAGAGAAACCGGTCTGAGAACTTCCCACTCACGAGAAACCGAGAGCGCGGACGAAACTGGAAACCCCGAGGAGGTCATTGCGCACGGAGAAAGCGGCCAAGACGAGCAGAAACCAGAGAAAGGTGCGGGCTCTCGAGAAAGCGGGTCGCAGAAGACAGACGATATTCCACCAAGAAATCCAGAGATCCATAACAAATGATTTGATTTTCCTAGACATTCGCATATATAAGCTAATGACCATGAAAAAGATCAAATCACTGAAAAAAGAGTCCAGAAACTTGCGGCAAAGTTAGCTGCAATCGGGCCAATGCGGCCTGGGAGCATCAGCAAGCAATACCGAGATCGACAACGCCAGCGCGGCGTGTATTACCAACTGAGCTACACGCATGAGATGAGGAGCCGGACTGAACACGTCTGGCCAGATCACGTGAAGGGACTACGAAAAGAAACAGAGGAGTACAAGAAATTCAAGAAACTGACCACCGAACTGATCGATCTGAGCATTGAACTATCCAAGGCGAAGATCGCTCTATTACGCAGTCAGACAGACACGCCAGGCAAAGAGAAACCGGTCTGAGAACTTCCCACTCACGAGAGACACGCCAGGCAAAGAGAAACCGGTCTGAGAACTTCCCACTCACGAGAGACACGCCAGGCAAAGAGAAACCGGTCTGAGAACTTCCCACTCACGAGGAAGCATGAACTCTTTGCTATTGAGCAGCGCCCAGGTGAGATCTTCCAAGCCGTGCCGCCGGTTCTCGGAGCGCCGAAGATGTTCGAGAGTACCGTCCGCTTCGGCCTCGCTCGGTGGACGGGTTAGGGCGGTCCAGTAGAGCTTTGTCAGGAGGTCTTCGTCGGAAGCGCCGGAAGTCAGGAGAGCGCCCAGGCGGTTGTCCGGAAGAGAGAGCAAGCCGTGCAGCGTCCTTCCACTCGTCATCTCGAACACTTGAGCCAGTGAGGTGGCGTTGGATCGCTCTAGGTCGGAGTTCAGCTGGCGGACCGGCCGGCCGAAGAGTTTGAGAAAGTGTTCGTCGCCCTTGGGCCGGCGATTGCGATGAATGCTTTCGACGCCGGGAAGCTGGGCCGCGCGCGGCCGGCCTTCGATGTCCGAGAATTCCGGTCGCGTGCCCAGGACGCGGTGCATGGCATCCAGCAAGGTCTCGGCAGGATGCCGCCGCACGAAGTTACGGGAGAAGTTCCGATCGTCCTGGCGATTGGTGTCGTTTGGCACGGAGATGAGTTGGTAAGTGAGGGAACTCGTGATGGTGCGGATCAGATGATGCAGGTCGAAGCCGCTCTCGATGAATTCCCTCTCGAGCCGGGCCAGGAGTTCCAGATTCACCGCGGGATTGGTCGAACGGAAATCGTCCACCGGATCGACGATTCCCCGGCCGAAGAGCTGAAACCACACGCGGTTGGCTTGCACTTTGGCGAAGAGAGGATTGTCAGGAGCGGTGAGCCATTCTCCCAGGGCGGCGAGGGAGTCCTGCTGGTCGCGCGAGGGCATGCCCGGGATGGGAAGAAAGGCCTGGTCCGGAACTTCGCCCGATCGGGGATCCTTGAGCTTTCTCTCCAGGCCGATCTTCACCACCTGCTCCCCGATGAACTGATTCTTGTCCAGCTTGTCCCGCCGCTCGTTCTTCAGGATCTCATAGTCCATGCCGTCGAAAACGGCGGCAAATTGATAGTAATCGTCCTGGCTCCAGCGTTCATAGGGGTGCCGGTGACAGCGCGCGCACTGGAGCCGCGTGCCGAGGAACAGCTGGGCGGTGGCCTCGGCGCGCAGGGCGGGATCCCGGAGGGCGCGATAGTAGTTGGCGGCCGGGTTTTCGTAGGTGCTCCCGATACCGGCGACGAGTTCGCGGGCGAATTGATCCATCGGTTTGTTCGCGGCGATGGAGTCTCGGATCCATCGATGGAAAAGGCGGACGCCCTTCTCGTCCAGGGTCTTTTCCTCATTGCGCAGGAGATCGCTCCACTTGAGAGCCCACTGATCGGCAAACTCGGGACGCTGGAGAAGATCGTCGATCAATTTGACGCGTTTGCCAGGCGAGGGATCGGCGACGAAACGCTGGGCCTCCTCGGCGGTCGGGGGGAGGCCGAGGAGATCCAGGGAGGCGCGGCGGATGAAGGTGGCGTCGTCGCAAACCGGTGAGGGGTTCATGCGCAGGCGGCGCAACTTGGCGAAGACGGCCTCGTCGATGCCGTTGGCGGGGGAGGGCGCGGACCACTGGTAGTCGGGCCGGGAGGGGACAAAGGCCAGGCGGACCGGCGATTGCAGATGCAGATAGCGCACCGTGATGACCGTCTCGCCGGGTTGAGTGGCCGTGACCGTTCCGGAGGCGTCGATTTCGGCGATCAGGTTGGAGGGCTCATAGACTGCCCAGCGCGAGACGTTGCGTGTCTCCCCGTCCGAGAAGTGCGCGACCACCTCGATGCCGATCGATCGTTTCGGTTTCGTGATCACCGCCTCACTCGGGGAGACCTCGAGACTGACGAGACGCGGCGCCTCGGGAGGATCCTCGGGCATCCCGGCGGCGATCCAGTCGTGGAGGATCCGGTATTCGGGAGAATCGACGGCAAAGCGGAGGCCGCCCTCGTGACGGACCTGGCGGGAGGGCTTGCGCAGGAGGAGGCTCCTCGCCGGATCCTCGGTCACCATGAGGCGGGAAGCCGCCTCATGACGCAAGGTGGCGTGGTCGAGATCCGGCGACTCGCCGCGCAGCGAGAGCTTGAGCGATCCCTTTCCCTTGGCGCCTCCATGACAGCCCCCGTTATTGCAGCCGGCCTTGGAGAAGACGGCCATGACCTCCTGGCGAAACGACGGCACGTCGCCGCTGACGGAGAAACCGGAGGCCCAGAGATTCAGGAGCAGAACGGAAAGGAGTCGCGAAACCGAGATGATGAGGGGTGTTTGGGAACGCACGGCCATGAGCATGCCTGGAGGTGGCGATGGGAGTAAACCGCAAAGCCTCCAAGATGATGCGCCCCGCTCAGGGGGCCGACCCCTGCCCGTCCTTCGATGGATGCGCCAAGGCGTGCTCGAGGACCTCATCCACCGTGGTGACGGGAAGGATCTCGAGTTTTTCCCGGACTTCCTCCGGCAATTCGGGAATGTCCTTGGCGTTGCCCTTGGGAATGAGGATGGTCTTCACTCTCGTGCGCAGGGCGGCGATGGACTTCTCTTTCAGGCCGCCAATGGGAAGGACCAAACCGCGCAGCGTGACCTCGCCGGTCATCGCCACGTCGTGCCTCACCGGCCGTTGGGACCAGAGCGAGGCCAGGGCGGTGAACATGGCAATCCCCGCAGAGGGTCCGTCTTTGGGAATGGCGCCGGCCGGCACATGAACGTGCAGGTCTCGCCTGGCGAATCGATTCGGAGGATCGCCATCGCCCTGGGCTTTGACCAGTGGATCGGGCTTTTTTTCGTCGGCCGTGGGCGTCTCAAAACGGCTGCGGACCAGGCTCAGCGCGGCTTCCACCGACTCCTTCATGACCTGACCGAGATGGCCGGTGAGCTTGATGCGCCCCTCTCCGGGATAGATCAGGGCCTCGATGGGCAAGACGTCGCCCCCGGTCGGGGTGAAGGCCAGTCCATTGACCACCCCGATCTGGTCGTGGGCGACCTTGGCATCCCGCACGAAGCGTGGCGGACCGAGGAGAGATTCCACGCGTTTCGAGGTGATCCGGGACGTTTTCCGGGTTTCCTCGGCAATCTCCGCAGCGGTCGCGCGGGTGACGGCACCGATCTCGCGTTCGAGATGGCGCACGCCGGCCTCGCGCGTGTAGTGCTTGATGAAGGCCTCCACGGCTTCGTCGGTCCACTGGATCTGACGCTTGTTCAGACCGTGAGCCTTGCGCTGTTTGGCGACGAGGTAGCGCTTGGCGATGGCTCGCTTTTCGGACTCAGTGTAACCCGGTAGCGGGAGAACTTCCATGCGGTCCAGCAGGGGCGCTGGAATGGGATCGAGTGTGTTGGCCGTGCAGATGAAGATAACCTGGGAGAGATCGAAGGGTACGTCCAGGTAACGATCGACGAAGGTGGCGTGCTGATTCGGATCGAGAACTTCGAGCAGGGCACTGGCGGGATCGCCACGGAAGCTCGAACCGATCTTGTCGATCCCATCTAACAGAATCACGGGATTCCGCGTGCCGGCGCGCCGCAGCTCTTGAACGAGGCGGCCGGGCATGGAGCCAATGTAGGTTCGGCGATGTCCTCGGATTTCGGATTCGTCGTGGAGGCCGCCCACGCTGATGCGGATGAATTCCCGGCCAAGGGCGTCCGCGATGGACTGGCCCAGGCTGCTCTTGCCGACGCCGGGAGGGCCCGCCAGCAGCAAGATGGCGCCCGGGCCGTCCTGTTTCAGCTTGCGCACGGCGAGATACTCCAGAATGCGCTTCTTCACCTTCTCGAGGCCGTGATGGTCTCTCTCGAGGATGGCCCGCGCCTTGGCCAGATCAATGGCACCGTCCGTGAGTTTCTGCCAGGGAAGCTCCGCCATCGTCTCGAGGTAGGTGACGATGACGGAATGTTCCGGGTTGGCGGGCGGGATGACCCGCAAGCGGTTGAGTTCGCGATCGGCCTGGGCCTTGGCCTTGGGGGGCAGCTCGGCTTTTGCCAGACGCTCGGCCAGTTCATCGACCTGCTCCTCGCCGTCATCCTCCTCGCCCAGTTCTCTGCGGATGGTCCAGACCTGCTCGCGCAGGTAGGCCTTCTTTTGAGAATCTGAGAGTTCGGACTGAAGATCCTGGCGAAGCTTTGTCTGCAGCTCGGCGATTTCCAGCTGCTGGTTCAGGTGACGCTGCACCACCTCGAAGCGGTGCTGAACGTTGGGTTGTTCGAGGAGACGTTGCCGCTCGGGCATGTCGATGTTGAGATTCGCAGCGAGGACGTCGGTGAGGAGGACGGGATCCTCGATTTGATCGAGCACCTGTTCCGCTTCGCCGGGAATCTCATCGTCCAGTTGGATGAGCCGTTGTGCCGAGGCGCGCAAATTGCGCATGGCAGCTTCCCAGTAGGCGCCGTCGTCTTTGGGTAAATGGTTGAGCATCACCTCGAACGCGGCGTGCAGGAAAGGCTCGGTCTGGGAGTAGTTTCCGAGGCGAACCCGCTCGCGGCCCTGCGCGATGACCGTCAGTTCCTGTCCCTGGCGTGTCACGCGGCCCAGCCGGGCCAGGCGTGCCCACGCGCGGGAGAGCCTCCGGCGTGACCTGGGCGAGTTCGGGATCCTCTTGCCAGACGAGGATCACGTGATGATGGGATCGCACGGCGGCTTCGATTCCCTTGACCGTTTCCGGGCGGTTGAACCGCAAGGGGGTGAGCGAGCCGGGAAACACCACGATGTTGCGCAGGGGAAGAACGGGTGCCGCCTCGGGCGGAGGACCAGCCTCTTTCGTGCCGTGCTGGACGAGGCTGGAGGGAACGATGGCGTTCATGGGAATGTGAGTAAAAATGGGGGTGGAAAGAAAAGTGTGAGAATAAACGCGAAGAGAGGGAAGAGGAAGGGAGGGAGGGCGCACCGGTGATCTGGCCTTGGCTCTAGCCGAGAGCGGGGCGCTCTTCCTTCATGGTCTGGCGGCGGCGGCCGCCTCGAGGCGCAGTCGCTCGTTGGCGGGGTCGGCGCCGACGAGCACCGTGTCGCCCTCCGCCACCTTGCCATCGAGCAACATGAGACTGAGTTCGTCGAGCAGGAATCGCTGCAGGGCCCGCTTGAGCGGCCGGGCGCCGTAGACGGGGTCGTAACCCTCGTTGGCCAGAAATTGGATGGCTTCCGGCGTCAATTCCAGGGTCAGGCCAAGATCGGCCGCTCGCGCTTTCACTTTGGCCAGTTGAAGTTCCACGATCTTGCCGAGATGTTCGCGTTCGAGGCGATCGAAAATGATCGTTTCATCGATCCGGTTGAGAAACTCCGGGCGAAAGTGTTGGCGTAGCGCATCCATCACGCGGGAATGGCGCTCCTTGGCGTCCACGTCCTCGGTGATGTATTGACTTCCGACGTTGGAGGTCATGATGACCACAGTGTTGGTGAAATCCACCGTCCGTCCGTGCCCATCGGTGATGCGACCATCGTCTAGCACTTGGAGGAGCACGTTGAACACCTCGGGGTGTGCCTTCTCGATCTCATCGAGGAGAATCACCGAGTAGGGGCGGCGCCGCACGGCCTCCGTGAGCTGGCCGCCTTCTTCATAACCGACGTAGCCCGGAGGGGCACCGATGAGCCGGGCCACGCTGTGCTTCTCCATGTACTCGCTCATGTCGACGCGAACCATGGCGCTCTCGTCATCGAAAAGGAATTCTGCGAGGGCCTTACTCAGCTCCGTCTTTCCCACCCCGGTCGGTCCGAGGAAGATGAAAGACCCGATGGGTCGGTTGGCGTCTTGCAGACCGGCGCGGGCGCGGCGCACGGAGTTGGCCACGGCCACCACCGCCTGTTCCTGCCCGATGACGCGATCGTGCAGCCAGTCCTCCATGTGGACGAGCTTGGCGCGCTCGCTCTCCTGAAGCCGAGACACCGGAATGCCGGTCCAGTTGGCGACCACTTTGGCGATATCTTCCTCGGTGACCTCTTCTTGCAGCATTTGCTGTCCGTGTTGCAGTTCTGATAGTTGCTTCTGGTGAGCCTTCAGTTCATCGGTTTTGTTGGGAATGAGGCCGTACTGGATCTCGCTGGCGCGGCCCAAATCGCCCCGGCGCTGCGCCTGTTCCAGTTCCGTTTTCAGGCCTTCGATGTCCTCCTGCAGCTTGTTGGCTTCGAGAATGGCTTTGCGCTCGTTCTGCCACTGTGTCTTCAATTGATGGCTCTTCTCCTTGAGATCGGCCATCTCACTTTCGATCTTTTGCAGGCGCTGTTTGCTGGCCTGGTCTTTCTCCTTGGAGAGAGCCTGTTTCTCCATCTCCAGCTGCATGACTTGCCGTTCCAGCTGATCGATTTCCGTTGGCATGGAGTCCAGCTCGATCTTGAGGCGAGACGAGGCC
The DNA here is from genome assembly GCA_965204485.1 of Verrucomicrobiales bacterium. GTDB lineage: Bacteria > Verrucomicrobiota > Verrucomicrobiia > Verrucomicrobiales > DEV007 > JAACDM01. Next base: position 63,830 of record CBDBEZ010000077.1, read on the forward strand.
TCGTCGACCAGGTCCACCGCTTTGTCAGGAAGGAAACGGTCGCTGATGTAGCGGTCGGACATCTTGGCCGCCGCGATGATGGCGGAGTCCTGAATGCGGACTCCGTGGTGCACCTCGTAGCGCTCCTTTAAGCCGCGCAGAATGGCGATGGTATCCTCCACGCTTGGCTCGCCGACATAGACAGGCTGGAAGCGTCGCTCCAGCGCGGCGTCCTTCTCCACGTATTGCCGGTATTCGTTCAAGGTGGTGGCCCCGATGGTGCGCAGCTCGCCGCGCGCCAGCTGGGGCTTGAGCAGGTTGGCAGCGTCCACTGCGCCTTCCGTCTTCCCCGCGCCGACGATGGTGTGCAGCTCATCGATGAAAAGGACGATCTCGCCCTCGGAGGAGGTCACCTCCTTGAGGAAGGCTTTCAAGCGGTCTTCAAACTCGCCGCGATACTTGGCGCCGGCGATCATCGCGCCGAGGTCCATGGCGATCACGCGCTTGTTCTTCAAGGAGTCCGGGACGTCGCCACTGACAATGCGGCGAGCCAGTCCTTCGACGATGGCCGTTTTGCCGACGCCGGGCTCGCCGATGAGAACGGGGTTGTTCTTGGTGCGCCGGGAGAGGACCTGCATGATGCGGCGGATCTCCTCGTCGCGTCCAATGACGGGGTCGATTTTTCCTTCGCGAGCCCGTGCGGTGAGGTCCTGGCCGTATTTTTCGAGGGCCTGGTATTTTCCCTCCGGATCCTGGTCAGTGACCTTCTGGTGGCCGCGGACGTTTTCCAGGGCCTTGGTGAGGGTCTTGCGGCTGAGGCCGTGCTTGCGGAGCAGCTCGCCGAGAGGTGGCTTGGACTCGGTGGCGGCGAGGAAGAAATGTTCCACGCTGAGGAACTTGTCCTTGAGTTCTTTCATGATCTTCTCGGCCGCTCGGAGCGATTCCGAGAGTTCACGGCCAATGTGAGGGTCGGTGCCGCCCTGGACGGCGGCCTGTCGCGAAAGGGCTTGATCGATCTCATCGAGCAGCGTGGCCGGCGAGACGCCAATCGCCTGGAGAAGCGGCCGGACCACGCCGTCGGTCTGTTCGAGGGTGACCTTGAACACGTGGAGGGGAGCGATCTCGCTGTGTCCGAGATCAGCGGCGACGTTCTGACTCTCCTGGAGAGCTTCCTGCATCTTGAGAGTAAATCTTTGGGCATTCATGAAATGGGTTCCTTTCTGGGAAGAGTGCGTGTCGTGATTCGATTGCCAACAAAGAAAAGCATCACTCATGCCATGGTGAACCGTAATAGTTAAAGACTTGATAATAAACAAGTTAATAGAAAAGCAGGCGCGGCCTATTAGTGCCATATTGGCCCATCAGGACTGAGAGTAAGTGCTTTGAGTGAGACATTGTGACTCGTTCTTTGGAAGGCGTGGTCGCCGGGAAACGTGGCGACGGCTTCCGTCTCTGGAGGGTGGGGTTGTTTGGAAGCGGACGGCGGGACTCCTTGTCGTTGAACTGGCTGGGGGGGGTATAGTTGGTGGAGATTCTCGGGTGGCGGAGGTGTTTGATTCCGCCTGGAGAGTTCCTCGAACGGTTCGCTTGCGAATCCACCGCGCCATGCAGCTTCGACGTCCCGCACTCCGAAAACGGTTTCAGATTGGTCTCGGCCTGGGATTCGTGCTCGCGTGCCTGCTGGGTAGCCGGGCAATCGTGAGCGCGGACCGTCCAGCCCTCCTCATCAAGGAGGTGAGTGGCAATGGGAATGAGCTGAAAGTGAGGGCAAATATTGTGAGAGGGGAGGGACAGATCGAGTGGGTATCGGTCTCTGCTCAGAAACGGACGAGTCGGCGTGAGGGCTGGGTCGTGCCCTTGATCCAGGCGGTTCATGCCAAGCAAATCGATCGTCCGTTTGACACTCACCTTGGATTGAGTTTCTACGATCACGAATATCGAGTCGGGTCCTTGCTCGACGGCGTGTGGCATTACAGGGAGGTGTCTCCATCGGATTTGCAGAATTTCGATCAGTGCGTCTTCTTTCACAGCGACTGGAGCGGAGGTGAAGTCGTCTTCGCGGCGTGCTATCGGCATGCGGATCGCCGCGTGACCTCTTGGTTGAAACAGAAGCTGCGTTCCTTGCCATTGTTGGGGAGGCTTGCCCGAGGTCTGGCAGACCGAGTGGATCGTGGGAAGTTGATCCATTCTGAACCGGTCTTCATCCCGGCCACCCCAGCCACGGAAGTCTTCGAGTTCAGCGAGGAGATGAGGCGGTGGTATGACGCGCTACACGGATCCCTCTCGGGCTAACGGGAATCAATCGCACCAGGTAGTCTCGGCCGCTCTGCGGGCGATGTGTGCTCGTCGAATGGATTCACACGCCTCCCTATCGCGCGCGGGGCCACCCAATTCACCATCGGCGCCGTGATCGATTCGCTCCGCCAGATGCAGACACGCGAATGTCGTCGAGATTTGAGAGACCGGCCTTGCGATCGGGCCGGGATTGATCGATTCTTGTGCATGTGTCCGACCCTTTCTTGACCGTGGGATCGAGACCGACTTTGCCGCCCACCCCACCATGTCGAACCCGTCCGCATTCAAGGCCGCTTTTCCCTATCAAGACGACGTCCTGGCGCTGCCTGTGGAGGATCTGGATCGTGCCTCGACATGGTATTCCGAGCATTTTGGGATGACCGAGATCGAGAGAAAGAATGGGTCGATCCCCGTGGTGATTTTGGAGCGGGATGGCGTCCAGATCGGATTTGCGGTCAATGGTGGGGATGCGAGCCAGGATGGCGCGGCGATCCTGGTCTCGGGAATCGCAGGCATCAGGCGAGAGCTCGAGTCCAAGGGCCTGACCATCAGCAACTGGCGGATCGATGAGCGGGACGGGAAGCGGTTCCAGGTGTTCTTTGTCGCGGCTCCAGATGGGCTATGCTACTACTTCCACGAAGCGGTGTGACGTGGTCTTCATGGCGAGGAAAATCTCGTTTGGAACTTCTCCGGACGTTTTCTATGCTCTCGGACATGACCAAGCGGAAACGCAAACTCACGGCAGCGGAGAAGAAGGCGCGGAAATGGCGTCGCGAGGAGACCACGACCATTTTCATCCACGGTAAGCAGAAACGAGTGCCCGTTGACCGAACGCGAACGGTCGAAGGCATGGATGTCGACGAATTCATTCGTCGCAATGCGGATCCCATCTGGCTACACCAAAACGAAATGTGGGAGTATATGGAGCCTCAGGAACCGCTTGAACTGCTTGAACCCTGCAAAGCCCTCGATGACGAGAGTCCTCGCTGAGCGGTCGTCGGATCTCTCCCTTCATGAGCGATGCCGTGAATCGGGGTGGGCGGTTCGACTCGAAGTTCTGACGCAGTGGCCAAGCGTTCTGACTCGCGGCATTGCTGACACTTCTAACGGAATTCGACGGCGGCATGCTGCGAAATGGCGAGTAATGGGAGCGGGGAGCCTCTCCTTTTACAGAACTTTTACGTAGGTCTCAGCCGGCGTTGACGCAACCCACGCCGGTCCGTGCTTTCATGCCTTGTCATGAAACGAACTCAATTTCTCGCAACCCTTTTTTTCACCGGCATTGGCATGCTGAACCCCAGCGTTTCATAAAATGGCCAGTCAGGCCATCATGTAGTAGGCGATTTCTTCTTCGACGGCCTGATTGCCTCCGAGTGTCAATGTGAGTCGACCTTGAGGGCGAGTCAGACGTCCGGCACGCTGGATGATTTTGCGGCGAATCGTGCCGAGTCCTTCAAAGATCCACTCCGCAGCCCTTTTGGCGGACGATTTGCGTGACCGCTCCGCAGATCGCATCTGCATTTCGCGTGTGAGATTGTGGGTGAGGATACTGGCCAAAAGGAAAGCTTCGTTGGCGGCACGTCGCTTGGCCGGAATATAGTCCATCTGGGCCTGGCTCTTGGCTTCGCCAAAAATCTTCTCCTGAGAGCCACGCCCTTCATGCAATTTCACCACATGAGCGGCCGTGTTTGTCTTGTTGGTGATGATCGCCTCGTATTCATAGTTCTCCTCGACTGGTTCGAAAAGATCCAGTTGGAGCGGTCCTTTGCGCTGAGTGCGCCTCATGGTTCGAATGCACAAAATGCGCGCTTTGCGCGCCCAACTTTTTGGCTTCCAGCGGATTTCGAAGTGATGAGTTTTCCCTCTCCGCCTCGTCCACAAGCCGCTCGAAAGGCACCGAGAACGTATATTCCAGGCCAAGGGTCTTTGCCTCTGAAACCATCTGATCGCTGAAAAACGCGCTGTCGGCGCGCAACTCGATCTGCACATCAGGCAGCACCTTGCGAATCTTTTCCACGCAGTAGCGAAGAAATTCCACCGCGCCATTGGAGTCATGGACGTTGCCGCTTCGATGAAGGTAATCGAGAATCTGTCCGGTTTGGGAGATCGTCGCGAGCAACGGATAATAACTGCGCTCGCCTTTTTTCTTCTTGTTAAATCCCACAGCCGTCCCTTCCGCATGGCGACTCGTGCTCTGCACGCTTCCGTCCAAATCAAGCGTGATGCGTTTGATTCCTTCCTCCTGAAGTCGCGACAGGCAAACGAAATGATTCATCTCCCTCATCCTCTCAAGGCTTTGACAATCGACCTCTCCCAACATCCGGCTCATCGTTGGGACACTGGGCAATGGGTGCATCCCCAAAACCTGTCGTACAAGGGGATCATCTCGGTAGTAGTCCAAATCGCGAAGCATCCGGTAGCCCAGTATAAGATGCACGATAAGACACATGAAAACCTTGTGGAACTTGTAGAAGCGGGACATGCGCCGATCCAGTGGATCAAAGCACTGCTGAAGCTTCCCCTCCAGATCCAATTCCTGAAAGAGCTTCTGAAAGAGCTTCTGAAAGATAACGAGACCGCCGAAAGAGGTCAGTTCTTGATCTTCAAATTTGATCGCCGGAATCGTTCTGGACTTTGCATGAATCGTGCGTCGTGCTACTCTCACTGTAGGTGGCTTTTGGGTTGAAGTGTTTGGTGTTTTGGTAGATTCCAAATTAACCTTATCCCAAAGGCCCCTGCCACTATTTTCTTGGGATTCTTGCCCCGATTTATGAAACTATGGGGTGAACTTGGCTCACGGTCAGGCGAGCGATCCCTTCGCTGAACCTCAGCGCACGTCGAACCGCGGCGCCACCGATCAGGCGACTTCACCGGATCCCTTTGTTGTCCGCGAAGCCGGGGCGACGGGCGCTGACGCAGAGGTGCGAGCTGAAACCTCGCAGGACAACGTCGCTTTTCTGACCGAGTTCGTTGAAGTGGATCGCCTCGCGCTTTCAGATTTGTTCGCGAGAGGCGAGGTGGATCTGGCAGATGGGGACGCGCTGCGCGCGGCCGTGGGGAAACTCGTGAACGAAGACAAGGGTAAAATGATCGAGTCGTGCGTGCATGTCAGTCGCGGGGGGAGAGCCAAAGCCGAGGCGATCCGGGAACTCATTTATACGGTGGTATGGGCCCCTCCCGCATCGAGTCCCGAGTCCTCAATCCCGGTGGTGGTGGGCGACCACGCCTACTGGCCGCCGGCCTCTTATCCTCATCCCAAGCAGTTTGACGCTCGAATGCACGGCATCTGCACTGAAACGCGCTCGGCCCGCTTGCCCGGGGGATCCCTTTCGCTTGAAACGGCACAGGAACTGGTAAGACACCTCGGTGAAAGCGAATACGCGCTGCTCCCCGCGGGAAACCAAAGCGTGCCCGCCGTCGCCCTTCCCATCTTTGGAACCATTCGTTTCTCCACCCTCACGGAAGTCCCGATGAGCCGGTGTTGCTGGGTTGGCACGTCTCAGCGAGAGGGGCACGAGGCCGTCATGATGTTCGTCACGCCGCATTCCATGAGTCGTGGAGAGAACGATCGGCCCCCGGCCATCAACGGGCACGTGGGGCTGGTGGCGGAGATGATCGAAGTGGATGCCGCTTGGTTTCGAGAGGCCGTTGCCCCCTCGGGCGAGTCATGGGACTCGGCGCGACTGCGGGTGCTCGCCCAGGATCGACTGGCCGCGAGCGAAGCCGAAGTCTTGGCCATTGGCAGCCTTTCGGGCGAGATCGGCAAGCCGATGAGAAGCGAAGCCATTCGTGAACGGATGTACCCAACGGAATATGATCCACCGGAGCTTCCGGTCGGTGCGATCCGGGCACGCACGGAGCGTCCGTTCTGGGCTCCCGAGAATTACCCAAAGCCGATGGTTTTCACCACGCGCAACATCGGTATGACCGTGAGGGCCACGGTGCACGATCGCAGTCATCCGCTGGGATTCGACATCGAAGTGATGCCTGAACTCGTCGAAGACCAGGGCGATCGTCCTCAAAACCGTTTGATCACGCCTGTGGGACAGGAACCGCTCTGCACGATGCCTGTTTTCGCCACCCTGCGCCTTACCACTCAAGTCTATGCGCATCCCGGCGAGGTGCTGCTTCTCGGCGCCCTGACGCCGCGCGGCGATGACGGCGAGGCCGTATCGGAAAAGCGAGTCTTGATGTTCATGCGACTTTTTCGTTAGGCTGAGCGGATCCGATGAAATGGGAGGCTCCAGAGACTGTCCTGGTCATCTTCGTGCTGGCGGCGGCGGGGTGTCTGTTGGGCGGCGTGCGGATGGCGCGTCACACGGAGGTGCATCGCATTGATCGCCCCCGCGAGGCGCATAGCGAGTTAGTCGAAGAACTCCGTCTTGAGTTGGTTCGCCTGGAGCAACTCTACGAATCGCATCTCGGAAGGCTGGTGTCCGAATCGAGTCCCCGCGACGTGTTCGCTCTTGAACGGGCCGCGGAACGGGTCGCCGGTGTCCGTCAGGTCTCCCTGATCAGACGCGAATCCCGGGCCCAGCCTGATCGGCACTGGCGCATCGGCAAGGCTACCGGAGCTCCCGAGAATCCCGTTCCTTATTTCGACGAGGAAGGGGCACCCTTGGACGGCCCCTCCGTGTTGCTGGACTGGAATCGTCTCATGAGGGGCTCGGCTTTCACGGGCTAGATCGACGACCCCGGCAAGCCGCTCTTTTACTGGCAAAGTCACCAGGGCGGCGGTGTCATGCTCGTGCTCATCGATGTTGACCAGGTTCAGGCCGCGATGAATGGATGGCTGCGTGACTGGCTTCCCGATTCCTTCGCTCCGGTGGCCGCCGGCGACGGTCCAGATCGCGTGAGTGATCCAAGCGGCAGGCCGCTGATCGAGGCGGGCGCGTCGGATGGCGCGCACGACCGTGATCGGCCTCACATTTTGCTTCCGGTCCGGACGCGATTTGGCACCTGGCATTTGGCTTCGTGGGACGTCATGCACCGCGAAACGGTCTACGCGACTCCTGCCCTCGTGGGCGGTGCCGCCCTGGCGGGTTTGTTGCTGGTGATGGGTTGCGTGGCCTTTGGCCATCAGCGACGCGCGGCGAAGTTAGCCCAGACGCGCGTCGCCTTCGTCAATCAGGTGTCGCACGCGTTGCGCTCTCCGATGACGAATATTCAACTCAATATCGATCTGGCGGAAGAGAGCCTGCGCGGAAACGAAGGAGCGCGCCGATGCCTGCGGCTAATCCGAGACGAAGCCAATCGGTTGGGCCGTCTGATCGAAAATGTGCTAGCCTACGCCGAACGCGAGAGAGGGCGACAATGTCTCGCCATGACCCCCGTCGTTCTGGATGAGGTGGTCGATGAGGTGCTGGCCCAGTTTGCCGGGTTGCTCGAACGCCGGGGGATCACGGTCGACCGCCAGCGCAACGCTGGGTCACCGATTTGGCTGGATCGTGACGCGTTGTTTCAGGTCGTGGGGAACCTCGTGTCCAACGTGGAAAAGTATGCTGCGGACGGAAAGAAACTCGGGATCCAGACCTGGCTCGATGGCCAGCGCCTTAGTCTGCGCGTGGTCGACCACGGTCCCGGCATTGGGCTGCGCGATCGGGAGCGCATTTTTGATTCGTTTGTGAGGCTGGATGACCGGGTGAATGAAGGTTCCAGCGGCACGGGGCTGGGACTGACCATTGCGCGAGGTCTGGCGCGCGATATGGGCGGCGAACTTGCCGTGGTCGAGGAGGCCTGCCCGGGTGCGGTCTTTGAATTGAACCTTCCCGCGCCTGGGGCCGGCGATCCGCGTCTTTCCTGACAGAATCCGTGATGAGAGTGCTCGTAGCCGAAGACGATCCCGTGACCCTGGAAACCGTCAGTGCCTGTCTGCGTGAGGAGGGCTACACCGTCGTCGGAGCGGTTGACGGCCGTGAGGCCCTGGAACGATGGCGATCGGGCAGGCCGGACCTTTTATGTCTGGACATCATGATGCCGGGACTCGACGGATTCGAGGTTTGCCGTCGCGTGCGCAAGGAAGATGCCGCGGTGCCGATTCTCTTCCTCTCGGCCAAGAACGAGGAGGTGGATGTCGTCGTGGGCCTCGAACTCGGAGCGGATGACTTCGTCCGAAAACCGTTTGGCAAGCGCGAACTGCTGGCGCGGGTCCGCGCGGCCCTCAGGCGGCGGCGATCGACCTCTCCCGAGAGCGCTTCGTTTGATTTTGGGGATTGGAGTGTCTTCCCTGCCGAACTCCGGGCGGAACGGGGCGGCGTGGAGGTGGAGCTTTCCCCCAGGGAAGTCGCCATCCTCACCGTCTTGCGAGAGCGCATTGGTGAGGCTGTCACGCGGGATACTCTCCACGACCACTGCTGGGGATTGGACTACTATCCTGAATCCCGGACGCTCGACCAGCACATCGCCAAGTTACGCAAAAAGATCGATCCCGAAGTCCCGGGGAACGGCTTGATCGAGACCGTGCGCGGTCTGGGCTATCGGTTGCGGCGTCCGTAGAGCGCTTCAGCCTTCGGAGACGGACAGGCGGCTGTTTCCGCCGCGGCCCCGATGCACCTGGATCTGGCAGCGGATGCGTTCCTGGAGGAGTGCGGTGTGGGAAATGACGCCGATCGTCTTGTTTTGGGCCTGGAGACGTTCCAGGGCGCGGATGGCGATTTCCAGGCTGTCGGCGTCGAGGGTGCCGAAGCCTTCGTCGATGAAGAGGGATTCGATCTGTCCGCGGCTACCGGCGATCTCGGCGAGGCCAAGGGCCATGGCGAGACTGGCGAGAAAGCCTTCGCCTCCGGAGAGACTCTGCATGCTGCGGACGGTATTAGCTTGATAGCGATCGATCACCTGGATTTCCAGCATGGCATCCGGAGCGCACTGAATGCGGTAGCGATCGGTCAGGGAAGTGAGATGGACGTTGGCCAGATGAATCAGTCGTTTCAGCGTGAGGCTTTGAGCAAAGCGTGAGAAAAGAGAGCCGTCTGCGGAGCCGATGAGCGCGTCGAGTTGTTGCCAGCGATTTCCCTCCGTCTCCATGCGTTCGAGTTGAGCAATGGCGGAGGCAATTTGCTTTCGCCGCGCGCCGTCCTGGCTGAGCAGTTGCTTGAGATTCCAATGAGTCTCGGTGGCTGCCTCGAGTTCCTTTTCCAGCTCCTGGAGTCGGGGTCGCACTTCCGTTAGATCCATGTCGCGGGGATCGGGCGGCTGGGAAGCGACGCCGCGGAGGCGCTCGCGAAGCGAATGCTCTTCTTCGGTGCACTGCGTGAGCGCCGTTTGCAAACGCAGTTCACGATCGCGAAGAGCCCGCTCGCGCTCCGCGAGAACTCGGGCTTCATCCGAGGGGAGATGGGCGTCCAGAAGACCGTTGAGATCGGGAAAATCGAGTTCGGCGGCGATGGTTGCCAGTTCCGCTGTGAGACTCTCGGAGACTTCTTGCAGTTGGCGGGCTTCCTGTTCCAGTTTGAGGCGCATGGACCGTGCGGTTTCGGTATCGGTCTTCGCTTGTTGGCGCGCCGACTCGGCCGTCTCCAGGGCTTCCTGATTGGCTTTGAGAGCGGCTTCCAGGGAGCGGCGCTCTTCGAGCGGGACCCGGTCGCCAACCAGGCGGCGGTGCTCCGCCTCGAGTTTCTCCATCTGCTTCTGGAGGGCGGCGAGCCCGCGAGTCTGTTCCCCGGCCGTTTCTTGACGTTGCGCGAGTTGTTGAGAAAAGGACTTTAACGTGTCGGCCGCCCGGGTGCGTTTGACCCGGACGGCATCGGCTTGGCGGCTTTGTTGCTCGTAGCGCTCGGCCTTTTCACGGAGGTCTGTCAAGAACGCCTTCAAGGCGCCGAGAGTCTCGAGGGGCGATTCGGAAGGGGGCAGTGACTTCTGAAGCTCCGAGAAAGCCTGTTGATAAGCCTTCTCCGCGACTCGTTGTTCCGCGGCATTGGCCTCGATCTGGGTCTCCAACTCCTGAGCTTTTCCTATCAGCTCGGAGATCTCTAGATCCACTTGCTGGAGCTTGTGCTGGCGCTGGTCGCGCGATCGTCGCGCTTCACCGAGACGCTCTTCGAGTTGGCGAATTTGAGAGAGACGTTCATCTTGATCTTTCTGCCGATTCTCCAGATCGTTGAGGTGGGCACGGATCTTCTCCGTCTCGTGATGGCGAAAAGCGGGTTCACTGTTTTGCCGGGAGGCGAACTGGCATTCGAGGCGATGCATTTCCTCCTGGAGAGCCGAATCGGCGATGTCAAGGGATTCGAGGAGAACCGTGAGGTGCGTGATCTCCCGGAGATGCTTCTCTTGTTCTGCCTGGATTTCGGCGAGTTGGGTTTCGGCCTCGGTGAGGGCTTTCTCCTCGGCGATCGTTTCCTTTCGTGCGTGCCAAGGATGATCGGTGGAGCCGCACACTGCGCACGGCTCGCCGTCCTCAAGCGCCTGGCGAAGCGCTTGAATCTCCCTTCCTCGCTGAACGACTTCGCGGCGCAGGTTACGCGTTTCGGACGCCTTTTTCCGCGCGATTTCACCCTCTTGGTGTGCTTGGCGGGTTTGTGAGAGACGGGCCGAGTGCTCTTCCCGAGTTTGCGCCGAGCGCCTCCGGCTTTGCTGCAGCTTTTGGATCTGCAGGCTGTCGTCGAGAATGGATCGCCAGAGGATCCTCTGCTCGCGGACCTCTCGCGCTTCTCGCTCCCACGCGGCCGGAGACCGATCTCCCAGCATGCCCTTCAAATTGCTCTCGAGCTTTGCGAGGGCTTGGTTGGAGACCTTTGAATCGGCGGTGGCGGCACTTTGAACGGCGCGACCTTCTTGAAGGGATTTTTGGAGATCGTGGTGTCGTTGCGTGAGGGCTTTGTCATCACGCGCTCTCTTCTCGATCTGAGAGGCCTGCGCTTCCAACTGATCGAAGAGCTGGAGCCAGGTCTCCACTGATTTTCCGAGGGAAGCGTCGGCCGAGTGCCGCCGGAGCCAATCTTCGAGCTCGGTCTCACGGGCGGTGCACTGCTCGAGCAGGGTACGCTGGGCGGCCTGTTCGCCTTCCAGCTTGTCGAGGCGCTGACGTTTCTCGACAAGGCGGGTCTCCGCGGCCTCTTTTTCTTCGCCACGAAGCGCGCGTTCCGTGTCCAGAGGCACGACGAGATCGATCAGCTTGCGGATTTCGACCAGAGATTTTTCCGTGGCCTCGACTCTTGAGCGGGCCGCTTTCACCTGTTTTTCGGACTGGACGAGCCCTTTCTCAAGACGGTCGGATTGAACCTGGAGTTCTTGCTTCTCTCGGGTCACGGTCTGGATTCGATCCAGTACTTCGCGATAGCGACGAATGCGATCCGCATGGGGTTCCAACTGCCGGTGGCGTTCCCAGCGATCCCGCCACTTCCTGGCCGCTTTGAAATCCTCGTCCAGCCGGGTGCGATCCTTGGCCAGAGCTTGCTGGCGGGCCGCGAGAGTGGCCAGGGCCTCCAGATGCTTGAGGCGTTCGCGTTCACGTTCGAGGGAGTGCTTGAGGGCGTCGCGGTGCTCCTGGGCCTTCTTTCTTTCGGCAAGCTTGGTTTCACGCTCTTCGGCGGTGAACACTTCGATGTCCCGAAGACGACTTTTCTGTTCGTCGATGGCCCGCTGTTTTTCGCGGACCACTTCGTGAGCCAGTTGGGAAAGTTCGGCATAGAATTCCATGCCGGTGATCTTTTCTAACAATTGTCCACGTTCCTTGTCCGAGGCCTTGAGAAAGGCGGTGAACTCTCCCTGTGCCAGCAGAACGGAACGAAGAAAACGCGCGTAGTCGAGGCCGGTCTGTTCCTCGATCCAGGCTTCCACCTCTTTAGTCTTGGTGACGATAGGCTCCCGCGACGCGACATCGTAGACGAAGCGTTTGACGGGTTGCAGGGCTCCTTCCGGTTTTTTTCGGGCGCGGCGGAGATCCCAGCGAGCGCCATAGGCCCGGCTCTGACTGAGGAACTGGACCTCGGCGAAACAGTCTCCAGTGTGACGAGACATCACCTCGGTGGGGAGACCGCGATCGTAGCGGGCGGCCCTACCGTAAAGAGCCAGGGTGATCGTGTCGAGGATGGTGGTCTTGCCGGCGCCGGTGGGGCCCGTGATGGCAAAGAGCCCCGTGTCGGCAAGCGGCGCCTTCTGAAAGTCGATTTGGTGATCGCCTTTCAGCGAGTTGAGATTGCGAAACTGTAGGGAGAGAATACGCATGCCGTCGGACCTTCGTTCGACTCGGTGATTGAGTCAGTCGATTGGCTCTCTTTTTCTCGATTCGCGGAGGGCGAGCAGCTCTGCGAAAGTTTCCTGCAGATCAGCGTCATCCTGGATACGGGCCGCTTTCAATCGCTCGGCGAAGACTTCCTGGGGAGTGTAGTCACGCAACTGTCGCGCGCCCTCGCCGGACTCCCAACTCAAGCCGCCGCCGTGTTCCCCTTCGCTGAGAACCTTGAGCACTTCGAACGGCTCGTCGTCGACGAGTTCCTGGACCTTTTTTGAAAGCTGGGGGGATCCGATATCGGTGAGGCGAACTTCGATCCAGGGAGTGAGTGTGTCATCGATCTCAGCGCGATTCTGTGCAAGCCATTGAGGCAGGTTCTCGAGGTCTCCCTGGTAGCGCAAGAGCCGGCGGAAAACCGGGATTGCCACGGTCTCGCAGCGTTGCAATCGTCCCTCACAGAAGTCGAGCACGACCACCGACTTCGTTTGCTCGGCCTCGCCGAAGCTCATGGGGATGGGAGCGCCGGCGTAGCGAATGACGGAGATGTCCTCGGCCTCGCTTTCTCCCACGGCGTGAGGCGCGTGAAGGTGTCCCAGCGCGAGGTAATCGAAGGTCGCGGGGAAGCGCGTGGCCTGGAGCGTGCTGAGGGTCCCGATTTGATCGTCCTCGCCCTTCCGGGCGGAAGACTCGCGCACGGTGAGGTGGCCGGTGGCAAGAACGGGGATTTTTCGGCGCCGGTAGGAGTTGGTCAGGGCGCCCATTTGATGGTAGTATTGATAGACACCTTCGCGAAGCCTCTCCTCGCGTTCGCCGACCGCCTCCCCGGTGATGACTTTCAGGACGTCGCGGTCTCGCAGGTAGGGGATGGCGCACACCGCCACCGACGGCGAATCTTCCGCATCCCCCTTGCGGAGTTCGATGATGTCGCAGGCGGGGTCGGGAGACGGGCTTCCCACGACGTGGATGCCAAAGGTCTTGAGCAAGCCGGCCGGAGCGTCGAGATGGGCAGGAGAATCGTGATTCCCGGCCACGATGACCGCTTGGCAGGAAGGACCCTGGCCGAGGGAGAGATCGCGCAGGAAATCGTAGTAGTACTGCATGGTCGCCTGCGGCGGGTGAGCGCTGTCGAAGACGTCGCCGGCGACCACGAGAACATCGATGGCCTCGTCGCGCAGGGTTTGCAGGAGCCATTGGAGAAAAAGGCGATGCTCCTCCATCCGGTCGAAGCCAGCCAGCCGGTGGCCGAGATGCCAGTCCGCAGTGTGGAGAACTCTCATCCGACGAGCGTGGAGTTTCGGGAGTTGATGGCGGCCCTGAGTGAGGACAGTTGGGAGTCGAATGCCGATTGGGAGAGGATGGTTCGAGCGACGGCCGTGTTGGTGTGGGGCCGCCGTCTCGCTAACCGTGGTGGCTGTGCGGCAGGCTTCTCCATGAACTTCATCGTTGTTCGCGCTCGTTGAACCAGGTGGCCAGTCCGGTGGTGCGTTTGAGAGGACGCTTGATGCAGGCTTGCAGGCTTTCGATCGGGCTCCAGATGACGATCTCGTGACGGGCGCGAGTGACGCCTGTGTAGAGCAGTTCGCGAGTCAGCAGGCACGTTGGCTGATCGCTGAGAAGGAGGAGGACGCGATCAAACTCGCTGCCCTGGCTCTTGTGCACTGTCAGGGCGTAGGCGGATTCGTGGGCCGGCAGGCGGGCGGGCGGCACGCGGCGGAATCCGCCATCAGGAGATCGAAAAAACGCGGCGAGTTGGCCTTGCCACGGCAGGACGATTCCGGTGTCGCCGTTGAAGAGATTGACTGCATAGTCGTTTTCGGTGATGACGATAGGCTGCCCCGGGTACCAGCGTTGTTCGGGATTGAGCCGCCGATGCCGAGCCACCGCTTCGTGGATGAGGGAGTTGATGCTTTCCGAACCGGTGGGGCCACGACGATGGGCGCAGAGGATTTGATGTTTCTGGAGGTGTTCAAACGCGTTCTCCGGGTTTTCCTGGGCGAAGAGGACTTCGAGTATCGGCTGGACTCGGCTCCAGAGAACGGATTCGAATTGTTGGGCGGGCGGGAGAGGTTCGCGGCGGCAACTGGGATCGGCCTCGTCGCTGAGATGACGTTCGGCGTCGCTGCCGTCGCCTCGCTGAATGGCACTGGCCAAGGCGCCCAGACCGGAATTATGAGAAAAACGATAGTTTCGTGTGAGTTCCACTTTGGGTGCGGGACAGGCCCGGGCGCAGAGTGCGCCAAAGACGGCTCCCGCGTCCACAGAGGGCAGTTGATGGCGATCGCCGATCAGGAGGAGTCGGCCTCCCGGCTTCAAGGCCCGCAGCAGTTTGGCCATCAAGCCGATCCCGAACATGCTGGCTTCGTCGACAACGACCAGGTCGTGTGTGAGCGGATTCGCCGCGTCGTGTTTAAAAGTGGTCTTGTTGCGTCGATAACCTAACAAACGATGCAGGGTTTGGGCGTTCTGAGGCAGGCGCGCCTTGGCCAGGGGATCGCAAGCAAGCGTGGCCAGGCTTTGGGTAATGGATTCCTCCAAGCGTAACGCCGCCTTTCCAGTGGGCGCGGCCAGGGCGATTTCCAGATCTGGATGGAGCGTCAGGAGGAGGGCGAGGATGCGGACCACGGTGGTGGTTTTGCCTGTGCCAGGGCCGCCGGTGAGAATGAGGAAGGGCTGTCGGGTGGCCTCGATCGCGGCGGTTTGTTGAAGGTCGGTGGGGTCGACGGCGTCCGTTCCGAAAAGCGAGGGCACGACTGACTGCGCACGGTTTCCCGCTTGTTCACTGGGGGAGTCGGGTTCTCCGAGCCAGTTCCTCAGGCGCATGGCCAGCTCGCGTTCGTACTCGAAATAGCGCCGAAGGTAGAGGTAGCGGCGATGAAGCAGAACGAAGGGCGTCTCCTCTTCCGGTCCACCGACTGCCGACGACGCTTCAAGCGTGTCGAGCCATGCTTCCACAGGGGGAAGCCTCAGTGAAAAGGGCAAATCGCTCTCGTCCTCATCCAGGGTCTCCCAGATCTGGTCGGCCTCGAGAGCGTGCAGGTCGAGGCAGACATGGCCGCGCTGGGGCCACTGGCTGGCCAGGGCCATGGCCAGCTGAGCGTCCCTTGTCGTGTCGTCGGTGAGGCGGCCCATCAGTTCCGCGAGGTGGCGGTCGACTGGGGAGAGAGCACGCGCATGCTGCAGGGCCTCGAGCGAAAGCATGTCAGACATGGCCGTTCTCTTCCTTGGTGATGCCGGCGAGGAAGTCTGACAGGGCGTCGACCCGGTCGATGGGCGGGCGGTCTTGAAAGACTCCGTAATCCGGGCCGGAGGCCTCGCTCATTCCTCGAACAAAGAGATAGCGGACGCCGCCCCAGTGTTTCTGGCCTTCATAGCGATTCCCCAATCGGTAGCGAAGGTAGCGATGGAGGGCGACGGCGTAGAGATGGTATTGCAAGACGTAGTTGGAGGCGCTCATGACGGCACCGAGGCGCGAGGAGCGATAGTCCTCGGCATCGCGGCCGAGGAAATTGGACTTGTAATCGAGCACATAATAACGGCCGGCGTGTTCGACGATGAGGTCGATGAACCCCTTGAGGAATCCTTCCACCGGATGAAAGTCGAAGGCCCCGACTTCGGCCGGCAGTTCGTGTTGCTCGAAAAAAGCGCGCAGCTTCGCCATGGTGAGCCGTTCGATCGGAAAATGAAAGGCAAGCTCGTTCAAGCGTCTTTCTGGCGCCACGTCCGCGAGGCAGAAGCCGCCGAGATCGCAGCGGAACAGGGAGAGGGTGTGTGCCGTGACGACGTCAAGCCACTCTTCCACGGACATTCCCTGGGCCGCCAGGTGATGGGCGGCGGCTTCCCGGATGGCCGCCTCGTCGGCCTGGAAGGACAGATGTTCGTAGAGCAGGTGGAGCATGTTGCCGGTTCGTGTTCCCTTGGGCAATGCCGCGATGCCTGAGAGATCGCTGGCCGTGTTATCGGAAAGGTCGATCAAGGACGGGGCGGGGTCGCGATCGGGCGATTCGAGGGATTCACCATGGCCGTGTCCGTGGCCGGTGAGACCGGAATAGCTGGTGATTCCCCACTGGTCGCGTCGCGGTCCTGGAAAACGGCGAGCGCTTTGGCTGCCTGTCTCGGAAGTCCGGGATGTTCTGGGAATTGAGGCCGCGGCGGAGGCGGAGCTGCGAGGCTGCCCTTCCCAGGTGCGCAATCCGATCGAGTTCCCACTCGCGCCGACCAGGCGCTCGAGATCCTCTCGAAATTGGGGAGAAGGGAGGCGCTTGAGTCGATCGTGAAACTCGGTGAGAGAGGCCTGCGTGTCTTCCTGACGATGATGCCATAGATAGGCGATGCTCGAAAAGCGGTAGACGGGCGATTCGGGCGCCGTCAGAAGATAGAGGCCGAGTTGTGCACGGGTGAGGGCGACGTAGAGCATGCGAAGCTCTTCTTCCGCCTCCTCTTCCCGTGAGCGAGCCAGATGATGGTCGAAATCTTCCGAGCCAACGTCGACACAGCGAGCGAAGTCGCCGTCGTTTTCGCGGTGGAAAGCCACGTGATCCGGCTGGGAGCAACTGCTGGGGCCCCGCCAGGCGAAGGGCAGAAAGACGATGGGAAATTCAAGTCCCTTGCTTCGGTGAATGGTGAGGATCTTCACTCGCTCGTCGTCGCTCTCGAGCCGGAGTTCTTTTTCTTCCGAGAGGGTGGATTCCCGCTGGCGGCGAAACCACTGGAGAGTGGCGTGGAGGCTGAGTTTGCGCGTGGCTTCGGCTTCTTCGATGAGCTCGGAAAAGTGAAGGATGTTGGTGAGCTTGCGTTCGCCTCCAGGGAGGCCGAGGATTCGGCGCGGCAGACGGTGGATTCGAACAAACCGGCGAAACATCACCATGAAGCCCTCGCTCCTCCACTGTGCCCGATAGGAGGTCATGGATTCCAGGATGGCGCTCCATTGGCCCTCGTCAGCCAGGGCGGCGGCGAGGTCGGTGGGAGCGAAGCCCATGAGATCGCTGAGCAGAAGGGCCTTCACCAGGTTTTCGTCGCGCGGAGCCGCGAGGGCTTGAAGCAGGATCTCGAACAGGTCTGACTCCGGGGCGGTGAAGAGATGCTGCCGGTCGTAGCTCACCGTGCGGATCCCTCGTTGGTGGAGGTGGCGCTGCAGCGCAGCGGCCTGGCGGTGCGAGCGAATGAGGATGGCGATGTCCGATGCCTGCAGGGGACGGCCGCCAGTGTGCAGCGCGCCGTCGTTGCCTAACTGAATGAGCCGAGCGATTTCCTGGCCGGTGGCCTCGAGGCAGCGCTGCTCCAATTGCGCGGCGTCGCGAGCGCCAGAGATCTGCCAAATCTGAAGCGGCGCTCGCTGAGTGTCATTGCCCTTGAGCGCTGGAGCCTCACCCATCGGACGCTGGGCGGCGGAGACCGCGTGATAGGCGATCGAGGCCGTGCCGAATGGCCGTGGCACGGCCTGGTAAAGAGTGTTGACGGCCCGAATGAGGGTGGGGGAGGAGCGCCAGTTTTCGCGCAAGGTGGCGAGATGGTCCGCTCGATCGCGAGCTTGGGTGTAGGTAAAGATGTCTCCACCGCGAAAAGCGTAGATCGCCTGTTTAGGATCGCCGATGAGGCAGAGCAGGGAGTGGTCCGGGCATGCGTGAAGACTCTGGAAAATGGCGTATTGTGTGGGGTCGGTGTCTTGAAACTCGTCGATCAGTACCCAGGGATACTGGGTGGCGAGCGAAGCGGTGAGTCCCGTGGTGTCTTCCCGCAACGCGCGGAGTGTGTTTTGCAAGAGATCGTCGTAGGCGTAGCGATTCAGTTGCTGTTTGCGCTCGGGAAGCCGTTGGCGCAGGTCCTCGAGCAAGGTGCGCTTGACTTGAATCCACTGGCGTTCCAAGACGCGCTCCACGGTGGCGGCGGTATCCTGAAGGCGATCGCAGAGGTCGAAGAATGGGTGCCTTGGCGGAGATTCGCCCTCCTGAGTGGCGGCGAGCAAGTCCTCATTGGTGAAGCGCTCCAACTGGGTCCCTTTTTGAGGAAGCGGATAGGGTTGACCAAGCCAGTCTTCCAATTGCTCCAGCCAGTTTCGGGTGCGTTTTTCCTGGTAGATGCGGCGGTTGACGGAAGCCGAGGCGATCGATTGCAGGATGTCCTCGCGTTCTTGCGAAAGGCGTTCTCTTGCCTCCTGGACAAGGGAGCGGAGCGCCTCCTCGTCGGGCTCGCCTCGCGAGGGATCCCCGGGTGGCAGGACGGTGGCGTCCGCCTGGGAGAGGGCCGATCGCGCCAGTGAGAGCAGGTGGTCGAAGCGACGGTGTTTCGTCTCGAGATAGGCGAAGAACAATTCGGAACGGGAGGGCAGCTGCCTTCTCCAAAAATCGAGCGCCGCTTCGCGAAGGATGGCCGATTCGTCGGGCTCGAGTTCGGTGTCGAACAGTTGACCACTTTCGAAGGCGCGATCGTGAAGCACGCGTTGGCAGAAGCCGTGAATCGTGAGGATCGAGAGCTCGTCCAGGCGAAGCAGCGCTTCCCGCAGTTGCCTGGCGGCGGTGGGAGGGTCGATTCTTTGATGTTCGGCTAGACCCGAGATCAGGGGGTCGCCGGGCGATTCCGTGTCCTCGGCGCGGCCTTCCAGTTGCCGTATAGCCGCGGTCAAGCGTTCCCGGGTTTTTCGGCGAAGTTCGTCCGTGGCGGCGTTGGTGTAGGTGACCAGGAGGAGGGCGGCGGGGTCGGCGTCTTCCTCGAGCAGCAGGCGCAGCACCAGACTGGTGATGCTGTGCGTCTTGCCCGTGCCGGCACTCGCCTCGATGAAGACGCACCCGGTGAGCGGACAAGTGATGGAGTTGAAGTCATCCATGGGCGGCTTCCAGGAGCGATCGAATGGAGTGTCTGTGAGGATCCAGTGCGAAAAGGATGGGACGGTTGCTTGGCTTGTTGACAGCGAGGGTGTCGGAGCTGAGACGTCGCGCGATCATCCCATCCCCTTCACCCATTCGCTTAGGGCATCCCGGGCGCAATGTCTAGACTCCGCCCCGCCTCTTTTTCCGGCGAATGGCGGGTCATTTCGCCGGCGTGACGTTTTTTTTCTGATGCCGTGGTTGGCGGGATCGGGCGGTGGCCTCGGTCTCGTGGCCCTGGTCGCCTTGTGAGGCCATCCAGGCGTTGATCGCCTGGGACAATTCCAGCGATTCCGTAAGATAGGCGGCTGAGGCGGCTCAAGCCCTGTATTTTTGGGTAATTCGGATCGGCAGCGCCCATTTTTGACCCCATGGCAAATTCGCATTCGTTATTTCATCTTTTTTAAGCTTGTTTCTGTAATAGTCTTATATTACAGTGCGCTGAACGAGCCGACCTTCATGCCAAGCAGAAACTCCCTGCCCCCCCACGAACGCCAGATTCGCAGCCGCCTCCGCCAGCTCCTCGACCAGGCCGAAGGCTTCCTTCACGGCTCGCCCATCGAACTCTCTCGTAAATGCGGCAAGCCCACTTGCCGTTGCGCTTCCGACGACTCCTTGCGCCATCGCTCCTTGGCCATCGGTCAGACTCGCAAGGGCAAGACCACCATGCTGCACGTCCCCAGACCGTTGGAAGCTCAGGCGAGACGCTGGATCGATGATTTCCAGAAGGCGAATGCTCTGCTGGAAGCCCTCGACGAGCAGGGGCGCCTCCGACTCGAGGAGGCAAAAACCAAGGCCAGAGCGGCGAGTAGCTCCGCCAAGAAGAAGGGCAAGACCGGTAAGAAATCAGCCGGCAAAGCCAAGTCCGGGCGCAATTCTCCACCAAAAAAGAAGCGACCATTCTCACGCGACTACTAACTTACGCGGACAAGATTTTCAGCCTCCGCCAACAGTGGAGGCTGCGGGTGCGTGACTCTCGTCCCAAACCACAGATTCCCACTCGAGTTTTCCCGGCAGCATTCTTCGCCATGTTCTGCTGCCGGTTACCAAGCTTCAACGAACTCGAGCAACACCGGAACAAGAGCAGCTGGACCCGTTGGCTCGGTAATCACCGTTTGCCCAGCGCCGACGAACTGGCGTATGTCTCCGAGCGCATCGAGCCTGACAGTGTGCGAGGGTGTCTCGGACACATTTACTTCTGCCTCAAACGCAACAAAATCCTTGCCCCACAGCGCGGTTGGATGCTTGCCGCCGTCGATGGTCACGAAACTCACTGTAGCTACAAACGTTGTTGTCCAAAGTGTCTCCAACGCCGGATCGCCGTCGGAGACGAGGTCAAAACACAGTTCTACCACCGCTTGGTCGCGTTTCAGATTATCTGTGAGGATTTTCCATTGCTTCTCGACGTGGAAATGCTTGAGCCTGGTGAAGACGGAGATCCTGGAGACGACGAAGTCGCTGCGGCTATACGGCTGATAACTCGCGTCCTTAAGGACCACCCACGCTGCTTTGACGTGCTCACTGCCGATGCGCTCTACCTGCGTCCCTCCGTGATCAATCTTCTTGAAGACCACGGCAAATACCTTGTTGCCGTACTCAAGGATAATCAGCCTGAGCTATTGTCCGAAGCCCGCACGCTCCTGCCCCTTGAGGAGCAAGAGCCAGAATCATTTGAGACTCCGGCTGCACCGGGCAAGCCCGCGCGGCACGTTCGTTTACAATGAGGCTGAGGGCTTCTGCACTGAATCCATTCACACTCCTCTTCGCGTTGTTCATTCCCATGAGACTGGCATCCGTCGCGAGCGCGTCGCTGGGGATTGGGTCGAGACTCCCATCGATAGCCACTGGTGGTGGGCGACGACCATGCCCCGCTCAATGGCCGATGCCAAGACCATCTTCCATTTCGGGCACGACCGTTGGAAGGTCGAAAACGAAGGGCTTTAACGAACTCTGCTCCCGCTGGCATTCCGGTCATTGCTATCACCATCATCCCAATTCCATTCTCGTTCTGTGGCTGATCATGTTCATGGCCCACGCCGTGTTCCACTGCTTCCACAAGCGCAACTTGAACCCAGAGATACGCCGTGGACACACGGCCATCTATTTTGCCCGTCAAATCGCCGCCTCCATGCGAGAGGATCGATGGTGGCCGCCACCGGCTCCGGGCTGAGGAACGCCCGCCCCGCGCTCTCGGTAACCTTGGGTTCGCGTCCGCCATCGGAGCGGTCTGGCTTCCTGTTGCCTATTGCCGACAGGGGGATCCATTTCGCGGCTCGAGCCCTCCGAAATTCGCCCGAGAACCGCCACACGAAACTGTTCGCCCTCCTAGCGCCAGCTTCAACACGCTCAACACCCACCAATTCAGGCCATTACGACTCTTTCCGACGCCGTCTTACGGAATCGCTGGGACAATTCGGTTTTGGTGGCGCTAAGCTTGGGATCGTCGATAAGATTATGAAGGCAGTGGGGATCTGCGGCGACGTCGTAGAGTTCTTCCACTGGACGGGATTGGTATTTCTCGGTCATGGCGCGGGCGTGGGCGTTGCCGGCGGTCGCGAGCGCTTTCCAGGACATCCAGAAAGATGCCTTGTCGCCCCCTTCTCGAGTGACGGCGTTGGTGAAGGTGACCTCCGGATGGAGATTGCGAATGTAGCGGTAGCGCTTGTTGGCGGCCGAGCGAATGCCGAAGGTTTCGGGGCCATTGAGGATTCCCTGGGTCGTGTGGATCCCGAACGTGTGGCGCTTGTGCTCGGGCGTCAGGCCTAACAAGACTGGCAGGAACGATCGGCCGTCCATCGTCGAGGGCAGGGGCGCGCCTGCCGCTTGCAGGAACGTGGGTGCCACATCGGCGTATTCCACCAGGGCGTCACATTGGGACCCGGGAGCGATCTTGCCCGGCCAGCGGGCCACCATGCCGGAGGCCAATCCGAGTTCATAACAGGTCCATTTGGCGAAGGGAAAGCCGGAGCCCTGTTCCGAGACGACGATGATCAGAGTGTTCTCACGAAGTCCCAGCCGGTCGAGGAGACGAAGCAGCGAGCCGCACTGGGCGTCGTAGTAAGTGATCTCGGCCAGGTATTTTGAGTATTGCCGCCGCGTTTCGGGAGTGTCCACCCAGCTCGGGGGAAGCGTGAGGCTTTTCGGCGGATAAGCTGCGGGATCGCCCTTGGTGTAAGGTGTGTGAGGCTCGTTGGAGCAGGCAAAGAGGCAGAAGGGTGTTCCGGCGTCCTTGGAATCACTCATGAGCCGTTCGAGTGCGGGGTAGGGATCGACCTGGTGAGGATCGGCCCGACGGAATTGGTCGTCGTATTCGAAGGGGAACGAGTCTCTGGGAGCGATGTGGGTTTTTCCGGAAAGGGCGACCCGGTAACCCACGGCCTTGAGATAGTGCGCGATGGACTTGGTTCCTGGATAGACACAGGTGTGGTTGGGCCAGGCGCCCGATTTGACGGGGTAGAGATTGTGACGGGTCGGAGAACACATCGGGGCGGCCTGAAAACAGCGTGAAAAGCGCATGCCTTCCCGAGCCAATTGATTCAGGTGAGGGATGTTGGCCTGCCCACCGTAGACCTCCATGTCGAGATAGGTGCAGTCATCGGCGATCATGAACACAAAGTTAGGGCGTTGGGCGTTGTCCGCCGCCCGGGTGATCGGGGTGGAGATCATGCCGACGGCAACGAGTGCGAACGCGAGCAGGATGGCGCGGAGAAGGGGCGGACGCCGGTGTGGGTGCGGGTGTGCAGACATGGATGGGCCGAGGTGAGTTGGTGTTGACTCGGATTCAAGCCAGACGGATCCGGTCCTGCAAGCCTCGGATCGCAGGGTTCGGTTTGCTCGGAGGGCGCCTCCGGCCTCAGTCAGAGGTGAGGAGGGATAGGAAATCCATCCTACGGTGATGGGATTGGGCCATTCATCCCTGGGGAGGGAAGCGCTCCTGCGCTTCCGTGATTCCTCTGTCGGCGGTCAGAGGAAAGGCCACGGCAGCCGGGGACGAGAGAAATGACCGGAAGTTGTGGATGAGGGCGGTCGGAACACCATTCGAAGTTCGATCATGGGTTAGGCAGCGGTTTGCTGCTCGATGCCGTCCACGAAGATGATTCCTTGCACGACTTTGTCAAGTTGACGATATCCGTTCAGTCGACGCCAGCCTTTCTCGGCTTCCAGGCCGAGCTTGTAGACCATTGAAAGGTTGCTTTCCTCGATCCGCACCCTTCGGTTTGTCGAGTCGATGGCGGACCGTGGCAAACGTCGACTCAATCGGGTTTGTCGTCCGGATGTGTCTCCAGTGCTCGGCTGGAAAGTCGTAGAACGTTAGTAGAGTTTCCTTGTCTTTCT
>CBDBEZ010000078.1:0-7264 GCA_965204485.1 Verrucomicrobiales bacterium
GCGACAGGGTCAGAATCCAGTTCACAATGGCCTGAGCGAGGTAATCAGCCTCCAGCGCCCACCCGGGATGATCGGCCGCCCAATCGCGAGCGTTTTGCTTCCAGCGACGCTCCAGCGCGGGCCCTGACGCCAGGCCCTCCAGGCAAGCGTCCCCGTGAAAGGGGCAGTTGCCTTCAAAGGGATCGTCCGACCGCTTGGAAACGCGCACGTGCCCCATTTCGGGATGCAACAAGCCTTTGAGCGTCCGCCCGCCGACGACGAAACCTCCGCCGATGCCCGTCCCCACCGTGACATACAGGCAGCTTCCCTTTCCCCGAGCGGCGCCCCAACGCCACTCGGCCAGGGCTGCGGCGTTCACATCCGTGTCGAATCCTACGGGCACGTCGAAGGCGCGGGCGAAGAGCCCGGCGAACTCGGTCTGCTGCCAGCCTGCCTTGGGAGTCGTCGTGATGAACCCGTAGGACGCCGAATCGGGCCGTAGATCGACGGGACCAAAGGAAGCGATTCCGATGGCGGACAGTTTTCCCTGCCTTGCAGCGGCCTCCTTGAAAAAGCTCGCCGCGCGTTCCAGGGTTTCGGTCGGCGCAGTCGTGGGAAAGGTCGTTTCTTCTAGGAGTTCCGTAGGACCCGTCCCCACGGCGCAGACAAATTTCGTCCCTCCGGCTTCGATGGCGCCCAAACAAACTTGCATGTCGTCCCCTTCCCTCCAGGGAACGCAGTCGTCAACGGCTTGCTTTCTTTTGCCGCGACTGGGCCCGATTTCTCTCCAGGGGTCAAGAACTCCTCGAGCGACGAAAAGGCGCTTCCCCGCTTGCAAACCCGCTGAGTGTGAATAACCTCCGCGCTCCAATCCTTTTTCCTACCCGACATGTCTCAGCATCGCAGCCTCAAGTCATCCTCCACCGTCGGCGCCAAACGGAGCGTCCTGAAGCGTTTTGAGCGGATCGAGTTATTGAAGAAGCGCGGCCTGTGGGACAAGGACAAGAGCCCCATCGGTCTGCCCAAGACCACGCCCGAAGCCTAATCCAGAGCTTCTGGGATTCCCCGAGCCTCACACCGTTCCTGAAGCACCCGATGAGGCTCAATCGCTATTTGGCGCATTGTGGCCTGGGTTCGCGGCGTTCTTGTGAGAGCATCATCCGGGAAGGGCGCGTCACGATCAACGGAGAAATCTGCCTCTCACTCGCCCAACAAGTCGAAGACAAGGACGTCGTCACCTGCGACGATCGCCGCCTCACCCTCTCCAAAGCCCTGCTGGTGGCCCTGCACAAACCGCCGGGCTACACGACCTCGAAGGTTGACGAAAAAGGAAGAAAAACCGTCTACGATCTCCTTCCGCCGGAGTGGCAACCCCTCAACCACGTGGGCCGGCTCGATCGCGAGAGTGAAGGATTGTTGCTTCTGACGAATGACGGTGGTCTCGCACAGCAACTGGCCCATCCGCGTCACGGTCTTGAGAAGGAGTATGATGTCTTCCTCGAAAAGCCTTTCCTGCGGGAGAAGAAAGATCGCCTGCTCAAGGGCTTTCCCCTTCCCGAAGGCCACGCCCGTATGGAATCGGTCACTTTCATCACCCGTCGCCACGCGCGTGTCGTCCTCAAGCAGGGCTTGAAACGTCAGATCCGCCAAATGTTCGCGACGATGGGCTGCCCCGTCCGCCGTCTCATCCGCTTTCGCATCGGCCCTCTCAATCTGGACGATCTCGCACCCGGTCGCTGGCGGGTCCTCAGCGACGCCCAGATCAAAGGACTCAAGAGACGTTTGGACAAGGGCCGCTAAGAAAACTGGAAATCGGGTTGGGCGTGCCAAAAACGATGCTCTGCTCGCGGGGCGGTCCAGAGAGCGGCGGCTCTCCGCCATTCTCGCTTCGCACACGGCACCAAAACCGGACCGAGAGCCGAACAGGATGTCTGTCAGAGCCATGCCCCTCTCTGGAAGAGCACGGTCGTTCAATACTCCCGGCGTTTCTTGATCCCCGGCTCGGGCACCGGATAGCGGCCGTCATCATCCGCTTGGAGCGGCGATTCGCCGTCCAAGGTCAGCTTGTCCACGCCGGGGGCGAGTTCGGTCTCGTTCTTCATGAAGTCTTCCAAATCGATCTCCTGACCCGTGTGCGCCGCGAATCGGCCCATGCTCGATACCAGGCTGGCCATCACTCCTCGCGGCACCTCGTTGTAGGGCGTGTCGTCGCGAATGGCCTCCACGAGGTCGTCCCACTCCAACTGGTAGGGATTGTCTTCCGGCTGAGGGAAGGCCCAGATCGTCCCTCCGCGTCGCGGCTGCTTCTGGCCCTCAAAAATCCGCACCCGGCCCGGCGTATGTCCGGCCGTCGAGATGATGGCCGATCGCTGGGTCCCGTGCGCCACGCTGGACATGTCGTCCCGACAGCCAAACATCGTGCGTCCGTTCATGAAAAACTTGGTGCCGTCATCAAACGTGTATTCCACCGCATAAATGTCGAGATTTTGGTCGACGTAATTGTTCCCATAGACGTCTGGCTGCCCGTTCTTGACGCTGCGGTAGTGGCGGCCGCCCAAAGCTGAGGCATTCACGGGCCAGGCGTTCTTCATCCAGCAACACTCGTCAACCTGGTGAATGTAGAAGTCGTTGAATAGACCGCCGCTCAGCCAAATGAAGCTGTGAAAGCGATCGATCTGATACATCAGCTCCGACTGGTCTTCCGGCTTCCTGGTGGAGAAGGCGGAAGCCACCGGACCGTGCATGCGATAGGCCCGCATGGTCAGGATATCGCCGATTTCCCCGTTCTGAATACGCTCCCAAAGCTCGCGGCGACCGCGACAGTGCCGCACCATGAGCCCGACCCCCACCTTGAGCCCCTTGGTGTCCGCCTGATCCGACAGCTCCAGCATGCGCCTCGAGGTCACGGCATCCGCGGTGACCGGCTTCTCCATGAAGACGTGAAGCCCTTTCTCAATGGCGTACTTGAAGTGCACCCAACGGAAGGCCAGGGGCGTCGTGAGAATCACGATGTCGCCCGGATTCAATGCATCCATGGCTTTCTGATAGCCATCGAAGCCGATGAACTTGCGGTCCGGGCTCACGTCGAACTTGCCCTTGTCCTCTTCCCGTCGGGAGAACTTCCGTTCCAAGCCGTTGGCGCTGCCGTTCAGCTTGTGCTCGAAGACGTCCGCCATCGCCACCAGTTTGGTGGGGAGCGCCTTCACCGAAAGGGCCTGCGCCGCCGCTCCGGTGCCGCGCCCGCCGCAGCCAACTAAGGCCACCTGTACCTCGCTGCCGCCCTGGGCATGGGCATGCACATGAGGCAGGGTCACGCCGGACAAGGCCGACACGGTCGTGGCACCGGTGAGTTTCTTCATGAAATCACGGCGCGTGTTGGCCGTCGGGGGTTGCTGATCAGACTGCTTCATTGGATTCGTTTTAGGTCGTTTTCGTGAAGGTTGTCCAGGGAGAACCCTCGAGGGCAGCGATTCCGTAAGACGGCGTCGGAAAGAGTCGTAATGGCCTGAATTGGTGGGTGTTGAGCGTGTTGAAGCTGGCGCTAGGAGGGCGAACAGTTTCGTGTGGCGGTTCTCGGGCGAATTTCGGAGGGCTCGAGCCGCGAAATGGATCCCCCTGTCGGCAATAGGCAACAGGGAGCCAGACCGCTCCGATGGCGGACGCGAACCCAAGGTTACCGAGAGCGCGGGGCGGGCGTTCCTCAGCCCGGAGCCGGTGGCGGCCACCATCGATCCTCTCGCATGGAGGCGGCGATTTGACGGGCAAAATAGATGGCCGTGTGTCCACGGCGTATCTCTGGCTTCAAGTTGCGCTTGTGGAAGCAGTGGAACACGGCGTGGGCCATGAACATGATCAGCCACAGAACGAGAATGGAATTGGGATGATGGTGATAGCAATGACCGGAATGCCAGCGGGAGCAGAGTTCGTTAAAGCCTTCGTTTTCGACCTTCCAACGGTCGTGCCCGAAATGGAAGATGGTCTTGGCATCGGCCATTGAGCGGGGCATGGTCGTCGCCCACCACCAGTGGCTATCGATGGGAGTCTCGACCCAATCTCCAGCGACGCGCTCGCGACGGATGCCAGTCTCATGGGAATGAACAACGCGAAGAGGAGTGTGAATGGATTCAGTGCAGAAGCCCTCAGCCTCTTGTAAATGAACGTGCCGCGCGGGCTTGCCCGGTGCAGCCGGAGTCTCAAATGATTCTGGCTCTTGCTCCTCAAGGGGCAGGAGCGTGCGGGCTTCGGACAATAGCTCAGGCTGATTATCCTTGAGTACTCGTGAGTGGGAAGTTCTCAGACCGGTTTCTCTTTGCCTGGCGTGTCTCTCGTGAGTGAGAAGTTCTGTAACTGGATCATCATGCGGCGAAGCGTGAACCTTCGGAGCGAGTGAAGTCTATTTTATCAAGGATGAATTTTCGGAACGCTGAACCTTTTCCGCCGTGGTGCAAAAATCCAGGCAGCGTGTTTTTCAAGGCGGCTGAGACAATCATTTCCGAAGGCAGCACGTCTGGGCGGATGGTTCGGATCCAGGTTCCAAAGTGTTTCCAGACCAGACCGTCACATGTCATGGCAAGGTACTGTAACATGCCCTGAGCGATCATGCCGGTCTGCACAAACACATGATATGCGTGCATCTTTCTCTGCACCTGTCTGCGATATTTCTCGGTAGTCCGGTGGAGGTATTGGTTACCATTGCGACGCTTGAGCGGTCGCATAGCGGCCATCCAGAAATGGTATCCGAATGAGCCGACCGAATGCACCGCTTGCTTGAAAGCGACTTCGATCTTGAAACGCAAACTGTAGAGCAAGATGATCTCCTGAGCTTCCATGGTGAGGTCGGTAGACAAGAGGATGATCCGCCCTCTCGTGGGATGATCGACGAGAATGAAGCGGACCATCGCCCCGGCGGGCTTCCACAACAGATCCACCGACTTGAACCGGACAGAGATGTTTCTCTCCCCATATACGGGACTGGGAACGGAACTGAAGCCGCCCGTTCCAAAGACATTCTGGAGCTTCACCGCAGCGCCATACTTTTTCGGTCGTCCGCGTTTGCGTTTGCGTGGCACTGCCGCAGGCCGAAAGCCGGTTGTCGTGCGTCGAACCCTCGTGACCAGCACACCGGAACGCCCCTTGGTGCTCCGGATCACCTTTCCGTTGGCGTAGTAGGCGTCGGCCAGCAAGACGAACTCCTGACCTCTACAGACGGATGCGAGCATCTCGTTGGCCTTGTCGATCAAGGTTCTCCTGTCGCGGTTTGAAGTGACGATACCTTCGTGAATGCGTGCACAGACCGGAACGCAGAAGAAGTATCCGCCAACCTGACAGAGCACGCCGAAGGCCTGAAAGGAATGGCTCATGATGAAGTGAGGCTTGGAATTGGACTCGGACTGTTGATGCAGATACTTCACCGCAGGCATCTTGCGGCCCTCCTTGGACTTCCTTGATGCCGTCGAGAACCAGGACGGGGCGACAACCGATCTTGTAGACAGGGAAGTGCTTGATCACGATGGCGAACCAAAGTTCTGCAAGCCGGTCCGTCTTCACAGCATTGCTGTGGAAGAAATGGAGTAAGTGCTCATAGAAGTGTTCTGACAAACCGAGAGCGCGGACGAAACTGGAAACCCCGAGGAGGTCATTGCGCACGGAGAAAGCGGCCAAGACGAGCAGAAACCAGAGAAAGGTGCGGGCTCTCGAGAAAGCGGGTCGCAGAAGACAGACGATATTCCACCAAGAAATCCAGAGATCCATAACAAATGATTTGATTTTCCTAGACATTCACATATATAAGGTCTCGTGAGTGAGAAGTTCTGTAACTAGATCATCATGCGGCGAAGCGTGAACCTTCGGAGCGAGTGAAGTCTATTTTATCAAGGATGAATTTTCGGAACGCTGAACCTTTTCCGCCGTGGTGCAAAAATCCAGGCAGCGTGTTTTTCAAGGCGGCTGAGACAATCATTTCCGAAGGCAGCACGTCTGGGCGGATGGTTCGGATCCAGGTTCCAAAGTGTTTCCAGACCAGACCGTCACATGTCATGGCAAGGTACTGTAACATGCCCTGAGCGATCATGCCGGTCTGCACAAACACATGATATGCGTGCATCTTTCTCTGCACCTGTCTGCGATATTTCTCGGTAGTCCGGTGGAGGTATTGGTTACCATTGCGACGCTTGAGCGGTCGCATAGCGGCCATCCAGAAATGGTATCCGAATGAGCCGACCGAATGCACCGCTTGCTCGAAAGCGACTTCGATCTTGAAACGCAAACTGTAGAGCAAGATGATCTCCTGAGCTTCCATGGTGAGGTCGGTAGACAAGAGGATGATCCGCCCTCTCGTGGGATGATCGACGAGAATGAAGCGGACCATCGCCCCGGCGGGCTTCCACAACAGATCCACCGACTTGAACCGGACAGAGATGTTTCTCTCCCCATATACGGGACTGGGAACGGAACTGAAGCCGCCCGTTCCAAAGACATTCTGGAGCTTCACCGCAGCGCCATACTTTTTCGGTCGTCCGCGTTTGCGTTTGCGTGGCACTGCCGCAGGCCGAAAGCCGGTTGTCGTGCGTCGAACCCTCGTGACCAGCACACCGGAACGCCCCTTGGTGCTCTGGATCACCTTTCCGTTGGCGTAGTAGGCGTCGGCCAGCAAGACGAACTCCTGACCTCTACAGACGGATGCGAGCATCTCGTTGGCCTTGTCGATCAAGGTTCTCCTGTCGCGGTTTGAAGTGACGATACCTTCGTGAATGCGTGCACAGACCGGAACGCAGAAGAAGTATCCGCCAACCTGACAGAGCACGCCGAAGGCCTGAAAGGAATGGCTCATGATGAAGTGAGGCTTGGAATTGGACTCGGACTGTTGATGCAGATACTTCACCGCAGGCATCTTGCGGCCCTCCTTGGACTTCTTGATGCCGTCGAGAACCAGGACGGGGCGACAACCGATCTTGTAGACCCCAGCGTTTCATAAAATGGCCAGTCAGGCCATCATGTAGTAGGCGATTTCTTCTTCGACGGCCTGATTGTCTCCGAGTGTCAATGTGAGTCGACCTCGAGGGCGAGTCAGACGTCCGGCACGCTGGATGATTTTGCGGCGAATCGTGCCGAGTCCTTCAAAGATCCACTCCGCAGCCCTTTGGGGGGACGATTTGCGTGACCGCTCCGCAGATCGCATCTGCATTTCGCGTGTGAGATTGTGGGTGAGGATACTGGCCAAAAGGAAAGCTTCGTTGGCGGCACGTCGCTTGGCCGGAATATAGTCCATCTGGCCTGGCTCTTGGTT
>CBDBEZ010000079.1:0-32394 GCA_965204485.1 Verrucomicrobiales bacterium
GAGCGCGAATACCATTTCCGAGTTCGGTATCAGCAAAGACTCTGGGGTCGCTCAGGGCCTGAGAGATCGGTTGATAGCTCCGAGAAGCGTTTTTTTGCCGGATTTGCCGCCTGTCTTTTTGTGTTTCTTTTTCACACAAGACCTTAAGGGCAGGTGGCATATAACGCAACATAAACTAACACTTTGGGCAAGAAAACTGAGCTGATTTATCGGTCAGATATGAATTCAAAAGATTGCCAAAGACAATAGCGTCACCATCACCTTTTGCTCGCGCAATCCGCTTTCTGTTAACTTGCTCAAGGAAGGCAAAGCCTATCCGAAGCCGCAAGCTCTCAAGCACAAGACGGTCAACGACATCGATGTTGAATTTCTCGGTTACCGCAAGGAAGCCAAGGCCACCCTGGAGATTGTCGAGCCACCCTGGAGATTGTCGAGCCACCCTGGAGATTGTCGAGCCACCCTGGAGATTGTCGAGCCGCCCTCGGGATTGCTCAAGGCGGACGGCAGCGCGCTCACTGGCGACGAGCTTCGCAAGGCCATTGACGGCGAGATGGAGAGGTTCAAGCCGCGTATTGGCAATGATTCCGTGCTCGATATGGAGGTGCGCAAGCGCATGGAGACCCGCGCGGAAGAATGGAACAAGCTGGTATTGAAAAACATCGATCCGGCCAAGCCGGGGCAGCAGGCGGTGGGCATCACCACCAACTTCGATGCCGCGGCTCATTACCCGCCCGGCGAGGTGCGTGACCGTGTCAAGGAGGTCGGGGCGGTGGAGCAGCGGGTCGTCACCTACGATCCCATTCCAGGACGCGAACCCCGGACCTGGGAGATGACGATGAGCGGCCCGGATTTCGGTCCGTTGAAATCCATCCTCGTGAGTGAGAAGTTCTGTAACTAGATCATCATGCGGCGAAGCGTGAACTTTCGGAGCGAGTGAAGTCTATTTTATCAAGGATGAATTTTCGGAACGCTGAACCTTTTCCGCCGTGGTGCAAAAATCCAGGCAGCGTGTTTTTCAAGGCGGCTGAGACAATCATTTCCGAAGGCAGCACGTCTGGGCGGATGGTTCGGATCCAGGTTCCAAAGTGTTTCCAGACCAGACCGTCACATGTCATGGCAAGGTACTGTAACATGCCCTGAGCGATCATGCCGGTCTGCACAAACACATGATATGCGTGCATCTTTCTCTGCACCTGTCTGCGATATTTCTCGGTAGTCCGGTGGAGGTATTGGTTACCATTGCGACGCTTGAGCGGTCGCATAGCGGCCATCCAGAAATGGTATCCGAATGAGCCGACCGAATGCACCGCTTGCTTGAAAGCGACTTCGATCTTGAAACGCAAACTGTAGAGCAAGATGATCTCCTGAGCTTCCATGGTGAGGTCGGTAGACAAGAGGATGATCCGCCCTCTCGTGGGATGATCGACGAGAATGAAGCGGACCATCGCCCCGGCGGGCTTCCACAACAGATCCACCGACTTGAACCGGACAGAGATGTTTCTCTCCCCATATACGGGACTGGGAACGGAACTGAAGCCGCCCGTTCCAAAGACATTCTGGAGCTTCACCGCAGCGCCATACTTTTTCGGTCGTCCGCGTTTGCGTTTGCGTGGCACTGCCGCAGGCCGAAAGCCGGTTGTCGTGCGTCGAACCCTCGTGACCAGCACACCGGAACGCCCCTTGGTGCTCCGGATCACCTTTCCGTTGGCGTAGTAGGCGTCGGCCAGCAAGACGAACTCCTGACCTCTACAGACGGATGCGAGCATCTCGTTGGCCTTGTCGATCAAGGTTCTCCTGTCGCGGTTTGAAGTGACGATACCTTCGTGAATGCGTGCACAGACCGGAACGCAGAAGAAGTATCCGCCAACCTGACAGAGCGCGCCGAAGGCCTGAAAGGAATGGCTCATGATGAAGTGAGGCTTGGAATTGGACTCGGACTGTTGATGCAGATACTTCACCGCAGGCATCTTGCGGCCCTCCTTGGACTTCTTGATGCCGTCGAGAACCAGGACGGGGCGACAACCGATCTTGTAGACAGAGAAGTGCTTGATCACGATGGCGAACCAAAGTTCTGCAAGCCGGTCCGTCTTCACGGCATTGCTGTGGAAGAAATGGAGTAAGTGCTCATAGAAGTGTTCTGACAAACCGAGAGCGCGGACGAAACTGGAAACCCCGAGGAGGTCATTGCGCACGGAGAAAGCGGCCAAGACGAGCAGAAACCAGAGAAAGGTGCGGGCTCTCGAGAAAGCGGGTCGCAGAAGACAGACGATATTCCACCAAGAAATCCAGAGATCCATAACAAATGATTTGATTTTCCTAGACATTCACATATATAAGCTAATGACCATGAAAAAGATCAGATCACTGAAAAAAGAGTCCAGAAACTTGCGGCAAAGTTAGCTGCAATCGGGCCAATGCGGCCTGGGAGCATCAGCAAGCAATACCGAGATCGACAACGCCAGCGCGGCGTGTATTACCAACTGAGCTACACGCATGAGATGAGGAGCCGGACTGAACACGTCTGGCCAGATCACGTGAAGGGACTACGAAAAGAAACAGAGGAGTACAAGAAATTCAAGAAACTGACCACCGAACTGATCGAACTGATCGAACTGATCGATCTGAGCATTGAACTATCCAAGGCGAAGATCGCTCTATTACGCAGTCAGACAGACACGCCAGGCAAAGAGAAACCGGTCTGAGAACTTCCCACTCACGAGCACAGACCATCTCAAGGCATATATTGAAAGCGTCTTCTCCACGGAGGCATCGATGTCCGTGGTCAGGAACACCACCCACGCTTTCTCTGGACAGGCTCCAGAACTGGGATTCACCGGGGCGCTGAAGATGAGTGTCACCTCCTGCCATTTTGGGGCTCGCTTGGCCTCTGTCTCCAAGTTGACCCCAGCGTTTCATAAAATGGCCAGTCAGGCCATCATGTAGTAGGCGATTTCTTCTTCGACGGCCTGATTGTCTCCGAGTGTCAATGTGAGTCGACCTTGAGGGCGAGTCAGACGTCCGGCACGTTGGATGATTTTGCGGCGAATCGTGCCGAGTCCTTCAAAGATCCACTCCGCAGCCCTTTGGGGGGACGATTTGCGTGACCGCTCCGCAGATCGCATCTGCATTTCGTGTGTGAGATTGTGGGTGAGGATACTGGCCAAAAGGAAAGCTTCGTTGGCGGCACGTCGCTTGGCCGGAATATAGTCCATCTGGGCCTGGCTCTTGGCTTCGCCAAAAATCTTCTCCTGAGAGCCACGCCCTTCATGAAATTTCACCACATGAGCGGCCGTGTTTGTCTTGTTGGTGATGATCGCCTCGTATTCATAGTTCTCCTCGACTGGTTCGAAAAGATCCAGTTGGAGCGGTCCTTTGCGCTGAGTGCGCCTCATGGTTCGAATGCACAAAATGCCCGCTTTGCGCGCCCAACTTTTTGGCTTCCAGCGGATTTCGAAGTGATGAGTTTTTCCCTCTCCGCCTCGGGTTCGGGACCAGCGACGGCGCTTCTCGATGATGCCCTTGAGTTCCACAAGCCGCTCGAAAGGCACCGAGAACGTATATTCCAGGCCAAGGGTCTTTGCCTCTGAAACCATCTGATCGCTGAAAAACGCGCTGTCGGCGCGCAACTCGATCTGCACATCAGGCAGCACCTTGCGAATCTTCTCCACGCAGGAACGGAGGAACTCCACTGCTCCATTGGAGTCATGGACGTTGCCACTTCGATGAAGGAAGTCGAAGATTTGTCCGGTTTGAGCGATCGTCGCGAGCAGTGGATAATAACTGCGCTCGCCTTTTTTCTTCTTGTTAAATCCCACAGCCGTCCCTTCCGCATGGCGACTCGTGCTCTGCACGCTTCCGTCCAAATCAAGCGTGATGCGTTTGATTCCTTCCTCCTGAAGACGCCACAGGCAAACGAAATGATTCATCTCCCTCATCCTCTCAAGGCTTTGACAATCGACCTCTCCCAACATCCGGTTCATCGTTGGGACACTGGGCAATTGGTGCATCCCCAAAACTTGTCGTACAAGGGGATCATCTCGGTAGTAGTCCATATCTCGAAGCATCCGGTAGCCCAGTTCAAGATGAACGATAAGACACATGAAAACCTTGTGGAACTTGTAGAAGCGGGACATGCGCCGATCCAGTGGATCAAAGCACTGCTGAAGCTTCCCCTCCAGATCCAATTCCTGAAAGAGCTTCTGAAAGATAACGAGACCGCCGAAAGAGGTCAGTTCTTGATCTTCAAATTTGATCGCCGGAATCGTTCTGAACTTTGCATTAATCGTACGTCGTGCTACTCTCACTGTAGGTGGCTTTTGGGTTGAAGTGTTTGGTGTTTTGGTAGATTCCAAATTAACCTTATCCCAAAGACCCCTGCCACTATTTTCTTGGGATTCTTGCCCCGATTTATGAAACTATGGGGTTGATCCAGACTTTGACGTGATAAGTCTGGTAGCGCGCCTTGGAGCTCGATGCCTCGAGCTGACGCTTGTATTTGTGCCTCTTCAGCAGAATCTGTGGGTGCCCAGGCGGCGCGATTCACCTAGAATCCTGACCCGCAACAAGTTATATCCAATCTTAATGGGCATCAAAGTTGTGGCAACAAGCCAGCTGCCCATCCAAACCTCGGATTTGCGAGGACAACGCTTGCGCCGGGGCTGCCCCTGGTAGGGCTCAGCCCATGAAACAAGTAGTTTCAGCAGTTCTGGGGTCCAGGGGCAGCGGGACCCGGCGTCCAGCGTTCCCGGAGCAAATCCGGAATTTCACCCACAGATTCTGCTGAAGACCCGTATTTGTTGAAGAGTTGAGGCGCGGTATAGCACTTTGCTTTCCGGTTGGTTTGCGGATTCGCCAACCAGTAATTCATGTTGCCCCGCTTCATCTGGAAAATGGCGACGAGGCCGAGATCCAGGGAGGCTCGAATGTTCTCTTTGCAACCGAACCAAGCGTCGCCCAGCACGTAGGCCGCTCGAAATCCCACATCCAGCGCCGACTTGAGCATCCTTGGAAACATCGTGTGTTTCGATTCATTTTTTGCCCTTTCCATGTCTCTCGCGGCGGCACATCTCTTATCTCGGAATTCGTTCTCAGGCGCTTTTCCTACCGCTTCCTTTTCGCCCATGAAAATCTGCCGATCAACCGGAAGGAATCCTTTTTCACCGGCGATGCCGAGCTCCACCACTTGGTGATCTGTGACATAGCGGTTCTCCGTGTGGTCCCAGTGCAAAGAGGAGGAGAAATGACCGGAAGTTGTGGATGAGGGCGGTCGGAACACCATTCGAAGTTCGATCATGGGTTAGGCAGCGGTTTGCTGCTCGATGCCGTCCACGAAGATGATTCCTTGCACGACTTTGTCAAGTTGACGATATCCGTTCAGTCGACGCCAGCCTTTCTCGGCTTCCAGGCCGAGCTTGTAGACCATTGAAAGGGTTGCTTTCCTCGATCCGCACCCTTTGGTTTGTCGAGTCCGATGGCGGACCGTGGCAAACGTCGACTCAATCGGGTTTGTCGTCCGGATGTGTCTCCAGTGCTCGGCTGGAAAATCGTAGAACGTTAGTAGAGTTTCCTTGTCTTTCTTCAGGCAGGCGCACGCTTTCGGATACTTGGCTTCGTAGAGCGTGAAGAACTCGTCATAGGCCTCCAAGGCGGCCTTCTTTGTTTCCGCCATGTAGATTTCATGAATGCGTTCCTTGGCAAGGGGCTGCGCTTTCTTCGGCAGCTTGTCGAGGATGTTGGCTGTCTTGTGCACCCAACATCGTTGCTGTTTGCTTGTCGGATATTCCTCTTCCAAGGCGCTCCAGAACCCGAGAGCTCCATCGGCGATACTCAGTTTCGGAGGGATTTTCAATCCTCGTTTCTTGAGGTCTCTGAGCACATTTTTCCAGGACAGTTTGCTCTCTCGTTCTCCATCGCTGATGGTTACCAATTCCTTGGTTCCATCGGGTAAGGAGCCGACGATTACGAGAACACATGGGCGGTCGTCATTGAGCCTGACATTGAAGTAGATCCCGTCGGCCCAGAGATAGACGTATTCCTTGTCGCTGAGGTCACGCTTGCTCCATTGCTCGCGTTCTTTCTCCCATTGCTCTTCCTCGTCGAACGATGTTGGCTGCAGAAAGACCCGATGCGTTCTCACCGAGGATCGGCTCTAAGGCTCGACTCATCTCGGAGGTTGAGATTCCTCGCAGGTAGAGTGCCGGGATGAGGTTGTCCAGTGAAGCGACTCGGCGTAGGTACGGCGGAAGGATGGCGCTGGTGAACCGCTGGCCTGATCGGCGATCATTGATCCTGGGCTGCCGAACAGAAACGTTTCCTATTCCAGTCTGAAGTTGTCGCTGAGGAAGATGGCCGTTGCGAACGACTTGGCGATGACCCTGGTCATCACGCTGATGTTGATGGGCTTGAATGTAGTCGGAGACTTCGTTGTCGATGGCGGCCTGAAGAAGCACTTGGGCTCCTTGTCGCAGGGTGGCCTCAAGGGCGTTCTGGCAGACGGTGCTTGCTCCTTCCTGGCCGAGGATAGATGCGGATTCGGTGGGGTGGTTGGTGGTTTTCATTGGAGTTCAGTTGTTTTGGTAAATGGTTGAACTCTTCATGATGCCCCGACCGCCCTCATCCACAACTTCCGGTCATTTCTCAAGGAGGAGCCCTCGACCTTCTTGCCCCGTCGCACCTTGATTGTGTCGTCGATGACGAACGCTCGCTGATCGTCTGGACCCACGGAGTTGGCGTTGAAAATGCTCTTGCAAAGCTCGATGGCCATCGTCCGCCAATTGACGTCCTCACGGCGCATGACACGATAAAGAACTCGTGAGTGGGAAGTTCTCAGACCGGTTTCTCTTTGCCTGGCGTGTCTGTCTGACTGCGTAATAGAGCGATCTTCGCCTTGGATAGTTCAATGCTCAGATCGATCAGTTCGGTGGTCAGTTTCTTGAATTTCTTGTACTCCTCTGTTTCTTTTCGTAGTCCCTTCACGTGGTCTGGCCAGACGTGTTCAGTCCGGCTCCTCATCTTATGCGTGTAGCTCAGTTGGTAATACACGCCGCGCTGGCGTTGTCGATCTCGGTATTGCTTGCTGATGCTCCCAGGCCGCATTGGCCCGATTGCAGCTAACTTTGCCGCAAGTTTCTGGACTCTTTTTTCAGTGATCTGATCTTTTTCATGGTCATTAGCTTATATATGCGAATGTCTAGGAAAATCAAATCATTTGTTATGGATCTCTGGATTTCTTGGTGGAATATCGTCTGTTTTCTGCGACCCGCTTTCTCGAGAGCCCGCACCTTTCTCTGGTTTCTGCTCGTCTTGGCCGCTTTCTCCGTGCGCAATGACCTCCTCGGGGTTTCCAGTTTCGTCCGCGCTCTCGGTTTGTCAGAACACTTCTATGAGCACTTACTCCATTTCTTCCACAGCAATGCCGTGAAGACGGACCGGCTTGCAGAACTTTGGTTCGCCATCGTAATCAAGCACTTCCCTGTCTACAAGATCGGTTGTCGCCCCGTCCTGGTTCTCGACGGCATCAAGAAGTCCAAGGAGGGCCGCAAGATGCCTGCGGTGAAGTATCTGCATCAACAGTCCGAGTCCAATTCCAAGCCTCACTTCATCATGAGCCATTCCTTTCAGGCCTTCGGCGTGCTCTGTCAGGTTGGCGGATACTTCTTCTGCGTTCCGGTCTGTGCACGCATTCACGAAGGTATCGTCACTTCAAACCGCGACAGGAGAACCTTGATCGACAAGGCCAACGAGATGCTCGCATCCGTCTGTAGAGGTCAGGAGTTCGTCTTGCTGGCCGACGCCTACTACGCCAACGGAAAGGTGATCCGGAGCACCAAGGGGCGTTCCGGTGTGCTGGTCACGAGGGTTCGACGCACGACAACCGGCTTTCGGCCTGCGGCAGTGCCACGCAAACGCAAACGCGGACGACCGAAAAAGTATGGCGCTGCGGTGAAGCTCCAGAATGTCTTTGGAACGGGCGGCTTCAGTTCCGTTCCCAGTCCCGTATATGGGGAGAGAAACATCTCTGTCCGGTTCAAGTCGGTGGATCTGTTGTGGAAGCCCGCCGGGGCGATGGTCCGCTTCATTCTCGTCGATCATCCCACGAGAGGGCGGATCATCCTCTTGTCTACCGACCTCACCATGGAAGCTCAGGAGATCATCTTGCTCTACAGTTTGCGTTTCAAGATCGAAGTCGCTTTCAAGCAAGCGGTGCATTCGGTCGGCTCATTCGGATACCATTTCTGGATGGCCGCTATGCGACCGCTCAAGCGTCGCAATGGTAACCAATACCTCCACCGGACTACCGAGAAATATCGCAGACAGGTGCAGAGAAAGATGCACGCATATCATGTGTTTGTGCAGACCGGCATGATCGCTCAGGGCATGTTACAGTACCTTGCCATGACATGTGACGGTCTGGTTTGGAAACACTTTGGAACCTGGATCCGAACCATCCGCCCAGACGTGCTGCCTTCGGAAATGATTGTCTCAGCCGCCTTGAAAAACACGCTGCCTGGATTTTTGCACCACGGCGGAAAAGGTTCAGCGTTCCGAAAATTCATCCTTGATAAAATAGACTTCACTCGCTCCGAAGGTTCACGCTTCGCCGCATGATGATCCAGTTACAGAACTTCTCACTCGCGAGTAAAGAATGTTCGCCCTGTATTTGCAGTCATCTACGCGGCCCTTCAAGAACTGGCCAAGCTCCGAACAAAAAGCATGAATACTGGAATTCTCGAGTTTGAGGATGGGCCATACCAGCAGGGCGGCGAGGATGGCCCCTGGGCATTCGCCATCGATGCGGCGTGCCTTACCGAAGACGGCCCGAAAAAGATTGACCATCCCATGAGCGCGAATACCATTTCCGAGTTCGGTATCAGCAAAGACTCTGGGGTCGCTCAGGGCCTGAGAGATCGGTTGATAGCTCCGAGAAGCGTTTTTTCGGCCGGATTTGCCGCCTGTCTTTTTGTGTTTTTTTTTCACACAAGACCTTAAGGGCAGGCGGCATATAACGCAACATAAACTAACACTTTTGGCAAAAAAACTGAGCTGATTTATCGGTCAGATGTGAGTTACTGGTTGGCGAATCCGCAAACCAACCGGAAAGCAAAGAGCGTAACTGATTAGCGCTCCTAACCAGCAAACGCCACAGGCATCTCATGCAAGGGTACGCTCGCCCGCGATGATTTTGGCAAGCGACTTGAATACGGAACTCGCTCCTCGCAGCGAGAGAGTCGAGAGCACACTCTCGAATGCCGCGTAGGCATTGGCTCCCCGCTCCGTCTTGGAACATTGCGACACCTTGCGGGCGACGATCGCCGGCCTGAGCATCCGCTCGGCGATGTTGTTGGTCGGCTCTACCTCCGGATCCTCCAGGAACATCGTTAAATTCCCTTGGTCAAAGTGCCGGCCAAGCTCATTGAGCATGCGTTGGTTGTCGGGATCTTTGAGCGTCCGGTCCCGCAGGTAATGATCGAGTTCATAGATCTTTTTCAAGCTCTCTTCCTCGTATTGGTTTAAAGTCGACTTGCCGTTGTGGTACTGCTGCCAAAGCCTCAGACACTGTCGAAGCGAATTCTTCAGTCCCTCGCAGAAACTTCGTGCCCGCCCTCGCTTCTTCTCCAGAACTTCAGAGAGATTCTTCACAATATGGCTCATGCACTTTTGCATGTCCATCTGCGAAAATCGCTCCGCATCGTAGCTCCGGAACCGATCGGTTCCAAGCACACACTCACAGGCCGCCGTGATGACTTCGGCCACTTCTTCGGCTCGGTGGCGTGATCGAATCTGAAAATACACCGCATTCTCCTGGCGGCTCACGAATCCCATCAGGCAACTCGTCTTGCCCCCCGTTCGCCATCCCGTATCATCCGTGTTGACGTGATCGGATTGCTGGATGGCTGCTTTGATTCGCTCCGCTTCTCGGCTGATCGCTCCATCGCCATTTCCCAATTTCATGGCGTCTTGTGTCAGGGCGCTCTGGCTGAGATCAATGCCGCAAATCTCGCGAACAATCGGAGGAACTTTGCGTAGAGTCACCCCGAAGTGATAGTGCAGAGCCAGTCCAAACGACCGAACCCTGGGACCCACACGGTGAGCGGTGGCCCCGTGTGGGTCGAGCGGCAAGTCCCGGTGAGTTCCTCTCGCGCAGTAGCCACAACTGCATGCTTCGGCTTCCACTTTCCAGATCGATATGTCTCGGGCAATCTTTTCCGGCACATCGACCGTGCTTGCCGTCTCCAGACGAGTTCCAAGCCTGCCTCCGCATCGAGGACAATTTGACGACCGCCCCTTGGGCAATCGGGCTTCCATGTTTCGAACATTGTCATCCGGCCCAATCTCCGGTTCCTCCCGCCGCCGGAAGGGCCCTCGGCCCGGCTTGCGTCCCGGTCTTTTCGGGTTGGCCTTGGGTATTCCCTTCGAGAACGGAGCCGCCGATCTGTTCTGCTTGCGCTTCAACTCATCCAATTCCTCGCGAAGCTTCAGATTCTCCGCCTCCAACTGAGCAAACCGCTCCCGTAGATCGCGGACGAGCCGGATCAGTTCTCTCGTGGGGAGCGATTCAAGAAAATCGGACGACATCAATGGTTAAGATGTCTTAACCCCAGCGTTTCATAAAATGGCCAGTCAGGCCATCATGTAGTAGGCGATTTCTTCTTCGACGGCCTGATTGCCTCCGAGTGTCAATGTGAGTCGACCTCGAGGGCGAGTCAGACGTCCGGCACGCTGGATGATTTTGCGGCGAATCGTGCCGAGTCCTTCAAAGATCCACTCCGCAGCCCTTTGGGGGGACGATTTGCGTGACCGCTCCGCAGATCGCATCTGTATTTCGCGTGTGAGATTGTGAGTGAGGATACTGGCCAAAAGGAAAGCTTCGTTGGCGGCACGTCGCTTGACCGGAATATAGTCCATCTGGGCCTGGCTCTTGG
Source organism: Verrucomicrobiales bacterium (assembly GCA_965204485.1). Classification (GTDB taxonomy): domain Bacteria; phylum Verrucomicrobiota; class Verrucomicrobiia; order Verrucomicrobiales; family DEV007; genus JAACDM01. Next base: position 10,923 of record CBDBEZ010000079.1, read on the forward strand.
CTTCGCCAAAAATCTTCTCCTGAGAGCCACGCCCTTCATGAAATTTCACCACATGAGCGGCCGTGTTTGTCTTGTTGGTGATGATCGCCTCGTATTCATAGTTCTCCTCGACTGGTTCGAAAAGATCCAGTTGGAGCGGTCCTTTGCGCTGAGTGCGCCTCATGGTTCGAATGCACAAAATGCGCGCTTTGCGCGCCCAATTTTTTGGCTTCCAGCGGATTTCGAAGTGATGAATCTTTCCCTCTCCGCCTCGGGTTCGGGACCAGCGACGGCGCTTCTCAATGATGCCCTTGAGTTCCACGAGCCGCTCGAAAGGCACCGAGAACGTATATTCCAGGCCCAGGGTCTTTGCCTCTGAAACCATCTGATCGCTGAAAAACGCGCTGTCGGCGCGCAACTCGATCTGCACATCAGGCAGCACCTTGCGAATCTTCTCCACGCAGGAACGAAGGAACTCCACCGCGCCATTGGAGTCATGGACGTTGCCGCTTCGATGAAGGTAATCGAGAATCTGTCCGGTTTGGGAGATCGTCGCGAGCAGCGAATAATAACTGCGCTCGCCTTTGTTCTTCTTGTTAAATCCCACAGCCGTCCCTTCCGCATGGCGACTCGTGCTCTGCACGCTTCCGTCCAAATCAAGCGTGATGCGTTTGATTTCTTCCTCCTGAAGTCGCGACAGGCAAACGAAATGATTCATCTCCCTCATCCTCTCAAGGCTTTGACAATCGACCTCTCCCAACATCCGGCTCGAGAAATGACCGGAAGTTGTGGATGAGGGCGGTCGGAACACCATTCGAAGTTCGATCATGGGTTAGGCACAATGCCTTTAGGGAAAGCTAACAATCTCCAGCAGGAACTCGCCCTCACGAGAGTCGTTTTCTGTTAGCCTAGGCCAACTCGTCACCGGTTGGCGGACTTTGCGCGGGCAACTCCTTTGTCGTCTTTTCGGTATTGCCTCCCGAACGATCAATTCTCTGACTCGCGCTACCATCTCCTGTTTTGTCTCTTCGGTCAGCAGTCCCTCGGACACTTCGAACACTGCCCATAGTGAATTCATTTTGTCGAGCGTCTTCAGGAAACTGATGCTCAACGGCTGGATGTTGCCGCTTTTCGCGGCTTCGCATCGCTCCTGCGCGATGATCGAGCAGGCCATGAGCAATGCCGCCACCTCCTGGGCCGCTGTTTCTGGCGTATGGCTATGAAGAACGTCACTCCCGCGCATGTGGAGCTTGAGTTCCTTGTAGAATATCTCGTGTTCCCAGCGCAGGGCATAGAGCTCCAGCAATTCCTGCGCCGGATACTCCTGCTCATCAATAAGCGTCGTCCATAGCCTCACCTCGCTCCACTGTCGTGCCCCCGGCTTCCTGATCCGGCCTCGAATCTCACGGATACGGATCTCCCCTTGATTCTCTCGCGGCCCATCAGCCTTCTTTCTGGGCACCCCGATGCTGACCAGCGCGCTTCCATCGGAGAGCCTTTCAGTCTTATGGCTCTTGTTGCTGCGGCGTGCCTTCACCAACAATTCACTATGTGCAGCCCGACATGATTTCACGAGTTCGTCGAGATACTTCCCCCAACCGTAAAGCCGGTCGACAATCAGCAGACTCCTCTTCGGCAGACTCCCGAGAAGTTCTTTGGCCAGGGTCCATTCGCCTTCTCCTTTCAGGCCGACCGTCGCCGCCAACGGGTTGTGGATGCCAAGTTCCACGAGCGCGCACATCTCTATTTTCGCAAAGGCGGCGGTCATTCTCCTGGAGGCCGCCTTGCTCATGGCAGCCAGAACCTGCGGCGTGTTCGTGACGCTCCATTTCGAGCCATCGATCCCGCACAGGCGCAGCCCCTTGTAGAAACATCCCTTGTGTACGCGCCCATCGGCGAGGGGCTTTAACACCTGCTTCATGAGCCAAGCGAATGGCTCAAGCCCCATCCTCTGGCGCCGTTCCGAGAGCGAACTATCCTTGATCACCACCTCGAACAACTGGAACACATGGGCCGAGAAATGGCCAGCATCACTGATCACGTGATAGACCAGGGAGGCGAGAAGATCCCAGGCCGGCAGCTTGGGGTTGGGGCCGCGGCCTGGGTTCTACAAGCGTTCGAAGCGATCGCGAACGAATCCGAAAAGATGTTCGAACTGACCAAGGAAACCGCTAACTTGATTGGGATGGGAGTGAGGCATCCACCCCAATTATAACTATTATGGTAAAATGCAACATTTATCTAAAATATTTTGGATCTTTCCCTAAAGGCATTGTCCCTAAAGGCATTGGGGTTAGGCAGCGGTTTGCTGCTCGATGCCGTCCACGAAGATGATTCCTTGCACGACTTTGTCAAGTTGACGATATCCGTTCAGTCGACGCCAGCCTTTCTCGGCTTCCAGGCCGAGCTTGTAGACCATTGAAAGGGTTGCTTTCCTCGATCCGCACCCTTTGGTTTGTCGAGTCCGATGGCGGACCGTGGCAAACGTCGACTCAATCGGGTTTGTCGTCCGGATGTGTCTCCAGTGCTCGGCTGGAAAGTCGTAGAACGTTAGTAGAGTTTCCTTGTCTTTCTTCAGGCAGGCGCACGCTTTCGGATACTTGGCTTCGTAGAGCGTGAAGAACTCGTCATAGGCCTCCAAGGCGGCCTTCTTTGTTTCCGCCATGTAGATTTCATGGATGCGTTCCTTGGCAAGGGGCTGCGCTTTCTTCGGCAGCTTGTCGAGGATGTTGGCTGTCTTGTGCACCCAACATCGTTGCTGTTTGCTTGTCGGATATTCCTCTTCCAAGGCGCTCCAGAACCCGAGAGCTCCATCGGCGATACTCAGTTTCGGAGGGATTTTCAATCCTCGTTTCTTGAGGTCTCTGAGCACATTTTTCCAGGACAGTTTGCTCTCTCGTTCTCCATCGCTGATGGTTACCAATTCCTTGGTTCCATCGGGTAAGGAGCCGACGATTACGAGAACACATGGGCGGTCGTCATTGAGCCTGACATTGAAGTAGATCTCGTCGGCCCAGAGATAGACGTATTCCTTGTCGCTGAGGTCACGCTCGCTCCATTGCTCGCGTTCTTTCTCCCATTGCTCTTCCTCGTCGAACGATGTTGGCTGCAGAAAGACCCGATGCGTTCTCACCGAGGATCGGCTCTAAGGCTCGACTCATCTCGGAGGTTGAGATTCCTCGCAGGTAGAGTGCCGGGATGAGGTTGTCCAGTGAAGCGACTCGGCGTAGGTACGGCGGAAGGATGGCGCTGGTGAACCGCTGGCCTGATCGGCGATCATTGATCCTGGGCTGCCGAACAGAAACGTTTCCTATTCCAGTCTGAAGTTGTCGCTGAGGAAGATGGCCGTTGCGAACGACTTGGCGATGACCCTGGTCATCGCCAAGTCGTCCGCAACGGCCATCTTCCTGAAGCGGCAACTTCAGACCTCACATCTGACCGATAAATCAGCTCAGTTTTTTTGCCCAAAGTGTTAGTTTATGTTGCGTTATATGCCGCCTGCCTTTAAGGTCTTGTGTGAAAAAAAACACAAAAAGACAGGCGGCAAATCCGGCCGAAAAAACGCTTCTCGGAGCTATCAACCGATCTCTCAGGCCCTGAGCGCCCCCAGAGTCTTTGCTGATACCAAACTCGAAAATGGTATTCGCGCTCATGGGATGGTCAACCTTTTTCGGGCCGTCTTCGGTAAGGCACGCCGCATCGATGGCGAATGCCCAGGGGCCATCCTCGCCGCCCTGCTGGTATGGCCCATCCTCAAACTCGAGAATTCCAGTATTCATGCTTTCTGTTCGGAGCTTGGCCAGTTCTTGAAGGGCCGCGTAGATGACTGCAAATACAGGGCGAACATTCTTTATCGTGTCATGCGCCGTGAGGACGTCAATTGGCGGACGATGGCCATCGAGCTTTGCAAGAGCATTTTCAACGCCAACTCCGTGGGTCCAGACGATCAGCGAGCGTTCGTCATCGACGACACAATCAAGGTGCGACGGGGCAAGAAGGTCGAGGGCTCCTCTTTGCACTGGGACCACACGGAGAACCGCTATGTCACAGGTCACCAAGTGGTGGAGCTTGGCATCGCCGGTGAAAAGGGATTCCGTAACTGATTAGCGCATTTAACAAGCTCTTGACAGCTTCGATAATTAAGACATCTTAACCATTGATGTCGTCCGATTCTCTTGAATCGCTCCCCACGAGAGAACTGATCCGGCTCGTCCGCGATCTACGGGAGCGGTTTGCTCAGTTGGAGGCGGAGAATCTGAAGCTTCGCGAGGAATTGGATGAGTTGAAGCGCAAGCAGAACAGATCGGCGGCTCCGTTCTCGAAGGGAAAACCCGAGGCCAACCCGAAAAGACCGGGACGCAAGCCGGGCCAAGGGTCCTTCCGGCGGCGGGAGGAACCGGAGATTGGGCCGGATGACAATGTTCGAAGCATGGAAGCCCGATTGCCCAAGGGGCGGTCGTCAAATTGTCCTCGATGCGGAGGCGGGCTTGGAACTCGTCTGGAGACGGCAAGCACGGTCGATGTGCCGGAAAAGATTACCCGAGACATATCGATCTGGAAAGTGGAAGTCGAAGAATGCAGTTGTGGCTACTGCGCGCGAGGAACTCATCGGGACTTGCCGCTCGACCAACACGGGGCCACCGCTCACCGTGTGGGTCCCAGGGTTCGGTCGTTTTGAGGTGTGGTAGATTTCTGGACCACCCGTTAAGCAACTCCCATACTCGTGAGTGGGAAGTTCTCAGACCGGTTTCTCTTTGCCTGGCGTGTCTGTCTGACTGCGTAATAGAGCGATCTTCGCCTTGGATAGTTCAATGCTCAGATCGATCAGTTCGGTGGTCAGTTTCTTGAATTTCTTGTACTCCTCTGTTTCTTTTCGTAGTCCCTTCACGTGATCTGGCCAGACGTGTTCAGTCCGGCTCCTCATCTCATGCGTGTAGCTCAGTTGGTAATACACGCCGCGCTGGCGTTGTCGATCTCGGTATTGCTTGCTGATGCTCCCAGGCCGCATTGGCCCGATTGCAGCTAATTTTGCCGCAAGTTTCTGGGCTCTTTTTTCAGTGATCTGATCTTTTTCATGGTCATTAGCTTATATATGCGAATGTCTAGGAAAATCAAATCATTTGTTATGGATCTCTGGATTTCTTGGTGGAATATCGTCTGTCTTCTGCGACCCGCTTTCTCGAGAGCCCGCACCTTTCTCTGGTTTCTGCTCGTCTTGGCCGCTTTCTCCGTGCGCAATGACCTCCTCGGGGTTTCCAGTTTCGTCCGCGCTCTCGGTTTGTCAGAACACTTCTATGAGCACTTACTCCATTTCTTCCACAGCAATGCCGTGAAGACGGACCGGCTTGCAGAACTTTGGTTCGCCATCGTGATCAAGCACTTCCCTGTCTACAAGATCGGTTGTCGCCCCGTCCTGGTTCTCGACGGCATCAAGAAGTCCAAGGAGGGCCGCAAGATGCCTGCGGTGAAGTATCTGCATCAACAGTCCGAGTCCAATTCCAAGCCTCACTTCATCATGAGCCATTCCTTTCAGGCCTTCGGCGTGCTCTGTCAGGTTGGCGGATACTTCTTCTGCGTTCCGGTCTGTGCACGCATTCACGAAGGTATCGTCACTTCAAACCGCGACAGGAGAACCTTGATCGACAAGGCCAACGAGATGCTCGCATCCGTCTGTAGAGGTCAGGAGTTCGTCTTGCTGGCCGACGCCTACTACGCCAACGGAAAGGTGATCCGGAGCACCAAGGGGCGTTCCGGTGTGCTGGTCACGAGGGTTCGACGCACGACAACCGGCTTTCGGCCTGCGGCAGTGCCACGCAAACGCGGACGACCGAAAAAGTATGGCGCTGCGGTGAAGCTCCAGAATGTCTTTGGAACGGGCGGCTTCAGTTCAGTTCCCAGTCCCGTATATGGGGAGAGAAACATCTCTGTCCGGTTCAAGTCGGTGGATCTGTTGTGGAAGCCCGCCGGGGCGATGGTCCGCTTCGTTCTCGTCGATCATCCCACGAGAGGGCGGATCATCCTCTTGTCTACCGACCTCACCATGGAAGCTCAGGAGATCATCTTGCTCTACAGTTTGCGTTTCAAGATCGAAGTCGCTTTCAAGCAAGCGGTGCATTCGGTCGGCTCATTCGGATACCATTTCTGGATGGCCGCTATGCGACCGCTCAAGCGTCGCAATGGTAACCAATACCTCCACCGGACTACCGAGAAATATCGCAGACAGGTGCAGAGAAAGATGCACGCATATCATGTGTTTGTGCAGACCGGCATGATCGCTCAGGGCATGTTACAGTACCTTGCCATGACATGTGACGGTCTGGTCTGGAAACACTTTGGAACCTGGATCCGAACCATCCGCCCAGACGTGCTGCCTTCGGAAATGATTGTCTCAGCCGCCTTGAAAAACACGCTGCCTGGATTTTTGCACCACGGCGGAAAAGGTTCTCGTGAGTGGGAAGTTCTCAGACCGGTTTCTCTTTGCCTGGCGTGTCTGTCTGACTGCGTAATAGAGCGATCTTCGCCTTGGATAGTTCAATGCTCAGATCGATCAGTTCGGTGGTCAGTTTCTTGAATTTCTTGTACTCCTCTGTTTCTTTTCGTAGTCCCTTCACGTGGTCTGGCCAGACGTGTTCAGTCCGGCTCCTCATCTTATGCGTGTAGCTCAGTTGGTAATACACGCCGCGCTGGCGTTGTCGATCTCGGTATTGCTTGCTGATGCTCCCAGGCCGCATTGGCCCGATTGCAGCTAACTTTGCCGCAAGTTTCTGGACTCTTTTTTCAGTGATCTGATCTTTTTCATGGTCATTAGCTTATATATGCGAATGTCTAGGAAAATCAAATCATTTGTTATGGATCTCTGGATTTCTTGGTGGAATATCGTCTGTTTTCTGCGACCCGCTTTCTCGAGAGCCCGCACCTTTCTCTGGTTTCTGCTCGTCTTGGCCGCTTTCTCCGTGCGCAATGATCTCCTCGGGGTTTCCAGTTTCGTCCGCGCTCTCGGTTTGTCAGAACACTTCTATGAGCACTTACTCCATTTCTTCCACAGCAATGCCGTGAAGACGGACCGGCTTGCAGAACTTTGGTTCGCCATCGTGATCAAGCACTTCCCTGTCTACAAGATCGGTTGTCGCCCCGTCCTGGTTCTCGACGGCATCAAGAAGTCCAAGGAGGGCCGCAAGATGCCTGCGGTGAAGTATCTGCATCAACAGTCCGAGTCCAATTCCAAGCCTCACTTCATCATGAGCCATTCCTTTCAGGCCTTCGGCGTGCTCTGTCAGGTTGGCGGATACTTCTTCTGCGTTCCGGTCTGTGCACGCATTCACGAAGGTATCGTCACTTCAAACCGCGACAGGAGAACCTTGATCGACAAGGCCAACGAGATGCTCGCATCCGTCTGTAGAGGTCAGGAGTTCGTCTTGCTGGCCGACGCCTACTACGCCAACGGAAAGGTGATCCGGAGCACCAAGGGGCGTTCCGGTGTGCTGGTCACGAGGGTTCGACGCACGACAACCGGCTTTCGGCCTGCGGCAGTGCCACGCAAACGCAAACGCGGACGACCGAAAAAGTATGGCGCTGCGGTGAAGCTCCAGAATGTCTTTGGAACGGGCGGCTTCAGTTCCGTTCCCAGTCCCGTATATGGGGAGAGAAACATCTCTGTCCGGTTCAAGTCGGTGGATCTGTTGTGGAAGCCCGCCGGGGCGATGGTCCGCTTCATTCTCGTCGATCATCCCACGAGAGGGCGGATCATCCTCTTGTCTACCGACCTCACCATGGAAGCTCAGGAGATCATCTTGCTCTACAGTTTGCGTTTCAAGATCGAAGTCGCTTTCAAGCAAGCGGTGCATTCGGTCGGCTCATTCGGATACCATTTCTGGATGGCCGCTATGCGACCGCTCAAGCGTCGCAATGGTAACCAATACCTCCACCGGACTACCGAGAAATATCGCAGACAGGTGCAGAGAAAGATGCACGCATATCATGTGTTTGTGCAGACCGGCATGATCGCTCAGGGCATGTTACAGTACCTTGCCATGACATGTGACGGTCTGGTCTGGAAACACTTTGGAACCTGGATCCGAACCATCCGCCCAGACGTGCTGCCTTCGGAAATGATTGTCTCAGCCGCCTTGAAAAACACGCTGCCTGGATTTTTGCACCACGGCGGAAAAGGTTCAGCGTTCCGAAAATTCATCCTTGATAAAATAGACTTCACTCGCTCCGAAGGTTCACGCTTCGCCGCATGATGATCCAGTTACAGAACTTCTCACTCGCGAGAAAGGTTCAGCGTTCCGAAAATTCATCCTTGATAAAATAGACTTCACTCGCTCCGAAGGTTCACGCTTCGCCGCATGATGATCTAGTTACAGAACTTCTCACTCACGAGTCCCATACTTTGACCATGAAAACCAGAAAGAGATACACTGACGAATTCAAGGCGCAAGCAGTCCAACTCCTGGAAATCGGAAAGCCCGTATCCGACGTGGCTGCGGATCTCGGCATCAGCACCGATCTCCTATATCGCTGGAGACGTGAAGGGCCGAAGCCGACGCAGTTCGGCCGCGTAGGTCAACGAGCCGAAGGCGAGGAGGCCGAAGCGGCCGAACTGCGTCGGCTTCGACGCGAGCTCTCACAACTCAAGGTCGAGAACGACATTTTAAAAAAAGCCGCTCTCATCCTAGGGACCTCTCCCCAGCCGAAACCCGCGAAATGATTGGGTCGATACATCAGGTAACCGGGCACAGTGTCCGCCAAATCTGCGCCACCTTGAATTTGCCGCGAAGCAGCTACTATCATGCTGCAAAGCCGACACCGACTCAGCAAAGTGACCAGGAAATTGGTGATGTCATCGAGAAGATCTTCCGGGAACACCGCGGGCGCTATGGCCATCGCAGAATTTATCAGGAGCTTCGCGACATGGAGATCCAATGCTCATTAGATCGCGTGCGTAGACTCATGGTAGAGAGAGAGAGAGAGTTACGTGCAATTCAGCCCAGAAAATTCATGCCCAAAACCAGCGATGGCCGGGCCGACAAGCCCTCGCAGAATCTGTTGGAAAACCAACCGGAACCTGAGAAGCCCAACCAAGTTTGGGCTGGCGATATCACGCACATACGCACTGCAGATGGCTGGCTCTACCTCGCTGTCGTAATCGACCTCTATTCGAGGCGAGTGGTCGGGTGGGCGCTCGCAGATCACATGCGAGCCGAGCTCGTGGTCCATGCACTGGAGATGGCCCTGGCTTCGACTCCTAAGAAGCCTGGCAGAATCTTTCACAGCGACCGAGGAAGTCAGTATGGAAGCTGCGCTTTTCGCAAAGTGTTATCTCAAACCGGGATGCTGCAAAGCATGTCAGCTAGAGGTAATCCCTATCACAACGCCTGGACCGAATCAATGATCGGCACTTTGAAGGCGGAGATGATCCGAGGTGGCTGTTTCATCAACGAAGAAGACGCCCGGACCGAACTATTTGACTACATCGAATCGTACTACAATACCAAACGGAAACATTCCTCACTCGACTACCAAACACCTGCTCAATTCGAAGCAAATACTAACATCTAACTAAGCTAAATTTGGTCCATAAATCCCTTGCATCTCAGCCCGCAAGGTGTCGCAATGTTCCAAGACGGAGCGGGGAGCCAATGCCTACGCGGCATTCGAGAGTGTGCTCTCGCACTCTCTCGCTACGAGAAGCGAGTTCCGTATTCAAGTCGCTTGCCAAAAAATCATCGCGGGCGAGCGTACCCTTGCATGAGATGCCTGTGGCGTTTGCTGGTTAGGAGCGCTAATCAGTTACGCCCTGTATTTGCAGTCATCTACGCGGCCCTTCAAGAACTGGCCAAGCTCCGAACAGAAAGCATGAATACTGGAATTCTCGAGTTTGAGGATGGGTTATACCAGCAGGGCGGCGAGGATGGCCCCTGGGCATTCGCCATCGATGCGGCGTGCCTTACCGAAGACGGCCCGAAAAAGGTTGACCATCCCATGAGCGCGAATACCATTTCCGAGTTCGGTATCAGCAAAGACTCTGGGGTCGCTCAGGGCCTGAGAGATCGGTTGATAGCTCCGAGAAGCGTTTTTTCGGCCGGATTTGCCGCCTGTCTTTGTGCGTTTCTTTTTCACACAAGACCTTAAGGGCAGGCGGTATATAACGCAACATAAACTAACACTTTGGGCAAGAAAACTGAGCTGATTTATCGGTCAGATGTGAGTTTAAAGGATTTCGGTCTCCACAGCTGACGAACTTGGGCTAGGAGTTAAAATGCTTGATTGCAGGAGTTTATGCAACTCAACGATATACGAGATTGGTACCGTTTTTTGGTTTATTGACTTTTGTCCCGTCAAATCCCGGTGGCGGAAGGGGTGGGATTCGAACCCACGGTAGGTTTAACCCTACGCACGATTTCGAGTCGTGTGCCTTAAACCGGACTCAGCCACCCTTCCATTCCTTTCCAGGAACCGGTCGTGCTTGCGGGCCTGGCTCGTCTCGCCCGCGAGGGACGCAACCGATCCAGGCCGTTCGGGCCCCTACACCCGTTTGGGCGGGGCCGCAAAGAGATTCGGGGCTCGTCCGCTCTACGAGTAGTCCGCCTGCACGCCGCCCAGATCGCGTTTCCTGATCCACGGCATGAGGTCCCGCAGACGCTGCCCGGTCTCCTCAATCTGGTGCTTGGCGCCCTCTTCGAGGAGCCGCTTGTAGTTCGGAAGGCCGGCTTCATACTCGGCCACCCACTCTTTGGCGAATTCCCCGCTCTGGATGCGCTTGAGGGCTTCCCGCATGCGCTCCTTGACGGAGGCGTCGATGATCTTCGGTCCCACCGAAATGTCACCGTACTTGGCGGTCTCGGAGATGGAGAATCGCATCCCTGCGATCCCCGCCTCGTTCATGAGATCGACGATCAGTTTGAGCTCGTGGAGACACTCGAAATAGGCCATCTCCGGCTGGTAACCGGCTTCCACTAGTACCTCGAAACCTGCCTGCACCAGAGCCGAGGCTCCACCACAAAGCACCGTCTGCTCGCCAAAAAGATCGGTCTCGGTCTCCTCGCGGAAATCCGTTTCGAAGACGCCTCCCCGGGTCCCGCCGATCCCCTTGGCCCAGGCCAGGGCGATGTCCTTGGAATTTCCGGAGGGATCCTGGTGCACCGCAATGAGACTCGGCACGCCCTTGCCCTCGGTGTACTGACGCCGGACGATGTGGCCCGGCCCTTTGGGTGCGACCATGATCACGTTCACCTCGGCGGGCGGCGCCACCGTCTTGAAGTGAATGGCAAAGCCGTGAGAGAAAAGGAGGGTCTTGCCCGCAGAGAGATTGGGCGCGACGTCGGCTTCGTAAATGGCCGGGATCTTGACGTCGGGCACGGCCAGGAAGATCACGTCGGCCTGCTTGACCGCCTCGGCCGTATCAAACACTTCAAAGCCTTTCTGCTGCGCCGATTCCCGCGATTTGCTGCCAGGATAGAGGCCGATGATGACGCGGACGCCGCTCTCCATCAGGTTGAGGGCATGGGCGTGGCCCTGGGAACCGAAACCGATCACCGCGCAGGTCTTCTCTTTCAAGTGGCTGAGGTCGGCATCCTGGTCCGTGTAGATTTTGGCAGACATGGTCGTATGAGCTAGCTAGCTAGCTGGTTGGTATTGGGTGTTGGATGAAAATGGGTCGTTCTCGCAGGTCGGGCCGGCTCGCCAGGGAGCTAGCGAGTGAGCGCTTGCTGCTTACTTGGGTGAGCAGGCCGAAGCAATCAATCGATCAAGACGCGGCGGCTTTCTCCTCCTGGGAGTTTTCGTCTTTATCAAGCCCGCCTTCGCGGGGTCCGTGCGGCATGCGCGGAAGGGCGATCTTGCCGGTCCGAGTGAGAGCCACGATGTTGAAGTCTTCCATGAGGGCGATGAACTTGTTCACCTTGCCTGCGTCACCCGTGACCTCGATCGTCAGTCCCGTGGCGCTGACATCGATGATCCTCGCACGGAAGATGTCACACAAGGTGATCACTTCCGCCCGCAAATCGGGGCCGATCTGGACCTGCAGGAGCACCGTCTCCCGCTCCACGCTCTCGCCCTCGCGAAAATCGATCACCTCGATGACGTCCACGAGTTTATCGAGCTGCTTGATGATCTGATCGAGAACCTGCGCCTTTTCCCGGACCACAATCGTCATGCGGGACAGCGTCGGATCGTGGCAGGGCCCCACATTGAGGGTGTGGATATTGTACCCGCGCCCACTGAACATGCCGGCGATGCGCGCGAGCACGCCGAACTTGTTTTCCACGAGGACGGAGATCGTATGGCGGATCATGAAGGAAGTCGGTTTCGGGTCGGAAGGGCGCTACCGTGTCACAAAGGTCTAGGTGGTCAAGCCCGGCCTACCTCGGGCGGAAAAAACCGCCATCTTTTCCCTTGCTTCTCCGATGCGGTGCTCTAAATCTTCCGTCCCTGCAGTCCCAAACGACCCGTTCGTCTAGCGGTTAGGACTCCGCCCTTTCACGGCGGCAACACGGGTTCGAGTCCCGTACGGGTCGCCACTTTCCTCCAGATTCTGATCTTCAGGAAATTTCTTGCACCACGGTTCAGGGGGCATCCGATTCTCCAGCGCGATAAGCCCGAAATCGGTATTCTTCAGGATCCAAGAAGGTCTCGCCTCCCCCGGCTTCACCAACTTCCAGCCAGTTCAAGAGGTCGGCCGAGGCCTGAATCCGGTAGGTCTTCCCTTCCACGCCGTCCAACAAGAACGTGAAGCCCTGACCCAGGCGAAAACGAGGATCGACGAGGCGGACGCCTTCGATGGTGGGGACGACCGGACTCACGGCGACCTGTTCCAGCGAGGTCATGTCGCCATCGTTCAGCCCCAGCAAAATGGCGTCGCCGTCGCTCGTCCCGGGCAAGACGGCCAGATCCCCGTAAACCCCATCGGGAGACCCTTCCGCCACCACGGGCGAAGTGGTGGCCGCCCCGTTGCCATCGAGATAAGCGAAGTTCAGCGTGCTGATATCGCCGCCGCGAATCCAGGACAGCAGATAGGCGTGTTCACCGCCCTCGGGAAGCGGCGTCAACACGACCTCATCGGCACGCTCGTCGCCCATCGGGCTCGAGGACTCGGTCCACGTTCCACCGCCCGCGTCGAGGCGGGTCAGGGCGATGTCGCCCCCCACGACGTTGTGGGCCATCATCAGTTCGCCACCACCACCGGCTCCACCACTCAGGCTGAGATCGGTGGAGGCGACTTCCAGGATCGCGATGTCGTTCAATGCGCCGGAATCGGCGTTCCAGGTCTTGGCGCGAATCCCGTTCTCCCCGTCGGTGTAGGCGGCCAGGAAGACGGGCGCCGCCCCGCTGCTCAGGGCGGCCACCTCGAAATCGTAGATGGTCTGATCGTCCTCGAGGGTCATCGGCTCCGACCAGGCATTGTTCCGGAAGGCCAGTAGATCCAGATCGGCGACCAGCGAGGTGGGCTCGCCGGCCGTCCGCGTCAACACCAGGACCGAGACGCCGCCTCGAGAGGCGAGCTTCAGTTCCGAGGCCACGTCGGCGAACTCCTCCACCAAGGTGGGCTCGGTCCAATCCGCCTCCCCGCTGGACTTGACGGAGAATAGCTTGGTGCCCGGGAACAGATTGGTCACGTCCTCGGCTTCCAGCGTGCTGTAGATCACGAGCCACTCACCCGACTCGCGCTGGGTCGCCGCAAGATCGACCACGCCGGCCGCTTCGGCGATCTTGGTGCTCGGGCCGAACGTGCCGTCCGCTCCGAGCCGTAGAGCTTCCACGGTCATCCGGCCGGTGTCTGGATTGATTCCGGTGAACAGGATCATCTGATCACCAGAGGTGCCGGTCGCAGTGGTGAACTCGCCGGCGGGAAAGAAATCCTCGATGATCAGGCCGCTCCCGGGATTGACGACGGGTGCCGGCGCATTAGCCGAGCCCTCGGTCACGAAGGTGGTGTCCAACTCCTCCCAGGAGAACACCGGCGAGGTCGTAAACGAGCGATCCACCTTGACCAGAGGGATGTTCCAGTTCTTCTCCCAGTGCAGGACCCAGGCATCGACCGAGCCCTTGATGTTGACGGCGAGGTTGCCTTTGACCGACTGGACATAGGGAAACTCGCCGCTCGGCCGCTCCAAAGCCCGCCTCAAAATCGGCGTCATGCTTGGAGCTAAAGGCCCGGAGGGGCTTGGGGAAATACTCCGCAGGATCCAGCTTCCCGGAAGCCGACGCAGCGCCTCCCAGAAAGAAGGGCTTGTCCAGGGTATTATCGAGACCCGCTTTGGCGGAGAGCTTGACCGCCAGACCCAGGGGATCGGTCATGAAGGCCAACCACTTGTTCCCCGGGCTGTCCATCCTCTCGAGCCACTTGACGTCTAACTGATAGAGATACTTGAGGACCTTGGGATCCGACTGTTCGGCGGTGATTTTAGTGATGAACTTCGGCAGCGCAGTGAAGGCTCCGTTGGGGAAAATGCTCTTCAACTGGCTCTCGGAGGGGTTCGCTCCCAGGGCATTTTGCAGGGCGCCGGTCAGTCCGATGACATTGACAACATTGCCCAGCCAACTCGGCAGATGCACGCAATCCAGAAGCGGCTCCGGATCGTCGGCCGCGCTCTCGTTGGTCAAGTCGGCGTGATCGCTACGCACCGTCAGCGTCCGGTTGGCCGATCGCACCACGCTCGCGGCCGGAACGATCCCGGAGGGATCTTCCAAATCCGGATATCGCCCTCGGCTTCATACTGATTGGCTCCCATTTTGGTGGGCTTGATCGGTCCATCGATGAACAGGCCCTTGATCACGTCCCGGCCGCGAGCGTCATCGAACCAGTCCCGCAAGACCACGGGGTCATCGAGCGTCCCGGGTTTGTGCACCACCTGATCCTCCGGCGCCGCGTTGTAGGGATTGCCCAGATAGCCAATCGTGTTGAGCAGGTAAATTTCCACGGGGGGATTCTCCAGCATGACCGTTTCCGGTTCCTGGGTCTTCCCATCGGGATCGTGGAAGGGGATCAACTCGATCGACACCGGCGGCGCCTCCATCCTCCTGCGATCCTTAGGAATTGCGCAAAAATAAGGTGAACATTTACTTCGAGGGTTTGATTGTGTAATTCTATGAGCCGTGTGTTTCGTGCCTTTCCAGTTTTACGGCGGCCAGTTCCTCGTCCGTCACTTTGATCCCCGTCTCGTAGCTTTTGGTATCGAGCCTGGCCCTGACCTTCAGGCATCCCTTCGTCGTTGTGCTTCCAATCAACTCGACGATCGTCTGCAGGGTTGCCAGTGGCTCGCCTTGCCAGTTCTGGGTGATGTAGCTGAAGAGACGGTGCTCGATCTTGTTCCACTTGCTTGTCCCCGGCGGGAAGTGGCAGACGACCAACTTCAGCCCGGTCTCGTTCGCCAACTCCTGGAGCGAAAGCTTCCAAAGCCGCGAGCGGTGGCTGTTGCTCCCACCGCCATCGGCGGTGATTAGCAGCCGACGGGCGTGGGGGAACCGCGCAGAGCCCATTTCCGTCCACCACAACAGGATGCTGCGGGTCGCGAATTGGGCCGTATCATGGTCGATTCCGACGCTAACCCAGCCCTGGTTGTTGAGCATATCGTAAACGCCGTAGGGGATTGCCTTGCCCAGGTCCTTGTCCTTGAAGTCATGCACGCGGACTTGCTCAGGGTTGTCTTTCGGCCTCCACTGCCTCCCGGCGTTCTTGAAATCGCCCACCAACTCCTTCTTCTTGGTGTCCACTGAGATTGCTGGCTGGCCGCAATGTTGGAAGCGACGCACCTGATCGTTGATGTATTCGAACTGCCTGTTGCGATCATTTAAAAACAGACAGTTAAAAAATTAACCAAGTTCCTGATCGTTGATGTATTCGAACTGCCTGTTGCGATCCGGGTGCTGTGCCCCTTCGCGGGTCTTGCGATTTGCCAGCAGACTATAGCCGGCCTTGCGCAGCAACGCGGCAACAGTACGCGCACCGACCGGGTGGTTCTGAGATGTGAGTTCCCTGGCAAGCCTCTGAGTGCTCTTCAATGTCCAGCGCAATGGGGATTGAGGGTCGCCTCTACTGAGAGGATCAACTAGCCGCTCAAGAGCCCCAAGCAGTTCCGGATCGGTCTCGGTCACCGGCTTGCGCCCGCCCCCAAGCCGACGGATGCGTCCGTCGGCTTGGGGTGCCGTGTAGTCGCCGCGCCGTAACTGCTTGATGCCCTCAGTGATCGTCGTCCGCGACATCGATGTCGCAAGAGAAACTGCGGATACGCCGCCCCAACCCAATTCCATGGCCGCCGCCGCCGCCCAACACCTCCGGGCCCGCTCGTCCATGAGGTGGCTCAGGGAATCGAACTTCCGGCGAATGCTTTCGACAACGGAACTGTCAGGCATGGCACTGACAGTAACATAGAAATAAGGTTGAGAAACCTTAAATTGTTCATTTTATTTTTGCGCCATTCCTTACGATAATCTCGAGACACCAATTCCGTGTCGCGAGGACCGCCAACCTTCGATTCGCCCATGTCAGGAATTCTGATCTTGCCCTGCCCGAGCGCCAGCGATAGGCTCACCCCATGTCGATTTCAAAGTCAGCCCGCGATCTTCGATGGCTCCTCATTTTCTTGTCCGTGTTTTCGGGATCTCTGACAGGGACCGGATTTGGGCAGGACAAGGGCTCCTCGCTCCCCGCGGCCGACATCCTCTCCAATGTCCTGGAATCGAGCGGTGCGCCAAAGGCCCAGGCCAAGGAGGCGAGCGAGGCCGTCGAGACCTACCTGAAAACGGGAGACTTTTCCGAACTCCGCCCCCATGCCCTATCCAGCGATCCGCAGGTGGCGGCTCTCGCGCTCAGCACCAGCCTGGCGGACGATCATCCAAAAGCGAAGCGACTACTCTTTCGCGTACTCAAGAAGGACGAGGGCCCTCGCGAGGCCTTGTTGCGCTGCCTCTCACTCGTCCCTACCAAGCGTGCCTTGCGATTGCTCGTGAACGAGTTGGACTCAGCGAACGAAGCCCACCGCAAGGCGGCTCGTTTCGCCCTCACCGCCATCAGCGGCGAGCGTTTCACCGAAGACGCGGAATGGAAGGACTGGTGGGCGGCCCATCGCAGGGGAATCGAGATTCCGGAGCAAACGGAGATGAGCGAAAAACTGGCCGCTCTCCAGCAGGCGGTCTTTGGCGAGCGTCAGCAGGCGGTGATGAAAGTCTTCCAAAAACACGAAAAACTGGCAGAGGTCGGCGAGATGCTAGGCGGACTCTTCGACGATCTAGCGGCCGCCCAGGCCCGGGGACGCCAGGCCAGGGTATCCGATCTTGCAAAGATCGCCGACGCGGCTTTCCGACAGGGACAACTCGACGCCGCGCTCAAAGGTTACGAAGCCGCGCTTGAAGCGAAACCGGACGATCTGCGCAGCCGTTACCTTCTCGGCTGTCTTCTCATTGAAAAGGAACGGTGGGAAGAAGCGACGGCCGAGCTGAAGGCCGTCCTCCAGGCCGAGCCGGAGTGTCGCACGGCCGAGGGTCTGATCGCCTACGCCGCCCGCCGGCAAGCGCATCCTGACGAACCCATCGCGGAGTCTCTGGAGGAACCCTTCGCAGGATTTAAAGGTCTCGAGACTACCGACATTTTCAGCTTCGAAACCGGCGATCCCTTGCTCGATGGGATCCTTCAACGACAGATGGCTCAACGCGGCGTGCTTCAGCCCTCCATCGACGATCTATCAGAACCCTTTGAAGACGCCTTTGAAGAGGATCCCGAATTGGCCCTCGGAATCACCTTCCTCCTCCCCAAGTCGCAACAATCCGCCTGGTTGGCCCTCCTTCGCGAGAAACACCCCGATCATCTCCTCGTCCTCACCGTCTCGCTCGGCGGCTCCGAAGAGGAGTCCGCGACCGCCTTGGAAAAACTGATCCGCCTCGAGCCTCACAATCTCTACTACCGATTGATGGAACGACGCCGATTGGACAAAGCCGCACACGGCCGGGTCTTGCCCGGAGACGAGAAACCCTACGATCCCGAGGTCGTGGAGGAATTGCTGTCATGGACCGGCCCAGAGTTTCATTTCGACTGCCATGCGCAAGCATTTGCGAGGGCCCAACAGCGAGCGATCGACACTCTGAATCTGCCTTTTCCTTCAGTGATCAACGATCACTGCCCGTCGATGAACACGGAGTGGTACCGCACTTTCAGAACCCTCAAGGTCACCTGTCTTCAATTGTTGGAAAAGGGAGAGCGGGCGAAAGCCGAGGCCCTGCAAGGCCTGGGGATGCGGGTCGGTCGACAGGCCAGCCGTCAGTTCGGAACGCTCATCGACGCCCTTTTGGGTCAAACCACCGAATTGATGGCCGCCCTCTTCTTCAAGGATCATTTCGAAGCCCAAGGCGACGCCGAGGCACTTGGCAAACTCGAGAGGATCGAGGCCAGCTTCAAAGCGCGACGGAAAAAGATGCGACAACAAATGATGCGCATCGCGCCCTACGGCTTCCTCAACATG
Source organism: Verrucomicrobiales bacterium (assembly GCA_965204485.1). GTDB lineage: Bacteria > Verrucomicrobiota > Verrucomicrobiia > Verrucomicrobiales > DEV007 > JAACDM01. The sequence goes on from CBDBEZ010000079.1 coordinate 29,357, forward strand.
CTTCCCGTCCCCTCAATCTCGGAGAGCCTCGCCAACCTCTCTAGGCGCAACTTTGAACAACTGCGCCACGAAATGATCGGAGCCGTGGAGGACTGACAATCCGCTCACAATCGCTGTCGCGACTACCACTCTTCACGGCGTCTCCCGCACACCCGCCGGCAAAGGCAGATCCAGCCACAATCCCTTCATCGGCTCGGGCGCGTCGGGCCAACCTGTTTCACTGCGCACGGTCCCCTGAAATCGCACGGCCGCTTCATCGGGATAGGGATGCTTGGGCATGACGAAAACATACGTCGAAGCATCGTCACCCCACTGGCATTGATGCGGCTCATTGGAGGCAGTCCAGCCGTTCCAGGAGAAAAAATACAGTTTCCCGGGATCGGGCAGGGAAGCTTCCTCCAGCCCGCTGGGCGGTCGCAACACAAGACGAAACGCCTTGCCACTTGTGGTTATGGAAACTTCGGCCTCCCAGCCCTCCAGCGGGCGCGGAACCGTTTCCAGAGTCTCCGCGATCCGCGTTTTCCACACCGGATCCGGCACCGCCTTTTCACCCATTGCCAGCGTCAGCGCCACGTCGTCAAAACCCGGCGTGCAGCGCTCCTGCGAACAACACATATACCCCACCCGCCCCTTGAGCGTGATCTTCTCACCGCCTTCCATGCTCTCCGGGACCGTGATCCGCGTCAGCAAGAGCGTGTCCTCGTGATAGCCATAGGCGCCGCGTCCACGCATGTCCACCCGCTCCGGCGTGGGCCACTGCAGCTGTCCGGCTTCCAAATCCTCGGGCAAGTCCCACCCAATGCTCGTGGGTACCCCCACAATCCCGGAGAATTTGTAATAGCTGTGATGATACGGCGCGTGCTGAAGGAACAGTCCCACGAGAAAGGACTGTCCCGGCGTCACCTGCCGGGATTCCGCCACCAGGCGAAGCGTCAATGGCTTCGGCGCCACGGCAGGCTCCTCGATTGCCCGCAGAACGGTAGCACCCATGAAGCCAATCGTTCCGAGCGTCAGGAGAACCCGAAGGCTCACCCACCACTTGCACAAGCCGCGAGAATTCGTCATGGTGAGGAACCAAACCCAGCCTTTGCTTTTCCGCAACGCCCCATGAAATCCGCCTACGAACTCGCCATGGAACGCCTCGACCAGGGGGAACCCAAGCCCAACCTTTCCGAGGAGCAAAAAGCTCAGCTGGCGGAGGTCGATTCCCTCTACCAATCGAAGATCGCCGAGAAGGAGGTGTTTCTCTCCGGGCTCATCGCCAAGGCCCAGACCGCGGGCGACTACGCCGAAACCGCCCAGTTAGAAGAGCAAAAACGACGAGAAATCTCTCGCCTGGAAGAGCGGCGCAAGCACGAGAAAGAGAAGATTCGCCAGGCCTGAGTCCGACAAGCAAACGGGTCGGCCATCCCCTACCCGACCTTTTCTGCTTGGTAAGCTCTCGTAGAGGTGCTTTGGGTGACGCCTATGGAAGAAGGCGTCACTGAGCAACAACTCCTGCAGATCCGGCAGGACAAACTCCAAGCTCTGCGAGACCGGGGAGTCCAACCCTTTGGCGGCAAATATGCCGTCACCTACGAGCCCGGCCCCCTGCGCGCCGCATTCGAGGACGGCCTCGCGGTCAAGCTCGCCGGCCGCATCGTGGCCAACCGCGACATGGGCAAGAGCCGCTTCTTCGATTTGGCCGACGCCCAGGGCCGCATCCAGTGCTTCTTCAACGCCAAGAACGTTGGCGAGGAGGCTTTCGAGATTTTTAAGCTGCTCGACCTGGGGGATTGGGTCGGCGTGGAGGGCGAGACCTTCACCACGCAAAAGGGCGAGCCCTCCATCCGCGTCAGTGGCCTCACCGTTTTGTCAAAGGCTCTCCGGCCCATGCCGGACAAGTTCCACGGCTTGGCCGACAAGGAAATCCGTTATCGCCAGCGCTATCTCGATCTCATGTCCAACGAAACCAGCCGCGAAGTCTTTCTCAAGCGCATCCAGATGATCTCCGAGATGCGTCGCTTCCTCGAAGACCGCGGTTTTCTCGAAGTGGAGACACCCATGCTCCAGCCGGTGGCCGGCGGCGCGGCGGCTCAACCCTTCAAGACGCACCACAACGCACTCGACATGCCGCTCTACCTGCGCATCGCGCCGGAGCTATTTCTCAAACGGCTCCTGGTCGGAGGCTTCACCAAGGTCTTCGAACTGAATCGCAATTTCCGCAATGAAGGCATCTCCCGCCGTCACAATCCCGAGTTCACCATGCTGGAGGCCTACTGGGCCTACGCGGATTTCGAAACGATGGCCGACCTCGTGGAAGAAATGATCTGTCAACTTGCCGAAAAATTCTGCGGCGGTCTCTGGATCGAGCACCGGAACGAAGCCGGCGAAACGGTGAGGACCATCAACCTCGAACGGCCGTGGAAACGGGTCCGCTACCAAGACCTCATCAAGGAGATCGACCCCCGGTGGTTCGAATACACACCGGAGGAACGGCGGGAACGCTGTCACGAACTCGGCGTGGAGATTTCCGGGGCCATGGAAGACTACGAGGTCACCCAGCAGGTTTTCGAGAAACTCGTTGAAGAGAAGACCTTCGATCCCTGTTACGTCACCCACGTCCCCAAGGAACTCGTTCCGTTAGCCAAACAGAATCCCGAAGACGACCGCGTCGTGGACGTCTACGAGCTGATCATCAACGGCCAGGAGGTCTCGCCCGGCTACTCCGAGCTCAACGATCCCATCGTCCAGCGTGAACGGCTCGAACACCAGGCCGGCGAGGAGACCCAGGACATCGACGAGGAATTCATTACCGCGCTGGAACACGGCATGCCCTCCGCCGGTGGCATCGGGGTCGGCATCGACCGCCTGGTCATGATGCTCACCGGCGTGGAGAACATCCGCGACGTCATCTTCTTTCCCCACATGCGGAAAAGGGAGTAGAGGACGGGCCCTTACCAAAGTACCGACTCCGAGAGAACGAGTTCGGTTGTTTGGCGTCATCGGGCGCTTCAGCACGACACGACGATGCCGCGGCGGTCACGAAGGCGTCATCG
>CBDBEZ010000080.1:0-129384 GCA_965204485.1 Verrucomicrobiales bacterium
CGTCACCGTCTCCATGGATATCGAACCCAAACGCGCGATCACTCAGGTGATGCAAGCGCTCAACCAAGAGGTCTTGCCCCAGTTGCGCGCCGATTACCCCGGTCTCACCTGGACGTTTGAGGGCAGCGAAGCCGAGATGCGCGAGTCGACCGCAGCGCTCTGGAGCGGGGCTTCGCTCTCGCCATGGTCCTGGTCTACACGTCCTCCTGGCCGTGGCGTTCCACAGCTACGTGCAGCCCTTCGTCGTGCTGGCGGCCATCCCCTTCGGCATTGTCGGCGCCGTGCCGGGGCACATCCTTCTCGGCTTCGATCTCTCCCTCATCAGCTTCATGGGTGTGATCGCCCTGAGCGGGGTGGTCGTCAACGACTCTCTCATCATGCTGGACCACGCCAACCGCCTGGTGGCTCAAGGGGCCTCGCCATTCAAGGCCATCCACCAGTCTGGCCTGCGCCGTTTCCACCCAATCATTCTCACCACCGTGACCACCTTCGGAGGGCTGACGCCCATCATTCTGGAGCGTTCAATGCAAGCTCAGCACCTCATTCCCATGGCGATTTCACTGGGCTTCGGCATCGTCTTCGCCGTCCATCATTCTTTTGCTAGTGCCTTGCCTCTACCTGATGTTGGAAGATCTCAAGGGGTTCATGACCGGGCATTCCGAAGTCGAGGGCATCGATCCGATGACCTCCAAGGGCCCGGAACCAACCTCAGCAGCACGATGAGATGGAACGGTGCGGCATGATCTCGAAACCCATGGGAACGTGAGCGAGGTCTGACCACGGAGTGGTCAGCGACTTTCACCGTCTTCGGGAGAGTCGGCGCTTTCGTCATCGGTAGGCACCGCTTCGTCGGCCTCAGTCGTCTCTGCCTCGAGCGGCTCTTCAGCTTCAGCTCCAGCATCGGCTTCCACTTCCGCTCCGGCATCTGCTTCCGTCTCTTCCGTTACGCTCTCTGCTTCCGTCTCTTCCGCCGTAGGCTCCGCGGCTTCATCGTCACTCTCTTCAACGTCTACCGTATCCGGCAACGGGGGAATGGCGATCGGCGGGGTCACCGCCGTGGCGCGGCCGCCGCCCAGGGGCTCCACGGCCACCGGCTCAGAAACCGCTTCAATCGTGGGCGCCGAATCCGTGTCTGTGGTTGGAGACACATTGGGAGGCAATTCAATTTCTTTACCCTCCCCGGGCAAGGCGATCGATGGGGGCGGGCTGTTGACACCGGCGCTCGCTTCCTCCTCCTCTTCCTCCTCTTCCTCCTCATCCTTCAGGAGATCCGGGCGTGACTTGAGAAGGGAATCGATGCGGTAACTGCTCAAGGCGAACCAATGGCCTTCCAGTGCCTTTTCCGCTTCGAGCTTGTCCTTTTTCTCTTGCAACTCCTCAGCGAATGCTTGATCGGCCGCGTTCTTCTGCTCTTCCGTCTCTTCCGTGCCCTCGGCCACTTCACGCTCCGCGGGGAAATCTCCCTCGACGGAAAACTTGACCGGGATCTGATTGTCTTCCTCGTCCTTGGGGCCGATGAGGATGGTGTAAGTGAAGCCCTCGAAGGTTTTCAGGATCGCTTCGGTCGCCTTGGATTCATCGATTTCTGACGCTTTTTCCTCGGTGAGCAGATCCTCGAAGCTGGCGCTCTGCAAGATGGTCTTCAAGCTGCTCACCTTGCTGCCGTCGAGCACCTTGCCCTCTGGAATTTCACCCTCGAGACTGAAGTCTCCTGTGTCACTTTCCCGGGTGAGCACGTAGCTTTCCTTGTCGCCCTCCGGGTAATTGACGGCGATGCTCTCGATCTTGTTGACCTTGATGAAGTCGGTCTTGTTGAGCCAGGTTCCCGGCTCGCCATCGATCGTCGAAAAGCTGAAGGGCCAGCCCGAAGACAGAGTCTCGGAGAAATTGTTGGCTACCTCCAGCACGAGATCGCTGTTCTTGGAGACGCGAAGGAAACGACTCGTCTTGCCGCCGCCTCCCGGCGAGGGGCTGGCCCCCGGACCCAGGCTGTTCGGCGGCACGTCCTTGCCGATCAACACGTGCCCGAGCTCGGCGTCGCCGGCGCCCTTGAAGGTCACCTGCACGGCCTTGTTCTCCTCATCGCCCCCTTCACCCGGCGGCACGAGTTCGAGGCGCTCGTTCTGAGAAGCCCCCGCCTCGAAGGCCTGAATGATCGGCGTCCGCCACAATTTCACCAGAAGGCTCTGCACGCGGGTGGGATCCGCAGGGAAGTTGTCCCGATCAGCCACCAGCCAGCGGTTCTCGGGTTTCACCAGGTTGGCTTCGTGCTCCGCCGACTTCACTTGGATGGCCTTCACATCGTTGATCGGCCATCCCTCGAGTAGCTGGGTGCCTCGCATTTCGGAGGCTTCGGTTTGATCACCGCCCCCGGAGCGATTCGCAATGAAAGCGACGAGACCCAGGACGGCCAGGACGACAACAAGGATCAGGAGATGTTTTGGTTTCATGACTCGAATCTTTCTAACTAAAAACGGTTACTTGGCGGCGGTCTTGGATTTGCGAATGAAGGCAAGCACCACGCCCACGATGATCACCAGGATCGGCATGAGGAGAATGTTGGCAGCCTTGACCTTGGCCAAAAGGGCCTCTTTGTCCTTCCGGCGCTCCAAATTGATCCGGCGCAGGTTTCGCTTGGCCTCGGCGAAGGTTTCTCTCGTCTCCTCAAGCGCTTTTTGGGTCTCGGGGTCGAGGTTGTGCACGCTCACGTTTTCACCCTTCGACTGCAACAATTCCGTGAGCTTGGCCTGTGCGGTGTCCACCTCCTGCTGCCCCTTGATGGCGGCCTCGCGGAACTTCCGGTCGCTCTCCTCGTCCATCTCGTTGAGCTTGGTGAAAGAACGCTGTGCGGCCGTGCGGCTGCGGATCTTGATCAGGTTTTCGTTGCCCGCCATCTGCTCGAGGAGGTTTTGCACCAGGACCATGTTGGTGTTGCCCATGGTCTGAACCATCTGCCCCGTGAAGGTCCGCATCTGGCGAAGGAATGAGCGGTCGTGCAACATGTCCACGTCCCCCACCAAGACCACGGTGTTTTCGTTCTCGGATTCCTTGAGCTGCTCGGCCGGCTCGGCATCCGCCGCCTCCTCAGCCTCTTCCTCATCATCTTCCTCCGCATCGGCGGCGGGCTCCTCGTCCACCGGAGGGCCGTCGGGGAAAGCGGTCTTGAACTGGCCGCTCAGCATCACGGCCAGATAGTATTCCTTCCCGTCGGCGGTGAACTTGTTCATGATCTCATCCGCATCGTTTTGAAACATCTGCATCGGCGTGGTCAGCTGACTCTGCTCGGAGCTGTGGATAAGCGACACTTTTTCCAGGCCATCCGCCGGCGTCCCCGTGAAGACGCCCGCCTCCCACATCAGCATGTTTTGCAGCGACCGAGTGGCGGGAACATCGGGATTGAACGCCTCGTTATTCAGCGAGAGCACACGAGGCTCGTTGATCGGCTGACCCTGACCGTTGCTCACTTGCGTGCGGTAGGCCACATCAGCCAAGACCTTGCGGTCCGAGAAGCTCAAGCCCCAAGCCGGGAGCAGTTTCCTCAGAGTGGAGGGTTCGTTACCTCCCATCCCGCCCATCATGGGATTCGGCGCGCCCGAGCTGCCAAACTGAAATTTGGGATCGAGGAAAGCGATCAGCTTGCCGCCCCGAAGCACGAATTGGTCGAGGTTGTATTCCATCTTCGCCGCGATCTGCTTCGGATGAACGAGAAGCACGAGGTCGGCGTCTTCGGGGATTTCATCCGCGTTGATCCCGATATCCTCCACTTCATAGTCACGCTCCAAAAGCTGGGGAAAATACCAGGGCGGCGTGCTCCCTCCGGCCATCGGATTCATCGGATTGGCACCGCCGCCGCCGCCATTAATCGGCTCGTCGGTGATGATCACGACCTTGGGCTTACTGGACCGCGTGACCTCCGCGACCCCGCGCGACAATTCGTATTCCAGCAGTGTCTCTTCCTGGGGATTCAGCGTGGGCAGCACCACCTTCTGGTCCAGGCTCTGGATGACCAAGCCGTTGTAGAACGACTCCACCAAATTGAGCGTGTTGCGATTGATCCCATCCTGCAGGGCGGCGACTTCCTCATCCGAATCAGGCTCCGGATCGAGCAGCTCAACCTCCACCATGCCATCGCTGCGCTTGCGATACTCATTGAGCACGTCTTCCACGCGCCGGATGTATACCTCCACCGGCTCCGGCAGCAGTTCCTTGTCCTCGGTGCGGTAATAGCGGATGTTGACCTTCGTATCGAGGTCCTTGAGGATGTTCACCGTGCCGTCGGAAAGCGTGTAAAGCTTGTCCCCCGTCAGATCGATCCGGGTGCGGAGAAAGCCGAGACCCAGGATGATGTTGAGCACCACCACGATCAGCAGGATCACGACGACCCCGGCCCACGAGAATAACTTGTTGGTCTGGTTCTGGTCCATGAGAGGTTGTAAGAAAAACTGAGTTCTGTAGTTAGGCACGTTTGGTTTTCAGAATGACGGCCGTCAGATAGAGACAGAAACCAATCACGCTGAGGAAGAAAATGAGATCGGTGCTCACCAAGATTCCCTTGGTCAGCTCGTTGTAGTGGGTGAGCACGCTCAACTGCGCGAGGTTCTGACCGAGCCCCGGAATCCAGCCGTCGATGGCGCCGACCACCACCGGCCATCCGGACATGATCATTCCCAGACAAATGAAGAGCGCCACGATGAAACTCACCACCATGCTGCGGGTCAGGGCGGAAATCACCCCGGTCACTGCGAGAAAAGTCACTCCCACCAGGAAGGTTCCAATGTAGCCGGCAAAGGCGATGCCATTGTCGGGATCGCCCAGCCAATTGATGGTGATCCACACCGGAAAGGTGAGGAACAAGCTCACGAAAATGATCACCGCCGCCGCGAGATATTTGCCCACAATGGCATGCCAGGTCGAGATGGGCATGGTCATCAGCAATTCCATCGTTCCCAGGCGATGCTCCTCAGACCACAGGCGCATGCCCACCGCCGGCGCGAAGACCATGAAGATCCACGGGATGTAGAGAAAGAAGGCTTGGAGCGAGGCATTCTGGTATTCCAGCAAGCCTCCAAAAAGAAAAGTGAAGCCCTGCGAAAGAAGAAGGAAAACGACGATGAGAACCCACGCCAAAGGCGTGCTGAAGTAGCTACGCAACTCCTTCTTGGCAATCGTCCACACATGTCGAAAATGGCTGTTCATTTGCGAAATACGAAACTGTCAATAATGGGTTAATTTGAGTGAGGCGAACCCGTCCGGGCGGCCCGCGCTCAGGCAGCGGCCGCTCCTTCCGTGTCGGAGGTCGTGATCTCACGGAAGACGTCATCCAGACGCCCCTCGACCACCGCCAGTTCTTGCAACAAGCCGTTCTTGCCGGCCACATACTTGAAAATCTCTTCCGAGGCGCGGGCCGTCTGCCCGGACTGGGGATGCACCAGGCCACGCAATACGTTCTCCTCTTCCTTCTCGACGGAAAACGAGTCCACACTCATCAGAGCACTGATGTCCGCGCGCGCGGCGCTCGCCGGGATTCCAGCGATCTGCAAGCGGATCGCTCCCGAACCCTTGGCCTTCTGCTTCAACTGCTCAGGCGTTCCGTTCGCCACCACCGAGCCACCGCTGATGATGATCGCCCGGGTACAGGCCGCTTCCACTTCCTCGAGGATGTGGGTCGAGAAAATGATCGCCTTTTCCTCTCCCATGCGCTGGATGAGCGCCCGAACCTCGTGCTTCTGATTGGGATCCAGACCGTCGGTTGGCTCATCCATCACCAGCACCTCTGGATCGTGAATGATCGCCTGGGCGAAACAGGTGCGATGCCGAAAACCCTTGGAGAGCGTGTCCACACTCTGGTGCCGCACCCCCTGAAGATGACAGAGATCCATGGAACGGTTGATCGCCTTGTCCAGGTCCGCGCCACTCAAGCCGCGCAATTCACCGATGAATCTCAAGAAACCTTGCACCGTCAACTCCGTGTAGAGCGGAGCGTTCTCCGGCAAATATCCAATCCTCGTTTTCGCCGCCACCGGGTTCCCGACGACGTCATCGCCGCCCACGGTGATCTTGCCCGAGGTCGGCGGCAGGTAACCCGTCACCATGCGCATGGTGGTGGATTTCCCGGCGCCATTCGGCCCGAGAAACCCCAGCACTTCGCCTTTCTTGACCTCAAAGCTGATGTTGTCGACGGCCAACTTGGGGCCGAACTGCTTCGATAAGTTTTCTACGTTGATCATGAGTCAGAGGAAAAGCCTCCTCCATACCGACGTAGGGAAGAAGCCATTCCGGGGTTCGATGTGTCATTCTGTCGCACCACCTAGTTCACTTTTTCGATCACTCAAGGTGTGGCCATTGTCATGACAAGAATCAATGGCGATGCAAGCACTTTCCTTCAAAAAATCTCGCGATTTCAGCAGTACTGAGGCATTTGTAAAACCCACCCGCCCAACCACTTCCCATGCCACGAAAAGCCAATCCTTCAACCTTCATTTCCTGGAACGTCAACGGGCTTCGAGCCGTCCTCCAGAAGGGCCTGGCGAACTTCCTGCAAGACGCAGCGCCCGACGTCCTCTGCCTCCAGGAAACGAAGGCGCAGCCGGATCAGATCGAGGATCTCCAGTGGGCGGATGGATACCAGATCCACTGGAACGCGGCCGAGAAGAAGGGCTACTCCGGAACGGTCATCCTGACGAGAGTCCCCCCACTGGCCACCCGCCTGGGCATCGGAATGCCCGACCACGGCCGGGAGGGAAGGGTCCTCACCCTCGAATTCCCCAAGTTCCACCTGGTCACCGTCTACACACCCAACGCGCAGCACGGACTCCGTCGTCTCCCCTACCGCCAGCAGTGGGACCGCGATTTCCTCGCCTATCTGAAACAGCTGGAGGCCTCCAAACCGGTCTTCTTCGGCGGCGATCTGAACGTCGCCCACCGGGAAATCGACCTAGCCAATCCGAAAAGCAATCGCAAGAACCCGGGGTTCACCGATGAGGAGCGGGCGGGCTTCGACGCTCTGGTGGAAAACGGCCTCATCGACACCTTTCGCCACTTCAACCAGGAGCCCCATCAGTACACCTGGTGGAGCTACCGGTCCAACGCCCGGGCCCGCAATGTCGGGTGGCGCATCGATTACTGGCTCGCCTCGGAAGCGCTCGGCTCCAAACTCAAGGCGTCCACCATCCTCAGCGACGTCATGGGCTCGGATCACTGCCCGGTGAAGCTCGAGTTGAAGCGATGACGCGAGCCCTCCGATCTCACTTCCATTCACCGCCCCGCGCGCTCGGTCTGCCGGAAATCTTCCCCGTGAGCCTCCGCCATCATCGCCGCGGCCCGCTGCACCAGATCGGGCCGCTGCCCCGCCCGATTGGTCCGCTCGCCAAGGTCTTTCGACAAATCATAGAGTTCCACATGACCGTTTCCGAAAGGCTGCCGGACCGCTTTCCACTCTCCGAAGCGCACCGCCTGCTTGCCCCGTCCCTCGTGAAACTCCCAGTAGAGATAGGGATGCCTTCCCTGATCTTCCAGCCTCCCCGTGAGGGCAGGCAGAAAGCTAACCGATGACAGCCCCGCCGCAGGCTCCTGGCCCGTGAGTTCACAAACGGTGGCCATCAGGTCGCCAAAATAGGCCATGCCGGCCCATGACGTCTCGGCTTTGATCGTCCCCGGCCACCAGGCCAAGGTCGGCACCCGGATGCCACCCTCGTAAAGATCGCGTTTCATCCCCCTCAAGGGACCGTTGGCATCGAAGAAATCGGGGTCGTTGCCGCCCTCACGATGATGCCCATTATCCGAGATGAACATCACCAAGGTGTCTTCCTCGAGATTGCGTTCCCGAAGCCAGGCCAGGAGCCGGCCCATGTCTCGATCCATCCGGCTGATCATCGCTGCCTGACCCTTGTTAGGGCGTGACCAGTCCTCTTCAGCGTAAATCCCGTAGTCCGGAACCTCCTGACAATCACCCAATCCGCGGTTCTTCTCGTTGTTGGCGTGGGGGATGGTCAGGGCCAGGTAGAGAAAAAAGGGCTTTTCTGAGGCCTCCTCCAACCAGCGGAAGGCCTCGTCGACAATCAAGTCGTGCGAGTAGGCCACTGTCTCTCGCGCCCAACCGCCGCCACGCTCATTCTCGGTTTCCGGCACGTTGGGCAGCGCTTCCCGACGATCGTTCCGCCAGAGAAAGGTCGGGTAGTAATTGTGGGCGTGCCGCTGATTCAGGTAGCCGTAAACGAAATCAGCCTCTTCAGCAGAATCTGTGGGTGCCCAGGCGGCGCGATTCACCTAGAATCCTGACCAGCAACAAGTTATATCCAATCTTAATGGGCATCAAAGTTGTGGCAACAAGCCAGCTGCCCATCCAAACCTCGGATTTGCGAGGACAACGCTTGCGCCGGGGCTGCCCCTGGTAGGGCTCAGCCCATGAAACAAGTAGTTTCAGCAGTTCTGGGGTCCAGGGGCAGCGGGACCCGGCGTCCAGCGTTCCCGGAGCAAATCCGGAATTTCACCCACAGATTCTGCTGAAGACCCAGAAATCAAAACCCTGGGCATTGGGCACCCTCGTGCTCCCCGCTTCACCCAGGCCCCACTTGCCACAGATCGCCGTCTGGTAGCCCGCCCTCTGCATCACCTCCGCCACCGTCACGTCTTCGTCGAGGAGCGGCCCCCAGCCATTGCCCCGTACCCGCGCCCACCCCGTATGCCGACCCGTCATCAGCACGCAGCGAGAGGGCGCACACACCGTCGAGCCGGCGTAGAAACTCGTCAGCCGCATGCCCTCGGAAGCCATCCGGTCGAGTTGCGGCGTGCGGATCTTCTGCTGGCCGAAACAACCGAGATCCCCATACCCCAGGTCGTCTGCCAGGACGAAGATCACATTGGGACGCGGGGGAGCCTCCGCAGCCTCTCCCGGGATGAGCGTTAGGCCGGTTGCCAGAGCCAGGATCAGGAAAAAAAGAGGGACCATCGTATTCTTTCAATTGGATTGAGAATGCCTTTTCTAGGCGAGCTTTGCGATTGCCGCAGGTGCGACGCCTCGGTAAAACAAGCCATGCCTCAATCGGTTCCCCGGTGTCAACTCGTTCCGGAACCCGTCCACACGCTTCGCTTCCTCATCGATGGCGAAACCCGTCTGGCCTGGAACTTTCACCATGCCTATCCCCGACCCTTCTTCTACCCATTGATCGGGCCTGCCAGCGTCCCACTCACCCGGATGGGGCACCCCGGCGCGCCCAATCACGATCATCATCAGTCGGTCTGGTTCGCCCACGCCGCCGTGTCCGGGACGGACTTTTGGTCCAATCGGAACGCCGGGCGCATCGAGCAAGTCACCTGGCAATGTTACGAAGACGGCGACGAGCAGGCAGCCATGGCCGTCAGACTCGATTGGAAGAAGCCGGACGACACCGTCCTCATGACCCAAGCGCTCACCGCCATTCTCCGTCCGCTTCCCGGAAAGGAGTGCCTCCTCGAACTCCAAACCACCTTGTCCCCCGCCGACGATCAGCCGCTGACGCTCGACCCATCGAACTTCGGCCTTCTTGCCGTCCGCGTTTCCCGTGATCTCTCCGTCCACTTCGGCGGAGGCAAGCTCACCAGCAGCGAGGGCGCGCAGAGCGAGGCCGAGGGTTTCGGCCAGTTCGCCCGCTGGTGGGACGACAGCGGCCCCGTCAAGAACGGGGCCACTTCGGCCGATCCCGCCATCTGGAATGGCATCACCTATTTCGATCACCCGGCCAATCCCGGCCACCCCGCTCACTGGCACATTCGCGAAGACGGATGGATGGGCGCGTCGCTCACCCGGCTCGAAGGACTCGAAGTCCGCCGCGATCAGCCCCTCAAGCTCCGCTACCTGCTCCACGTCCACGACGGCGCCTACGATCCCGCCGCGGCACGTGCCGTGGCCCTGTCTTTCCAATCCTGGCCCTGGATGAACGTCCGAAAATCTTCACGAAAACATCGGACATTCGAGTTTCAGCCCGAGGCCGTTCCCTCCAGTCCTCACGAACTTCCATGAAACACAGGCGAAAGATCCAGATCCGCGATTACCGCGTCACCAGTGGAAAAGGCTTCCGTCTCGACCGTTACCCCACCCGCCGACAGGAAAAGCTCTACGCCGACAAGGCAGCCTACCGCGAGAGCCTGAAAGCCTTTCGCGAAGAGATCGACACCCTGCAGAACATGATGTACGCCCACGACCGCTACAGCCTGCTCCTCATCTTCCAGGCCATGGATGCGGCGGGCAAGGACGGCACCATCCGTCACATCATGAGCGGCGTGAACGCCCACGGGACTGAAGTTCATTCCTTCAAACGCCCCAGTGCGCAAGAGCTGGATCACGACTTCCTCTGGCGAAACCACCAGGGCGCTCCCGCCTCGCGGCTGCATCGGGATCTTCAACCGCTCCTACTACGAGGAGGTTCTGGTCTGTCGAGTCCACCCGGAGATCGTCACTCGCCATCAAAAGCTGCCCGCGGATCGCACCAAGGACATGAAGGCCCTGTGGGCAGATCGTTACCGGTCCATCCGGGATCTCGAACGGCACCTGACCCGCAATGGCACCATCGTCATGAAATTCTTTCTCAACCTCTCCAAGAAAGAACAGAAGAAGCGTTTCCTGGCACGCATCGATCAGCCGGAAAAAAACTGGAAATTTTCCGAGGCCGACGTCAATGAGCGGGCTCATTGGGATGCCTACATGGAGGCCTATGAGGCGACGATTGCTCAGACCGCCACTCGGCAAGCACCCTGGTATGTGATCCCGGCCGATGACAAGAAAGACATGCGCCTCATCGTTTCACGCCTCATTCTCGATCGCATGGAATCCATGCCAATGGCCTATCCCAAGCTCTCGGCCACTCAGCAGGCCGCCCTCGCCGACGCCCGGGAGCGGCTCGAGAATGAATGAGGGAACGTCCGTCCCTCCCGATGCCAAGCCTCGAACGCGAACTCCCGTTTTTGCAAAGCTCTGATCCCCCGCTCGGAAAAGACCTGTAACCATCCCATTCTTCCTCTAAACTCCCCGTCATGAAACTGCTACGCACTCTCCCAATCCTCGCCTTGCTCACCCTTTACGCCGAGGCCGATGACGCCGCTCCAAAGAAAGTTCCCGCGGAACCCGCCGAGATGAAGTCCCCATTCAACGGCAAGGACCTCTCCGGCTGGGACGGAGATCCACAACTCTGGTCTGTCGTCGATGGTGCGATTCGCGGTGAAACCACCGAGGAAAAGAAGGCCAACGGGAACACCTTCCTCATCTGGAAAGACGGCCAAACCAAGGACTTCGACCTGCGCCTCTCCTTCAAGGTCTCAAGCCAGAACAACTCCGGCATCCAGTACCGTTCCAAACACATCACGGAGGGCAGGGTCCGCAACCCCTGGGTGGTGCGCGGTTATCAGCACGAAATCCGCAATTCCGACGAACTCCCCAATGTGGCAGGGTTCATCTACGAGGAGGGCGGCAAGCGCGGCCGGATGTGTCTGGTCGGGCAACAGGCAGTGTGGAACGCCGATGGCGAGAAAGAACTCACCGGCACACTCATCGAGGCGGAAGAATTCGCCAAACTCTTCAAGGTCGATGACTGGAACGATGTCGCGATCATCGCCAGTGGGAACCGCCTCCGCCACTATCTCAACGGCCGACTCATTCTCGATTGCACTGACAATCATCCTGAAGCAGCGCGGCTCGACGGAATTCTCGCACTTCAACTGCACGCCGGAGCGCCCATGTGGGTCGAGTTCAAGGATCTCAGGATCGGCGAGTTGAAAGACTGACCAGGAGAAATCGGAATTCGCGCCCGCTCGGCCGAGAACCCACCCTCCCGTTTGACGCGACGCAAGCAACCGCGCGAAAACGCGCTTTGCCTGCCGGGACCGTGCGAGCCCCCCGCCTGCTCGCGGACATCCAGCGATTTGAATCCGACGACCTGAAATGACATGACCTCGCTCACCCAACCGGGGCAGCTTGCATCCGGGGCGAGGGATGCTCGTCCGGCAGCGCCCCGCTCCGCCGCAAGCTTGGCTTTCGCCATTCGCATCCCCACCCTCTTCCTCCTCTTCTCCCTCTGCGCTTCCCGGGCGACGACCACGGCTGCTGAACCGGATTCCGCTTCCCCTTCCCCGACGCTGATGGCCTACGTCGGGACTTACACGTCTCCCCTCAAAAACATGCTCGCGACCCAGGTGGACCTGCCACCGGGCAATGGCCGCGGGATCCACCTGTTCACCGTCGATCGCCAAACGGGTGCCCTGACGCCGGCGGGCCTCCACAAGATGGGCACCAGTCCCAGCGCTCTCGCCTTCAACGCCGATCGGAGCCGACTCTATTCCGCCAATGAAACGGAACGCCTGGGGGATAGCGAAGCCGGTTCGGTGAGCGCCTTCGCCATGGATGCTTCCACCGGTCAACTGACGATGCTGAACACCGTCAGTTCTCTCGGCAAGGGTCCTGCGCATCTCTCGATGCACCCGTCGGGCCGGTTCGTCCTGGTGGCTAACTATTTCGGCGGCTCGGTCGCCGTCCTTCCCATTCAGGCGGACGGCAGTCTGGGAAAAGCCACCGATTTCAAACAAGACGCCGGTCGCGTCGGCCCCACCCGCGCCACCAATGCGCCCCCGGGAAGTTTCGCTTTCAGCGGCCATGACCATGTGCACGCCCACATGATCGAGGCCGATCCCTCGGGCCAACATGTCTTGCACGTCGACCTCGGTCTGGACACGATCTTTGTGTGGGATTTCGACGCCGAGAAGGGCAAACTATCGCCTAACCGATTCCTGAGCGTTTCGCTCCCGCCGGGGGACGGCCCGCGGCACTTTCATTTTCACCCCAACGGCCGCTGGCTGTATTCACTCCAGGAAGAGGGATCGACCATCGTCTTGTTCGACTACGATGCGACGGAGGGCCGCCTCCAGGCCCGGCAGACGATCTCCAGCCTTCCGCCAGGCTACGCCGGGAGCAATTTCTGCTCCGGAATCCTCGTCTCTCACGACGGACGTTTCGTCTACACGGGCAACCGTCTCCACGACAGCATCGGGATCTTCGCCGTGGGTGAGACCGGCGAACTCACCCATGTCGCCGATGAGTGGACGAGGGGGACTACCCACGAAGCCTTCAGTTCGGTCCCAGCCACACCTTTTTTTATGTCTGCAATCAGCGGGCCGATCATCTCGCTGTCTTTCGCGTTGACCAGGGGTCCGGGACCCTGTCGCTCACCGGCCACTACGTTCCCGTGGGCAATCCCTCGATCATCGTCTTTCGCGAACTGGAGTGAGTGAACGCCGGGCGGGGCCGGGCCGCCCCTGTCAGCCCTCACTTCGCCGAGCCGGGCCACGCCGCCTGGTTGGCCAAGGGGTTCGGCTTGAACAGACGAGCATCCCATGGAGAATGATCTTCCAAAGGCTCTTTCACATATGACGTCCGCGCAGACCCTGATTCTTCCCTTTCTGGCGCTTTTCTCCCTGGCGCTCCCCTTGCTGGCGGCCGACTCCGAGCCCGAGCCCTCCGAGGGTGAGAAGCTCTTTGCCCTCCGGGTCCGCCCGCTATTTGCCGAAAAGTGCCACGCCTGTCACGGCTCGGATCCAGACAAGCTGAAGGGCGGGCTCGACATGCGCAACCGAGAGGTGCTGCTCCGAGGGGGGGATGCCTTCGGCGAGGAGGTGCTCATGCCGGGCCAGGGCGAGGCCAGTTTCCTCTACCGCGTGACCACCCGGACGGAGGAAGATTACGAAATGCCACCCAAAGCGGCCGACGGTCTGAGCGAGGAGGAGACCTGGTGGATCCGGGACTGGATCGAGGCCGGCGCTCCCTGGCCGGACGATGACCGCGTGGCCCGGATCCAGCGCAACTACGCCGAGGGCGTTCAGGTGAAAACGTCAGGGGGACTCTCGGAGGATTGGGATCGTCGGCGTTACCAGCCGGAAGACCTCTGGGCCTACCAGCCACTCGAGTCTGGCAAGGCACACGACGTTGACGGCTACCTGGACGCCGCCCTCGCGCGCGCGGACCTGGAACCCGCGCCATCCGCCGATTCCCGGACCTTGTTGCGCCGCGCCACCTTCGACTTGATCGGTCTGCCGCCCGCCCCGGGGGAAGTGACGGCTTTTCTGGAAGACGAAGCTCGCAACCCCGAAAGCGCATGGACTCGCTGGATCGATCGTTTGTTAGCGAGCCCCCGCTACGGAGAGCAAGCCGCTCGCCATTGGCTCGACGTCGTTCGCTACGCCGATAGCTCGGGATTTGCCAACGACTACGAGCGTCCCAATGCCTGGCGTTATCGCGATTACGTCATCCGCGTGTTCAATGAAGACAAGCCCTACGATGAGTTCATTCGCGAACAGATCGCGGGCGATGAGTTGGGACAGCGTCAGGACCCCGAGCAGCTCATCGCCACGGGCTTTCTCCGGATGGGCGCCTGGGAGCACACGGGCATGAGCGTGGCCAAGGTGACGCGCCAGCTTTTCCTCGACGACGTGACCGACGCCGTGGGGCAGGTCTTCCTGGCCCATGCCCTGCGCTGCGCCAAGTGCCACGATCACAAGTTCGATCCCGTGCCCACCCGCGACTACTACCGTTTCCAGGCCCTCTTTGCGACGACACAGCTCGCCGAGGTGGACACCGAATGGCTCGAGGATGAGAACCAGAACGGCATGGAGGAAGATCGTCATTATCACGCCATGCGCCTGAAAGCCGTCCAGAAGCGTCTGGAAAAACTCGAGGCCAAGCAAAGGGCCTACGAAGCCGCCTGGTTCGCCAAACGCGGTCTGCCCTATCAAAGCAAGGCAGAGGCCAAGCAAGCGGGGGTCAAAGAGCTTCCCAAAGGGCGCTTGTTCGAGAAACCGGAAGAGTTCGGCGCGGAGCGTATCGCCCGCAAGTGGGACACGCGATTCCGCTGGGAAATGGATCGCTACGAGCCGGTGGCTCTCACGGTTTACAATGGGAAGAATCGGAAACCCAACGGCAACAACGGCAGGATACGCATGCCGGATGACCCAATGGGCGCCGGCGAACTCGAGCGGACGGCGATCCTGACCGGCGGCAGCCCGTTTTCACCCTCACAAACGGTCGATCCCGGCGTGCTCAGTGCCGTATCGGGCATCAGGCCCCCATCCGTCCCTTCCGCCGCCCAGGGCCGGCGCAGCGCCCTGGCGCGCTGGATCGCCGATCCCCGCAATCCCCTCACCGCGCGGGTCATGGTCAATCGTCTCTGGCAATGGCATTTCGGTCAGGCCATCGCGCAGAACCCGAACAATTTTGGCGCCACCGGGAAGAAGCCCACCCATCCGCGGCTCCTCGACTGGCTCGCCGGCGAGTTCGTCCGGCGGGATTGGGCGATCAAGCCGATGCACCGCCTGATGATGAACTCGCGCGCCTATCGTCGTGCCAGCCGCCATCCGAACCCGGAAGCCCTCGCCGCCAGGGACAGCGCCGGAGAACTCTACGTGGCCTTTCCTCCACGCCGACTGGCCGCGGAGGAGTTGCGCGACACCATGCTGGCGGTCTCCGGCGAATTGAATGGCGAGATGGGCGGCATTCCGATTCGGCCCGACATGAACCTGGAAGCGGCGCTCCAGCCGCGGATGATCATGGGCACCTTCGCTCCCAGCTACGTGCCCAATCCCCAGGCGGAGCAGCGCCACCGACGCACCATTTACGCGGACAAGACGCGCGGCCAGCGGGATCCCTTTCTCGAGACCTTCAACCAGCCCAGCCCCGAGCTTTCCTGCGAGCGGCGTGATCAATCCAACATCACGCCCCAGGTCCTCTCCCTCTTCAACAGTGAAGAATCCCACGACCGGGCACTCGCCTTCGCCGCACGCTTGCTGCGAGAAACGCACTCCAATCGCGACGCCATCGAACGCGCTTTCCAGCTGGCCTTCGGCCGCCCGGCCACCGAAAGGGAAATCGAGCTGGCGCTGACTCATTGGGAAACGATGAGCGAGAGTCACCAAACACTGAGCATTGCCCCCAACCACCCCCCCACCGAGGTGGTGCGCGAAGCTCAGGAGGAGAATACTGGCGAGCCATTCACCTTCACGGAAACGCTGTTCGTCTACCGAGACTACCAGCCCGATCTTCAGCCTCACCAGGTCGACCCCAAGACGCGGGGTCTGGCAGATGTCTGCCTGGCGCTTCTCAACGCCAACGAATTGATCTACCTCCACTAACCACCAACACCCAGCGCGCCGTGCCGCAACCGCCCATCCCTGGGGACGCCATCTCATGAACACCCGCCGCGATTTTCTCTACGGTCTCACTTCCAGCCTCGGTAGCATCGCCTTCACATCGATGCTGCGAGATCATGCCCAGGCCCACCCGGGTCCCGGCGCTCGCCAAGTCCATTTCCCCGCTGCCAAGGCCAAGAACTGTATCTTCCTCTACATGGAAGGCGGCCCCTCCCATGTCGACACCTTCGATCCCAAGCCCAAGCTCAAGGATCTCCACCTGCAGGAGTTTCACCGAGACGGCGAAGAACAGTCGGCCATGTCCAGTGGCAAGCGTTACTACGTGCAATCGCCCTTTGATTTTATCAAGGCCGGCCAATCGGGCGCCGACCTGTGCACGCTGTGGGAGCACCTTAAGGATGTCGCGGACGACCTCTGTTTTTATCGCGGGATGACCGTGGATTCCGTGAATCACCCCACCGCAAACTATCAAGCCAACACGGGGAACCGCTTCGGCGGCGACCCCGGCCTCGGCGCCTGGGTGACCTACGGGCTGGGCTCGGAAAACCAGGATCTCCCCGGCTTCATCATCCTCCCTGAGGCCGCCTACCCCCAGGGCGGCGCCGCCAACTGGGGGAATGGATTCCTTCCCACCCAGTACCAGGGAACCCCCTTGCGTCCCAAGGGATCGCCGATTCTCGACATCCATCCGCCAAACGGCATCACCCGGGCGCACCAGCGCAAGAACCTCGATTTTCTCGCCCGAATCAATCGCCTCCACGCGGAGACCCATCCTCAGCACGACGCCCTGTCCGCCCGCATGGAGAACTACGAGTTAGCCTTTCGCATGCAGACCCAGGTGCCGGACATCGTCAATCTGGACGCGGAACCCGAAAAAACCAAGGCGCTCTACGGCATCGGAAAACAACCCACGGATGATTTCGGACGCCGTTGCTTGCTGGCTCGCAAGCTCGTGGAGAAAGGGGTTCGTTTTGTGCAGGTGTATGCCTGCACATGGGATTCGCATGACTACATTGCCAAGGCCCACGGCTCCTTGATTCCGCGGGTCGATCGGCCCATCGCAGGCCTGATCAAGGATCTCAAGAATCGCGGCCTATTAGATGAGACGCTGATCGTGTGGATGGGCGAGTTCGGACGCACGCCCGACAACGGCATCCGCAGCGGTGGCTTGGCCTATGGCCGCGATCACAATCCCGACGCCATGACCGTTTGGTTGGCCGGAGGCGGCTGCCAAGCGGGCCAGACCATCGGCGCCACCGACGAAATCGGCGCCACGGCGGTCGACAAAGTCCATCACGTTCGCGACTTTCACGTCACCCTCCTGAAGCTGCTGGGTCTGGACGACAACAAGCTCACCTACTTCCACGCCGGACGATTCAAACAGCTGTCCCAATTCGGCGGCCAGGTCATCGAGGAGCTGATTGCTTGAACGTCGCTGACCACTCCGTGGTCAGTCTCTCGCGGAACGGTTTTGGATTTCGGAGAAATCCACTACTTTCACAATCGTAACTGATTAGCGCTCCTAACCAGCAAACGCCACAGGCATCTCATGCAAGGGTACGCTCGCCCGCGATGATTTTGGCAAGCGACTTGAATACACCCTATAGTTTCACTCGTGAGTGAGAAGTTCTGTAACTCACATCTGACCGATAATTCGAGGGCTTTACGCTAGTCTATTCCGAGGACTTCAGCGCATTGATCAGATTCAAGTGATCCGGGATCCATATGGAGGGCTCGATTCAGGAAATCTTCCACTTCGCTGTCGATGGCTTCGAGAATGCGGTCGAGAGTTTCTTTCCCAAACGTATCGGCTAGGGCGTCCAGGGCGCCCTCGATGAGGCTGCGAAACAATTGCCAAAGCAATCCCGCGAAGCACAGCACTCGAAGATGCCCAGTTTGCCGGTCCCGCACCTCCCCGTAGCTCGAGCGACCACTCCGAAGCATGGCCTCGAAAATCAGAGCGTATCGCATCGCAGCCAGATGCACCGAAGCATAGGCATACTGATAGGCGCCACTCTGTTCGGCGAGCAGGCCAAAGTTCTGTTTCGCCTCTTTAAAGTAGACTTCCACAGACCATCTCAAGGCATATATTGAAAGCGTCTTCTCCACGGAGGCCTCGATGTCCGTGGTCAGGAACACCACCCACGCTTTCTCTGGACAGGCTCCAGAACTGGGATTCACCGGGGCGCTGAAGATGAGTGTCACCTCCTGCCATTTTGGGGCTCGCTTGGCCTCTGTCTCCAAGTTGATCCAGACCTTGACGTGATAAGTCCGGTAGCGCGCCTTGGGGCTCGATGCCTCGAGCTGACGCTTGTATTTGTTGAAGAGTTGAGGCGCGGTATAGCTCTTTGCCTTCCGAGTGGTTTTTGGACTCGCCAACCAGTAATTCATGTTGCCCCGCTTCATCTGGAAAATGGCGACGAGGCCGAGATCCAGGGAGGCTCGAATGTTCTCTTTGCAACCGAACCAAGCGTCGCCCGGCACGTAGGCCGCTCGAAATCCCACATCCAGCGCCGACTTGAGCATCCTTCGAAACATCGTGTGTTTCGATTCATTTTTTGCCCTCTCCATGTCTCTCGCGGCGGCACATCTCTTATCTCGGAATTCGTTCTCAGGCGCTTTTCCTACCGCTTCCTTTTCGCCCATGAAAATCTGCCGATCAACCGGAAGGAATCCCTTTTCACCGGCGATGCCGAGCTCCACCACTTGGTGACCTGTGACATAGCGGTTCTCCGTGTGGTCCCAGTGCAAAGAGGAGCCCTCGACCTTCTTGCCCCGTCGCACCTTGATTGTGTCGTCGATGACGAACGCTCGCTGATCGTCTGGACCCACGGAGTTGGCGTTGAAAATGCTCTTTCTTGCAAAGCTTGATGGCCATCGTCCGCCAATTGACGTCCTCACGGCGCATGACACGATAAAGAATGTTCGCCCTGTATTTGCAGTCATCTACGCGGCCCTTCAAGAACTGGCCAAGCTCCGAACAGAAAGCATGAATACTGGAATTCTCGAGTTTGAGGATGGGCCATACCAGCAGGGCGGCGAGGATGGCCCCTGGGCATTCGCCATCGATGCGGCGTGCCTTACCGAAGACGGCTCGAAAAAGGTTGACCATCCCATGAGCGCGAATACCACTTCCGAGTTCGGTATCAGCAAAGACTCTGGGGGCGCTCAGTGCCTGAGAGATCGGTTGATAGCTCCGAGAAGCGTTTTGTCGGCTGGATTTGCCGCCTGTCTTTTTGTGTTTCTTTTTCACACAAGACCTTAAAGGCAGGCGGCATATAACGCAACATAAACTAACACTTTGGGCAAGAAAACTGAGCTGATTTATCGGTCAGATGTGAGTTCTGTAACTGGATCATCATGCGGCGAAGCGTGAACCTTCGGAGCGAGTGAAGTCTATTTTATCAAGGATGAATTTTCGGAACGCTGAACCTTTTCCGCCGTGGTGCAAAAATCCAGGCAGCGTGTTTTTCAAGGCGGCTGAGACAATCATTTCCGAAGGCAGCACGTCTGGGCGGATGGTTCGGATCCAGGTTCCAAAGTGTTTCCAGACCAGACCGTCACATGTCATGGCAAGGTACTGTAACATGCCCTGAGCGATCATGCCGGTCTGCACAAACACATGATATGCGTGCATCTTTCTCTGCACCTGTCTGCGATATTTCTCGGTAGTCCGGTGGAGGTATTGGTTACCATTGCGACGCTTGAGCGGTCGCATAGCGGCCATCCAGAAATGGTATCCGAATGAGCCGACCGAATGCACCGCTTGCTTGAAAGCGACTTCGATCTTGAAACGCAAACTGTAGAGCAAGATGATCTCCTGAGCTTCCATGGTGAGGTCGGTAGACAAGAGGATGATCCGCCCTCTCGTGGGATGATCGACGAGAATGAAGCGGACCATCGCCCCGGCGGGCTTCCACAACAGATCCACCGACTTGAACCGGACAGAGATGTTTCTCTCCCCATATACGGGACTGGGAACGGAACTGAAGCCGCCCGTTCCAAAGACATTCTGGAGCTTCACCGCAGCGCCATACTTTTTCGGTCGTCCGCGTTTGCGTTTGCGTGGCACTGCCGCAGGCCGAAAGCCGGTTGTCGTGCGTCGAACCCTCGTGACCAGCACACCGGAACGCCCCTTGGTGCTCTGGATCACCTTTCCGTTGGCGTAGTAGGCGTCGGCCAGCAAGACGAACTCCTGACCTCTACAGGAGAAATGACCGGAAGTTGTGGATGAGGGCGGTCGGGGCATCATGAAGAGTTCAACCATTTACCAAAACAACTGAACTCCAATGAAAACCACCAACCACCCCACCGAATCCGCATCTATCCTCGGCCAGGAAGGAGCAAGCACCGTCTGCCAGAACGCCCTTGAGGCCACCCTGCGACAAGGAGCCCAAGTGCTTCTTCAGGCCGCCATCGACAACGAAGTCTCCGACTACATTCAAGCCCATCAACATCAGCGTGATGACCAGGGTCATCGCCAAGTCGTTCGCAACGGCCATCTTCCTGAAGCGACAACTTCAGACTGGAATAGGAAACGTTTCTGTTCGGCAGCCCAGGATCAATGATCGCCGATCAGGCCAGCGGTTCACCAGCGCCATCCTTCCGCCGTACCTACGCCGAGTCGCTTCACTGGACAACCTCATCCCGGCACTCTACCTGCGAGGAATCTCAACCTCCGAGATGAGTCGAGCCTTAGAGCCGATCCTCGGTGAGAACGCATCGGGTCTTTCTGCAGCCAACATCGTTCGACGAGGAAGAGCAATGGGAGAAAGAACGCGAGCAATGGAGCAAGCGTGACCTCAGCGACAAGGAATACGTCTATCTCTGGGCCGACGGGATCTACTTCCATGTCAGGCTCAATGACGACCGCCCATGTGTTCTCGTAATCGTCGGCTCCTTACCCGATGGAACCAAGGAATTGGTAACCATCAGCGATGGAGAACGAGAGAGCAAACTGTCCTGGAAAAATGTGCTCAGAGACCTCAAGCTCGCGAGTGAGAAGTTCTGTAACTGGATCATCATGCGGCGAAGCGTGAACCTTCGGAGCGAGTGAAGTCTATTTTATCAAGGATGAATTTTCGGAACGCTGAACCTTTTCCGCCGTGGTGCAAAAATCCAGGCAGCGTGTTTTTCAAGGCGGCTGAGACAATCATTTCCGAAGGCAGCACGTCTGGGCGGATGGTTCGGATCCAGGTTCCAAAGTGTTTCCAGACCAGACCGTCACATGTCATGGCAAGGTACTGTAACATGCCCTGAGCGATCATGCCGGTCTGCACAAACACATGATATGCGTGCATCTTTCTCTGCACCTGTCTGCGATATTTCTCGGTAGTCCGGTGGAGGTATTGGTTACCATTGCGACGCTTGAGCGGTCGCATAGCGGCCATCCAGAAATGGTATCCGAATGAGCCGACCGAATGCACCGCTTGCTTGAAAGCGACTTCGATCTTGAAACGCAAACTGTAGAGCAAGATGATCTCCTGAGCTTCCATGGTGAGGTCGGTAGACAAGAGGATGATCCGCCCTCTCGTGGGATGATCGACGAGAATGAAGCGGACCATCGCCCCGGCGGGCTTCCACAACAGATCCACCGACTTGAACCGGACAGAGATGTTTCTCTCCCCATATACGGGACTGGGAACGGAACTGAAGCCGCCCGTTCCAAAGACATTCTGGAGCTTCACCGCAGCGCCATACTTTTTCGGTCGTCCGCGTTTGCGTTTGCGTGGCACTGCCGCAGGCCGAAAGCCGGTTGTCGTGCGTCGAACCCTCGTGACCAGCACACCGGAACGCCCCTTGGTGCTCCGGATCACCTTTCCGTTGGCGTAGTAGGCGTCGGCCAGCAAGACGAACTCCTGACCTCTACAGACGGATGCGAGCATCTCGTTGGCCTTGTCGATCAAGGTTCTCCTGTCGCGGTTTGAAGTGACGATACCTTCGTGAATGCGTGCACAGACCGGAACGCAGAAGAAGTATCCGCCAACCTGACAGAGCACGCCGAAGGCCTGAAAGGAATGGCTCATGATGAAGTGAGGCTTGGAATTGGACTCGGACTGTTGATGCAGATACTTCACCGCAGGCATCTTGCGGCCCTCCTTGGACTTCTTGATGCCGTCGAGAACCAGGACGGGGCGACAACCGATCTTGTAGACAGGGAAGTGCTTGATCACGATGGCGAACCAAAGTTCTGCAAGCCGGTCCGTCTTCACGGCATTGCTGTGGAAGAAATGGAGTAAGTGCTCATAGAAGTGTTCTGACAAACCGAGAGCGCGGACGAAACTGGAAACCCCGAGGAGATCATTGCGCACGGAGAAAGCGGCCAAGACGAGCAGAAACCAGAGAAAGGTGCGGGCTCTCGAGAAAGCGGGTCGCAGAAAACAGACGATATTCCACCAAGAAATCCAGAGATCCATAACAAATGATTTGATTTTCCTAGACATTCGCATATATAAGCTAATGACCATGAAAAAGATCAGATCACTGAAAAAAGAGTCCAGAAACTTGCGGCAAAGTTAGCTGCAATCGGGCCAATGCGGCCTGGGAGCATCAGCAAGCAATACCGAGATCGACAACGCCAGCGCGGCGTGTATTACCAACTGAGCTACACGCATAAGATGAGGAGCCGGACTGAACACGTCTGGCCAGACCACGTGAAGGGACTACGAAAAGAAACAGAGGAGTACAAGAAATTCAAGAAACTGACCACCGAACTGATCGATCTGAGCATTGAACTATCCAAGGCGAAGATCGCTCTATTACGCAGTCAGACAGACACGCCAGGCAAAGAGAAACCGGTCTGAGAACTTCCCACTCACGAGCTCAAGAAACGAGGATTGAAAATCCCTCCGAAACTGAGTATCGCCGATGGAGCTCTCGGGTTCTGGAGCGCCTTGGAAGAGGAATATCCGACAAGCAAACAGCAACGATGTTGGGTGCACAAGACAGCCAACATCCTCGACAAGCTGCCGAAGAAAGCGCAGCCCCTTGCCAAGGAACGCATCCATGAAATCTACATGGCGGAAACAAAGAAGGCCGCCTTGGAGGCCTATGACGAGTTCTTCACGCTCTACGAAGCCAAGTATCCGAAAGCGTGCGCCTGCCTGAACCCCAGCGTTTCATAAAATGGCCAGTCAGGCCATCATGTAGTAGGCGATTTCTTCTTCGACGGCCTGATTGCCTCCGAGTGTCAATGTGAGTCGGCCTCGAGGGCGAGTCAGGCGTCCGGCACGCTGGATGATTTTGCGGCGAATCGTGCCGAGTCCTTCAAAGATCCACTCTGCAGCCCTTTGGGGGGACGATTTGCGTGACCGCTCCGCAGATCGCATCTGCATTTCGCGTGTGAGATTGTGGGTGAGGATACTGGCCAAAAGGAAAGCTTCGTTGGCGGCACGTCGCTTGGCCGGAATATAGTCCATCTGGGCCTGGCTCTTGGCTTCGCCAAAAATCTTCTCCTGAGAGCCACGCCCTTCATGAAATTTCACCACATGAGCGGCCGTGTTTGTCTTGTTGGTGATGATCGCCTTGTATTCATGGTTCTCCTCGACTGGTTCGAAAAGATCCAGTTGGAGCGGTCCTTTGCGCTGAGTGCGCCTCATGGTTCGAATGCACAAAATGCGCGCTTTGCGCGCCCAACTTTTTGGCTTCCAGCGGATTTCGAAGTGATGAGTTTTTCCCTCTCCGCCTCGGGTTCGGGACCAGCGACGGCGCTTCTCGATGATGCCCTTGAGTTCCACAAGCCGCTCGAAAGGCACCGAGAACATATATTCCAGGCCAAGGGTCTTTGCCTCTGAAACCATCTGATCGCTGAAAAACGCGCTGTCGGCGCGCAACTCGATCTGCACATCAGGCAGCACCTTGCGAATCTTCTCCACGCAGGAACGGAGGAACTCCACTGCGGCATTGGAGTCATGGACGTTGCCACTTCGATGAAGGAAGTCGAAGATTTGTCCGGTTTGAGCGATCGTCGCGAGCAGCGGGTAATAACTGCGCTCGCCTTTTTTCTTCTTGTTAAATCCCACAGCCGTCCCTTCCGCATGGCGACTCGTGCTCTGCACGCTTCCGTCCAAATCAAGCGTGATGCGTTTGATTCCCTCCTCCTGAAGTCGCGACAGGCAAACGAAATGATTCATCTCCCTCATCCTCTCAAGGCTTTGACAATCGACCTCTCCCAACATCCGGCTCATCGTTGGGACACTGGGCAATGGGTGCATCCCCAAAACCTGTCGTACAAGGGGATCATCTCGGTAGTAGTCCAAATCGCGAAGCATCCGGTAGCCCAGTATAAGATGCACGATAAGACACATGAAAACCTTGTGGAACTTGTAGAAGCGGGACATGCGCCGATCCAGTGGACCAAAGCACTGCTGAAGCTTCCCCTCCAGATCCAATTCCTGAAAGAGCTTCTGAAAGATAACGAGACCGCCGAAAGAGGTCAGTTCTTGATCTTCAAATTTGATCGCCGGAATCGTTCTGGACTTTGCATTAATCGTACGTCGTGCTACTCTCACTGTAGGTGGCTTTTGGGTTGAAGTGTTTGGTGTTTTGGTAGATTCCAAATCAACCTTATCCCAAAGGCCCCTGCCACTATTTTCTTGGAATTCTTGCCCCGATTTATGAAACTATGGGGTGAAGAAAGACAAGGAAACTCTACTAACGTTCTACGACTTTCCAGCCGAGCACTGGAGACACATCCGGACGACAAACCCGATTGAGTCGACGTTTGCCACGGTCCGCCATCGGACTCGACAAACCAAAGGGTGCGGATCGAGGAAAGCAACCCTTTCAATGGTCTACAAGCTCGGCCTGGAAGCCGAGAAAGGCTGGCGTCGACTGAACGGATATCGTCAACTTGACAAAGTCGTGCAAGGAATCATCTTCGTGGACGGCATCGAGCAGCAAACCGCTGCCTAACCCATGATCGAACTTCGAATGGTGTTCCGACCGCCCTCATCCACAACTTCCGGTCATTTCTCGCTCGCGGCCCGCGAAACCTGGATTCAATCCCTCCTCTACCGCCTCACGCTCAATCAGGGGCCTCACTCCCAGTACCCCTTCCTCCAGAGAATCCTCAAGATCTACTTCGGCACCGTGCTGGCCATCGGAGCGCTGGGAGGGCTGGCCTGGATCTGGCGAACCGGTTAGTGGTCGCTGGGCCTGCAAGTCACGCTCTCCATCTTCGTGATCTCCTGTCCCTGCGCACTGGGAATCGCCATTCCCCTCGCTTATGAAGTGGCCGCCGCCGCGGCACGTCGACTGGGTGTCTTCGTCCAGCAACTCTCCTTCTGGTCTCGCTTGCGCCGCATCCGGCACGTGCTCTTCGACAAAACCGGAACCCTCACCCTCGACACGCCGCGCTGGATCAATCCAGAGGCGGTCGACAACCTAAAAGCCGACGCCGTCCAAACCCTCGCCGATCTCACCGCCACGAGTTCGCATCCGGTCAGCCGCAGCCTCAGCCAGGAACTCGCCGCCCGTCGCTGGCGGAGTCGAACGCTTCGCGATCCCGTCGAGACTCTCCCCGGTATCGGACTCCAATATGTCGATGCCAAAGGCCATCGCTGGACTCTCTCCAGACCGACGACCGGTCAGGGTTCCCAGACCGAGTTCCGCAGGGACGGCGAACTTCTCGCCGCCTTTCACTTCGAGGACAGCCTGCGCAGCGGCGCCGCCCAGGAAGTCCGCCGGCTTCAGGAGGCGGGAATCACCACCCACATTCTCAGCGGCGATCACGCCGGAAAAGTCGACTTCATCGCCCGGGAACTGGGCATTCCCGCCGAAACTTGCCATGCCGGTCTCTCACCGGACGAGAAAGCGGCTCGCGTCGAACAACTGGATCGCGACGACACGCTCTTCGTGGGTGATGGAGCGAATGACAGTCTCGCCTTCGACCGGGCCTACGCCACCGCCACCCCGGCCTTCGATCGCAATCTGCTCACCAAGAAGGCGGACTGTTACTTCGTGACACGCGCGCTCACCTTCCTCACGCCGCTCATGAAGATCGCCACCCGAAGGCAGCGCCTGATCGTCCAGGTCTTCGCCTTCACCGTTCTCTACAACATCGCGGCGATCGCGGTCTGCCTCTCCGGACACATGAACCCTCTGCTGGCCGCCATTCTCGTGCCCCTCAGCTCGCTGATCACCACGAGCCGCGTCGCCCTGGGATTTCGGGGCTGGGAAAGGGAACGTCTCTGAACAAGTCACGCACCGCGACGTGCTCTGGCTGGGGACGGCGTCCCCGGTCGACATCGAGCCTCCGAGATCTCCTTCCACGCCGGGGGGGTCGCGCTGTATCGCGACTGGGGTCCTGTCAATTTGGCTATTTCGATCGCACCGCAGACCCGGGGATGGCATCCATGGAGAAGGCCATCAGGTCGGGAAACTGGGGAGCCGCTCTTTACGCCGTTGAGCGTAATGACGGGGCACCCGGCCCCGACGGCATGAGGGCCGACGAACTCAGAGCACACCTCGCCATCCATGGCGAAGTGATCAAGAAGAGGCTGCTAGAGGGCAGCTACAAGCCCGGCGCTGCAAAGCGTCGAGACATCCCCAAGCTCAGCGGCGGAACCCGCCCGCTGAGCATCCCAAACGTGCAAGATCGCTTCGTGCAGCAACTTCTGCTCGGGGTGCTCCGGCCGGTGTTCGAACCCCGTTTCAGCGAAAGCAGTTACGGATTTCGTCCCGGACGCAGCGCCCACGATGCGGTGGAAGCCGCCTAGAGCTTTGCCCGGGAGGGGTTTACCCACGTCGTCGACATGGACATTACCAAGTTCTTCGACAAGGTGAACCACGACATCCTGATGAGTAAAATTGGGACCGTGATAGGGGACAAAGCCGTGATGAAACTCATCGGCAAATACCTGCGAGCCGGGGTGGTGATGCCCGACGGGTTAAAGGTCAGCAGCGAAGAAGGAACGCCGCAAGGCGGCCCGCTTTCGCCGCTACTGGCCAATATCTACCTCGACGCGCTGGACAAGGAGCTGGAGAAACGCGGACTGCGATTCGCCCGCTACGCCGATGACTGCGACATTTACGTAAAGAGCCAAGCCGCCGCGGAGCGTGTGCTTGCCAGCCTCACTGGCTGGATCAAGCGCCACCTCCGGCTGGAGGTCAGCGAGAGCAAAAGCGGGGTGGGGAGGCCTTGGGAACGGAAGTTCCCGGGGTTCATCATCACCAGCGCGCTGCTCATCGGGATTGCTCCTGCAAGCCTCACCCGGTTTGAAGACCGCGTGAGAGAACTCTGGAACGCCCGGCAACCACTGACCAGCGAGCAACTGCGCGATCAATGGCGAAGTTACGTGAACGGCTGGTGGGGCTACTACCGGCGCTGCGAATGGCGACGTTGGCATAAAAGCAAGGGACGGGAATCCGCCCTGCGCCGACTCGGCCCTGCGCCGACTCGGCCCTGCGCCGACTCGGCCCTGCGCCGACTCGGCCCTGCGCCGACTCGGCCCTGCGCCGACTCGGCCTACCGCCGAGTCGAGCCATCGTCGGGAGGAGCAGTCGTGGAGCGTGGCGCATGGCGGGCAACCCTGTCATGCACGAAGCCCTCAACAACCGAACTCTGAGACGCTACGGGTTCCTGATGCCATCAGACCTCAAGAGTTAAGACCAAATGGATCCAATCGCCGGATGCGGTCCCGCATGTCCGGTGGTGTGGGAGGGGCGGCAGGCGCAATCCTGCCGCCTCGACCCGATCAGGTCCTCCACGGCGAAGCGTGAACTTCGCGTCTCTCCAGAGGTTGAAGCGTTGTGAGGTCGAAATTTCTAAGCCTCGTCCCTTGCTACACGTCTTCGGTCAGACTGAATTCCGGACGATAGAGGCGGCTGAGGTGCTTGTTCGCGGCGGCGGCGTGCTCGCCGACGAAAACCTCTTTCTGGCGATCGAAGTCCAGAACGGGGCCGAGCACCGGCTTGATGTCGGTGAGTCCGTTGGCAGCCAGGTGCTCCTTGAAACGCTCGAAGGTCGCCATGGCGTCGTCGTCAGCCTTGAACTTCTCGGCGATTTCCTCGGAAGAAGCCTCGGCCCCCACGCGGTGGGAGATGTTGGCGGCGTGACAAATCGCCGCGGACAGGTGGCCGTCCTTGGCCGTGCCGAAGAGATCGCTCTCATTGCGGCTGCGCACCGCCTTGATGAAGTTCGCCTGGTGCGAGGAACCGTTGTTCCAACCGCTGAACTTCTTGATCTCGTTGCCGTCGTAATCGTAGGCCTTGGATTCGGCCACGTAACCGTGCTCGCACTCAATGACGTTGCCCACGTCGATCGCCGCGCGATGGCCTTCCTTGACCCGGTAAACCGGGCGGGCATCCTGGCCCTTTTCGATTCCCAGACCGCGAACTTCGAAAATCATCGTGCCTTCGTCATACTCGAAGATGGCGGATTGCGTGTTCGGCGTCTCACCGTCGTCTTCGTAGCCAAACCGCCCACCGACGCTGATCACGCGTTTGGGCAAGGACTCGGCGCCGAGTGCCCAGCGAGCGATGTCCGTTTGATGGACGCCCTGGTTGCCGAGATCGCCGTTGCCGTAGTTCCAGATCCAATGCCAGTCATAATGAAATCTCTTGCGCATGATCGGCTTCAACTGCGCGGGGCCGCTCCAGAGATTGTAATCAACCGTCTCAGGCACCGGCTGGGGCGACTCCACGTTGCCAATGCTCTTGCGCCGCTTGTAGCAGAGGCCGCGAGATACCTTGATTTTCCCGATCTCGCCGCTCTTGATGAACTTCATCGCTTCGTGCCAGCCCGGGCTTGAGCGCCGTTGCATACCGGACATCACCATGGTGTTGTATTTCTTGGCCGCGTCGATCAGGCGCTGACCTTCCCAGATGTTGTGGGTGACCGGCTTCTCGACGTAGACGTCCTTGCCGGCCTGACAGGCGTGCACGGACATCGGGGCGTGCCAGTGATTGGGCGTGGCGATGACCACCGCGTCGACGTCTTTGCGCTCCAGAACCTTGCGGTAATCCTGATAGGCATCCGCCTTGATCTTGCGCTTGGCGAGACCGTCCCGGCTGCCCACGGCATGCGCGTAATCCGCGTCACACACGGCCACCACGCGGACCCCCTCGAGGGCGGAAAACTCGCGGACGTGATTGCCGCCGCGGCCGCCAACTCCAAGCACCGCCACGCGGATGTCTTCGTTGGCCCCACGAATGCTGGCGTAGGAGGTGGTGGATGAGAGAACTCCGGCCCCGGCTCCGGCCAAGGTCGTTCCGAGAAACTGACGTCGATTGAAGGATTTGCTCATGAGTTTGGATCGGGTTCAGGCGGGACCATGCCCTCGGCGAGTGACGCCGGACCGAGGCCCCTTCATGCGTTTAACCCGCAGATCCTAAGTCGGTCGCCACGAATGAGAAAGCTTTTTCCGAGCGGCCGGAAGATCGCGAAAAAGGGCGGAGCCGAAGCCCCGCCCTTTCGTGTTGATTGGAATCGAGTCTTGCGTGGCGCGTCGTCAGACGCACCCGGTCAGGTCACTTCGCGATGCCGCGGTAGTAACCCTCCGGAGCGCCATTGCGCCCGGCGTCGGCGTCGTCGAAGTCGCCCGTGATGTCAGTCGCGATCATCGTCCAGTTCTGGAGATCGGTGGAGTATTCGACATCGAAGGTCGTCCCTGCGGGGAAGCTCAGCGACACACCGGCCGCGGTCTTTGAAACCGCGCCAATGGCACCGGCATCACCACCGCCTCCGCCACCACCACCGTCTCCGCCGGCGGCGAGACTGGCGATGAAGCTTTCGGGCAACGCACGGTTGTAAATGCGGATGTCATCGAGATCCCCGCTGAAGTCGCGATCCTCATCGCCACGGGTCGTGCCGATGACGATCTCGTCCGCCACGGCCACACCGCCAAGGCCATCCCCGCTGGCGGCCACCTGACCGTCCACGAAGATGGTCTGGGTGCCATCCTCGAACCGGTAGGCGACGTGTTGCCACTCGCCTACCTCAATCGTGCCACCGGTGGTGTCGTTCCCCCAGTGACCCATGTGGAAGTTGCCTCCACGGCCACCGTTATGCAGCACATTCCCAGCCTCCAACTGACCGAAGATCATGTTGTCCTGATCGTTGCCGCCGGGTGCCGTGTTGTCGAAGCGCGCCCAGGCCGTCATGGTGTAGGGACCGTCGGCGATGTTGATCGCCGTGGCATCGAGGCCGGTCGCCACATACTGGGAATCCGCGCTCGTCTCCCCATCCTGGGTGAAGTTGAGATACCCGGAGCCATCCGGCGAACCCGAAGCCACCCAGGCACCCGCGTGGGCGTTGGTCAGCGTGCCGTCGACACCACCGGAACCACTGTTCGTGATGGCCGTGCCGGAGCCTTCGTTGAAGTCATACTGCACGACTGGGACGAAGTCCGGCGTGGTCGGGTTGGCGTCCTCGTTGTCCGCCACCCCGTCGTCGTCGGTGTCCGCTTTGCGGGGGTTGGTCCCGTTGGCGATCTCGTCGGCGTCGTTGATGGTGTCTCCGTCAGTGTCCGCCTTCGAAGGATCGGAACTGGGATTGCCATTGACCTCGTCGCCGTCCGAGAGGCCATCGCCATCGGAGTCGGCCTCGTTCGGATCGCTCCCGGCGCTCTGTTCTGACAGGTTGCTGAGTCCATCGCCGTCGGCATCACCGTCCGCCGTGGCGTCAAGATTGCCGAAGTTCTCGTTCTCCCAGCTGTCCAGCAAGCCGTCGAGGTCGGTGTCACCTTCGTTCCCCAAGAGTTCGATCGTGCCATCTCCGGAGATCCTGTCGTCCAGCTCGAAAGCCTCCAGCAGGTCGTCTGCCATGTAGGGTCCCGGACCGGCCCGGTCATCGAGGCTGAACAGGACGTTCCCGTCGGCATCGAGGCCGACGATGTCGGCCAGCGTGATTTCACCGCCGAGCACCAAGCGGAAGTTACCGCCCTGGATCTTCATCACCGCCGTGGGGTTGGCGTAGTTGTAGCCAAAGGCCACCCCGCCGCCGGCCAGCAGGATCGAACCCGTACCCAGGGAGCCTGGCGTGATGCCGGCCACGTCCGTTCCGATGATGTTGAGCGGTCCCGCGAAGCTGGAACCGGCACCGGTCAGCTCGACGTTGCCTTGGAAATCCTCGGCGCTGCCACCCTGGATCGTCAGGTTGCCCGAACCGGTGAGCTGCGAACCGAGAGCCAGTTCGTTCGCTCCCACCTCGATGAGGACGTCTCCCGAAATGTCCAGCGAACCGTCGAGATCGGCGTCACCGGCCAAACTGACCGTGGCGTCGATCAATCCGATATTCGCCGATGCGGTGCCGCCATGATCCAGCCCCAAGGTCAAGTCGGGCCCGATCACAGTGAGTGAATCACCGGCGAAAGTGCCTGTCGCGCTCGTCAATTTCGAGGTCACGCTGCCAACGGCCACGTATTGTTTGCCAGCGCTCGGCGCCTGACCATCGGACCAGGTCGCGGAATCGTTCCAACTGCCACTGGCCACCGCAATGATGGCATTCGGCTTGTCAGCATCGCTCAAGGGATCATTGCCAAGGGCGCGTTCGACACCATCGCTGAAGGTGTCTCCGTCCGTATCGGCCAAGGCGGGGTCGGTCCCCACCGTGTTCACTTCCTCGCCATCGGCCAGGCCATCGCCGTCGGAGTCCACATTGGCGGGATCCGTTCCAAGATCGTTCACCTCGGGACCATCCTCGAGGCCATCGCCATCGGAATCCTTGTCGTTCGGAAACGCGCGATTGGCGAGTTCCATCGCATCGGCGAGGCCGTCCTCATCGAAATCACCACTTCCATCGCGGCTGAGATCTCCGAAGAAGAAACGCTCGGCGAAGTCGTCCATGCCGTCCTCGTCGGTATCGGCGGTGACGATCGCGAAAATGTCGAAACTCTGCAGCAGTTCGTAATCGGCGTCATTGAGCGAGGGCGGATCCGCATCGGTACCCCGGTAAATGTAAACCGAGACACCCGCGCCCCCATCGCGTTCCCAGTGCCAGAAATCCACCTTGTGAACTCCCTCGGTGAGATCGACGGTCATCTCGCTATTCCCCCGGCTGCGGTTGCCGGCGTTGCCAATCTCCTCGCCATCAATCTCCAGGCTGAATCCATCATCGGAGTTCACCACAAAGGTGGTCGGGCCATCCCGGCGAACGAAGATATCACCGCGGCTGTAAATGGCGAAGTGGTCGCGAGCACCCGGGCCCGTGGCGCCTTCCACATACTCGGGATCCCACAGGGGATAAGCCCGCGAGAGACCCGCGAGAATCGGTGCACTCGCATTGTCGTGGAAATGGATGAAGGGGGTCGGGACCGTGATCTCTTCCACTTCGATATCGCCGTTGATCGCGGCCTTGGCACTGTCCACATCGGAGATCTGATCGGAAATCGCGTTGACGTGGGTCGTGGTGAACGGGGCACCGCCAAAAATCGCCGAAACCAGGTCCAATCGATCGAGAGGACTCGTGCCGCCGGAGACCTCGAGGCCATCCTTAGCGCCGTCGCCATCGGTATCCGGGTTGTGAGGATCCGTCCCGGCGTCGGAGGCGCTGACAAAAGTGCCCGTGTTGGTCTCGGCACCGTCGTTCACGCCATCCCGGTCCGTGTCGTCCCGGAGCGGATTCGTCCCGGTATTGTTCACGTCCACCCAGACACCGGTGTCGGTTTCCACATTGTCGGCGAGCCCATCGCCATCGGTGTCGGTGTTGTTGGGATTGGTGCGGCGTTCGAACTCTTGAAAATTCGTCAGGCCATCCCCATCGAGATCCGTGTCCCTGTCGGATGCGTCCGTGAAATTCAGCCCGTTGTCTTTCTCATACTGGTCGCCCATCCCGTCCCCATCCGTGTCGGTGACATCGGGGGGCAGAACGGCCCTTCGCAAGAAGAGTTCCTGCACCTCGTCGGCCGTGAGGGCACGACCCCAGACCGCCACGTCATCCATGTCTCCCGTGAAGAAGTTGCCGTTGGCATCGTAGACGCCGTCACCGCCGATGTTGAAGGTGAAGCCCGAATTGGCGGGATTGGTGCCGCCGCCCGTGGCCTCTTCCTCACCGTTCACGTAGAGGATCCGCTCGTTTGGCGTGTTCACCAGGACAATGCTCGTCCACTCGGCGATCACCGGCCCAAACGGAATATCAAAGGCTCCCCCCTGGGCCGACCAGTGCTGCATCGTGTTGGGGTTGATCATCCCGTACTCCACGGCGTCGTTCTGACCGAACAGGCCGATTCGAACGTCGCCCTGCTCATCAAATTTCACCCAGCCCGCCATCGTGAATTCATCGATGTCGTTCATGATGGAGCCCTCCGTCGTCACCGAGTCGTTCACCCCGTCAAAGCGGATGGCAACATCCCCCTCGCCGGCAGGGCCTTCCACCAGCTCTGGATCGCCATTGACGAGCCCGACGTTTCCATTTGGAGAGAGGTCATTGGCCGACGACGCGCCCGCCTTGAGGTCGTTGAAGGACCAATAACCAATCAAACCCTCCGTCAGAGTGGTCTGCACCGGAGATTTCCCTTCGCCGTTGTTGTAGAGTTCGACGATCTCGTCGTCGGACAGCGGGCGAGTCCAGGTCCCCACTTCATCGATATTGCCCTCCCAGGTGCGGTCCGCGGTGTCGGGATTCTGACCGATCATCATGGGCATGATGTTGCCCTGCGGGGCGAGCCCGTTATTCATGGCTTCCTGGACGCCGTTGACCCAGAAGCTGGCTTCGTCGTTCTCGACGTCACTTCGGAGCAATACGTGATACCATTCGCCGTCCGAGACGTCTTGCTGGCCCATCGGTGTGTCTTGGTTGCCGCCATTGCCGGTGATGGTGGTCCCTCCACCACGCCGATGCATCCGCCACTCATTTCCCTCACCCTTGGCCACCACCGCTTGCCAGTCCTTCGAGAACTGATCCACCGTGACCCAGGCTGAAATGGTGAATCCGGTCGGATCATCCGGCGCACCAAAATTAAAACGTTCGGCAAGTTCAACGGGCGTCTCCACGTAAAAGGAGTCACCGAACTTGACACTCTGACCGATGATCCCTTCGACGTAATTGGGCTCGATGACGGGATGGGCGTCCAATCCGTCGGGATTGTCCGCCAGACCGCCGCTGGTCCAGGTCTTGCCAACGCCGTTGGCCGGTCCGCCCGGCAAATCGCCGCCAGCCGCGTCTTCGAGCGTTCCGTCAAAGGACCAGTAGCCGACCAGGCCATCGGCGAGATCCGCCCGCGCGGCCGTAAGAAATGCGCACGCCAGAATCGAAGACCAGCGTACGCCCAATGAAGTGGGTTTGGGTATTTTCATGAATTGGGTAATTGGAGACGAAAACGCCTCCGGGGTTTGTATTCGTGCGCATTCGGACGTGATGGGGCACGCCCAGTGCGCCCGGCTTTTCAGCTGGGAGAGTCCGAAAACTTCCAAAAACTTGTTCGTTCTGTAAAGAAAAAATCTCTTGAGCTGTCCATTGCCCTCGCGCGGCGAGCGCGGCGATAACTCCAAAGAAGGCCGGAGCCGATGCTCCGGCCCGAGAGACCGGATTCATGGATCAGCGTCACTTCGTTCTCCGCCAGAGGCCGCCCCTGGACGGACTGGAACCCTAGCCGTTGCCGGAATGGATCGCCCACTCTCCAGCCGCCAAGAAAGCGTTGCACCGAGGGTCCCTCCCGCTAGCATCGACCCATGCGCAAGCCTTCCAGCGACTCCCGCACGACCCGCTCCAGAGCTGGTTTGCTCACGCTCGGCCTCGCGCTGACGCTGGCCGGTTTCGGTTGCTCGGACGCGAACCCTCCTGCGGAGGCGAATGCCAAGGCGGCGACGCCGAGTGAACCTCCGGCGGCCACTCCAGCCGCCTCGGTGAATTCGCCCGCATCTCCCTCCATTCCCGAAAGCCTCACCGCACTCCTCGACGACGCCACGGTCGACACCACGGCCCAGGCGCCCGGACTCGAAGACCGCGCCTACGTGGCTCCCCTGGCCGACGCCTACTCGCGCATCGACCCCACCAACGACGGCTGGAACACCGAAGCCTTCCATGAACAGGCCACCGCCTGCCTGGGTTCCCTCGCCAAGCAAATGGGGGATCCGACCACCCCCCTGGCGGTCGAGGTTTCGCCCGAGTTCGCCACCAGCTCCTGGGTGCCGGCGGATCCCGTCACCTCGCGAAATTCGGAACGCGGCTTCACCGTGGAGCGCCTGGCCCCCGCCCAGGCCCCGCTCAAGGCCTCCCTCGCCGGAATCAAAGGCCTCCAGGAAGCCGCCGAAGGGCTGCGGACTCTCTTTGCCGACGCCCCCGAGGTGAAGTTCAAACATTACCGGATCGAACCCGATGAAGACGGAAAGCGGGTCCGGTCCCGCGCCTCATTGGTGGAAACTCCGTGAGTGTAGGCGCGAATGATGGCGTCTCGAATCTTGTTTTTCTCGTAGCCTTTGGCCGCCTCGTAGCTGGCAAGTTTCACCTCGCTCTTCGTGCCGTCAGAGTGCTCGCGGCGGACCCTCCTGGGACGGCTGATCTTCTCTCCCTCGATTTCAAGGCTCGACGGAGCGCTGCCGGCCCGACGAGACGGGCTCTCGGTGTCTCGCCCATACGCGGCTCCACGGAGGCTGGTGACTTCCTCGGCCATGACGCTGACCAGTGATTGGCGGAACCGCCCCGCGCAGGAATTCGTCGAAGGCCACGGCGGCTTCTCTTGAATCGGCTTGACCAGCGATTCCGTAAGATAGGCGGCTGAGGCGGCTCAAGCCCTGTATTTTTGGGTAATTCGGATCGGCGGCGCCCATTTTTGACCCCATGGCAAATTCGCATTCGTTATTTCATCTTTTTTAAGCTTGTTTCTGTAATAGTCTTATATTACAGTGCGCCGAACGAGCCGACCTTCATGCCAAGCAGAAACTCCCTGCCCCCCACCGAACGCCAGATTCGCAGCCGCCTCCGCCAGCTCCTCGACCAGGCCGAAGGCTTCCTTCACGGCTCGCCCATCGAACTCTCTCGTAAATGCGGCAAGCCCACTTGCCGTTGCGCTTCCGACGACTCCTTGCGCCATCGCTCCTTGGCCATCGGTCAGACTCGCAAGGGCAAGACCACCATGCTGCACGTCCCCAGACCGTTGGAAGCTCAGGCGAGACGCTGGATCGATGATTTCCAGAAGGCGAATGCTCTGCTGGAAGCCCTCGACGAGCAGGGGCGCCTCCGACTCGAGGAGGCAAAAACCAAGGCCAGAGCGGCGAGTAGCTCCGCCAAGAAGAAGGGCAAGACCGGTAAGAAATCAGCCGGCAAAGCCAAGTCCGGGCGCAATTCTCCACCAAAAAAGAAGCGACCATTCTCACGCGACTACTAACTTACGCGGACAAGATTTTCAGCCTCCGCCAACAGTGGACCCCAGCGTTTCATAAAATGGCCAGTCAGGCCATCATGTAGTAGGCGATTTCTTCTTCGACGGCCTGATTGTCTCCGAGTGTCAATGTGAGTCGACCTTGAGGGCGAGTCAGACGTCCGGCACGTTGGATGATTTTGCGGCGAATCGTGCCGAGTCCTTCAAAGATCCACTCTGCAGCTCTATTGGGGGACGATTTGCGTGACCGCTCCGCAGATCGCATCTGCATTTCGCGTGTGAGATTGTGGGTGAGGATACTGGCCAAAAGGAAAGCTTCGTTGGCGGCACGTCGCTTGGCCGGAATATAGTCCATCTGGGCCTGGCTCTTGGCTTCGCCAAAAATCTTCTCCTGAGAGCCACGCCCTTCATGAAATTTCACCACATGAGCGGCCGTGTTTGTCTTGTTGGTGATGATCGCCTCGTATTCATAGTTCTCCTCGACTGGTTCGAAAAGATCCAGTTGGAGCGATCCTTTGCGCTGAGTGCGCCTCATGGTTCGAATGCACAAAATGCGCGCTTTGCGCGCCCAACTTTTTGGCTTCCAGCGGATTTCGAAGTGATGAGTTTTTCCCTCTCCGCCTCGGGTTCGGGACCAGCGACGGCGCTTCTCGATGATGCCCTTGAGTTCCACGAGCCGCTCGAAAGGCATCGAGAACGTATATTCCAGGCCCAAGGTCTTTGCCTCTGAAACCATCTGATCGCTGAAAAACGCGCTGTCGGCGCGCAACTCGATCTGCACATCAGGCAGCACCTTGCGAATCTTCTCCACGCAGGAACGGAGGAACTCCACTGCTCCATTGGAGTCATGGACGTTGCCACTTCGATGAAGGAAGTCGAAGATTTGTCCGGTTTGAGCGATCGTCGCGAGCAGTGGATAATAACTGCGCTCGCCTTTTTTCTTCTTGTTAAGTCCCACAGCCGTCCCTTCCGCATGGCGACTCGTGCTCTGCACGCTTCCGTCCAAATCAAGCGTGATGCGTTTGATTCCCTCCTCCTGAAGTCGCGACAGGCAAACGAAATGATTCATCTCCCTCATCCTCTCAAGGCTTTGACAATCGACCTCTCCCAACATCCGGCTCATCGTTGGGACACTGGGCAATTGGTGCATCCCCAAAACCTGTCGTACAAGGGGATCATCTCGGTAGTAGTCCAAATCGCGAAGCATCCGGTAGCCCAGTATAAGATGCACGATAAGACACATGAAAACCTTGTGGAACTTGTAGAAGCGGGACCTGCGCCGATCCAGTGGACCAAAGCACTGCTGAAGCTTCCCCTCCAGATCCAATTTCTGAAAGAGCTTCTGAAAGATAACGAGACCGCCGAAAGAGGTCAGTTCTTGATCTTCAAATTTGATCGCCGGAATCGTTCTGGACTTTGCATGAATCGTACGTCGTGCTACTCTCACTGTAGGTGGCTTTTGGGTTGAAGTGTTTGGTGTTTTGGTAGATTCCAAATCAACCTTATCCCAAAGGCCCCTGCCACTATTTTCTTGGGATTCTTGCCCCGATTTATGAAACTATGGGGTCAAATTCGATTCGCAGGTCGGTGCCGGGAAAGGTGGCTCGCCGGCGGTTGAGTTCGCGACAAATCTCATCGATGGCCGTCGTCCGATTGGGCGAGGCCTGTTGCTCGAGTTTGATGAGGATTTTCCCCTCCTCCAAGCGAAGGCTTCCGCAGCTGCGCATGGCCGAAACGATCAGTTTGCGTCCGTCCTTGTCCTTGTTCGGGTAATGGGCCGCCAACATTTCGAACAATTCGTTCTCCAAATCATACGCGCTCATTTTCACTGCATCGAAGATCTGTTTGATCCCACTGCGTCGCCGAACGTAGTTTGCCGGGGCGACTTCCTCGCGCTCATCGCATTGCGCTCGCTGAACTCTGAGGTCCTCCAGTTGCGTGATGATCTGGCGCAATTCCCGCCCGTGTTTGCTGTCGCGGATCTTCTCGACCAACCCGGCTAATTGTTCGCCATCAATCTCAGCGGAGTGCTCGCTTCTGGCGTGGTTCCCGATCACCAGTCCATAACGTGCCAGCAATTTGGTTTGTCTTTGCACCAACTCTCCAATGCGCCGGGTCAGCTCCGCATACTCCGGGTTGGGATGATCGAGCGAATCGGGGACTTGTTCCTCGGCACGGCGTCCTGCGATACTCTTCTCTCCGCGGTTATACTCCAGGAGGGCATCCAGGGCGTACTCCTGCTTGAAGTATTTGAACACATTTTCCTGGTTTGCCCAGCGCTGGAAAAGGGCCGCACAGACCGCGACCGCGCCGGCCTGCTCGGCGCTCAAGTTGGTCACCACCGCCGCTTGCTTTCCGGCATCGTCGCTCAAAACGCGCACCTCACGAAAACACCTCTCGCCGATCTTGCGTCGCGCCACTTTGCCATTTTTTCCCGTGGTTTTCTCATAGAGATTGAAGTTCTGTCGCTCGATGTCCACCGGCGCGTGGGCATAGTTCCGTTTCCCAATTTGGGTAATCGTTTTGGCAAAGGCATCCAGCGGCAGGTCATCGTAATTGCCTTTGCGATAGGTAATGAACTTCCACCCCTCCTCATCCAGTTGATTCAAAAAACTCACGTCCCAGCCTTCGCGATCGAATACCAGCACTGGCTTTTGACCTTCAAACAGAGTCTCAATCTTCTTCCGATGCTTTTCGATGACCTTGACCAAGCTCTCGTTAAAGGCAATGCCTTTAGGGAAAGCTAACAATCTCCAGCAGGAACTCGCCCTCACGAGAGTCGTTTTCTGTTAGCCTAGGCCAACTCGTCACCGGTTGGCGGACTTTGCGCGGGCAACTCCTTTGTCGTCTTTTCGGCATTGCCTCCCGAACGATCAATTCTCTGACTCGCGCTACCATCTCCTGTTTTGTCTCTTCGGTCAGCAGTCCCTCGGACACTTCGAACACTGCCCATAGTGAATTCATTTTGTCGAGCGTCTTCAGGAAACTGATGCTCAACGGCTGGATGTTGCCGCTTTTCGCGGCTTCGCATCGCTCCTGCGCGATGATCGAGCAGGCCATGAGCAATGCCGCCACCTCCTGGGCCGCTGTTTCTGGCGTGTGGCTATGAAGAACGTCATTCCCGCGCATGTGGAGCTTGAGTTCCTTGTAGAATATCTCGTGTTCCCAGCGCAGGGCATAGAGCTCCAGCAATTCCTGCGCCGGATACTCCTGCTCATCAATAAGCGTCGTCCATAGCCTCACCTCGCTCCACTGTCGTGCCCCCGGCTTCCTGATCCGGCCTCGAATCTCACGGATACGGATCTCCC
Organism: Verrucomicrobiales bacterium; assembly: GCA_965204485.1. Classification (GTDB taxonomy): domain Bacteria; phylum Verrucomicrobiota; class Verrucomicrobiia; order Verrucomicrobiales; family DEV007; genus JAACDM01. The sequence goes on from CBDBEZ010000080.1 coordinate 39,728, forward strand.
CTTGATTCTCCCGCGGCCCATCAGCCTTCTTTCTGGGCACCCTGATGCTGACCAGCGCGCTTCCATCGGAGAGCCTTTCAGTCTTATGGCTCTTGTTGCTGCCGCGTGCCTTCACCAACAATTCACTATGTGCCGCCCGGCATGATTTCACGAGTTCGTCGAGATACTTCCCCCAACCGTAAAGCCGGTCGACAATCAGCAGACTCCTCTTCGGCAGACTCCCGAGAAGTTCTTTGGCCAGGGTCCATTCGCCTTCTCCTTTCAGGCCGACCGTCGCCGCCAACGGGTTGTGGATGCCAAGTTCCACGAGCGCGCACATCTCTATTTTCGCAAAGGCGGCGGTCATTCTCCTGGAGGCCGCCTTGCTCATGGCAGCCAGAACCTGCGGCGTGTTCGTGACGCTCCATTTCGAGCCATCGATCCCGCACAGGCGCAGCCCCTTGTAGAAACATCCCTTGTGTACGCGTCCATCGGCGAGGGGCTTTAACACCTGCTTCATGAGCCAAGCGAATGGCTCAAGCCCCATCCTCTGGCGCCGTTCCGAGAGCGAACTATCCTTGATCACCACCTCGAACAACTGGAACACATGGGCCGAGAAATGGCCAGCATCACTGATCACGTGATAGACCAGGGAGGCGAGAAGATCCCAGGCCGGCAGCTTGGGGTTGGGGCCGCGGCCTGGGTTCTGCAAGCGTTCGAAGCGATCGCGAACGAATCCGAAAAGATGTTCGAACTGACCAAGGAAACCGCTAACTTGATTGGGATGGGAGTGAGGCATCCACCCCAATTATAACTATTATGGTAAAATGCAACATTTATCTAAAATATTTTGGATCTTTCCCTAAAGGCATTGTCGTTAAAGGGACTTTCGAGGTAGAACAGCGGGGTCTGACCGGGCAAGTGCAACCATGTATCAGTGCGTCCCTTCACGGTGCGATTGCGCGTGGCACTCCAGGTCTGGCCGATCTTGAATCCTCCGTAATAACACTGCACGTGGCCGTCAAGATAGAGGATCTCCAATTGGTCTCCGGTGGGCGCGGTTTGGCCTTCGAGCCGCGCGCACCCCAACTCTTCCATGAGTTGCGGCCCACTATTGAGATCGGCGAGTCGATGCAATTTGCGGCGCAGCGTCTTCACTTCCATGATCCGGTCCAACCCTAACGCCCTCCCCTGATTGGCCGGATTGTGGTGGCGCAACTGCTCGGGACGTTTGACCCGAAGCAACACCATCATCAGCAGAGTCAGCACCACCGTGCGCAGCCCGTAGAATGCTGGGGCCAGAGATTTCCCATAGGTCCTTTCGAAGCTCGTGAGTGAGAAGTTCTGTAACTGGATCATCATGCGGCGAAGCGTGAACCTTCGGAGCGAGTGAAGTCTATTTTATCAAGGATGAATTTTCGGAACGCTGAACCTTTTCCGCCGTGGTGCAAAAATCCAGGCAGTGTGTTTTTCAAGGCGGCTGAGACAATCATTTCCGAAGGCAGCACGTCTGGGCGGATGGTTCGGATCCAGGTTCCAAAGTGCTTCCAGACCAGACCGTCACATGTCATGGCAAGGTACTGTAACATGCCCTGAGCGATCATGCCGGTCTGCACAAACACATGATATGCGTGCATCTTTCTCTGCACCTGTCTGCGATATTTCTCGGTAGTCCGGTGGAGGTATTGGTTACCATTGCGACGCTTGAGCGGTCGCATAGCGGCCATCCAGAAATGGTATCCGAATGAGCCGACCGAATGCACCGCTTGCTCGAAAGCGACTTCGATCTTGAAACGCAAACTGTAGAGCAAGATGATCTCCTGAGCTTCCATGATGAGGTCGGTAGACAAGAGGATGATCCGCCCTCTCGTGGGATGATCGACGAGAACGAAGCGGACCATCGCCCCGGCGGGCTTCCACAACAGATCCACCGACTTGAACCGGACAGAGATGTTTCTCTCCCCATATACGGGACTGGGAACTGAACTGAAGCCGCCCGTTCCAAAGACATTCTGGAGCTTCACCGCAGCGCCATACTTTTTCGGTCGTCCGCGTTTGCGTTTGCGTGGCACTGCCGCAGGCCGAAAGCCGGTTGTCGTGCGTCGAACCCTCGTGACCAGCACACCGGAACGCCCCTTGGTGCTCTGGATCACCTTTCCGTTGGCGTAGTAGGCGTCGGCCAGCAAAACGAACTCCTGACCTCTACAGACGGATGCGAGCATCTCGTTGGCCTTGTCGATCAAGGTTCTCCTGTCGCGGTTTGAAGTGACGATACCTTCGTGAATGCGTGCACAGACCGGAACGCAGAAGAAGTATCCGCCAACCTGACAGAGCATGCCGAAGGCCTGAAAGGAATGGCTCATGATGAAGTGAGGCTTGGAATTGGACTCGGACTGTTGATGCAGATACTTCACCACAGGCATCTTGCGGCCCTCCTTGGACTTCCTTGATGCCGTCGAGAGCCAGGACGGGGCGACAACCGATCTTGTAGACAGGGAAGTGCTTGATCACGATGGCGAACCAAAGTTCTGCAAGCCGGTCCGTCTTCACGGCATTGCTGTGGAAGAAATGGAGTAAGTGCTCATAGAAGTGTTCTGACAAACCGAGAGCGCGGACGAAACTGGAAACCCCGAGGAGGTCATTGCGCACGGAGAAAGCGGCCAAGACGAGCAGAAACCAGAGAAAGGTGCGGGTTCTTGACCCCATAGTTTCATAAATCGGGGCAAGAATCCCAAGAAAATAGTGGCAGGGGCCTTTGGGATAAAGTTAATTTGGAATCTACCAAAACACCAAACACTTCAACCCAAAAGTCACCTACAGTGAGAGTAGCACGACGTACGATTAATGCAAAATCCAGAACGATTCCGGCGATCAAATTTGAAGATCAAGAACTGACCTCTTTCGGCGGTCTCGTTATCTTTCAGGAGGCCTCCTCAGCAAAATCGATGGGCAGTCTGTGGCTCTGGCAGGTCGCCAAGAGCGTGAAATAGAGCGATTCTGTAGACTTCCTCGCTGCGAAACCCGTAGGCTTTTCTTGTTACAACATTCACCTTACGGTTGAGACCCTCGACGACACCTGAGTTAAACTCCTTTCGTGCCGCCCAGTAGTTGAAGATGAGATCTTCATGATTGCGCATCGTCTTGACGAATTTTTTCATCGGATCCAGTTTTGAACGCATGGCTCGCGTGCTCCATTTCTTCCAAAACCATCTCGCCCATCGGATCGATTGATAGTCCCACAGGGCGCGAAAGCCCTCTTTCAATTGGTAGGCCCGCACGCTCCTCAGATCGTATTGCATGAGTTCCTCGAGCTTCAGGTCTTGATTCGGGGTGAGGTTTTCCGGGCGTTTGAGAAAACAGTATTTGCTCTTCTTCAAGATCGGCTCATAACCTTCCTTGGCCATCCTCGCCGATTCTTCTCGGCGAACTTCGTCTACAGCTTTGTGCAGGTTCGCAACGATGTGAAACTTGTCGAGAACACGGATAGCCTTGGGAAGGCGCCTACCAATTACCGTTAGATATGCCTTCCACATGTCGCTGCATACATACCGGATGCTCTTCCTCGCTGCCTGACCGATGTCGCGCAAACATTGCACCAGGGCCTTGCCCTCGCGACCAGGCCGAATGGCAAGGAGACGTCGAGCGCCCTCGTCAAGCTGATAGACAAGCGTCATGTAGTTGTGTCCCTTGCGGATGTGGATTTCATCAACGCCGACGGCAGTGACTTCACTCAGGACGCGATTTTCCAAGCCCCATTCCACAGTGGATCGAACTGCACGATAGACTGTGTTCCAGCTCGTCCGAAAGTAGAGAGCCACTTCACTCCATGTAACGCGCCGTGCCCAAGTGCTCAGGAAATGTCGGAAATCGTCTGTCATCCGTTGCTTGCCCGTCGCCCAAGGGACACGCTCGACTTTGACTCCGCAGCGTGGACAGTTGACGCGGCGCATCAAGTATTCCAAGTGGACAGTGCGATCCCAGAGTGGCACATACTCGAAGGTACGGAGAGTGCGATGATCGTAGGTTCCTCCCTTCCGAGAGCATACAGGCCTGTTGCGCTTGTGAGGCCGAACGCCAATGACAAGTGTGTTGTTGTTATCAACGAGGGAGGCTCTGTCGAAGACAAAACCCTTGAAGGGAAGCACAGAATCAACGAATGTTAGGAGTCGCATCGGAACGGAGGGCGCGTTGTTTGGTTAGCACTGACAACAAAGCCGCTGTTCCGGTGCGCGTCATTGAAAAAGAGAGAACGCATAGAGCAACGCCGGTCAAAACCTGATGACGGATTGCGGCGGAGGGGATGAGGGTCAAGTGATCCCGGAGGCAATCGCTACGAGCGAACCGCATTCGAATCCCTTGGCGGAGATCGAGTAGGATTGGCGAGCAGCGATTCCGTAAGATAGGCGGCTGAGGCGGCTCAAGCCCTGTATTTTTGGGTAATTCGGATCGGCGGCGCCCATTTTTGACCCCATGGCAAATTCGCATTCGTTATTTCATCTTTTTTAAGCTTGTTTCTGTAATAGTCTTATATTACAGTGCGCTGAACGAGCCGACCTTCATGCCAAGCAGAAACTCCCTGCCCCCCACCGAACGCCAGATTCGCAGCCGCCTCCGCCAGCTCCTCGACCAGGCCGAAGGCTTCCTTCACGGCTCGCCCATCAAACTCTCTCGTAAATGCGGCAAGCCCACTTGCCGTTGCGCTTCCGACGACTCCTTGCGCCATCGCTCCTTGGCCATCGGTCAGACTCGCAAGGGCAAGACCACCATGCTGCACGTCCCCAGACCGTTGGAAGCTCAGGCGAGACGCTGGATCGATGATTTCCAGAAGGCGAATGCTCTGCTGGAAGCCCTCGACGAGCAGGGGCGCCTCCGACTCGAGGAGGCAAAAACCAAGGCCAGAGCGGCGAGTAGCTCCGCCAAGAAGAAGGGCAAGACCGGTAAGAAATCAGCCGGCAAAGCCAAGTCCGGGCGCAATTCTCCACCAAAAAAGAAGCGACCATTCTCACGCGACTACTAACTTACGCGGACAAGATTTTCAGCCTCCGCCAACAGTGGAGGCTGCGGGTGCGTGACTCTCGTCCCAAACCACAGATTCCCACTCGAGTTTTCCCGGCAGCATTCTTCGCCATGTTCTGCTGCCGGTTACCAAGCTTCAACGAACTCGAGCAACACCGGAACAAGAGCAGCTGGACCCGTTGGCTCGGTAATCACCGTTTGCCCAGCGCCGACGAACTGGCGTATGTCTCCGAGCGCATCGAGCCTGACAGTGTGCGAGGGTGTCTCGGACACATTTACTTCTGCCTCAAACGCAACAAAATCCTTGCCCCACAGCGCGGTTGGATGCTTGCCGCCGTCGATGGTCACGAAACTCACTGTAGCTACAAACGTTGTTGTCCAAAGTGTCTCCAACGCCGGATCGCCGTCGGAGACGAGGTCAAAACACAGTTCTACCACCGCTTGGTCGCGTTTCAGATTATCTGTGAGGATTTTCAATTGCTTCTCGACGTGGAAATGCTTGAGCCTGGTGAAGACGGAGATCCTGGAGACGACGAAGTCGCTGCGGCTATACGGCTGATAACTCGCGTCCTTAAGGACCACCCACGCTGCTTTGACGTGCTCACTGCCGATGCGCTCTACCTGCGTCCCTCCGTGATCAATCTTCTTGAAGACCACGGCAAATACCTTGTTGCCGTACTCAAGGATAATCAGCCTGAGCTATTGTCCGAAGCCCGCACGCTCCTGCCCCTTGAGGAGCAAGAGCCAGAATCATTTGAGACTCCGGCTGCACCGGGCAAGCCCGCGCGGCACGTTCATTTACAAGAGGCTGAGGGCTTCTGCACTGAATCCATTCACACTCCTCTTCGCGTTGTTCATTCCCATGAGACTGGTATCCGTCGCGAGCGCGTCGCTGGGGATTGGGTCGAGACTCCCATCGATAGCCACTGGTGGTGGGCGACGACCATGCCCCGCTCAATGGCCGATGCCAAGACCATCTTCCATTTCGGGCACGACCGTTGGAAGGTCGAAAACGAAGGCTTTAACGAACTCTGCTCCCGCTGGCATTCCGGTCATTGCTATCATCATCATCCCAATTCCATTCTCGTTCTGTGGCTGATCATGTTCATGGCCCACGCCGTGTTCCACTGCTTCCACAAGCGCAACTTGAAGCCAGAGATACGCCGTGGACACACGGCCATCTATTTTGCCCGTCAAATCGCCGCCTCCATGCGAGAGGATCGATGGTGGCCGCCACCGGCTCCGGGCTGAGGAACGCCCGCCCTGCGCTCTCGGTAACCTTGGGTTCACGTCCGCCATCGGAGCGGTCTGGCTTCCTGTTGCCTATTGCCGACAGGGGGATCCATTTCGCGGCTCGAGCCCTCCGAAATTCGCCCGAGAACCGCCACACGAAACTGTTCGCCCTCCTAGCGCCAGCTTCAACACGCTCAACACCCACCAATTCAGGCCATTACGACTCTTTCCGACGCCGTCTTACGGAATCGCTGTCTTACGGAGTCGCTGCTTGACTGGTGTTCTTGGGTATTGTAGAAGTTGCGCATGAAACCGAATTCATGCATCGTTGGCTTGGTCACCATGATGGTGACAGGACTCTTCCTGGCCCCTCAGTCCCTCAAGGCCCAGGAACTCTTACCATACGAGGCTTCCTTCGAGGCTACCGCCGGGTTCCGTACCGGCGACGTGAATGGGCAGCGTGGGTTCACGGTCATTCGAGGTCGTGCGGAGATCACGCAGGGCGCAGGGGTCAAAGGCAGCGCCGGTCTCAGGCTGGAACCCTCCCGTCCCTTCGGCATCGTCCAACTGAACATCGACGCGGGACTCGATGCAGCCGACTCCCCGGATGGTGTCGTTCATACGGAATTCATGATTCGTCCCGGTGCAGGTGATCCTGGAGAGAGAGATCAGTTCGCCGACGTGGAGGGGAGCCTAAGTGGATTCTTCAAGATCGACGACGCAGGGGAACTGTATCTCTTCGATGGTGGTGGCGAGGATCAAGGTGGCCAGTGGCTCCCGACGGGAACCCGATTCGAGCTTGATGAAACGGGCCATTCCAGGACGTGGATCACGCTCTCCTTGCGGCAGGATTTCACGTCGGGACTCTGGGACGTGGCCATCAACGGTGCCATCTTCCGGGCCAATCTGGCGATGGCGCAGCCCGAGCCATCCCTCAGGAAAATCGAGTTCATCGGACAGAGCCGACTTCCACTCCTACGTCGACAACATTCAAGTAAGGCGGGAAGCCACGGCCTTCGAGGATCAGGATCGCGACGGGCTTCCTGATAGTTGGGAGAGGGCGCATGGACTGAGTTCACTTGACCATGACAGAGATGGCGACCCGGATGGCGATGGCTTGAGTAACATCGAGGAATTGGTGCTTGGCACGCTCGCGTCCGAGGCCGATACGGATGGCGATGGGATCTCCGATGGCGATGAGTATTTGTCGCAATCGGATCCATTGACGGCTTCGGGTCGGGCGGTAGCGGCTTCTTCGCAAATGGCATCCAGTGGATTGATTTTGCATGGTGGATCGTGTGACGAAACGACCATGGATCTCAGTTTGAGTGCCTACGTTTCGGCGAGTCCGGAATGGGTTGTGGAAGTGGGGGCCGCGCAATGGTCCCCCGCTTTGGTGATGTTGTCTGCCAGTGGGTCGGCGTCTGGTCCCTACATTACCATAACTGCTCATCCAACCTATGGTTTTGGAGAAACCGTTCGTGTCGGAATCATTGCAGGAATGTCGGACGGGTCTAGGCTCTACGGGCTTTTCGAGGTTAGCTGTGATTGCGACTGTGGCTGTGTCAGTGTCGATGCCTCGATCAGCAGCGTGGACCTGAAGTTTGGTTTGGGGAAGAACGACTTCGGGAAGTTCGGCCAGAACCTCTTCGTGAAGGAATCGGTCTGGAGTGAGCGCCTCTACAACCGCGCCTCTGTCCGTTATCCAGGAGCAAATCGACCGGGCCGGGCCGGGCATGTGCTGCGAGAGATCGATGGTCGAGAAGTTTCGCTACTCGACTGGATCAGAACGGACACCCAGTTTACCCGCCTGGTGGATCTCTCGCACGGCTACGCCATCGAGGCTTATTCTCTGGACCAGGTGAATGCGCAGAACCAGGTCAGCGGTGAACCCTTTCGACGGCTTCGCATTGAGAATCCCGATCCCGAAGGCGAGCACGATTATCAGAGCCTGCGAATCACCGAAGAAGGCGGGAGTGTGCGCGAGTATCGCCACCGGATGATCAACGGCGTTGAGGAATGGGAACTCTTTGAGGGAGGCGCCCTGGCCACAAAGACACCCTTGCGTTATCAGAAGGTCACGAAGCTTGGAGAACCGCGTTTGACTACCCGAAAAGGTCCGAAGCGGGTCACTGAATACCGTCAGCAAGGGCACTGGGATTCCGAACGTCAGGAGCTGGTGATCAACCAGGAGAAGGCGATCACCTACCAATTCCTGCCCTATGGGCGCAAACTGGTGAAAGAAGTGTTGGACCCGCAGGGAGAGGCCCTGACCACGAGCTGGGGCTACGTGCAGGACTTCGAGCCCTTTAGTATAGAGGATAACCCGGGCGGTTTCGCCCAGCTTGAGCCCCAGTGGGTGGAGCGAGCAGATGGCGATTGGGAATGGTATGGCTATGATGAACTTGGGCGCCGCAGCCGCATGGTCAGACCGATCGGCAACACGCCCCGGCCCGCTGTCTTACCGGAGAGCCTGGAAGGCTATCGGGTGACCACGATCGAATACGACACTACCGGAGAAGTGAAGACGACCCGCGAGTGGCGCGACGGCCATCTTGAGAAAACCACTCGGGAAACGCGCCGTCGTGAAAAAGGGGTGCTGCGTATGGAAACCCTGGTGGCCTATGGGGAGGGCGACTTTGAGCAACGCACGGAGAAGATCACCGATGACCGTGGGCTCCTCCTCCGCCAGGAAAACCCCGATGGCACCGTTGTGAGGGTGGATCGTCAGGACGAAGGTGAGCTGCGCACGGAGATTCGGTTTGAGGGAGCCGCCGATCGCTCCTTCGGCACCGAAACGCATACCGTGACCCATCGTTCAGGACTGGTGATGGGAACGAAAGTCACCGACGTGCCTTCGGGCATGGCGACCACCCACGAGAAGATCCTCCAGCACGACGAACGCTTTCGGGCTGTGCTCACGGCCAACGAATTGACCGGCAAACTCAGCGCGGCGGGTTACGATTGCTGTGATCTCGAATGGGAAACCCGGGAAGAGGGCTCGGCCCTGGTGCACAAGCGTGATGCCCTGGGGCGGATCATTGGAACGCAGAACGGGTTCAAGAACCCGCTGGAGCCAGGCAACACGCTGGCGGTGCTAACTTCAGCGCAGCAGTTTCAGTTAGATGGCCTCAATCGCCGTGTTCGCACGCAACACCTCGGGAGCGGGGATGCGCCTCTCACGAGTTCACAACGCTACAATCTCGCCGGGCAGTCCGTGGGTGCGCTCTCATCCAACGGGGTTGAGACCCGGACCAGGACAGTCATGCTGGAAGATGGTGGCCGAATCGAACTCACGAGCCTGCCCAAGAGCGGGCACGATGAACGCCACCGCATCACCTCCCGAACGTACAGCGCCGCTGGCGAACTGATGATCGAGAGAGCCTACGCCTCGAAGAATCCCTTCGCAACGGAGCCCGATCCCGGAATGCAGACGAGGCACTTGGTCTACGAGGAGGGCTACGACGGTAGAGGTCGCTACAGCCAGGAGACCGACATCGCCAACATCTTCGATCGTCGCGTGAGGCGAACCTATGTCGATGAACGTGGTCGACGCACCCGAGTGATTCACGCTTTGGGCACTTCCCTCGAAGCACATGAAACCTTCGACTACAACGATAGAGATCAGCTACTGCGTCACATCGATCCTGACGGAGTGACTACGCGTTATGCCTACAACGAGAAAGGCGAGCGTGTGCTCATGGCCATCGATCTGAAGATCGAGCCTGACGAAGCGGTGGACCACATCGACTTGTCCGTGGATCGCCTCACGCGAAGCACTTCAACATTCGCGGTCAATGCGGAAGGCATTGAGGTGCGCCGTCAAAAGAGGGAAGTCTTCACCGAGAATGGGCCTGTGGTTACCCAGGTGAGCGAGCAATCTCTCGATGGCACTTACAATGCCACGATCCGGAACGGACTGAAGACCACGCAAGAGCGCATCGAGGGTGTGGCTCCGGGAGAGTGGTCCATCGCCGTTACCAAGCCGGACGGAAGTTACCTGGTCCAGGCTTACGAGAATGGACGTCTCGCTCGAAGCACCCGGTACGCTGCTGATGGGACTGCCGTTTCCTGGACGGCCCAGGCCTACGATGGCCACGGGCGGCTCTTCCAGGTCACCGATAGCCGCACGGGCACGACCACCTACCACTACGATACGTTCGGTCGGAGAGCGAAAGTCAGTGCACCCAACCCGGCGACCCGATCGAGCACTGAAGACACGCTGGATACGCTCTATCACTACGACGCCCTTGGTCAGTTGATCGCGACCACCAAGCCTGGTGGTGGGGTTGTTTATCAGGATTACAACGCCAATGGAACGCTCCATGGAACACGCGGGCATCACACCACCGATGTAAACTACCGTTACAACGGCCGGGGTGAGCGCACGCACCTGATCACCTACTACGGTCCAGACAACCGACCAGCGGCCACCCGCTGGGCATACAATGCTCGGGGTCAACTTGCCTTCAAACAGGACGCCCACGGGAAACGGGTTCACTACACCTACACCCCAGGCGGCAAACTCAAATCCCGCACCTGGGCACGTGGCGTGGCGACCACTTACCACTACGACGCAGACAACCACCTTGATCTGCGGTCGATCGATTACAGTGATGCCACCCCGGACGTTCACTTCACCTACACGCGCCTTGGCCAGAAGCACACTGTGGAAGATGCCGGAGGCACGACCACTTACACCTACCGAGCCGAGGTGCCGACGAAGTTGCTCAGTGAAACCTCGGGAACCGAACCAGAACCGAAGACGCTGACCTATACCGAGGACGATTTCGGGCGTGCGGGCGGGTTTCAGATCGGCACGGCGAATGATCTGGATCAGGATTACGCCGTGGGCTACGGCTACGATGGCGTGGGTCGACTTGACAATGTGCACGCCCAGGGTTACTGGTTTGATTACGCTTACGAACCGAACTCGACCACCGATCGTGTGAAGACCCTGACGGCACCCTTCTTGAAGCAAACGGTCTACTCCCACGAACCCGGGAGGGATGCCCTCATCAGCGTGAGTAAGCGGGTGGGTTTTCAGTTAACTGAAGAGATCTCACGCTTCACTTACACGAACAACAAAGATGGGCAGCGGATCGCTCGTGAAACCCTGCGGGAGGGGAAAGATGATGATGGCTACGTGGATCGGTTCCTATATGACCCCGACACCGGCGGCGTGATCGCCTCCGGGCGTGATGGAGTCGATGAAGCTTACACCTACGACAAGATTGGTAATCGGCTGCGAGCTGAAGCCAACGGCGGTGAAAGGCTTTACACGCCTAACGCGCTCAACCAGTATGAACGAGCAGGCAAACACCGTCCGAGCTATGACGCCGACGGGAACTTGATCCAACAGGGAGAACAAACCTACACATGGGATGGCGAGAACCGGCTGGTGGCCATCCACGAGCGGGGGAGCTTCGTTGCCGAATACACTTACGACCATCAGTCGCGACGCATTGCCCGCAGGACGCAAGATGGCGTCGATGAGCGCTACCTGTATCAGGGATGGAACCTGATCGCCGTGTATCAGCCAGGTAAGGCGGAACCCGTGGAAACCTTCACCTGGGGCAAGGATCTCAGTGGCAGCCTCCAGGGAGCCGGGGGCGTCGGAGGACTCCTCTTTGCCAAAAGGCGCAATGCCGAGGGCGACCAACAGGGACAGAGTGCCTGGCTCTATCACTATGACGCAAATGGGAACGTGAAGGAGGTGAGCGACGCGAGAGGCAAGGTGCTGGATCGATACGAGTATGATGCCTTCGGTAATCTATTGGGGAATTCGAGCTTGCCAGAAAACCGGTGGCGGTTCAGCACGAAGCCCTTCGACGAGGAATCGGGATTGTACTATTATGGATACCGATATTTTGATCCAAAGGATGGACGGTGGCTAAATAGAGATCCTATTGAAGAGCAGGGAGGGCTGATGCTTTATGGTTTCATTGCTAACGATCCGATCAATGGGATTGATATATTGGGACAAGCAGGATGGTGGCCGTGCTTTATTGCGTGCCTGCTGAATGTCACAGAAATCGAAGTGGAAGTGGTGCGAGGTAATGCAGAATATGAGGAGTTGCCTAGACCTCGGAGACGGGAAGTTGAAAGAGAGCTTCAGAAGAAGTTCAAAGCGGAAATGGAAGGAATGACGAACGCCGAAAAGCTGGAATTCAAGCGAAATAAGATTAGGCCGCTGGCAAAGGAAATCGGTCGCGAAAGACTAAAAAACAAACTACAGGAGAAAGCCGGTAAGAAAGCCGCAGCGAAGGTATCTGGTTTCGTTGGAGGTCCATTCATTGGAGCTGTTGTCGGAGCCCTTTCGACTGGTGCAGATGTCTTGGAAGTTTGCAAATGCACTTGGAAATGCCTTTAAGACTAACGATTGGATTATTAGGGTATGCTTTAGGCATCATCTTGGCCGGAGTTGATGCATTCTGTTTTGTCTGGTTTTTTATTTCGGAAACGGGATCGTTGCAAAATGCAATTGGTCGTTTTTTTGATTACACCTTGATAAGAGATTACTTGGTTTCGCCAATTGGTTTTTTTTGCACGGTTGGATGGGCAGGTTCGATGGTGATTGGGTACTTCCTTTTGAACTTTAGAAAGTCAAGCTTGGGCAAGAGCCTGCAATAGATGGCGAATAATTTCACGCAACTGCATATAAAGAAGATGCTCTGTTAGGCAACACCGCAGCCCGCATGAAGTGGTCCCGCGAAACGGAGCCAGGAGGTAAGTAAGATCGAGAGGCTCGTCAGGCTGGGACAACCCAGCTAGAAACGACGAGATGAAACGAAAGAGAAGACACCTGACAGCCGAGTTCAAGGCAAGGATCGCGATGAAAGCCCTGCGTGGGATTCGAACGATCAACGAGATCGCGCAGGAGAACGAGTTGGCGCCTACCCAGGTCAGCCAATGGAAGAAGGAACTGGAGAGCCGCGTGTCGGAGATCTTTGCCAGTAGGAACGAAGCCAAGAGCGAACTGGCACTCAAGGAGCGCAAGGAGCGGCGTCTGGAAAGAAAGGTGGGTCAGTTAGTCATCGAGAAGGAGTTTCTCGAAAAAAGTGCGAACAGCTGGGGATCGATCTGAGCGAAAGGCCATGATCGATCCCCAGCACAAGAAGCTCTCCATTCGCCGTCAAAGCAAGTTGCTAGGAATCAACCGCAACCGGCTTCAAACCGGAGTAACCAAGACCTCCCAAGAGGACGAGAACATCATGCGGCACCTGGATGAACTCCACACGCGTTGGCCCTTCCTGGGTCAACGCAAGCTGATCGAGGAACTCAAGGACCACGGCATTCAGATCGGGCGCAAGCGACTACGACGACTGATGAAAGTGATGGGAATCGAGGCAATTGCCCCGAAACCGCCACTCAGTAAGCCTGCACCTGGACACAAAGTCTACCCCTACCTGTTGCGTCACCGCGAGATCACGAAAGTCGATGAGGTCTGGTGCACGGACATCACTTACATTCCGATGGCAACGGGACACGCTTATCTCATCGCCATCATGGATTGGCACAGTCGTGCCGTACTGGCTTGGGAGCTGAGCAACACGGCGGATACGGCGATGTGCCTGAGAGCGTTGTCCAGCGGACGGCGGCCAGAGATCTTCAATACGGATCAGGGAGGTAGTGTCCAGTTTCTTTCGCTCTTTTTTCAGGCAGCGTGAATGTTAGTGTTGTATTTAGGTTCTGTTCTTCGTCAAGAGGCCTGGCGGTGAGGTGACGACGAGAATGGGTAACCCCGAAACTCCTCGGAGTCGGCTCCTCAGCGCCGGGCCTCAATACTCTACTCGGCTGCGGACCTTCTCTGCCCGCACATCAAGTCGTGTTCTCTCAAGCGCTCCATATCGATATACCTTCGTTGGCCCCACTTGGTCCCTGCCATGTGTCGCAGTCTGGCCGACGCCAACATCAGGGCACTGCGCCCATCGGGAAATGCCCCCACAACACGAGTCCGTCTCCGTATCTCCTTCATCAATCGTTCAAGCGGGTTGTTCGTCCGGAGGTTTCTCCAGTGCTCTCGCGGATACTTCATGTATCGCAACGTCTCATTCACGGTCTCCTCCACCTGATCGGCAGCTCGTCCCAGCCTCATCTTGCGTAACTTGACGACAACATCTGCGGCTTTCTTCTTCGCTGCTTCAGCATCTTCTTGAGCATGGATTGCCTTCAGCATCGCCGACACATCTTTGACTTTGCTCGTAGGCACGTCCTTCCACACGTCTCGGTAGAAATGCACGATACACCACTGCCAGTCCGCCTCTGGATACATCTCATTGGTGCTCTCCACCAAGCCACTGCACTTGTCGCTCACGATCAAGCGCACTCCTTCCAAACCCCTTTGTTTGAGGCCTCTGAGGAACCCTAGCCAACCTGCTTTGTCTTCTTTGGCTCCCTCAGCCACGCCTAGGATCTCTCGATAGCCGTGTTCGTTGATTCCAATGGCTACCAGGACGCTGACGTTCTTCACTTCGCCTCCCCAGCTTCGCTTCAGGCAAATTCCATCGAGGTAAATGTAGGGGTAGTTTCCCTTCAATGGTCGGCTACGCCACGCCTCGATCCGATCGTAGATCTTCTGGTTAAGGTCACTCACCGTCGAGGGACTCACTCGCGTCCCCCACAAGGCCTGGGTGATGTCCTCCACTCGACGCACACTGACTCCGGCCAGATACATCTCGATGAGAGCTTCTTCCACGCTGGCTTCCTTTCTGCGATAGCGTTCAATGATCTGGCTCTCGAAAGGTAGACTCCTCAACTTAGGCACCTTGAGCTTCACTTCGCCCGCCTTGGTGTGAAGGCCTCGCTCATAGTGGCCCGCCCTGGTGTCCATCCGGTCCGGACTGCGCTCGTAACGCTTGGCTCCACAGATTTCATCGGCCTCAGCGTCCAACAACGCATTGAGGGTGTCCTCCACGCTTTGCCGCACTTGGCCATCCAGGTAATCCTTGATCCGCTCTTCGCTGATGTGGACGATCTTCTTATCCACAACTCCCTGCTGTTCTTCGGTTTCGGTCATTCTTCTTCTCGGTTCTACACGCCCACCTCGAAAAGTGCGAAACTATCCCTACGTTATCTGGACAGCTCTGATTTCTCTCTCAGAGAACCTCAGGCGGTTTGCTGCCACTCTGAAGAAGGAGGAGATTCATGAAGCAGGATCGCAGGATCGGAGGGAGGGACACCTCGTTCGTTATCGACAAGGAGGATGGTCGACATCTATTGATCTGCATTACAGGAGTCAGGCTATCTGACGTTCACCTGACGTTCACCCCCTTAACTGGACGATTGGCAGCTTGAGGATTTTCGGATTATCCACAGAAAGGAAACCGAAAAGAATGAAGAAAAGCAGATATAGTCCGGAACAAATCATCTACGCCCTGAAGCAGGCGGAAGGCGGCGAAAAAGTGGCGGCTCTGTGCCGGAAAATGGGAGTAAGCGAAGCAACATTTTACAACTGGAAGAAGAAGTATTCCGGGATGGGTGTGAGCGAAGTGCGTGAGCTTCGGCAGCTAAGAGAGGAAAACGCGAAGCTGAAACAACTCGTAGCCGACTTGAATCTGGATAAGCACGTACTACAGGAAGTCATCGCAAAAAAGCTCTGAGGCCTGCACGCAAGCGAGAGCTGGCAAACTGGCTCGAAGGTGCCTTCTCTGTGAGCAAATCGAGGGCGTGTAGGCTTCTATTGCTGGAACGATCCAGTTACTACTACAAGGCAAAGAGGAGCGCCGTTAACGAGGCCTTGAAGCAGCAAGTGAAGGAAATCGCAAGCTCGCGCGTTCGCTTTGGTTACCGTCGGATCACGGTGTTACTGAGACGGGAGGGCTGGAAAGTGAACGCTAAGCGGGTCTACCGCCTCTATCGGGAGGAAGGCATGCAGTTGAGCAAGAAGAAGCCAAAGCAGAAGCGGGCATCTCACCATCGTGTCGCTCGATCTCAAGCCGAGGGGCCGGACCAGAAGTGGTCTATGGACTTTGTAAGCGATCGTCTCGAAAGTGGCCGCTACTTTCGAATCCTAGCAGTGATTGATCAGTATACCCGGGAATGTGTGGTCCTTCAGGCAGGGCAATCTCTGAGAGGCCAGGACGTAGCACGCTGTCTAAACCAAGCGATCGGGCAACGGAGTGCTCCCGATTCGATTACGGTGGACAACGGATCGGAGTTCTGCGGCCAAGTCATGGACACTTGGGCCTACCGAAATGGAATCCGGTTGGACTTCATTCGACCGGGCAAGCCGGTCGAGAACAACTACATCGAGAGCTTCAATGGCCGCCTCAGGGATGAATACCTGAACGCCCATCTCTTCTTCGACATGGAGGACGCCCAGGCGAAACTTGATCGATGGCAAGAAGACTATAACCTACATAGACCTCACGGATCACTCGGGGAAAAGACTCCCCGGGAGTTCGCGAACGAATACAAAGTGCCGAAAATCTAGAGACCCAACTGTCCAGTTCCAGGGGGGCACGTCATCTACCACACAGACTCCAGCTTCAACTCGTCTACTTTTCGGGCGTCAGGTCACATAGATTGACCAGGAAAGAACTTGAGTCTTTCAATACCCGCCTCGATTCTGAGAATCGCCAGAGTGCAACTGTAATATCGTTTGGAAGTATCTCTGACGATGCTCGGGATCTTTACGTTCGCTTCCGATCTCGAAAGCCGCTAGAAGTAAGAACTAATTCCGACCTGACTGAACAGTATGAGCGGATCCTATCGACCGACTTGACTGAACAGTATGAGAGGATTCTATGAATTCAGCAGCGAAAAGTGATCGAAGCCGAGAACTACTCCGAAGTTGATTCGACTATTCCCGTTGGTGAGCCAATTTGAATTTATCAACGCCTAAGCCTCTAATCAAACTCCCTGTGCAGTGCTACGTAATCCTTGTTTGCAGAAATAACTCTCTGGATCTCTTCCATTTTCTCTACTTCTTGAATTAGGCCCGCTTTATCTTCGACGCCATCTATTTCAAGTAGATCTCTCAAGTGTCTTAGAAACTCGCCGTTCCCATCGCCCTTAAAGGAGCCAACATAGTATTCTAATGAACGTAAACTATCCTCCCAGTCGGCATCGGTATCGCTCGGACTAGAGCCTGCCAGAAATCGAAACCACTTCCAACAATCGTCTCTAAATCCGGGGGGCTTTCCGCTCAATGCAGGGAGATCATGGAATCGCGCCTTCACGAGTGGAAAATCCAGCGAAAATTCTCCATGTTCCTTGCGAGCCGGGAACGGCAAGAATTCCAGCTCGATGAAGTAAATCCTCGTGGGAAGATCGTGATTAATCGAGACCAAGGCATTCTGCTCAACTCGATCCCAACCATTAGTGTCTTCTAGAATCGCTTCAAGAACAATAGTGTCTTCTAGAATCGCTTCAGGAACAATATACGTGATATTATCGGACCTCGTGAGTGAGAAGTTCTGTAACTAGATCATCATGCGGCGAAGCGTGAACCTTCGGAGCGAGTGAAGTCTATTTTATCAAGGATGAATTTTCGGAACGCTGAACCTTTTCCGCCGTGGTGCAAAAATCCAGGCAGCGTGTTTTTCAAGGCGGCTGAGACAATCATTTCCGAAGGCAGCACGTCTGGGCGGATGGTTCGGATCCAGGTTCCAAAGTGTTTCCAGACCAGACCGTCACATGTCATGGCAAGGTACTGTAACATGCCCTGAGCGATCATGCCGGTCTGCACAAACACATGATATGCGTGCATCTTTCTCTGCACCTGTCTGCGATATTTCTCGGTAGTCCGGTGGAGGTATTGGTTACCATTGCGACGCTTGAGCGGTCGCATAGCGGCCATCCAGAAATGGTATCCGAATGAGCCGACCGAATGCACCGCTTGCTTGAAAGCGACTTCGATCTTGAAACGCAAACTGTAGAGCAAGATGATCTCCTGAGCTTCCATGGTGAGGTCGGTAGACAAGAGGATGATCCGCCCTCTCGTGGGATGATCGACGAGAATGAAGCGGACCATCGCCCCGGCGGGCTTCCACAACAGATCCACCGACTTGAACCGGACAGAGATGTTTCTCTCCCCATATACGGGACTGGGAACGGAACTGAAGCCGCCCGTTCCAAAGACATTCTGGAGCTTCACCGCAGCGCCATACTTTTTCGGTCGTCCGCGTTTGCGTTTGCGTGGCACTGCCGCAGGCCGAAAGCCGGTTGTCGTGCGTCGAACCCTCGTGACCAGCACACCGGAACGCCCCTTGGTGCTCTGGATCACCTTTCCGTTGGCGTAGTAGGCGTCGGCCAGCAAGACGAACTCCTGACCTCTACAGACGGATGCGAGCATCTCGTTGGCCTTGTCGATCAAGGTTCTCCTGTCGCGGTTTGAAGTGACGATACCTTCGTGAATGCGTGCACAGACCGGAACGCAGAAGAAGTATCCGCCAACCTGACAGAGCACGCCGAAGGCCTGAAAGGAATGGCTCATGATGAAGTGAGGCTTGGAATTGGACTCGGACTGTTGATGCAGATACTTCACCGCAGGCATCTTGCGGCCCTCCTTGGACTTCTTGATGCCGTCGAGAACCAGGACGGGGCGACAACCGATCTTGTAGACAGGGAAGTGCTTGATCACGATGGCGAACCAAAGTTCTGCAAGCCGGTCCGTCTTCACGGCATTGCTGTGGAAGAAATGGAGTAAGTGCTCATAGAAGTGTTCTGACAAACCGAGAGCGCGGACGAAACTGGAAACCCCGAGGAGGTCATTGCGCACGGAGAAAGCGGCCAAGACGAGCAGAAACCAGAGAAAGGTGCGGGCTCTCGAGAAAGCGGGTCGCAGAAGACAGACGATATTCCACCAAGAAATCCAGAGATCCATAACAAATGATTTGATTTTCCTAGACATTCGCATATATAAGGTAATGACCATGAAAAAGATCAGATCACTGAAAAAAGAGTCCAGAAACTTGCGGCAAAGTTAGCTGCAATCGGGCCAATGCGGCATGGGAGCATCAGCAAGCAATACCGAGATCGACAACGCCAGCGCGGCGTGTATTACCAACTGAGCTACACGCATGAGATGAGGAGCCGGACTGAACACGTCTGGCCAGATCACGTGAAGGGACTACGAAAAGAAACAGAGGAGTACAAGAAATTCAAGAAACTGACCACCGAACTGATCGATCTGAGCATTGAACTATCCAAGGCGAAGATCGCTCTATTACGCAGTCAGACAGACACGCCAGGCAAAGAGAAACCGGTCTGAGAACTTCCCACTCACGAGATCGGACATACAATGCCATTATGACTATTTCGCGTTCGTATTTCAAGAGATTAATTTCTTCAGGAAGATCGTATGGGGTTGTATCAATCAATACGTCAACTATCCGACTCGTGAGTGAGAAGTTCTGTAACTGGATCATCATGCGGCGAAGCGTGAACCTTCGGAGCGAGTGAAGTCTATTTTATCAAGGATGAATTTTCGGAACGCTGAACCTTTTCCGCCGTGGTGCAAAAATCCAGGCAGCGTGTTTTTCAAGGCGGCTGAGACAATCATTTCCGAAGGCAGCACGTCTGGGCGGATGGTTCGGATCCAGGTTCCAAAGTGTTTCCAGACCAGACCGTCACATGTCATGGCAAGGTACTGTAACATGCCCTGAGCGATCATGCCGGTCTGCACAAACACATGATATGCGTGCATCTTTCTCTGCACCTGTCTGCGATATTTCTCGGTAGTCCGGTGGAGGTATTGGTTACCATTGCGACGCTTGAGCGGTCGCATAGCGGCCATCCAGAAATGGTATCCGAATGAGCCGACCGAATGCACCGCTTGCTTGAAAGCGACTTCGATCTTGAAACGCAAACTGTAGAGCAAGATGATCTCCTGAGCTTCCATGGTGAGGTCGGTAGACAAGAGGATGATCCGCCCTCTCGTGGGATGATCGACGAGAATGAAGCGGACCATCGCCCCGGCGGGCTTCCACAACAGATCCACCGACTTGAACCGGACAGAGATGTTTCTCTCCCCATATACGGGACTGGGAACGGAACTGAAGCCGCCCGTTCCAAAGACATTCTGGAGCTTCACCGCAGCGCCATACTTTTTCGGTCGTCCGCGTTTGCGTTTGCGTGGCACTGCCGCAGGCCGAAAGCCGGTTGTCGTGCGTCGAACCCTCGTGACCAGCACACCGGAACGCCCCTTGGTGCTCCGGATCACCTTTCCGTTGGCGTAGTAGGCGTCGGCCAGCAAGACGAACTCCTGACCTCTACAGACGGATGCGAGCATCTCGTTGGCCTTGTCGATCAAGGTTCTCCTGTCGCGGTTTGAAGTGACGATACCTTCGTGAATGCGTGCACAGACCGGAACGCAGAAGAAGTATCCGCCAACCTGACAGAGCACGCCGAAGGCCTGAAAGGAATGGCTCATGATGAAGTGAGGCTTGGAATTGGACTCGGACTGTTGATGCAGATACTTCACCGCAGGCATCTTGCGGCCCTCCTTGGACTTCTTGATGCCGTCGAGAACCAGGACGGGGCGACAACCGATCTTGTAGACAGGGAAGTGCTTGATCACGATGGCGAACCAAAGTTCTGCAAGCCGGTCCGTCTTCACGGCATTGCTGTGGAAGAAATGGAGTAAGTGCTCATAGAAGTGTTCTGACAAACCGAGAGCGCGGACGAAACTGGAAACCCCGAGGAGGTCATTGCGCACGGAGAAAGCGGCCAAGACGAGCAGAAACCAGAGAAAGGTGCGGGCTCTCGAGAAAGCGGGTCGCAGAAAACAGACGATATTCCACCAAGAAATCCAGAGATCCATAACAAATGATTTGATTTTCCTAGACATTCGCATATATAAGCTAATGACCATGAAAAAGATCAGATCACTGAAAAAAGAGTCCAGAAACTTGCGGCAAAGTTAGCTGCAATCGGGCCAATGCGGCCTGGGAGCATCAGCAAGCAATACCGAGATCGACAACGCCAGCGCGGCGTGTATTACCAACTGAGCTACACGCATAAGATGAGGAGCCGGACTGAACACGTCTGGCCAGACCACGTGAAGGGACTACGAAAAGAAACAGAGGAGTACAAGAAATTCAAGAAACTGACCACCGAACTGATCGATCTGAGCATTGAACTATCCAAGGCGAAGATCGCTCTATTACGCAGTCAGACAGACACGCCAGGCAAAGAGAAACCGGTCTGAGAACTTCCCACTCACGAGTATCCGAGACTCCGCGCCTATTCTCATTGCGATCTGGGTATAATATGGATGATCTGGATTCTCGTCGATTCAACCAAGCCAGAGGTGAGTGGCGTTGAACACTGGACTAATTTGCGGTGCGGCTACGATCGGAGGGTCCATAGGCTGCGAATGCATACTCGACCACCTGATCGCGTCCCTTTCTCCTGATTGAGTCGCTCGATATGGTCGAAGATCACTAACTAATGAGCAAGAAGAAAGCCCGACTCCATTAGGGAGCCCCTGGTGTGCTTGATGGCCTTCCAAACTGGGGAAGGCGAGTTGACCAGGGGCAGGCGTTGGCCCAGAAGCTGGCTTCGTCGTTCTCGACGTCACTTCGGAGCAATACGTGATACCATTCGCCGTCCGAGACGTCTTGCTGGCCCATCGGTGTGTCTTGGTTGCCGCCATTGCCGGTGATGGTGGTCCCTCCACCACGCCGATGCATCCGCCACTCATTTCCCTCACCCTTGGCCACCACCGCTTGCCAGTCCTTCGAGAACTGATCCACCGTGACCCAGGCTGAAATGGTGAATCCGGTCGGATCATCCGGCGCACCAAAATTAAAACGTTCGGCAAGTTCAACGGGCGTCTCCACGTAAAAGGAGTCACCGAACTTGACACTCTGACCGATGATCCCTTCGACGTAATTGGGCTCGATGACGGGATGGGCGTCCAATCCGTCGGGATTGTCCGCCAGACCGCCGCTGGTCCAGGTCTTGCCAACGCCGTTGGCCGGTCCGCCCGGCAAATCGCCGCCAGCCGCGTCTTCGAGCGTTCCGTCAAAGGACCAGTAGCCGACCAGGCCATCGGCGAGATCCGCCCGCGGCCATAAGAAATGCGCACGCCAGAATCGAAGACCAGCGTACGCCCAATGAAGTGGGTTTGGGTATTTTCATGAATTGGGTAATTGGAGACGAAAACGCCTCCGGGGCCTGTATTCGTGCGCATTCGGACGTGATGGGGCACGCCCAGTGCGCCCGGCTTTTCAGCTGGGAGCGAGGAATTGACGGCGTTTTTGTCTCCTGCGGCAGGGCACGCCCAGTGCGCCCGGCTTTTCAGCTGGGAGAGTCCAAAAACTTGTTCGTTCTGTAAAGAAAAAATCTCTTGAGCTGTCCATTGCCCTCGCGCGGCGAGCGCGGCGATAACTCCAAAGAAGGCCGGAGCCGATGCTCCGGCCCGAGAGACCGGATTCATGGATCAGCGTCACTTCGTTCTCCGCCAGAGGCCGCCCCTGGACGGACTGGAACCCTAGCCGTTGCCGGAATGGATCGCCCACTCTCCAGCCGCCAAGAAAGCGTTGCACCGAGGGTCCCTCCCGCTAGCATCGACCCATGCGCAAGCCTTCCAGCGACTCCCGCACGACCCGCTCCAGAGCTGGTTTGCTCACGCTCGGCCTCGCGCTGACGCTGGCCGGTTTCGGTTGCTCGGACGCGAACCCTCCTGCGGAGGCGAATGCCAAGGCGGCGACGCCGAGTGAACCTCCGGCGGCCACTCCAGCCGCCTCGGTGAATTCGCCCGCATCTCCCTCCATTCCCGAAAGCCTCACCGCACTCCTCGACGACGCCACGGTCGACACCACGGCCCAGGCGCCCGGACTCGAAGACCGCGCCTACGTGGCTCCCCTGGCCGACGCCTACTCGCGCATCGACCCCACCAACGACGGCTGGAACACCGAAGCCTTCCATGAACAGGCCACCGCCTGCCTGGGTTCCCTCGCCAAGCAAATGGGGGATCCGACCACCCCCCTGGCGGTCGAGGTTTCGCCCGAGTTCGCCACCAGCTCCTGGGTGCCGGCGGATCCCGTCACCTCGCGAAATTCGGAACGCGGCTTCACCGTGGAGCGCCTGGCCCCCGCCCAGGCCCCGCTCAAGGCCTCCCTCGCCGGAATCAAAGGCCTCCAGGAAGCCGCCGAAGGGCTGCGGACTCTCTTTGCCGACGCCCCCGAGGTGAAGTTCAAACATTACCGGATCGAACCCGATGAAGACGGAAAGCGGGTCCGGTCCCGCGCCCGGGTGGAGGCCAAGGGAATGAGCGCTTCTCACCCCGGCAAGGCCCAGGTGACCGCCGAATGGGATTTCCTGTGGACCGCGCTCGACACTCCGGTGCTGCAGTCCATCGAGGTCGCGGCCTGGGAACACGCCACCTACCGGGGCCGAACCAAGACCTTGTTCGAAGACCGGACCGCCACGGTGCTCGGCGGAAACCGCTCTTTCCGGGAACAACTGCTTCGACCCACCGATCACTGGAGAAGCCGCATCCCGCGGGATCTCGGCGTCGACGTGGTGGCCAACCACGGCCTCGCTCTCGGAGACGTCAACGGCGACCAGCTCGACGACCTCTATCTTTGCATGCAGGGAGGGCTGCCCAACCGGCTCTATTTGCGGAACCCGGACGGGACCTTGACCGACGTCTCGCGAGAAAGCGGCACGGATTGGCTCGACTACTGCGCCAGCGCCTTGATCGTCGATTTCGACAACGACGGAGACCGCGACCTGCTCGTTGGGCAGGAGTGGCGCGTGCTCTTCATGGAGAACGACGGAAACGCGCGTTTCCAGCTCGCCTTCGGCCTCGGCACGCAATCCCAGACTTTCTCTCTCGCCGCGGCGGATATCGATGTCGATGGAGACGTGGATGTCTACGTCTGCGGCTACAACCCGCCGGTGGGCGGGGTGCGCAGTGGCGCCATGGGGGAGCCCCTGCCCTATCACGACGCCCAGAACGGCGGCGCCAACATGCTGTTGCGCAACGATGGCAACTGGGAGTTTAATGAGGCCACCACCGACGTCGGGCTCGACCACAACAACAACCGCTTCTCCTTCGCCGCCGCCTGGGAAGACTATGACAACGACGGCGACCTCGATCTCTACGTGGCCAACGACTACGGAAGAAACAACCTCTACCACAACGAGGGAGGCCGATTCCGGGACATCGCCGACGATCTCGGCCTCGAGGACATGTCCTCCGGTATGTCCGTCGCCTGGGGCGACTACAATCGTGACGGCTGGATGGACCTCTATGTGAGCAACATGTTCTCCGCGGCGGGCAATCGCATCACCTATCAGCGCCAGTTCAAGACGAGCGAGCAAGAGGGCACCAAAGCCATCTTCCAGCGGCACGCACGCGGGAACTCGCTCTTCGCGGCCACCGGAGACGGCCAGTTTCGCGACGCCAGCGAAGAGGCCGGCGTCACCATGGGCCGTTGGGCCTGGGGGTCCGGTTTCGTCGATCTCAATAATGACGGCTGGCAGGATCTGGTCGTCGCCAACGGCTTCATCACCACCGAAGACACCGGCGACTTGTGAAGTGTCTACTGGCGGCAGGTCGTGTCGCAATCTCCGGTCGAAGACTTCTCGGAGAACTCGGTCATTCGCTATCGACAGGGATGGCAGGCCCTGAACCGTCTCCTGCATGAAGATCGCTCGTTCAGCGGCCACGAGAAGCACAACGTGTTCTTGAACGGCGGCGGCGGACGTTTCGCGGACATCTCCGCCGTGGCGGGCCTCGATTTCCCGGAGGACGGACGCGCCATTGGCTCCGTCGACTGGGATTTTGACGGAGATCTGGACCTCTGGATCACCAATCGAACGGCTCCGCGCACCCGTTTGATGATCAACCAGGGCGACCCGGAGGGCGCCTTTCTCGCCGTCTTCCTGGAGGGCGACGGCCAATCGACCAACCGAGACGCCATCGGCGCACGGGTCACCATCCACCCGGAGCCCGGTGGAAAGCCCCTCATTCGCACCAAATACGCCGGCGAAAGCTTTCTCTCCCAGTCGAGCAGCTGGCTGCACTTCGGCCTGGGATCGCGGGAGGGTGCCGTCGACGTCACCGTTCGCTGGCCAGGCGGCGGTGAAGAGCGGTTCTCCCAGCTCACCCCAAACACCTTCTACCGACTCGTTCAAGGCACAGGGGAAGCCGTGTCCTGGAGTGAACCGGGCGGCCTTCTCGATCTCGCCGCCGACCCTCTCCCGGTTCCTCAATCGGAGCCCGATCTCTCGGCGAGAATTGTGCTTCCAGGCGGCTTGGCCTTTCCACCGATCACGAATCCGGATGGCGAGGCCATCGCCCTGGGCGCGAGCCCGACTCTGGTCAATGTCTGGGCCAGCTGGTGCCGACCCTGTCTGGAGGAATTGTCTGCCTGGACGGCCGCCGAGGACCGCTTGAAGGAAGCGGGAGTGAAGGTCCTGGCACTCAACGTGGACGAGGAACCCGAGGGACGCGCCAAAGCCATCGAAATCTTGGAGAAGCTCAAGGCGCCGTTCGACAACTCTGCGCTCTCTCCGGAAAGCGCACGGAGCCTGGACCTCATCCAGCGGGCGACCCTCGACCGCTGGGAGGCCATGCCGGTGCCTTGCAGTTTCCTCGTCGATGACCAGGGATTCATCGCTGCCATCTACAAGGGACCCGCCACCATCGGTCAAATCCTGGCCGATGCGAGCCGGTTATTGCGCGCGGATCCTCAGACTCGCCGCATGGCAGCCGTTCCTTTCCCGGGAATCTGGACCCACGACCCGCCACTGCCCGATCCTCTCTTCGCGGCCGTCCAGTTCGTCGACTACAACCTCGTACCCGCGGCGCTCCGCTACCTGCAACACGCCACGGAGCTGGACCAGCGACTGCGTTCCGACCGGTTCACCAACATCGACTTCGCCGATCGCTACCTGGTGATGGCCACCTTGCTGAATGAGCAGGATCTCCCCGCCGAGGCCATCAGGGCCTATCAGCGCGCGCGCGATCTCAACCCGCGCGACCTGCGCATCCGGCGCAACTTGGGCGATCTGCTCAGACAACAGAACCGGACGGCCGAAGCCATCGACGAGTGGGAGGAGGCGCGGAAGATCAATCCCGAGGATCTGACCGTGCCCCACCGGTTGGCCATGACCTATCTCCAAATGCGCCAGCCGGCCAAGGCCCTCGTCCATTTGCAAGCCCTCGTCAGGGCTCAACCGCGAAACCCCCAGTATCGCTATTTGATCGGAACCGCCTTCCAATACCTCGGCTACTACCCGCAGGCCATCGCCGCCTTCAAAGACGCCGCCAAGCTGAATCCCAACCTGCTCAACGCCGAGAACAACATCGCCTGGATCCGGGCCACCCACCCCGACGACGCCCTCCGGGACGGCGCGGAAGCCGTCCGCCTGGCCGAGGCCATCTGCGCGCGAACCGGTCACCGGAATCCCAATTGGTTAGACACTCTGAGCGCCGCCTATGCCGAGACCGGCCAGTTCGACAAGGCCCTCGAAGCCGTCGATCGCATGATGGAACTCTTGCAAAACTCCGATTCCCCCAAAGCCGCCCAGTTGCTGAAAAAGTTTGCCGCTCGCAAGACCCTCTTCGAGGGAGGAAAGGCCTACCGCGACGACCGACTGGAATCGGCCAAGTAACGCGGCCCCTCCTGCCCGCGCCGCGCCGTCGGCGGCGGCGCCAGGAGTGGCCCCCTTGCCCCTGTGAAAGCTGGCTCCCTTCCCGTCATCGCCGTCACTCCGAGACACCCGTCCCCGCTCCCGCGCCGACGAGACTCTGGTAGACGAAGAACACGAGGAGGGCCGCCACGATGGCCACGAGGATAAACATGAGGTAGCCAAAGGCCTTCCGCCGATCGCTCACCGCCAGCTCCGCACGAGCCGACTGACTGCGGACCTGGGCGTCCCGCGCGCCTCTCCGAATCGTCCTGGCGTCGCGAAACGCCTTGCGCATCAGGGAGAAACTCAATCCGAGAATGAGCAAGGCGCCGATGACCAGCAGCAGTTGCAGTCCAGCCGGCAACTTGGTGAGCGAGCGTAGAAAAGCTCCCAGGCGCGGAATGAAGTCGAGCAACCAACTGCCCAAAGCCGTCATCAGTTCGTCCAAGAGACGGACTGGATCGAGGTTGGCGAGGCGAGGAAACACAGGCACGCTGGCAAGTCTAACGAATGCTCGATGACGACTCTAAGCGCCCCGGCGAGGAAAATCGATGGAAATCCCTGGCTCTCCGATCGCCCGTGTCAATGAACCCGAAGGGGAACGCCGAGTGCTCTTGGCGTGGCCTGACGGGCCGAGTGATTCCCCCAAGGCTGCATTTGACATCAACCCCTCCCATCGGGCTTACTCCTCCCATGTCTCGCTCTGCGGTCATCGCAACGCTCATGCTCACGCGCCGCCACCTCCCTCGTCTCCTCGGCGTCCTCGCGGCCATGAGTCTCGCGGCGAGCCTGGGCTCCTGCGCCTCCCGGCCCCAGCAACTCGGGTTCACCACGGTCAAGGACTATCGCCTCAAGGAAGACGACCGGCGCGCCGAGTCGATGTCGATCGATCCGATGCTTCGTTTCGAGCGTCAGCATCTCCTGCACGGCGCGGTCACGCTGGAGGAAAAACGTGATCGCTACGGCAATTACTTCACCTTTTTCTGGAACGGCGATCCCCGGGGAGGGCCGGTGACCCTCCGCTTCGAATACCGGCAGTCTCGCACCGGCGAGAGGGTCTTTCGCCACGAGCAAGTCCTCCGCGATGTCCGCTGGCGCAATCTCACCTCGATTCGCGTCACCGGAGAAGCCTATCAGCGATACGGGCACGTGATCGCCTGGCGTGCGACGCTCATCCAGGGAGAATGCGTCATCGGCGTTCAGCGCTCGTTCCTCTGGGAATGATCGTTGCAAGCGCTTCCCGAACCCGCCGTGAGTCGACGCCCCTCCCGAGTGCGCCGATCCACGGCAAGCCGGAACGGCCGCCTTTCGCGCGCGATGCCGCCCCTCGCCGTCGTTTGGCCGGGACTTTCACGAGAGCGGGATTGACCGAAGAAAGGTTGACCGTCATGGCGTTCCGATTAGCCTGCAACTGAGCGCTCCTCGCTCGTTGCCTGTGAAAATCTCCTCCCCCATTCAGTTCGCTCAACTTCCGACAGTGGTCTGGATCCGGATCGACGGTAAAGGCCACTTTGAGATCTGTGGGCAGCTCCGTGAATTCATCACCCAGCGGATTGCTGCGGGAGACCGGCAATTCGTCCTGGATCTCGATCAATGTCCTGGCATGGATTCGACCTTCATGGGAATTTTGCTAGGAATTTCCAAGCAGATCTCCAAGATCGAAAACGGGGTGATGGACGTCGTCAATGCCAACGCCCGCAACGTCCAACTGCTCCAAAATCTCGGTCTCACCAGCCTCATTTCACTGGACGAGAAGAACGAGCGCTGGGCCTCAGAACGCCGTCAGGTCAACCAGCAACTGCAGCCGGGCGAGCTGGGACCCGCCCCGGACAAGGAGGACACCGCCAATCTCATGCTGGAAGCCCACGAGGCCCTGGCAGAAGCCCGGCCCGAGAACGCCGCGCGCTTCCAGGATGTCATTCATTATCTCAAGAAGGATTTGAAGGTGGATGAAGCTTCCTGAACGAGACTCCCAATCCACCATGAGCGAACCCCTTCGCCGGATTCCGGTCGCCCCGCCGGGGGCGAAGAATGGGAGGACGACGGGCAAAGCCACGCGAGCGTGCGGCTAACCATTCTCTTGCCGCCACCGCCATGGTCTATCTCGCGTTGTTCCTCTTCGGAATAAGCATTGCGCTAGGACGCGTGGTGTGGAATCAGCGGCGGACGATCAGCGCGCTCAAGGAAAAGCGTAAAGAGATCGTCGTGGAGGAGCATCGCATGTTCTCCTTCCTCCACGGCCTCGGAGAAGCCCTCCAGGTCAGTCGGACCCAGGCGGAGTTCCACGAATTCATCCTCCACGGCGCCCAGCGGGTGGTCGAGGCCACCCACGGCGCGCTCTACCTGCTGGACGCCAACGGGACCACTCTCGTGCCCCGGGCACTCTCCCCGGCCTGCCCGCCCCTGACTCCCGATCTCGTGCCCGCCTACTCCCCCGCCAAGCCCGCCGAGTCACGCAGCGCCATCCAGCTCCGGCCGATCCCTCTCGAGGAAACGAACACCCTCCTCGGCCACTGCCTCGCCCAACACCGGGGCCTTCACCTCAACGACCTCTCCAGCCATCAAGCCTTCGCCTCCCTCCCGCAGGCCGAGAGGGAAAAGCTCCGCTTCACCGCCATGCTGGCACTCCTCCAATTCGGAGGCAGCTCGCTGGGCGTGTTGGTCGTCCTGAGCGGCTCCAAGCGTTTCGATGCCAACGATTTCGCCGTGTTTCGCTCGCTGGCCGACCAGTCGTCCCTCAGCCTCGGCACCGCACAGCTCAACCGCCAAGCCGTGATTCAGCGGCGCCTCGAAGAAGAGCTGAGAAATGCTCGCGAAGTGCAGCGCATCCTCCTCCCCGCGGAATCGCCTCCTCTGGAAGGCTATCGCATCGCGGGCAACAACCGCGCCGCGCGCACCGTCAGCGGGGATTACTACGATTTCCTTCCCCTGGGAGAAGAGCATCTCGGCGTCGCCATCGCCGACGTCTCCGGAAAGGGCTTGCCCGCTTCCTTGATGATGGCGATGGGACGGAGCGTCCTGCGCGCCAACGCCGAGCCCTGGTTTTCTCCCTCCAAAGCCCTGGCCATCGTCAATCGCATCCTCTTTCCCGACATGCGGCAGGACATGTTCATCAGCATGATCTACCTGATCGCCTCCAAGAAAGGCGGCGAGGTCGTCATGGCCAGGGCCGGGCACGACCCGCCCCTCCTGTTCCGCGCCGCCAACGGCTCGGTGGAAATGCCCACCCCAAGCGGCCTGGCGGTGGGCATCGACGAGGGCCCGGTCTTCGAACGCCGTACGCAGGATTACAAGATGACCCTGGAGTCGGGGGACTGCCTGCTCCTCTACACCGACGGCATCAGCGAAGCTCAGAACGCCGAGGGCGAGGAATTCGGCATGGAACGTCTCGAGGCCACGTTCCAAGAAGCGGCGCCCCGAGGAGCGCGTGAAATCGAGCGCTGTCTCGACGAGAAAATCGCCCAATTTGTCGGCGATTGCCCCCAAACTGACGATATGACGTTGGTCGTACTGGAAAAAACCTAGCCTTTGAGTACAGGGCCAGCATGGAAGACACCCATTCGCTGAGCCAACCCGGTTCCCAGGAACCCGGTGAGCGCGGGCTCGACACTCCCTCACCGGAATCGGAAACCTTTTCTGCCGGGGAGCGCCCGGCGGCGGAGAACGCCGCCACGGAAGCTTCCGAGGCCGCGGACCCCTCCGGGAACGCGGAGGATCCCGTCGATGACCTGGAACACGAAGTCGCCAGGTGGAAAGACCTCGCCATGCGCGCCCGGGCCGACCTCGACAATTTTCGAAAACGCATGGCCACCGAGAAGGCGGAATCCATTCGCTACGCCAACCAATCGCTCTTTGAATCGCTCCTGCCCGTTCTGGACAACTTCCACTTCGGCCTCGACGTCGCCCGCAATGCCTCGGATGCCCGGGGCGTCCTCATGGGCATGGAGATGGTCTTGAAACAATTTGAGGATTTTCTGGAAGGCCAGAACATCACGCCCGTGCCTGCCGAACCCGGCACGCCCTTCGACCCCAACGTGCACGAGGCCGTGGCTCAGGAACACGATGCCAAGGTACCGGAAGGCGCCATTCTCAAAGTCATCCGCAACGGCTACCGAATGGGCGAACGACTCATCCGCGCCTCGAACGTCGTCGTCTCCAAAGGCCCCGAAAAACAGCACTGATTTTCAATCCCCACGTCACTGCCCCGATCCCTGCGGAGGCATTCTCTCATGACCGATAAAGAAGATTACTACACCCTGTTAGGCGTCGATCGCTCCGCCAGCGGCGATCAAATCAAAAAGGCTTACCGCAAATTGGCGGTCAAATACCACCCCGACAAGAACCCGGACGACGCGGCCGCCGAGGAGCGCTTCAAGCAGATTGGCGAGGCCTACGACGTCTTGATGGACGAACAGAAGCGGGCGGCCTTCGACCGCTACGGTCACGCGGCCTTCGAGGCGGGCGGCATGGGAGCCGGACGCGCGGGAGCCGGCGGTTTTCACGATCCCTTCGACATTTTCCGCGAGGTCTTCGGAGGCGGCGGGGGGGGAGGCGGGGGAGGCGCCGGCGGAATCTTCGAAGAGTTTTTCGGAGGAGGCCGCGGGCGCGACGGCAGCCGTAGGCAGCGGGGAGCGGATCTCCGCTACGATCTTCAGATCAGCCTGGAAGAAGCCGCGATGGGCTGTGAAAAAGCGCTCGAACTGGAGAAACTGGTCGTCTGCGCTCCCTGCTCGGGAGATGGCGTGGGCAAGAACGGCAAGGTGATCAACTGCCGCACCTGCGGAGGAGCCGGTCAGGTCATCTCGTCCCGCGGATTCTTTCAAGTTCAGCAAACCTGCCCCGATTGCCACGGCGCCGGTCAGACCATCTCCGATCCCTGCCCCTCCTGCCGCGGCGAGGGGCGTGCCAAGGAGACGACCCGCATCAAGCTCCGCATCCCCGCCGGGATCAGCGAGGCCTCGCGCTTGCGCTCCAGTGGCAACGGCGATGCGGGCATGCGTGGGGGGTCTTCCGGCGATCTCTACGTCGTCATCCACATCAAGTCCCACCCGGTCTTCGAGCGGGATGAGGAAGATCTCCACTGCGAGGTACCCGTCTCATTCGGGAAGGCGGCCCTGGGCGGGGAACTCGTCGTGCCCACCCTGGAAGGCAAGGCCTCCATCAAGATTCCCCCAGGCACCCAGAGCGGAACCGTCTTTCGTCTGCGCGGCAACGGCATCCAGGATCTCTCGACCCGCCGCAAAGGAGACCTGCACGTGCGGGTTCAGGTAGAGGTTCCCACCAAACTCAACGCCGAGCAAAAGGCGCAGCTCGAGAAATTCAGCGAGTCCTGCAACGAGACTAACTCGCCCCTGCACGAATCTTTCTTCGAGAAAGCCAAGAAGTTTTTCAGTTAGCCCGACCGCCCCCTTCTACACATGTCGCTGAACCGCTTTTACATCGCCCCCGAGACTTGGAACCCCGAGGCATTGGTCCTCACCGGAGCTGATGCCCATCACTGCCGCGAAGTCATGCGCCACAGCGAAGGCGACAAGCTGGTCGTATTCAATGGCCAGGGAGTGGAGGCCATGACGCGCATCGAAAGCATGACGCGGGATGAGGTGACCCTCGACACCCAGAACGTCACCAGGGCGGCCCCTCTCCCCATCGAGATCACCCTCGCTCAGGCCGTGATCAAGGGGAAGCCCATGGAACTGATCCTTCAAAAAGCCACGGAACTCGGCGCCAGCCGCGTCGTCCCGCTTCTCTCCGAGCGGACCGTGGTGAAATTGGACGCTTCCGACTGCGCGAAAAAGTCGGCCAAATGGAATCGGGTCCTCATCGAAGCCTGCAAGCAAAGCGGTCAAAACTGGCTGCCCCGGCTGGACCAGGCGCAATCCGTGGAGTCCTATTTTGCCCAGCCGCCCGCCACGGATCTCAACTTGTTAGCCTCGCTCCACTCGGATGCCCGCGGCCTTCCCGCGCTGCTCAAGGAATACGGCGATCTGCACGAGGGCAGTCGGCCCGGGAGTGCGCTGGCGCTGATCGGACCGGAGGGAGACTTCACGCCCGCGGAGGCCTCCATCGCTCTCCGCCAAGGCTGTCTTCCCTGGACCCTGGGCCCCATCGTCCTGCGATCCGACACGGCCGCCCTCTACGCCCTGAGCGTGCTCGGCTACGAGCTGGGACAGGCGAGGTGAGCCGCAACGCCCGGGCACGGGCCATCGTCGTGGATTTCTCCGAAATCCAACGCTCCAGAGTGCCGGCCCTTCGACCCCTCGCCGTCTTCCGCCAGCGGCACACGCTCAGTCCGCTTCCCTCTCGGGGGCGATCCGCAACGCGCTCAAGGGCACCCGTTTGGTGACTCGAGTCGCGCCTTGAAGGTCGACGATCGATAGCGCCACCACCGGATCCGCACGCTCCCACTCGATCTCGATCAGCCCGAAATTGTTTTCCTGCACCGCCGGGCCGTGACGGTTCTGGTTCGGTTCCACCACGTCCCAGTCCTGGGTCAGCCCGCTGGAGGTGACGTCGTGGATCGGATAGAGATCCTCAACCGGCAGAACCGAGATCTCCCCCCAGTGCACGTCACCGGAAATGAACACCACGCCATTCGCCCCGGCCTCGCCGATGATCCGCAGCATCTTCAGCAATTCACCGGGCAAGTTGGTCCACGATTCCCAGCCGTTGTACTCGTGGGCGAACTGAATGCTGGAGGCGATGATTCGGACGTCGGCCGGCCGGCGCAATTCCTCGCTCAGCCAACGCCACTGCGCCTCGCCCAGGAGCGTCTTGGCGGGATCCGGGTCCGGGTGGTAATCGTTCTTCCACGAGGCCACGGGGTTTCGCGCCAGGGGGTCGCGGAACGTCCGCGTGTCTAACAAGATCAGCTGCAAAACCCGTCCCTGGCCTTCAAAGAGGTGGCTGTGATAGATCCCTGGACGAGCTCGGCGGGAGCTCTCGCACGGTTCACGCCAGAAATCGAGAAAGACCTCCTTGCTTGCCTCCTTCATGGGATACTCCTTGCCGCCGTCGTTCACGCCGTAGTCATGGTCATCCCAGATGGCAAAGGTGGGCACCTCGGCCCGCAAGGCGCGAAATTCTCGCTTTTCGCCAAGCTGATCATATTTGCGACGCAACAACGCCATGTCCTCCGTGTCTCCGTAAATGTTGTCGCCCAGGTAGACGAAGAGATCCGGTTCACGCGCGACCACCTCATCCAGAATGGGTTGCGGCTTTTCCTGATCCGCGCAGGACCCGAAGGCGATCCGTTTCGGCAGCCCCCGCGTGTCATCGGGCCCGAGAGGTTCTTGCCCCGAGAGGTGAGATAAAACCGCGAGGATCACGGCAACCATCGGGTAAGCGGGATGTTTCAAGGTTCCTCGTTGAAATGTGAGTGAGTGCATCAACATTGGTCGGCGTCATGCGTTATTGGAAAATCCTGGCTGCGTTCTTGCCCCTGATCGTGGTCATCGCCTGTCAGTCTCAGCGTGATCCCTATGGACGCAAGCCGCCGCGTGGGTCGATGTCGTCTTACAAGGCGCCCAGCCTGAACCCCGCGGCTCGGCGCAGCGCCGGCACCCTTTTGCGGGCAGTGAATCTCAAGCGCGATTTCGTCGCCAAGGGACGGCACGGACGCTGGAAACACCGCTCCATGCGCCCGCGCTACATCACCATTCACAGCACCCAGAATTACACCGGCGACGCCTACGCCCACGCCAAGGCACTCAAGCGGGGCGCCCTGCGCGGACGCAACCGGATCGGTTATCTCATCTGGCACTTCACCGTCCAGGACGACGTGGCCATCCAGCACATGCCCACCGATGAGCAGGGCGAACACGCCGATTTCGATGGACCGGGAAACAACTACAGCATCGGCATCGAGATGTGTGAACATCGCGGGAACAACCGGGAACAGACCCTGGACCGAACCGCCAAGCTCGCCGCCTACCTCATGAAACGCCACGGCATCCCGCTGCGCCACGTCGTGCCGCACTATCACTGGCCCCGCAAGGGACGCAATCCGGCCAACAAGAACTGCCCGCACTTCCTCATGACCAACGGGCATCCGGGGCCGAAGTGGTATGGCTTCCTCCGGCAAGTCGAACGCTACTACCGGGCCATCAGCTGACGAGAGCCTGCGCGTCTCCAGATCGCCCCCGTGCGACCGAGCGCAGGCTTGCCGTGGAAAAACGTGCTCGCCTCAACCCGCGCCGGCCCCTGAAATGAAGAGGCGATGTCCATTCTCCAACACCTCGGCTCACGACCGCCGGACACGACCGCTCGCGCCATGGGACGGCCACGCGGTTCCGGCCTCCACGCCCGAATCCGAGCTCGACGCGCGACCGCGTTTCTCGCTGCCGCCCTCCTCCTCGGCGATTTTTTCCCGCGTGAAGCACTGGGATAAGCGCAAAGACAGGAGCCACTGAACCGTCCAGACCGCTCCCTCTTTCCTCCCCGTCCACCGCGCGAGGGACGCGAACGCCTCGCCGACCCTCTCTTGACGCTTCTCGACGTCGATGCCGATGGACAGCTCGATGCGGCCGAGATCGAGGCCGCCCCGGCGCGACTCCGCCTGGCGGACGAAAACGCCGACGGGACGCTCAGCCGAGACGAGATCCTCGCCCAGCGAGCGCCGAGAGGCGGGCGAATCCTCTTCGATCCCGTGGCCTTCATCAAGCGCGTCATGGGACACGATCGCAACGGCGACGGACGGACCACTGCCGCCGAGCTGCCGGAGGGCCTGAAGCGGCTCATCCCCCAAGCGGATACCAGGGATACCAATCGGGACGGCGCGCTTTCTCGCCTCGAATTGGAGGCCCGGATGCGCAGCCTCCAGCGGCGGCTACGTCGCGGGTGACGCCCTCCTGCCGACCACTTCCGCGAAGGGCTTCGCCGTCCAACGGGTTCTTGCTCGCGCGTGCATTTCCCGCTATGGAATTGCCAATGAAACTCCTGAATCGATCGTTCGCCTTGCTCTGCCTCTGCCCTTGGTTTGTCTCGCCCGCGGTGGCGGACGAACCGTTCTATGGGGATCCGCCAGATGCCCATCATCCCTGGGGGGTCCACGATCCCAACCGTCCCCAACCCAAACGCGTCGAACCGGGCACCTTCAGCTCCCAAGCCCAACCGGGTCAGCCCCCTTCGGATGCCATCGTCTTGTTTGACGGAACGGAGGCCTCCCTGGCCCAATGGGAACCCGGTGGCAAGCCCAAGGACGACAAGCGCTGGATCGCCGTGAACGGCGCGCTTCAGTGCGTCCCCGGAGCCGGCACCCTACAGACCAAGACCAAGTTCGCCGACTGTCAATTGCACGTCGAGTGGGCGGCTCCCACCCCGGTCAAGGGCCACAGCCAGGGTCGTGGAAACAGCGGCGTTTTCCTCATGGGCGAGGTCGAGGTCCAGGTGTTGGACAATTACAACAACCCCTCCTACGCCGATGGCATGGCGGGCTCCATCTACGGCGTGAACCCGCCCATAGCCAACCCGCTCCGCGCGCCGGGCGAATGGCAGGTTTACGACATCGTTTTTCGCCGTCCCATTTTCAAGGACGGCAAGGAAGTCGATCCCGGTTACCTAACGGTCTTCATCAACGGCGTCCTCGTTCAGGATCACACCCCGCTCGAGGGCGGCGGCGGCCATCGCGGCCGATCCAAACCGCGTCCCTTCGTCGAGAGCGGCCCGCTCCAATTGCAGGACCACGGCAATGCCATCCGCTACCGCAACATTTGGTACCGTCCTCTGCCGCCGCGCGCCGTCGAGGGAGGAACGGACGGTTATCTCTCCCAGGAAGCCGCTCTGGCAAAACGCCAAGAAATCGCCGCCTCCATCCGCCAGGACGCCGCTTCCAAGGAGGGCACCGAAAAGATGTACCGTCTCTTTGAATCACTCTGCTACGCGCCCCACGCGGAAACCCTCAAGGCGGCCACCGCCATGAGCGAACGCTACGTCGCCGAGTTGAAGAGCGCTGACAAAGACGCCTTGGAAGAGCGCAAGGGCGAAATCATGCGCGCTCGCCAGGCCTTCGATTACCTCGTCCAACACGAGTTCGTCCCCGCCAGCTTCGCCGCCAAGAAAGCGGTCGATGACATCATCGAAGCCCAGGGCTGGAACAAGAAAAAATAGCCCGAGCCGAATCGTCCCGTGTCCCTCGCTCGCGCCCACGCCCTGAGTCGGCGGCTGGCTCTCTCCCTGGCTCCGGCGCTGGCTTTCGCGCTACCGGCCGGCCCGCTCCTCGCCAACGCCGATTGGCCTCAGATCCTGGGGCCGAACCGGAACGGCGCGAACGAGGACACCGTTTCCCTGTTTGAATCGCTGCCGGAGGAAGGGCTCGAAGAAGCCTGGTCGTGCCCGGTGGGCCACGGCTTCGCGGGCCCTGTCGTCGCCGGCCAGCGTTGCCTGATCTTTCATCGGAAGGGCAGCGAAGCCCTCCTCGAAGCCTTCGACGCGCTCACCGGAGAGCGGCAGTGGTCCTTTTCCTATCAGAGCGACTATTCGGATCGCTTCGGCTTCGACCCCGGCCCGCGTTCCTGCCCCACGGTGGCGGGCGATCGTGTCTTCATCCACGGTGCCGAGGGCATGCTCCACGCTGTCCGTCTGTCCGACGGTGAGGCCTTGTGGAAACGGGATCTTGCCGAGGAGTTCCAATCTCCCTCGGGTTTCTTCGGGCGCTGTTCCGCACCCCTGGTGACCCAGGGCCTCGTCTTGCTCGACATCGGCGGCCAATTCAAAGGACAACCCGCGAACATCGTCGCCTTCGAGGCCGCCACCGGCGAACTCCGCTGGTTGGCCGGTGACAAGGAAGCCGACTACGCTTCCCCCATGCTCCTCACGCCCGATGAGGGATCGCCCCTGGCGCTTTTCTTCGTACGTGAGGGCTTCCTCGGAGTCGATCCCCGTGATGGGAAGATCCGTTTTCAGGAGAAGTTTCGATCGGATATCCACGCCTCCGTCAACGCCGCCAGCCCCGTCGTCGACGAGAACCGTTTCTTTCTTTCGTCCTGCTACGGCGTCGGCGCCGGTCTCTGGGAATGGGATCCCAAAGACGGCCTGCGCGCGATCTACCATCTCCAGGACCGGCTGGACTGTCACTTTGCCACGCCCATCCATCATCAAGGCAATCTCTACGGCTTTCATGGGCGCCAGGAATCCGGCCAGGAGTTTCGCTGCCTCACCTGGGGAACCGGCGAAGTTCGCTGGCGCGAGCCCATGGCGCCGGGTTCCGTGATCCTCGCCGACGGCAAACTCCTCATTCTCTCCGAACGTGGCGAACTGCTCGTCGCCGAGGCCCGGCCCGAGTCCTGGAAACTCCTCTTCCGCACCCAGGTTCTGGGCGCGGAGACACGCGCTCTGCCCGCCCTGGCCCACGGTCATCTCTACGCTCGGGACAAACGCCGCCTGGTCTGTGTGCGAGTGGCCGCCCCGTGAGGAGAACGCCTGGACGGAATTCCAATCCGGCTCGGCATTCGCGGAATCCACGGCCGTGCGTTGACACTCGCCTCCCGCCCAAGCTAAGAATCCTCCATGATGAAACGACGCGACTTCCTCCACACGGGCTCCGCCGCCGGGCTGGCCCTCTCCGCCACGACCTTCGCCGGCTATGCCGAGGGCCAGGCGGACGCCAAGCCCAAACGCGTCGGTCTGATCGGCACGGGCTGGTACGGCAAGGTCGATCTGCTTCGACTGATTCAG
Organism: Verrucomicrobiales bacterium; assembly: GCA_965204485.1. Taxonomy (GTDB): domain Bacteria; phylum Verrucomicrobiota; class Verrucomicrobiia; order Verrucomicrobiales; family DEV007; genus JAACDM01. Next base: position 78,221 of record CBDBEZ010000080.1, read on the forward strand.
GTCTCCCCGGTGGAGGTCGTTTCCCTCTGTGACGTCGATCGCAAAATGCTGGACGAGGCCGCCGAGATCGTGGCCTCACGCCAGCGTTCGGGCAAAAAGCCTCGCACTTACACGGACTACCGCGAGATGCTCAAGGAAAAGGATCTCGACATCGTGCTCATCGCCACGCCGGATCACTGGCATGCCCTCCCCATGATCGCTGCCGTGGAGGCCGGGGCCGACGTCTATGTGCAAAAGCCCGCCGGCGTGGACGTGGTCGAAAGCCAGGCCATGCTGGCGGCCGCGCGCAAACACGGGCGCTTGGTGCAGGTCGGCACCCAGCGCCGCAGCACGCCCCACCTCATCGAGGCCCTCAACGACATCGTCAAGGCCGGCAAACTGGGCACCGTGGCCCACGCCGACATCTGCTGTTACTATCACATGCGCCGAAAAAATCACCCAGCCAACACCGCGCCCCCTGAGCATCTGGACTTTGACTTCTGGACGGGCCCCGCGCCCCTCTTGCCCTTCAACGAAGTGATGCATCCGCGCGGCTGGCGTTCCTTCATGGAATATTCCAACGGCATCGTGGGTGACATGTGCGTGCACATGCTGGACGCCACCCGCTGGATGCTCGATCTCGGCTGGCCCAAGCGCATCCACTCGACCGGCGGGATCTTGGTCGACACGGACAGCATCGCCAACATCACCGACACGCAGTCGGCCCTCTTCGACTTTGGCGACGTGACGGTCAACTGGACCCATCGCGCCTGGGGCGACGCGCCCGACAAGGACTATCCCTGGGCCTTCATCCTCTACGGCGACAAGGGCACGCTGAAGGCAGACGTCCACAAGTATGAGTTCATCCCTCGCGCCCGCGGCCAGCAGCCGCAAAAAGGGACCGCCGTTGTCGAATTCGACAAGTATCTGGAAGACGAGACGGAGAAGGATCTCGAGCGTCACGTGGCCTCGGCCGTGCGTGGTCACATGATCGATCTGCTCAAGCGGATCGAGGACCGCGGCCGACCGGTGGCGGACATCGAGCAGGGACACATTTCCTCAGCCTCCTGCATCCTGGCCAACCTCTCGCTTCAGTTAGGCCGCTCGCTCACGTGGGACGCCGAAGCCGGCAAGATAAAGAGCGACGAGGAGGCCAACGCAATGCTCGCTCGGCCCTATCGCGAGCCGTGGGTGCATCCGGATCCCAAAGATCACGCGTAGCGCCGACCGAACGGCCAAATGGCGCTTTCCGAGTCGGCTTCTCGAAGGCCAGACAGAACGCTTTCGCTCTGTCATGATCCAGTTCGCCGGCCCTCCGAAAGCCGAACGCTCGCCAGCCCCGCGGGTCACCAGCCGAATCCAATTGAGTTCACCCCAAGGTTGCGTCAATCGTTCTTGATCAGCCAACCGTGTCCTGTTCCGTTATGTTTTCAATCTGGATCGGAAGTGGGATCTCGAATGCTAACTGAAGAATGAAGATTTCCGCACTCGATGGAAGATGGAAGATGGAAGATGGAAGATGGAAGATGGAAGATGGAAGATGGAAGATGGAAGATGGAAGATGGAAGATGGAAGATGGAAGATGGAAGATTTTTGAGGTGAAGCACCCCGATCGCTATCTTCTTTGCCGCAAGCCCCTGGACCGGGATAGAGACGAATCCTATCAACCTCAACCATCATCATTCCGCCGGTGTTCTAGCATGTTTTATGAAACATCAGGGTATCCTCACCATCGCCCTTCTTCGTGCTCTTCGTGGTGAAATTCCACCGCCTCAGAACGGCGTAGGCCGACGACCCAAAGCGGTGAACGCGGACACACTCCCGTCTTCAACGTGCATCACCGGCGATCAGCTCAAGTCCATCCGGCTTCTTGGCCACGTGGCCAACGGACTGCATCGCCCGAAGATGGCATCCCGCCTATAGAGACTCGGCGGAAGTAACTCAGCGTTTCGTCTCGGCCTATCACCATCCGCGACGCGCCGTGGCTTGGGACGATATCCCCGGCAGTGGTGGCACCTCCGATCAACCAGAACTATTCCCAAAAGAGCACTTCGGATCCTATCCCCCCGCTGCTCATTTGTCTCCTGTGTCGAGGTGACCACGAAGGACGCGAAGAGCACGAAGGCTCTCAGAAGCCATTCACTTCAACCATCACCATGCCGCCGGTGTTCTAGCATGGTTCATGAAACATCAAAATTCACGAGGACGCGGGAGGTTCCCCGTCCTGCGGTGACGCGCCGCCATCCTCCCACTCCGCCACGACGGACTGCCAGATTTCACCAAACCCAGCCTGAACCCACGCCTCTCGCCGGGCCCGAATGAACCCACGCCCGCCCTCCACCTGCGCCATGGCGCGGGTCAACTTCTCGACTTCCTCGTTCGCTCGATGGCCATCGACGTGAGTCACCAGGGTGACGGCGTTCTCCAAGCACAGAATTCGCAACCATTCCGGCCGATCGGCATCGAGCAGCGGCAAGAGCTTTGGCAGCAGCATCACGGCTCGATAGCTCATGGGATTCAGCGGGAGGACCCGCCCTTCCGGAAACGCCTTCGGTCCCCATCGTTCCAGATCATCCAGAGCCGCCTCGAACTCGCCCTGGTGCAGCCTGGACTCCATGAAGTGCCAATGCGCCTCGGCCTTTTGATAGGGCGTTGCCAAAACGCACGCGATGATGAGAATCAGGACCGAGAGCATGAGAGCCGCCCACGGGATCGGCTTGCCTCTCGGGGCCGGAAACGAACGCTCCGCTCTCTTCTTTTGCAGCAGCGAGAGAATGGTGAACACCACAAAGATCACCGGAAGGGCGCCCAAGACCTTTCCTCTCGCGAGGTTGGCCACTTCTTCCGCCGGCGAGACGGTGAATCGGAGCCCGGCCATGGACGCGAGGAGATTGTTTCCAAAGCCGGAATGGAACATCGGCGCAAAGAAGCTGACGACGAGAAATTCGATGCTCACGGCGGCCACCACCGTCACCACGCAGGGGACCCACGGCACGCCCGTCATCACGCTGGCCACCCGTACCATGAGCGCGACCCGCCAGAGAGACACCCAGGCCAACAGGCCCAGGTTGCTCCAGGCCGCCGTCATCGGGTTGAACCAACGCTCGACGGGAATCGCGTAGAGCCAGGCAATCGGCGCGGTCATCCAAAAGGCCCCCAGGAACGACCCATACTGCCGGATCATGGAGGGGCTGTCCTCGCAGAAGCGCAGATTCAGCGAGCGATGAAGCACCACAAACAAATACACCGAGGAAAGGAGCGAGATGCCGTAGAGCCCGAGGAAGCGTTCCGGAGCATGCCATAGGGACACTTGATCGTAATTCCTCGCGATGGCGGCCGTGGCGACCAGAAGCGCACCGATCGGAAGCGACCAGAGGCTGCCGCTCACCCTCTGGATGGCAGCCCGATGGCCGAAGGCGAAACGAAACACATCGAGCGGAGACGGCATTCCCGATAACCCGCGGTTTCTGGCATCGTCATCAACTCAAAATTTCTGCGGGAGGCGGCCGCAGAGAGACGCCATTTCTTCCTTCCTACGCTCACTCGCCGCCGGTTATGGTCATGAGCATGAAAAAACCCTCTCTCTGGCTGACGACGCTCTTCGCCGTGGCGTTGACCGTCAGCCCGGGCATCACCGGCGAGCGCCCCGATCCGACGCGCTGGGACGAAGACATCGCCCGCGTTTTGGAGCGGGACAAGGCCAGTCCTCCCAAGAAGGGCGGCATCTTGTTCATCGGCAGCTCCGGCATCAAGCGATGGGACACGCGAAAGTCGTTCCCAGAGCGGGACATACTCAACCGTGGTTTCGGCGGCTCCATGATTCAGGATTCCACCCACTACGCCGAGAAAATCGTCTTTCCCTACGCTCCGCGGACGATCATTCTCTACGCTGGCGACAACGATATCAGCAAGGGTCTCACCCCCACGGAGGTCTTCGAGGACTACGTCTCCTTCGCCGAAAAAGTGCGCGCTCGCCTGCCGGAGACCCACCTCGTCTTCATCGCCATCAAGCCCAGCCTCAAGCGCTGGCATCTTTGGCCCAAGATGAAAACGGCCAACGACCGGATCGCCGAGCGTTGCGCCGAGAAGCCCCGCGAACATTTCGCCGACATCGCGCCGCTCTTGTTAGGACCCGATGACAAGCCCGACTCAAAATACTTTGTCGAGGACGAACTCCATTTGAGTGAGGAGGGTTACACGGCCTGGACCCAGCTCCTCGAATCACTTCTGGAGCAGTTGGCCCAAGAAAGTTCCTAACATCTCGGAACACGCAACATCTCCATCGAAAGCTTCCCCATGAGAACGCCCGCACCGAAGTCTGCCATCAAGATCATTCTGGCATTCAACGCCGCCTACATCCTTTCCGCCGGCGTGGTGGCCTGGGTGTCGGGCAACAGCGAATTCATCTTCTACATCGTCGTCATGCTCGTCCTCGGCTCGGCGATTTTGTGGGTGCATCGCCGGGCCGGCTTGAGCGCAGGCCTCCTCTGGTGCTTGAGCGGCTGGGGCCTGCTCCACATGGCGGGCGGTCTGGTGCCACTGCCAGGAAACTGGCCCGCCGATGGACCGATCCACGTGCTTTATAGCTGGTGGATCATCCCGGAAAAACTCAAGTACGACCAGGTGGTCCACGCCTACGGTTTCGCCATCACCACCTGGCTCTGCTGGCAGGCGCTCAGCGTGGGCATTCACAAGGGCACGGGACGCGAGCTGGCGCCGTCCCTGGGCTTCCTCACCCTTTGCGCGGCGGGCGGCATGGGTTTCGGCGCCTTCAACGAGGTCGTCGAATTCATTGCTACCCAGACCATGGCGGAGACCAACGTCGGCGGCTACGTGAACACGGGCTGGGACCTGGTCTACAATCTCATCGGTGCGGTGATCGCCGCCGTGGTCATTCGCTGCGGGCATCGGCACGGCGCACCGTCCTGATCGAGCGGTGGCCCCCACCGCCAGAAGCCCGTCCCGAGGCCCAGCCTCCCTCCCGGCTCCTCCCCCGGCCGGACGAACTCCCGCGCACGCGCCTCAGCCCGCCAAAGTTTGCGAAATACCGTTTGTGCCTAGGGCGAACCATCGAAACGGTGTCCAGTCATGAGCACGTCCGTTTCGCCACGCATCAACGTCGATCTCCTCGACGAAAAGTATGCCGCCTGGCAGAACGACCCCGCCTCCGTCGGACCGACCTGGGGGGCCTTTTTCGAGGGGTTCGCCCTGGGCGCGCAGCAGTTGGACGGTCAGGGAGGCGAGCCCTTGGCCGAGCCGACGCCGGAGGAGTTTCAGGTCCGGGGTCAGACGGGCGCCATGGTTTACGCTTACCGGACCATCGGCCACACCGCCGCCTGGATCGATCCCATGGCGGACGGCCAGCCTGAGAATCCGCTCCTGAGCCTGGAAGAGTTCGGTTTCACGGAGGAGGATCTGGACCGGAACGTGGCCAGTCAGTTCTTCCGCGAAGGCGAGAGGATGCCCCTGCGCAAATTGCACGCCGACCTCCGGGCGATCTTCTGCGGGCCGATCGGGTTCGAGTTCATGCACATCCACAACCGTGAGGTGCGCAACTGGCTGCAGCACCACATCGAATCACGTCTGGAAAGGCAGTCCCACGATGCCGCCGCCAAGATTCATGCCTATCGCGCCCTGGCGGAGGCCGAGGCCTTTGAACGTTTCCTTCACAAGCGGTTCCCCGGCGAAAAACGGTTTTCCCTCGAGGGCGGCGAGTCGCTCATGGTCGCTCTCGACACCATCCTGGAAAACGGCCCGTCTCTCGGTGTCCAGGAGGTCTTGATGGGCATGGCCCACCGTGGCCGGCTCAATGTCTTGGCCAACTTCCTCGGCAAGACCCTCAAAGTGCTCCTCTACGAATTCGAGCAAAACTACGTCCCCAATTTGGTGGCCGGAGACGGCGACGTGAAATACCACCTCGGTTACGAGACCGTCCGGACCAACAGTCTGGGCGAGAGACTCGCCGTGAAACTCGTGGCCAATCCCAGTCACCTGGAAGCCGTGAACCCGGTGGTGGAGGGCAAAGCCCGCGCCCGGCAACGGCAGTTGGGCGACACCAAGAACCGGGTCCGGGTCTTGCCCCTGCTCATCCATGGAGACGCCGCCTTCGCCGGCCAGGGTCTGGTGGCCGAGGTCTTGAACCTCTCCCAACTACGCGGCTACCGCACCGGCGGCACCGTTCACCTCATCGTGAACAATCAAATCGGCTTCACGACCAACCCAGAAGACGCGCGCTCCTCTTCTTACTGCACGGACGTCGCCAAGATGATCGAGGCGCCGGTCATTCACGTGAATGGAGATCATCCTTTGGAGGTGATGCGCGCCACGGAGCTGGCTCTGGAATTCCGGCAGAAGTTCCGACGCGACGTGGTGATCGACATCGTCTGTTATCGGCGACACGGCCACAATGAAGGCGATGAGCCGGAGTTCACTCAGCCGATGATCTATCGGAAACTCAAGACGCACCCCTCGGTCACCACCATCTACGGCGGGCGACTTGAGGAGGAAGGCGTTCTCAACGAGGCCGAACAACAGGGCATCCACAAGGACTACGACGCCCGCCTGGACAAGGAACTCTCCGAGCTGCGGGAACTGGAGCAGTCGGGGGCCGGGCACCCTCACATGGAGTCGACCGCCATCTACCAGGGAGCCTTTCATTTTGACCCGGTGGAGACCGGTATCCCGACCGGCATCCTCCGAGAGATCGGCATTCAGCTCTCCGAGACCCCGAAGGGTTTTCATGTGCACGACAAGCTGAAGCGCCGCTTCCTCGACAAGCGGCGCGAAGCTGCGGAAGAGGGGGGCCCGATCAACTGGGCCTTCGCCGAAGCGCTCGCCTTCGGCAGCCTTCTGAAGGAAGGGCGTTCGGTCCGCCACTCCGGCCAGGATTGCCGGCGGGGAACTTTCAGCCAACGTCACGCCGTGCTCTACGACACCAAGTCCCGCGACCGTTACATCCCCTTGCAAAACCTGTCCGAAGACCAGGGCTACATGAGCGTCTTCAACAGCCTTCTCTCTGAAGCCGCCGTCCTCGGCTTCGACTATGGCTACTCCCTCGTCGCACCGGAGGTCCTCGTGCTCTGGGAAGCCCAATTCGGCGATTTCGCCAATGGCGCCCAGGTCATCATCGATCAATTCATCGCCTCCGCGGAATCCAAGTGGGCGTGTCCCAGCCGCATCGTCCTCTTGCTGCCGCACGGCTACGAGGGCATGGGCCCGGAACACTCCAGCGCCCGTCTGGAACGCTTCCTCCAGCTCGCCGCCGAGCGGAACATCCAGGTGGCTAACTTGACCACGCCCGCCCAGTACTTTCACATCCTTCGTCGACAGGTGCTGCGCGACATCGCCAAGCCTCTCGTTCTCATGACTCCCAAGAGTTTGTTAGGACTTCCTCAATGCATTTCGCGTCTGGATGACATGAACGAGAACAGCCACTTTCAGGAACTCCTCGACGACGAGAGGCTTCCCTGCGTGCCGGGCGATGTCAACCGGGTGATCTTCTGTTCCGGGAAGGTCTACTACGACCTCCTCGCCTATCGCTCGGACGGCGAAGTGAAGGACACCGCCATCGTCCGCATCGAGCAGATCTATCCCCTCCACTCCGAACGGTTGCGAGAAATCGCCGGGCAGTACGAGCACGCCCACAAGTGGGTCTGGTGCCAGGAAGAACCCCTCAACATGGGCGCTTGGTCTTACATTGGGCCGCGCCTGCAAGAACTGACCCGCTACAAAATCCGTTATGCCGGACGCGCCCGCGCCTCGAGCACCGCGACGGGCGCCAAGGCCATCCACAAACTGGAACAGGCAAAACTCGTCAAAGAAGCTTTTACACTCTAACAACTCGCTCTAATCTGCCTTCATCATGGCCATCGACGTGAAAATCCCTCCCGTGGGTGAATCGGTCACCACGGGCACCATCGCGCAATGGCATCAATCCAACGGCACCTTCGTGCGCCGCGGTGACGTGCTGCTGACCCTGGAAACGGACAAGGTCAGCAGTGAGCTGGAAGCGGAGGCCGACGGCTCACTGCTGATTCTGGTCGAGGAAGGGGCCGAAGTTGAAATCGGGGCGGTGGTGGCCACGATCGATCCCAAAGGGGCCAGCGCCAAGGCTTCCGGCGAGGCGGAAAGCGAGGATTCCGAACCGCAAGAAGATTCCCCCACAGCCAAGCCAGCCGCCATGAAGGTCACGGTGGACGAGGACGCTGAGGAAGCCGGGGACGAGGAGGGTGACACTGTAGAGAGCGAGCCGGATGCCGACGCTGAGAGTGAGGCCACCGATGAATCGGGCGACGGCATTCGGGTGTCGCCCAGCGTCCGCAAGTTTGCCGAGAAGAAAGACATCGACCTGACGACGATTTCCGGCACGGGACGCCGCGGCTTCATCACGCGAGCCAACGTCGAGTCGGCAATCTCGCCCTCCCAAACCGAGGAGAGTCCGGCGCCCAAGGAAAAAGAAGAACTCACGGTCGTGACCCCCGCCGCTCTTCCCTCGGGCAATCCTAACTTCCAGGAGGAGGCGAGTGAAGACGGAGAGCGCTTCACGCGTCAGCGCATGTCACCGCTTCGCCGCAAGATCGCCAGCCACCTCGTGCAAGCCCAGCAACAAGCGGCCATCCTGACGACTTTCAACGAATGCGACATGAGCGCCGTGATCCGGCTGCGCAAGAGCCTGCAAGAGGCCTTTGTGGCCAAGCACGGCATCAAGCTGGGGTTCATGTCCTTCTTCATCAAGGCCGTTGTCGACGCCTTGAGAAGCGTTCCGCAGGTGAATGGCCGCATCGACGGTGAAGATCTCATTCTCAATTACTATTACGACATCGGCGTCGCGGTGGGCACCGAACGCGGGCTCATCGTGCCGGTGCTTCGCGATTGCGACCGCATGAGCTTCGCCGAGATCGAGCAGGCCATCACCGATTACGCGGCCAAGGCGCGCGAGGGAAAGATCGAGTTCAGCGACCTTCAGGGCGGCGTCTTCACGATTTCCAATGGGGGAATCTACGGTTCCATGTTGAGCACGCCCATTCTCAATCCGCCCCAGAGCGGCATCTTGGGAATGCACAACATTCAGGAACGGCCGGTGGCGGTAGACGGCGCGGTAGTCATCCGCCCCATGATGTACCTCGCCCTGAGTTATGACCACCGCATCGTCGACGGCAAGGAAGCGGTCACCTTCCTGCTGCGCGTCAAGCAATGCATCGAAGATCCCAGCCGTCTGCTCATCGAAGCGTGATTCCGCCAGCCATTCGCACGTTCATCAAGGGCTACGCCATGGGCGCAGCCAATGTCATTCCGGGGGTCTCTGGAGGCACGGTGGCCTTCATCACGGGAATCTTTGAAACCCTCATCAACGCCTTGAAGTCCCTCGACCTCACGGCCATCAAGTTCCTCACCAAAGGCGAATTGGCCCGCTTCTGGAAACACATCAACGGCAATTTCCTCCTCCCGCTCGGCCTGGGCGTCGTCATCAGCGTGGCCAGCCTCGCCAAGCTACTGGGCTATCTCTTTGATCACCATCCCATCCAGATCTGGGCTCTCTTCTTCGGGCTCATTCTGGCCTCGATCTACTACGTCGGCAAGACCGTCGGTCGTTGGGGTGCGGGGCCCTTGCTCTCGCTCCTCGTGGGCCTGGCCATCGCGGTCGGCATCGCGCTGATCAAGCCGGCCGCCCAAAATACGGGTCTTCTCTATCTCACGCTCTGCGGTGTGGTGGGCATCTGCAGCATGATCATTCCGGGCCTGTCCGGTTCCTTCGTCCTCATCCTGATGGGCAACTACCGTTTGATCCTCGATTCCCTCTCCGACCTGGTATCAGCGGCCACCGCCTTCGATTTCCGTGCCATGCTCGAGCCCCTCAAGATCTTCGCTCCCGTCATGGTCGGCGTCGTGGTCGGACTGATCGCATTTTCCCATTTCATCTCCTGGCTCTTCCAGAGGTTTCGCGACGTCGCGGTGGCCTTGCTCACGGGTTTCGTCGCCGGTTCCCTGATGATCATCTGGCCCTGGAAAGACTCCGTGCAAAAGTTTGGAGAAGACGGCCTTCCCCTGCTCAGTTCGAGCGGCGATCCGATCGTCATCGGTTACGAGTGGCGCTCGCCGGACTTCACTCAGGGCGGGACCTGGATGGCGATCGGGCTCGTGGCCATCGGCGTGTTCCTGGTGATTCTGATGGAGAACCACGCCCGTAAAGTGAGTTCCGAGTGTGGCGTTTGAAAAATGACAGACAAAATTCGCGAGGATTTCTCGCCGAGTTCAAGGCGCGAGAAGGGAGCTGAGTGCACTCAGCGACCGACGAGCAACGCAGAAATCGGCGAGAAAGACCACGCTCCAAACGCTCCGAGCGCAGCGAGCAAGACTGGAAACTTCTTCATTCCTCTCTTCTCATTTTGTTTGGATATTTTGCAAACACCACACTGGTCGCCTTGACCAGTCATCAAACCTGGTTCCCCGCGATCACTTTCTTCGAAGTGCTCCTGCTCGGACTGCTCCTCGCTCTCCCCGTCTCCATCATCCGCAACGAAGTGCTGAAAGATCGTGTCGATGAGCACCTTTATTGGCAGCTCATGCTCGCCGCCATCCTCTTTGCCATCGGTGCCATCGCCGGGATTCGCACCCTGGAAAAAGGCATGGGTGAAGGGATTGACCACGCCACTTTTTGGTTTCTGCCTCTGATGGGAACCCTCTTTCTGCACGTGCGTGTCACCTACGACGCCAAGAAAACACTCGTGATCGCGCTACTCTTCCTGTTCATCAGTTACCCGGCGGCCCTGATCCGCTCGGCGATCGCGACCGCTTGTAGAACGACAATTAGAATTCCCCGGTAACGACAACTAAGATTCCCCACATTAGGGGGGCGGCGCTGGGGTGTCTGGGCGAGGTGCACGGCGATGATCAGCGCCGTGCAGTACCGGAAATTGATGAAAGTCTACCGAGAGATCGACAACCTCAGTGAAAGCGCCCGCAAGGCGGGCATCGACCGAAAAACAGCTCGCAAGTGTATCCACGGAGGGCCGCCCTAAAAGGCCGTCGCGGCCCCCGGACATGGCGGACGCGAGAGGATCCCTTCGAGGGCGTCTGGAAAGAGATCGAGGGCCTACTCAAGCAGTGCCCGAACATCAAGGCGGTGCGCCTGCTTGCCGAACTGCAGCGACGCCATCCGGAGCGCTTCGAGGATGGTCTGCTGCGGACCCTCCAAAGAAGACTCAAGCAGTGGCGACAGCAGCACGGCGCAGCACGGCGAGACACCGGAACTCTACTTTCCACAAGAACATCGCCCTGGAGAACGGCTGCAGTTGGATTGGTTTGGGGGGAAGTCCCTCGGGATCACCATCGCCGGAGAGCCTTTCGTGCATCTGCTCTGCCACACAGTGTTGCCGTTCTCGAACTGGGAGTGGGCCATACCGGCGCGCAGCGAATCGTTTCTCTCCCTGAAGCGAACCTTGCAGGCGACCTTGTTTCAGTTAGGCAAATCGACTTCGATATGTCAGACGGATAACAGCTCGACGGCCACTCACCAACTCCGTCGAGGCAAGAGGCAGCGGGGCATTAACGAAGCCTATGCGTTGTTGTTAGCGCATTACGACATGGAGGCGGCGACAACCAACATTGGCTCACCCCATGAGAACGGTGACGTCGAAAGCGCGCACGGCCATTTGAGATCCTACCTCAATGACAGTCTCGATCTGCGCGGTCACCGCGACTTCGAGAGCGAGGAACATTATCAGGCCTTCCTGATTCGAAATTGCCAAGCACGCAATGGCAATCGCCGCGAAGCACTCGCCCTCGAACAGATGCACGCCTTGCCGAGTCATGCCCTGCCCGAGTACGAGATGTCGGATTGCCGGGTGAGCAAGGATGGAGTGGTTCGCGTGGCCAAGATCGGCTATTCGGTGCCGGCGAGATGGGCGGGCGCACGGCTTCGAGCGCATCTCTATGAGGATCGAATCGAGCTTCTGGACGGCCGATTGGTGGTGGAGATTCTCGAAAGGCGCTACGGAGACCGCGGCACCTACGTCAACTGGCGACACCTGCTGGAGGCCCTGCGAAGGAAGCCCGGCGCGTTTCGTCGCTACCGCGAGCAGTTCTTTCCCTCGCTGATCTGGAGGAAAGCCTATGGCACTTTCCAATCGGCCTTCTCCGAGGGGAGAGCCGAACGCAATTATTTGGGTTTGTTAGCCTTTGCGCTGCCGGAGTCTCAGCAGAAACGCGTGGAAGAGGTCGTGGCGTGGTTGATGCAGCAAGGGGCCCTGACTCTGGACGCGGCGCGCCGTGAGCTCGGCACCCCTGAGAGCACGAGCCATCGAGCGTTGTGAGGAGGCTTGACGAGCCGCCTGGCCGAAGGGAAATCGGATGGCTTGTCGACTGCCGACCATGGATGAGCAAGGTGACACCCCCGTTTGGACGCGATGGATTTCGCCCGAGGATGAAGCCCTTTGGGAAGAACGCCTGGATGAGCGATTGCCGGGACGGTTTGTGGTCATTCGGAGGATTGGGCGAAAGCGCCTTTTGCTTCAGGGCTATGTCGAGAACCGGGCAGAAGCTGAGTCGCTACGGAATCAGTTCGGTGGTCGGGTCGAGACGTTGACCGCGAATGATTGGGCAGTGCCCCAATCTGAGAAACGCCCCGTGATCGTGAAAGTGAGAGATTGTTTGCTCGTGACCTCCGAGAGCGACCCCGCGGCACTGGATCAAGCGCGCCAAGTTGATCCCGATCGGGTGATTCTTTCCGTCCCCGCCGAATTGGCCTTTGGGACCGGGGAGCACGCCACCACCGCCACCTGTCTCCGATTCTTGGCCGATGAGGCGAAGTCACGTGCTCGACCGAAAGAGTCGTGGCGGATGCTGGATCTCGGCACCGGGACGGGTGTCTTGGCGATGGCCGCCAAAGCACTGGGGGCCGAGACGGCGGTCGGATGGGAGAACGATCCGCTGGCCGTCGCGGTGGCGATCAAGAACGCGCGTGCCAATGGTTTCGCGGAGGGTGAGATCAAAATCGCGCAGCGAGATGTGTTCCAGTGGCAGCCCGAGATGCCGGAGTGGGATGTGATCGCCGCCAACCTGTTCTCTGAGATCCTGATCGCGCTCTTGCCGACGATCCGGAGGGCCTTGAAGGCGGACGGGACGCTGATCATTTCGGGAATCCTTCGCGCGCGGGAAGAAGCGACCTTGCGTGCGGCCGACGAGGCGGGTTTTCGGATCGACAGGGTGAAAAGGGTTGGGAAATGGGTGTCTGCGAGAGGGGCGCTGAGGAACGGCTCCACCGGCAGCGCCAAGTCGTAGGGCGGACCCTCATGTCCGCCGGTGGATCGTGCGCTCCCGTGCGCGATGAGAGGGTTGCAGAGCCTTTGCTCATCGTCGCCCATCGCCCGCGGAGCGGCCGAAACACCTTGCCGTCTACTCCGGATCGCGCAGGCGAAAGTAGTAGGTATCGGAAGTCATTCGGAGGCGGTTCACTGAAAACAGGATGGACGCTTGGCCGTCCTCGACGATCAGCGCACGCAGGTAACTCGACTCCCAGTCGATCATGTCCAAGGACACCTGCAACTCGAGCCCCTCGCGATGGTCCCACTGGAGTTTGAGTCCGTCTCCGCTCCGTGAAATGCGAATCACGAGCGGCTCGGTCGGTTCGGGTTCCGTGATCGTAAGCGTCCCGTTCTCCAAGGTGATGGCGTAGTTAGCGGCCTCCGCACCTTCGAGGCGGATGGCGTATTCACCCGGCGGGCTATCCACGGTGGCGTCCGTGGCGGCTACAGGTGGCACGGTGAGGCTGGTCTCCGTGTCGCCATTGACAAAGCCCTCATAAGTGAGCTCGAAAACGGGATTCTCGGTATTGGCCACACGTTCCTGATCGAGGGCACGAATCGTTAGGCTAGCCGGCAAGATCGTGATGGAGACGGTGGCCGTGGCCGTGTCGAACGCGGTCTCATCCTCCGGAGTGAAGGTCACCATGAGAGAGTGCGAGCCGGCGTCGAGAACCGTCCCGAGAACGGGGTCATAGTTGAGGTCCCCGGCCACGCTTTCGAGGAGAGTGGCGTTGAGCTGTTCGGAGCCCAAGGGCTCCCCATAGGTGAGATCTTCCGGTGCGTTCCATTCGATCTCGGGCACGATCTTCTCTTCGACCGTGAGCGTGCCGCCGACGACGGTGATTTCGTAGTTTGGATCGGGACCGATGGTGCCGGTGATCGGATACTGACCCGGAGAGCTCTCCTCGGTGGCCGTCGTCGTGAGCTGCAGTGCGTTGTCGAGCACGTCGGCGGTTTGGTCGAGAACGAAGCCTTCGTAAGTGGCGGTGAGAGTCGGATTCGCCGAGTTGACGGGCCGGGCCAGATCGTCAACGCGAATGGTGAGCGGGGCCTTGGTCACCTCAATCGTCACTTCCCTGGTCAGGGTGGCGTAAGTGTCCGTGTCGTCGGGCACAAAGGTGCTCATGAGAACCTGGGAAGCGGTGACGTCCAGGAGAGTGCCGCCGGGTGGACCGTAGGTGAAATCCCCAGGCACGCCACTGACCTCGATGGCATTCAGTTGAGCCGCGCCGAGGGCGGTGCCGTAGACGAGCGAAGCGGGTTCCCAAATCACCGTCGGCGCGAGCTTGCCGCCCTCCTCGATGGTGAGGGTGCCGTTCTCGGTGGCGAAGACGTAGTCATTGTCTGGGCCGATGGATACTGTGATCGGATAGACGCCCGGAGGGCTGTCGCGCGTCGCTGTGGTGGAGAAAACCGGCGCCGAATCGAGGTCGTCGGCGGTGTCATCCCCCACAAAGCCACCAAAGATGGCCGTGAAACTCGGGTTGGGAACTCCCCGAACTTTGGTGGCGTTCTCAGCACGCACCGTGAGGGGTGCCTTGTCCACGTCGATCAAATCGAGGGTGGAGACAATCTCGTAGGTGTCCGTGTCCGTCGAGGTGAACGTGGTGGTGAGTACCTGTGAGGGTCCAGCGTGGAGAAGGGTGCCGGCGGGCGGATCATAGGTGAACGTGCCAGGAACGCCGGTGACTTCGATGGCATTGAGTTGCGAATTTCCCAGGGGAGTGCCGTAGACCAGGGAGGCAGCATTCCAGATGATGACCGGAGAGATCTTGCCCTGTTCCTCGACGTTGAGGGTCCCGCTGATCGTGGAGATCGCGTAGTTGTTGTCGGCGCCGATGGCAACCGTGATGGGATAGCTTCCCACGGGGCTTTCGGTGGTGGCCGTGCTGGCCAGGATGGGCGGCGAATCAAGGTCGCCCGCAGCGTCGCCACCGACAAAGCCTTCAAACAGAGGAATGAAAGTGGGGTTTGGCTGGCCCTGCATCTTGGTGGCGTCGGCGGCGCGGATCGTGAGGGGCGCCTTGGCGACGTCGATCAGCACCAGGGCCGAGACGCTGCGATAGGTGTCCGTATCCGTCGGATTGAAGGTCACGGTGAGCACTTGGGACAATCCGGCGTCAAGCGTGGTGCCCGCGGGCGGGTCATAGACGAAGGTGCCGGGAATGCCGGAGGCCTCGAAGGCGTTCAGTTGGTCGCTGCCCAACGGCGTGCCGTAGTCGAGCGAATCGGGATTCCAGAAAATCGTCGGCGTCGGTTTGCCTTCCGAGAGCACGGTGAGGTTGCCCTCGACGAAGGTGATGGCGTAGTTAGGCGAGAAAGCCCCGCCGGGAACGATAGGATAGGTGCCCGAGGGGCTCTCGGCCGTGGCGCCGGTGGTCACGCTGACGGGAATCCAGAGGCTGTCGGCGCTGTCGCCATTGACGAAGCCTGCGTAGGAGACCGGGAGCGCGGGATTGGGCGAGCCTTGCTCGCGGCTGTGACTCTCGGCCGTGATGATCAGGGGCGCCGGGTTCACGGTGAGGGGCACCTTCTTGGTGATCGGATTGTAGGCGGCTGTGTTAGCCGGTTGGAAGGTGACGATCAATTCCTGGTCGCCGGAATCAAGCACCGTGCCGAGTGGCGGCTCGTAGGTGAAAGCGCCAGGACTCGCGGCCCCATTGAGCGAGGCCGAGGCGTTGAGCTGAGCTCCGGTGAGTGGGGTGCCGTAGTCGATGGCGCTGGGGGGAATCCAATGGATGTTGGGGTTTTCCTTCTGATTGAGCCGCAGCAGGCCGTTCTCGTAGATGAAGTCATAGTTGCTCGACTGGGCCGCGAAGACGACGATTTCGTAGTCTCCCTCTGGACTGGCGGCGCTGGCGCTGGTGAAAGTCTGGGGGGCCACCGAGAGAGAGGAGGGGCCGTCTCCGTTGACGAAGCCGAAGTAACAGAGCGTGAGTTCGGGAATCACGGAGAGTCCCTGCGAGGGATCCGGTCGGCCGATGCGAAAGCCCACGTCTTGCACTTCCACCGCGTAGGACAGCGGAAAACGATAGGTATTGGTGAGGAAGAATTCGTCACCGTTCCAGTTGCCGCCACGCGTCATGCGCGCCCAGACGTTGACGGGAGAATCCGTCCATTCCTGGACGTTCCCGCTCATATCGGCCACCCCGTAGTAGCTGACCGCTCCCGTGCTTCCGACCGTGGTCACGTTGCCGTCCTCCGGTCCAATGCGCCCGCCGACGAGTCCGTTTTCCAGCCGTCCATTGCCGTTGCTGTCCCAGTCGGAGGTACGTCCGTAGTTGGCGACGTTTCCACCGGGGTTGACGACATCACCCGAGGTGCTGGCGAGGGCGTGGGTGGGAGCGGTATCGCTTTGCGTGCCGTAGAGCCAGTAGTTGCCGGCCTTGTTCGGATCGTAGAAGGCGGCCTTGTGCCACTCGGATTCGCCGGGGACAAAGTAACGGGCGCCGTTCTTGCGAAACACCTGGTTGACGGCGAAGGCATCTGGGTCGGTCATGTCATAGGCACCGTCCTCGGTGGTGCTGGGGTCCAGGCCGCCGGTTGGCTTGCCGTTGTGAAGCCAATTGCAGTAGCGGCAGGCATCCCAGAAACTGACAAAGATCACGGGTTTGTTGCCCATGTTCGGCTTGACCGAATACGTGAGATTTGGGGCCTCGCCACTTCGAGTGATGCCGCCTCGAGCCTCGGTGGCCATCTGGAAATTGTAGAGCGGCGGTTGAGGATCGAAGATACTGGCGTTGATGTTGTCGTTTCCGCCGACCGCATTGAGAAACGCGGCGTAATCGGCGTTGGTCATCTCGTGCTTGGCGATTTGAAAGGTTCGGAAAACGGCACCGACGGCGCCGGAATCCTGGGCCTGAGCGGGATTGCCGGGATCACCGATGGTGACCCACTCCACGCCACTGACGTCGCCCGAGTTTCCGTCGATGAACTCCCCAACCTTGTCCTGGGCACGAATTCGCAGCGTCGCCTTGGTGACTTCGAAGCTGATCCAGGAAGCGCCGGCCTGGCCTTGGTTGGGATCTTCTGGCGTGAAGGCCACGGACAGGGTGTGGGTGCCGGCATTCAGCACGGTGCCGATGCTTGGGTAGTAACGGAATTCACCGGGAACGCCGCCGGCGTGCGTTGCTGCCAACTGGGCTTCGGAGAGAGGTGTTCCGTAGGTGACCGGATCGGGAACCGGCCAGATCAGGTTGGGATCGGGCGCACTGGGGATCGTGAGCGTCCCGTTCACAAACGCGATGGCGTAGTTCGAATCGGCGGCCCCGCTTACGCTGATCGGGTAATCGCCCGGGACGCTGGTCGTGTTGGCGGTCGTCGTCAGCGTTGGCGGAATGTCGAAATCGGACGCGGTGTCTCCGTTGACGAAGCCTGTGTATCGAGCGGTCAATGGAGGATTCGGTGTGGCCGGGGGCCGGATCACGTCCTCGGCCGTGACGGTCAGGGCAGCCGGGAAGACATCGATGGTGACCGTGACGGTTTCCGGGTCGTAGGTATTGCGGTCATCGGGGACGAAGGTGACGCTAAGGGTTTGATTCAGACCAGCCGACAAGACGCTGCCGATGGGAGGGCTGTAGACAAACTGGCCGGCGATGCCATGGGCCACGGCGGCGTTCAGTTGAGTGTCACTGAGCGCCGTGCCGTAGGTGATGGGGTCGGGGCTGCCCCAGTTCAGTTGAGGAGACTCGCCCAGCACAAAAAAACCAGTGCTTGAGCTGAGACCTTCCGTTGCCGAGGCACTTTCAGCGGAAAGGCTTTCGCTTGGCATGGCATTTTCCCGCGTCGCGATGGCCACGTCGTTCGCCAAGGCAGATCTGGCCGTTTTCGAATGGCTGCGACGGGACTCGGCGTCAGCGTGACTGAGGACGGACGTTCCAAGTTTGGCGTCCGGGAGTGCCACTCCTTCTGGCAGTGGGAAACCTGCGATGGCTTGGCCTGGATTCGCAGGTTCGTGAGTGTCCGGAAAGCTCGCTGAATCGGAAACGACGCGCGGGGGTGCACCCAGGGGCTGAGGGGGCTTCGCGGTGACCGATGGGCCAGTGCGTGACCCGTCGCCATCGAGGCTGAGGAGGTTGATGAAGTTGACGAAGGCCACGAGGACCACCAAGGCGGTGGTCGCGAGGAAGGGAAAGCCCCAACGGCGTAGGGCACGGACTAGAGGGGAGGGGAAATCGGTGGGGGACCGCATGAGGAAAACTAAAGAATGCGCCCGCGCCGTCAACTTCCAGCGGGAACATTTCGGTAATCGGTAATCGGTAATCTGTTAAGAAATTTGCATCCCTTTCTTTTCCGGTCAGACAAGTTTTGAATTGTGGATATTTCACTGTATTTAATCAGAGTGGAAAGCTGGAGAGGGTCACAGAGTCGAGGTGAGTACGGTGCGGCTTGCTCTCTCGGTAGGAAGCTTGGGAAGGCCTGGAAAGTGCGTCGTCTTGGACACGGGATGCGGCGAGTTTTTGTTGGCTGTCTTTGCGCCACGGCCTCGATCGTTGGCGAGCAAAGTGCGTCTGCGATCACCTATCAGGATTGGGCGACCGCCGAATTTGGGGTGGAGAACCATGTGAATTCGGATCCTCAGCGCGATCCGGATGGGGACGGTCTTTCCAATCTCTACGAGTACGCCTTCATTCTCGGCCCCTTGGTGGCAGACAAGAACCCGGAGCAAGGCGGGTTGCTTGTCCACGACACCGGACAGCATCATCTATTCCTGAACTTTCCGCAGCGCCTGGATGCGATCGACCTCATCTACGAGGTCCGCGCGGGGGCTCGGGTCGTCGATCTCTGCGTCGCGGAGGTTCCCTACTGGTGGGGGAACGGAGTGACCGAGCAAGACGGCGGGCTGGTTTCGGTGGATTCGACGGTGAATCCTCGGCGAGTGACCGTCATCGATCCCACGGCTCCACTGGAGTCGGGCGCTTCCAGTGGATTCCTTCAGATCTACGTCTCCTTGAGAAAGGCGATGGAACCCCTGACATTTGTCACGGTGGGCGACCCCGGGAAAGGAGGGGTCGAGGAGGGCTGCGAGCTGGGACAACATGAGATCACCAACGCCCAGTTCGCGGAATTCTTGAATGCGGTGGCGGCGTCAGACGATGAGGCCAAGGCTTACTTCCCCTTCATGGGCTCGCGCCCGCGGGGAGGCATTGCATGCTCGGGAACGTCAGGTCGATATTTCTATCAGGCACGCCCGGGGATGGCCGACAAGCCAGCGGCCTTTGTGAGTTTTTGGTCGGCCTGCCGGTATTGCAATTGGCTGCATCACGGTCGCCCGACAAATCGCAGAAACCTGAAGCCGTGGACGACCGAAGACGGCGCCTATGATCTCGCTTTCGCGGACACGATCCATGCGGATCAGGTGGTGCGAAAACCGGGCGCGCGGTATTTTCTGCCGAGCGACGAGGAGTGGGTAGTGACTCAGTTTGAAATCAGAAGGGGATGCTGCTAGTCCCTTTCTTCTGATAGCGCTTCGGGCGCTTCACCGGATGCTTGCTTTGCCAGTATTCATCGTGCATCTCGATAAGATCTTCAATCTCCCAGATCTTGTCCGTAACACTGGCAGCCACGGCTGGTGTCGTCTTCAAGGTCATGTGCTTGCGGCAGAAATTGTAATGGAAGAAATGCAGCGCGATTGAGTGAATGTGATTCTCAACCTTTTTGCTGAATCCGTTCGTTAAGCGAGTGAATCGACGCATTCCCATTCTCATTGTGAGATTCGCCCGCTCTACGTAGCTGGTGCTGATCAGATCCTCATCTGGATTGCCAAAGACTTTCTCTTTCTTGATTCCAGTTACGATCTCGTGGCCTTGTGAGTCCGTTCCGTAGATCTTGATCATCTTGCTATAGTCGCAGTTGGCGAAGTTGTTGCCGATTGCCCACTTGTATGAACCAAGGCCATCGGTAGTGATCTGAAGAGAGCCTGAGAAGCGCGTGCTGAGATCACGGCAGAACTCGTAAGCAGAGTGGCCAGAACGATCGCCAACGTAGAACCCTGGGATCAGCTTGGTCTCAGCGCACAAGGCAGACCATGTCCAGACATCGCCAGGATGCTCCCCTTTCGCCTTTGCTTTGGCCTTCTCTTTGCAGCCCACAAACGACCAGATCTCATCCATCTGAAGGACCTTGCACGGGAGGTTTACCATGTGCTGAGCCTGGTAGTCGTTGCAAGACTCCCCGAACTCGCAAAGCAGCTTCATGACTGTGTTGAGGCTCGTTCCGCAGATGCGGCCAGTGGCTCTCAGACTATTGCCTTCTACCAAACTACGAAGAATGGAGGAGCGTTTCTCTGTGCTTAAGCGGTTCACTTTTCATAATGAACTATTATGCCTTTACGGTCAAGCATTAATATCTAGCGCTGACGGGGGCAAGCTGAGCTTAAAAACACGACCTAAGGATTCTTAAGGTGCCTCTTGGTCTTCGCAATCGTCTCGCTTTACCTGGTCTTCTTTTTTAGGGCCACTTGATGTAGCAGGCGAAGTCAAGGGACTTGAAGAGCCCATCAACTGATCCGGCATCGTGGAAGTGACATCGAATGGAAACTGCCTGAGGGAGCCGTCATTTGGGGTATTTATAGTCATTTCATTTTATCCCAACCATGCTGGGTTTTTACTGCATTGTAGTTTATTTGTAATTCTGGAGTGCGGTATGCCAAAATTTTGCCCTTGGTCACACATGTTCGCCCGGCCCTAGAAGAGTCTACGATTGCATTCTTTACCTCAAAATCAACTGGATCAATCGAGGGCGAATTAGGCTTAATTCCAGCGCTTGTGGCGGCAGATGACGAGGTTGTCGCTGCTACGTCAATTTGGGGAATTGGGGACAAGAGCTTACTTCCTTCGGGGCTATTTACAACTTCCCGAAGAGGGCAAAACAGGCGGAGTTCATTAAGATCAGCTTCTATATTTATCCAAGCCTTCCAAAGCAAATTTTCAAGCTTCTTATCGGAATCTTTCGCAACAGGTAATCCAATTTCTATCGCCTCGTTCCTGCTTACAGGGTATGAGTGGGTGTGAAATTTGCGGCTCATGTTCTAAACTAATGAGCGAAGCCTCAATCGGTTTTCGTCATCTTTCATGTGAAGAGCAAGAAGTCTCTCCCCAAGATCTATGGCTAAACGGGTGCTTCGGGCAGTGAAATCTATGCCCAGACTTCCTACTTCTTTGCAGGTCATCTCAAATAACGTCCTGATGTGCTCTTCTCGCGAGTGAGAAGTTCTGTAACTGGATCATCATGCGGCGAAGCGTGAACCTTCGGAGCGAGTGAAGTCTATTTTATCAAGGATGAATTTTCGGAACGCTGAACCTTTTCCGCCGTGGTGCAAAAATCCAGGCAGCGTGTTTTTCAAGGCGGCTGAGACAATCATTTCCGAAGGCAGCACGTCTGGGCGGATGGTTCGGATCCAGGTTCCAAAGTGTTTCCAGACCAGACCGTCACATGTCATGGCAAGGTACTGTAACATGCCCTGAGCGATCATGCCGGTCTGCACAAACACATGATATGCGTGCATCTTTCTCTGCACCTGTCTGCGATATTTCTCGGTAGTCCGGTGGAGGTATTGGTTACCATTGCGACGCTTGAGCGGTCGCATAGCGGCCATCCAGAAATGGTATCCGAATGAGCCGACCGAATGCACCGCTTGCTTGAAAGCGACTTCGATCTTGAAACGCAAACTGTAGAGCAAGATGATCTCCTGAGCTTCCATGGTGAGGTCGGTAGACAAGAGGATGATCCGCCCTCTCGTGGGATGATCGACGAGAATGAAGCGGACCATCGCCCCGGCGGGCTTCCACAACAGATCCACCGACTTGAACCGGACAGAGATGTTTCTCTCCCCATATACGGGACTGGGAACGGAACTGAAGCCGCCCGTTCCAAAGACATTCTGGAGCTTCACCGCAGCGCCATACTTTTTCGGTCGTCCGCGTTTGCGTTTGCGTGGCACTGCCGCAGGCCGAAAGCCGGTTGTCGTGCGTCGAACCCTCGTGACCAGCACACCGGAACGCCCCTTGGTGCTCCGGATCACCTTTCCGTTGGCGTAGTAGGCGTCGGCCAGCAAGACGAACTCCTGACCTCTACAGACGGATGCGAGCATCTCGTTGGCCTTGTCGATCAAGGTTCTCCTGTCGCGGTTTGAAGTGACGATACCTTCGTGAATGCGTGCACAGACCGGAACGCAGAAGAAGTATCCGCCAACCTGACAGAGCACGCCGAAGGCCTGAAAGGAATGGCTCATGATGAAGTGAGGCTTGGAATTGGACTCGGACTGTTGATGCAGATACTTCACCGCAGGCATCTTGCGGCCCTCCTTGGACTTCTTGATGCCGTCGAGAACCAGGACGGGGCGACAACCGATCTTGTAGACAGGGAAGTGCTTGATCACGATGGCGAACCAAAGTTCTGCAAGCCGGTCCGTCTTCACGGCATTGCTGTGGAAGAAATGGAGTAAGTGCTCATAGAAGTGTTCTGACAAACCGAGAGCGCGGACGAAACTGGAAACCCCGAGGAGGTCATTGCGCACGGAGAAAGCGGCCAAGACGAGCAGAAACCAGAGAAAGGTGCGGGCTCTCGAGAAAGCGGGTCGCAGAAGACAGACGATATTCCACCAAGAAATCCAGAGATCCATAACAAATGATTTGATTTTCCTAGACATTCGCATATATAAGGTAATGACCATGAAAAAGATCAGATCATTGAAAAAAGAGTCCAGAAATTTGCGGCAAAGTTAGCTGCAATCGGGCCAATGCGGCCTGGGAGCATCAGCAAGCAATACCGAGATCGACAACGCCAGCGCGGCGTGTATTACCAACTGAGCTACACGCATGAGATGAGGAGCCGGACTGAACACGTCTGGCCAGACCACGTGAAGGGACTACGAAAAGAAACAGAGGAGTACAAGAAATTCAAGAAACTGACCACCGAACTGATCGATCTGAGCATTGAACTATCCAAGGCGAAGATCGCTCCATTACGCAGTCAGACAGACACGCCAGGCAAAGAGAAACCGGTCTGAGAACTTCCCACTCACGAGTGCTCTTGATCCGTGATTTTTAGAGTATCACGAACGAAATCTAAGAAAAAGCTTATGTCCTCTGTAGAAAAACGCCGATGGATACCTGACTCAAACGTAGTGATCTGCATGTCGACTGGACCTAGATGCCCATTGGGATGGATTACAATCTCGTTTGCTCCGAGGGCAACTAGTGTAGCGGCACTGTAAGCGCTTTGAGGTATCAGGACCGAAACTTGATCAACTCGCTGGCGAATTAAGGATATTATTCGCCATGCAACCATTGGGTCACCGCCATAGCTAGCGATCAGAAAATCTAGCGATTTTGTTTTCTTTGGAAGCTTGTCTAACTGATCGATTATGTAAGGCAGAGAGTCTGTGGCCATTGAGGATCTCGCCCCCTCTCGTTTACTAGTGACATAGGTTATCAGGGGTCGCGAACGGTGCTCTTCAATTTTCGCGTAGATTTCTTTCCGCAATTTCCAGCTCATGACGAATCTTCTTTGTCCCAGCGCGCATTGGCGGCGCTTCTTGCAATCTCAGAGCGTTTCTCTGAAGTTAAACTGTCTGCCCTAGCCTCAATGCCTTTAGGGAAAGATCCAAAATATTTTAGATAAATGTTGCATTTTACCATAATAGTTATAATTGGGGTGGATGCCTCACTCCCATCCCAATCAAGTTAGCGGTTTCCTTGGTCAGTTCGAACATCTTTTCGGATTCGTTCGCGATCGCTTCGAACGCTTGCAGAACCCAGGCCCCAACCCCAAGCTGCCGGCCTGGGATCTTCTCGCCTCCCTGGTCTATCACGTGATCAGTGATGCTGGCCATTTCTCGGCCCATGTGTTCCAGTTGTTCGAGGTGGTGATCAAGGATAGTTCGCTCTCGGAACGGCGCCAGAGGATGGGGCTTGAGCCATTCGCTTGGCTCATGAAGCAGGTGTTAAAGCCCCTCGCCGATGGACGCGTACACAAGGGATGTTTCTACAAGGGGCTGCGCCTGTGCGGGATCGATGGCTCGAAATGGAGCGTCACGAACACGCCGCAGGTTCTGGCTGCCATGAGCAAGGCGGCCTCCAGGAGAATGACCGCCGCCTTTGCGAAAATAGAGATGTGCGCGCTCGTGGAACTTGGCATCCACAACCCGTTGGCGGCGACGGTCGGCCTGAAAGGAGAAGGCGAATGGACCCTGGCCAAAGAACTTCTCGGGAGTCTGCCGAAGAGGAGTCTGCTGATTGTCGACCGGCTTTACGGTTGGGGGAAGTATCTCGACGAACTCGTGAAATCATGCCGGGCGGCACATAGTGAATTGTTGGTGAAGGCACGCGGCAGCAACAAGAGCCATAAGACTGAAAGGCTCTCCGATGGAAGCGCGCTGGTCACATCAGGGTGCCCAGAAAGAAGGCTGATGGGCCGCGGGAGAATCAAGGGGAGATCCGTATCCGTGAGATTCGAGGCCGGATCAGGAAGCCGGGGGCACGACAGTGGAGCGAGGTGAGGCTATGGACGACGCTTATTGATGAGCAGGAGTATCCGGCGCAGGAATTGCTGGAGCTCTATGCCCTGCGCTGGGAACACGAGATATTCTACAAGGAACTCAAGCTCCACATGCGCGGGAATGACGTTCTTCATAGCCATACGCCAGAAACAGCGGCCCAGGAGGTGGCGGCATTGCTCATGGCCTGCTCGATCATCGCGCAGGAGCGATGCGAAGCCGCGAAAAGCGGCAACATCCAGCCGTTGAGCATCAGTTTCCTGAAGACGCTCGACAAAATGAATTCACTATGGGCAGTGTTCGAATTGATCGTTCGGGAGGCAATACCGAAAAGACGACAAAGGAGTTGCCCGCGCAAAGTCCGCCAACCGGTGACGAGTTGGCCTAGGCTAACAGAAAACGACTCTCGTGAGGGCGAGTTCCTGCTGGAGATTGTTAGCTTTCCCTAAAGGCATTGGCCCTAGCCTTCCCCCCCTTCTTGCCACCACGACTTCCCATTTCTCTCATCATCTTCTTGCGAAGGTCATCATCATTTAGAGCTTCTGCAACGTCGGTAGGCGTCGACTCTTGCGCGTCTTCGGCCTCATCCTCGCCAGTCAAGGCGCGGACGATGCGAAAAGCGTTGGTGTTGAGATCTTCCTTAGCCACGCTTCAATTTGCCTGAGCGCTCAAGCATTTGCAAGCCCTGAAATTTCCATAATCCGAGGCTTTGAACAGTGTTCATTTCAAATTGAGTCACCACCGAGGAGTGGGTCAAGGCGGCCTTTTACGAGAAATGACCGGAAGTTGTGGATGAGGGCGGTCGGGGCATCATGAAGAGTTCAACCATTTACCAAAACAACTGAACTCCAATGAAAACCACCAACCACCCCACCGAATCCGCATCTATCCTCGGCCAGGAAGGAGCAAGCACCGTCTGCCAGAACGCCCTTGAGGCCACCCTGCGACAAGGAGCCCAAGTGCTTCTTCAGGCCGCCATCGACAACGAAGTCTCCGACTACATTCAAGCCCATCAACATCAGCGTGATGACCAGGGTCATCGCCAAGTCGTTCGCAACGGCCATCTTCCTCAGCGACAACTTCAGACTGGAATAGGAAACGTTTCTGTTCGGCAGCCCAGGATCAATGATCGCCGATCAGGCCAGCGGTTCACCAGCGCCATCCTTCCGCCGTACCTACGCCGAGTCGCTTCACTGGACAATCTCATCCCGGCACTCTACCTGCGAGGAATCTCAACCTCCGAGATGAGTCGAGCCTTAGAGCCGATCCTCGGTGAGAACGCATCGGGTCTTTCTGCAGCCAACATCGTTCGACGAGGAAGAGCAATGGGAGAAAGAACGCGAGCAATGGAGCAAGCGTGACCTCAGCGACAAGGAATACGTCTATCTCTGGGCCGACGGGATCTACTTCCATGTCAGGCTCAATGACGACCGCCCATGTGTTCTCGTAATCGTCGGCTCCTTACCCGATGGAACCAAGGAATTGGTAACCATCAGCGATGGAGAACGAGAGAGCAAACTGTCCTGGAAAAATGTGCTCAGAGACCTCAAGAAACGAGGATTGAAAATCCCTCCGAAACTGAGTATCGCCGATGGAGCTCTCGGGTTCTGGAGCGCCTTGGAAGAGGAATATCCGACAAGCAAACAGCAACGATGTTGGGTGCACAAGACAGCCAACATCCTCGACAAGCTGCCGAAGAAAGCGCAGCCCCTTGCCAAGGAACGCATCCATGAAATCTACATGGCGGAAACAAAGAAGGCCGCCTTGGAGGCCTATGACGAGTTCTTCACGCTCTACGAAGCCAAGTATCCGAAAGCGTGCGCCTGCCTGAAGAAAGACAAGGAAACTCTACTAACGTTCTACGATTTTCCAGCCGAGCACTGGAGACACATCCGGACGACAAACCCGATTGAGTCGACGTTTGCCACGGTCCGCCATCGGACTCGACAAACCAAAGGGTGCGGATCGAGGAAAGCAACCCTTTCAATGGTCTACAAGCTCGGCCTGGAAGCCGAGAAAGGCTGGCGTCGACTGAACGGATATCGTCAACTTGACAAAGTCGTGCAAGGAATCATCTTCGTGGACGGCATCGAGCAGCAAACCGCTGCCTAACCCATGATCGAACTTCGAATGGTGTTCCGACCGCCCTCATCCACAACTTCCGGTCATTTCTCGCCTTTTACGATGCGGAGCGCGATCGTTTCTGGACTTACGCGACGGGCAGCGATGTCCTGCCGGAGGAAGCGCGCGTCGATGACAATGGCGACATCGTCAACGGGCTCTGCCAACCTGGCCAACTACAACCGGACGGCGATCTGGGATGCGGACCGGAATGGCCGGGGCGAGGCCAACGTGAGCACGGTGGGCAGTGCTGGGCCGGGAAGCCTTTCGCCGTACGGCGCCTACGACATGGCCGGGAATCTCGCTGAGTGGACGGACACCGCCGTGGGGAATTGGGGGCGGATCCAGAGATGCGGAAGCTGGAATCACACACCCGTGCAGATGGAACGCGGTTATCGGTATCCCCTGGTGACCTATGCGACTTCCGTTCAGGACACCGGCTTTCGCGTGGCTCGCCCGGCCGGGCCGTAGGTGGATCGAGGAAAGTCGCTGACCACTCCGTGGTCAGACGCGTCCCAGAGCTTCGGTGGAGCCGGATTTCGGAGAAATCCGCGACAAACTCATCTCACAATACCCAGTGGAGGCTCTCCACACGGACGATCTCCACGCAAAGCGTCTCGCCGCTATTCGGCGCAAATTGGAGGGCCAGAGCCACGGCCACTCGGCGAGGCTTGCGATTGGTGAACAGGCCATTCAGTGTCTTGCCGGTTTCCGAGTATTTCTCCGCGAAGCCGTGACACAAGGGCTCATCGTCATCCACGGTCTTGATGGCGAAGGAGTGGTAGCGCTTGGAATCCGAATACGCGAAGTTGTAGTAATCGTTTGGAATGATGAGCACCCGCATGATGACGGGTCCGTCGCTACCGTTTTCGAGGAGTGTCGAGATGCTCTGTGCATTGAACCCCACCGTGGCTTCCCAGTCGATGAGGAGCCGATTTTCCCCCTGGCGGAAGACGACAGGCGTGATCTTCCCGATCTCATCTTTCACCTGGGCGAGAGGAAATTTCTCGGGCAGTTCGGAATGCATGTGCCCCAAGCGATTGGGGGTTAGCGAAGACTCGTCGAGGTGGAGCGCTATAGGGAGAGGATGGCTCGTATAGTAGGCTCTCATCAGCGGTTCGACGCGCGCGGCATCCCAGACGAAGGGTAGTTTTTCTTCAAGGGTGGGAGCGTTCCAGAAAGCCTCGATTGTCTCCTTGGTGGCGGCGACATCCGAGTAGACTTTCTGTCGGGTTTCCTCCAGGGAGTCCGCACGAGCATCCTGATGGTGAGGATCGTTCAGGCTCAGACGCACCATGCCGGCGAGCAAAGCCAGAAAGGCGCCCCCGATGAGAAGCTTGAAAGCGAGGCCAGCTTGCGAAAAAAAACCGAGGTCCGGCTCCGGTTCCTCCTCGATGGGACTTGCCAAGGTCGCTTCGAGTGAAGGGTTCTGGGGAAGATCGAGGGAATCCGAACCCTTCCTCTCCAACGGGACGCCGGGGCGGCCTGGAGCGGAAGCTCCACCGGGCGATTTCTCGACTGATGAATTTCCAGCCTTCCGAATCTCGACGTTTTCTTCCGGAAGAGGGCGCCTCGGTTTCGGCGTGATCTTCTTCTTGAGGGGGGCTGGGGATCTCCCGGGGCTACGAGCGACCGGCGCGTCGTCGACCGTGCCGAGTTGCTCGAAAGGGTCTGGCTTCGTCTGGTTGTGAATGGGAAGGGGCCGCCCTCTTCGATCGAGGGTCTGCTGGTCGAAGAGATCTTCATCTTCCAGTTCCTCCGACATGATATCGGTGTCGCCATCACCATCAGCATGAGGCCCGCCTGTCGGGTGCTTGGGCTCGTCCAAAGTTTGTCCACCGGCATCATCATGTCCCACGGCACCGAGCGTCCGTTCCAACTCGTCGATGGCTTGCTTGAGGACATCGAGCTCGTCTGGAGACTCAGAACGAGAAGGGTGAGGGTCAGGATCCGAAGGCACGTCAAGAATTAGCGTCTGGATAGGGATGCCATCAAACAAAAAAGCCGACCCATTCTGGGCCGGCTTTTCAAATGAAACTGAAACCTGAGAGTTAGCGGCGGCGCCGCAGGGCGAGGCCCAACATGCCAACGAGGCTCAGGAGACCGACGCTGGGCTCGGGAATCGCCGAAAAGCGCAGGGCGATGCCCCCTTGGCTAATCGAGCTAGCCGTGTTCTCGACGGTGAAGGAGTAGGTTCCCGGGCCGAGGTCGGACCACTCGATCTTGGCGTAGTCACTGTCCGCCGATGCCACGGTGGGATCGACGGTGGTTTTGGCGAAACCGCCGAGGCTTTCACTCGTGGCCGTGAAGCCTTCATCAACACCAATTTGGTCCAAACTGTAGACGTCACCCGCAGGGGAGCCAAGGTCGACCATCGTGAGGGTGCCGGTATTTCCTAAACCCGCTGCTACCGTGAAGGTGAAAATGTCGTTGGTCCCGGGGTTGATGTTGACGTCGTTCTGGTCGTAGGCCAACCTCTTGCCCCCACTGAGTTGGGAGGTTGCCCAGTGTGCGCGAGTCCACGAGGTATCGGCGACGTTGCCACCGGAATTCCCGATGGTCACTGCCCCATGGCTCTGGACTGCAAGAAAGGAAAGCAAGCTCCCTCCGAAAAGAATTTGAAAGTAACGCTTCATTGTTGGTTTTCTCTATACTTGGTCAAGATGATGTTCAAGGATAAAGAAAAGAAGTTTTTTGGAAAGTAAAAATTGGAAAAATCTGCTCGAAGCCTGCCCAGTGGCCGGAAGACGTGGCTCGGGCAAGCCGTCAGGAGAGATTTGATTGGCTTAGCTTGCTCGCGGACCCTGGGCGTGGGTGATTCGAGAGATTTTCGAGGCCTCGCGTGCGGCAATTTTGAGAAGGCCGCGGTTTGGGAGACGCATTCCTAAATCGGAGTGAGGGGATGGCGGACGTCCCCGGCCGCCGTGATTTTTCAGAACCGGCTCGATCCCGACCTTAACGCTTCGAGGGAGGCCATTTGGCCGCACCGGCCGTGAAGGCCGGGTAGAGGGAGTTGGCCAGCCCTCGCCAATGGAGCGTGTCCTTGAGACCCGTGCAATCATGAAAGAGGCGCAGGGGGGGGTTGCCTTTCGTCCTGACCACGACGCACGGCGGATCTGCCGGTATTTCAAAACGCTGATGGTCTTGGCTCCGGGAGATAAAGCCCAGACGGCGTGCCGATTGGTCGAAGAGACGCCAGAATTCCTCGGGTGACGCACAGTGCTCCAGTTCGCTCAGCAGGTAGTCGCTGAGCCGATGAGCCCGTTTCATTTCGTGTCGCCCCCGGGCGGCTTGCTTCACTTGCCCCTTCAGATGGATCCAGGAAGTGTTCAGCCCGATCGATCGCGCCAAAGAGCAAGGCCCCGCCGAAGAGCAAGGTGGCAACAATGGGTGAGGCGAGGCCCTGGGTCCAAAAGACGACAAGCCCGGCCGTGGACAGGGTGAGGCTGATCCCGTAAATCATGGTGATCACGGTGCGTTTCGAGTGGCCGCGGTCGAGCAGACGATGGTGAATGTGCTCCGCGTCCCCTCGAAAGAGAGGCATGCCGCGAAGGCCTCGCCGGGTGATGGCGAAGGCGGTGTCCAGGATGGGAAGTCCCAAGGCGATTATGACCACCAAAAAAATCGCCCCGACGGATCCTTTTTGCGAACTTTGCAGTGAGATGTTGGCGATGAAGGAGCCGATGAGATAGGCGCCGCTGTCCCCCATGTAGATTTTTGCGGGAGGATAGTTGAAGAGCAGAAACCCGAAGAGGGCTCCGGCAAAGATGAAACAGAGTCCCGCCGTCAGCGCCTGATCGGAGCCAAAGGTCACGATTCCGAGCGTCACGGCCACGAAGATACCCAGACCTCCGGCCAGGCCGTCGATCCCGTCGACCAGATTCAGGATGTTGGGCAGGGCCACCAGCCAACCCAGAGTGAGGAGAAAGCAGAAGGGCTCCTGCAGGGGAATGGAGGAGCCTCCGAATCCGGTGAGGAGATCGATCTGAAGTCCCAGGGAGTAGGCGAGGCAGGCGATCCCCAGTTGCCCGGCCAGCTTCACTTTGGCGCTCAACGGATGGAGATCGTCGGTGAATCCCAGGACAAACATCAAGCCGCTGCTGATGAGGGCGACCGCCCATGTCGACAGCGATTCACCCGTGTCGACCATCCAGGCGAAGGCCGTCATGCCAACGAGAAATCCCGCCAGGATTCCAAGCCCGCCGAGATGGGAAAGCTGCGTGGGCTCGGCCTTTCGGTGTCGCTCGTGCACTGGTAGCGAGCTCAACCGGTGCCTGTTTCCAAACACGATGAGCCAGATGGTACCAGCCGAAAAAACGGCCGCAATCAGCACTAGCAGAAGAAAATCCATGCTGATTATCATTTTCGAGACTTGCCAGTAGGTTGGGATGTGACGAGGGAACGGCGGCGGGTGTCGCTGGGCGACTTCCGTCACCGGTGTTAACCATATGGAAAATATTGTATTACTTTTAAAGTCATTTTTAGTGAATTTCGGCGATAGCCGTTGCCGCTGCGCTGCTCCGAGCGAGAATCGCCCATTCCCCATGTCTTCGCTTGATTCCCAAGGACCCACCGAACAGGCGAGCGACGCTTGCCGGTCCGTTTGCACAAAGTTTGCCTGTGGCTTGAGGCTTCAGGCCAAAGCCAAGCGACCGTCGGGGCTTGCTTTCCCTCCGCGGAACGTCCTTTCATGTATGGTCGGGCTGTTGTTGGCATGGGCGCCGTGGTCCGCTCATGGGCTGACGGGTGGCGAAAATGTCTCGGGTGCCGATCATCCTTGGGTGGCGGCACTTTTGAACAGTCACGGCCAGGCCCCGCGTTCGAGTTTTTTCTGTGGGGGAGCCCTGATTCATCCTTCCTGGGTGTTGACAGCCGCCCACTGTGTGGAAGACCGGGCGCCGAATTCTTTTGAGGTCGCCTTTGGCGTCGACGATTTGAACGGCGATGCGGCGGCCTCGGACCGTTACGGCGTGGTCGAGATCTTCCTTCAGCCGCATTTCCTCTTTCGGGACGGCCGATTCGACGGCGATTTGGCCCTTCTCCGCTTGTCGCGGCCGGTGACCGATCGCGACCCGGTGCGGCTTTTGGAGCAGAACTTGGCCCTGTCTGGCACCGCGACGGTGGTGGGCTGGTCGGAGGAGGGCTCGAACCGGGGACTGTCTGGGTTGGAGATTGATGTGGTGAGCCGTCTCCAGGCTTCCAGCGCGACGGGGCAGGGGATCGATCTCGACGCGATTCCCGTGAACTCGGGATCGGACGAGATTGGCCTCTGTTACGGGGACAGCGGCAGCCCGCTGATTCGCCGGGAGAATGGTGAGGCGCGGCTTTTGGGCATCGCCAGTTACGTGGTGGGCGATTGTGGCGGGTACGCGGTGGTGGCGAACTTGCAGCCTTATCGAGAGTGGATTTTGGGGGCGGCATTCCCCGCGTTCGACGCTTGGCGGGAGGGGCAGGGGATCGATGCGCTCTGGAACGACGAGGATGGGGATGGCCTGAGCAACTACGTTGAGTTCGCGCGCGGGACGGATCCAAAGAGGGCGGGCGACGGCTTCGCCAATCAACGGCCGTTGATGGACGCGGATGGACGGCCGGGACTGGAGTTTTTGCATCACGAGGCGGTGGATTTCTGGGTGGAAGAATCGGAAGATCTGCGCGAGTGGCGGGTCATCGATCCTCCTCAGATCGTGGATCGACGGCCGGAAGCGAGCACCGAGGGGACGGAGTGGGTTTCGGTGGCCGGCTCGGGGACGCTGGCGGAGAGTCCACGTCAGTTTTTTCGGGTGATCAGTGAAGTCCCGTCGGTGCCGCGTCGACTCCCTCGGAGTGTGGGCAAGGAGTTTCACGTCAAGCTCGATGCGGCGGGCCCCTTGGGAAGCGGCAGCCGGGAACGACGCTACGCGGTGACGGGCTTGGTGGACGGCACGACGGTCCTCGTGGTGATCGCCCCGTTCTTCGCGCCGAGGCTGAGGCTTGTGGATCAGATGACCGGTGAGGTGGTCTTGGACGCCGGCGATGGAGAAATGCAGGTCTTTGAAGTGCAGGTCGAGACCGAAAGCGAGAAGATCTATGAGCTGGTGCTGACGTCGTTTGACGAGACTCCGACGGGTTGGATCTCTGTCAACTTTCCGCGACTTTCACAGATACCACAGAATCTGCAATTGGGGCGGCAGCCGGTCCAGGGTGTGTTGGATGACACCAGTGAGTTCAACGGGAATTTGTATGCGAAGGCTTATCGGATCTTTGGGGCGTTCACCAGTGACACGGTGACCCTCACCTTGATTTCGGACCCGGAGCAGGGTGGATTCCGGCCGTTCTTGGTGATTCAGAATGACCTGGGAGAGGTCGTGGCACATACGGAGGGAGAGCCCGAGACGGAGACCACGGTGGCCTTCGTG
Organism: Verrucomicrobiales bacterium; assembly: GCA_965204485.1. Lineage (GTDB taxonomy): Bacteria > Verrucomicrobiota > Verrucomicrobiia > Verrucomicrobiales > DEV007 > JAACDM01. Next base: position 111,514 of record CBDBEZ010000080.1, read on the forward strand.
CTCGAGGCCAGCCGGATCTACTTCGCCTTCGCCACCACGCTGATTCGCGGCGCGCAGGGCGTGTTCACCCTGACCGGCGTGAGGAATTGAGTACGTCGCGGATTTCTCCGAAATCCGACATACCGAAGATCTGACCACGGAGTGGTCAGCGACTTTCTCTGAAATCCGATTTCAGTAGCGCGCCACCGGTTGGATTTCGGAGAAGTCCATTACCCACCCCACCCCCGCAGGCGACCTATTAACTTCTAATTTCTTCATCTAGCCATAATTTTAACCTTCACCAAACTAACCAACCTGCCGTCATCTCCATCCCCCATTCAATCCGCTCAAACAATTCGCCGCTTGCCCACCTTAGCACTTGAAGGCACCGCGCTCCATGATAAACGACTAGTCGTGCGATGGAATGCGGCGATGGCAGGTTGGAATTGGACCTGACTAATGGCGGCAGCGTGAATTAGAAAGATGATGATGATCTCCCACCAAGCAGTCTCCAGGCTCGTCCTTCTCGTCAGTGCGCCCGCCGTGATCGGCATGCTCTGCGCCATCACCACTCCGGAAGGTGAGGAAGCGGACGGCCTGCGTTTCGACAATCAACTTTCCGCCTTCTACGATTCGAACATCGAGGGCATCAAGGATGGCGAGTCGGACATCGAGATGACCTACGTCCCGACGATCAGTTTCACGCGGCAGTCGGGCATCATTGGTTTGCAGGCTTCTTTGGGAGGCGCCTTTGGTTTCTTTGCCGACCAGAGCGAGTTCGATTACCAGCTCATTCAGTCCAACGTGACGGTGCTTTACCCCAACACGCCGGACATTCCTTACACCTTGACCCTCTCGGGCGGCTACAACGAGACCAATGATGTGGATACCTTTTCGGGACGCCGGCTCGAATACGGCGTTGGGGGGGTGAATGGATCCCTCCGCTACAACGTCAACGAGCGCTGGGGCTTTCGCGTCAGTGGGAGTTGGTCAGATTTGGAATACGACGATTCCCGATTCTCGTCGCAGACCACCAAGGGTGGGGGCGCGGATCTGTTTTACCGTTATTCGGAGAAACTCGATGTCTTCCTGGGTTACAGTTATCGGGAAACGAGTGCCTTCACTGATTCGGAAGACCACACCTTCCGCATTTCGTTGGAGGGTGACATCACGCCTAAGGTAACGGGCGAGCTAGGTTTTGGCTACCAGATCCGCGAAACGGAGTTTGTCAACTCAGGCGACCCTTACGTCAACCTCAACTTGGGTTGGGCCCTCAACGAGCGCTTTGAGCTGGTGGCCACAGGAGCCATGGGCTTTTTCACGACCTCTGCCGGAAGCTCTGGCCAGCGGATGTCGGCGGGAGTGGCGGGGGTGTTGGCCCTCGGCGGCGCGGTGAGTGCCAGCCTGGGAGCGAACTGGCAGGAACAATCCTACGACACCTTCGGCCTGGACCGGGATGATGAGTTCCTCTCCTACCGGGCCGGCTTGTTGTGGCAGTTGAATCTTTCCGCGATGTTGGAAGCCTCGGTGACTTACAGTGACGTCTCATCGACGGTGGGCCGACTGACCTACGACCGACTGCGTGCCGGCCTCGGCTTCACCTATTCGTTTTGAGAAAAGAAGGATCAAAGGATCGGTTGGTGCGATGGCTATCCTGTGCTTTCTTGGCACTTCCGGCCGTCGATCGTTTCGCGGCCGACATTAAAATTCTTCACCCAGTGACTGGCTCAATGAAAACACGATACACGGCAATGGTTGATTTCTTCAATTTCGCGATCGGGCGAATCGCGATGGTAGGACTGCTGACTTTGATGGGCTTTGCCTCTGCCCAAGAAGGCGGAGTGGTGGTTCGAGGGAATTCCGCGACTCCGGATCCCAATTATCGACTTTCCCCCAATGATCAGCTCGCCATTTCGGTATACGAAGAGCCGGAACTTTCCTTGGAAGTGGCGGTAACGAGCAACGGGACGATCACCTTGCCTTTGATCAAGCAGGTCAAGGTCTCCGGGAAAACCGTGGGCCAGGTGGAAGCCACCATCGAGGCGGCTTACAAGGATCAGGAGTTCCTTCGGTTTCCACAGGTCTCCGTGACCATTGCCAAGTTCGCCGAACGAACGGTTTCCGTGTTTGGGCACGTGAACAAGCCGGGGGCGGTGCCGTTTCCGGGAGGGCAGACGCGCATCAGTCTTCTGTCGGCCATTGCCGGGGCGGGCGGTTTCAAGCAAATCGCCAACCAGAGAAAGGTCAAGATCACTCGAGGCGACGGGAATGGTGCCGAAAGAACGATGGAAGTGAATGTCCAGGATCTTCTCAACGCGAAGGACGGGGCGGATCATGTTTATTTGTATCCTGGAGACACCGTGACGGTGCTGCAGCGGATTATCTGAGGCCGCTCGGACTTGAAGTCTTTGTTTCTTGATGGAAGTGTGCTGTCGATTCGATCATGAGTAGATCCCCTAACGGAAGTCGCGACCAGGATTCGCGCGATGAAAGTCTCGAGCGCGATCGGGGCCGAGCGAGGTTCCGCGGGCGCTCTGAAGAAGAAGGCGTTGCGCTGGACGTGGCGCTTCCTTCCCAGAGCGGTGCGGGTCGGTCTCGGCAGCCTCGTGACGAGAACACCTTGCGGATCGAGTTGCCGAAATCGGCTGAGGGGGCGGATCTCGCCGCAGTGGAAGCGGCGGTGGCGCGAGGTTTGAAGCAATTGCGGGAATCCGCCTTGCTGGAGAACCGGGGAGGTGCCGACAATGGGCATGAAGGACGCGCAGGCGCGGGGGGTGCCTCTCGGGATCGCCTCAGTGAGCGCAGTCGGAGGGGCGAAGGTCTCGGCAGCCGCGAAGGAGGGGGTGGAGGCGAAGAGAGGCAGGGGCCCCCGCCGAACCATCGACGCCGTCGGGACTACGATGAAGAGCCTGAAGAGGAGTTTTTGCCGGACGAGGCCCCGAGGATTGGCCGGGAATTGTCCTTGCGGGACATCTTCTTCATGGTTCGGGAACGGTGGATTCTCGGCCTGGCGGTTGGCCTCCTTCTGGCGGGCGGTTTAGCCTACTGGATGATGAGCAAGCCGCCTGTCTTTGAATCCGAGGTGGAATTGCTGGTCGATTTCAAGAAGAGCAAGATCTTGCCGATCGAGTCTCTTGAAGAAGAGGGACCGGGGATGACCAACCTGGAGCAAGTGGTAGAGGTGCACGCGCGCAGCTTACAGAGTCCCGCTTTCCGGAAGTTTGTGGAGACGCGCCTTTCCAAGGGAGACGAGGGCGGAGCGGGTGAGAGCCTGCTCAGGGGATTCCGCGATTTCGCGGCCTTCAAGAAAGCCTACACGGATGGCTTGATTCAACTGAAACTGCGGGGGAAAAAGGCCACGCCTGAGGCCGTTTCTGAACTTCCTGAGCCGGAAGAGTTGTTCGTCGAACATTTCTTTAAACAGGAGAACGGTCCGTTCGATGTGAGTTCGAGTAGGCGTTCGCAGTTCATTTCTCTGACCTTTCGGCACCCGGATCCGCAAGTGGCGGGTCAGGTCGCGCACGCCTTCGTCGAGTCTTACAGCGACTTTTTGGGAGAGAGAGAGCGTGCCTCCCATACCTATGCTCGGGAACATCTCCAGGGCGAGGTGCGCGATCTCGAAGCGGAGGTCGTCAAGCAAGAGAAAGTCATTTCTCTTTTCCGCCAGGAACACGAAATCATGGAGACGGAGGAGGGAGAAGGATCACGGGAGTCTGACCGGGTCGATTCCCTCGCTCAGACGGTGACGGCGTCCGAGGTTGAACTCAACGGTCTCAAGATTCAGTTGAGGAACATCGAGCAGGTGGATTCCGAGGACGTCGTTCGGCTGAGCCAGTTTCCGGTCATTGCGGAGTATAGCATGGTGGCGTCCATGAAGGAGAGGCTCGACAAGAATGAAGAGGAGCACACGCAGTTGGATCGTCGTTTTCTCCGGCGCCATCCCAAAATCATCGAGAACACGGCCGTCCGAAACACTCTCATTTCTCAGTTACAGGCGGAAGTCGCCGGCGCCATCGAGGAGTTCCGCAATCGAGTCAAGCAGAAGGGGGAGGAGCACGAGGAGTTGGTGGCGGAACTGCGTGCGGCGTCGCTGGCGACGCTCGGTGACAACGACCCCATGGTCGACTACCGTGTGATGAAAGGCAAGCTGGACATTCTCAAAAGCAAGCATGAAGCATTGCTGGGACGCCTCAGTGAAGTTCAGTTGGCGGAGCGCCTGGACCGCACCAACATCGAAGTGACGACGCCGGCCGTGGTGCCCGAGTTTCCCGTCGATCCAAATCCCAAGAAGGTCCTCGCCTTGGCCGGTGTTCTGTTTTTGGGCAGCTTGTTTGGCTTGCCGGTCGGGCTCGGCTTTCTCGATACGCGTCTCAAATCATTCAGTGAAGCCGAATCATTCTTGGGCATGGAATGCCTCGGCTGCGTGCCGGAGCGCCCCAAGCTGGGTCACATGGAACTCGGTCAATGCGTGCTCGCCGAGCGAGACGAGCAGATCATTGAAGGGTTCAAAGTCATCTTTGGTTCGGTCGAGCTTCACTCGCAAGCAGGTTTTCCAAAGATCTTGGTCATCACCAGTACCGGTCCCGGTGAGGGCAAGTCCTTCGCCGCTGCCAACCTCGCGGCGACCTTTGCCAGGCATGGCGGGCGTGCCTTGATCATCGACTGCGACTTTCGTAGACCTGCCCAGCACAAACTGATTGGGGCCAAAAATGATGCGGGTCTGCTGAAGTGGCTCAAGCAGGGTACCCATTTGCCACGGACCGCCAAGGAATTGGTGGATGACCCAGCGCTGGGACTCGTGCCGCTCTCCGAAGAACACGACCTTTTCTTGCTGCGCGCGGGTGGCTCCACCCGGAGTCCCAGCGAAATAATTTCCAGTCAGGCCTTCGACGACCTTCTCCAGAACCTGCGTCATTGGTTTGACATCATCATGCTGGATTCCCCCCCGGTGGGTCTTTTCCAGGACGCCATCTTCCTCGCCAACTACGCCGAAGAGTCTCTGTTTGTCTGCAGGCACAACGGCCTCAACCGTCACAAGATCAAGTTCGCCCTGAGGAAAATGCAAGACGGCAACGCCAAAGTCCTGGGCACCATCATGAATCAGCTCTCAGTGTCCAGGCGTCACCAGTACGGCTACGGTTACCGCGACTACGGCTACAGCTCCTACGGCCACAAAGACTACGCCAAGTATTACAGCAACGAAAAAGAGGAGGATTAGAGGCTGCGGTCTACCCGGGAGAGCGGACGTCCCCGGCCGCCGTGACTCTCACCACATCGATCCTTCCTCCGCTGACGCTTCGAGAATTAACCCGGGAGTGTCGCGCTGCGCTGCGCCGCGACTGGGATCCTAGCGATTTGGCTAAAGCAGCGGCGCCATCTGGCTGACTCAACGCCAACCACCTGCTGTAGCTGGGGACGCCGTCCCCGGTCGCCGTGACCACTCATTCGTCGGCCCAAAAATCACGGAAGGACGGGAGCGCTTCCCTCCCTCGAATGAAGTCTCAGTCACCACCCCCGAGAGGGCGGACGTCCCCCGGCCGCCGTGACTCTCACCCCGTCGATCCTTCATTCGGTGACCCATCGAAAAACCACCCGGGAGGGTCGCGCTACCTCGCGCCTGGCATCCTGTAAAGTTAGGCTCCAAGGAGTTAAAAACAGCCTTTGCCACCCCCGGGAGGCGGACGTCCCCGGCCGCCGTGACTTCCATCTCGCCTTTCCTTTCTCCGCTGACGCATCGAGAAATCACGGAAGCAAGGGAGCGCTTCCCTCCCTTGCATGAAGTCACTCAAAAGGCGACCCCATCTCCCATCTTCCAACGGCGCAGCCGTTAAATCTTCCGCCTCTAGCTTCTAGCCTCTAGAAGCGTAGCGATCCCCGCCGAAGGCGGCCCTGCCACATGAATACTGTTAACTGAAAACTTGAACAAGATCTCCATCATCGGCCTCGGTTACGTCGGCCTTCCTTTGTCCCTTCAATTCGCCCGCTCGGGCGTCTCCGTGATCGGCCTCGATGTGGATGAAACGAAGGTCGAGTCTCTGAATGCCGGCCGCGGTTTCATCAAGCACATCGCTTCCAAGGAAATTGCCGAGGCCGTCGAGTCGAACCGTTTCGAAGCGAGCACCGAGTTTTCCAAGATCTCGGAAACCGACGCCGTCGTCATCTGCGTGCCCACGCCCTTGGGCGAGCATCGCGAGCCCGACATCTCTTACGTGCTGAAATCCGGTGGTGCCATCGCGCCCCATCTCAAGAAGGGCACCCTGGTCGTTCTCGAATCGACCACCTACCCGGGCACGACCGAAGGACCTCTGCGCGACGTTCTCGAAAAGGGAAGCGGACTGAAGGCGGGCACCGACTTCTATTTGGCCTATTCCCCGGAGCGTGAGGATCCCGGGCGCACCGATCATTCGGTCGCATCCATCCCCAAAATCGTCGGTGGCATGACGCCGAAGTGTCAGGAAAAAGCGGCGATCCTTTATCGGAAAGCGGTACAAAACGTCCATTTGGTCGACTCCTGCGCGGTGGCCGAGGCCTGCAAGCTGACGGAGAACATCTTTCGCGGCGTGAACATCGCCCTGGTCAATGAACTGAAGACGGTCTACCAGGCCATGGGCATTGACGTCTGGAAAGTGATCGAGGCCGCCTCGACGAAGCCCTTTGGTTTCATGCCTTTCTACCCGGGCCCGGGCTTGGGCGGTCATTGCATCCCCATCGACCCCTTCTACCTCACCTGGAAAGCCCACGAATACGGTCTTCATACGCGATTCATCGAATTGGCCGGTGAGGTGAATGTCAGCATGCCCGCCTACGTCGTCCAGAAAACGGCGGAGGCCCTCAACGACCGACGTAAACCCGTCAATGGCAGTCGTGTCTTGTTGCTGGGCTTGGCCTACAAATCGAACGTCGATGACATGCGCGAGTCCCCCACGTTCGATCTCATGGACCGGCTCAAGTCTCTCGGCGCCGAGATCGATTACTACGATCCGCACATCCCCGAGATTACGCCCACCCGAGAACACGCCAACTGGACGGGCAAGCGATCCATCGAGTGGACTCAAGAGAATCTTTCCGGAGTCGACGCCGTCATCATCGCCACCCACCACGACGCCGTCGACCTCCATCAGCTCATCGATTGGACCGACCTCATTATTGACACGCGGAACGCCATCGCGAACGCCAGCGTGACGCCGAGGGAGGGTCAGGTAAGAAAAGCGTAGGGGCCGACGGCCGGCTTCGCCGGTGAGCGCTTCGGGCAAGCCCTCCGCTCCGAGAAGTTGGATCGCTACGCTTCGAGAGGCGAGGCGAGAGGCTGCTTTTGCCGGACAGGGCTCAGGAGCGAATGGCCTTGGGAAGAGTAACACACCCACTGAAACCTGCAGAATCTCTAGACTCCGCGCCTTCTCGTCATTGCCGAAGGCGAAATCTCGCTTCTCACCTCTAGCCTCTCTCGTGTCGGGCCCGATGATACACTCTACTGCGGTAGTCGATGACGGTGCCGAGGTCGGGCCCGACACGAGAATCTGGCATTTCTCCCACATCTGTGCCGGCGCCAAGATCGGCGAGCGTTGCACCTTCGGCCAGAACACCATGGTCGCTGGCGGCGTGGTCATCGGCAACAACGTCAAGGTGCAGAACAACGTGGCCATCTACGCGGGCACCGAGATTGAAGACGATGTTTTTCTGGGCCCATCCTGTGTCCTCACCAACGTCACCAATCCACGGAGTCAGGTGGTCCGCCGTGGCCTCTACGAGCGGACCCGGATCCGACGCGGCGCCACGGTGGGAGCGAACGCCACCATTGTCTGCGGGATCACTTTGGGAAGGTACGGTTTCATTGCCGCCGGTGCCGTGGTGGCGAAAGACGTTCCCGACTACGCCTTCATCCTGGGCGTCCCCGGCCGGCAGCGAGGCTGGATGAGTCGGCATGGCCATCTTCTTGAGTTCGATGAAAAAGGGCGAGCAGTCTGTCCTGAGTCCGGCATGGAGTACGCGATTCAAAATGACCGGGTAAGCTGCTTGTCTCTGGACGAAGAGGAGCCGCTGCCAAGCGACCTGGCGGAAGGCAAGGCACCCTATGATGACTTCAAGACCCGCTCTTAACCCAGCTGGCAATTCTCGTGGCGCAGCGCGCTAGCCTCTCGTCTCTCGCTTCTCCGGCAAAGCCGGCCCCCCCATCCCCGATCTCCGAGCGACGTGGCTTGAGCGGCGCGGCCGGCGCCGCCTTCGGCAGAGTAAAGTAATCAGTTGTCAGTTTTCAGTCATCGGAGCTACTCGACGAGACAGCGGCACTGACTGTCCACTGCTCACTGAGAACTGCCTACTCCAGCGTGGCTGGCCCGATCTCCCATCTTCCAGCGGCGCAGCCGCTTGCTTCTAGAAGCGAAGCGCCCTCCACCCAATGCCTGACCCCCGTCAAATCAAAGCCTGGCGCCGGATGTCGTCAGTGGAGAAATACCAGCTCTTCCAGGCGCACATGCGCATGGCGCGAGCGGTGACCACTGCGGGAGTGCGCGCGAGGCATCCAGAGTGGACTGAGCAGGAAGTCGAGCGCGAAGTGGCACGCATCTACGTACAAAGCTCTACCTAGCCCTTTTGAGCTTGTCCGCTGGACCGCAGACTCCGGCCAAATCGTCATCGACTCGGCGATACCCCCCTCATGCAACCGGCACAAGACGCAGATCTCGTCGAACTGTTCCTTGTGCCCCTTGAGCAGCATGGGATCGACTACATGATCAGTGGTTCCCTGGCGTCCACGCAATACGGAGAGCCTCGCGTCACGCTCGACGTGGATCTCGTGCTGATCATCGGTGGCCAGCCCGATCGCGTGGCGAAGACCTTGGTGGCCGCGTTTCCGGAAGCGCAGTATTATTTGCCTCCCAAGGAAGTTCTCCGCATCGAGATGAAGCGAGCCAATCGAGGGCATTTCAACGTGATCCACATGGGGTCCGGGTTGAAAGCCGATGGTTATCCTTCTTCAGACCATCCGCGCTTTGAATGGGCCGTCGCGAACCGGCGCCGGATAGACGTAGGTGGAACAGCCTGCTGGTTCGCTCCTCCCGAGTACGTCATCCTCCACAAGCTACAGTTTTACAAAGAGGGCAAGAGCGACAAACATATCATGGATATCCAAGGAATGTTCGAGGTCAGCGGCGAATCAATCGACCACGCCTTCCTCAAGCAGGCCTGCGGGGAGCTGGGACTGACCGAGGAGTGGGAACTCGCCAGCGCGAGGGACACGGGCTGAACTCTCACGGAGAACAGAGACTGAAATCGCGCGGCGCGTTGCGTTGGGTCGAACCAACGTCCGAGGCCCTCTGCTGCGTCGGTGCTCGCTCGGTTCTGGAAGTGACCCGGGAAGTCACCTTCCTCGCAGGCGCCGACAAAGGAAAAACCACGAAGAAGATCGTGCTCTACGTCAGCAGCCTGAAAATGGAACCGGACCGGCAGGCTTTCGCCAAATTCACGCCCCGTCCCTCATGACGCCGTGCAAGAATCCGCCCTGTTCTTTCACCGGGAGAGGGTCGAGTCCATGCCTGAGTCCATGCGCCGCCCCGGCTTCCCCCGCCGCATCGAGACCGATTAATCGTTTTCAAGTTGTCGGTAGGCAGTAGTTGGAAGGCTCGGCTACGGACAAGCCACTGACGGCACGCCCCCACCTTCGATCTCCCATCTTCAAGCGGCGAAGGCGGCCTCTCCGGCGAAGCCAGCCCAACCTTCGATCTCCCAACGACCATCTCCGAGCGGCGCAGCCGGTGCCGCCTTCGGCAAAGTGATCAGTCATCAGATCGACCCGACGAGCAGGCGCCACTGACTGTCTACTGCTCACTGAGAACTGCCTACTCCGGCGAAGCCGGCCCTCTCGCTTCTCCGCCGCAAGGCGGCCAAGCCGGCCTTGCGGACGGCAGTGGGAAAGAGTAGAGACTACTTGAAATGGCTTCCCCAGTGATTCTATCGGCTCGTGTCATCCTGGAAGGCGATTGGTATGTCGCGTTCTCCCCAGAATTTCCGGAAGGCAATGGTCAAGGATTGACCGAGGAGGAAGCATTGGAATCCTTAAGGCAGTCGATCCTTTTATTAATGGAGGATCGCCGTGCGGATGCGCGGGAGGCGCTTGCTCGAGACGAGCGCCTTGTTCCGTTGGTGTTGCAGCCGTGAAACGACGGGCGTTGCTGAAACATCTCACCGCCCATGGCTGTGAGTTGAAGAGAGAAGGAGCTGCTCACTCAATTTACTGGAATCCCCATGCGGGACGGAGGGAACCCATTCCCCGCCATGCAGAAGTTCCCGATCTCTTGGCCCGCAAGATATGTCGATGCCTGGAGGTACCCGATCCCTGAATGACCAGTCGTTAAAACGGTCGGTTCCAGACAAGCCGCTGACCGCTCGCCTCGATTTCCGAGCGGCGCAGCCGCTCTCCCTCTCGCCTCTCGAAGCGAAGCGCTCTCCGCCGAGGGAGGCCGATCTCCGAGCGGCGCAGCCGGTGCTGCCTTCGGCGGGGAGTGATCAGTCTTCAGTCATCAGATCGACCCGACGAGCAAGCGCCACTGACTGTCCACTGCTCACTGAGAACTGCCTACTCCGGCGTAGCCGGCCCGATTTCCGAACTTCGATCTTCCTCTGGCCCCGTGACTGACACCTCTCTAACTTCTAGCGGCTCGCCTCTCGCCTCTCCACCGAAGGTGGCCGTGATCGGAGCTGGGCAATGGGGCCAAAACCTCGTCCGCACTTTCCACGAACTCGGCGCTCTGGCTGCCGTGGCTGAACGCTCTGACGAGATTCGCGCCAAACTCGCGCCGCTTTACCCGGACGCTACCTTCTGCGCGGACTATGAGAACCTCCTGAGAGATCATGGCATTGACGCTGTGGCCATTGCCACTCCGGTCCCCACCCACCATGCGGTGGCTTCGGCGGCCCTTGCCACCGGTAAGGATGTCTTCGTGGAAAAACCCATGACGCTCACTTCCGCGGAAGCGAGGGAATTGGTCGACAAAGCCGATGCGGGAGAACGTATCCTCATGGTCGGTCACTTGTTGCTTTATCAACCGGCAATTCAGTTCATCAAAAAATATTTGGACGAAGGCAAGCTTGGAAAAATCTACAGCATTCACCAGGAACGCGTGAAGCTTGGCCGCGCTCGCTATGTGGAAAATGTCGCGTGGAGTCTGGGAGTACATGATGTAGCTGTCCTCCTATACTTAGTCGGAGAATCCCCACGGGTGCTTCACGCTTCCGGACACTGCGGATTGACCAAGAATATTGAGGATGACGTATACTTGCACATCGATTTTGTCTCGGGAATCAAGGCGCACCTCCATAGCTCATGGTTATGGCCGGAGAACCGTCGACTACTAACGGTAATTGGGGAGAAAGGGATGTTGGTGTATCACGAGATTGAGGGAAAAGTGATCCTGCATCGAAAGGCGATCGATAGTAGGCTTAGGCAGTCAGACGAGGGATCTTTAGATGTTTTTCGGGATCTGGAAAAAAGGCCATTGTTGAAAAGGGAGCTTGAACATTTCTTGGTCTGTGCATCGAAACGTCAAAGACCGATATCCCACGGACTAAACGGCGTTGAAGTGGTGACGGCGCTCGAACGAATCATGATGTTTTAAGAAACCTCGCGACTGCCCCGCGGCAATTCAAATAATCTGAGATGATCAAAGATAAGAAGAAAGTGCTTGTAACCGGAACCGCTGGATTCATTGGATTTCACTTGGTGTCAAGGTTGCTACGGGATGGTTATGATGTGGTGGGCTTGGATTGCATCAACGACTACTATGATATCAATCTAAAGTATGCTCGTCTTGCCGAGCATGGCATCGACCGTCGAGGACTTCTGCGGCGCAATTTGACGACAAGCACAAAGTGTTTGGATTATCGCTTTGTCCAGGCAGATCTCGCTGACCATGAATTTGTAGTGAGTTTCATAAGTGAATTGAACTTCGATTATGTGGTAAACTTGGCCGCACAGGCCGGGGTGCGCTACGGCATTGAGAATCCCCGAGCCTACACGCACTCAAACATCGATGGATTTCTCAGTATCTTGGAAGGCTGTCGGCATGGCCAAGTGAAACACCTTTTGTATGCAAGCACCAGTAGCGTTTACGGCCTTAACACCAAGATGCCGTTTTCCGAAAAACAGCCTACGGAACATCCCATGGCCCTCTACTCGGCGACCAAAAAAGCGAATGAAATGATGGCGCATTCGTATTCTCACCTATTTCGCCTGCCAACGACTGGATTGCGGTTTTTCACGGTTTATGGACCTTGGGGTAGACCAGACATGGCATTATTCTTGTTTGCCAAGGCGATTATGGAGAACAAACCAATCGATGTATTCAATCACGGGAGAATGGTGAGGGACTTCACTTTTGTGGATGATATTATCGAGAGCATTGCACGGCTGTTGTCAAAACCGGCACATCCGAACCCCTCTTGGGATGGCAGCCACCCGGATAGTTCAACGTCATCCGCTCCTTATCAGCTTTTCAATATCGGTAATTCCGTGCCCGTGGAACTCATAACTTATATTGAAGCTTTGGAAACTGCTCTGGGAAAGAAGGCGGAAAGGAGATATCTTGACATCCAGGCAGGTGATGTCCCAGCGACGCATGCCGATGCTACCGGACTTGAGAGTTATGTGAAATTCCGACCTCAGACATCTGTCGAAAATGGTGTGCGTCAGTTTGTGGAATGGTATAGGTGTTATCACGAATAATTGGTGGCGCCCCGGTTTTGGCGGGCTGATCAACTGCTTACTTAAGGAAGAAAAAGGAAGAGGGTAACTGATTAGCGCATTTAACAAGTGCTTGACAGTTTCGATGGTTAAGGAATTGCGCAAAAATAAGGTGAACATTTACTTCGAGGATTTGATTGTGTAATTCCATGAGCCGTGTGTTTCGTGCCGTTCTCCTTTTACGGCGGCCAGTTCCTCGTCCGTCACTTTGATCCCCGTCTCCTAGATTCTAACATCGGAAAATCTACTGCACCCCATGGGGCCAGCGCAAACGCCTGCGCTTTCAAATAAATCAAAGCTCCAAGCACGACCTCGGGTTTCGGCCCTCGCGAATCCAGGCTTCAAGCTTTTCCAGAAACCAAGAGCAGGATCATTAACTGGCTCAAGGCATGTCAAAGACCTGGCCCACATGAAAATAACCGAATTTCTGAAGCGAAAATTCACGGCGGTCACCTCGGATAAAAAATTCCACGAGATCTTGACGGGTAGCGCTTGGGCGCTTGGTGCGCGAGTAGTTGCTACAATTCTCGCGTTCGCTACCAGCATTATAGTGGCACGTTATTATGGTGAGGAAGCATTGGGAGTCTTGGCTCTGATCAATTCGTTCCTGCTCCTCGCCTCGATTTTTACGCTATTGGGAACGAAGACCTCGATTCTCCGGCTCATCCCGGAGCATGTTGCGAAGTATTCAGTAAGTTCCGCCTTTAGAGTTTATCGCACGACACAATGGATTGTCGTTGTCAGTTCCATGCTGGTCGGTGTTATCTTCTTCCTGGGCTCGGGTTGGCTTGCTGGCACCGCATTCAACAAAGTTCATCTCGGACCCCTCTTCGCTCTCGCCGCGGGCTTTACGGCTTTCTATTCTCTAGCGCAATTCAATACCCAGGCTGTTCGGGGCCTTAGGCTAGCGCAGACCTTCGCTGTCATGCAGATTGTTCCTCATGCAAGTATGCTGGTATTCGTCGGACTAGCGACGGTTTGGTTCAAGCATGAATATTCGCCTGTTTACTCACAATTGGCCGCTTGGACGGTGACCGCATTGATTGGGCTCACGGTCATGATCTGTGTCTTCCGGAGGAGGTCAAGATTTGGAGGGAATGTTCATGTGACTTCACCACGTAAGATCCTTTCACTTTCGACTCCGATGTTGCTTACGTCATCAATGCAGTTTCTGATGGCGCAAATTGGCATCATTGTCCTTGGAATCATGAAAAGTGAAGCCGAGGTGGGGTACTACAGCGTCGCGGTCAAACTGGCAACTCTCACTGCATTTGTCTTGGGAGCGATAAACTCAATGGCGGCGCCAAAGTTTTCCCACTATTATCATTCTGGGAACATGGATGACCTTTTTCATATAGCGAAAAAATCAACGCAGCTTATTTTCTGGAGCACCGTTCCGATCTTGATCGTGCTAATTGCCAGCGGAGAACATATTCTCATTCGATTATATGGCCCAGACTTCGGAATCGGTTACTCTGCCATGGTTATATTAGTTATTGGCCAGTTCGTGAATTCGATTTCCGGTTCTACCGGCTATTTCATGAATATGACGGGTAACCAGAGGTCCCTGCGAAATATCACGAGTGTAGCCGCACTAGCGAACGTATCATTAACAATATTGCTCGTTTGGAAGGTTGGCATTCTGGGCGCGGCTCTGGCAACAACGATCGCCCTGAGTTGCTGGAATCTGTCCTGTTTGCTTTTTATAAAGCGTAAATATGGCAAAACGATTGGCCATGTTCCAGGCTTGAGGTTTGTTGTGGATAAATTGAAAACAGTATAGAACGGAAATGTCTCGAAAACCTCCTGCATGATGGCCTGACTGGCCATTTTATGAAACATTGGGAGTTAACAAATCAAACACTAATATGAAACTTATCCTGCATTACATCACCTTAACGAATCACCCTCGTTTGAGCGCGCGCGGATTTGCGTTGAAAGGCTAAACTCCAAGGAACTGCGAATAGCGATGCAAAGACCGCCTATAATTCACATAGGACTGTACAAAACCGCGTCTACTTGGTTGCAAAACGTTTTTTTCTACTTGCATCCCGATATCTCTATCGCGCACTCAATGTATGATTTAGGCGAGTTTAAATCGGCCTACAATCAAACGATTAGGCGCCTTTGCTTTTGCTATGATCCATGGATGGAGATGCCAGTTTTTAGGCGAGAAATGAATCAACTGTTGAGTCGCAATGACGCTGCGACCCTTCTGCGAAAACCGGGGTGCCGGTTAAGTGGTTTTTCTCATGAGCATCTTGGCGGGGAGTTTATAAGTGGAAGAAATCGTCGAGCGATATGTGAAGTTCTATCAAAGTGTTATCCAGAGGCATCAATCATCATCTTCATACGGAATCAAGTGGATATGATTTATTCAATTTATGAGCAGTATATCAGAGATGGTGGAGTACAATCAATTAGGCGATTTTTATTCGATCCAAGGAGTTCGGGAAGTATGTCGTTTGAGATGCATGCTCAAATGGAGAGTAACTTGATCTCAAGCCTCAAGTACTCTGAGATAATCGAGATGTACCGTGCTTCGTTTGGTGCCGAAAATGTTTTCGTTGGACTTTATGAAGACCTACAAAGTCAGGCGGAAGGGACGCTCGATGCTCTTTGCGATTTTCTAGGTGCGAAAAAATGGGTCCCCGAGAAGATCGAGAGGGTTAATCCAATGCGAAAGGTAGGCGGAACGCGATTTCGTCTGATTCGGCAGGCGAACAGACTTTTTGCTACTCGCTACCATGACTCTGTGGCTTGTCTTGGACTGGTAGACGCCGTAAAAGCACTAAAGAGACACTTGTATCGTGCGAATAGGGGGTCCGAGAGCAAAAACAGAGCGCTTGCGATATCTATTCGCCTACAACAATTGATGAGTCGCGAACTCGTGCCACGACTGCCGTCTTGGACAGATGTATTGTCGGGAGAAGTAAGGGATCTGTTAATGAAAGAACTAGGTAAAGATGGAGTTGAACGCGTAAAGCTTTGTTTCGAGGCTGACAACAGGCGAGTAGCTCTCCTGTTGAATAAAGATTTAGAGAAAGCCGGATATTCGATGTAAGGGGGGATTTCCCCTGGGATTGTTAAACTTTGGAAGACGGCTGGGTTAAGCTTGGATTAATTCGAGGGTTTGTAAAATGGTTATATTCCGTTTGATCACTTTTGAAAGACTGATTTGCACCGACTTTTTTCATGACATTTGACCTTAAGGGCAGGCGGCATATAACGCAACATAAACTAACACTTTGCGCAAGAAAACTGAGCTGATTTATCAGTCAGATGTGAGTACTTAAGGAATCATCTTCGTGGACGGCATCGAGCAGCAAGCCGCTGCCTAACCCATCATCGAACTTCGTTCTCAAACACTCACTAACCCAGCTACCATGAAAGCTTTCTTGCTGATTTTTGGCGTTACGATCTCGTCGTTGCTAGGGCATGGCGGCGGTCTTGATAAGAACGGCGAACACAACGACCGAAAGAATGGTGGCTACCATTACCATCGTGGGTCCAAGGCTGGAAAGGCAGATCTCAAGCCGAAGGAGAAGGCTAACCCTTGGTTTGAGAGAATCAATCTCGTCGCTGTTTTGCTACCATCGGAGAATCTGGACGCCCAAGGTAAGCGCGGGGCAAACGATGATCTCAAAATGTTGATGTATCTCTGTCATGAGTTCATATCTAGGGGGGGGTCGATAGAGGGGATGATGGAGTTGACGAGCCTGCCTAAGACTAGCCGGCTTGAGATGGCCAGGAAGTCCCTGGAGAAGAGAAATTATGATGCTCTGAAAAAGTTTGATTGTGATGACATTGCTTCTATCACATTTTTGAGGACTGGCCGCGCGCCACTTGTCAGACTTGGTCCTTATAAGGGAGAACCACTCGAAATTGGCCATATCGTTCCTGTCTCGATCCATCCCGAGTTCTCCAACTGGATTGGGAACCTTGAGTTGATGCCAAAGGCATTGAACCGGAAGAAGTCTAACAAGATGGGACAGAGGCAATACTCTTACCTGAAGCTTCTGAGGGAGGCTTCTCATTAGTCTCAGTTAACTGGCGATTGCTTCCCTTTCTTTCTTGAATTTCACCGCTCAGCCGGATATCGTCCAACATGAGCGCTACCCATGTCTGCGTGGTGAAGAGGTATCTTTCCCGTAGCTCGGTGAGCAATCGTGCGCCTTCGTGAGCCCAAACCCGGCTGACTTCAGAGGCGCTGGGGCTCCCTTGGTCCAGTCGATCGTGTCCCGCGCCTTATTGGTGGAAACTCCGTGGGTGCAGGCGCGAATGATGGCGTCTCGAATCTTGTTTTTCTCGTAGCCTTTGGCCGCCTCGTAGCTGGCAAGGTTCACCTCGCTCTTCGTGCCATCAGAGTGCTCGCGGCGGACCCTGGGACGGCTGATCTTCTCTCCCTCGATTTCAAGGCTCGACGGAGCGCTTCCCAGACGGGGCCGGGGCGGTGCCTCTCGCCCATGCGCGGCTCCACGGAGGCTGGTGACTTCCTCGGCCATGACGCTGACCGGTGATTGGCGGACCGCCCCGCGCAGGAATTCGTCGAAGGCCACGGCGGCTTCTCTTGAATCGGCTTGGCTGAGTTGATGGATGATCTCAAGGTGTTTCATGGATGGTTGCTGGTTCCTGGTTTTGTAATAATCCGACTCTTCTCACCGAGCGGAGCCGGTAACCATCCACCTAAATTTTAACAAGTCACGGGAAGCTTCCAGGAAAGGTGCCCACGCTCGAAGATTTAACTCCAGGAACCATGGTGAAGGGGATCGCTCCGGGCGGCTCCCCGGTTCGTGTTGTCTCGATGGAGTGGTTCGGCGATCAGGCGGCGAAGGTTCACTTCGAGGACGCCGAGGAAAAGAGCGGCAGCCAGCTCCTCTACCGGACGAATGAGCCCGATCTCGTCATCTCGGAGAAAAATCGCGGAACTGGGCCTTCGATGCTGACGGCCGCTTGATGCGCCTCGCCTCGGAGGCGAAGCGCATCAAGCTTGCTCACCTGTTCGACCCTTACCTTGCGATCAATACCTCACTGGTTGATCCGTTGCCGCACCAGATAGCAGCGGTCTACGAGAAGATGCTGGATAAGCGTCCTCTGCGTTATCTCCTGGCCGATGATCCCGGGGCGGGGAAGACCATCATGACCGGCCTTTTCATCCG
>CBDBEZ010000081.1:0-123915 GCA_965204485.1 Verrucomicrobiales bacterium
TTGGAGGAGGGGAAAATCCTCATCAAACTCGAGCAACAAGCCTCGCCCAATCGGACGACGGCCATCGATGAGATTTGTCGCGAACTCAACCGCCGGCGAGCCACCTTTCCCGGCACCGCCCTGCGAATCGAATTTGACACTGAGCGGTTGGCTTGAGCGGGCCAAAATTGCACCGAGAACCGCTACCCCTTACCGGGGGGTAGGTTAGGAGGTCTGAAGTCAAACGGTCGATCGAGAGGCTTGGCCTTGGATAAGAGGGGTCCGGCCGTCCCGCCGTCGGTGAGTTGCGCTGTCTGGGCGCCGATTTGGGAAGGTCGGACGCCGAGGCTTTTTTGAGCGGGAAGGGGATGGTGTGTCATTCTCGGCCGTCGCCACGGGGATCCTCGGACTCCTTCCTCATTGGTGGAGGGTCGTGCCTCATCGAAGCGGCTGGAAATCTTGAGATTTTCTGATACAACTTGTCATGAATCTCAGAATGTGGCAGTATCCCCATGTTGTGAGATGCTTTTGCAAATCTCGGGCAAAAATTACTTAACTTCCGTTAACTAAACCGCCGTCGCCGGCGACTGCTCATGGAGCCTCTTGGTGACATCATCCGTTCGGACCGGATCGCTCAAGGCCTGTCCTTGAACGGTTTAGCGACGCGTTTGAATCGCGATCGCTCGATCGGGCTCGATCGCGAGGTGACCACTTCCTGGTTGCATCATCTTGAGAAAGGGAGGGCCAAGGCCCTTTCGACGGCGCTCAAGAAGAGCATCGCCCGCGCCCTGAAACAGGAGGAAAGCAAGTATCTGGAAGCGGACGAGCTCGAGACGAAGACGAGACAAGCCTTCGCCAAGTTTTTTGATGACCAGCTGGCGACTTTTGAGGTGGGCAGCACGATGATTGGCGATTTCATCGTCGATCCCAAGCGGATCGAGGATGCCGGTGAGTTGCTTCTTTGCCTCTACCAGTTTCTCGTGGTGACGGACGGCCGACTGGTGGTATTTGAGCGTTCGCCGAGCATTTCGCTGCCGGCGCTTTTGTTAGCCATTCGCTGCTGGCCGTCCATTGACGACAGCAACGTCCACGAGGTGATTGGGAAGATTCTCGCGCCCTCGGTTGCGGGTGGCTTTCTCGATTGCACCCTGCCGGCGCCCACTTCGGCGTCGGTGGATTGGGTGAGGGATAAGGTGACGGTTTACGAGCCCGCCAGCGACGATGGCGTGAACGCCCTCCTGGAGACCGATCCCTTTTGCCGGCTGGGAGTGATCTCTCCGGCGCGCGATGGTTTTCCGGTGAAGCGGTTTTACTACTACCTGGGATCGCGCGAGTACGGCGTGTTGCGCGACCGCATGGCGGGGCTGGCGGATGCGCGGTTTACTCGGTTCCGCGACGAGAAGCTCTTCACTCGAGTGGATTACGAATCGGAGTTTGACTACACCTACGTGAAGATGGCGGAACACTACCACCTGCGCTTCGATTCGTCGCGCTCGCGGGCGACGGGAAAGCCGTCGAGACCGCAGTAGGCGCGCTCCGGGAATGGGTTGGTGCTGGCGGTGGTGGTCGTCTGGCGGTGTTGAAAAGTCGCCGGAGGCGTCGCGAGTCACCGATTGACAGGCGGAGGCGGGCGCGATTGGATTTGCTCATGTTTGATTGGCTGAAACGCGGGACGGGGCGAGGGGCGAGGCGCGGGGAGGAGGAAGATCCGGTGGCGGACGTGCCCGAAGGCAAACAGCTCGTTGTTTTTGTCTGTACGGCCAATCTCAGCCGGAGCCCGATGGCCGAGGCGATGTGTCGACGGGAATTGAAAGACTTTGAGGATTACGTGGTGGCTTCCTGCGGAACGAAGAGTGTTCCCGGTTTTCAGCCGACTCCGGAGGCGCTCACGGTCTTGCAGACGCACGGCTACTCGACGGAGGACCTGGTGACCCACCGGATCAGCTCTGCGCTGATGCGGCGCGCCGATTTTGTCTTCACCATGGGGGACGTCCACTTGAAATCCATCCGGCAACAGTATCCGCTGGTGGCGTCGAAGACTTATCTGATCACGGATTTCGCGGTGGATGAGCACGATCGTGGGCTGGACGTAGTCGACCCTCACGAGAAACCTCTGAACGCCTATTTGGAGGTCTACGAACTCTTGCGCGAATTGATCCCCCGGGTGGCTGATTTTGTGGTCGATGGCCCCGAACCTGAATGGCAGCGCTGGTACGATTTCTATCGGCGGTCCGATCAGGCCCTCGGCCGTTGAACACGTGGCGTAGGGATCGCTGATCACGCACGTGGAGGCCGATTCGAGGTGCCGGAGCGGGACGGGACGACGGCCGGGCGTGCCATGGCTGGTTCGCATGCCTGCAGAAAACGGGCTCCAATGAGCTTGCCGATGGGGCAGAGCAGGAAATTCACGGGCCCTCGCGAATTCAAGATTGGGAAGGCTCGTAGGGAAGTGTCTCAGCAATGATTCCCGGGCGAGCGCGGCTTCTGGGCTGCATTACAATCGAAGTTTGTATTGAAAATGAATAAATTTACAGAATACTCTTTAAATCATTGAATTCATAAATAAAATCCGAGAGCGCTCGAGAGTGTTCTCCCAACTTCGACTTTCTTTGCCATGAACGCCCGCCCCGCATCCCGTCTCTGTGGCCATGGAACCTATTTTGAGATCCAGCAGACCGCTGATCAGGTGGTGATCGTCATGCGGGACCGACTCACGGACGCGGTTTGTCGGGTGGTCACCTTTCGGGGCAGCGCCGAATCGCAGACCCGGGCGCCCAGGCAGCCTTGGGCACGGGAGATCCGGCCGCCGCTGGCGGAAAACCGCTGGTAGTGGCGGTCCGGGTGGATCAAGGCGGTCACGGTCGCCGCCGGCGGATCAAGTCAGGAGATAGCCGCCATCGATCACGATCGTTTCACCGGTGATTTGATTTGCGGCCGGTGACGCGAGGAACACGGCCAGGTGAGCGATGTCTTCCCGCGTGGTCAGTCGACGAAGAGGCGTGCGGTTTTCGACGGTGTCGGCGAGTTCGGCGTAGTCCTGGCGCAGCCAGGGGGCATCGACCAGGCCGGGAGCGATTCCGTTGACGCGGATTTTCTGGGGTGCCAGTTCGTTGGCGAGCGAGCGTGTGTAGGCGATGACGGCGCCCTTGCTCGCGTCGTAGTGGGCGGTATTGCCGAAGCCCGGATGGAAACCGTTGATGCTGGCGATATTGATGATGCTTCCGTGGCCGCTGTCGGCGAGGGCCGAGCTGGCGGCCTTGGCGGCTAGGAAAGGTCCCCGGACATTGATCTGGAAAAGGCGATCCCACTCTTCGGCGGGCAGGGCGGCCTGGGGATGCAGGCTGAACACGCCCGGGTTGTTGACGAGAATGTCCAGCTGGCCGAACTGGGAAGTGATTTGCACGGCGGCAGCGGCGACCGAGGTTTCCGAGCGCACGTCGAGGGGCAGGGCCAGGCCGCGATCCCCCCAGCTGGGCCGCCAAGGCCTCGGCTTCCTCACGATGGGAGTGGTAGCCGATGCCCACGCGGGCGCCGGCCTCCGCGAGTCCGGTGGCGATGCCGCGGCCGATGTTGACGGCGCCGCCGGTGATCAGCGCGACGCGGTTTTCGGGATTCATGCGTGCTCTCGGGTGTAGTGGTGAATGAGATCGGCTTGATCGGGAAACCGCTGGGCGAGGTCCGTGCGGTTGGCCATTTCGAGATCTTCAAAATCGAATCCCGGCGCCATGGTGGTGCCTAACAAGGCGTAGCGTCCACCGGCCAGGAGCCGGGTCCCTTGTCAGACGCCGACCGGGACCGCGGTCTGTGGGTGCTGGGGCGGGTGGGCGGTGATGTCGGATCCGAGCAGGATCCGCTGGACCACTCCGGTGTCCTGGATTCTCAATTGTTCCACGGGATCTCCCAGATAGAAGTGCCAGATTTCATCGGCGGGCAAGCGGTGGAGGGCCGAGAATTGCTCGGGTGTGATGAGGAAATAGATGGCGGTTCCGTGGGCTTTTCCACCGGGGCCATGGCGAGTGTGAGAGCGATAGGTTTCCCGGTAGTAGCCTCCCTCTCCTGGGAGAGGTTCGAGTTGCAAATGCGCGACCAGGTCGTCGACGGTCATGGGCCTTTCTTTCACGAACCGCCGAACATTTCAAGCTGTCGCCACGCCTTGGTTTCCCGATCGTTCAGCGCTCGATAGCCGCGGGGATAGGGCCATCCGAAGCCCCAGCCCCAGCGCCAGGGCGTGGGCAGCCACGGCAGGCCTCCGAAGCGGACGCCGAGGTAGACGAACTCGGCGACGAGGGGGTTTCCCGATTCGCGGATGGCGCCGCGGAGGCGGCGGTCCGCCTCGAGACGTTCATCGGCCGTGCCACCTAGCCAGTAGGTGCGATCGTGTGCCACACAGGCTGATTGCCAGCGTTGGGGATCGCCCCTTGGCCCATCGGGAATGGCGCTGCAGCCGTCGCTGTGGAAGGGGCGGAGGCCTGCATCGTGGGAAGTGCAGCGGGTCTCCGAGCACACCGCCAGCAGAGCCAGGCTGGTCCCGATGATTCGGGAGCTTTGGCGGTTCGGGGATGAAAACAATTCCCACATTGAATTCTCGCCCTCGGGGCGGATAGTTGTTCTAGCAAGCGTTCTTTTGCCCTGAGACGCTTCCCTTTCTGCGGGGCTTAATGGACATCGATGAGCGACCGCTACGAGATTCAGGAAAAGATCGGGCAGGGTGGAATCGGGGCTGTTTATCAGGCCTACGACACCCAGCTCAAGCGATCCGTGGCGATCAAGCGCATGCTGCCCACCGACGACAAGATGAACGGGCGGGAAGCGGCCGACGCCATGCTGAAAGAAGCCACGACGCTCTCGGCCTTGCAACACCCCAATATCGTGACGGTCTACGACCTGGGAGTCGACGACGAGGGGCCCTTCGTCGTCATGGAATTGCTGAAAGGCGAGACGCTTGACCAGGTGATCAAGCGCGGTGTACTCACATTGCGCGATTTTGGCGAAGTGGTCACTCAAACCATGGAGGCATTGATCGCGGCGGAGGCCGCCGGAGTGCTTCATCGCGATCTCAAGCCCACCAATGTCATGGTGAACTGGCTGCCGAGCAAGAAATTCCAGGTCAAGATCCTCGATTTTAGTCTGGCAAAATTCAGCAAGAAGCCCTCGCCTCAAACCATCGATCAGGGCGATGCGATTTTCGGGTCGATCTACTTCATGGCGCCGGAGCAGTTCGAACGGGGAGACCTCGATCTCCGCACGGACCTATATTCGATGGGCTGTCTCTACTATTACTGCCTCTCCGGGCAGTATCCCTTCCAGGGGGAGAGCGCGGCGCAGGTGATGGCCAGTCACCTGCGGGGATCGGTGGTGTCGATCGAGAAGATCCGCTCGGATCTTCCGCCTCTGATCTGTCAGTGGGTGATGTGGTTGATCAATCGCGAACCCGCCAATCGGCCGGCGAATGCGAAGGAAGCCTTTGAGAATTTCAATCAACTCACGGCGGCCATCGATCCCTCGACCAGTCCGGTTCCTCTGCCAAGGATTCCCTCGCTGGCGAGGGCGTCGGAAGTGCCGCTGACCTCGCGACGCCTGATTGTGCCCCCGCCGCGCCAGACGACCTCGGTGATGAACGTTTCGTCCGAGAAAACGGGCGCCGGCGAGGCTTCCCCCGGGACGTCGAGACGGCCGGTCCGTGGCCCGGTGCCGGTGCCGACAAGCTCGGGGCCGACGACTCCAGCGGTCACGGTGATGCCCCGTAAGGGAGGGGGCCTGATGACCTATCTGGGGATTGCGCTGGGCCTGCTGTTTCTGGCCGTGGTCGCGCTGGGGTTCCGGGTTTGGTGGCAACATCACGGGAGCGAGCGGGATGTGCGGCGATTCGAGGCGCTGGCCGCACAGGGAGAACCGGAAGGCATGCCTGGAGACGTGGCGGTCTTGGTCCGTTTTCTTGCTGGGATCTCCGGCGAGGCAGTCGCGGCGGAACTCGTCCTTCGGCGATTGAGATTCGCGCCGGGTGAGGACGTCACGATCGAGGCCGCCTTGATCGATGCGCTGAAGACGGCGCGAGACCCGCGAGTCCAGGAGCGGCTGATCGGCGTCATCCGGTATCGACAGATCGCCGCGGCCGAGGACGTCTTGCTGAGTCTCACCTCCACGGAGGTCGATCCCAGGGTGACGAAGGCCGCCATGGAAACGTTGGGGGAATTGGGCGACGAACACACCCTGGAGCGGCTGCTCGATTTGATCCGGAGGGAATTTCGCCGCGATCTTCCGCCGGGAATGGAGCGTGCGTTGGGGACGATTGGCGCGCGCCTGGAAGACCGAGAAAAGGCAGTTCCGGCGCTGGCGGATACCATCGCGAGCATGCCTGGCTCGACCCGTCGTTCCCTCATTCGGGTCATCGGGCGCTGGGGTGGCAGCGAGGCGATGAAGGTTTTGCAGGGCTACCTGAATCCCGAGGAGACGACCGAGGAGTCGGCGGGCGATCGTCTGGCGGCCCTTTTGGCCTTGCAGAACTGGCCCGAGCGGACGCCCGAGGCGGCGGCTTTGGCCGAGGAATTGATGCGGGGTCCCGATGCGGTTTGGGGCTTGGAATTCTATTTGAGCCTGGCGATGGTGGAGCGGGGCGATGAGCCGAGCCAGCGGTCGATGATCGAGACCCTCTGGACGGCCTTACGAACGGGACAGGACAGCGGAGAGTGGAATGGCGTGAGAAGGGATTTGGTTCTGGCCTTGCCCGGACTGGGCGATCGGCCTTTTGCTAGAGATATCGCGCGTCAAATTGCCGGCAGTGAACTGGTGGATCTCCTCATTCGAGAAATGGCCAGGGCGGCCTTGGAGGAGATGGGGGCGGGGGAAGCCGGGTCGGGAAAGAATTCCGGTTGACCGGGTTTCTCAATCGGGGGTAACGACTAGGCATGGACCAAGCGGATCTGGACGCCCTCATCGAGTTCTTGAGATTTCCTAGCATTTCGACGGAATCGACCGCCCGGTCGAGCGTCAACGATTGTGCCGATTGGCTGGTGGAGCGCTTGCGAGCGGGCGGCCTGGACGTGGAGAAGTGTTCCACCGAAGGCAATCCGGTCGTCTTGGCCAAGAACGTGCACCGACCCGGGCGGAAGACCCTCATGATCTACGGGCACTACGACGTCCAGCCGGTGGATCCCGTCAATCAGTGGCGGCATCCGCCTTTCGAGCCCCATGTGGAGGGGGATCGGATTTTCGCGCGGGGAGCGACCGACAACAAGGGGCAGTTGTTAGCCCACCTCTTGGGCGTGGAGAAGGCTTTGGCGCGTGGCAAGGATCTGCCGGTCAATTTGATCTTCCTCTTCGAGGGCGAAGAAGAGATCGGGAGCCCGCACCTCCAACCCTTCCTGGAGACTCATCGAGAGGAGTTGGCTTGTGACGTGGTGGCGATCTCCGATTCGGGCATGGTGGCCGAGGGGGTACCAACCTTCACCTATGGCCTGCGCGGGATCGCCTGCCTGGAAGGTCGGTTGAAGGGGCCTTCGACTGATTTGCACTCGGGCATCTATGGCGGGGCGGTGGCCAACCCGGCGACGGTGGTCGCCCAGCTGGCCGCGAGCCTGCATGAACCGGTCACCGGTCGCGTGCGAGTGCCCGATTTCTATGCGGAAGTCATTCCGCTCGAATCTTGGGAGCGTGAGGCCTGGGCGGCGCTGCCGGTGGGCGACGAGCACATGAAACGATTGACGGGTGTGCCCGAGCTCTTTGGAGAGGAAGGCTACACGAGCCTTGAGAGAGTGTGGGGGAGACCCACCGCAGAGGTCAATGGCATTGGCGCCGGCTATCAAGGGGAGGGTTCGAAGACGGTCATTCCGGCGGAGGCTCTTCTCAAGCTCTCTTTCCGCCTGGTGCCGGGACAGGAACCCGGGCCGATCATGGAACGGGCTCGCCGACACTTGGAAGCGGTGTGTCCCGCAGGCGTGAGCCTGGAGATCCGGATGGGGCATCACGGCAAGCCTTACCGCGTGGATCCTGATGACGATTTCGGCAAGGCGGCTCGACGCGCCCTCACGAAGACCTTTGACAAGCCCGTCGCCCTGATCCGGGAAGGCGGGAGCATCCCGATCGTTCAGTCTTTCAAGGAGGTGTTGGGAGCCGACACCCTCTTGTTAGGGCTGGCCTTGCCCGATTGTCAGGTGCACGCACCCAATGAGAATTTCTCGCTGGAGAATTTCGCCCTGGGAATGGTTCTGAACCAAAACCTCTTGGAAGAACTGGGCGCGACGGGAGCGTGACTTCCTTCGGGAGAGTGGATGGCGGATTGGTAGGGCCACGGCAGGGAACTGATTCAATGCAAGACAAGATAGGATAAGGCGCCGCGCACCGTCACTCGTCGTGGTGAACTCGGCTCATGGCGTCCAGGTCTTCCAGCGTCCGGTTGGGGTGGCGTGAGAGATGACGCATTCGAAAAAAGAACGCCAGGAGCGCCAGAAGGAGGAAGGCGATGATGGCAAGCATCACCCACTGAGCGGCCTCCGGTGCACCCGTGCCCTGTTCGATTCCAATCGGGATCTTCGGCAAGGTGGGTGGAGGCGGCTTTGGATGCGGTTCCATGGCGGAAACTTACGGCGGAGAGCGCGGGTGCGCGACTTGCAATTGTCAATCCAAGGGTGGCGCCGATCCGACCGCCGCGTGGGTTGGGGTCCACGTCGATTCAATTCCTGCGGATATCAAGGCAAGGAGCGATTGGCCTGGAGACTTTTCCTGCCGATGGTCTGGCATGAAGAGGAGTAATCTGATCATCATGAAATCCATTGTCTCCTGCCTGATGGCTTTGTTCTTGCTGAATGGCTGTGAGTATGAGTGGCCGCTGGTCGCTCAACCCGAGGAAGAAATCGATCAGCGCTTAGTTGGCGTCTGGCGGCGAGAGCTTTCCGATGGCGACGAAGAACGCCTGCTCATTTTTCCCATGAGCGATCGCGAATACTTGGTATCCTTCCCCGTGGGTGCGACAGATGCCATGTTTGCCAGGGCTGCCCTTTGGCGCGAAGAGGGCATGACGCTGGTTCAGTTAGAGTGGTTTGGGAACGCCAAGGCCCTCGTTCCGAATGACGAACCGCGTTACCAATACGCTTCTTACCAAATGGAGAACGGCCGTCTCGAGATTCGACTGGTCAATTCCAGCATTGTTGGCGGGAAACAGGAATCGGCCGAGGCCCTCAAGGCAGCGATTCTCGCCAAGCGGGAGGACCCCGCGTTTTATCGTGAATCAAAGACCTTCACGAAGGTGCCCGGAAATTGATCCGGCCCGTGCCCGATCATGCCTCAAGCGAAGCGCTCGCCCTGTCAAAACCATCACGACCGGTCACCTGCAATGGCTGTACCCGCCTCGGCGGGGCCCCATCCGCCGCCGCCGGGCGTCTCCACCACGAGTCGATCTCCGATCGCGGCTTCGAAGCTGGCCAGCGGGGGAAGGTCGACGGCAACGTCTTGGTGCCAATGAATCTGCTGGCCTGGCTGCCCGGCTTGGCCTCCCCGAATCCCGTAGGGCCCTCGCACGCGGTGCTGAGTGAGCATGGAAACACTGAGAGGACGGAGGAACTCCAGTTCCCGCACGATCCCGTCGCCGCCGCGGTGGCGGCCCGCTCCTCCCGAACCTCGCCGAATGGCGAAGCGGTGAAGCCGAACCGGGTAACGCCACTCTAAAATCTCGGGATCGGTGATGGCGGTGTTGGTCATGTGGGTGTGCACCGCACTCGCTCCGGGTCCCTGGGGCGTGGCGCCCGCTCCGCCCCCGATCGTTTCATAGTAGCTGGTGCGCGAATCGCCGAAAATGAGATTGTTCATCGTTCCCTGGCTACAGGCGGCAAGATCGAAGGCCTTGAGGAGGGTGTCGACGAGGCGCTGGCTGGTCTCGACATTGCCGCCGACAACGGGTGGGCGGGGGGATTGCGAGAAGTCCGGATTGAGAAAACAAGGCGGCAGGATCAGATCGACGGCGTCTAGCAGACCCTCATTGAGAGGGAGATCGCGGGTTTGCAGCATGCGAATGACGTAGATCAAAGCGCTCTGGACGATCGCGGGCGTGGCGTGGAGATTGGCCGGGTGCCGCGTCGCCGTTCCGGTGAAATCGAATCGCAGGCGGTCTTCCACAGGCGTGATGGTGAGCTGGATCGAGTTCCCGTCGTCCATGGTTTCCGAGACCCGGCGAGCCGTCGGAAGACGCGTGCGATTCGATTCCTTGGCGGAGTCCGCCGCCAGGTGGAAAAGGGCTTCCATCTGGCGAGTCACTGTTTCCCAGCCGTGCTTCTCGCCTAACTGAAGTAGCAGATCGGCGCCAAGGCGGCAGGAAGCGATCTGGGCACGCAAGTCGGCGAGATTCTCTTCGATGGCTCGGGTCGGGTGCTGGCCCGCCAGCAAGTGGTCGCGGACGGCTTCTTCGCGGGATTTGCCTTCCGCAAAGAGATGCATCGGTGGAATGATCACGCCTTCCTCTTCCAGGCAGGTGGCGTTTGGGGGCATGGATCCCGGCCGAATGCCGCCCATTTCGGCGTGGTGCGCGCGGTTGGCGAGGAAACCGACCAGCCGCTTCGTCTCGGTCGTGAATACGGGCATGATCACGGTGAGGTCGGGCAGGTGAGAGCCTCCAAAGGCGGGGTGATTGGTGAGGAAGACGTCTCCCGGACGTGGAGGAAGCGTCTCGACGACACGGCGCACGCAAAGGCCCATGGCGCCGAGATGAACCGGGATGTGGGGGGCGTTGGCGATGAGCCGGCCACAGGCGTCGAGCAGGCAGCAGGAGTAATCCATGCGCTCCTTGACGTTGGTCGAGAGGGCGGTTTTTTTCAGCTGCTCGCCCATGATTTGGACGACGTTGCGGAAGCGCTGGGTGAACAGCTCCAGTTGCACTTGCGGAGGGCGATCGTCGTCTTGCGAGCTTCGGGACGTGCTTCGGCGCAAGAGGAGAGTGCCGTGGCTGTCGCGTTGCGCGCTCCAGCCGGGCTCCACCACAAGCGTGAAATGGTCACTGGTCAGCAGCAAGGGACCGACGATCGGACGGTCAGACGGAACCGCGTCTCCCTCCATCTGG
This sequence comes from Verrucomicrobiales bacterium, assembly GCA_965204485.1. Taxonomy (GTDB): domain Bacteria; phylum Verrucomicrobiota; class Verrucomicrobiia; order Verrucomicrobiales; family DEV007; genus JAACDM01. Next base: position 11,024 of record CBDBEZ010000081.1, read on the forward strand.
GGGATCTCGCACCATTGCTTTTCGATCCACAGGCGATGGCGTGGTGGTGACAGCTGGACGGCGGGCTGGGAGGGAAAATCGTTGGCAAATCTTTCCCGGGTTGGCGAAGGCAAGGTCTCCCGAACTCGGACCCGAAGTGATTCCAGCTCGATGGGGCGGTCGGGAAGATGCCCGAAGATTCGCTGGTATTCCTGGCGAAAGCGCCCGGGCGCGTCGGGGAGAGTTTCCAGCAAAATTGTCAGGGTAGCCTCTTGTCCCAGAAAGCGCATTTCGCCTTCGCTCTCGATGTGGCATTGCGAACGGTCGAGGCCGGTTGATGAGAGGGCTCGGGTGGTGAGGGTCTCGATCCAGTCCGGAATTTTCGTGAGCGCCTCCTCCCAGTTCATGAGGACCTGACGGAACTCCTGAGCCTCCAGGGCCGCTTGCTGGAGGCCCCGCGCACTGAGAATGCCGGCTTCCGCGGGCACGAGAATCTCGGGGCAGCTCAACAGCTGGGCAAGCGCGCAGGCGTGCAGGCCGCCGGCGCCTCCGAAGGCGAGGAGAGCGTAGTCTGCGGGGTCTTCTCCCTCGCGCACACTGATCGAGCGGATGGCGTTCGCCATGCGTTCGTTGGCGATTTGCAGAAAGCCTTCCAGGTAGGACTCGCTCTTTTCCCGGGCGAGCCGGTGATCGCGGCGGAAGGCCTCCCAACGTTCGCGCGCGGCCTTGAGATCGAGAGGGATGGCGAATCGCCCGGTATCCAGCCGGCCCAGCAGAGCGTGGACATCTGTCAGGGTCAAGGGGCCGCCATTTCCGTAGCAGGCAGGGCCAGGAGCGGCGCCGGCGCTTGCGGGACCGACTTTGAAAGCCCCTCGATCCATGCTGCAGATCGAGCCGCCTCCGGCGGCGACTGTCTCGATGCGCAGGGCGTCGGCCTGAAGCCGCGCCGGGCCGACTCGAAGATCGTGTTGATAGTGATAGCGCCCGTCAAAGCGTGAGACGTCGGTGCTGGTGCCGCCCATGTCGAAGCAGAGCACGCGCGGTCTCCCGGCCTGCGTGGCCACCACTGCCGCTCCGACCACGCCCCCCGCAGGACCGCTGAGCAGGCTGTCGATGGGGCGAAACCTCGAATGGCTGACGAGGCCGCCTCCGCTGCTCATGACGCGCATCTCGGAACCTGCGGCCAGGGCGTCTTCGACCTGGGAGAGGTAGTTTTCCATCAGGGGGCCCAGATAGGCGTTGACCAGCGCCGTCTCGGCGCGCCGGCCCAGGTGGATTCGCGGAGACAGCTCGGCCGAGGTGACGACCCAGGAGAACCCGAGTGCGCGTAGTTCCTGGGCGATCAATCTCTCCGGCTCGTGGTTGCGATAGCTGTGGAGGAGCGCGACGCAGGCTGTGTCGATGCCTTGAGCCAGGAGACCTTCGGCGTCCCGTCGCAAGCGGGGAAGATCGGTTTCTTCGAGCACGCCGCCGTGGGCGTCGAGCCGCCCGGCGACCTCGATCACGGCCGCGTGGAGCGGCTCGGGTCGTTCGATGTGGAGGGCGAAGAGGTCCGGACGGGTTTGATCGCGAATGTGGAGGAGATCTCCCAGGCCCGCATTGATGAAAAGGGCGACTCGGGCGCCTTGGGCCTCGAGGAGAGCATTGGTCGCCCTTGTGGTCGCCAGGCGCAGCGCGAGGGGCGGGAGGGAGGCATCGAGCGGAGTTTGGGTCAAGAGGTGTGCCCCGACGAGAGGCGCTTCCCGTCTGGCATCCAGGATCACTCGTGTGAGCCCGGCGGGCAAGGGATGGGCGAAACGAAGTCTCTGGAGACTGGTGGAATTCCGGGATTCTTGCCTGGAATCGAGCACCTCCGAGGGCCCAGCATCACGATCTCCGAGTAGCTGGCAGCCCTTGAGAAAGCCGTTAGGAACTGGGCCGGGACACTCGACGAGAGCGTCCCCGTTCTCAACGGTGCAGGCGTAGGCCAGTTGCCCGTTGGAGAGAACCTTGGCGCGAACTTCTCGGCCCGCGGGATCGATGCCGAGGCAGTCCGTGAAGGTGCCGCCGGTGTCTGCGAAAAGGCGCCACATGAGAGGAAGGCAGGCTTGCTATTGGCCAGGCCGACGAAAGTTCTTGTAGCGCTGATTGAACTTGTCGATGCGTCCGGCGGTGTCCACAAGACGCTTCTCACCCGTGTAGAAGGGGTGGGAATCCGAGGTGATGGAGCAGGAGACGACGAAGTATTCGGTCCCCTCAATGGTCTCGGTCTTCTCGGACGTCATGGTCGACCGGGATAGGAATCGCTTCCCTGTATTGAGGTCTTCAAAACAGACGGGATGGAAAGTGGGATGGGTCTCGTTCTTCATCGTATGCGTGCGCTTTCTGAACCGCTTGGGGGCCGTTCTATAATCGGGATTTTCGCGGGCGCTAGTGAAAATTGTCGCTTGGCGAGCGGTTGATCGCCCTTGAAAGGGGGCGAGGGATCGGTTCATGGTTTGCCGATGCAAATCCACGTCATGCAGGAGGGCCAGCAATTTGGCCCCTATTCCAAGCCTCAGTTGGAGGCATTTCTCTGGGAGGGGACGGTTCAACGCGGCGATCTAGCTTGGTATGAGGGACTGGAGGATTGGCTTCCGGTGTGGCAAGTCCTCGAGATGGACCCCCTGCCGGGCGAGGTGGAGGAGGTTGCCACAGCTGACGAAGAACAGGCGCCAGAGGCGAATCCGGCCCCTTCTGAACCGGGGTCGTCGTTGGTTTCCGAGGAGGTGCCCGCAGTCGCTCAGGAGAGCCAACCCAGTTCGCCGGCGCCCCTGGAAGCTTCGCCCGAGCCGGAGGAAGCGCCGGTCGAAGACGCTCCCGGCTCGGCACCGGAGCGCGAGCCCGAAACGTCGTCCAAAACCGTTGAGGCCCTGGAGAACGTCGAACACGCCGAGGCGGCGGACCCGCCGGCGGCTCGCGAGATCGAAACCAAGGAGGGAGGCCCTCGATTGGTGATTCCCGCCACGGTGCCCAAGACGTTGGCGCGACCGGCGTCCCTGTCCAGGTCGGTGGTGTCTCCGTCCGCCCCGACGGGCGGCGGGTTGGGGGTTGGGGGAAGCGGTGGCCTGGCCAGTGTGGAGGCACCCCGCTTGCCAAGGTCGGCCACGCACGGCTGGCGGTGGATCGCGGGGTTTTCCGTGTTGCTGGTCATTCTCTGCCTTTTTCCGCCCTTCTTTTCCGTCACTGTGGCGGAGAAAAAGCTCCCCGGTGCGTCGGCAAAGGCGGTGTTGATGGGGGTCCAAACGATTCCGGTCTGGGTGACCCAAACCACGGACACGGGCGGAGAAGAGGCGAGCGAGGCGGTGGGCGATGGCCAAGCGGAGTCGGAGGACTCCGTCGATGCGGCGGCTGACATGCCTCTGGTGAAGGTCTGCCTGGGACTCGTCCTGTTGGCCGCCGGAGCGGCTTCGCTTTTTGGAGTGGCTGGAGCCAGGGCGCCGGACTCGGGTCATGCTCGATGGGGCCTGGTCAGCGCGATTGTGGGACTGTTAGTCATGGCTTTTCTTGCCTATCAATTGAGCGGGCCTTGGGAGCGAGACTTGCCGGAGGTTCTGGCAAGAGGAGAGAGCTCCGAGTTGGAAGGTTTGCGGGTGGGATTGGACGGCGGTTTCTACGGAATGCTGGCGGCCCTGTTGTTGGGCGCGGGCGCGTGCTGCGTTCCCGCCTACCGGAGTTTGATGGAGGGAGGGTCTTGGATGACGATGGCTGTGTCCCTCTGGTTTTTGGCCATTCTGTCAGGAGTGTTAGCGGCCGTCCAATGGCATCGCCCCGCTCTCGAGGTGAAGGCGGCGAGCGAGCTGATCGAAACCTTGTCTCCGCAAGCGGAAACGCCGCCACCCGCCGAAAACCAGACGGCGCCTGAGGCGCCAGCTTCGTGACGGGCGGAACGCAAGCCTCGACGCGCTTTTCATCACCCCGATTGGAATCATCCTGCTTTTCCACCCCTCCCCGGGAAGAAAGTGTCGATCCGTGAGACCTTGCGATGCGGTTCGCCACCTCGCGGACGCTTCGCGCTTCGATACGCTTCGGATCAAGGATCGAGGGTGACTTCGATTCGGCCGAAGGAGGCGGTTGGGAGGGGTGTTTCCAGCGGCACGCTGACGCGCTCTCGGTCGTGGACGTTGGGCGTGAGAATGACTTGATCCGCCACTTCTTCGAGGTCGACCGGAGGCTCCCAAGAGCGCAGATCGGAGGAGAAGGCGATGGAAAAGCGGAGGCCCTGCGTGCCGGGGCGGCGGAGGAACTGAAATGTCGGAAGCGGTTCCTCACCGTCCTGCTCCAGCGAACCGAAGCCCATGAAAGCAAGGGGTTCCGTGGGCCGCCTGGGATGGGATCCCAGAGCGTACTCCAGCCCGTTGACGAGACCGTCCCGGTCGGGATCGGCATCGAAGGCCGCCTCCATGGTTTCGGCTTCGGTGAAGTAGCGTGTTTGCCAGTCCTCGAAGCGAGTGAGGCCCGATCGACCCGGATAGCCGTCGGGGTCGAGGCTGGCGACCCATTGCGTGGCGTCATTGGGATCTGGATTCGCCGCGAAGGGCTGGTAGACGAGAGAGACGCCCTCGCCATCCGCCGCCTCCGGCCAGGGGAGCTTGTCGTTGTAACGGAATTCAAGAATGATCTCTCCGCTCTTTGAGATCATGGTCAGGGTCTCGCCACCGTCGCTGAGCTTGCTGTCCCTCTCAAAGGTGCCAAGGATACGGGGAGGATCGGAAGATGCTGAAGTGGAAGCGTAGCGCGCGTTGAAGGCCGCTTCATTGCGGACGATGACCGCTCGCTCGCCTGGAGCCAGGAGTCCCTGGGGAAAGGTGAAGCGGATTCCCCGCGTGAAGGTTGCCCCATTGAGTTCGATGGCGCTGTCCCGCGTATTGAGAATTTCAATGAACTCGAAATCGTTTCGTCTGTCCGCCACGGCGCTCTCGGTTTCGTTGCGAGGAGGCGCCGGTCGATAGTGGATCTCGCTGACCATGAGATCGCCGGGCGCCATGACCGGCTCGACGTGGAAGAAGGCTTCTGTGAGGGCCGACCAGCGGCCGGAGGAATCCAGAATGCGCACCTTGAACCAGCCGGACGACGGCAGTTTGATGGCGCCGGCGGTCTTTCGGGCGGAGTCGCTGGGGCCGCCCAGCGACACTTTCTCACGGAGTTCCAGGCGCGGGGCCAGGAGGAAGTCCTTGGGGTCGTCAGGGCTGTTCATGCCGTGTAGAGCCAAGAGATTCGTGCCGACGACCAGGAGTTGGTGGACTTCGCTGGTCACATCGAAAGCTTCCTCGATGAGGGTGTCCGCCTGAGCCCGGGGCTCCAGGGCGGCCGACCGTGCGGTGATGCGTGAGGGTACGTTGGCTGAAGCGACCGGGGCGCCGTTGATGTAGGCGGCGAATCCGTCGTCGTAGCGGAGGCGTAGAATCAAGGATTCGAGACGGTCCAGGGCCAATTGCGAGGGGATGCTGAAGGGGACCCGGCAGTAGATGCCGTTGGCTCCTGCAGCCGTGAGGACCGACTTGACGTCGGTGTTGAAAAGTGACCTGAGGGAGCCCGTGTTGCGATCGAACCCGAGGCCGATTTTGCCATTCCACCAGAATTGAGGATTCGGATAACCAACGACCAGTTTCCAGCGGAAGCGGCTGGAGAAGGCGCCGTTGGAGGCGTTGGGAGCCAGCCATACGCAGGGAGCGTCCGGCTGCATGACTTGAGTGACCTTGATTTCCGGAAGCTCGGCGGGGTCGGAGCCATCGGTGGTGTAGTAGAGCGTGCCCTCGGGGTCGGTGGCCGTGAGGGTCAAAGACTGTCCGGCTTCGACAAAACCGCCGCCTCGGCTGATCCGTGGAGGATCGGGTTCCGGAAAGATTTCATGGTGACGGAAGCCCTCGAGCATTCGGTCCCGGCGCTCGACGAGAAAGGTGTCCCGCAGCCACTCGACCTCGGACAACCAATTGTCGTCTCGCGTGAAACCCCGCCCGTTGGGTGCGGTGTTCCCCCAGCGAGCGGATTCGGCGATGATCGGCAACGTCAACTGATCGATGAATTCTTGCAGACGCGGTTGGGACTTCTCGGGCGAGAGAGCGCCGCCGTTGAAGAGATGCTTGCTGACCCGGTCCGCAAAGTGGCGCCGAAAGGGTGGGTAGGCGATGAGCGCATGATAGGGCGCCGCTGGCGAGCCGGGATCATTGGCACGAGAGAGATCAAGATCGAGCACGCGCTGTGGTGTGTTGCCTAACAAATTGAACATCAAGTGCAGTCCCATGCTCATTTCCGCATCCCAGGAAAAAAAATAAAACTTCCCGTCCTCGATGCTGCGGGAACGTCGGCCGGCGTACCAATTCTTGTTGCCGAAGACGGTGACGTTTTGATAGATGGTCTCGTTGCCGGCCTGGAGGCCTCGAAGAATCGGACCGCACCAATCGTAATCCCCGGACCACATGCGCACGATGAGCGAGTCGATGAAGGCGTCGAGATCGACGAGATCTCGAAAGCGTTGAAAACCGATCTCGTCCGCCACTTGACCGTTGGCGATGCCCTGCAAGGCCTCCCAGGCCTCCGCGTTGCCATCGACCACCGAGTAGTTCTCATCGGCGAAATCGGGGTGATGGAGGACATCCCAGTCCCCCGGCTCGCCGCCCAGGTGATCGCTGAAATAGGTGGCGTTGGGACGTTCGTGAAGATCGTAGACGCCCCAGTAGACGCCATTCAGGTAGAGGTGAACGTACTTCCCCAGCGGACTCAAGAGGCCCATGTCGTTCTCCGTCTTTCTCAGGAACTGGTCTCTCAAGTAGGATCCGTGGGCAGGAAGGTCGAAGTCGCTCCCTCCGAATCGATCGGCCAGTGACCAACTGTCGTGACCGCCCGAGCGCAGCACCAATTGCTCAAACGAATCGACCGGAGATCCCGCGAAAAGCGAGTGCTCCAGCCGACCGCTCCCACCGCTGTATTCCTCGCGAAAATAGAGACGGAAAGGCTTTTTCGGATGGCTCCGCGCATTGCCGCCATGGATGCGGAGCCCGGCCTGCAGATGAAAGCGGTCCTCGGGATCGTGAGGAGCGAAATACTCGAGAGAGATGGGGATCTCGGCTTCGCGGCCCTGGAGATCGTACTGAGAGTAGATGCCGTCCCGGCCGAAGAGGAGCTGGTCCTGAGTCACCACCGAGAGAGCCGGAAGTGTCGACCCGAGAGCCGCTTCCACCTGTTCGCGATAATCGGGCGCCTCGGTGACGCGCGCGTCCATGGTGATCTGATTCCTGACGTCACTGGGAAAGAGATAGGTTTGCGTGTCGATGTTGCTGCTTTGATAGCGAGGTTTGAAGGCGATGGCTTGGAGAATGGTGGTGGAATCGATGACCACGGGTTCCGTGTAGAGCGTGCCGTGATTCTCAGTGGGCGGCGAACCGTCCGTGGTGTAATGGAGGGAAGCGCCCTTGGTGGCCGTGGTGATCGCGACCGCGAGGGGGGCGGTGTGAAAACCTCGGTGATGAGAAAAACGCGTGTCGGCCACGAAACCGAGAGTGATTTCGCCGTTGGGGCCACTCGGCGTGGGTGTGAGGAGAAAGCCAACGTCGTCGGTCCCATCCAAGGCCCACCCATAGGAGACATTCTTGCGCTGGGCGGGGAGAGAAGGGCCGGTGGTGGATACGGGGACGTCCTCGTTCCCGGGAGCGAAAAGGGCGAGAAATTCGCCCGTGGCATCGAGGGAAAAATTGGTGTGGAAAGGACGATTCGGTTCTCGCCGGTCCTTGCCGGAGGCGAAGATGAGAAGGAAGGCCTTCGGCTCGAGGATTCGGTCGGGAAGCGACCATTGGTTAGGCTCCTGCGCATCATCGGTGAGACGGTATCCCTTGAGGTTGATGGCCTCGTTTCCGAGATTGTAGATCTCGATCCAGTCGGAAAAATCACCGTCCTCGTCGGCGGAAAAGCCGTCATTGTCCGCCAGGAATTCACTGATGACGATCTCGGACCGGAGGGTCCCCAGCAGCGACGCGGCAGCGAGGATCCAAGTTGCGGAGTGGACCGCCAGAGAGATTCGAGACATGGAAGACCGGGGGTGGTGAAAACACTAGGAGCCCGCCCGAGCGAAGTCAAACCTGACGGGAGGCCCATTCCGTGACGGATCTGGCACGCATGGCGGTCGTCTTACCGTCGATCGAAGCGGTCGGGTCGAGAGAGAAGCATGACCACTTCACCGGGAGTTCGATCCGGCGCATGGTCGCCGGGCAAAGATTACTGCAATTATTTTGCATTAATGGTTGACCGGCTGGTCTCCCGGCTTACCGGATGGAATGCGATGTCGTATACTTGAGACCGTGATGGCCGGTCTGATGGCAGGTTTTCTCGGGAGTTTGGAATTCGTGTCAGGGGGTGAACAGGCCCACCACGCGGCTGAAGAGGTGGAAGTGGATCGGCACAAGGAGGTCGATTTATGGACGGGCCGGGGCGTTGATCTTGGAGGGATTCTATTTCCCCATTTCAACATCGTCACCGTTGTGGGTGCCTCGACCGCCGATGAAATCGAGGAGACCCTGGTCACCGGTCACCACGACCCCAATCGCGATGGGGTCACGGTTCAGGGCATCGAGTTGGGCCTGGATCTCAAGCTGGGAGATCATCTGGAAGGCGTCGCGATTCACGCCGCCGTCATTGACACCGACGATGAATGGTCGGGTCAATGGGAGGAGCTGTTCTTCCGATGGAAAGGCTTGCCGGAAGGCTTTGAGATACGCGGGGGAAGGTATCTGAACCGATTGGGGTTCTACAATGCGGTCCATGTGCATGGTTACCCTTTCGTGGACAAGGACTTGTTAGAGGGAAGGATGCTGGGAGAGGACGGTTTGCGATCCGAGGGAGGTGAGATCACCTGGCTCCTGCCTGGCTTGCCCTACACGCTGACCAGTGCGCTCAGTTACTCCTACGGCGACTTGGTCTTTGATGACGGGCACGGTCACTCGGAAACTGCCGACGAATCGCGATTTGAAGCCGAAGGGACGCCCCTGGTTGATGGGGTCCACAGTGCGCACTGGCTCACTCGATGGCATTACAATGATTTCCATCGGGTGGAGGGGCATCTTTCCGCGGCCTGGGGGAGGAACCGTTTCGAAAAAGAGGGCGCCGTCTACGCGGGTGGCGTGGAATACACGTGGCGAGAAAATGGATTTGCTGAAGGGGGGCGAACGCTGAGATGGCGAGCTTCCGTGATGTATCGAGACCTCGAGGCGGTATCCGGCCATTTGCCCGGTGAATCGGAGGGTGAAGACGCGGATCACCACGAGTACGATCACGAGCATGAGGAGGAAGCCCACGAGGCGCAGCTTTCGGAGTGGGGCGTCTCGACCTCGCTGCACTATGGCCTGAATGACCGCTGGGAAGCGGGATTGGGCGCGGCCTGGGTTGAGGGCATCGACAGCGCTGGCATTGACCAGCGTCTGCGGATTTCGCCCCTGCTGAGCTTCCGTCCTACCGAGAATCTGGCCCTCAAGCTTCAGTACAACTTCGATCGCATCGCCAATCGCCGCGAGGAACACAGCGTCTGGCTGGGTCTCGTTTTCAGCTGGGGAGGTCACTGAGTCCGGTCGTGCGACGCCCGTCGCTGGGACGGTTTTCTCCGGCCTTTCTCCAGGTGATCTCTCGCGGGTGATCCGGAGACCATGCATGGAGTGGCTTCCCCGACTAAAGCGACTCCACTTGCTTCGGGCTCGATAGACAGCCGATCTTCTGACGCTTTGGCGGGACCGGCGCCGATTCAAGACGGAGCCAAATCACCGCAGACCACGAGTGGCTCGGTGAAACGCGATGTTTTTGTGAAACAGTTTTGAGCTGGCGAGAGGTCTTGGTGGGGTGTTTGATAGACTTTCCGAAGGGTCGGGGTCATCGGCGCCGAGGGTGTGACGGTGGCCGCTTCGGCCTCCACGGTGCCATTGATTTTCGGGTCTTCAGCAGAATCTGTGGGTGAAATTCCGGATTTGCTCCGGGAACGCTGGACGCCGGGTCCCGCTGCCCCTGGACCCCAGAACTGCTGAAACTACTTGTTTCATGGGCTGAGCCCTACCAGGGGCAGCCCCGGCGCAAGCGTTGTCCTCGCAAATCCGAGGTTTGGATGGGCAGCTGGCTTGTTGCCACAACTTTGATGCCCATTAAGATTGGATATAACTTGTTGCGGGTCAGGATTCTAGGTGAATCGCGCCGCCTGGGCACCCACAGATTCTGCTGAAGAGGCTGATTTTCTTCATCTCGACGCCGTGAGGTTGACTCGCGAGGGGCGCCGTGTCCTCATGGGCGCGAGTGAACGAGACCGCCATGACTGAGAACGCGGCGCCGCCGAGTGGGCGGCCGCTGGTGATTGTCGTCTTGCCTCGGATCGTTGAATTGGTGGTGCAGCAGGACCGCGCCTTGACTCCGGCGCTCTTTTCGCATCGGCGCCGAAGCTATGCGCTGCGCCGGGAGCGGCTCCTGGAGATCGTGGATGTCGATGAGCTGGGCCTGGATGAAAGGGTCTCGCTACCCTCCGAAGTGGTTTTGGTGGCGCAGGAGAGACAGATCCGCCTGGGCGGGCGAGCGTTGAGTCACGGCTTGCGGACTTGGCGCCTGGCCTTTGCCGCTCTGGCGGTCTTGAGGCTGAGCGAGGCGAGCGCTCGCGGAGCCTTGAGCCTGGCCAGAGTGCACGGACGCATCGATCGCATCGGACGCGATGCCTTCGCTGAAATCGAGTCCGTCTTGGCGCGCGAGGGACGCTTGTTTGATGAGGACGGTCTCGTGAGGATCTACAGCGAGTTCCTCGTTTTGCATGCCGAGCTGGAAGCCTTTGTGTCCGCAGCGGGTGCCTTGGACACCTATTTTCCTTCGATGGCGGGCAGGCAAGGAGAGATGGCGGACTTGGTGGCTCAGGATTTGAATCCTCGCGAAATCTTGATGGCGGTGAAACCGGAAGGCGTCGAATTGCCAATTCCATCGTCGGTGGGAGGCGACCAAGGCGAGGCAGATGAAGACGATTCCTTTGAGAAACCCCTGCCGCCCTTGCGACCGCACTCGAAGAAGTATCAGCGTCTCGTGGGGTGGGCGTCGGCGGCTCTGAGCAGAGGCAATGCGGTGCTGGGGGCCATTCTCTATCGTCGGGCCAGCCGTTTTGCGCCGGACCAGGCGCGGACGGCCGAGGCTGAGGAGAAGGCCCACGAGGTGATCGATCAGCTGGTGGAGCGACTCAGGCGGGGCCTGGCATCTCCGGATGGTCAGGTGGAATCCTGGCGGCAGGCCCTCACCGACTTGTTCGACCAGTCCTCGCGAGGCTTCTGGAATACGAACAAGCGCTTGTTGCACGATCTGCAGAAAGTGTGCGTGGACTGTGAAGAAGAACGCTTGGGGTTGGATCTGTTTGGGTTTCTCCGAAGCTTTGGACGGCGCCCGCTTCGGCGGCCGCTGGTGAACCAGCGGGAGGTGCTGATGGCCAAACATCTGCGGGCCGCAGCCTCGCGGGTGACGAAGGCTCGCCTGACCTCGCGGCAGCGCGCGACCTTGTCGAACCTCTTGCGCGATGCGGCCGCGTCGGCCGAGAGTCAGTTGCGCGAGCGGCTGCGGCCACGCATCGCCCGTTCGCTCAATGAGCAGGGCTTGCGTCCGGAGAATCTTCCCGAACGGGTGGCTCATGCCAAGATGGTCGAGGAACTCCTCGATGGGATTGTGCGGAAAGGTCACCTGACGATCGGGGACGTTCGCGATGCCGTCTCCCGCAGCCAACTGAAGCTCTCCGATCTCACGGTGGGCGAGCTTTGGTGGGGTGATGCGATCTTACGTGCGGACCGACGGCTGACCCGGCTTCTTCACGGAGTTTATCGTCGGGGAGACTTTTACTTGCGGGGATTGCAGCGTCTGAGTTCGCTGTTTTTCGGGCGGCCGAGTGGCCGATTCTTCATCGAGTATGCCGCGGTCCCCTTTGGAGGAGCTTACCTGATCATCAAGGCGGGTCACATCGTCCGAGAGAAGCTCTCGGGCAAGGGTGGGGAGGAAGGCGTGGATCCTTCTTGGCTGGCTCGTTCGACAGAGATCCCGGAGGGACTTTGGGAGGCACTGCGAGTTCCCGAGAGTTGGCGATTCGACGCTTTTCCCAACATGGTTCCGGGAGTCCTGGTCATGGGGTTTTTTCTGATGGGACTTCTCCATTCACCGGGGTTTCGAAGTTTTGTCTGGGCAGTGACGCAGACTGTCTTTCGCGTGCTCAAGCACGTGGTGGTCGATTTCCCGCGTTGGATCGTTGGCCTGGAATGGGCGCGATGGATTCTGCGAAGCCGGCTGGCCAAGGTCCTGCGCCGATATCTCATCGCTCCGCTGATACCTACCATCGTGCTTTACGCGGTGGTGAGTGTCCTCTTCGATTTTGGCCGCTTCACCGCCATCGGTGTGTTCCTGCTCATTTTCGGTGCGCTCGACTACGTTTTGAATTCGCGGGTGGGACGTCGCTTTGAAGAACGTGTGGGGGCCTGGGTGGGACGATTTTGGTATCGCTTCCACGTCCAGTTTATCCGCTCGCTCTTCGAGTCGGTGATGGCGCTCTTCAGGCGCTTCCTGGAGATCACCGAACGCCTGATCTATGCCATCGATGAATGGCTGCTCTTTCGGCGGGGAGAGAATCGCTTGAGCCTGTTTGTGAAGGGAATTCTGGGAACTCTCTGGTCGGTGGTGGCCTACGGTATCCGGTTTTGCGTGACTCTGTTGATCGAGCCGCAGATCAATCCGATCAAGCATTTCCCGGTGGTGACGGTGTCTCACAAAATCCTTCTCCCGAGCCAGCCCTTTCTCGCCAATTGGATGGCGCCTGCAATTGGCAATCCCATGGCTTACACGGTGGCGGGGGCAGTGGTGTTCGTGCTGCCAGGGGTGGCCGGTTTCCTCGTCTGGGAACTGAAATCGAATTGGCGGCTCTATCGGGCCAATCGCGACGTGGCCTTGCAACCCGTGGCGGTGGGATCCCATGGTGAATCTCTGGCCGGCCTCTTGAAGCCCGGTTTTCATTCCGGCTTGGTGGGCAAGCTGCATGCGAGGAAGCGGCGGGCCGTGCAACAGAGCGATCCGCATCGCCGCCGGAGACTGTTAGGCAAGCCGCAGGAGCGCCTGCTGCAGCTGGACCTTGCCGTCAAGCGCCATGTCGAGCGGGAACTCTTTGGGCTTCTCCAGGAGGCGCGGGTTCTGGGAGGCAGGGTTTTGAAAGTGTCGGACGTCGAGCTCTTGCCCTCTGGAATCCATCTGCGTCTGGTGGCGGGGAGGGATCTGGCACCGTTGCATCTTCACTTTTTGACCGAAAGGGACTGGCTCGGCGTCAAAGTGGTCGATCCGGGTTGGCTGCGCGAACTGGAGCCCGAAGGCCAGGCGGCCGTGGCCAAGGCCCTGGCTGGCTTCTACAAGCTGAGCGGCGTGGGTTTGGTGGATGAACAGGTCCGGCGAGTCCTGGATATTCCTGGCCTGGTCTATCACTTGCGCTGGAGCGAGCTGGAGGTGTGGGGAGAGAAGAACCGGGATGCCACGGTGACCTATGGTTTGCGCACCTGGGGTACTGTGCGCCCGCACCCCTCCGGATGCGCCAAGGCCTTGGGATTCCGTCCGGTCAACCGGAAGCAGTTGCTCTTCGGGGAGAGAGACTTGCCCTGGGAAGACTGGGTGCGGTTTTGGAGTGGGGAGTCGCTGAGGGCGGCTTCCGCCAATCCGGTCCTGGCAAGCGCTGAAGAGTTGATCCCGGTCTCCGGCGAAAGAGCAGCTCCCAAAGTCGAATCTGTCTGAGCGACGGCCGAGGCCTATGGGCGCCTACTCGAACCGCTTTCTTGACACAATGATAGCCTCCGAGGAGGCCCCCAAGACGGGTGCCGTCCGCCAAGGGAGGACGACACTCGCCTGGTGGGTTGGGGGGTCTCCGGGGCGATAGATCGCTGTCACCGGTCTCAACGCGAAAGGTTCGCCGAAGGTACGCGAGAATCGGAAAGGACACCGTGCGGAGGTCGGCTGTGAGACGCCGAAAATATCGGTTAAGAAATCTTAAGTGTTTTCAGGGGGGGGGGGACGGATCGCAACGAATCCGTTACGCTTCGTCGAATGCATCCGGCGAATACCGAGAATATTCTCAGCCGTCGCCGAAAAAACTTGCAACCAAGAGGAACTATTCTGGTTGATAGATTTGCGGTCGCGGCGCTCTCATCCTCTCCCGACATTTCCCTCCCTCTTTGACTTCTTCCTGCCGTGAATGAAACCGAACTCGACGCCAAGTTAGACGCTCTCCTAGAAGACTGGCGGGAACCGAAGGTTGACTCGCGGTTCACGGGCTCGGTCGTGATGAATTTGCCCTCGCGCGAGAAGCGTGTGGAACGGGTGATTCCTTTTCCGCAGGTCTCTGGATCCAGTGTGGCGATGGGCGCGGCGGCGGCCATTCTTCTCTTGCTGGTGGTGGTGCTGCACCACACCTCGCGAATGACGATGGAAACTGACTTGGTCGAGCAGGAGTCGCATTCCCGCGATGCGATCTCCGAACTGTATCGCTTGACGCATTTCGAGGGCCTTGCGGGCATGGAAGAGTTGACGCCGGGTGATGCCGACATGGCTCTCCTCCTTTACGCCACGGATCGCTAATCGCCGACCCTCGAGTCGGCCACGCGCTGCTGACACGCGACAAGAGGGGATGAGGGTCCCCGGGCGGAGTTTGATGGAGGCGCGGCAAGGCGTCGTTGACCGTGTCTCCCCGTTTTTTCACCCAGTCTCCGCTGGAATGCGCGCGGTCCTTGATTGGTCACGGCTTTCGATTCGGGCGGGTCGGGGGTGTGATTGTGGAGACCGAAGCCTATCTGGAGGACGGTGACGAGGCCTGTCATGCGTTCTCTCGGCCCAGTGCCCGGCTTTCATCCAGGGTTTTGGACCCGGCACCGGTTATGTCTATCTCAATTACGGGATGTATTGGCTGCTCAACGTCTTGGTGAAAGGTCCACAGGGGAATGGGTTTGTCCTCTTGCGGGCGCTCGATCCTCGATGGGGGTCTCCGCGATGCGGAGACGGCGAGGTGTCGAGCGTTCGACCGATCTCTGTTCCGGTCCCGGCAAACTGAGCGTGGCGCTTGGCATGGACGGGAGGCATCACGGCCGTGATTTTTCTCGGTGGTTCCGCGCGTTGGAGGAACGGCCAGTCTGTCAGGCGGGGCCGCGAATCGGGATTTCGCGGGCCAAAGAAAAGCCCTAGCGATTCGTCGCGGCCGGAAATCCCCACCTGAGTCGTTGATCCCGCCGGGGGTCGTCGTGAGTGGAATCGGCGGACTCTGTCCCGTCGCCGTCACCGGTCTTCTGGGCTGGCGTGCCGAGAGGGTTTTGCGACAAATAAAAGGCGAGGCCTTTCGGCCGTCGCCTTTGAAATGCGAAAGGAATTGAACCCGATCGCGGCCTTCTTAAGAATGAATGACTTACTTGGAAGGCATGTAGACACCGCCATCCATGGGGGGCGGTGCGGGAACGGGCATGGGCTCGGGGCTCGAGTCGCAGGCAGCGAGCGAAAGCACGCCAGCGGCGGCACCCGAGAAAAGGATCACTTTAAGGACTTTCATGTTTGGATGATGAACGTTTACGGTTACTGAGTGTTGTTTTAAAAAGGGGCAGGTCGCCCCGAGCCAACGGTAGTGCTTTGAGGGAAAATGCAATCGATTTGTTTCACGGGCTCTACGGGGAATTTCCGGGAAGAATCTCAGATTTCTCCTTTCTTTTGAACGGAGGGTCGCCAATGTCTGCGGCACTTTTGATTTCAGGTCGATGGATGCGATGAAGAGACCAGTGATTGCGGTAGTGGGCGCGACGGGAGCCGTCGGTCAGGAGATTCTCGAGTGTCTGGATCAGCGTGGAGTGCCACACCGAGCACTCAAGCTGCTGGCCTCGGCTCGCTCGGCCGGGAAAGTGATTCCGTTTCGAGGCCAGTCGCTGGTGATCGAAGAACTCACGGTCGACTCCTTTGCGGGGGTCGACATTGCCCTTTTCAGCGCCGGATCCGGCATTTCGAAGGAGTTCGGGCCGATGGCGGCGAAGGCCGGGGCCATCGTGATCGATAACTCCTCAGCCTTCCGCATGGAGGACGATGTGCCGCTGGTGGTACCCGAGATCAACGGCGACGAAGTGTTGAAGGCGACCAGGGGGATCATCGCCAATCCCAATTGCACGACGATCGTCACCCTGATGGCGCTCCATCCCTTGCATCAGGCCTTTGGCGGTTGCGAGCGGCTGGTGGCGTCGAGTTACCAGGCCGTTTCGGGCAGCGGTGCGCAGGGAATCGCCGAACTGGAGAACCAGGTGCGTGCGTATGTGGAAGGGCAACCGATCGAGACTCAGGTTTATCCTCACCAGATCGCCTTCAACGTGATTCCCCAGGTCGAGCCGATTTTGGAGAACGGTTACACCAAGGAAGAAATGAAGATGGTCAACGAAACGCGGAAAATCCTCGAAGCCCCGCATCTCTTGGCATCCGCCACCTGTGTCCGGGTGCCGGTGATGCGTTCTCATGCCGTGTCGGTGACGGCGCAATTTCGCGACGAGCCGACCGTGGAAGCGGCGCGGGCGGCGATCGAGAAGGCGCCTGGCGTTCAGCTTCGAGATGATCGTGAGAAGCCCACCTACCCCACGCCGTTGGATGTGGCGGAAGGTGATGACTGCATGGTGGGGCGGATGAGGGTGGATCTGGCACTTCCTCGAAGCTTGGCCTTTTGGGTGGTGGGAGATCAGGTCAGGAAAGGGGCCGCATTGAACGCGGTGCAAATTGCGGAGCGACTCATCGGCTGAAACTGAGGGCGAGGGTGGTCCCAGGAGGGCGAGGAATCTGGTCACCCTGCGGCAAGAGGCGATTCGATGAATGATCAATCCGGGTATTTGAAAAGGCAGGGCAAGCGGGTGGACGATGCGCTCCGCTCGGCCCTCCCCCGGAGCAACGTGCGTCCCGCCACCCTCCACAAGGCGATGCGCTACAGCGTTTTCGCCGGGGGAAAACGGCTGCGTCCCATCCTTACCCTGGCGACCTGCGAGGCTCTGGGCGGGGAGCCGGAGGACGCCCTGCCATTGGCCTGCGCCGTGGAATGCCTTCACACCTATTCATTGATCCACGATGACTTGCCGAGCATGGACGACGACGACTGGCGCCGGGGCAATCCCACTTGCCACAAGGTGTATGGCGAGGCGGTGGCCGTGTTGGCGGGCGATGCCCTGCAAGCGTTGAGTTTCGAGCTGGTCGGCCGGGCGAAGGCGTCGCCCCGTTACTCCACGGCAAGTTTTCTGCGAGAGCTGGCGTCCACGGCCGGCAGTCAGTCCCTCATCGCGGGGCAAGTGATGGACATGGAAGGGGAAGGAAGGACCCTGACCAAGGGGCAAGTCATCGCCATTCACGAGCGAAAGACGGCGGCCCTCCTGACGACTTCGCTGCGCTTTGGTGCCATGAGCGCGAATGCCAGCGAGAGCAAGCTCGCGGCCATGACACGATTCGGATATTCACTTGGCCTGGCCTTTCAGGTGATCGACGACATTCTCGATGTCACCCAAACTTCCGAGCAGCTGGGGAAGAGCGCCGGGAAGGATGCGGCGGTGGAGAAGTCGACTTTTCCCGCATTGCTGGGTCTCGAGCGTTCCAGACAGGAAGCCGCCAAATTGACCCGCCAGGCACACTTGGCCCTTCATGAGATGCGCCTGGGCCGCTCGAAGCTGGCGGAAATTGCCGACCATCTCCTCAACCGCGATTACTGACCTGAATCAAGCAGCGGAAACACTGCCCCGAGGGCCTCGATGGTGCGGGAGGCGACCTGAACTTTTGGGATGCGGCACCTGAGGGCCGGGTCGGCCTCGGGCGGAAAAGCGGAGGCCCATTGATCGCCGGGACGGTGAAAGCGGTTGATTCAGGCGGCGAGGTGGCGTTGACTCGGTCTTCCATTGATCCATGCCCTCCCAACCTGAAACCATGCCCGCCAAGGGACCCGTAAAACCGGGTCTGACCAACATTTCGGAGGATGCCCAGCTGATTTTCAATGAGGTCTGGCGTGAATTGGAGGAGGATTTCGGGCACGAATTTCTCCGGTTTGCCAGGGAGATCATTCTGCTAGGAGGCGCACCGGGTTCCGGAAAGGGTACCAACACCCCCTTCATCCTGAAGGCTCGGGGGTTGACGTGTCCTCCCATCGTGGTCAGCGACCTTTTGGATACGCCGGAAGCGCGCGCGGTGAAAGAGCGGGGCGGATTGGTGGGAGACCGCGAGGTGGTCAATCTCGTCTTCCGCAAGCTCCTCGACGAAACCTATCGGGATGGCGCGGTGCTCGATGGTTTCCCGCGAACCAAGGTTCAGGTCGACTGCCTCAAGCTGCTGGTCGCCAAGATGCAGGCCTTGCGCCGCGAGTTTTACGACACGCCGCTTCACGGTCATTTCCGGCAGCCGGTCATTCATATCATGGTGCTGTTCGTCGACGAAAAGATCAGTGTAGAGCGCCAGCTTCTCCGTGGACGAAAGATTCAAGAGCACAATGAGGAGGTCCGAGCCACCGGAATCGGAGAGTTCAAAGAACTTCGGAGCACGGATCTCGACGTGGGCGCGGCACAGCGGCGCTACAAGGTGTTCAAGGAGCAGACCTGGGACGCCTTACACTCCCTCAAAGAAACATTTTTCTATCACTTCATCAACGCCAATGGGCCGGTGGATGAAGTGGAACAGAACATTCTCAAGGAACTGGATTACCAGAGTTCACTGGAGCTCGATCCGAATACCTATGACCGGCTGCGGCACCTGCCGCTGGCTCGGGACATCGTCTTGCACGCCCGTCAGGATCTCGTGCGTCGACTCGATGACTATGAATTTGACAAGCCGGAGCTGTTTCAGCAAGTGGTGGCCTTCATCGAGTCCCGGATCATGCCGATCGTGGTGCGTCACGCCATCACCGGCGTGGCCATGGTCAACACGGAAGACCCTCTCTTGAACGACTCCTTCGCGCTCGCCATGCTGATCGACATATTCTCAGATCGCGGCTATCACGCCGCTGTCGATCTCCATCGAATCGAGGTCCCGGAATCGGTGGATTTGGAAACGGGAGCGATCCGCTGCCGGGCGAAGAAAGTCTATCGGATTCACATCCGATTCCGCGGCTCGGAAATTCGGCGTGGCTGAACGGGTGGGTGAAAGTGGGCTCCAAGATTGCATCAATCCGAAGATTGTTTTACCATCGCCTCTCTTCGTGCTCTTCGTGGTAAATTCCACCCCCTCAGAACGGCGGAGGACGACGACCCAAAGCGGTGAACGCGGACACTCCTGTCCTCAGTGTGCATGCTCAAGTCCATCAGGCTTCTTCGCCACGTGGACAACGGACTGCATCGCCCGGAAATGGCATCCCCGCCTACAGAGAGACTCGGCGGAAGTCTCTCAGCGTTTCGTCTCGGCACATCACCATCCGCGACGCGCCGTGGCGTGGCGTGGGACGATGGCCCAGGCAGTCGTGGTGTCTCCGATCCACCAGGACGATTCCCAAAAGAGCACTTCGGCTCCTATCTCTCCTGCTTTTCATTTGTCTTCCGTGTCGAGGTAACCACGAAGGACACGAAGAGCACGAAGGATCTCAGGAGCCATTCACTTCAACCAAAGAACCTTCACGCTTTGCCGCGACCTCTGGCAAGACCGCAGTCACGCGTAACCGAATTCCACTTCTACCATTCAAGCCACGCACTCGGTCAGGATCTCATGAAGAATCATCATTATCCTCGAAGATTACATCCGCGAGGGCGAGACTCCCGTGGGTTCAACCGCTTTTTTGCGCCGAGGAGGCGATGGGGGGCGCCGCCCGTTCCACTGAGGCTTTGGCCCTGGTGGTAATGGTTCCCCAATCGCCGGCCAGGATCGCTTCGCGCTGGGCGATCCAGGAGCCGCCAATGGCGGCCACCGCTGGGTTGGCCAGGTAGTTCGTCATGTTTTCCACGTTGAGACCACCCAGGGGGATGAATCGCACCCCGAGATGCTGGTAAGGGGCGGCGACGGCGTTCAAGTAATTCAAACCTCCGGAGGGTTCCGCAGGAAAAAACTTGAGCAGGCGCAGATCGTGCCGGAGGGCGTTCTCGATGTCTGAAGGGGTGAGAACTCCGGGAGCGAAAGGCAGTCCGCAGTTGCGAGCGGTTTCCAGGACGGTTTCGCTCAGGCCGGGCGAGACGCCGAACGAACCATCGGCGTCCGCGACCGCCCTGACTTGATCCGGGGTGAGAATCGTGCCGATGCCGGCGATCATTTCGGGCACCTGGGATCGGATCAGCTTGAGGGCGCCCATGGCGGCCTCGGTGCGAAGGGTCAGTTCCATCACTCGGATGCCGCCTGCCAGCAAGGCTCTGGCGAGGGGCACGGCGTCCTGCTCGCGATCGATGACCAGCACGGCCACCACACGCTGTTCGGCGACCTCGTCGAATACGTTCCCGTTGTTGCTCATGGGAGCACCTATCGTGCCTTCCACCCTATTGCGAGAAAATCCTCGTGGGAGATCTTGGCGGTTTGGCCTCTCGACCGCCCTTCCAAGTGGGGCTTGCACTTTGTGTTCCGCCCGCCAAGCTCAGGCACCTGACCGCGTCTCCATGGCATTTTTCGGCTACTACATACACCGGATGGATCCTTACATCTTCCGGATCACGGAGACCTTCGGGCCTCACTGGTACGGCTTGGCCTATCTTCTCGGATTCGCGGCGGGGATTCTCTTTCTCCGCTTCCTCGTTCGGCGAGACTACACACGCATTCCGGAAGAAAAGGTGACGGACTTCATTGTCTACACAGCGATCTTCGGGGTGATGCTGGGCGGGCGGCTAGGCTATTTCATTTTTTACCGGCTGGAAGAGTTCTTCTCCAATCCCCTCGTCTTTTTCCGTTTCCTGGAAGGTGGAATGGCCAGTCATGGCGGGATCCTGGGGATTGTCGTGTTCACCTGGGTTTACGCGCGCCTCCACCGGCTTTCCTGGCCCCATGTGGGGGATTCGTTGGTGCCTGTCGCGCCCATCGGGATTGGACTCGGACGGCTGGCCAACTTCATCAACGGGGAGTTGATCGGACGTCCGACGACCGTTCCCTGGGCTGTGCAGTTTCCCAAAGAATTGCGATTGGGCCCCGAGCACGGACTACCGCGGGAGACCGTGGCCAAAGTGATCGAGGAGGCCGATCGAGTGACCCCCGGCGTGGAAATCACTCATCCCGAGCAAGTGGTGGAGGCGGCCTATTCCCTCCCCGAAGTGTTGCCGGTCTTGGCCGTCCACTTGACGCCGCGTCATCCCTCACAGTTGTATCAAGCTCTCCTCGAGGGATTTCTCCTGGCGAGTCTCTTGATTTTTATTCGTCTACGCTGGAAACACCTTCCCGATGGATTGCTGACTGGAATTTTCTTCATCGGTTACGCGGTGTTGCGAATAATCGGGGAGATGTTTCGGGAACCGGATGCCGAACGGATCCTCGGATTGACGCGGGGACAGTTTTACTCTACGGCAATGATCCTGGTCGGATCGGCCTTCGTCGCCTGGGCGCTCCGCAGTCGATGCGCAAGAGGTTGACCGACGACGCCTGGCGCAACATAGGGTCGCCCCGCCGACGACTCGGATGACGGCCACTTCGCGCCGAGAAAGTTAGGAAGTGATCGTGGTGCGATGAGAGGCCGGAATGGTGGAGTCGGGGCCTCTTGTTCCAGAAAGAGGATCGTCTCTAGGCCCACTTGGTGTTAGGCGACGAATTGTTAGCCTCGCATTTGCATTCGCAATTGGCCTCGGATTGGTGCTTGGCCAGCAAATGGCGGAGGTTTTCGATGTCGATGGGTTTCTCGATGAAGTCGGTGGCGCCAGCCTCCAGCATCTGGATGCCTTTGAAGTGTTCGGCGCTCATGCCGATGATGCGAAAGTTGTATTGCTTTCGACGACTCCAGCGGATGAGGTCGATTCCCGAGTGTTCCGGCATGTTGCAATCGGTGAGGATTAGCCAAGGAGAGCATTTTTTTAGGGGTCTTCAGCAGAATCTGTGGGTGAAATTCCGGATTTGCTCCGGGAACGCTGGACGCCGGGTCCCGCTGCCCCTGGACCCCAGAACTGCTGAAACTACTTGTTTCATGGGCTGAGCCCTACCAGGGGCAGCCCCGGCGCAAGCGTTGTCCTCGCAAATCCGAGGTTTGGATGGGCAGCTGGCTTGTTGCCACAACTTTGATGCCCATTAAGATTGGATATAACTTGTTGCTGGTCAGGATTCTAGGTGAATCGCGCCGCCTGGGCACCCACAGATTCTGCTGAAGAGGCTTTTTTAGAAAACGTTCGGCTGAAGAAACATCGCCGCATGGCGACGCATCACAAAGCCCAGTCGTTGGAGGGCGAGGGTAAGAAATTTGCGTACGGCAACATCGTCTTCAACGACGAGAATTACCGTTTCAATTGGTAGAGTGCGAGTATCCATGGATGGGGAGGAACGGATAGGTAGGCGGGTGAAAAGATGAACGATCGTCTTAGGCGGAGATGACTATCGCCCCAAAAGGAAGTTTTGCCGGCGAGAAATGATGCCGGCTAACAAAAAAAAACGCAGGCCCAGTCTCCCAGGCGACGCTTTTCTCAATCGTGCGCCACCGCATCGGGAATCGAAGGCCGATGAGGCGGTTTTTTGACAAGTCGCCCCTGAGCAATGGCTTCTGGGCCCCCCAATCGGTGCCAAGCTCGACACGGAACCCGGCCTCAACTTGAAGTGAAGATTGGGCGTCTCGCGTGGGATATGATAAATACTTTAAATATTGAAAATATCGAGAAATCCAGATAATAAAGCGCATGGGATTCTTGCTCGATGAACCTTTTCGACTCGATGCGCTGGCCTTGGGCCTGCTTGCCTGCCTGCTGTTCTGCTGTTCTGCTGGCTCCTCCGGCTCCTCTGGCCTCGGCGGTCGGTCGTCGACGAGTATCCCTACCAGACAGTGCCGCTTTTCACCGCCTGTGAGGAGCGTTTTCTCGATGCCCTGGAGGATGCCATTGAGGGACGTTTGGCGATCTTCGGCAAGGTGCGGCTGGCGGATCTCATCGAAGTCATCCCCGGCCAAGATCGAGCTTCCTGGGGGCGGGCCTTCAACCGGATCAAGGCCAAGCACATTGATTTCGTGCTTTGTCATCCGGAGACCCGGAAAGTGCTGTGCGCCGTGGAGCTGGACGACCGAAGCCACTCCCGGCCGGATCGAGTGGCGCGTGATGCCTTCGTCGACCAAGCGTTGGCTGTCGCCGGCCTTCCGATTTGGCGCGTCGAGGCGTCGGGTGCCTATGATCGCGCCGACCTGCGACGTCAGTTGGACGCCGCACTTCGGCACACGCCACGGAAGGCTTGATCGGACCGATGGCTTCGAGGGATGCCCGCCTCGCCGGCCCTTCCCAGCTTGAAGGACGCCTTTCCTGCGGAGTGCCGCGCCGGGGCGATCGATGACCGTGACGTCCGCGCTGGAGGGTTGGTGATCCAGTAAACTCATTTCTCCAACGATGTCTCCCGGGCCCAGCATGGCCAGATCGACGTGGTCGCCATGGGCGTGGCAGGTGACTCGCAACCGTCCCGAAAGGACGACCCAGAGCATCCGATGATTGACCCCTTGCCGGGCCACTTTGGTTCCCTTCGGGGCTACCTGAAACTTGCCTGCATGGCTCATTTCGCGGCGGGTGCGAACGGAAAGTTGCTTGAGCATGCCGAGGGCAGGCAGAACGTGCTCCTTTCCCGGAACGGTTTCTTCATCATTCTCCGCAAGGGTATTCATCAATCCGAGTTCCTCCTTTTGTCCTTGTCTTGGTGCTTGGTTATCAGGTTCTCTCCATCCCTCACGGCAGGTAGGGAGTCAAATTGTCGTAGGTGTCGGAATGGTGACATTGAGTCGACGGGTTTTGTGACGGAAACGGGTGCCTGGTGCTTGTCGTGGCGTTGTTTTCTTCCTGGTGGGCAAGCACTTGTGGCGGCGGCCATGAGGCGTGGAAGAGCCCCGGATCGAGGCTCGAAATCCACTTGAAATGTGGGGGGCATTCACGAGTCTAGGCATCCATCAGCATGAGCGTAGAAACGAGAGACGGAGCCAAGATCGGATACTGTGCGGGGCTCGATGTGGGAGGCAGCACCATCAAGGCGATGCTCGTGAATGGCGAAGGCGATCAGGTGGGTGATCTCGTGGAGGTGGCCAGCCACGCAGATCAGGGTTATCAAGAGACTTTCAGCCAGCTCAAAGGGGCCTTGGATCGGCTTTGCCGGGGTGCATCGGTCGCGACCGATGCCGTTGGCGCCATCGGCCTGGATGTTCCGGCGCCGTCATCGGATGGCGTTATTTGGGGCCGGGCCAACCTCTCGCCCGACTGGGTGGGAACGAACATTCGAGATCGATTCGGCGAGGAGGTCGGGAAACCGGTCTTCATGACCAATGACGGAAACGCCGCCGCCTACGGCGAGTATCTCATGAGGCCCGATCTCAAATCGGGGCTCCTCTTCGTGGCACCGGGGACGGGCCTGGGTGGCGGGCTCGTGTTGCCGGGTGGCTATCTCTACGAGGGTGCGAATGGCCTGGCCATGGAGATCGGCGCGATCTCGGTACCCTTTCGCGAGGACAACCGGCTGCCTCAGGACGCCAACGGCCGTGAAGGCAGCCTGGAGGCCTGGGTTTCCCTGGTGGCCATTCGCCGCCAACTGGAGATCAAGCTCAAGTCGAAACGCCATGCCGGTCATCCGCTGAATCAGGAGACTACCACGATCAAAGAAAAAGCCTTCAAACTGCGCGAATTCGCGGAGCAAGGGGACAGCCTGGCGCTGGAGATTTTTCGCAAGCAAGCTCAGGTGTTGGGGTTTGCCCTTGGCGATCAGTGCAGCGAACTCGATCCGGGTCTCATCGTGCTCGGCGGCGGTTTGGCGGAGACCAAGTTCCGCAACTGGTATCTTCAGGAAGTCCGGCGCGGTTTTCAGCGCAGGGCGTCGCCGTTTTATCAACAGTCTCCTCTGCCGCCTCACGAACCCACCACGCGATTCGAGTGGGCCATCGGAGGCGATGCGGCGGCGGCTTTCGGGGTGGCTCGCCGCGCCTTGCAAGAATTTGGTTAAGCCTGTCCGCGCGTCTTCTTTTGCGAGTGTCATGTCGCTCACCATTGTCGCCGGGGGGCAGACGGGAGCGGACCGCGCGGCTCTCGACTTCGCCTTGGCGAACGGCCTGGAATGTACGGGACAGCGAAGCCACCTTGCTGGTCACCTTGGCGGCCGAACTGCGAGGGGGGAGTCGACTCACCAAGATCCGTGCCGAAGAAGCCGGAAAGCCGCTTCTCCACTTGCATGGCGACGAGATGTGTGCCGGTGATGCGGAGACTTTGCGGGCCTTTCTCCGCGATCGCGGCGTGCACCGCTACTTGAACGTGGCAGGCAGTCGAGAGAGCGAGGAGCCGGGCATCTACGCGCGGGTTTATCGTCTCTTCTCAACGGCGCTGATTGACCTCGACAACTGTTCATAAGAACACTATATCGATGAGTGACGCTCCCCACGCTGCCCGAGATCAAAATCTCCTTCGATCACGCCCGCCGATGTTGGACGCTCACGGGCCCCGCGCTGCCATCGCCCATCTTGTTCGCCGCCTCCGGTCGCGGGGCGGCCGGCCTCGTCGGCGCCCCGGGCATGGCGGTGTTCGCGCCATCGGGACACCGGCGGGAGGATCGAAGTCGTCTTTGCGGGGGAAGCCCTCCATTTCTGGTTCGACGGCGACGGCGGGAACCAATTGATCCGTTGACTCGAGTTTGTCGTTGTGCCTGTGTCTTTTGCGCAGGGTGGGGTGGCCTGTTCTCCTTGCCCTCGCTGGCGAGGAGGCATCCCGGTCCGGGCGGGTTGCGTAATTCCTCTGAAATCGACGGAAGCCCGCTTGGCGAATGGAAGCTTTGCTTGCTACCCGGAAGTGTAGTCTCTTCATGACAGTCTATCAAAAGAACACCCGGATCGACGCCGCTCGGAATGATCTCGCCGCCTGGCATTGGCGCCCGGGAGCCTTTCAGCGCCTCTCGCCGCCCTGGGAGAGTGCCGAAGTGCTGCGAGAACCGGAGGCCATCAAGAATGGGGAGCGCGCCGAGATCAGTGTCAGGTTGCTGGTGCCGATCAGGGCGCGATGGATCGCTGAACACGATAATTGCCGGCCGGGCCAAGGATTCATCGATTATCAGATCAAGGGTCCTTTTGCCGCGTGGAAACACGAGCATCGCTTCCACGACGTCGGTCCGGGACAGTCCGAGCTCGAGGACGAGGTTGCCTATCGTTTGCCTCTCAATCCACTGGGGAAGTGGATCGCTGGCCGGTGGGTTGGACGAAAGCTGGAGAGGACCTTTGCGTATCGCCATCACGTGACCAAGATGGATCTTGAGCGCTTGGCAGGGGAACTGATGGCTCCAGAGCCCCTCACGATCTTGGTGACCGGCGCCACGGGGATGATCGGCCGGGCGCTGGAGACCACTTTGAAGATGCGAGGACACCGCGTGCGACAGGTCACTCGTCGACCTCGACGGGCAGGCGATGTTCGCTGGGATCCGTCGAGCGGAGAACTCGAGCTGACGGACGATGATCCGGTTGAGGCCGTGGTTCACCTCGCGGGGGAGAACATCGCGGGCGGACGATGGACTCAGCGCCGGAAAGAGCGGATTTTGGAGAGTCGGCGGGAGGGAACGCGTTTGCTTTGCCAGCGGTTGGCGAGTTTGCATCGTCCGCCTCGTGTCTTGGTGAGCGTCTCCGGCGTGAATTACTACGAGCTGGGAAGCGAAGAGGCGCAGGATGAAAGCGCGGACAGTGGAGAGAGTTTCCTCGCCGAAGTATGCAGAGCCTGGGAAGGGGAGACGGTTGCGGCCGAATCGGCGGGCATCCGGGTGGCTCGTCTCCGTCTGGGGATGGTCCTCAGCCCGGCCGGCGGTGCGCTCGGGAAGATGTTGCTTCCGTTTCGCCTCGGTCTGGCCGGCCGCCTGGGATCGGGGCGCCAAGGCATGCCGTGGATCGCCCTCGATGACGTGGTGGATCTCATGCATCGTGCCATCGTCGATCCCCGCTACGAGGGGGCCATCAACGCGGTCGCGCCTGAGGCGGTGAGCAATGCCGAATTCACACGAACGCTCGGCCGCGTGATGGGCTGCTCAACCTGTGTTCCCGTTCCGGCTTTCCTGCTTCGCACAGTTCTGGGACGTGAGCTGGCCAATGAAGTCTTGCTGGGCGACCTCAAAGTCCGGCCGGGCCGACTGGAGAGCCTCGGTTACCCGTTTCGCTATCCGCGGCTGAAGGAGGCATTGGCAGTGATGTTAGGCAAGAGCGAGAGCAGCGAATCCTCCGGCCATTGACGGACTGACTGTGCGCATGGCGGTTCAGGAAGAGACGGGTCGCAGATCGATGAAGCCCTTGCGCGGATCGATTCGCGCAATCTGCACTTCAAGCTCGTCGCCGACCCGGTAGGATCGGTCCTTCCCCGCGTGGAAACGCAGCCGGTGGGGCTCGAACCGGTAGCGGGTGTCGCCGGGCAGATCCTGCACCCGGATGAGACCGCGGATGCCAAAACCGCACAGTTCAGCGAACAGCCCCATCCGTTTGACTTCAGTGATCAGGGCCCGATAGCCCTGGCCGGGAGATTCGGCTTGTCGGCGCTGGAAGTATTCGAGAATCTTGAGCCGTTGCGTCGCCAATTCAGCTTCAGCGGCAACTCTTTCTGTGTCCGAGAGATGTTCCCCGAGTTCTTCCATCTCTTTGGCCGAGGGAGTTCGGACCGCCGCCCCGGAATCGATGACCTGCTGAAGCACTCGGTGGACGACGAGATCCGTGTATCGGCGAATGGGGCTGGTGAAGTGGGTGTAGTGTTCCTTGGCCAAGCCGTAGTGGCCACGCGCCTCGGGATGATAGACCGCTCGCTTGAGACTTTTGAGAAGGGCGAGCCGGAGAATGGCTTCATTGGGCCGACCATCGATTTCTGAGAGAAGGCGCTGCAGTTCCTCGCGCTGGGTCAAGTCGCCTGGGTTGTAACCGTGCTCCTTGGCCAGCTCGCCGAATTCCATGAGCCGATCGGGATCGGGATCTTCGTGAATCCGATAGAGACAGGGGCGCTCGGATTGCAGGATGCGTTCCGCCACGGCCTCGTTGGCCGCCAGCATGAACTCCTCGATGAGTTGATGACTGCGGTCGTTCTCCACCTGCCGGATCTCCCGAGGACGGCCGCACTCATCGAGGAGGATCTTCGTCTCTGGAAAGTCGAGGTTCAGGCTTCCCTGGCGGAATCGTCTCCGCCGCAATCGTGAGGCAAGATCCCAGGCCATGCGGAGGAAGACCGTGGTCTCGTCGTCGGGGCCCGTTCCCGACAGGCGCTCGAGAGCCTCTTCGTAAGCCAGTCGTTTGCGGCTGCGAATGAGCGATTTGACAAAGCGAGAGGACAGGCGGCGTCCCTTGGCGTCGAACGCCAGGATGGCGGCGAAGGTCAGGCGATCCTCGCCGGGTTTCAGGCTGCAGATCCCATTGCTCAAACGCTCTGGAAGCATCGGGAGGACGCGGTCCACAAGGTAGACACTGTTCCCGCGCGCTCTCGCTTCATGGTCGAGGGCCGAGCCGGGTCTGACGAAATGCGCGACGTCGGCGATGTGGACCGCCAATTCCCAGCCACCGGAGGGGAGCGGCTTGATGCCGATGGCGTCGTCGAAGTCCTTGGCGTCGAAGGGATCGATGGTGATCACCTCGGCCTCGCGCCAGTCCTCCCGCGCGGCCAGGATCTCCGGCTGGAGCGCCTCAGCCTCCCGCAGGACGTCTTCGGGAAATTGGGTGGGGAGCCCGGCTTGATGGATGATCGCGAGCACGTCGACTCCCGGATCGTCTGGAGCCCCGAGCACCCGGACGACCTCTCCTTTGGGCGTCTCGCCAACGGAGTCCCAGGAGCGAATTTGGACGAGTGCCTTGTCGCCCGGTCGGGTGCCCTCCGGCAAGCCCTCCGGCAGATCGATCCGGCGTGGCAGATCCTCGTCGTCCGGGTGAAAAAGGGCGTGGCGTCCGCGACCCTGGAGGGTGCCGACCATCGCGCGGTGTCCGCGTCGCACCACCTTGATCACCTCGCCTTCGGGCTGGGGTGAGCTGTCTTGCCAACGCTCCCGGACGCCCGCCTGTTTGTCCTTCGGAAGGTGTTTGAGCCAGTGAGGTTCCGTCGTTCGGCGCTCCGCGGGCCTCAAGCGGATCACCACCTGGTCGCCGTCGAGAGCGGTGCTCGCCAGGTGACTGGGAACGCGGATGCTTCTACCGGGCGAGCCGCCGGACGCGGCGTCGGATCCCTCCCCGCAGGCCGGGATGAGTTCTCCGTGGCGAGGGTGTTTGCGGTAGCGGCCGAGGACCGTTCGCTCGTCGGCTTCCCGCAGCACAAAGCGTCCCTTGCGGGCCCTCAAAAGGGTGCCCGCATCTTCGAGGTCCCGGAGGGCTCGGCGAAGTTCGGATTGCTGGTCGGACGGGAGGTCCAGGGCGCGCGCGAGCTCCGACTTGTTCTGGGGCTGGTAGTCGCCGCCACGCATGTGGGCGAGCAGACGCTCCTCGATCTTTTCCTTCATTAGTTTCTTGTCAAAATTCGCCGTCTCGCTGAGCATCGGGGCTCGCATGCCCGATCAAGACTGACAGGCGATCCTGAAAATCGCTGGTTCGCGGGGCCTGCCCATGCATGTTAAGTAGAGATAAATCCACCGCAACGCTTATGAAGTCCTTTCCTATTCAACGCCTCTCCCGCGGATTCACGCTGATCGAACTCTTGATCGTGATTTCCATCATTGCTGTGCTGGCCACGGTCTCCGTGCCGGTGACCAAGAATGTCTTGAACAAGGCTCGCAGTACCTCTGCTCAAAATGACTGCATGCAGGTCCAGAGCGCGATCAGGGGCTACTACAGCGAATATTTCAGCTACCCCGTTCGCGGGGAGTCGGAAGGTCCCTACAAGACCGACGGCGACAGTTCGATCATGGATGTGTTGATGTCCAACAACACTTCCGAGGCGGAGAACATGAACAAGCGAAAGATCGAGTACTTCGAGGCTTCCAAAATGGCGAAGTCCGCCAAATTGCCCGGTTTTCACGTCGAGACCGGTCGTTTCAACGATCCCTGGGGTCAGCCCTACGAGATTTACATGGACGCGGATGATGATGGGGAGCTGACCATCCCCGCCATTTACGGCGCCAAATTCGGCCGTTCAGGCCGGATCAAGAAGACGGTGTTCATGCACAGCGGAGGTCCTGACGGAGACCTCGACACGGTGGGCGACAACGTTTCGTCCTGGGATTGATTCCGCCGATCCACTCCGTTCATGTCCCTTTTGGCGGGTGTAGTTCAATGGTAGAACGCAAGCTTCCCAAGCTTGATACGGGAGTTCGATTCTCCTCACCCGCTCCAAGTTGCTGATCGATCCAAAAGGCCCTCTATCGCAGGAGGGCTTTTTGTTTGGCGGTCCTCGTTCAGCCTTCGAGCCCTCTCGCATCTCCCCACCCACGTGCATGAAGAAGGCCTCGATTCAAGGTTGCGGCGTCTCCATAGCGCGAGTGTGGTGGCGGAGAGAAGAGAGAAGGGTCGCCGTCGCAGGCACGATGGGGGACCACGACTCGGTGCGTGATGGAAATGAACGAATGGGCCAGGACGTGCGATGGGGACGGAGGAACCCCAATCGGTCCGGTCGGGATTGGAGAAGAAAACCAAAGGCCAGCGGTGAGGTGAAATCGATTGACTGCGTCAAAGTCGTCAAGCATTATAATGAGTAGAGTGATGGAGAATTTTCGTGTAGGAAGCCCCCAGGAAAGGGAGAAACCCTTGGGTGTGCAGAAGCCGGCCGCGGCCAAATACGCCAACCTCATTTATAGCGATTTTTGCGCGTCCTCGGCGGATCAATTGGGCCTCGAGCCGATTGACATGGGGTATGGCGATCCGGCATCGAACAAGTTCATACCGGAGCACCTGCGCACTCTGCTCGTGGATGCACTCCATGAGAAAAACGCGGGAGCCTATCCTGACGTCGCTGGAGAGAAGGATCTGATCGAGACGTTCAAGAAGTATATCCAGGCAGACGAGCATCTGGAGCGAGAGTATCACCTGGCCATTGTGTCGGGAGGAGGGAGGTCGGCCCTGACGAATATTTTTCGGATGTTTATCGAGCCGAAAGATATTATTCTCATCCCTTACCCCGCTTGGAGCGGCTACAAAGCCCTCGCCGCATTCGTCGATGGGGTCATTTTCCCGGTGAGAACGACGATGGAGAACCGCTTTATCCCGTCCGGGGAAGACGTCAAATCCGCCATTGATCAAGCGAGAGAAGCGCATCCGGAGAGCAAGATCAAGTTAGCCGTTCTCAACACGCCTCACAACCCCACGGGAACGGTCTACCTGGAACATCACGTGAGAGAGATCCTCCAGGTTTTCCAGGAAAACGGCATCGTCTGCGTGGCGGACTATACCTACCGAGCGATACGCAACGAACAGGCCGACGCCGTTTCGATCCACAAGACGGCGGAAAAGATGGAGGAGAAGGAAAAGGTGCCTTCCGGAACCTACACGGACCGCATTGTGGCGATGCAGACGCTCGGCAAAGTTTCGCTGACTCCGGGATTGCGGCTCGGCTATGTCGCGACCACCAACGAGAATCTGATCAAGAATTTCAGTGCGAAAAAGCAGGCCACGGATTTTTCCGGAAGTCTCTTCGTCCAAAAAGCGCTCGCCCGGTATCTGTTGACCGAGAATCAGAAGGAGGAATTCAAGGATACCGTTGAGTTTTTCGAAGAGCGTCGGGACGCCCTGCTAAAGCACCTGGAGAAGTGTGGATATTCGTCGGAAAGAAAGAACATTGTCGTCAATTCCTCGGGATTCTATGTTTCGTTTGAGGTTCCGCGCCGGTTTCAGAGAGACTGTTCTCTGTCCGAGTTTGACAAACTGATGGCGCGTTACCCGTTCGTGGGGCAAACGATGGGGCTGAAGGAATATAAAGCCTATTTTGAAGCCAAGGGGAGATTCCCTTCGTCAGAATTGTTTGTCCTCGAACTGATCAAAGAGACTGCGGTCAATGTGCTGCCTGGTCGTTTATTTTGCCCATCGAGAGCTGCGGACGAGGAGCCGTATGAGAACTGGGTGAGGCTTGCGCTGATTCACGACGTTGAGGCGATCGATGAAGCGTTTGCAAGAATCGAAAAATGTGAATCGATCTTAGCCTACTGAGCGAGATGGCGAGAGCGATCATAGTCGCGTCAGGAATGGGACGGCGGTTGGAGGGCTGCATCGGAAACAAACCAAAGAGCCTCATTTGCCTAGGAGACCAGACGATCATCGGCCGTCAAGTGGGGGCGATCAGAGGCTGCGGCGTCCAAGACATCGCGGTCGTGGTCGGCTATGAGAAGGAGCAAATCATGGATCAGCTCGGAAACGAGGTGAACTACTACTTCAATCCGTTCTTTGAAACGACCAATAGCGTCGTGTCACTGTGGTTTGCGAGGGAGGTCTTTGATGGAAAAGAAGACGTGCTCGTCATGAATGGAGATGTCGTCGCGGAGGGCGCGATTTTTGAGGACTTGCTGGAAGAGCACCGCGGCATTTGCGTGGCGGTGAAACTGGGAAGATACAACGATTCGGGATACAAGGCCAAGATCGAGGGTGATCGAGTGGTCCATATGGGCATGGAGATTGAGCGCTCACAGGTGGCCGGGGAATACGCCGGCCTTTCCAGTGTTTCCGGGGAGAAATCCGATGCCTTGGTGAGGGAGTTGGATCGCTACATGACCAACAAGACTTTTGGCACCTGGTATGAGACGGTTTACGTGGACTTGATCAAGAAACTTCCCGTCTCCTATGTCGACGTGGGAGACAGGCTCTTTGCGGAGATTGATACTCGGGAAGACCTGGAAGAGGCCAGGCAACATGTGTGCGGAGTGACATGAAGCGAACCGCCTTGGTGACGGGCGCGAGCCGAGGGATCGGCCTTGAAGTGGCGAGAGCGCTTCATGAAGATGGGTATGCCCTGGCCTTGTTGAGCAGAACGAAAGAGGATCTTGAAGCCCAGTGGGGGGATCGAGAGAATGTCTTGGCGATCTCGTGTGACGTGCAATCCGGTGAGGAAACCAAGGCGGCCGTTGATGCGACTATTTCGGAGTTCGGACGCATCGATGTCCTAGTGAACAATGCGGGCATGCTTCCTCGCAGAGCGGAACTCACGGAAGAGTCAGAGTCGGTCTTGCGAAAAACCCTGCAAACCAACCTCATGGGTCCGTGGCACATGACGAGGCTCGTACTGCCCATCATGCGCGAGCAGCGAAAGGGTTATATTTTCAATTTATCGTCCATGTCGGGCAAACGCTGTTTCGCTGGGCGCTCGACCTATTCCATGTCAAAGTTTGGCCTTCAGGCATTGACGGAGGCGACCATTCGAGAGAACAAGGATTTTGGAATCAAGGCGACGGCGATCTGTCCGGGGTTCGTGAACACAAGCTTGATTGAGTCGGAGCGCATCAGCGAGGAAGTCGATCGCGCAGAGCTTCTGCAGCCAAGCGACATCGCCAAAACGATTCTCTATCTTCTCTCACTGTCGAAAAACGCTTATGTGTTGGAAGTTCTCATGCAACGTGAACTCTGGGGCTGAGGGCGAGACACTTCTTTTCGATGAGTGATCAGCGCGATTGGGTTGGTTTTGGAGACAGGAAGTGAGCCACCCGTGGCACTTCCGGCTTCACGATGACGGAGAAAGGGGTGGGGCAGAGCCCTTGTCGGCGTCAACGATGGAACGAGTAATTGAATCTCCCGGTAGCGACCACGGAAATTCCCGACTTTGTGGAGCGGCGCCGAAAGCGGGGGGATAAGATGTCGTATGGGATGGATCGTCGAGATCGAGCGGGAGTGATTTTGGGCTCCACTGGAAAAGCTTTTGACCGGACGTAGCGAATGGCGGACAGGGAGGGATTCGAACCCTCGGTACCGTTTCCGGCACACACGCTTTCCAGGCGTGCCCATTAAACCGCTCTGGCACCTGTCCGTATTTGAGAAATCGAGTGCGGCTCGGGACGGGGACCTTGGCCTTCGGGCCCGGGCTTGGCAAGGAATTTCAGAGGCGTTTCGACGGGGCACACCAATCGTCCGGGGCGACCCCCCAATGGCCGTGTTGGATCGAGCTGCTCGAGCACTGATAAATTTCATAATATACCGATGCTCAAAGGGTTGCACGAATTTCAAACGCCCTCTCGGAGTGGTGGCGAGATTCCCTTGAGTCTTCGGTCGGTGTCCGCACGAGGAGTTGTTTGGGCACGTTCGAAGCAATCGGTGAGCGGATGGGACGTCGATCGGCCGAATCGTGGCGCTGGTTTTTTTGAGCGGATACCCTACTGTGTGGGTCAAATTGAGTGAGAGAGGATGGAACTGAACCTTCGAGAATTGCCTCATTTGGTGGTGGGCTCCCTCATGGAAGTGCACAAGGAACTGGGGCCCGGCTTGGTGCTGGAAGCCTACTGGGTCAGCCTCGCTCAGGAATTGCGGATGAAGGAGATTGTCTTCGAGGAGCGGCTCCCGGTGACCGTGCGCTACAAGGGGAAGGCGATCGAGACCGGCTTCACGATCGATTTCGTGGTGGAGAAGGTCTTGGCGCTTCATCTCTACGCCCTCGACCATCTGGAACAAATTCACAAAGAGAGGCTGAAGAATCATCTCCAGCTCTCCGGACTCGAAGTGGGCTTCATCGTGAATTTCGATTGCCTTGAGCTTCGCAAGGGTGGATTGAAGCGAGTGATCGTTTCGGAGAACGAACCGGAAATGCCGTGGCGGCGAGTGGACGAGGACGAGCTGGAGGAGAAACTTGGACGCGTGCCCGAGGCGTAATCCCGGCCAGACCACGCATGGACGGGACCGGGCGGTTGAAGGCGTTGCGATGATTTGATCTTGGCCAGATTCCTCAAAAAGCTGCGGCGAGCGAGGCTGGTCGCGTGGCTCCTCGCCGCCTTGATTCGCCTTCTCGGCCGCACTTTGCGTTGGCGGGTGGTCGATGAGGCGGGAATCACCGTGGAAGGAGCCCGCAAACCGGTGATTTGGGTTTTTTGGCACAATCGCGTCTTGCTGATGGCTTACGCACGGAATCGGTATGTTCCGGCAAGCCGCAGCGTGGTGCTGACTAGCCCGAGCCAGGATGGCGAGATCATTGCCCAAGTGATGCGACGCTTTGGCGTGGGGGCCGTCCGAGGGTCGTCCAACAAACGTCCGGCTGCCGCGCTCATGGAGCTGGTGAGATGTTTGAGAGCGGGGATCGATGTCGGTATCACGCCCGATGGTCCCCGAGGGCCGCGATATCGTTTCCAGCCAGGGGCGATCAAGTTGGCTCAGCTTTCCCAGTGCCCGCTGGCGACGATTCATGTGAAGTACCGGCGAGCCTGGCGCTTCAAAACCTGGGATGGATTTCTGGTGCCCTTTCCCTTCACTTCCGCCGAGATCACTTTCGCTGCGCTACGTAAGGTGCCGCGTCAGATGAATGGCGAGGAGTTCAATACCACGCGTTCGGAAATGGAACAGCTTCTCACGGACGGGACCGGGGAAACGGAGGTTGCGCAGTCGCTCGAAGCCGGCCTCACGCGTGGGGCGCCTTGAGGGACGAGACGAGGGGAGAACGTGCCTTGCTGGTGATCCATCCGACGTGATGGCCTATTTGCTGCCTCATTTCCGCGGCGAGCTTGTCGTCCCACTCGGGTGACCAGGCGGGTGATGAGGAAGGAAGTCCCCAAGCGGAAGGTGATTCTGTGATATCAGCGTATCGACCTGCCTCTCTCTCTCGTGTCCGTCCTGTTCCAGGAGCCAGGCGAGGCAGTCGCTGTATGGCGAGGTCGGAAGCGCGCGTTTGCGAGCGCCCTGCATGAGAATCTCTGCTTTGGAGCGAATGGCGGCCTCCAGCGTGGGGCGATGGCCGGGGAGTTCTCGCCATCGACAGAGCAGAGCATGCAGGCGGAACCGATCCATGGCGGGAATCACCTTGGATAGCTGGTCGGCGTGGCCTCCGTGTTTCACTGTGAGGAGATCCGGGATCCAGGCGATCGGCCATCGATGACTGAGCCGCAGCCACAGATCGTAATCCTCGCAGACGGGGTAGTGGGTGTCGAATCCCCCGACTTCCTCGAAGCAGAAACGATCGATCATGATGGAGGAACAGCTGAGGCAGCAGCGCTCGACGCATTGATCGAAAATCCATCCGGAAGGATGCCGATAGCGGGTGGGTTGCGTGACGAGACATCCGTGGCGGATCCAGCGCTCGGCCGTTTGAGAAATGCGGTAACCCGGGGAGGCGGCATGAAAGCGGAGTTGTCGCGCGAGCTTCTTCGGCATCCAGTAATCATCCGAATCCAAGAACGCAATCCAGCGGGCCGAGCCGACGCGAACCCCTCGATTTCTCGCGGCGGCGGGGCCGGCGCGACACTGCGTGAGGAAACGTTGTCCGCGGGACTCGACGAGTGTCCGGACGGCGTTGATGTCTTCAGTGGATCCGTCGTCGACAACCACCAGCTCGAGCCGGGATGCCGTCTGAGCGATGACACTGTGAACGGCCCGCTCAAGCCAGGCCCGGCGATTGAATGCAGGGATGACCACGGTGACCAGGGGCGATGGCGGAGGCATCGCTCGGAGTCAGGAAGCGGCTTCGCCCTTGTCGAGACCACTCACCTCGCCTTCCGGGAAGGAACGCTGGCCATGAAGCTGCTGAAATCTCTCGAGGAAGCAATCGAAATAGCCGTCATGGCTCGAACCGCGGCGATTGCGGGCGCGGATGCGAATGGTCGGCAGATCGCTTCCCCCCTCGATCCGGGCGTGTTCTGCGTTCCACGTGCCGCCGCGGAGACGATAGGCTTCGGTGAGGAAAGTGGAGGAATGGTCGAGTTCAAGGGGGACCCCTTTGGGGACCCACAAAGCCAGGCTCACAAAATCCTTGCTCACGTTGCCGTCACCCTCGGCAAAACCGATCAGGACCAAGGGGCGCTTGTTCGAACCCACGAGAGCCAAGGACTTGAAAGAATGACGAAATTTCACGGGACCTTCAACGCCACTCACCAGGTAGATGAACTGGATGCGTTCATCGGGTGCGAGGTTGACCAACAAAGCCTGGGCGACGCGTGCCTCGATGTGCGGCCGGGGTGCCTCGGGCACTAACTGACCGAGGAGAAAACCACGGCATCGTTCGTCCAGGAGATCGATCGAAGGGCTGGGCTTCTCTCGGAAATAGAGAGCGGCTTCCTGGATCAGGGCGGGATCGACCTCCCTAGGAAAGACCTCCAATTGGAAGTCAATGAGGTCTTCAAGGAAATCGCGGACGACTTCCCGGGAGAGGATTTGATCGGGGTAATCGAATACCATTGGAGGCGCCTGGCGAACCCGGAGCAGGCTCTTTGAAAGAGCGTCCGCTTCCATGGCGGCGGCGATCCGGGACCCGCTGAGATGCTTTTCCGCCTGTTCAAGCTCAAGCATCTTGTGGCCCAGGAGGTAGCTTGCCAGGGCGTAAAAGGCTGACAGGAGCTCGTCCTCCGCAGTCCGCGTGGCCGGTTGCCCTGACAACTGCAATTTGACGCCGAGTCGCGACTCGACGTCCCGGCACCACTTTTGGACCTTGTCAGTCTCTTCGTGAGCGTAGTAGCGCTCAAACTGCTGCTCCAAGCGCCTGGCGACTTTGATGCCGTCATTCATGCCAATGACATCCCGGCTGCGATGCGATTGGGGTTTGGCGCTGAAGCGATTGGCGAGGCAGCGGTAAAGGTAGACGCGATCGTACTCGCTGTGCAAGGGGAGGCGTCCAATTTCCTTGAGGCCCGCTTCCAGTGAATCCCGACTGGGAGGGAAGTGATGGACCATCTCGATCAATTCCGTGGCGAACACCCAATCGGGATCGCGATCGCGAAAATTGGCGCCGTAGACGGCGGCGGTTTCGCTGCCAACGATCCTGATGGCTTCGTGGAAGATGCGCAGGCCGTACTTGCGGGTGTAGCGAGTGGAAATCCGCTTGCCGCTGATCGATGCCAACTCGGTGAGTGTCCAGCTCAGGCCGAGGGCGATGGGATTGGCGCCAAGCGCAAAGCGGCCGAGAAAAATCGCGGGTTTGGCGTAGTTCCAATAGGGATTTACCTTCCTGTACATCCCGTAGTAGTCCATGGCCTTTTTGACAAAACGATAGGTCTCCCGCATGTTGAAGCTCTTGACGTCGACTGGCAGTTGCTCCAATTGGACCAGAAGTTGCAGGGAGACGTTGTGGAGAAATCGGAGGACCTGTTCCATGCTGGTCTCCATCAGGGGATGATTGGACTGCGGCTGGTAAATCCGGGCCACGCCCTCGAAGAGCTGGATGACGTCTCGATAGATCTCCTCCGGCTGGAGAACGCCGTTTTTAACGTAGGCGTTGTCGATCACCTTGTTGAACAGGCGCTCCGATTCCGCACGGCAGAAGGCGAGCACCTGCCGTTCTTTCTCCTCGCTGATGGGAATCTCATCCGCCTCGTCTTCGGTCGTACCCAGATCCCACCAGCCGACGGTTTGAGCCAGCTGTCTCGATAGTTTGTGGCGGCGTTTCTCGAGCGTCAGCGCTTCCTCCTCGACGTCCGATTTGTAGAGGTCGAGGGCGCGCTGTTCACGCGTCATCCGGTCGCGGTCGTGCAAGAGTTGGTGGCGTTCCGCTGCCAGAGCCTCATCGGGCTGGGCAGTGCGTCGTTTGAACCACCACGCACCGCCGCAGGCCATCGCGCCGCCAAGCAGGAACCCCCAGGTGGGAAGGGCCGTCCAGTCACCATTCACGATGGCCGTGAGCACGACCAGTCCACCGCCCAGCGCGGAAACGAGGGCGGGAACGGTCTCATGACTGGGCTTTTCCATTCGCCCGATAAAGTAGCGCGTTCGCGAGGAAATCCTACGGAGAGATGAATAAA
The DNA here is from genome assembly GCA_965204485.1 of Verrucomicrobiales bacterium. Classification (GTDB taxonomy): domain Bacteria; phylum Verrucomicrobiota; class Verrucomicrobiia; order Verrucomicrobiales; family DEV007; genus JAACDM01. The sequence continues at coordinate 49,892 of CBDBEZ010000081.1, forward strand.
ACTGACGTTCGCAAGGCGGGCGCCGAGCTCGAAAACAAGGTGACGCGAGTGCCACTCGGATCGTGGGCGAGTGGGTGTGGGCCGTGCGAAGGGTGCGGGTATCTTTCCGTGCCGCGGACGAGACTGGTTTAAAGCTCGCGGAGTGAGCGGTCTCGTTTCCCCCTCACACCAGTACTCCTGTCCGGAGCGGCCAGTTCACCGTTCTCTCGATCTTCAGGCGGCGTTCAAGTCTAAAACGGGCGAAAAAACCTTTCCAAACCCTTTGTCCATCAGCGCCTTAGAAGTGCCCTATCGCTCTGATAGTGCTCGTCGTGATGCTAAATCTTAATGCGGACAATGGCCAGGCATTGGAATCGCATCGTGTAGGGTGACGTTGCGTGGCTTCGGTTGAGTTGGCGTGGCGGGATGTGGTTTGCCGATCTGGTGCTGCGTTGGCAGGGCCCTCCACCGCCGTCATTACGAGCGGGACGACTTGAAATCGCGAATCAAACCCACCATGACACCCTGAACGAGCAGTTCCCGTGCGGGAATGAGATCGGGATAGTCGGGATTCTCCGCTCTGAGAAACGGTCGGCGATTCTTCACGAGAAAACGTTTGAGCGTGGTTTCACCGTCGATGAGAGCGGCGACGATGTCGCGCGTCCTCGGTTCACGATGTTCCAGAATGACGCAGTCGCCATCCATGATGTGCGCGTCGATCATCGAATCGCCACGGACCTTGAGAGCAAAGGTCCTCGCCGAGCTCGACAGGCCCAGGGTGGCGGCATCCACCGTGACGCAGCGTTCGTGAGCGGAATGCTCCACGTCCTCGGCCATCCCGGCCGTGATATGGCCGTAAAGCGGGATGTCGAGCACCGGGCCGCGCTCGAGTTCGTCGGTGAAACTGAGGGCGCGGGCCTTGTTCGCCTGGCGCTGGATGACACCCTTTCGCTCCAGTGCACGAAGGTGACTGATCGCCGCCGTCTGGCTGGAGAAGCCAAAATGCTCTTGAATCTCACGGGTCGAGGGCATGATGCCCGAGCGACCGTGCTCTTCCCTCAAGAAGTCCAGGAGTTGTTGTTGTCGCTTTGTCAGCATCTGAACAGTGTTCTTAAGAACAGTGGACCATGGTTCGGTTCTGCCAAGAAGAAAACGTCATTTTCCCGAGAGAATTTCGGAGTTCCTGGCAGGAGCCATCATGAACTGGGGTCGGATCGCTGGCTCGGTCTGGTGGGTAGGTGTCATCTCGCCCGCTGTGGACGCCTCGTACGCGGGTCGGGTCTTGATCGCGAGCGCACGGCAAAATGGTAAAGAACGATGACGCGGCGTATACTGGGCGATGAGCTGGGTGGTTTTGGCAAGGGTCACGGTTGGGCTGCTGACGTTGGGCAGCGTCTGGGGGCAGCAGAATCGCGAGAACGAGAATCCGCCGAAACGTGCTTCGGATTTGTCGGTTCAGGCGACCCGTGCCTTTGTCCGCGGCGACTGGCAGGAGGCCAGCCGTTTCTATCACGAGATCCTGGAAGGCGATCCTGAGAACCCACTGATTTTGGCCAACTTGGGGTCGGTGGAATACCAGCAGGGTGATTTTCCGGCCTGCTGTCATTACCTGGAGAAAGCGCTCGCGCTGGAGTCCGACCTTCCCGCCTCGCGCGAGATGCTGGGAATGGCCTACTACCGAATGGGTCGGTCTCTTCGGGCCTTGGCGCACCTGGCGAGAGCGGTGGACGATCAGCCCGAGTCACCGCGGGCCCGCAACCAGATGGCGGTGGTCCTGCAGTCAATGGAGTGGTATGACGGCGCGGAGCAATCTTTGAGACGGGCGATCCAGCTGGATCCAGAATACCGGGATGCGCACTACAACCTCGCGCTGGTTTACGCCGATCGCGATCCGCCGTCACTGGCGCTTTCCCGGCAACACTACCGGAAGGCGCGCGAACTTGGCGTTTCCGCCGACCCTGTGCTGGAGAAACGCTTGGTTCTGGCGGAAGGCACGAAGGAATGACGGTGCTGACTTCGGTCACCGACGGCGCTGACTTCGGTCACCGACGGCGCCAACAGCTTCCCTCGGCCACGGTCCACTGGTATTTGCGTGCGTGTTCTCGAATCAACAAGGGGAGATCGCGGACACGGAGAAGTTCGAATGCTGAGCCGAGCTTCGATTGCAGCGTGTCGAGGGTGACGACGGGCTGGCCGTGATCATCCTGAAAGCCGCCGAGCCATTGAGGCCTCGGAGTGAACTCGTCGAGCCATGTGTAGGGGCTGGTGAGGATCAGCATGCTGCCCGATTTCACGAGATTTGGCAAACGCTCGAGGAAACGGTGCGGCTCGGGCAGACGACAAATCAAGTTGGCCGCGAGAACGAGATCGAAGGGGCCGAGATGGTCGGGAAGATCCATGGCATCCCCCTGCCTGAAGCTCACTCGGTCGGGCATGGACCCGGACGGTAGCCTGGCAGTCAGCGCCGTTCGCAATTCGCCTTCATCGGTCCGCCAGTAGTCGAGACGCCCATGCCTGGCGATGGTTTGCGCGGCCTCGATGAAGGCGCGCGAGAAATCCATTCCGGTCACCTGGGAGCAATGCTCGGAAAGGAGGAAACTGGAGCGGCCGACGGCGCACCCGAGGTCGAAAGCGTGAGATTGCGGGGGAAGCTGGTCGAGGTCCACCATGTCCTTGAGAACTCGGACCGGAAAGTGCAGGGCCTCCCTGGGGCTAGCGGAATAGGGAAGGATTTCTTCGGTAGTCCCGTAGTGGAAAAGAAGGTACTCGTTCACGAGCCTTTCGGTTTCGTAGAGATTGGTGGTCATTGCACGAGGTGGGGATTCTCCGTTCACGGATGAGCGGGCTCGTGGAGGATGGGGATCGCCTTCGCGATTCGCAAGGCTTGGGTGCCCGTTCGAGGAAATCTCCTGTTCAGAAGAAAAGAAAGAATCTATATTTATAAGAAATTAAATAGATATGCCAGTGAGTGATGTTATTCTGGCCGGAATACGGGTTACAGGGCAGTCATGAATCGCATTCTCATCTATGAAGCGGACTGTCGTGAGGCATTGCATCTCTCGCGGCATTTGCAGAATTCAGGCTTCGCGGTCGCGACCGTGACCACGGCCCGCCAGGCGGTGAGTTTTGCCCGTGAGTACGAGTTTGAAGGCTTCATCGTCGATCTTTCGGTCCCTGGAGAAATGGGTTTTAGCACCGTGGCGGAAGTGAAATGTCGGCCACAGACCACCCGAGTGGGAGTGATTGGTTTGGTGTCGGATCCCGCCTCCACGGAGGCGGCGAGGGAGGCGGGTTGCGATGTGGTGCTGGCTCGTCCGCTTGATCAGAATGTCTTATTGCAGAAAGTTATAGAAATTCTTGAAAAATCAAAGAACTTAGGTAATGCTGTCGATGTGGTGGATTCGACTCACTCTCAGTCTACGGAAGCCGGGCCCGGTCGGGCCGCGGTGTTTGCCTCGCTCGCTGAGGCGCTCGGGCGCAACGTGACCTGGTTGGAAGCGCGGGAGGCTGAGCTGGGGGAGCAGGGGCCGATCGCCATCGAGAGCATGCGGGATGCGGCGACGAATTTGCGAGCACGGCTTGAGCCTGAAACGGTGTCGCCCGGCCTGGATCTTCCTGATTCCGTGCGCGACCATCATGTGCGGCACGACTTCCGAAACCTGCTGGCGGTGGTCAACGGCTTCTCCGAGATCCTTCTACTCGATGATTCAATCGTCGGTGAGGTGCGCGAGTGCCTGCAAGTGCTGAAAAAGGATTCCCGCGAATTCTGCAATCTGCTGGATTCGATTCGGGAAACCGAAGCGGCTTAGGCCTTCGGGGGAACTCTCCTGGAGACTCGCGGAAACGAAAACTGGCTTCCGCGCGGGACGGCGTCCTCACGGTCTGCGGTGCGATCTCCCACGACCAAGCAGCCAATAGATCTGCCGTTCAGGCGCGCCTGCGGACGGACTGCCTCGACGGACGCGGCCTTCACCCTCAGCCACCGGAACGGCGATTCGCAGCCCCAGATCAGGAGGGGTTTTCGTTTGGCATCCGACCCCTTGGCTCCGTAGGATCTTCCCATGTTCCGCACCCGTGGTTTTCTTGGCTGCCTCTCCCTCGTCCTTTCCATCTTCCTATCGGCCTCCCCGGCGCGGGGAGCCGATGCCCGTCCTAACATCGTTTTTGCCTTCGCCGACGATTGGGGGCGTCATGCGAGCGCTTATGGAAAACTGGAAACGGGTGGTCCGAATGACGTGGTGCGGACACCCCATTTCGATCGTGTGGCGCGCGAAGGCGTTCTCTTCCGCCGTGCCTTCGTCAATTCGCCGTCCTGTACTCCGTGCCGGAGCTCCCTGTTGTCCGGGCAGTATTTTTGGCGGACCGGACGCGCCGCGATTCTGCAGGGAGCGATTTGGGACCCTGACATTCCCAGCTTTCCGCTGCTCTTGAAAGAGGCCGGCTATCACGTTGGGCACACCGCGAAGGTCTGGTCGCCCGGCAGTCCGGTGGACGCGCCTTTTGGCGGCAGGGCACTCGGGTACAACGCCCAGGGCCGGCAATTCAATGGCTTCTCGCAGGCGGTGGCGAGAGCGGAGAACGTGGAGGGGGGGAAGCAGCGGCTCTATGAACAAGTGCGAGGCAATTTCCGCGATTTCCTGGCCAAGCGCGAGGATGAGGACCAACCGTATTGCTACTGGTTCGGCTCGACCAACTGTCATCGGAAATGGATCCAGGGATCCGGCAAGAAACAGTGGGGGATCGATCCGGACTCATTGAAGGGGAAGCTGCCGCCTTTCCTGCCGGATGTGCCGGTGGTGAGGGAAGATTTCGCCGATTATCTGGGCGAAATCCAGGCATTTGATGCGATGTTAGGAGTGCTGCTCAACGAACTGGAGGCGCGGGGCGAGTTGGAGCGGACGATGATCGTGGTGAGTGGTGATCACGGCTTTCCGGGCATGCCGCAGGGGAAGTGCAATCTCTATGACTTCGGCGTCGCCGTGCCACTGGCGGTGCGCTGGCCGGGGGCCGTTCCCGCGGGGCGGGTGGTGGAGGATTTTGTCAATCTGACTGACCTGGCACCGACCTTCCTCGAGGCGGCGGGGCGGCGCCCGCCCGAGGTGATGACGGGGCGGAGTCTGGTGCCGGTATTGCGCTCAAGCGAGGGCGGGCAAGTGGATCCCAAGCGAGACCACGTCGTGGTGGGGCGAGAGAGGCATGTGGCGGCGGCACGCCCAGGACGATTGCCCTATCCCCAGCGAGCGATCCGGACGAAGGATTTCCTCTATATCCGGAATTTCAAACCTGACCGCTGGCCGATGGGTTCGGGGCCGGGCATGGGCGAGCCGGAGGGGCCGATGCCATCTTACGAGGAATTGCGTGAGAACACCTTTGCCGCTTTTGCAGATCTGGACGCCAGTCCTTCGAAGGCCTGGATCGTGGCCAACCGGGATCAGCCGGGAGTGGGGCGCTTTTTCGAGATCGCCTTTGGCCGTCGGCCCGCCGAGGAACTCTACGACTTGCGTATCGATCCGCATCAGATGAACAACGTGGCGGATGAGGACGGCTATGAGGAGGTGCGAGTGGCCCTGGAGGAGCGTTTGCTGGGAATTCTGCGGGAGACTGGCGATCCTCGCGTGACCGGCGACGGAGCGACCTTTGATTTGCCTCCTTTCGCCGGGAAGCCTGAGTGAGGTCCTCCGTCGGGCGCGAGGGGCGTGGAGCTTGATCCGGAATCGAGCACATCTTGTCGTGCGAGCGGTCTCTCCGCCTTCTCGCCTTGACTTGTGGTGGAATGCCGGGTTGTTCGGGCATCATGAGCACGACACAGGTTCCCACGGAACACGACGATCCGGTCAACGCCCAGATTCTGACGGTGTCGGAGGACATGGTGGCAGGTTTCCAGGAGCGCCCCTTCCATGTCATCGCCGAGCAATCGGGCGTCGATTTGAACGTCGTGCTAGAGAGGATCCGGGCCATGGTAGCGGCCGGTGTCATCCGGAGAGTGCGGCAGACCCTCTTGGCCACCAAGCTGGCCCACGGCGCCTTGTGCGCCTGGAAGGTTCCGGCGGAAAAGATCGAGGACGCTTTCGAATTCATGTTTCGTCAGGATCCCTTCAGCGGACATGTGGTACTGCGCTCGACGGATCGGGACATCTCGGGTTCGGAATACAAGTTGTGGACGACCCTCAAAGTTCCCCAGGGAGAATCTCTGGAGGAGCATGCCTCGGTCTTGAAGTCATTGGTGGGGGCTGAGGATTTCATTCTCATGCCCGCCAAGGGGATTTTTGCGCTCGGGGTGGGACACGTGCGGCGCAAGTCCATGGAGCCGGGCGCCAAGGCGGACACTCCCGCCAAGATGACGACGACCGCCACGGTGAAGCTGGACGAGGAAGAGTGGCGCGTGCTGCTGGCGATGAAGGAGGAACTGGCCCATGACGAAATCACTGAAGATCCCTGGAACAGGCGAGCGGAACAGGCGGGTGTCCGTCTCGAGCGTTTTTTCGAAGTGGCTCGCCAGCTCAACGAGAAGAATGTGATCGGCCGTTTCTCCACCTTTCTTGAGCACGTCAAGCCGTCGGACACCGGCAAGCGAGTGACGCGTTTTAACGGACTCTTTCACTGGAAAGTGCCTGAGGGCATGGAAGAGTGGGCGGGATCTGAGATTGGGCGGCATCACATCTTGACGCATTGCTACTGGCGCGAGGGAGGTCCGCGATTCGGCAGCGTCAATATCATGGGCGTGGTGCACGGGACGGATAAAGACCTCATACTCGACCACAAGGCGGCCATCGATCGTCACCTCGCCGAGACGGAGATCCCGGTCGACTATACCAACGTCTTTTGGGGCGGCCGGAGCGAAATCAAACCTTCGGAGATTTCGCCCCTTATCTACCGTAATTGGCACGCCGAACACGCAGTCTAGCGTTTCGGCGATCCGGAGATTATCCACTCAGGTATGTTTGTCGATCGAGTCAAGATCTACGCTTGGGCGGGCAATGGAGGCAACGGCTGCGCCAGTTTCCGCCGGGCCAAGTATGTCCCCAAAGGGGGACCGGACGGTGGCGATGGCGGGCGGGGTGGCGATGTTGTTTTCGAGGTGAGCGAACACGTCAACGATCTCCGGGCTTTCTTCTATCAGCCTCACCAACGCGCCAAGAACGGTCTTCCTGGCAGCGGTCAACAGCGCTCGGGGCGGAGCGGCCAATCCGTAGTGGCCAAGGTGCCTCCCGGCACGGTGATCTATCAAAGTCATGAATCGCTCGAAGCCCAGCCGGCGTTGGATGAGGATGGATATCTCTTGGAGGCTGAGGCCTCTTCCAAGCCGGGAAAGATCGACGAGCTCATTCAGGTGGCCGACCTCACCAAACCGGGCGAGCGATTTGTTCTGGCCAAGGGAGGGAAGGGCGGCAAAGGAAACGTGCGCTTCAAATCGGCGACCAATCAAACGCCGGTCGAGTTCACCTACGGTGAACCGGGCGAAAAGGGCGTGTATTATCTCGAATTGCGCCACATTGCCGACGCCGGTTTCGTGGGCTTCCCCAACGCCGGCAAATCGACTTTGTTAGGTGCATTGAGCGCGGCCAAGCCGAAGGTGGCGGCCTATCCCTTCACCACTCTGACACCCATGGTGGGGGTGGTGGAACTGGGAAGGCTCGGACGCGCCACCCTGGCAGACATCCCGGGCCTCCTCGAAGGCGCCCATCGGAACGTCGGTCTGGGCCATGATTTCCTGCGGCATATCACCCGGTGCCGGCTCCTGCTCTTCGTCGTGGATATGGCGGGCAGTGAGGGCCGTGATCCATGTGAGGATGTGGCCAAACTGCGCACCGAGATTTCACTCTACGATGAATTGCTGGCCAAGCGCCCATGGATGGTGATCGCCAACAAAAAGGATCTCCCGGATTTTGAAGAAAATCTCGAAAGGTTTCGGGGACGTTTTCCAAAGATCGAGACGATTCCCGTTTCCGCGGCCGAAGCTGAGGGCCTGGAGGTGCTGAAGCAGCGAATCGGGCAGAACATCGCGGAGGTTTCCGACGCTGAAGATTGAGGCTGGATCCCGGTCAATCGGCCACTCCGCGGGCGATGACGAAGCCGGAGCCCTTGCCCCGCCTCTGAACCACGCAGGAGCGTCCGTTCCGCCGATCCCGAATCGGGTAAGTCAGCGTCAAGCCCTTGAAATGTAGGGCAGAGGAGGCCGCTCGTTTCGGCCGCGGCCATGGGGATCGATGCCGGAGAGCTGCAGTGCCGTGGCGTAGACGCTGCCGTGATTGGGGACGGATGATTTGGGATGTTTCTCCTTCCCAGCCAGGAGTTCGCCAGTGCGGGGATCGTAGTGAGGATCGAGGCTGCCGTCGGGCATCAGTGGAATGGCCATCAGCGTCTTTTCTCCCACCGCGCCGTATTGCCGATTGCCTTTCACATTGCCGCCAAGAAACGCGCAGGAAGTGACTTTCCAATGCGAGGAGATGTCCTGCCCGCCGATTTTCTCCAGGCGCTGTCTCTCGGAGAGCTTGCTGTCTTTGATGATACCGTCGACGTTTCCGTGGAGTGAGCGGCCGAACTCCGAAGTCAGCACGACGTTGGTGTGATCAAAGAGGGAACGGCCGGTGTGCCCCACCTCGGTAGTCTTCAGCCGCCGTACGAATGCGTGAAGCGGATCCCAGAGATCTTCTTTCATCATGGCTGTCTGATCGGGCATCCCGATCGGAGTGCCGTCTTTTTTCCAGAGCCGACGACGGCTAAAATGAGAGTCAAAACGCCGCACGTCCCGCGACTCGATGAAGAACGCGCAGGAGAGACCGGCGCGCATCATCTCGTAGCTCATCATCGCTTGCACGTTGGTTTTGGGTGAGAATTTGCTGCGGGCTTTGTTGCCATTGACGCTTCGATAGGTGATCAATTCGTCTTCCGGTTGTACCTGGAATTCCTCTCGCAGTTCGTTGTCGGCGAAAAGGTTGTTCACCGTGGACGGATCGAGTGACTTACCGCGCTCGGCGAGTTGCAGGTAGATCTGGCGCGCGGAATGGTAGCTCTTCACGGCCTCGAGATGATCGTCTTTGAGGAATTGCCGATGGGCTCCCTCGAGGAAGCGATGGATTTCCGTGGCCACGACGTCGCCCGACTCCGCTTGCATCTGGCCCAGAAGTTTCTTCAGCTTGGCCGGCGTGCCCGCGTAGATGGTGTGGGCGCGCACCGGGCCGAGGGCGTGGTAATAACCCCGTTTGCCGGTGTACTGGACTTCGTTCAATTCGCCGTCGGAGAGCCACCAATGCCAGGAGAGGTGAGGGAGGGCATAGGACTGGCCGTGGACCTCGGCGAAGGCCTGCATCACGGAGCGCTCGTCGGGCTGACGTTCCTCGGTCTGCTTGAAGCGGTAATCACCCATGTGCACTTTGAGTCGGTCGCGCGAATGTCCGGAGCCGGTGTGCATGGAGCTCACCACCGCCATGTCGGCCATCAGCTCCTTGCCCGGTTCGGCGAGGTAGCCGTAGCGGATGTTGCCTTTCTGATAGATGCCATAGCCTTCATCGCCCCATTTCAAGACACGGTAGCGCTCGGCGCTGATGTCCTCGAAGCGATCCACGACATGGTTGGGCGTCATCACCGGATTGAACATGTCATAGCCCGCCCAACCGCCTTCCAGATACCAGTAGACGAGAAATTGGGGATCGGCGTTGGCCGAGACGGCTCCCGCCGCGAGACCGTCGGCCCGGCTAGGAGCGGGCATTCCGTAAGTCCGGAAGTAGGCCAGGAAATCGGCGCAGGTCAACCCTGCCGCGCCGCCCGCCAAGCCCTTCAGGAATCGGCGCCGACTTGAGGGAAACGCCGGCGCGGAAGCGGGCGCGGTCTGGGATTGCGATTCCGGGCGCGTCTGGATTCGAGGGTCGATCTGGCAGGGTTTGGTCATGATGGGTAAGACGGGAACTAGGCGTTGGGAGAGCGCCCTTCGAGATATTCGGGAGAAGTCACCAGGGCTTGGATGAGCGTGCGTATTTTGAATCCATCGGCGTGGACGGCGTCCCAGACGCGTCGGTAGAGAGCGCGTTCATCCTCACGGAATCGCATCTGTCGGCCGAAATAGAAACTGAAATGCGTGTCGATGATGGTGCGGATGAAACGCTCCTTTCGGATCGCCTGGGTGGCGAAGGCCTCGAGGCCTTCGCCCTTGAAGGGGTATTCCTGGACCAGGCCGTGATCGGAGGCGTCGATCTTCAACCCCGTCGGCGTCTCGGTGCGGTAATCGCCATCGTCGGTCCAGCGATTCCGCTGATGGGCGAGCGGCGTGAGGATCTTGTGGCAACTGTAACAGGTGGATTGAGGATCGGTGGTTCCGGCGGCCGTGATCCCTTCGCGTTGTTCCACAATCTCGGGCGGCACTTCGTAGACGTAGCCAAGGAAGAGCATGCTGACCTGGGCCGCGTAGTTGTAGTGCGGGAGCCCGGGTTTTCCTTGAATGAATCCCTTGGTGGTCAAGACACCCGTTCGGCCGTGATGCGCGGCCCGTTCCTGGCGCCTCCATTGAGGGTCCACCGTGTAGTCGGCGGTGAGGATCTCTTGAAAAGGGCGGTCATTGAAAGCAATGTAAGACCACAAGCGGGCGGGTTCGTCCTGCTCAGTGGTGCCCTGGCTCTCGAGATAGAGCCGGATTCGGTGAAAATAGAAGTCCTGAAAATCTTGGGATTGAAGGTAATGGCTGACGATGTCGCCGAGAGTTTCGCCGTCCTCGAGGGCTTGAAATTCACGCTCGGAGGGTGGGCGGCCGACCAGATCCTGGGCCAGCTTGACCAGCTGGAGTCGGCGGCGTTCAGGGCCTTCGGGGAACGAGGCGATCGACGGAGGGCGCGTGAAGAGGAAATCTGGATGCCTCATCAGGGCTCGCGCCAGAGCCTGCCAGAACACCGATTCCGGCTTCCAGCGCGGTAGGATGATGTCGAGGCGAGGGTTGCTCGAATCGTAGGCCACGGGAGGGCCGCCGATCTGGGTCCAGTGATAGACCAACGGGTTTTGTTGGGTGGTGTAGGACGAAGACGCATCCAACGACAGGAGGCCGCCAACGTGGGCGCGAAGCGGGTGACGGATCTTCAGCACGGGAGTGGAGGAGGCGGCCCGCACCGTGAAGGGTACTCGGGTTTCGTGTCCGCGCTTGCCCGCGTAGTAGAGCCGTAGCCGATAGAGGTGATCGGGATTCCACGCGGCCTCGTGTTTGATCCTCGGGTGGTAATGCAGGAACAGCGGGCCTTTCTCGCGATCCTCATCGCTCACGGAAGTCCCTTTCTGATTGTAAGCGCCAAAGCTGCGGGATTTGAAGTCGGCCCAGGCCTCCTGTCCCTCGGCTTCACGCGAGTCGACCAGGAAGTGGTCTCCGTCCTCCGTGGATAGGAATTCCAGGGCCCCCGCGGTGACCAGATCGTCCGTCGACTCATTCGTGATTCTCACACCCTGATCATCGGCATCCGAGAAACGGAAGGTCGCCGGGGGCTCGAAGTAGGGCTTTGAGTCCTCGCTGCTGTCGTAGAAAAAAGCGGCCTCACCGGGATGCGGCAATGGATCCGGCGGCGGGGTGGCCAGGCGGATCTGGGATTGATGCGGATGCCGGACTTCCACAAAGACGCGCCTGGCGTTGTCCGTGGCTTTTCTCCAGTGCAGGGTGAGCTCGTAGTCGCCAGTATCGACCGGAACGTCGAGGCTCACTTCAATCCGGCTCTCGCCCTTGTCCAGGCCTTCGTCTTCGTAGCTCACCGTTCCCTTGCGCTCCTTGTGTTGCCAGGCGCCCACGGCCCGAACGGAGTCACTGTCTGCGTTAATCCTGACGGAATCGCCAGAGCCGTCCGCGCCTTCGAGGGTGAGGCCGGCGAAGGACACGTTGTCGATGCTTCCCTCATTGTAGAGAATGAAGAGCGGTTTGTCAGGGTCTTCCGGGTCGCATCGGACGGGTTCTTTCAGCGTGATGGATTCTCCCGTTGACTGGTCGATCCAGTATTGGTGGACTCCTGGGAGTGAGGCCTCCACGGGAACGCGCACTTCGGCGGAGGCCTCCTCGCCGGTCTGCGGATCATGCACGGACAGAGCGAAGGCCAGCTCATAGGCGCGCCGGCCCACGGCCGTCTCGGCGCTCGCCAGACGATCGAAGAGTCGCCGGGCTTCGTCCCTTTCCTTGCCACTGGGCAAACGATAAAGGAAGCGCTGGTAGAGATGATCCAGCCTGGCTTTCCACTCCTTGTCGAGCCACTCAGCGAAGGGGCTTGATCGTTCATTGAAGGCTCGCTCCACCACGTCGCGACTCACCATGTCGAGGGCAGTGAGAAAATTGGAACTCGCCCGCGTGCTTTCATTGAAGCGGGTCTCGAAATCGGCGCCTCCGAACATGGCGATATTTTCGGCGAAAAGATCGCGTTCTCCCCGGGACCAGCCCCGGCCGAACACCTGTTCCACCTTCGTCCGGAGTTGCCGGTAACCGAGAAACTGGTTGTCCAGGCCTTCGGGTGTCTCGCCCTTGTAGGGGGCCAACAAGGCGATGGGGAAAGATTCGTCGTTGACCTCCGCCGGGCGTTCGACCTTACCGAGATCGGTGAGGAAGTTTCGCAGGGTGGTGATGGACTCGGCGGACCAGGCCGGCTGTTTCTTCGGCATGCGGCGCTTCGGCGAGGGGCTCGTCACGCGACTCAAGAGGCCATCGGGAGCGTCCGTGTCGAAATAACCGCTTTGCCAGAGTGTCTTGAAGTCCTCTTGAGCATCGCCGAGAAAAACCAGGTCCGAGGTCCCCAAGGAGTCGTGACAGTCCACGCAACTGTCACCGTGGATCGTGCGGGTCAGCAGCGGATAGATCTCCTCGGAGAAGCGTTTCGAAAAGGCCTCGGCGGACGGTTCCCGAGCCGAGACGATCAGGTTGAAGCCGAAAATAGCGAGGAATCCCCCGGTGAAAAGGATCCGGGGAAATCGAGGGCGAGGCATTCGGCTGGGCAGGAGTTTGAAGCTATGGGTATAAACAGGGAGCGGCGGGCTTGGTTGCGGGTGGAGGCGGGCCAAGTTGTGCTTGATTTGAAAAGCCTCAGCCGCTCTGGTGGGCTCCCATGAAATCGTTCCTTTGTGGTGCTGCCACCGCCCTCTCCCTCATGTCCTCCTTCACCGTCGCGGCCGCCGAGGCCCAGGCTGAGGAAGTCGATCTGTCCAAGATGAAGGTCGACCAAGTCTTTGCCCACCTGTGTGCGACCTGTCACGGGGCTCAGTTGGAGGGCGGCCAGGGCGGTTCATTGATCGATGGCGAGTGGAAATACGGCTCGAGTGACGCCGATCTCTTCCGGTCGATCGCCAAGGGCAATCTGCAATTGGGGATGACGCCCTGGGAAGGCGTGCTCACGAAAGATCAAATCCGCGCGCTGGTCATTCTTATTCGCGAGAAGGAAAAGGAAGCCCGGGTAAAAGGCATTGACTTTCCGGTTCCTGAGCCTGGCAAAGTGACCGAGACGGAACGCGTTCGTTACTCCATGGAAATGGTGGTGCCGAAGGACCTGGAGATTCCCTAGGCCCTCGCCTTTTTGCCGGATGGACGCAAGTTGGTCACCGAGCGGCCGGGCCGCTTGCGCTTGATCGGCGCCGACGACACTTTGCATCCGGATCCCATTGCCGACACGCCCGAGGTCATGGCCTTTGGTCAGGGCGGTTTGCTGGAGGTCGCCGTGCATCCCGATTATGCAAATAACGGATGGATCTACCTCGGTTTTTCCGATGGCTGGAAAGAGGAGGTGCCGGGCAAGGACAAGCCGCAGGTGCGCGCCTTGACGGCGGTGGTGCGGGGCCGGATCGTGGATCATCGCTGGACCGACCAGGAATGGATTTACCGGGCGGACAAACGGTTTTACGGAGGCGCCGGGGTGCATTTCGGGACGCGCTTTGTCTTCGATGACGGTTATCTCTATTTCATCATTGGAGAACGGGGCGGGTTGAAGGTTGCCCAGGATCTGGGTCACCCGGCAGGCAAAGTGTTTCGCTTGCGCGACGATGGACGTGTGCCCGAGGACAATCCCTTTGTGGACCGGGAAGACGCCTTGCCAGGAATCTGGAGTTATGGTCACCGCAATCCCCAGGGTCTGGATCAGGACCCTCGCGACGGTCACTTGTACAACACCGAGCACGGCCCTCGAGGCGGTGACGAGTGCAACCTCATCCTTTCGGGGCGCAATTACGGATGGCCGATCATCACTTATGGCATGAACTATGATGGCACGCCAATGACTTCGGAAACGCATCGAGAGGGAATGGAACAACCGGTGACCTATTGGGTGCCGTCGATCGCCACGTGCGGACTCAGTTTTTATCGGGGCGAGCGTTTTCTGGAATGGAAGCACGATCTGTTCGTCGGGGCCTTGAGACAGAAGGAGGTGCGTCGCTTACGGATCATCGACCAGGAAGTGGTCGAGGAAGAGGTGATCATGAAAGATTACGGTCGTGTGCGCGACGTGACGGATGCGCCTGACGGTTATCTTTACGCGGTGCTCAACCAGCCGGATTGCATTGTCCGGCTGATGCCCGTGAAGGATTCTTGAGCGAAGAGAATTCTCATCAAGACACAGCAAGTAAAGCCGGATGGGATGCGGAGAAAGTTAAGGACCTTACCCGGGGAGATCTCTCCTGTGAGAGCAGGAGAGAAGTCAGCAGAAGCCATAGTAGCAGAGAGCAGAGCCGGGGGCTGGAAGAAGCCCGTGGAAACTGTGAAACCGGAAAACGCTCTCCTGTGAAGGGCGGAAGGAACCAACAGCAGCGCTCTACGGAGCATTGCACCCCAGGGCAGAATACGCCCCGACGTCAGCAGGACTTACGGACAAAGGATCCCGAATTCCTGCGCGAACCCAAAGAGCCCACGCGATGCAGTCGCGGCAAGCCCTGCGGAGAGAGGAACTCCTGGAGGTGCGCGTGAACCGCGAACGGACAGCAAAGCTGGAGGGACTGATGGAGAAGGCCATCAGGTCGGGAAACTGGGGAGCCGCCCTTTACGCCGTTGAGCGTAATGACGGGGCACCCGGCCCCGACGGCATGAGGGCCGACGAACTCAGAGCACACCTCGCCATCCATGGCGAAGTGATCAAGAAGAGGCTGCTAGAGGGCAGCTACAAGCCCGGCGCTGCAAAGCGTCGAGACATCCCCAAGCCCAGCAGCGGAACCCGCCCGCTGAGCATCCCAAACGTGCAAGATCGCTTCGTGCAGCAACTTCTGCTCGGGGTGCTCCGGCCGGTGTTCGAACCCCGTTTCAGCGAAAGCAGTTACGGATTTCGTCCCGGACGCAGCGCCCACGATGCGGTGGAAGCCGCCCAGAGCTTTGCCCGGGAGGGGTTTACCCACGTCGTCGACATGGACATTACCAAGTTCTTCGACAAGGTGAACCACGACATCCTGATGAGTAAAATTGGGACCGTGATAGGGGACAAAGCCGTGATGAAACTCATCGGCAAATACCTGCGAGCCGGGGTGGTGATGCCCGACGGGTTAAAGGTCAGCAGCGAAGAAGGAACGCCGCAAGGCGGCCCGCTTTCGCCGCTACTGGCCAATATCTACCTCGACGCGCTGGACAAGGAGCTGGAGAAACGCGGACTGCGATTCGCCCGCTACGCCGATGACTGCAACATTTACGTAAAGAGCCAAGCCGCAGCGGAGCGTGTGCTTGCCAGCCTCACTGGCTGGATCAAGCGCCACCTCCGGCTGGAGGTCAGCGAGAGCAAAAGCGGGGTGGGGAGGCCTTGGGAACGGAAGTTCCTGGGGTTCATCATCACCAGCGCGCTGCTCATCGGGATTGCTCCTGCAAGCCTCACCCGGTTTGAAGACCGCGTGAGAGAACTCTGGAACGCCCGGCAACCACTGACCAGCGAGCAACTGCGCGATCAATGGCGAAGTTACGTGAACGGCTGGTGGGGCTACTACCGGCGCTGCGAACGGCGACGGGACATCTACCGGAAAGAACCGTGGATCCGTCGCCACATTCGCAAATGCTTCTGGCAACGTTGGCATAAAAGCAAGGGACGGGAATCCGCCCTGCGCCGACTCGGCCTACCGCCGAGTCGAGCCATCGTCGGGAGGAGCAGTCGTGGAGCGTGGCGCATGGCGGGCAACCCTGTCATGCACGAAGCCCTCAACAACCGAACTCTGAGACGCTACGGGTTCCTGATGCCATCAGACCTCAAGAGTTAAGACCAAATGGATCCAATCGCCGGATGCGGTCCCGCATGTCCGGTGGTGTGGGAGGGGCGGCAGGCGCAATCCTGCCGCCTCGACCCGATTCTCGCTGCGAGGAGCGAGTTCCGTATTCAAGTCGCTTGCCAAAATCATCGCGGGCGAGCGTACCCTTGCATGAGATGCCTGTGGCGTTTGCTGGTTAGGAGCGCTAATCAGTTACGTCTTAATTATCGAAGCTGTCAAGAGCTTGTTAGATGCGCTAATCAGTTACAAGCTTGGTAACCGGCAGCAGAACATGGCGAAGAATGCTGCCGGGAAAACTCGAGTGGGAATCTGTGGTTTGGGACGAGAGTCACGCACCCGCAGCCTCCACTGTTGGCGGAGGCTGAAAATCTTGTCCGAGTAAGTTAGTAGTCGCGTGAGAATGGTCGCTTCTTTTTTGGTGGAGAATTGCGCCCGGACTTGGCTTTGCCGGCTGATTTCTTACCGGTCTTGCCCTTCTTCTTGGCGGAGCTACTCGCCGCTCTGGCCTTGGTTTTTGCCTCCTTGAGTCGGAGGCGCCCCTGCTCGTCGAGGGCTTCCAGCAGAGCATTCGCCTTCTGGAAATCATCGATCCAGCGTCTCGCCTGAGCTTCCAATGGTCTGGGGACGTGCAGCATGGTGGTCTTGCCCTTGCGAGTCTGACCGATGGCCAAGGAGCGATGGCGCAAGGAGTCGTCGGAAGCGCAACGGCAAGTGGGCTTGCCGCATTTACGAGAGAGTTCGATGGGCGAGCCGTGAAGGAAGCCTTCGGCCTGGTCGAGGAGCTGGCGGAGGCGGCTGCGAATCTGGCGTTCGGTGGGGGGCAGGGAGTTTCTGCTTGGCATGAAGGTCGGTTCGTCCGGCGCTCTGTAATATAATACTATTACAGAAACAAGCTTAAAAAAGATGAGCCTCTTCAGCAGAATCTGTGGGTGCCCAGGCGGCGCGATTCACCTAGAATCCTGACCCGCAACAAGTTATATCCAATCTTAATGGGCATCAAAGTTGTGGCAACAAGCCAGCTGCCCATCCAAACCTCGGATTTGCGAGGACAACGCTTGCGCCGGGGCTGCCCCTGGTAGGGCTCAGCCCATGAAACAAGTAGTTTCAGCAGTTCTGGGGTCCAGGGGCAGCGGGACCCGGCGTCCAGCGTTCCCGGAGCAAATCCGGAATTTCACCCACAGATTCTGCTGAAGACCCAAAGATGAAATAATGAATGCGAATTTGCCATGGAGTCAAAAATGGGCGCTGCCGATCCGAATTACCCAAAAATACAAGGCTTGAGCCGCCTCAGCCGCCTATCTTACGGAATCGCTGCCGGAAGGTTTGGGTCTTGAGATTGGGCATGGGCACCCGGAGGGGGGGCTCGCTCGCTCGCTATCCACTGTAGACCTACTCGATGGTCTCGGCGAAGGGCGATGGCTTCTTCGTCACGAGGTCGGGCAGATTCTTCGGCCGCACGCCGCAGGCTGGGCGGGGACCTGGATCCTCCTTCTTCTGCAGGGCGCGCCGCAATTTCTTGAGGGCGATGTTCTGCAGCTGGCGGATGCGTTCACGAGTGACTCCGAACTCCTGGCCGACTTCCTCGAGGGTCTTCGGTTTCTGGCCGTTGATACCAAACCGGGCGTCGATGATGGAGCGTTCGCGATCGTCCAGCACGCTGAGGAGGCCCTCGAGCTGGCCATGCATATTCTTGTGGCTCAGCAGCTCGAATGGCGTGTCCGCGGCATCGTCGCCGACGATTTCCCCGAACTCGGTGCTGTCGTCGTCGCTGATGGGGGCGTCCAGGGACGCGGGACGGAGAGAGGCCGCCTTGAGCTGGGAAAGTTTGCCGCGATCGATGCCGATCTCCTCCGCAAGCTCGTCGTCGGTGGGCTCGCGTCCGAGTTCCTCGCTCATGGACATGGCCACGCGACGCATCTTGGAGATCTTGTCCACCATGTGGACGGGAAGGCGGATCGTCTTGCTCTGGTTGGCCAGGGCGCGCTTGATGGATTGCTTGATCCACCAGGCCGCGTAGGTGCTCAACTTGCCCCCTTTGTTGGGGTCAAAGCGTTCCACGGCCTTCATGAGACCGATGTTGCCTTCGGAGATGAGATCGAGCAGGGGGAGCCCGTAGTTGGCGTAATCCTGGGCAATCTTGACCACCAATCGAAGGTTGGCACGGATCATGTGTGCGCGGGCTTCCTTGTCGCCCACCTTGATGCGGTCCGCCAGTTCGATTTCCTGTTCCGGGGTCAGGAGATCGGTCTTACCGATCTCGCGAAGATAGATTTTGATGCCGCCGTCTAATTCTAAATTTGCCATGGATATGATTGAGGTTGGTCCGAATCGATGGATCTATCTAATGTGGCGGTGAAGAATGACACTCAGGACGGAAGGTGGGACAGTCTAGGAGAACTGTGCGATGGGATGGCCCAAAAGGATCTGAAGTGCGATTGCTACCAATAGGTGTCTGACATCGAAAGGGGTTGGGGACTTGAGCAAGATAACGCTAAGAGTCAATCGCGTTTATCCGGTATTTTCCGAAAAATGCAATAATATTTTGTAGCTTTCTGGAGTTTTTAGAATAAAACGGCCAAATTGGAAGCCATTTGCCGCCTTTCTACCGAGTAAAACGAGATTTCCGCTCAAAGGTTTCTCAAACTTTCGCTCTTTTTTCAAGCAAGCCGGCGTCGCCCGAGGGGCACAATCGATGCGGCGAGCGAACGGATGCAAGCCAAGCCGCCCGCGAGGGGACGGACGTTCGCCCTCCTCCCGGTGGTTTTTTTGTGGCCATTTCGAGACTTGAGTGTTGGGCGGGCTCCAGGGATGGTCGACCCATGAAATACGCGATTGGTATGTTTTTGGCGGGGCTACTGCCTCTCGTCTTCCCTCTGGCCGCCCAGGAAGCGAGCGGCGTGCACACTTCGCGCGGCGGCAAGGCGCTCCCGTTGCCGAAGGGCGACGAAATGTTCCATTTCGTGATCTTCGGCGATCGCACGGGCGGTCCGGCCGAGGGGATCAAGGTCCTGGAGCAGGCGGTGGAAGACACCAATCTCCTGGATCCTGACCTGGTGATGACGGTGGGGGATCTGATCAACGGCTACAACGAAGCGCCCCAGTGGATGGAACAGATGCGAGAGTTTCACGGGGTCATGGATGGGCTTCGGGTTCCCTGGTTTCCGGTGGCGGGAAACCACGACGTCTACTGGCGGGGAAAGGATCCCGCCCGAAAGCCACCGCGAGAGCACGAGGAGAACTACGAGAAACATTTCGGGCCGCTCTGGTATTGGTTTGCCCACAAGCAGTACGGATTTCTCGTCCTTTACACCGACGAAACCGGAAACCCTGACAAACCCAAAAATTTCAACAACCCCGAACAGATCCAGATGAGCGAGACCCAGCTGGACTGGTTGAGCGAATCGCTTCGCGCGATGAAGGATCTCAATCAGGTCTTCGTTTTCTTGCATCATCCGCGATGGCTCTCGCGCTACGCCGAGAGCAACTGGGACGAGGTGCATGGGCGGCTGGCCGAGGCGGGCAACGTGCGCGCCGTATTCGCGGGCCACATCCACCGCTTGAACTACGCGGGCTTTCGTGACGGCATCGAGTATTTTGCTCTGGCGACGACGGGCGGGTCGATGCCCGGGCACATGCCGGAGATCGGTTACGTCCACCATTTGAACATCGTCACCGTGCGCGATGACGCGATGACCGTGGCGATTTTGCCCGTCGGGAGCGCCATCGACCCCGCTCTCATACTCCGCGCCCCATCGATCCCGCTCCACTCCCATGATGATGGAATGTCGGGAGCGCCATCGACCCCGCTCTCTACTCCGCGGAGTGACTGGAGGAACTCGACACGCTGCGCAATCTTTCGGTGGCCTCGGCGCACGGACCTCTGCGGCTGGACGCCAGCGGCTCGGTCAACGCGGAGTACGTCCTGCGTTGCCGGAATCCGACTTCCCAGCCGATCGAGGTGGTTCTCAATGTCGAGCCGGGCCAGGCGCCCTGGCACCTCTTCCCCGGACACCGGCACCTCCGGCTAGGGCCTGGGGAGGCACGGACGGCGGCATTCCGCGTGCGGCGGTCTCCGGTTGAGTTTGATGAAGCGATCCAGCCGCCCAGCCTGCGGCTCGACATCGATTATCTGGAAGAGGCCGAGGGTGCTCGGGTGAATCTTCCCACCCGCCGGCACGAGATTCCAGTCACCTTGAGCAGCGTGCTGCCGGAGACGCTGTTTGAGCCGGGCGACAACCGAGTGCTGCAGCTTTCGGGAAAGAACGCTTTGCGGGTCGATTCCGGCGTGATCGACTTGCCGGCGGATTCCCCCTTCACGCCGGAGGCCTGGGTTTGGGTCGAAGGGGAGTCTGCGAATCGTGCGGTGATCGCGAAGACCGAAGTTTCGGAATTTGGTTTCTATTTGCACGAGGGACATCTTCAGTTCGACGTGCATGTGGGAGGCGATTACCAGTCGGTCCGCACTCGGAATCCCCTGGCCCGCGGCGTGTGGATCCACGTGGCAGGAGTTTACGATCTCCGTGAGGTGCGACTCTACGTGGACGGCCGTCTCGCCGCTATGAAGGAGGGGGTTACCGGACCGCGGAAGCTGAATGAACGGCCGCTCTACCTTGGCGCCGATCCCAACGCCCGCGGTCAGGCCAGTCGCTTTTTCCAGGGACGGCTCGACGAGGTGAGATTGAGCCGGGTCGTTCGCTACACGGGAGAGCGCTGGCAGCGGGTCCACCGACATGATCCCGATGAAGACACCGTTTTTCTTTTTCATCTCGATCGTCATCTGGGCGACTTTCATCCCGATCACGGCCCCTCTGCAGCTCATGCCCTTGCCGTGGGCGAGGAAGTGGTGTTGCCATTGGAGGATCTTCCGAGTCTGGATAGCGACTGATGATGGCTGAAATGGGTGCGTGATGAATTGCTGAGGGCTCAGGGCTGACGGCGAGAGCGGCTCTCGGGGCGCATACCGCTTGCCACGCTTTCCGGACGGCGTTTGGATGAGGGCGTGAAACTGGATCCCATGGAAATCGAGCGTTATTCCCGTCACATCACCTTGCCGCAGGTAGGGCTGGAAGGGCAGGAGCGCTTGAAAGCCTCCAAGATCCTCTGCATCGGCGCGGGTGGACTGGGATCGCCGGTGGCCATGTATCTGGCGGCCGCCGGGGTCGGTCGGCTTGGAATCGTGGACGCCGACGTCGTGGATGCCTCGAATTTGCATCGTCAACTGCTGCACGGAGATTCTGACATTGGCGCGAAAAAGATCGACTCGGCCGAACGCACTTTGCGGGAGATCAATCCGCATGTGGAGGTGGTGGGACACGATACGGTTTTCAGCTCGGACAACGCCATGGAATTGGCCAAAGGCTATGATTTGATCGTCGATGGCACCGACAATTTCCCGACGCGTTATCTCAGTAACGACGTCGCCTTCTTCCTGGGGATCCCCAATGTTTACGGTTCCATCTACCAGTTCGAGGGACAGGTGAGCTTCTTCGCCCCGCGTGACGGTGGGCCCTGTTATCGCTGCCTCTTTCCGACGCCTCCCAAACCGGGCATGGTGCCGAGTTGCGCTGAGGGCGGTGTGTTTGGAGTGTTGCCAGGATTGGTGGGTTCGCTGCAAGCCACCGAGGCCATCAAGTCTTTGCTCAAGATCGGCGAACCTTTGAAGGGCCGTCTGATGCACGTCGACACGCTCAGCATGCGCGTGCGGACTTTCAATCTCCGCAAGGATCCCCAGTGCCCGTTGTGTGGTGAAAACGCCACCATCACGGAACTGGTGGATTACCAGGCCTTCTGTGGCATCCCACAGCGTGACGAGGGACTGCCGTCACCCCAAGAGATCGAGGCGCCCGAGCTTGCCAGGCTACTGAGAGAGGAACCTGATTCTTTGGTGCTCGTGGATGTCCGCGAGGATTTCGAGCGGCGGATTTGCAAGATCGAGGCGGCGCTTCCGATTCGGCTGAGCGAACTCGAGAGTCAGTGGGAGCGGCTTCCGCGAGATCGGCGGGTGGTGTTCCATTGCAAATCGGGCGTGCGAAGCGAAAAGGCGCTGCGATTGGCCCAGAGCGCGGGCTTGGAGAACACCGCACACCTGGCGGGAGGCATTCTCGCCTGGCGAGAGACGGTGGACCCGGGGATGAACGCGTATTGAGAGCATGTTGCTCTGCTTCGAGAGACGTGTCGCGAGGCGAAAGGGTGTTATGGAGTGCGGCAGCCCTCTGCCGCTTTGGTAGGGTGAATGGCGTTCCAGCGAAAAGCGCTTGGGGGCAAGCGCAGATGAGGACGGTTCGCGAGGAGGAAAAAGCGATGGTGCTGGCGATAGATGTCACGGAGAGGGTTGAGCCGCCGGCGACGTGATTCACCGGACTCGGAGGGCGTGGGTCAGAGACTCGATGACGCTTTGGGCCCGCTGGCCGTAAGGTTCCCCGAAGAGGTTGTAGTGATTGAGGATGTGATAGAGATTGTAGAGTTCACGACGGCGCGCGTAACCTTCGGCGAGCGGGTAGGCTTGGGAATAGGACTCGTAAAACGCTGTGCCGAGGCCACCGAACATTTCGGTGAAGGCGAGATCCGTTTCCCGGTCGCCGTAGTAGCTGGCCGGATCAAAGATCACGGGCTGGTCCCCTTTGGTGTAGGCGATGTTGCCCGTCCACAGGTCGCCGTGGAGGAGCGAAGGGCGCGGCGGATCGCCCGGGAAAAAGCATTCCAGATTGGCTAACAACGTGTTTGAGCCGGGGAGGATGAGGCCGCGGTCTCGGGCGAGCCAAATCTGAAAACCCAACCGGTGCTCTCGCAAAAAGACGAGCCACTCCGTTTCTCCTTGATTGATCTGCGGGGTGTCCCCGATGACATTGTCCTGGTGCCAGCCGAAGGCGTCACCGTGAACCCGGTGCAGGGCCGCGAGCTGCCGACCGAGGCGCCGTTCCGCTTCGGTGCGGTTTCGGGGCGGGCGGAGCTCCAGAGGCCGTCTCAAAATGGCCCAGGACCGCCTCACAAAATATGAGAATTTTAGTTTCAATGATGGTTGATCTCACTCGTGAGTGGGAAGTTCTCAGACCGGTTTCTCTTTGCCTGGCGTGTCTGTCTGACTGCGTAATAGAGCGATCTTCGCCTTGGATAGTTCAATGCTCAGATCGATCAGTTCGGTGGTCAGTTTCTTGAATTTCTTGTACTCCTCTGTTTCTTTTCGTAGTCCCTTCACGTGGTCTGGCCAGACGTGTTCAGTCCGGCTCCTCATCTTATGCGTGTAGCTCAGTTGGTAATACACGCCGCGCTGGCGTTGTCGATCTCGGTATTGCTTGCTGATGCTCCCAGGCCGCATTGGCCCGATTGCAGCTAACTTTGCCGCAAGTTTCTGGACTCTTTTTTCAGTGATCTGATCTTTTTCATGGTCATTAGCTTATATATGCGAATGTCTAGGAAAATCAAATCATTTGTTATGGATCTCTGGATTTCTTGGTGGAATATCGTCTGTTTTCTGCGACCCGCTTTCTCGAGAGCCCGCACCTTTCTCTGGTTTCTGCTCGTCTTGGCCGCTTTCTCCGTGCGCAATGACCTCCTCGGGGTTTCCAGTTTCGTCCGCGCTCTCGGTTTGTCAGAACACTTCTATGAGCACTTACTCCATTTCTTCCACAGCAATGCCGTGAAGACGGACCGGCTTGCAGAACTTTGGTTCGCCATCGTGATCAAGCACTTCCCTGTCTACAAGATCGGTTGTCGCCCCGTCCTGGTTCTCGACGGCATCAAGAAGTCCAAGGAGGGCCGCAAGATGCCTGCGGTGAAGTATCTGCATCAACAGTCCGAGTCCAATTCCAAGCCTCACTTCATCATGAGCCATTCCTTTCAGGCCTTCGGCGTGCTCTGTCAGGTTGGCGGATACTTCTTCTGCGTTCCGGTCTGTGCACGCATTCACGAAGGTATCGTCACTTCAAACCGCGACAGGAGAACCTTGATCGACAAGGCCAACGAGATGCTCGCATCCGTCTGTAGAGGTCAGGAGTTCGTCTTGCTGGCCGACGCCTACTACGCCAACGGAAAGGTGATCCGGAGCACCAAGGGGCGTTCCGGTGTGCTGGTCACGAGGGTTCGACGCACGACAACCGGCTTTCGGCCTGCGGCAGTGCCACGCAAACGCAAACGCGGACGACCGAAAAAGTATGGCGCTGCGGTGAAGCTCCAGAATGTCTTTGGAACGGGCGGCTTCAGTTCCGTTCCCAGTCCCGTATATGGGGAGAGAAACATCTCTGTCCGGTTCAAGTCGGTGGATCTGTTGTGGAAGCCCGCCGGGGCGATGGTCCGCTTCATTCTCGTCGATCATCCCACGAGAGGGCGGATCATCCTCTTGTCTACCGACCTCACCATGGAAGCTCAGGAGATCATCTTGCTCTACAGTTTGCGTTTCAAGATCGAAGTCGCTTTCAAGCAAGCGGTGCATTCGGTCGGCTCATTCGGATACCATTTCTGGATGGCCGCTATGCGACCGCTCAAGCGTCGCAATGGTAACCAATACCTCCACCGGACTACCGAGAAATATCGCAGACAGGTGCAGAGAAAGATGCACGCATATCATGTGTTTGTGCAGACCGGCATGATCGCTCAGGGCATGTTACAGTACCTTGCCATGACATGTGACGGTCTGGTCTGGAAGCACTTTGGAACCTGGATCCGAACCATCCGCCCAGACGTGCTGCCTTCGGAAATGA
This sequence comes from Verrucomicrobiales bacterium, assembly GCA_965204485.1. GTDB lineage: Bacteria > Verrucomicrobiota > Verrucomicrobiia > Verrucomicrobiales > DEV007 > JAACDM01. The sequence goes on from CBDBEZ010000081.1 coordinate 74,737, forward strand.
TTGTCTCAGCCGCCTTGAAAAACACGCTGCCTGGATTTTTGCACCACGGCGGAAAAGGTTCAGCGTTCCGAAAATTCATCCTTGATAAAATAGACTTCACTCGCTCCGAAGGTTCACGCTTCGCCGCATGATGATCCAGTTACAGAACTTCTCACTCGCGAGGATCTCACATTCCGGCGGAATTCCGCGGTGCCCTCTCGACCGAGCTTCGTCTATCGCGACGCGGTAGGGCACGAATAGCGCATCTACCTCGGCTACCTCGGCTCCAGCGCGACTTCAGGCCGCTTTGGCTTGCTTTCCTGTTCCGTCGATTGGCGCGTTCTGGGCGGCCATCCAGTGCCGATACATCACTTTCAAGTTCCAACTCGTACAGAGCATCATCCACTGCGTCCTCACTTTCTCCAATTCCTTGAATGTCCAGCGCCAGAACTCTCCGTTCTTTTTGATCTGGCCGAATACCGGCTCCACGATTCCTGCCCGTTGCTTGAGAAGCTCCTTGTTTTCTTCCTTGTTCATCTTCTCTTTGTGCCTCTCCACCGACGCATTCCAGGGGCTGATGTCGATGGTCCGCCCGTGGCGATCCTTCGTGCATGTTCCAAAGGCGGGGCAATTCTTGCAGGTCGACGGAGCGCCGCGATAGACACTCACCGGAACACCTTCTTTGACTCGTTCACGCCTGAAGGGGAGCGATTGGCCTTGGGGACATGTCACCACGTCGGCCTCAGCGTCATAGACGAAGTTCGATGCGTGATACTCTTCGTCCTTCTTGTTGACTGATTGCGGAGGCGGAGGCATCAATCACCACCTCATGGCCGGCCTCTTCTGCCAGGCCGATTTGTTCAGCGCTCGGGTAGCCAGCGTCACCGAGAGAAACCGGTTGGCTGGCCGGCTTGCCATCATTCTCTTGCTCTTGCTGATAAGTGGCCAGGTTCTCAGCAGCCTGATCCAACATCGGCGTTAGTTGCCGCAAATCGGTGGCCTCATTGACAGCATCGGCGGCCACCACAATTTGATTCTCCGAATCAACGACGCTCGTGAGTGGGAAGTTCTCAGACCGGTTTCTCTTTGCCTGGCGTGTCTGTCTGACTGCGTAATAGAGCGATCTTCGCCTTGGATAGTTCAATGCTCAGATCGATCAGTTCGGTGGTCAGTTTCTTGAATTTCTTGTACTCCTTTGTTTCTTTTCGTAGTCCCTTCACGTGGTCTGGCCAGACGTGTTCAGTCCGGCTCCTCATCTTATGCGTGTAGCTCAGTTGGTAATACACGCCGCGCTGGCGTTGTCGATCTCGGTATTGCTTGCTGATGCTCCCAGGCCGCATTGGCCCGATTGCAGCTAACTTTGCCGCAAGTTTCTGGACTCTTTTTTCAGTGATCTGATCTTTTTCATGGTCATTAGCTTATATATGCGAATGTCTGGGAAAATCAAATCATTTGTTATGGATCTCTGGATTTCTTGGTGGAATATCGTCTGTTTTCTGCGACCCGCTTTCTCGAGAGCCCGCACCTTTCTCTGGTTTCTGCTCGTCTTGGCCGCTTTCTCCGTGCGCAATGACCTCCTCGGGGTTTCCAGTTTCGTCCGCGCTCTCGGTTTGTCAGAACACTTCTATGAGCACTTACTCCATTTCTTCCACAGCAATGCCGTGAAGACGGACCGGCTTGCAGAACTTTGGTTCGCCATCGTGATCAAGCACTTCCCTGTCTACAAGATCGGTTGTCGCCCCGTCCTGGTTCTCGACGGCATCAAGAAGTCCAAGGAGGGCCGCAAGATGCCTGCGGTGAAGTATCTGCATCAACAGTCCGAGTCCAATTCCAAGCCTCACTTCATCATGAGCCATTCCTTTCAGGCCTTCGGCGTGCTCTGTCAGGTTGGCGGATACTTCTTCTGCGTTCCGGTCTGTGCACGCATTCACGAAGGTATCGTCACTTCAAACCGCGACAGGAGAACCTTGATCGACAAGGCCAACGAGATGCTCGCATCCGTCTGTAGAGGTCAGGAGTTCGTCTTGCTGGCCGACGCCTACTACGCCAACGGAAAGGTGATCCGGAGCACCAAGGGGCGTTCCGGTGTGCTGGTCACGAGGGTTCGACGCACGACAACCGGCTTTCGGCCTGCGGCAGTGCCACGCAAACGCAAACGCGGACGACCGAAAAAGTATGGCGCTGCGGTGAAGCTCCAGAATGTCTTTGGAACGGGCGGCTTCAGTTCCGTTCCCAGTCCCGTATATGGGGAGAGAAACATCTCTGTCCGGTTCAAGTCGGTGGATCTGTTGTGGAAGCCCGCCGGGGCGATGGTCCGCTTCATTCTCGTCGATCATCCCACGAGAGGGCGGATCATCCTCTTGTCTACCGACCTCACCATGGAAGCTCAGGAGATCATCTTGCTCTACAGTTTGCGTTTCAAGATCGAAGTCGCTTTCAAGCAAGCGGTGCATTCGGTCGGCTCATTCGGATACCATTTCTGGATGGCCGCTATGCGACCGCTCAAGCGTCGCAATGGTAACCAATACCTCCACCGGACTACCGAGAAATATCGCAGACAGGTGCAGAGAAAGATGCACGCATATCATGTGTTTGTGCAGACCGGCATGATCGCTCAGGGCATGTTACAGTACCTTGCCATGACATGTGACGGTCTGGTCTGGAAACACTTTGGAACCTGGATCCGAACCATCCGCCCAGACGTGCTGCCTTCGGAAATGATTGTCTCAGCCGCCTTGAAAAACACGCTGCCTGGATTTTTGCACCACGGCGGAAAAGGTTCAGCGTTCCGAAAATTCATCCTTGATAAAATAGACTTCACTCGCTCCGAAGGTTCACGCTTCGCCGCATGATGATCCAGTTACAGAACTTCTCACTCGCGAGAACGACGGCCTGGGCGTTATATCCAAAGGGCTTTCCCCCTGTGTTGGCTTTCACACGTCGCGCTTCAGGTTCAAGCGGGTGAATATGTTTTACGGTCGGGTTGGTGTCGAGCGTCTCGATCGCCTCTTGCATGGCTTTCTTAAGCACCTCTTTCTTCTCAAGTTCCTTTGGCAACTCTGCGGAGGGTTGCTCATCACCGGCCTGGGAGCGCTCGATCTCCTCCTCCAAAACCTTGATTTGTTCGTCAAGCCGCTCAATTCGCTTGGCCAGGTCCTCCTTGTCGTACTTCTTCCCGGCATGAGCGGCCGCCTGAATCTTCGTTCCGTCGACTGCTTGTAAGGTCAGCCCTACGAGCCCCATCTCGCAGCTTGTCGTCACGCTTTGCTTGAACAGGTTGCGAATAGCTTTCTGATCCCCATAGTTTCATAAATCGGGGCAAGAATCCCAAGAAAATAGTGGCAGGGGCCTTTGGGATAAGGTTGATTTGGAATCTACCAAAACACCAAACACTTCAACCCAAAAACCACCTACAGTGAGAGTAGCACGACGTACGATTCATGCAAAATCCAGAACGATTCCGGCGATCAAATTTGAAGATCAAGAACTGACCTCTTTCGGCGGTCTCGTTATCTTTCAGAAGCCCTTTCAGGAATTGGATCTGGAGGGGAAGCTTCAGCAGTGCTTTGATCCACTGGATCGGCGCATGTCCCGCTTCTACAAGTTCCACAAGGTTTTCATGTGTCTTATCGTGCATCTTATACTGGGCTACCGGATGCTTCGCGATTTGGAGTACTACCGAGATGATCCCCTTGTACGACAGGTTTTGGGGATGCACCCATTGCCCAGTGTCCCAACGATGAGCCGGATGTTGGGAGAGGTCGATTGTCAAAGCCTTGAGAGGATGAGGGAGATGAATCATTTCGTTTGCCTGTCGCGACTCCAGGAGGAGGGAATCAAACGCATCACGCTTGATTTGGACGGAAGCGTGCAGAGCACGAGTCGCCATGCGGAAGGGACGGCTGTGGGATTTAACAAGAAGAAAAAAGGCGAGCGCAGTTATTATCCACTGCTCGCGACGATCGCTCAAACCGGACAAATCTTCGACTTCCTTCATCGAAGCGGCAACGTCCATGACTCCAATGGCGCAGTGGAGTTCCTCCGTTCCTGCGTGGAGAAGATTCGCAAGGTGCTGCCTGATGTGCAGATCGAGTTGCGCGCCGACAGCGCGTTTTTCAGCGATCAGATGGTTTCAGAGGCAAAGACCTTGGGCCTGGAATATACGTTCTCGATGCCTTTCGAGCGGCTTGTGGAACTCAAGGGCATCATTGAGAAGCGCCGTCGCTGGTCCCGAACCCGAGGCGGAGAGGGAAAAACTCATCACTTCGAAATCCACTGGAAGCCAAAAAGTTGGGTGCGCAAAGCGCGCATTTTGTGCATTCGAACCATGAGGCGCACTCAGCGCAAAGGACCGCTCCAACTGGATCTTTTCGAACCAGTCGAGGAGAACTATGAATACGAGGCGATCATCACCAACAAGACAAACACGGCCGCTCATGTGGTGAAATTTCATGAAGGGCGTGGCTCTCAGGAGAAGATTTTTGGCGAAGCCAAGAGCCAGGCCCAGATGGACTATATTCCGGCCAAGCGACGTGCCGCCAACGAAGCTTTCCTTTTGGCCAGTATCCTCACCCACAATCTCACGCGCGAAATGCAGATGCGAGCTGCGGAGCGGTCACGCAAATCGTCCCCCCAAAGGGCTGCGGAGTGGATCTTTGAAGGACTCGGCACGATTCGCCGCAAAATCATCCAGCGAGCCGGACGTCTGACTCGCCCTCGAGGCCGACTCACATTGACACTCGGAGGCAATCAGGCCGTCGAAGAAGAAATCGCCTACTACATGATGGTCTGACTGGCCATTTTATGAAACGCTGGGGGTCACGCTTGCTCCATTGCTCGCGTTCTTTCTCCCATTGCTCTTCCTCGTCGAACGATGTTGGCTGCAGAAAGTCCCGATGCGTTCTCACCGAGGAGCGTGGAGGGCGTTTTCCGCGTGCTCGCGGCCAGCCTGATCCGCGAAAGCCGGGATGGCGGTGGTGAAGGAGGCGAGGAGCGCCAGGTTCAGGGGGGAAGGAAGGGCGAGCTTCATCGCGACAGTTATAGAGCGGCGGTCGCGCCTGGCGAGCCCTACCGGCTCTTTGAAAGTCCAAGGAGAGCTTCGGCGAATGCCTGGCCAATCTCACTGAGGATCTTGGCCGAGCCCAGGTAGTGGTACTCCTGGTTCGAGATCCCGATTTCGAGCAGTTTCAGTTCACGGGCGGTGAAGGCCTCCTTCCGGCTCTTTTCCAGTGCGGCGCCGGCCTCCTCCCGGGTGAGCTGACCGTCGTCGCGCAATTTGCGGATCTCCTGCCGGATCTGACCGTCCCGGGCTTTCAGGGCCGTGAGCTCCTGGTCCCAGTAGGTTTCCGTGAGGACGGCCGCGACGTTGTCCTGAAATTCGGGCAATTTCGCTGGAGCTGCCATGGCATTGCGGAAGTTCTGGTGAATGCCTTTGTAGCGTTGTTGAGAGGGCCCGTAGAGATCTACTGGTCCGCCCACTCCCAGCACACCGATGACGAAGGGCAATTCCGGGTTGCCGAGGTCATTCCGTACATCGCGAATGAAATGTGCCATGTTTTCGCTGTAAGCGTCGTACCCTCCGGGCTGGCCCCGTTGCGGGTAGACGCCACCATCCACCATGTCGTTCCACCCTTGAAACCACACGAAACCCTCCAGAGAATGACCGTGTTCGGGATCGTAATCGGGACAGACCTCGGCGAGATTGGCCAGGGTCTTCTTCACGTGATTCATCATGAGACGGTAGTGATGTCCGGTGGCGTTTGCTTTGTCCGCCTTGACGGACTCAAGGTCCTTGCCTTGCTCCTTGAATCGGGCCAATTGGTCTTCGCCGAAACGGTAGGCTCCGGCGCTGGGCGGGCGGAGATCGGTATGCAGGCTCTTCCCGCCCCAGGCCGTCTTGATGAGAAGGATGGGCCCCTCGACCTGCTGACGAACGGTTACTCCAAAGGCGAACTCGGGACCGATCTTGTCCTCGCTTGCTCCAAATCCAGCGGTGAGTTTTCCGTGCTTCACGCCCTCGCTTGAGAGGTAGGTGATCCACACATCTTCAAACACGCGCGGTGTCCCGTCAGGGTCCTGCATCCTTTTCAAGAGCGGCGCCGTTTCCGGGTCCATGCCCAGATGCTCGAGCGTGCGAATGTGTGCATGACCCTGCATGTTCGACTGGCCGGCGAGAACATAGATCTTGAGCGCTTCGGCCGCGTTGGCGGTTTCTGTGAAGAGCAGTCCGGGGAGAAAAAGGAGGCCGGATAAACAGGCTGGGTGGAGGAGTCGGGAGATGGCAGATTTCATGCGAGTGTGATGGTTGGTTTCCTCGGTATGCATTTTGCGAACAGCACCCTAGTTTGCCGAGTCGTTCGCCGGCGACGGTTTCGGCGGCAAGGCGAGTTGCGCTTGGCTGAGGGCAATGGAGGCTCCCTCCTTGGGAACGCCGACGTGAGCCGTCCAGAGGATGCCATTGACGATCATGCGGCGGAAGGCGTCGATCTGGAAGTTGCGATAGAAATGTCCGAGGGTCGTTCCGAAAGCGCGACCGTTGTTCTCGCGTTCGTGCACCCAGCCGACCGTCACATCCTTCTGCTTGGTGGTGACTTGTAAGAGTGGCGTGCCCTTCGTGACCGTTGGATCGAGATAAAACTCGTCGTGCAACTCGTATTCGTCCCAGCCACGGCTCACCGGATGATCTGGCAAGAGCTGCTTTAGAGGCGAGCGGTCCGTGCTCAGCCCGACATTGCTGACCCAAGTGCCGCCAAGGTAGTTCGTCCATCGATCTCCCAGGCGTTCGAGGTTTTCCTGGAACACCGAGGAGGCCCAGTGGATCGTGACCAGACCCACGCCGTCCTTCATCAGCTGCTCAAAGGCCTCGGCGTGGGGACCGTCGAGCAGCAGTTCGGCGGCTGGACTCGTGTAGACCACGATCGTTTTCACGCCCTCGAGAGTCGCCGGGTCCTGGGGCCATCCGCTGGACACGACGGTCTCCACGCCGTCCACTTGGCGAAGGCAACGCGTGAGCATGGCGCACGTGGGCAAGTACATGTGGGTGCCCCAGGGATGATCCGGTTCTTTCCCGAGGAGAAGAATCTTGGTTGAAGGATTCTCCGCCGTTTGCCTGGCGCCGACAGGGGCCTTCCCTAGCAAGACGACGACGCCCAGGAGCAACAGGCCGAGGTGAGCTAAGCGGGTGATCTGAGGCTTCATCCCTCGAATGATAGGGGAACGGGCGGTCGAGGGAAGCTGAATTTCTGGGGGAAAGACCCCACGTCTCCCTGCCGACTCCCGTTACGCTGGAGGCTCGGACCCTGACCAAGATCCTGAGCCGGGATGTTTTTTGAAGATCCCTGGAAGAAAGAGGTAGGGTCGCGCGTCGAGCGGCTGAATGAAGTTTTCCCGAGCGATGAGTGAGGTTTTGAGCGTGGACATGCGTCAGGAGTCAACGAGGTTGCCGGGAAGGCATGATCGCTTCTCCGCAGGCGCTGGCCTTTCATCAATGGCGGATTGAAACCATGGGTTCCGAATCATCCTCGAGTCATTTTTTTTCCCGGCGCGCTTTGAAGGTGCTGCTGACGGTGCTGATCCTCGCTGGCGCGGCCTGGGCTTATCACCGCTACGGCGACGCCCTCTCACTCGATCACTTGGCGGCCAAGGAAGGAAGCCTGAAGTCCTGGAAAAAAGATCAACCCTTGGGAGCGGCTTTCGCGGCTTTCGCGGTTTACGTGCTCGTGACCGGCCTGTCGCTGCCGGGAGCGGCAGCGCTGACTTTGTTCTTCGGCTGGTTCTTCGGGTTCGCCTTGGCGTTGGTTCTGGTCAGCTTCGCCTCCACGGCGGGAGCGACGCTCGCTTTTCTGGTCAGTCGCTTCCTCTTGCGAGATCTGGTGGAGCGGAAGTTCGGCGATCGATTGCGGAGCTTTCAGGGCGCTCTCGAGCGTGAAGGCGCGTTCTATCTATTCTCACTCCGCTTGATTCCCGCCGTTCCTTTTTTTGTCATCAATCTGGTGATGGGGCTGACGCCACTGAAGACCCGGACGTTTTGGTGGGTCAGTCAAGTGGGCATGCTGCCGGGAACGGCCGTCTACGTCTATGCGGGTGCCCAATTTCCGGGCCTTCAAAAACTCGCGGACCAGGGTCCCTCGGGCATCTTTTCTCACCAGCTCATCCTTGCCTTCGTGCTCCTCGGGCTTTTTCCCATCGCGGTGAAGCGTCTGATGGCGCGATTCGGACCTTCCGACGTCGCGAAAGAGATTGAGGACTGATGGACGCGGTGAAGGAACCCGGTCTCAAATTTATCTCCAGCCTAACGATTCCTCTCCTTATGTCTGCTTTCAAATCTCTCCAGCCGCTTGACGATCACAATCGGAAGCTTCGAGCGAATGTGCATCCGCAGGGCTATGTGAATCCAAGGCCGGCGGGGAATTACCATCTGGTGGTGATTGGGGCGGGAACGGCGGGCTTGGTCACCGCCGCGGGCGCCGCCGGGCTGGGAGCGAAGGTGGCGCTGGTGGAGCGGGCCCTCATGGGAGGCGATTGTCTCAATGTGGGCTGCGTGCCTTCCAAGGCCCTGATCAGCGCGGCCAGGGCTCGTGTGGCGGTGCGGGATGCTAACGAGTTTGGTGTGAGAGTGCCTGAGGGCGTCACCGTCGACTTTGCCCGTGCCATGGAGCGAATGCGCAAGCTCCGGAGCGAGATCAGCCCCATGGACTCGGTCGAGCGATTCAAGCAGCTTGGCATCGACGTCTTTCTGGGCGAGGCAAGCTTCGTGGACGGCTCCACTGTCGAGGTCGATGGCCAAAAGCTCAAGTTTAACAAGGCCGTGATCGCCACCGGCGCGCGAGCTTCCGCCCCCCGGATCGAGGGCCTGGAAGAGGTTGCTGACCTGACCAATGAGACGCTATTTTCCCTGACGGAACTGCCGAAACGATTCGGCGTGATTGGCGCGGGACCGATTGGCGCAGAGATGGCCCAGAGTTTCGCGCGGTTTGGGTCGGAAGTCACTTTGATATGCTCCGAACGGGGCCTTCTTCCGAAGGAGGATCGAGACGCGGCGGCGGTCGTGCGCGCTTCCATGGAACGTGACGGCGTCCGTTTTTTAAAGAGTGGGCACGCGTTGAGAGTTTCGCCGGCGGATGGCGGAACCGTTCGCCTGCACCCCGCGCATCCGGATTGCGACGATGATCTGGTGGTGGACCGCCTTTTGGTGGCGGTGGGACGGGCGCCGAATGTCGAGGGTTTGGGCCTGGACAAGGCGGGTGTGGATCACTCTGACAAGGGAGTGGTGATCAACGATCGTTTCCAGACCACGAATTCGCGGATCTACGCGGCGGGAGACATCTGTTCGCCCTATCAGTTCACCCACGCAGCGGATTTCATGGCCCGGGCGGTGATCCGCAATGCCCTCTTCAAGGGTCGAGCCAAACATGGTGATCTTGTCGTTCCCTGGGTGACCTACACCTCGCCGGAGCTGGCGCACGTCGGGCTCACGGTGGAGTCGGCGGCGTCGCAGGGCGTCGAGATCGACACCTATGAGCAAGAGATGGCGCACGTTGATCGGGCGATTCTCGAGGGCGAGACCGAGGGTTTTGTGCGCATTCATACGCGGAAGGGGAAGGACAGGATTGTGGGCGCGACCATCGTGGCGCCCAACGCCGGCGATATGATCGGGGAGATCTCGTTGGCCATGACGCGGAAGATCGGTCTGGGCGCCATCGCGGGGGCGATCCATCCGTATCCCACGCAGGGTGAGGCGGTGCGCAAGGTGGGGGATGCCTATCAGAGAACGAGGCTCACGCCGTTCGTCGCCAAGCTATTCAAGATCTGGCTGTCCCTCTCCCGTTGAGGGGATTTCGCGGGTGTGGGAATGGAGTGTCGGACGGAATCTCAAGTCCGTGCGCGGTCAGAACCTGGAATGGCTTTCTAGCGCACTCATTCTTCTCGGCCGCGATAGCGAATGCGATAGTAGCCAGTCTCTTCGGGAGGCTGAGGGACGGTCACGGCGAATTGCTCCGTCATCACGGCGCCCCAATCCATCTTCTGAGTCCATTCGAAACCGCTGCCTTCGGACGACTCCGAGGTCCAGACCGGGCTCCAAGCGTGCAGGTCGAGAGCTTGCTCGAGGACGACTTCGACATCGCTTGCGGTGGCGCGGCGATGAAAGGTCAGGAGAGCCCGGCCGTCGGGTAAAGCCGACAGGTGTGGGCGTTTGCCGGCGGCGGCGTATTCCATGAAATTGCTTTCACCGTCACCATTGGCGTCTTCGTGAGGCTGGCGGGCCGCTCCGGTCAACTGATCTCGCCAGCGGTCATAGCTCTGCTCGAAGGCCTCCAGCCGGAAAGGCGCGGCGGGGAAGCCCTCTGTATTCATCAAGCTGACCTCGGGATCGCTGGCCCAGGCATAACGGACACCCTGGGGATCGGTGTTGAAGATGGAGCCGGGCAGCACGATGGTGTCGTCCACGATCCTGGCGGCGGCCTTTCGCCAAGTGCCTCCCGCGTAGAGGGCTTCGAAACCGAGCACCCGGTCGCTACCTGCGGTGCTGACGAGGCCGGATCCCAGGGAATCGAATTGAACGGTGATGGCCCGGCCATCGGTGGAGGCGGACCGGAAACGAGGGCCCGAGTCCACACGGTCCTGGCCGTATGCGTCTGCCAGGGCGATGGCGGCCAGCCGTTTGCCGACGTCTTGCTTGTTGCGAGGGTGAATGTCGGTGCTGTTTCCGATGTCGATGGTGACGGCCATGCCAGTGTGGGGAACGGCCAGAGTCTGGGTCTGCGCTTCACGCAGCCGTTCCCAGTGGTTGCCCGGGGCGTAGTTGGCCAGTTGCACGAAGTAAAAAGGAAGCTGGGGATTCTGCCAGTGATATCGCCAGGCGTTGATCAGGGTTTCGTGCAGGCTGCGGTATTCGTTTGCTTGCGACTCGTTCGATTCACCCTGGTACCAAAGGATTCCTCGGATGGCCAGCGGCGCCAGACCGTGGATCATGGCATTGTAACAGATGGAAGGGCGATGCTGCACGGAACCGTAGCTACGGCTGGCCACGTTTTCCGCGTAGGGATTGGAACGCAGGGCCTCGTTGGGGATCCAGGTCTCGATGCGGGAGCCGCCCCAGGCGCTCTGGATCAGGCCTATGGGGCGTCCGGTTTCTTGATGCACCTCACGCCCGAAAAAGAACCCCACGGCGGAGAAGTTGCGCACGGAGGTCGGCGTGCAGGGTGTCCAGGTCTGCTCCAATGGCACGTCGTCATCGGGCTTGGCCTTGGAGACCTTGCGGACTTCCAGAAGCCGAACTTCCGGGTAATCGGCGGCCTGGATGTCAGCATTGGCGCCGATGGTGACCATGTCCCATTCCATGTTGGACTGGCCTCCGCAGAGCCAGACGTCGCCGAGCGCGACGTTTTCGAGGGACTCGGCCACGGCGCCCCCTACGGAAATCGTCAGGGTGTGTCCCAGACCGGGTTCATCGATGGGATCCAGGACGGCGCGCCACTGGCCGAACAGGGATGGTTGGGCCGATGCTTGCCGGCCGGCCAGGTCCACCTGGACGGTTTCCGAGGCCGGGGTGACGGACCCGGAGATCACGATCGGTCGGCCGGTCTGGAATACAATGTGGTCGGCGTAGATGGGGGGAAGCGTGATCTCGGCGCCTCTGCAGAGGCCGGAAGCGAGGGTGGACGCGATGAGAATTGTCGAAAGCCCGGCGAGGGATCGAGGATAGGATGGTGGAAACGACACGTTACTTGAAGGCGTTTGTGTTTTGGTTGGGCCGGAACGCGAAGGGAAGGGAACCGAACCCGATGAGAACGAGCGGAAAGCGTGGCTGGGGAGTGAGAGTTGATCTTAGCAGAAAAGGGCGAGGTGAGAAGGCTTTTCGGCCAAGACGAGCAGGCGTGGCTGCCGAGTGGGGACTCCGCACGACTGGGGGTGGAGGGGTGGCGTAGGACGGACTCTCAAGTCCGTCCGGTTGGGCCGGGAGACAAATGGGTGGTTGTCTCCCTGGCCATTCTGTATTGAATGCCTCCGTGCATCTACGTTCATGTCGCTGGATTCTGGTCATTGGTTTCGTCATTCTGGGCTTTTCTTTTTCGGCTGACAGCGCTGAGGACCCTGGACTTCCCACATCAATCTCGGAGGTCCCTGTCGTGATTCATGAATTCGCGGCGTTTCCGGACGAGCGCGTGCTGGACGAAGACGAGGAGGCGGTGGATTGGCTGGAGTGCTTCAATCGGAGTGACGCGCCCGTTTCCCTGGCGGGCTGGCGTCTGAGCGACGATTCGGAAGACCTGGGAAAATGGGAATTTCCCGAACTGACCCTGGCGCCGGGAGCCTATTTCTTGGTGTATGCGTCAGGGAAAGACCGGCGCGAGGCTTCGGGTTCGCTGCACACCAATTTCAGATTGGGTGGGAGCGGCGAATTTCTCGCTCTCTCGAGGCCGGATGGTGCGGTGGTCCATGCCTTTGCCCCGCAGTTTCCACGTCAGCGAGAAGGGTTTTCTTACGGGATCTCCAGTGAGGGAGACTATCGATACTTCTCCGAGCCGGCGCCGGGCGAAGCCAACGATGACCCGGGGCGGTGTTTTGTCGCGGACCCCTCCTTCAGCGTCGCCCACGGCTTCTTCAAGAAGCCTGTTCAGGTGGAGATCGCCTGTGAGACGCCGGGGGCCACCATTCGATACACCACGGATGGAAACGAGCCCTTTGTGGGGACTCTTTTTGGAGGCGCCAGGGGAGAGGTGTACGAGGGTCCGATCACTATCGATGAGACGACGGTGCTTCGCGCCTACGCCACGCGGCCGGGTTGGGAGCCGAGCAGGATCGCCACGCAGACCTACCTCTTTCTGGAGGGTGTGATCCGGCAGTCTCCCGAGGGAGAAGTCCCGTCCGGGTGGCCCGAGGGGTCGGTGAAGGGACAGTATTTTGACTTTGGCATGGACCCGGAGGTGGTCGATGATCCCGTCTATGCTGGCCAGATGGTCGAGGCGCTTGGGGATCTTCCGTCGATCTCCCTGGTCATGGATCACCGGGATCTGACGGATGCGGGAGATGGCATCTATGTGAATGCCAGTCAGGATGGTCGGAGCTGGGAGCGTCCTGGTTCGCTGGAACTGTTGCATCCAGACGGGAGCCCAGGGTTCCAGATCAACGGGGGTTTTCGCATTCGCGGAGGGTTCAGCCGTTCGAGCAACAATCCCAAACATTCCTTTCGAGCCTTTTTCCGTAAGGAATACGGGGACAATTCGCTGCGCTTCCCGCTTTTTCAGGAAGAGGGCGCGAGCGAGTTCAAGAAACTCGATTTCCGGACGGCGCAAAACTACGCCTGGAGCCTGAGTTCTTCCAATGACGCCCGGCGCAACACGTTTCTGAGGGAGGTTTTTGCCCGGGACTCGCAGCGGGCCATGAGCCAGCCCTACACTCGCAGTCGTTACTATCACTTATACCTGAATGGCCACTACTGGGGGCTTTACATGAGCCAAGAGCGTTCGGAGGCGGACTATGCCGAGACTTATTTTGGTGGAGATGCCGATGATTACGATGTGATCAAGGTGGAGGCGGGTCCCTACACGGTCTATGCGACCGCCGGAAGCCTCGATGCGTTCAACGAGCTTCATGAACGCGTCAGCGGAACGCTCACCGATGCCGATTTCCACGCCTTGCAGGGGAAAAATGAGCTTGGCGAGCCGGATCCGTCGCAGATCCAGCATGTCGATGTCGACAATCTCATTGATTACATGATGGCCATTTTTTATGTCGGTAGTTTCGATGCTCCGTTGGCCGGGACGGACCGGGCCAACAATTTCTATGCCATACGCAATCGCGTGATGGGGGGCGGGTGGACGTTTTTCTGCCACGACACCGAGCACTCCATGATGAGTGTGGCCGAGAACCGCATGGGTCCCTATCCGGCGGGCCGTCAGCGGCAGCATTTCAATCCGCAGTATTTGCATCAGCAATTGATGCAATCGGATGCTTACCGCCTGCGATTTGCCGATCGGGTGTGGCGCGAGTTTTTTCATGGAGGCGTCTTCACGGTGGAGTCGGCCACCGAGCGGTGGCTGGCGCGGCAACGAGAGATTGACTTGGCCATCATTGCCGAATCCGCACGGTGGGGCGATGAGCATGTGACGAGCCCTTACACCAAGGAAGATTGGATGAGGGAAACGGATTGGATCCTGGAAACCTTCATTCCCGCCAGGACGGAGCGAGTGTTCAATCAAATGAAGGGGGTTGGGCTGACCGGCGACCTGCTCCGTCCGGATCTCCGTCCGCAGGGCGGCGTATTGGAAGAGAATGCGGAGCCTGCCTTTTCCATCTCCGTGGGGACGTTGTTCAACGTTCAGCCTGGAGAGATTTACTACACGCTGGATGGCAGTGATCCCATGCGACCGGACGGAAGTGTGGCCACTCAAGCCATTGCCTATGAGCGCAACGGTCCCGGCGTGACCTTGCAGAGCAGCGCAATTGTCAAGGCGCGACTTGTTCACGAGGGCCGCTGGAGTCCGCTCAACGAGGCTGCCTTTACCTTTGGCGGAGCGATGGCGACTTCGGAGAATCTGGTGATTTCGGAGATCATGTATCACCCGCCGGAGCCAGCGGCCGGCGAGATGTTTGCAGATGACGACGCCTACGAGTTTCTCGAGTTGTGGAACCCGGGAGATGAGGCGGTCGACCTCACCGGGGCGCGATTTGACGCGGGGATCACGTTTGAGTTTCCAGCGGCTCAGTTAGAGCCCGGCGCCTACGCGGTCTTGGTCCATACACGGGAAGCTTTTGAAGAGCGGTACGGGACCGACGCGTTGATTTTGGGAGAGTATGGCGGCGGGGAAGGTGGCTCCAAACTCGCCAATGGCGGGGAAGAGCTCACGCTGCGCAATTTGCGTGGGGAGATCGTCAGCCGATTCCGGTATGACGATGACGTTGAAAACGGCTGGCCGGCGTCGGCGGATGGCGCGGGGCACAGCCTCGTTTTGGTGGATGTCAGCGAGCCGGGCAAGTTTCGAGCCAGTGGAGCGATTCTGGGAAGCCCCGGCCTCACGGATCGGGATGCGGATATGTCGGGATACGCGCAGTGGAAGGCGAGCCATGGCATTGTCGACGATGCGGCCGATCCCGATGGTGATGGGCTCAGCCACTCCATGGAATATGCTTCAGGCAGCCTTCCGTTCGCACGAACGGACGCTCCCTTGGTTTCAATCGCCAGCAGCCGCCTTGGAGATACCGTGGTGGTTCAAGCCTTGCGAAGGCGTGCCGAGGACGTTGCCATCGGGTTGGAGTCCAGCAGCAACATGGTGACTTGGACGCTCGAGCCGGATGCCGAGGCCTTGCCTTCCGAGCCGATTTCGGACGTTCAAGAAAGCGTTCGCTGGCGCGTCGGTCGCTTGGAGAGCGAGCCAGTGATGGCTTTTCGAGTGCGCTATGGAATCGGGGCGACGGTAGCGGCGGGCAACTGAAGAAGTCTCGCGTGGTGAGAGGCTCAACCCTCGACCTTGAAGGTCAAGGTTCCGAGCGGGCCGTAATCGGCGACGTAGTCGCCCGGTTGGACCGGTTGAGGCTGGCCGAGGGCACCGGAGAGGATGACGGCCCCGGCCGGGATGGTGCCGCCTTGACCGGTGATCTGGTTCATGAGGTCGCGCAGGGTTTCCCAGGGACCGCCTCTCAAGGCGTCGAGGCCGCCCTGGTGAAGTTCTTGGCTCGATCGGGTCAGGCGAGCTCCTAACTGATCGGGATCCTCGATCTCTCCGAGGGATTTGCCGGCGCCGAGGGCGAAGCGATCGGAGCCAATGTTGAGGGCGACCAGTTGAGGGGCGGCCATGGTTTCCAGGCCCACTCGATCGGGATGCCGTTCTTGGCGGCATGGGCCTCGACCCAGCCTCGGTAGCGGTCGGTGCGTGCCCGGAGAAATTCCTTCGTTACTTTCGGCTGTCCGTTGACCGTTCAAATCCAGTAGACGATGTTGGCCGGTCGAGAGAGCACGGAGAGGTAGCCTTTGAGGATGACGCGATCGAAACAGCTGTAAGAGAATTGCAGCCAACGAGAAAATAGGGTAAGCGTGAGTTGCATGGGCCTTCTGGTGGGTGGTTTTCGCAACTCTCATAAGACCCAGTCGATGATTTTGAGAGCGGCGAAAGCGATTGAGAACGCCGCCAGGCAGAGGCTCAAGCTACCGATCGCCTGATCCGCCAGGGGGACGCTCCCGAAACCGTCCCGATGGAACATGGAAAGTCCCAGACTTCCCCAGAGCCCGCCTAACAAGTGAGCAGGAGCGACGTTGACAGGATCATCGATCCGCATCTTTTCGAGCAGTTTTCCTCCCAAAAACGCCAATACCCCGCCTCCCGCTCCGATGATCAAGGCCCCCAGCGGCAAGACCACATCCGCGCCCGAGGCGATCGAAGCCAGCCCGCCCAGGACGCCTGCAAAGGCCGCGCTCGGGTCCGGGCTGCCCGTCCCCACACACCAAGCCAGAACCAGGGCCGCCACGGCGCCGACAGCGGCCGCCAGGGCACAGGCCCCACCGACACCGTGAACCACGCTTCCGCCCGCAAAATCCTGGAAGCCACGCATTTCCAGCCATCCCTGGATGCCTCCCATGTTGAGACTCCCGGCCTGGCTCCCCCACACCCAGTGACCGACCGCGGGATAGATCAGCCCGATGAAGACGACCACAAAAGCCAGGTAGCCGCCAAATCGTCCGCGTTCGGCGAGACCCTGGCTCGCCACAGCACACGCCACCCCCGCAAGCACCGCCTGAGAAAACCAGAAGATCCAGAAATCACCGTCCAGGGTCCCCTCCAGGACGTACTCCCAACCACCGATACCGATCCAGCCCTGCGCAGTCTTCCCGAACATCAGGCCAAAGCTGAAGAGAAACACCAGCGCCGCCAAACACCATCCCATCAGGTGCTTCATCACCACACTGATGCCGTTCCGGGCCCGGGTCTGACCGAGTTCAAAAAGACAAATCCCCGCAAGGGCCAGCGATCCCGACAAAGAGGCGAAAACGGTGAAGGCGCGCTGCATCTCGCTCATCGTCCCGGCCACTCGAGGACCCGCGATTCCAGGTGGTTCCGCCCCAGCCGCCCATCCCGCGCTCACCCACCACGCTGCGAACATCGCCAGAAAAACGCGAGACGCAGGGGGAAGGTGAGTGGTCGTTGAACGCATCGCCTTGCCAAATGATGGGTTCACCACTTAGCGGGGAAGCACGATGTCCTCCACCAGGGATTGAAGGGCGCGCCGTCGAGACTTGTGAGGCACCCGGTCCACCACCGCGCGGCCAATACTTCCAAAGTCTTGTTTCAAGGGCACCTGCTTCCGATAGCCATGTTCAATCAATACCCTGTCGACGCCCGATTTCAAAACCGGTCACCGGGCGACTCTCAAAGCGTCACCGCCATCATCGCCATCGCCGCTGGCGAGCCACCCAGACCAGCATCGAGCCCCCGTTCGCCCAGCTCAACGTTCGCCACGCGTGAAGACAAGCGTGTCTTCATCCGAGAGCGAGGCATCGTAGGCGTACTCGTCCCCGTTGAATGCTTTCAATTCCTCGACGTCCGTCAGACCCTCGCGGATGATGTGATCCGCCATCATGCCCCGCGCCCGTTTGGCGTAGAAGGTGATGAACATCAGCCGGCCGTTTTTGATGTCCTTGAAGACCGGGGTCACCACCCGTGCCTTCAAGCCTTCGAGCGGCACCGCCTGGAAATACTCCTTGGAAGCGAGATTTACCAGAACGTCATCTCCCTGCTTCTTCAGGGCCTTGTTCAGAGCTTCCGTCAGTCGGTGGGCCCAGAAGGCGTAGAGATCCTTACCCCTGGGATTCTTCAAGGGTGTGCCCATCTCAAGCCGGTAGGGCAGCATCCCGTCCAGCGGCCTCAACAAGCCGTAAAGACCCGAGAGAATTCTCAGGTGATCCTGCGCGAAGTTCCAGTGTTCCGGTGAAAAGCTCTCCAGCTCGAAGCCCTGGTAGACCTCGCCGCGAAAGGCCAGGAGGGCTTGCTTGGCCGCTCCCCGAGGGAAAGGCACTCGCCACGCCTGGAAACGTTCCCGATTCAGCTCGGCCAGGGCCGGGCTGACATCCATCAACGGGCGGAGCCTGGCCGCCGACAGGGGCCGCAACAAGTCGATCAGTTCGGCCGAGTCCTTGAGAAAAGCCGGCTTGGTCTTCCGCGACACCATGGTCTGCGGGCTGAAATCCATTGTCTTGGAGGGAGAAAGGATCGCGAGCATTGGGCCGCATCATGACCAAAGAGGCCCCTTTGACAACCGTTTTGATCCGGCTATGATGCGCCGCCCGATACCCAACCAACACGCAAACACCATGACCGAACAGGCCACCAACTACGCCTTCCAAGCTGAAGTCCAGCAGCTCCTCGACATCGTCATCAACTCGCTCTACACGGACAAGGAGATCTTTGTCCGCGAGCTGGTCTCCAACGCCTCCGACGCCCTGGAGAAAATGCGGCGTCTGCAACTCACCGAGAAGGAGGTGTTCGACAACTCCCTTCCCCTCGAGATCAACATCACCACCGACGAAGCGGCGAAGACGTTCACCATCGCCGACTACGGCATCGGCATGGACCGGGAGGAGATCGTGGAGAACATCGGCACCATCGCCCACTCCGGCTCCAAGAAGTTCCTCAAGGCTCTGTCGGAAACCGAGCAGAAAGAGTCCAGCCTCATCGGCCAGTTCGGGGTCGGCTTCTACAGTGCCTTCATGGTGGCCGGCAAAGTCCAGGTCTACTCGCACTCCTGGAAGGAGGACGCCGAACATCTCCGCTGGTCGAGCGATGGCAAGACGGGCTACACCATTGAAGAGGCACCCGGCCAGCGCCGCGGCTGCAAGATCGTCGTCAAACTCAAGGAGGACTTCGAAGAATTCGCCAAGGACTACCGGATCCGCAGCATCCTCAAGACCTACAGCAGCTTCGTCCCCTTCCCCATCCATCTGAACGGAGAGCGGGTTAACAAGATCGAGGCCGTCTGGCTGAAAAACAAGAAGGAGGTCAGCGAGGAGGAATACACCGAGTTCTACAAGTACATCGCCCACGCCTCCGACGAACCGACCTATCGCATGCATTTCAGCGCGGACGCCCCCCTCGCCATCAACGCCCTCATCTTCACGCCCAAGGACAATCCGGAAACCCTCCTCGGCGGCCCGGTGGATCCCGGCGTGGCGCTCTACTGCAAGAAGGTCCTCATCGCCGAACAGCCCAAGGGACTCCTGCCGGAATGGCTGCGATTCCTCAAGGGCGTCATTGATAGCGCCGATCTCCCCCTCAACATCTCCCGCGAGAGCATGCAGGACAGCGCGCTCATCCAGAAGATCAATCGGCTCATCACCAAACGCTTTCTCAAGTCCCTCGAGGGCGAGGTGAAGGACGACAGCGAGAAATACGATGCCTTCTACGCCAAGTTCAGCCGTTTCCTCAAGGAGGGGATCGCCACGGATTTCGAGCACCGCGACGCCCTCGCCAAGCTTCTCCGTTTCGAGTCCACCTTCACCGAGCCCGGTAAGCTGACCGATCTCCAGGGCTACCTCGACCGCGCCAAGGACGGCCAGGAGCACATCTACTACCTGATCGGTCCCAATCGCGAAGCCATCGAGGCCGGCCCCTACCTGGAAGCCTTCAAAGCGCGCGGTCTGGAAGTGATCTTCTTCTCCGAAGCCATCGACGAGTACGTGGTCAACGCCCTCGGCAAATACGAGGAGAAGGAACTCGTCTCGGTCGACCGCGACGACATCAAGCTCGAGGACAGCGAGACGCCCGAAGGCGAGGCCCTCGACAAGGAGCAGAGCGAGAAGCTCTGTTCCTGGATGTCGGACCAGTTAGGTGACCGCGTGAAGGAAGTCCGGGTGGGTGATCGTCTCGTGGACAGCCCGGCCATCGCGCTGACCCCCGACGACGGCATGAACGCTCAGGTTCGCCAGATGATGAAGGCCATGAACCAGAAGGTGGACGACACCAAAGTCATCCTGGAACTCAATCCCCGGCACCCTGTCATTCGCAAGCTCTCCGAAGCCTCCGAAGCCAAGCCCGAGCTGGCCAAGCTGGTCACCGCCCAGATCTTCGATAACGCCCTGCTCTCTGCGGGCCTCCTGGAGGAGAGCAAAGACATGGTGCGCCGCGTCTACGACATCATCGATCAGGCACTGTGAGCCAGGGGAAAGGGCGAGCGCCCGTCTCGAAAAACCCTCCCTCCTCGCGAAGCGTCCTGGAGTACGGTGACCATCAAGCGATGATTTCGGGTCGGCCTGACGAGCGATTTCCACAATCCTTCTTCGTGCTCTTCGCGTCCTTCGTGGTGAAATTCCACTCGCTCGATTTTTCAAGAGCGATGGCCGATCTTCGTCGAGGAACGACGATGGCGGAGCGATTCCGATGAGACGCCCTTGGACGTGCGCCTCCGGAGAATGCATCGTTTCGTCGGCAAGTGGGGCGCCGATCAGGCATCGAACCGGAAATGCTAGTGCAGTCCGCCCTACAGATGATCCATTTTAAGCTTGCACTCAATTCGGAGAGTGTTAGTTTAATGGAAATGAGAACTGCTGTGCCGATCAACCTTGAAGCAAGCCTGCGAAACAAGCTCCTGCGTTTCAGCAAGGCGTCCAACGTTTCTCCGAAATTGAGAGTTCGTTCCAAGATCGTGCTTCTCGCCAGCGAGGGGATGACCAATAAGCGGATCGCGGAAGAACTTGGATTGGACGAACCACAGGTGGGCCGCTGGCGAAAGAGGTTCGCAGAGATGGGGCTGGCGGGAATCGAGAAGGACAAGACCCGGCCTGGACGTATCAAAGCTTTGCCGAAGAGCAAGGAAAGTGAGATCATTCGGATGACGTTGGAGGAGGCGCCCAAAGGATGCACGGGTGAAATCGCGGATCCTGCACCTTAGGCGGCGCGCAGGTCCCAAGCTTCTTCCTGGTAGCGGTGCCACACCTGGTCCCACTGGCCGGATTGCTTGATGACGCGGAGATTGAGCACGTTGCCGCCGCTTTCCCGATTCCATCGCATGCCGCTTTGACACATCCGGGCCTTGACGATGGTCTTGCAGGCAGCTTCCACCGGCCCGCTGCCTATCGGAAGACCAATCGCGTAGTAGATGGCGTGGTTCATGATCTCCTGATTGCGGGTGAAGAAGCCGATCTCTTGTTCGGCTTTTCGAAGCCTTTCCCCTCGTAGTCGGTTTTTGATCCGGTAGAGCCTGGCGGACCGGATCAACCCTTTGATTGCCCCTTCTTCGTCGCGCAGTTTGCGCCGCCACCTGTCATACCACGTCTTGGCCGTTTTGCCGCCTTTGGCATCTCCAAAGAGCGCCTCGGACAGCGAAGAGAGGTGCTCGCTGGTGTGGTAGAAGTCCAGAAGCCAGTCGTAATCGTCATAAAGTTGACTTTCTCGGGCGTGGGTCCACAGCGAGGAGGCACCGTCCATGATCAGCAGCTTGATCACGCCCCCCTCCGGCAAAATGCGCTCATGGAAGGCCGTGATGACCCGCCGGTTTTCATCTTTGAAGGAGGCGAAACGCTCCTCGGGCATCTTCGCCGCGTAGATTGATTCGGTGCGCAATGGGACCCGGATGGTCTCACCGCCGTGATCGTCGATCTCCTTGCTTGAGTAGAAAGAGTAGGAGCCGACCATGGCGTTCTTGAACCGGCTTTTCTTGGGCTGATCGGTATCAGATCCGGGGCTGCCTTTCAGTGGCTCCTTTCGTTCTTGAGCCTTTTCCCTCGGCTCCCGGACCGCCAAATTGGCTCCGTCCAACGACACGACGAAGGCTTCCGTTGGGCGCTTCCATGCCATCGAGTCTGCGCAACGGATCGCCCTCCGCGTATTCTCTGAAACGTCCACCCTCCTTCTGGATGATGTGATCGACCCGTGTCGCGCTCACATCCAATCCGCTGATCTTGTTATACGCAGTGACCGCCTCCTTTGAAGCCATGGATCCCGACAAAAACAACAGCTGCTCGACGACATCGGCAGTCACGTTGCGCCCTTCCATTCCCCAACGCCGATCCAGAGGGACCAAGGCCTTCGGCAGAGATGGGTCGGCCTTGCCTCGACTCTCTGGATCGGCGTCACCGCTCAAGTAATAGAGACCCCGGTCCACGGAGATCTCACCGAATCGAGTCAGAAAATCCTTCCGCTCCGTCGTCGTCCGCTGGTAGACCTGACCGTCAACTGTCTCCGTGGTGCCGAACTGTGCTTCACACTCCTGGAGGAAGCTTTGAAGGGTCGCTTTCCCGGCTTCTTGGAAGGCTACCTGCAGAGCGTCAGACAACTGCTCGACAGATTCCGGGCCCAGTGATCGCAGCTTGTCATTGAGCTGATGAGTGGCAAAATCCAGAAGAGATCGTTCTACATACGTGCAGGCGGTCTTCACAAGGGTGAGCATGTCGTCGTCTAAGGGCTTCATGCTCACCCATTTTAGCCATGTTTGTCAAATTAAAAGTATTTTCTAGAAAAGCCATATAACTCGCGAGTGAGAAGTTCTGTAACTAGATCATCATGCGGCGAAGCGTGAACCTTCGGAGCGAGTGAAGTCTATTTTATCAAGGATGAATTTTCGGAACGCTGAACCTTTTCCGCCGTGGTGCAAAAATCCAGGCAGCGTGTTTTTCAAGGCGGCTGAGACAATCATTTCCGAGGGCAGCACGTCTGGGCGGATGGTTCGGATCCAGGTTCCAAAGTGTTTCCAGACCAGACCGTCACATGTCATGGCAAGGTACTGTAACATGCCCTGAGCGATCATGCCGGTCTGCACAAACACATGATATGCGTGCATCTTTCTCTGCACCTGTCTGCGATATTTCTCGGTAGTCCGGTGGAGGTATTGGTTACCATTGCGACGCTTGAGCGGTCGCATAGCGGCCATCCAGAAATGGTATCCGAATGAGCCGACCGAATGCACCGCTTGCTTGAAAGCGACTTCGATCTTGAAACGCAAACTGTAGAGCAAGATGATCTCCTGAGCTTCCATGGTGAGGTCGGTAGACAAGAGGATGATCCGCCCTCTCGTGGGATGATCGACGAGAATGAAGCGGACCATCGCCCCGGCGGGCTTCCACAACAGATCCACCGACTTGAACCGGACAGAGATGTTTCTCTCCCCATATACGGGACTGGGAACGGAACTGAAGCCGCCCGTTCCAAAGACATTCTGGAGCTTCACCGCAGCGCCATACTTTTTCGGTCGTCCGCGTTTGCGTGGCACTGCCGCAGGCCGAAAGCCGGTTGTCGTGCGTCGAACCCTCGTGACCAGCACACCGGAACGCCCCTTGGTGCTCCGGATCACCTTTCCGTTGGCGTAGTAGGCGTCGGCCAGCAAGACGAACTCCTGACCTCTACAGACGGATGCGAGCATCTCGTTGGCCTTGTCGATCAAGGTTCTCCTGTCGCGGTTTGAAGTGACGATACCTTCGTGAATGCGTGCACAGACCGGAACGCAGAAGAAGTATCCGCCAACCTGACAGAGCACGCCGAAGGCCTGAAAGGAATGGCTCATGATGAAGTGAGGCTTGGAATTGGACTCGGACTGTTGATGCAGATACTTCACCGCAGGCATCTTGCGGCCCTCCTTGGACTTCTTGATGCCGTCGAGAACCAGGACGGGGCGACAACCGATCTTGTAGACAGGGAAGTGCTTGATCACGATGGCGAACCAAAGTTCTGCAAGCCGGTCCGTCTTCACGGCATTGCTGTGGAAGAAATGGAGTAAGTGCTCATAGGAGTGTTCTGACAAACCGAGAGCGCGGACGAAACTGGAAACCCCGAGGAGGTCATTGCGCACGGAGAAAGCGGCCAAGACGAGCAGAAACCAGAGCAAGGTGCGGGCTCTCGAGAAAGCGGGTCGCAGAAGACAGACGATATTCCACCAAGAAATCCAGAGATCCATAACAAATGATTTGATTTTCCTAGACATTCGCATATATAAGCTAATGACCATGAAAAAGATCAGATCACTGAAAAAAGAGTCCAGAAACTTGCGGCAAAGTTAGCTGCAATCGGGCCAATGCGGCCTGGGAGCATCAGCAAGCAATACCGAGATCGACAACGCCAGCGCGGCGTGTATTACCAACTGAGCTACACGCATAAGATGAGGAGCTGGACTGAACACGTCTGGCCAGACCACGTGAAGGGACTACGAAAAGAAACAGAGGAGTACAAGAAATTCAAGAAACTGACCACCGAACTGATCGATCTGAGCATTGAACTATCCAAGGCGAAGATCGCTCTATTACGCAGTCAGACAGACACGCCAGGCAAAGAGAAACCGGTCTGAGAACTTCCCACTCACGAGATCTCACATTCCGGCGGAATTCCGCGGTGCCCTCTCGACCGAGCTTCGTCTATCGCGACGCGGTAGGGCGCGAATAGCGCATCTACCTCGGCTCCAGCGCGACTTTTTAGGCCGCTTTGGCTTGCTTGCTTGTTCCGTCGATTGGCGCGTTCTGGGCGGCCATCCAGTGCCGATACATCACTTTCAAGTTCCAACTCGTACAGAGCATCATCCACTGCGTCCTCACTTTCTCCAATCCCTTGAATGTCCAGCGCCAGAACTCTCCGTTCTTTTTGATCTGGCCGAATACCGGCTCCACGATTCCTGCCCGTTGCTTGAGAAGCTCCTTGTTTTCTTCCTTGTTCATCTTCTCTTTGTGCCTCTCCACCGACGCATTCCAGGGGCTGATGTCGATGGTCCGCCCGTGGCGATCCTTCGTGCATGTTCCAAAGGCGAGGCAATTCTTGCAGGTCGACGGAGCGCCGCGATAGACACTCACCGGAACACCTTCTTTGACTCGTTCACGCCTGAAGGGGAGCGATTGGCCTTGGGGACATGTCACCACGTCGGCCTCAGCGTCATAGACGAAGTTCGATGCGTGATACGAGAAATGACCGGAAGTTGTGGATGAGGGCGGTCGGAACACCATTCGAAGTTCGATCATGGGTTAGGCAGCGGTTTGCTGCTCGATGCCGTCCACGAAGATGATTCCTTGCACGACTTTGTCAAGTTGACGATATCCGTTCAGTCGACGCCAGCCTTTCTCGGCTTCCAGACCGAGCTTGTAGACCATTGAAAGGGTTGCTTTCCTCGATCCGCACCCTTTGGTTTGTCGAGTCCGATGGCGGACCGTGGCAAACGTCGACTCAATCGGGTTTGTCGTCCGGATGTGTCTCCAGTGCTCAGCTGGAAAATCGTAGAAACGTTAGTAGAGTTTCCTTGTCTTTCTTCAGGCAGGCGCACGCTTTCGGATACTTGGCTTCGTAGAGCGTGAAGAACTCGTCATAGGCCTCCAGGGCGGCCTTCTTTGTTTCCGCCATGTAGATTTCATGGATGCGTTCCTTGGCAAGGGGCTGCGCTTTCTTCGGCAGCTTGTCGAGGATGTTGGCTGTCTTGTGCACCCAACATCGTTGCTGTTTGCTTGTCGGATATTCCTCTTCCAAGGCGCTCCAGAACCCGAGAGCTCCATCGGCGATACTCAGTTTCGGAGGGATTTTCAATCCTCGTTTCTTGAGCTCGTGAGTGGGAAGTTCTCAGACCGGTTTCTCTTTGCCTGGCGTGTCTGTCTGACTGCGTAATAGAGCGATCTTCGCCTTGGATAGTTCAATGCTCAGATCGATCAGTTCGGTGGTCAGTTTCTTGAATTTCTTGTACTCCTCTGTTTCTTTTCGTAGTCCCTTCACGTGGTCTGGCCAGACGTGTTCAGTCCGGCTCCTCATCTCATGCGTGTAGCTCAGTTGGTAATACACGCCGCGCTGGCGTTGTCGATCTCGGTATTGCTTGCTGATGCTCCCAGGCCGCATTGGCCCGATTGCAGCTAACTTTGCCGCAAGTTTCTGGATTCTTTTTTCAGTGATCTGATCTTTTTCATGGTCATTACCTTATATATGCGAATGTCTAGGAAAATCAAATCATTTGTTATGGATCTCTGGATTTCTTGGTGGAATATCGTCTGTTTTCTGCGACCCGCTTTCTCGAGAGCCCGCACCTTTCTCTGGTTTCTGCTCGTCTTGGCCGCTTTCTCCGTGCGCAATGACCTCCTCGGGGTTTCCAGTTTCGTCCGCGCTCTCGGTTTGTCAGAACACTTCTATGAGCACTTACTCCATTTCTTCCACAGCAATGCCGTGAAGACGGACCGGCTTGCAGAACTTTGGTTCGCCATCGTGATCAAGCACTTCCCTGTCTACAAGATCGGTTGTCGCCCCGTCCTGGTTCTCGACGGCATCAAGAAGTCCAAGGAGGGCCGCAAGATGCCTGCGGTGAAGTATCTGCATCAACAGTCCGAGTCCAATTCCAAGCCTCACTTCATCATGAGCCATTCCTTTCAGGCCTTCGGCGTGCTCTGTCAGGTTGGCGGATACTTCTTCTGCGTTCCGGTCTGTGCACGCATTCACGAAGGTATCGTCACTTCAAACCGCGACAGGAGAACCTTGATCGACAAGGCCAACGAGATGCTCGCATCCGTCTGTAGAGGTCAGGAGTTCGTCTTGCTGGCCGACGCCTACTACGCCAACGGAAAGGTGATCCGGAGCACCAAGGGGCGTTCCGGTGTGCTGGTCACGAGGGTTCGACGCACGACAACCGGCTTTCGGCCTGCGGCAGTGCCACGCAAACGCAAACGCGGACGACCGAAAAAGTATGGCGCTGCGGTGAAGCTCCAGAATGTCTTTGGAACGGGCGGCTTCAGTTCCGTTCCCAGTCCCGTATATGGGGAGAGAAACATCTCTGTCCGGTTCAAGTCGGTGGATCTGTTGTGGAAGCCCGCCGGGGCGATGGTCCGCTTCATTCTCGTCGATCATCCCACGAGAGGGCGGATCATCCTCTTGTCTACCGACCTCACCATGGAAGCTCAGGAGATCATCTTGCTCTACAGTTTGCGTTTCAAGATCGAAGTCGCTTTCAAGCAAGCGGTGCATTCGGTCGGCTCATTCGGATACCATTTCTGGATGGCCGCTATGCGACCGCTCAAGCGTCGCAATGGTAACCAATACCTCCACCGGACTACCGAGAAATATCGCAGACAGGTGCAGAGAAAGATGCACGCATATCATGTGTTTGTGCAGACCGGCATGATCGCTCAGGGCATGTTACAGTACCTTGCCATGACATGTGACGGTCTGGTCTGGAAACACTTTGGAACCTGGATCCGAACCATCCGCCCAGACGTGCTGCCTTCGGAAATGATTGTCTCAGCCGCCTTGAAAAACACGCTGCCTGGATTTTTGCACCACGGCGGAAAAGGTTCAGCGTTCCGAAAATTCATCCTTGATAAAATAGACTTCACTCGCTCCGAAGGTTCACGCTTCGCCGCATGATGATCCAGTTACAGAACTTCTCACTCGCGAGTTCTTGAGGTCTCTGAGCACATTTTTCCAGGACAGTTTGCTCTCTCGTTCTCCATCGCTGATGGTTACCAATTCCTTGGTTCCATCGGGTAAGGAGCCGACGATTACGAGAACACATGGGCGGTCGTCATTGAGCCTGACATGGAAGTAGATCCCGTCGGCCCAGAGATAGACGTATTCCTTGTCGCTGAGGTCACGCTTGCTCCATTGCTCGCGTTCTTTCTCCCATTGCTCTTCCTCCTCGCGAGTGAGAAGTTCTGTAACTGGATCATCATGCGGCGAAGCGTGAACCTTCGGAGCGAGTGAAATCTATTTTATCAAGGATGAATTTTCGGAACGCTGAACCTTTTCCGCCGTGGTGCAAAAATCCAGGCAGCGTGTTTTTCAAGGCGGCTGAGACAATCATTTCCGAAGGCAGCACGTCTGGGCGGATGGTTCGGATCCAGGTTCCAAAGTGTTTCCAGACCAGACCGTCACATGTCATGGCAAGGTACTGTAACATGCCCTGAGCGATCATGCCGGTCTGCACAAACACATGATATGCGTGCATCTTTCTCTGCACCTGTCTGCGATATTTCTCGGTAGTCCGGTGGAGGTATTGGTTACCATTGCGACGCTTGAGCGGTCGCATAGCGGCCATCCAGAAATGGTATCCGAATGAGCCGACCGAATGCACCGCTTGCTTGAAAGCGACTTCGATCTTGAAACGCAAACTGTAGAGCAAGATGATCTCCTGAGCTTCCATGGTGAGGTCGGTAGACAAGAGGATGATCCGCCCTCTCGTGGGATGATCGACGAGAATGAAGCGGACCATCGCCCCGGCGGGCTTCCACAACAGATCCACCGACTTGAACCGGACAGAGATGTTCTCTCCCCATATACGGGACTGGGAACGGAACTGAAGCCGCCCGTTCCAAAGACATTCTGGAGCTTCACCGCAGCGCCATACTTTTTCGGTCGTCCGCGTTTGCGTTTGCGTGGCACTGCCGCAGGCCGAAAGCCGGTTGTCGTGCGTCGAACCCTCGTGACCAGCACACCGGAACGCCCCTTGGTGCTCCGGATCACCTTTCCGTTGGCGTAGTAGGCGTCGGCCAGCAAGACGAACTCCTGACCTCTACAGACGGATGCGAGCATCTCGTTGGCCTTGTCGATCAAGGTTCTCCTGTCGCGGTTTGAAGTGACGATACCTTCGTGAATGCGTGCACAGACCGGAACGCAGAAGAAGTATCCGCCAACCTGACAGAGCACGCCGAAGGCCTGAAAGGAATGGCTCATGATGAAGTGAGGCTTGGAATTGGACTCGGACTGTTGATGCAGATACTTCACCGCAGGCATCTTGCGGCCCTCCTTGGACTTCTTGATGCCGTCGAGAACCAGGACGGGGCGACAACCGATCTTGTAGACAGGGAAGTGCTTGATCACGATGGCGAACCAAAGTTCTGCAAGCCGGTCCGTCTTCACGGCATTGCTGTGGAAGAAATGGAGTAAGTGCTCATAGAAGTGTTCTGACAAACCGAGAGCGCGGACGAAACTGGAAACCCCGAGGAGGTCATTGCGCACGGAGAAAGCGGCCAAGACGAGCAGAAACCAGAGAAAGGTGCGGGCTCTCGAGAAAGCGGGTCGCAGAAGACAGACGATATTCCACCAAGAAATCCAGAGATCCATAACAAATGATTTGATTTTCCTAGACATTCGCATATATAAGGTAATGACCATGAAAAAGATCAGATCATTGAAAAAAGAGTCCAGAAATTTGCGGCAAAGTTAGCTGCAATCGGGCCAATGCGGCCTGGGAGCATCAGCAAGCAATACCGAGATCGACAACGCCAGCGCGGCGTGTATTACCAACTGAGCTACACGCATGAGATGAGGAGCCGGACTGAACACGTCTGGCCAGACCACGTGAAGGGACTACGAAAAGAAACAGAGGAGTACAAGAAATTCAAGAAATTCAAGAAACTGACCACCGAACTGATCGATCTGAGCATTGAACTATCCAAGGCGAAGATCGCTCCATTACGCAGTCAGACAGACACGCCAGGCAAAGAGAAACCGGTCTGAGAACTTCCCACTCACGAGCTTCCTCGTCGAACGATGTTGGCTGCAGAAAGACCCGATGCGTTCTCACCGAGGATCGGCTCTAAGGCTCGACTCATCTCGGAGGTTGAGATTCCTCGCAGGTAGAGTGCCGGGATGAGGTTGTCCAGTGAAGCGACTCGGCGTAGGTACGGCGGAAGGATGGCGCTGGTGAACCGCTGGCCTGATCGGCGATCATTGATCCTGGGCTGCCGAACAGAAACGTTTCCTATTCCAGTCTGAAGTTGTCGCTTCAGGAAGATGGCCGTTGCGAACGACTTGGCGATGACCCTGGTCATCACGCTGATGTTGATGGGCTTGAATGTAGTCGGAGACTTCGTTGTCGATGGCGGCCTGAAGAAGCACTTGGGCTCCTTGTCGCAGGGTGGCCTCAAGGGCGTTCTGGCAGACGGTGCTTGCTCCTTCCTGGCCGAGGATAGATGCGGATTCGGTGGGGTGGTTGGTGGTTTTCATTGGAGTTCAGTTGTTTTGGTAAATGGTTGAACTCTTCATGATGCCCCGACCGCCCTCATCCACAACTTCCGGTCATTTCTCGCGTGATACTCTTCGTCCTTCTTGTTGACTGATTGCGGAGGCAGAGGCATCACCACCTCATGGCCGGCCTCTTCTGCCAGGCCGATTTGTTCAGCGCTCGGGTAGCCGGCGTCACCGAGAGAAACCGGTTGGCTGGCCGGCTTGCCATCATTCTCTTGCTCTTGCTGATAAGTGGCCAGGTTCTCAGCAGCCTGATCCAACATCGGCGTTAGTTGCCGCAAATCGGTGGCCTCATTGACAGCATCGGCGGCCACCACAATTTGATTCTCCGAATCAACGACGGCCTGGGCGTTATATCCAAAGGGCTTTCCCCCTGTGTTGGCTTTCACACGTCGCGCTTCAGGTTCAAGCGGGTGAATATGCTTTACGGTCGGGTTGGTGTCGAGCGTCTCGATCGCCTCTTGCATGGCTTTCTTAAGCACCTCTTTCTTCTCAAGTTCCTTTGGCAACTCTGCGGAGGGTTGCTCATCACCGGCCTGGGAGCGCTCGATCTCCTCCTCCAAAACCTTGATTTGTTCGTCAAGCCGCTCAATTCGCTTGGCCAGGTCCTCCTTGTCGTACTTCTTCCCGGCATGAGCGGCCGCCTGAATCTTCGTTCCGTCGACTGCTTGTAAGGTCAGCCCTACGAGCCCCATCTCGCAGCTTGTCGTCACGCTTTGCTTGAACAGGTTGCGAATAGCTTTCTGATGTTGACTCCAAAACCGCCAGAGCGTGTTGTGGTCGGGCACCTGATTGCCGCATAGCCAGATAAAGCCCAAGTCGTTTCGGCATGCCTCCTCCAACTTACGCGAGCTGCGGATCTTCTTGAAATAGCCGTAGAGCCAGAGTCGCAGAAGCAGGGCCGGGGCGAAGGGTGGACGGCCAGCGGTCCCGAAGTCCCGCACTTCAATGCCGAAATCCATCAAATCGAGGGATTCGACAAAGCAACGAATGAATCGCGCCGGGTGAGTCGGGCCGACCCAGTCCTCGATGCTGGGAGGTAAGATGTGAAGTTGATCGAAATCAGCGTCAATGTGAGTCACACCGAAACCAATACCCACGCTCGCGGCGGCGCCAACGACTTTTTCGAAAAACTCCACGGAGTAGAGCAATCATATTGCACTCGTCCGGCCGTCACACGAAAACCCGGGTTTTGAGACAGCCTCAGCGATGACGCCCTCCCAGAGACCGAGCAAGCGGAGGAAAAACTCGATTTCCTCCGGGCGGACCTTTTTGTCGACCACCTTCATCGTCCCCTTCTTGCAGTGCGGGCAAAGGAGCGGGTCGACGCCCCACACCCGGAAGAGGAGATCCCGCCAGCGAGGTCGTAGGGCACACGGGCGCTGCGGGCGGAGGGCGGTGGGAGGATCATGAGCGGCGGCCGAGTGGACGGCGGCCCCTCATGAAGCCTGGCGCAAGAGGTCAGGCAGATTCGGGGGCGCGGTTTTCTCGTTTTGGTGTCCAGGCCCCGTCGCTTGTTTGAATAGAGGCCGTAGTAGCGCACGGTCTGCTGATTCTTGGGCAGGATATGACTGACGGCGGCGGCGAGGAAGTCGGCGGCGGCGAAGACTTCGAAGTTGCGCTTGGTGCGCCAACTTCGTCTGGATCGGTAGACGACGCTGCCGGTGTCTTCGATCCAGGTGATCTTTTCGAGAGAGAACGGTGCGCGGAGCAGATACTCGGCCAGTCGCCGACGTCCCTCGACGTCGCGGGAGGCGACGGGGCTCTCGCCGGCATCGACGCTGAACCCGCTGTGTTTCCATCCGAGAAGTTGGCGGGCCTTCTTTTCGCTGATGAGTTTCTCCTGAAGCAAAGTCGCCAGGAAGCGGTGACGAAAGAGTTCCGCCAGCGGTTCGACGCTCTCAACGGGCAGGAGGTGAAAGCGGTTCTCGGAGTCGACTAGACCGGTGGCGGCGAGGACGTGGAGGTGAGGGTGAAAAACGAGGTAGTCGCCGAAGGTTTGCGCGGCAGCGATGGCGGCGAGCTGGCCGTTGGGCAGGTCGAGGCGAGCGCGCATCCAGTCGCGCAGGGAGCCGATGGCGACGTGGAAGAGGTGGAAGAGGTGGAAGAGAAGCTTGCGGCGCTTGCGGAAGATGCCGCGCAGGGGTCGTGGCATGGTGACTGCTACTGCTAGGAAATTGCTTTTCGTCCGTGGTATCAGATGCGTCGAAGTGATCGGGATTGGAGGGGGTTCAGCCAGATCGACGTGCGAAACCTCAGGTGACTTGCGGATAACTCAAAAATAATTACAATTTACCTTTTACGTGAACAGAAACATGCTTAGAATGCGGGACAGGGAATGCATGTCGATTACCGAAACAAGCGGCTTCAAAGGCTAGCGTCTGACGGCAAGAAGAGGCTTAAGGCGCTGGGGGAAAACGGTGCAAGGCGGTTCGAGGCACGCATCTCTGAACTTAAGGCCGCTAAATGCCTCGAAGACCTTCGGCACCTCCCTCAGGCTCGTATCCACGAGTTGAAGGGCGACCGCAAAGGGCAATTCTCGGCTGACCTCGCACATCCCTATCGCCTCATCTTCACCCCGACCAACGACCCAGAGCCTCGAAAGGAGGACGAGGGTTGGGACTGGAAAGGAATCACGATCGTAGAAATCTTAGAAATTGCCGACACCCATGAGTGAGCCATCGACACCGCCCATTGAAAACTTCGCGACAGCACCTGGTGTGACGCTTAAGGATAGTATCGACGCCCTGGGCATGACACAGGCAGAGCTAGCCGACCGCACCGGGCTCTCCAGGAAAACCATCAACCAGATCATTACGGGTAAGGAACCGGTAACCAACCATACCGCCCTCGCTCTGGAGAAGGTCCTCCGTGTCCCGGCCTATGTATGGTTGAATTTGGAAACCGCTTACCGTGAGCACCTCGCTCGCGAGAATGAGTACAAAAAGTTCGTTGAGTTTGCGGATTGAGCTCGGTCATTCAACTACCCCCGGCTTATTGACCATGGATTGGTCGCGGCCACTAGGAACGCTAACGAGAAGGCGAGGCATTTGCTCAACTACTTTGGGGTGGCATCACCTTGCCAGTGGAAAACCGTCTACGCTGGGATGGAACTGGATCTCTCGTTTCGCAAGTCGGCATCGGGTAAGGCCAATAACAAGCTAGCCGATCTCTCGGCCTGGTTAAGGTGGGGCGAGTTGTTGGCAAGCCAAGCTGTTGTGCCTCCGTTTAATCATATTACGTTTCGGTCGGCCCTGGACCAAGTTCGCTCGCTCACCACCAATCACCCTGAGAGTTTCGCGAATGACATCCGCGAGGCCTGTAGAGGTGCGGGCGTCATCTACGTCCTTGTGCCTGAGATGCCGGGCTTGGGTGTTAGCGGAGTCACCCGGTGGTTTCACGGCAAGCCCATTATCCAGCAGTCGTTGCTCTTCAAAACCAACGACCAGTTTTGGTTCACCCTTTTCCACGAGAGCAAGCACGTCCTTCAAGCGCGTAAAAAAACGATCTTCCTCGAAGGGACTGCTGCCCATTCTGATGATGAAGCGAGGGAGGAGGATGCGGATACTTTTGCGCGTAACCTGCTAATCCCTCCGAAACCGTGGAAGGATTTCTGCCATGTGGGGGACTTCCACGTGGGAACCATCAAGGGGTTCGCGGCCTCGTTGAAAATCCATCCCGGCATTGTGGTCGGTCGTCTGCTAAAAAAAGAGCTTTTAGCCTACAGCGATCCTCAAGCCAAGTTGCGGCAGCAGCTTGGCTGGGCCTAGGTTCTGAGGCCAGTGGGGTCTGGGTCATTGTGAGGACCGACATTGACGATCGCGATCATACGGTGCTCAACTCAGAGTTGGAAAATGGAACGAAGGAAGCTCGCAAGATTAAGCCCAACCGAAGAAGTGGACACATCCCGAAAGAGAACCACCTCACTGGTTTTCTTTCCACGCACACACCAGCTTACATTGAAGATCTTGGCGTCTGGATCGCCCTCGTAGGTGAGTATGTCAGGCAGTTTTTGCCCCTGCCTCCAAAGCGCAATCTCGGCTGCTTGGTAGTGACTCAAGTTCGTTTGCTCATGGATTTGGTTTCCGTTTAATCGAACATGCCAAAGCTCATCGGGGAAGGCCGATCGGCCAGCTGTCGCAGCCAAGCGAAACTCAGGGAGAATGGTCTCCGTAATCAGTTCCTGGGCCTCACGTGTCGCGGCCTCCAGCGCCTCTCGGGCAAGGCGAGCCTTCTCATCAGCCGACTGAGGAAGGCAAGTGGTCACAGAAGTTTCGAGGTCCTATTCGTCATCATACGGCGACCTACATCACTGACCGCTGTAGGGAGCTATGCAAGACTATCGGTGAGCGCGAGATTGTGGTGTTGACGCCCTTTCGGGCACAGCGCGTTCTTATCAGGGGGATGCTGAGAAGTAAGGAACTGCGCAAAAATAAGGTGAACATTTACTTCGAGGGTTTGATTGTGTAATTCCATGAGCCGTGTGTTTCGTGCCTTTCCAGTTTTACGGCGGCCAGTTCTTCGTCCGTCACTTTGATCCCCGTCTCGTAGCTTTTGGTATCGAGCCTGGCCCTGACCTTCAGGCCTCCCTTCGTCGTTGTGCTTCCAATCAACTCGACGATCGTCTGCAGGGTTGCCAGTGGCTCGCCTTGCCAGTTCTGGGTGATGTAGCTGAAGAGACGGTGCTCGATCTTGTTCCACTTACTTGTCCCCGGCGGGAAGTGGCAGACGACCAACTTCAGCCCGGTCTCGTTCGCCAACTCCTGGAGCGAAAGCTTCCAAAGCCGCGAGCGGTGGCTGTTGCTCCCACCGCCATCGGCGGTGATTAGCAGCCGACGGGCGTGGGGGAACCGCGCAGAGCCCATTTCCGTCCACCACAACAGGATGCTGCGGGTCGCGAATTGGGCCGTATCATGGTCGATTCCGACGCTAACCCAGCCCTGGTTGTTGAGCATATCGTAAACGCCGTAGGGGATTGCCTTGCCCAGGTCCTTGTCCTTGAAGTCATGCACGCGGACTTGCTCAGGGTTGTCTTTCGGCCTCCACTGCCTCCCGGCGTTCTTGAAATCGCCCACCAACTCCTTCTTCTTGGTGTCCACTGAGATTGCTGGCTGGCCGCAATGTTGGAAGCGACGCACCTGATCGTTGATGTATTCGAACTGCCTGTTGCGGTCCGGGTGCTGTGCCCCTTCGCGGGAGAAATGACCGGAAGTTGTGGATGAGGGCGGTCGGGGCATCATGAAGAGTTCAACCATTTACCAAAACAACTGAACTCCAATGAAAACCACCAACCACCCCACCGAATCCGCATCTATCCTCGGCCAGGAAGGAGCAAGCACCGTCTGCCAGAACGCCCTTGAGGCCACCCTGCGACAAGGAGCCCAAGTGCTTCTTCAGGCCGCCATCGACAACGAAGTCTCCGACTACATTCAAGCCCATCAACATCAGCGTGATGACCAGGGTCATCGCCAAGTCGTTCGCAACGGCCATCTTCCTCAGCGACAACTTCAGACTGGAATAGGAAACGTTTCTGTTCGGCAGCCCAGGATCAATGATCGCCGATCAGGCCAGCGGTTCACCAGCGCCATCCTTCCGCCGTACCTACGCCGAGTCGCTTCACTGGACAACCTCATCCCGGCACTCTACCTGCGAGGAATCTCAACCTCCGAGATGAGTCGAGCCTTAGAGCCGATCCTCGGTGAGAACGCATCGGGTCTTTCTGCAGCCAACATCGTTCGACGAGGAAGAGCAATGGGAGAAAGAACGCGAGCAATGGAGCAAGCGTGACCTCAGCGACAAGGAATACGTCTATCTCTGGGCCGACGGGATCTACTTCCATGTCAGGCTCAATGACGACCGCCCATGTGTTCTCGTAATCGTCGGCTCCCTTACCCGATGGAACCAAGGAATTGGTAACCATCAGCGATGGAGAACGAGAGAGCAAACTGTCCTGGAAAAATGTGCTCAGAGACCTCAAGAAACGAGGATTGAAAATCCCTCCGAAACTGAGTATCGCCGATGGAGCTCTCGGGTTCTGGAGCGCCTTGGAAGAGGAATATCCGACAAGCAAACAGCAACGATGTTGGGTGCACAAGACAGCCAACATCCTCGACAAGCTGCCGAAGAAAGCGCAGCCCCTTGCCAAGGAACGCATCCATGAAATCTACATGGCGGAAACAAAGAAGGCCGCCTTGGAGGCCTATGACGAGTTCTTCACGCTCTACGAAGCCAAGTATCCGAAAGCGTGCGCCTGCCTGAAGAAAGACAAGGAAACTCTACTAACGTTCTACGACTTTCCAGCCGAGCACTGGAGACACATCCGGACGACAAACCCGATTGAGTCGACGTTTGCCACGGTCCGCCATCGGACTCGACAAACCAAAGGGTGCGGATCGAGGAAAGCAACCCTTTCAATGGTCTACAAGCTCGGCCTGGAAGCCGAGAAAGGCTGGCGTCGACTGAACGGATATCGTCAACTTGACAAAGTCGTGCAAGGAATCATCTTCGTGGACGGCATCGAGCAGCAAACCGCTGCCTAACCCATGATCGAACTTCGAATGGTGTTCCGACCGCCCTCATCCACAACTTCCGGTCATTTCTCCCTTCGCGGGTCTTGCGATTTGCCAGCAGACTATAGCCGGCCTTGCGCAGCAACGCGGCAACAGTACGCGCACCGACCGGGTGGTTCTGAGATGTGAGTTCCCTGGCAAGCCTCTGAGTGCTCTTCAATGTCCAGCGCAATGGGGATTGAGGGTCGCCTCTACTGAGAGGATCAACTAGCCGCTCAAGAGCCCCAAGCAGTTCCGGATCGGTCTCGGTCACCGGCTTGCGCCCGCCCCCAAGCCGACGGATGCGTCCGTCGGCTTCGGGTGCCGTGTAGTCGCCGCGCCGTAACTGCTTGATGCCCTCAGTGATCGTCGTCCGCGACATCGATGTCGCAAGAGAAACTGCGGATACGCCGCCCCAACCCAATTCCATGGCCTCCGCCGCCGCCCAACACCTCCGGGCCCGCTCGTCCATGAGGTGGCTCAGGGAATCGAACTTCCGGCGAATGCTTTCGACAACGGAACTGTCAGGCATGGCACTGACAGTAGCATAGAAATAAGGTTGAGAAACCTTAAATTGTTCATTTTATTTTTGCGCCATTCCTAAGGGGCTGAGAGAGATCGATGTGTTTACAGTGCATAGAGCTCAGGGTAGCGAACGGCATACGGTGTTCTTTAATCCTGTGGACGGTGACAGCAAGTTCCTTCGAACCGATGATGCCCGGCGTCTCGTCAACGTCGCCGTTAGTCGTGCCAAAGCGCGTTTGGTCGTCTGCCTCTCGAAAGGCGACCGGAAGAACCCGCTTTTTGGACAGCTGGCGGCTCTCATCGATAAGGAAGATGGTGCGGCACTGCCGGAAGGGCGGTCCATCGAAAAACTGGTTGGGCTATACGATTTTCCGAAATGCTGTGTTGGCGTGACCATCCGAACCCGATCTTTGGTTGGAAAGGTCCTGCGTCTTGAGAACCAAGGAAACATATGGTGATCCTCGACCAGAAGGATGGGCTGGAAAAGACTCTGTCCATCCCGGACATCCGGAAAATCTACGGATGACATGCTGAGAAAGTTGAGCTGCGGCGCTGGAGGAACTTCCTTCTGCTAGCAGGCGCTTGGTGATTCAGGCAGTGCTCTCTTACGCCTTATCCCTCGGGCTGCTTGGGCGCGTAGTCCATGTCAAACAAACCAGGCGGAAGAGGCCAC
This sequence comes from Verrucomicrobiales bacterium, assembly GCA_965204485.1. Taxonomy (GTDB): domain Bacteria; phylum Verrucomicrobiota; class Verrucomicrobiia; order Verrucomicrobiales; family DEV007; genus JAACDM01. Next base: position 112,356 of record CBDBEZ010000081.1, read on the forward strand.
TGGACCACACGCGATTCCCTTGGAAGTGATCTCAAAGCAAACGAAATTCGGGAGGTCAACCGTTTCCAGGAAATCTTCAACACTATAGAAATCAGCTTCGGCATCCACTTTTCGCGGTGTATTTATTCCAGAGTTCCTCCAGGGGGCGGTGATAGAGTTCTGGCTCTGAAACTGTCTCTGAATGCCACATCGCGACCAGTGCCGGTGACGGATCGTAGGACTCGTCGCTTAGGATTTGTTTTTGCCCGTTACTGGGCAAAAGAAATTGCGGTGGGACGGGTGAATGTTAACTAACTGAATCTGTAATACGGGTTGAGTCTTATTGGCTTGTGGAAGGAGCGCTGGATTGTTGGTGACCACTTGGCGTCAGTAGTGGTTCACGCGCATCCTTCCATTGACGTTGTGATTCAGATTGCCTTGGACGTTGTGCTGAACGCGCTGGTTCTGAAGCCCTTCCTTGATGTTCTGATAGGATTTAATTTGAACGTTCGCGTCGTTAGCTGAGCTAGCCATGCTGCTCATCCCGCCAATCAGGGCGCGGGTGTTGGCGGCTTTGATCTGTCTTTGGGCGATCTCGCCCGCGTTGAGTTCAGGTAACTGATTAGCGCTCCTAACCAGCAAACGCCACAGGCATCTCATGCAAGGGTACGCTCGCCTGCGACGATTTTGGCAAGCGACTTGAATACGGAACTCGCTCCTCGCAGCGAGAGAGTCGAGAGCACACTCTCGAATGCCGCGTAGGCATCGGCTCCCCGCTCCGTCTTGGAACATTGCGACATCTTGCGGGCGACGATCGCCGGCCTGAGCATCCGCTCGGCGATGTTGTTGGTCGGCTCTACCTCCGGATCCTCCAGGAACATCGTTAAATTCCCTTGGTCAAAGTGCCGGCCAAGCTCATTGCGCATGCGTTGGTTGTCGGGATCTTTGAGCGTCCGGTCCCGCAGGTAATGATCGAGTTCATAGATCTTTTTCAAGCTCTCTTCCTCGTATTGGTTTAAAGTCGACTCGCCGTTGTGGTACTGCTGCCAAAGCCTCAGACACTGTCGGAGCAAATTCTTCAGTCCCTCGCAGAAACTTCGTGCCCGCCCTCGCTTCTTCTCCAGAACTTCAGAGAGATTCTTCACAATATGGCTCATGCACTTTTGCATGTCCATCTGCGAAAATCGCTCCGCGTCGTAGCTCCGGAACCGATCGGTTCCAAGCACACACTCACAGGCCGCCGTGATGACTTCGGCCACTTCTTCGGCTCGGTGGCGTGATCGAATCTGAAAATACACCGTATTCTCCTGGCGGCTCACGAATCCCATCAGGTAACTCGTCTTGCCCCCGTTCGCCATCCCGTATCATCCGTGTTGACGTGATCGGATTGCTGGATGGCTGCTTTGATTCGCTCTGCCTCTTGGCTGATCGCTCCATCGCCGTTTCCCAATTTCAGGGCGTCTTGTGTCAGGGCGCTCTGGCTGAGATCAATGCCGCAAATCTCGCGAACAATCGGAGGAACTTTGCGTTAGAGTCACCCCGAAGTGATAGTGCAGAGCCAGTCCAAACGACCGAACCCTGGGACCCACACGGTGAGCGGTGGCCCCGTGTTGGTCGAGCGGCAAGTCCCGGTGAGTTCCTCGCGCGCAGTAGCCACAACTGCATTCTTCGACTTCCACTTTCCAGGTCGATATGTCTCGGGCAATCTTTTCCGGCACATCGACTGTGCTTGCCGTCTTCAGACGAGTTCCAAGCCTGCCTCCGCATCGAGGACAATTTGACGACCGCCCCTTGGGCAATCGGGCTTCCATGCTTCGAACATTGTCATCCGGCCCAATCTCCGGTTCCTCCCGCCGCCGGAAGGACCCTTGGCCCGGCTTGCGTCTCGGTCTTTTCGGGTTGGCCTCGGGTTTTCCCTTCGAGAACGGAGCCGCCGATCTGTTCTGCTTGCGCTTCAACTCATCCAATTCTTTGCGCAGTCTTCGATTTTCCTCGCAAAGCTTTAGATTCTCCGCCTCCAACTGAGCAAACCGCTCCCGTAGATCGCGGACGAGCCGGATCAGTTCTCTCGTGGGGAGCGATTCAAGAGAATCGGACGACATCAATGGTTAAGATGCCTTAACTATCGAAGCTGTCAAGAGCTTGTTAGATGCGCTTCTCAATGATGCTCTTGAGTTCCACAAGCCGCTCGAAAGGCACCGAGAACGTATATTCCAGGCCAAGGGTCTTTGCCTCTGAAACCATCTGATCGCTGAAAAACGCGCTGTCGGCGCGCAACTCGATCTGCACATCAGGCAGCACCTTGCGAATCTTTTCCACGCAGGAACGGAGGAACTCCACTGCGCCATTGGAGTCATAGACGTTGCCACTTCGATGAAGGAAGTCGAAGATTTGTCCGGTTTGAGCGATCGTCGCGAGCAGCGGATAATAACTGCGCTCGCCTTTTTTCTTCTTGTTAAATCCCACAGCCGTCCCTTCCGCATGGCGACTCGTGCTCTGCACGCTTCCGTCCAAATCAAGCGTGATGCGTTTGATTCCTTCCTCCTGAAGTCGCGACAGGCAAACGAAATGATTCATCTCCTTCATCCTCTCAAGGCTTTGACAATCGACCTCTCCCAACATCCGGCTCATCGTTGGGACACTGGGCAATTGGTGCATCCCCAAAACCTGTCGTACAAGGGGATCATCTCGGTAGTAGTCCAAATCGCGAAGCATCCGGTAGCCCAGTATAAGATGCACGATAAGACACATGAAAACCTTGTGGAACTTGTAGAAGCGGGACATGCGCCGATCCAGTGGACCAAAGCACTGCTGAAGCTTCCCCTCCAGATCCAATTCCTGAAAGAGCTTCTGAAAGATAACGAAACCGCCGAAAGAGGTCAGTTCTTGATCTTCAAATTTGATCGCCGGAATCGTTCTGGACTTTGCATTAATCGTACGTCGTGCTACTCTCACTGTAGGTGGCTTTTGGGTTGAAATGTTTGGTGTTTTGGTAGATTCCAAATCAACCTTATCCCAAAGGCCCCTGCCACTATTTTCTTGGGATTCTTGCCCCGATTTATGAAACTATGGGGTACATTCAAGCCCATCAACGTCAGCGTGATGACCAGGGTCATCGCCAAGTCGTCCGCAACGGCCATCTTCCTGAAGCGGCAACTTCAGACTGGAATAGGGAACGTTCCTGTTCGGCAGCCCAGGATCAATGATCGCCGATCAGGCCAGCGGTTCACCAGCGCCATCCTTCCGCCGTAACTACGCCGAGTCGCTTCACTGGACAACCTCATCCCGGCACTCTACCTGCGAGGAATCTCAACCTCCGAGATGAGTCGAGCCTTAGAGCCGATCCTCGGTGAGAACGCATTGGGACTTTCTGCGACCAATGTCGTTCGACGAGGAAGAGCAATGGGAGAAAGAACGCGAGCAATGGAGCAAGCGTGACCTCAGCGACAAGGAATACGTCTATCTCTGGGCCGACGGGATCTACTTCAATGTCAGGCTCAATGACGACCGCCCGTGTGTTCTCGTCATTGTCGGCTCCTTACCCGATGGAACCAAGGAATTGGTAGCCATCAGCGATGGAGAACGAGAGAGCAAACTGTCCTGGAAAAATGTGCTCAGAGATCTCGAGAAACGAGGATTGAAGATCCCCCCGAAATTGAGTATCGCCGATGGAGCTCTCGGGTTCTGGAGTGCCTTGGAAGAGGAATATCCGACAAGCAAACAGCAACGATGTTGGGTGCACAAGACAGCCAACATCCTCGACAAGCCGCCGAAGAAAGTGCGGCCCCTTGCCAAGGAACGCATCCATGAGATCTACATGGCGGAAACAAAGAAGGCCGCCTTGGAGGCCTATGGCGAGTTCTTCACGCTCTACGAAGCCAAGTATCCGAAAGCGTGCGCCTGCCTGAAGAAAGACAAGGACACGTTACTGACCTTCTACGACTTTCCAGCAGAACACTGGAGACACATCCGGACGACAAATCCGATAGAGTCGACGTTTGCCACGGTACGCCATCGAACTCGACAAACCAAAGGATGTGGATCGAGGAAAGCAACCCTTTCAATGGTCTACAAGCTCGGGCTGGAAGCCGGGAAAGGCTGGCGTCGACTCAACGGGTATCGTCAACTTGACAAAGTCGTGCAAGGAATCATCTTCGTGGACGGCATCGAGCAGCAAGCCGCTGCCTAACCCATCATCGAACTTCGAATGGTGTTCCGGTAGCTGCCCTCATCCACAACTTCCGGTCATTTCTCGCTACCGGATCTCAAGAAGCTTTGGAATGCTGGTCCTCAGCTTCCCGTTTGGCCCCGCGCCCTGCACCCATTCGATCACGTAGGGGTAGGGCCCTGTCTCCTTTCTCTTGAGCTTCGCGTCCAAGCCATTACGATGACGCCGATGAACGGCGTTAAAGGAGAGTCTGCGAAAAAACTGCGAAGATCCAATTTTAAGTTTTGAGCGGAGATCTCCGTAACGCGTTGATTATAAGCCAGTGCCGACGTGGTGGAATCGGTAGACACAACGGACTTAAAATCCGTTGGGAGCAATCCCGTGCGGGTTCGAGTCCCGCCGTCGGTATCTCCTTATAAGGAACGACTTACGAGATTTCGGCCAGGTCCTCTTGCCAGGGTTTAGCTTTCACCACTGCCCTCAAACTGCCCTCTCTCATCTCGATTGCAGATCACCCGGCGGCGATTCAGTAGCACGCCCGACCTCAGGTTCTAGATCGGATACAGGGAGCCCCTCGCCCGCACTGGCTGGCTCCGTGCGTCGTCCGCCTGCCGGGAGCCTCTCTATAAGAGTGCCTACCGGTAGCCCTGAAGCTCTGCCGGTGGCCTGCCGCCCCGAAGCCCTGAGGGTCTGCCGGGGCTTGCCGGTGGCCTGCCGCGGTGCCGTCCGTGGTCGATGCCGTGCCGGTCGATGCTCTCCCCTCCGGGAGCCTGGAGGCTCTCGCGACGCTTCCGGGATTCTCTGCCCACCCGTCTCCTTTACCTCCTTTACTCTCCCTTGCGGTGCCGCCCGTCTCTCTCCGTGTCTCCCGTGAAAATCTCGCACCTACCACCATTCTGAGCCATTTTGAGGCACCTCATCCAAGCCCCAGGAAGGACCCGCTGCCGCTCTCGATGCCTTCCGCTCTCGATGCCTGCCGGGAGGGGGTCGATGCCGGGAGTCGCTCGATGCCTTCCGGGTCCGACTCTTAGCCGGGATCGATGGCCAGCCGGTCGGAGACGTGGCAGCTGCCCGGCTCTCGGTCGATGCCCTTCAGTCAATGCCGGTAGCCATGCCTTCCGGGATCGGAGCCTAGCCGGGTAGCCGTGCCCCGCCGGGAGAGTAAAGGAGGTAAAGGAGACGGGTCTTCCCGCGTCCGAGGATTCTCTGCCACTCGGTCTGCCTGGCGGGCCCGCGCAGCTGCCGTGGATCCATACCTTCCCGGCTCCTCTCACCTGGTCGAAGACGTGGCCTGCCGCCCCGAAGCCCCGAAGCCCTGAGGGCTTGCCGGTGGCCTGCCGCGGTGCCGTCCGTGGTCGATGCCGTGCCGGTCGATGCTCTGGGTTTGGTTTAGTGGAACGTGCGTAACTTGTTACGCGTGCCGTCCGTGGTCGATGCCGTGCCGGTCGATGCTCTCCCCTCCGGGAGCCTGGAGGCTCTCCCGTGAAAATCTCGCACCTACCACCATTCTGAGTCATTTTGAGGCACCTCATCCAAGCCCCAGGAAGGACCCGCTGCCGCTCTCGATGCCCTGAAGTCTCTCGATGCCCTGAAGTCTCTCGATGCCTGGAGCCTCTCATCTGGTCGGCATCTCGAATAAGGCAGATAGAACAGATAAAGCAGGTGAGGTATCCCCACGATTGCGAATGCCCGGAAGGCAAGCCTGGCCTAGTCCGGATCGACTATCTTCCCTTGCCCGCTCCGACTGTGCGATTCCAGCGGTGGCGGGAAAACCCAGAAACTAACCCCATTTTGAACAGCCTCGGGACCCTCGAGCAGCCAGCCAGAAGGACCCTCTCTGGATTGCCATGCCCTCTCCCCGGTGGCCTGCCTGGCTGCTCTCCGTGGCTCTGGCTGACTCCGTGCAGCTGCTGCCTTCCTCCATGCCTTCCAGAGAAATGACCGGAAGTTGTGGATGAGGGCGGTCGGGGCATCATGAAGAGTTCAACCATTTACCAAAACAACTGAACTCCAATGAAAACCACCAACCACCCCACCGAATCCGCATCTATCCTCGGCCAGGAAGGAGCAAGCACCGTCTGCCAGAACGCCCTTGAGGCCACCCTGCGACAAGGAGCCCAAGTGCTTCTTCAGGCCGCCATCGACAACGAAGTCTCCGACTACATTCAAGCCCATCAACATCAGCGTGATGACCAGGGTCATCGCCAAGTCGTTCGCAACGGCCATCTTCCTCAGCGACAACTTCAGACTGGAATAGGAAACGTTTCTGTTCGGCAGCCCAGGATCAATGATCGCCGATCAGGCCAGCGGTTCACCAGCGCCATCCTTCCGCCGTACCTACGCCGAGTCGCTTCACTGGACAACCTCATCCCGGCACTCTACCTGCGAGGAATCTCAACCTCCGAGATGAGTCGAGCCTTAGAGCCGATCCTCGGTGAGAACGCATCGGGTCTTTCTGCAGCCAACATCGTTCGACGAGGAAGAGCAATGGGAGAAAGAACGCGAGCAATGGAGCAAGCGTGACCTCAGCGACAAGGAATACGTCTATCTCTGGGCCGACGGGATCTACTTCCATGTCAGGCTCAATGACGACCGCCCATGTGTTCTCGTAATCGTCGGCTCCTTACCCGATGGAACCAAGGAATTGGTAACCATCAGCGATGGAGAACGAGAGAGCAAACTGTCCTGGAAAAATGTGCTCAGAGACCTCAAGAAACGAGGATTGAAAATCCCTCCGAAACTGAGTATCGCCGATGGAGCTCTCGGGTTCTGGAGCGCCTTGGAAGAGGAATATCCGACAAGCAAACAGCAACGATGTTGGGTGCACAAGACAGCCAACATCCTCGACAAGCTGCCGAAGAAAGCGCAGCCCCTTGCCAAGGAACGCATCCATGAAATCTACATGGCGGAAACAAAGAAGGCCGCCTTGGAGGCCTATGACGAGTTCTTCACGCTCTACGAAGCCAAGTATCCGAAAGCGTGCGCCTGCCTGAAGAAAGACAAGGAAACTCTACTAACGTTCTACGATTTTCCAGCTGAGCACTGGAGACACATCCGGACGACAAACCCGATTGAGTCGACGTTTGCCACGGTCCGCCATCGGACTCGACAAACCAAAGGGTGCGGATCGAGGAAAGCAACCCTTTCAATGGTCTACAAGCTCGGCCTGGAAGCCGAGAAAGGCTGGCGTCGACTGAACGGATATCGTCAACTTGACAAAGTCGTGCAAGGAATCATCTTCGTGGACGGCACCGAGCAGCAAACCGCTGCCTAACACATGATCGAACTTCGAATGGTGTTCCGACCGCCCTCATCCACAACTTCCGGTCATTTCTCTGCCTTCCAGATTCCCTGGCGCTAGCCAGGCACTGAAGGTGTGATGAGTCTCTCACCTGGTCTTCTCGATGCCCTGAAGTCTCTCGATGCCTGGAGCCTCTCACCTGGTCGGCATCTCGAATAAAGCAGATAGAACAGATTGAACCCCCTCCAATCCCGATCACTTCGACGCCTCTGATACCACGAACGAAAAGCAATTTCCTAGCAGTAAACCGGAATCTATAGGATTCAGCAAACAGTCATCCACCACATCGATAAATCTCCCGGAATTGAACCCCCTCCAATCCCGATCACTTCGACGCCTCTGATACCACGAACGAAAAGCAATTTCCTAGCAGTCAGTTAGTCGGCACCGTTTCATGCAGTCTTCAGGAAAAGGAATACTGTATTTTGGCGTCGGAGTCGCAAGTATTGGAACAGCCGCCGCCACAGGCGGAGGGGCTGTTGTCGTTGGAAAAAAGAAAAAGAATGAAGGGACTGGAAGTCACATAGGCGAGTCTCAAGCTAGGGCCAAAGCTGGGGCCAAAGCTAGGGATAATGCATGGGTGAGATTGAATGCTGCTGGCTATGCAAACATTCCAGGTGCCGAGTCCGACTACTCTGAGAATGGATTGAGCACGGTTCCAAAGAATCCTCCCGTAACTGATTAGCGCTCCTAACCAGCAAACGCCACAGGCATCTCATGCAAGGGTACGTTCGCCTGCGATGATTTTGGCAAGCGACTTGAATACGGAACTCGCTCCTCGCAGCGAGAGAGTCGAGAGCACACTCTCGAATGCCGCGTAGGCATTGGCTCCCCGCTCCGTCTTGGAACATTGCGACACCTTGCGGGCGACGATCGCCGGCCTGAGCATCCGCTCGGCGATGTTGTTGGTCGGCTCTACCTCCGGATCCTCCAGGAACATCGTTAAATTCCCTTGGTCAAAGTGCCGGCCAAGCTCATTGAGCATGCGTTGGTTGTCGGGATCTTTGAGCGTCCGGTCCCGCAGGTAATGATCGAGTTCACCCCAGCGTTTCATAAAATGGCCAGTCAGGCCATCATGTAGTAGGCGATTTCTTCTTCGACGGCCTGATTGTCTCCGAGTGTCAATGTGAGTCGACCTCGAGGGCGAGTCAGACGTCCGGCACGCTGGATGATTTTGCGGCGAATCGTGCCGAGTCCTTCAAAGATCCACTCCGCAGCCCTTTTGGGGGACGATTTGCGTGACCGCTCCGCAGATCGCATCTGTATTTCGCGTGTGAGATTGTGGGTGAGGATACTGGCCAAAAGGAAAGCTTCGTTGGCGGCACGTCGCTTGGCCGGAATATAGTCCATCTGGGCCTGGCTCTTGGCTTCGCCAAAAATCTTCCCCTGAGAGCCACGCCCTTCATGAAATTTCACCACATGAGCGGCCGTGTTTGTCTTGTTGGTGATGATCGCCTTGTATTCATAGTTCTCCTCGACTGGTTCGAAAAGATCCAGTTGGAGCGGTCCTTTGCGCTGAGTGCGCCTCATGGTTCGAATGCACAAAATGCGCGCTTTGCGCGCCCAACTTTTTGGCTTCCAGCGGATTTCGAAGTGATGAACCTTTCCCTCTCCGCCTCGGGTTCGGGACCAGCGACGGCGCTTCTCAATGATGCCCTTGAGTTCCACAAGCCGCTCGAAAGGTACCGAGAACGTATATTCCAGGCCAAGGGTCTTTGCCTCTGAAACCATCTGATCGCTGAAAAACGCGCTGTCGGCGCGCAACTCGATCTGCACATCAGGCAGCACCTTGCGAATCTTCTCCACGTAGGAACGGAGGAACTCCACCGCGCCATTGGAGTCATGGACGTTGCCATTTCGATGAAGGAAGTCGAAGATTTGTCCGGTTTGAGCGATCGTCGCGAGCAGTGGATAATAACTGCGCTCGCCTTTTTTCTTCTTGTTAAATCTCACAGCCGTCGCCTCCGCATGGCGACTCGTGCTCTGCACGCTTCCATCCAAATCCAGCGTGATGCGTTTGATTCCTTCCTCCTGGAGACGCGACAGGCAAACGAAGCGATTCATCTCCCCCATCCTCTCAAGGCTTTGACAGTCGACCTCTCCCAACATCCGGCTCATCGTTGGGACACTGGGCAATGGGTGCATCCCCAAAACCTGCCGTACAAGGGGATCATCTCGGTAGTAGTCCATATCGCGAAGCATCCAGTAGCCCAGTGCAAGATGCACGATAAGACACATGAAAACCTTGTGGAACTTGTAGAAGCGGGACATGCGCCGATCCAGTGGATCAAAGCACTGCTGAAGCTTCCCCTCCAGATCCAATTCCTGAAAGAGCTTCCGAAAGATAACGAGACCGCCGAAAGAGGTCAGTTCTTGATCTTCAAATTTGATCGCCGGAATCGTTCTGGACTTTGCATTAATCGTACGTCGTGCTACTCTCACTGTAGGTGGCCTTTGGGTTGAGGTGTTTGGTGTTTTGGTAGATTCCAAATTAACTTTATCCCAAAGGCCCCTGCCACTATTTTCTTGGGATTCTTGCCCCGATTTATGAAACTATGGGGTGTATTCTCGTCATCGTAGGCTCATTGCCCGATGGAACCAAGGAATTGGTAACCATCAGCGATGGAGAAAGAGAGAGCAAATTGTCTTGGAAAAGCGTCCTCAGTGACCTCAAGAAACGAGGATTGAAGATGCCTCCGAAACTGAGTATCGCCGATGGATCTCTCGGGTTCTGGAGTGCCCTGGAAGAGGAATACCCCACGAGCAAACAGCAACGCTGCTGGGTGCACAAGACAGCTAACATTGAAGTGGTCCCGCGAAACGGAGCCAGGAGGTAAGTAAGATCGAGAGGCTCGTCAGGCTGGGACAACTCAGCTAGAAACGACGAGATAAAACGAAAGAGAAGACACCTGACAGCCGAGTTCAAGGCAAGGATCGCGATGGAGGCCCTACGCGGAAAGCGTACGATCAACGAGATTGCGCAGGAGAATGAGTTGGCGCCAACCCAGGTCAGCCAATGGAAGAAGGAACTGGAGAGCCGCGTCTCGGAAATCTTTGTCAGTAAGAACGAAGCCAAGAACGAACTGACCCTCAAGGAGCGCAAGGAACAGCGACTGGAAAGAAAGGTGGATCAGTTAGTCATCGAGAAGGAGTTTCTCGAAAAAAAGTGCGAACAGCTGGGGATCTCGTGAGTGGGAAGTTCTCAGACCGGTTTCTCTTTGCCTGGCGTGTCTGTCTGACTGCGTAATAGAGCGATCTTCGCCTTGGATAGTTCAATGATCAGATCGATCAGTTCGGTGGTCAGTTTCTTGAATTTCTTGTACTCCTCTGTTTCTTTTCGTAGTCCCTTCACGTGATCTGGCCAGACGTGTTCAGTCCGGCTCCTCATCTCATGCGTGTAGCTCAGTTGGTAATACACGCCGCGCTGGCGTTGTCGATCTCGGTATTGCTTGCTGATGCTCCCAGGCCGCATTGGCCCGATTGCAGCTAACTTTGCCGCAAGTTTCTGGACTCTTTTTTCAGTGATCTGATCTTTTTTATGGTCATTACCTTATATATGCGAATGTCTAGGAAAATCAAATCATTTGTTATGGATCTCTGGATTTCTTGGTGGAATATCGTCTGTCTTCTGCGACCCGCTTTCTCGAGAGCCCGCACCTTTCTCTGGTTTCTGCTCGTCTTGGCCGCTTTCTCCGTGCGCAATGACCTCCTCGGGGTTTCCAGTTTCGTCCGCGCTCTCGGTTTGTCAGAACACTTCTATGAGCACTTACTCTATTTCTTCCACAGCAATGCCGTGAAGATGGACCGGCTTGCAGAACTTTGGTTCGCCATCGTGATCAAGCACTTCCCTGTCTACAAGATCGGTTGTCGCCCCGTCCTGGTTCTCGACGGCATCAAGAAGTCCAAGGAGGGCCGCAAGATGCCTGCGGTGAAGTATCTGCATCAACAGTCCGAGTCCAATTCCAAGCCTCACTTCATCATGAGCCATTCCTTTCAGGCCTTCGGCGTGCTCTGTCAGGTTAGCGGATACTTCTTCTGCGTTCCGGTCTGTGCACGCATTCACGAAGGTATCGTCACTTCAAACCGCGACAGGAGAACCTTGATCGACAAGG
>CBDBEZ010000082.1:0-34976 GCA_965204485.1 Verrucomicrobiales bacterium
GGTGGTCATCAGCGCCAGCGCGGATTTCGGCGCGGAGAGCTACGGCTTCGACGTGGTCGACTACCTCGTCAAGCCTCTCGAGTTCAGCCGCTTCGCCAAGGCCGTCGTCAAATTGAAGAATCGCTCGGCCGGCCCCGCCAACGACCCGGCCCGGGAAGCGGAGGAGGCTCTTTTTCTGCGCGATGGGAACACCATTCAACACATTGAACTGGCCCGCTTGCTCTAGAGAAATGACCGGAAGTTGTGGATGAGGGCGGTCGGGGCATCATGAAGAGTTCAACCATTACCAAACAACTGAACTCCAATGAAAACCACCAACCACCCTACCGAATCAGCATCTATCCTTCGCCAGGAAGGAGCAAGCACCGTCTGCCAGAACGCCCTTGAGGCCACCCTGCGACAAGGAGCCCAAGTGCTTCTTCAGGCCGCCATCGACAACGAAGTCCTCCGACTACATTCAAGCCCATCAACATCAGCGTGATGACCAGGGTCATCGCCAAGTCGTTCGCAACGGCCATCTTCCTCAGCGACAACTTCAGACTGGAATAGGAAACGTTTCTGTTCGGCAGCCCAGGATCAATGATCACCGATCAGGCCACCGATTCACGAGCGCCATCCTCCCGCCTTACCTCCGCCGAGTCGCTTCGCTGGACAACCTCATCCCGGCACTCTACCTGCGAGGAATCTCAACCTCCGAGATGAATCGAGCCTTAGAGCCGATCCTCGGTGAGAACGCATCGGGTCTTTCTGCAGCCAACATCGTTCGACTCAAAGAGCAATGGGAGAAAGAACGCGAGCAATGGAGCGAGCGCGACCTCAGCGACAAGGAATACGTCTATCTCTGGGCCGACGGGATCTACTTCAATGTCAGGCTCAATGACGACCGCCCATGTGTTCTCGTAATCGTCGGCTCCTTACCCGATGGAACCAAGGAATTGGTAACCATCAGCGATGGAGAACGAGAGAGCAAACTGTCCTGGAAAAATGTGCTCAGAGACCTCAAGAAACGAGGATTGAAGATCCCTCCGAAACTGAGTATCGCCGATGGAGCTCTCGGGTTCTGGAGCGCCTTGGAAGAGGAATATCCGACAAGCAAACAGCAACGATGTTGGGTGCACAAGACAGCCAACATCCTCGACAAGCTGCCGAAGAAAGCGCAGCCCCTTGCCAAGGAACGCATCCATGAAATCTACATGGCGGAAACAAAGAAAGCCGCCTTGGAAGCCTATGACGAGTTTCTCAAGCTCTACGAAGCCAAGTATCCGAAAGCGTGCGCCTGCCTGAAGAAAGACAAGGAAACTCTACTAACGTTCTACGACTTTCCAGCCGAGCACTGGAGACACATCCGGACGACAAACCCGATTGAGTCGACGTTTGCCACGGTCCGCCATCGGACTCGACAAACCAAAGGGTGCGGATCGAGGAAAGCAACCCTATCAATGGTCTACAAGCTCGGCCTGGAAGCCGAGAAAGGCTGGCGTCGACTGAACGGGTATCGTCAACTTGACAAAGTCGTGCAAGGAATCATCTTCGTGGACGGCATCGAGCAGCAAACCGCTGCCTAACCCATGATCGAACTTCGAATGGTGTTCCGACCGCCCTCATCCACAACTTCCGGTCATTTCTCCTTGCTCTACATCGAGGCCCAGTCCAACTACGCTTCCTTCGTCTTCGAGAGCGGTCCTCCCATCATGAGCCTGCTGAGCCTGCTGAGCCTGCGCAAGCTGGAGAGCATGCTACCCCCGCCGTTCATCCGCATTCACCGCTCTTACATCGTCAACGAGAAACGCATCCGCCAGATCGAGGGCAACCAGTTGAACGTCGGCACCCAGAAGATCCCCATCGGACAGTCTTATCGAGAAGGGCTCCTGCGGAGGCTCAAGGTCGTCAACTGAAGGGCGCAAAGCCGATCCCCACTCCGGCGGGCCCAGACCTCAAGACGACGTCCGGGCGGAGTGGATCCGCAGCAAGTGATCCTCCGTGCGGATGACGAACCCATCCCCAGCCACCGCGAAGGACGAGAGCCCGTATTCGCCGATCCGATTCTCCGCGACTTTCTGGAAGCTTGCCGCCGGCCTGATCACGGTGGTCACGCCCTCGCCGTTGTGAAAGAAGAGATGACCGCCCGCATACACCGGGGAGGCCGAGAAGCCCCCGGAGCCATCAATGCGTTTCTGCCAGAGTTCGCGGCCGGTCTTGGCTTCCAGGCAACTGAGAATGCCCTTGTCGTCGTTGAAATAGAGGTGATCCCCCACGACGATCGGCGAACTCTCCTTGGGCACGCGCCTCGCCTCCGACCACCGGACATGCGTCCCGGTGACGTCACCACGGCCCGTGGGATCGATGGCGTAGAGCGTGGCCGTGTTGAAACCCGAGCAGACGTAGACCAGACCGTGGGCGAACACGGGCCGTGGCACCACCGAATAACCCTCGCCATAGCGGCAGCGCCAGATCTCCTTCCCGTTGTCAGGATCCACACTGATCACCGCGCCCGAGGCCGGACTGATCACCTGCCACTGGCCGTTTACCTGGATCGCCAGCGGCGTGCTGAAGGAAAACTTACGCGAGACTTCCACCTCGCGCGGCGTTTTCCATCGCACCTTCCCGGTTTCGAGCGAGAGCGCCACCATGAAAGGGTTCTGTGTCCCGTCGCAGGAAAAAATCAGCATGTCCTCCAACACGATCGGCGAGCCGCCATTCCCGTGCAGCGGCGGATAATCCAGAGATTCCTGCTTCCATAACACTTCGCCATCACTCGCTCGAAGACAGGCGGTTCCGTGGTGACCAAAGTGCGCGTAGATCCGGCCCGCGTGATGAACGGGTGTCGGCGAAGCGTGACTGTTTTTTTTGTGATAGGGTCCCGCCTCAGGCTTGGCGAACACTTCCCGGCTCCACAGGGTGCTTCCTTCACTCAAGGAAACGGCGAGGGTCCGCAAGGAAAGCTTCCTTCCGGACTCGACGGCCGTGGTCAGGTAGATCCTGTCCCCGACAATGATCGGTGAAGACCAGGCCTTGCCGGGAACGCCAGCCTTCCAGGCGATGTTCTCCGTGGCGCTCCAGGTCGTGGGCACGCGGGCTCCAGGAGCGTGCCCCTGCCCGTCCGGACCGCGAAACTGGGGCCAGTCGAAAGCCCGGCCCGGCGTGGCCGAAGCGAGAAAGAGCGACGAGAGGATCGAGAGAAGGGTGAGGTGACGGTGCATCATCCGTCGACCATGGGTTCGCTACCGCTCGGGCGCAAGCCCGCCGCCCAGCGGAGTGAGGGCCACGCCGCAGCCGACACCCGCCAAGAAGCGCCTCGCCGCCCGCGACCGGTCATTCCCCGGCTTCCAGCTCCACACGCAGCCGGATGTGGCGCGGCGCCTCACTTCCCGGCGCAACGAGAATTCGCCAGCCAAGGCGCTCGCCGCCGCCTTCCAGCGGCACCACCGGTAGCGCCACGATGCCCTGCTGCCCCTCGCCATTACCTTGAATGCTCCAGAGCAAGAGGTCCGAAGAGACCTCCAGGCGATGGCGCCACTCCCCAGGCGCTCGAAGGTCCGCCGACACCCACACGGCCCGCTGACCCTCAAACCAACCTTCATCGATCCTCACACTGGCGCGGCTCGACCGGTCGAGAGGATGGGTTTGAAAAGCAAATTCCAGCAAGTTTGCCAGTTGATCGCCATCCGGATCCGCCGAGAACCCGCTGATCTCCGGATCAGCCAGCGCGGCCTCAGAGAAGATCGCTTCGGCCCAGAGCCGATAGGGGGTTTTCACGGCAATGGGATCAAAGACCGCCTTGGCCGTTGTGGCCTCCGTCACCGTCACTTCCAGGGTGGACTCCGTCGACGTGGTCTCGCCCACTTCCCAGCGGACAAAACGAAACTCCGGACTCGCCACCGCTCTCAAGGCCACCGTGGATCCTGACACATGCATAGGGGCGTCCGGCGTCTTCGATACCGTCCCCGCGCCTGAAACCTCCACCGTCAACGGATAGAGCCTCCGAAACACGGCCACCACCGTTGTGTCTTGAGAAATCCGCAGGCTGGCCGCCGGTTGCGAACCTGTCAGAGCGCCTCGCCACTCGACGAAGGCCCAGCCTTCGGCGGGGGTCGCCGTCAGCTCCACCATCGTTCCCGCGGCGTAAGGCCCCTGCTCGGGGGTCACCGCCACCTTCCCTTGCCCTTCCACGCTCGCGGAGAGGGAATGCCGCGCAATGAAATTCGCCGCAATGGCTTGATCGGCGTCCAAGACCACGGTGAGCGGGTTTTCTTCGCCCATCGCATCGCCGCTCCAACCGGCAAACCCGGCTCCCGGCGACGCGACCGCATTGAGGGTCAACTCCGTCCCCGGCAGGTAATCCGTTTGGTCGGGAAGAACGCTCACCGTCCCCGGCCCGTTCACGCTGAGATCGAGACTCACGCGATTCACAAAAAGCGCGCCGATGTCGAGCGAACGGTCCAGGATCACGTTGATCGACATGGCCGCCCCTTCGGCATCGCCGCTCCAACCAAGGAATGACGCGCCCGGGCTCGGCCGTGCGGTGAGCGCCACGGTCTCCCCCGCATCGTAGATCGCTTTGTCAGGATCGAGCCTCACCATCCCGGGTCCCGAGACATCGATCGACAGGCTCACCTGGGCAACGAAGAGCGCCCGAACGGTTTGCGCTGTCTCCATGGTCAGCACGGCCGGACTGTCCGTTCCCTCCAGGGCCCCTTCCCAGCGAAAGAATCGCCAGCTAGGCGCCGGATGGGCGCTCAACGTAACTTGCGTTCCCTCCTCGTAGTCGACCTGATCCGGCAATCGCCCAATGCTCCCCTCTCCCACGACCTCCGTCGTGAGCGCGTGACGGACCGCCAACTCCTCGAAAACCGCCGTCACGGAGAGATTCCCGTTCACGGTCATTGTCAGGGGAATTTCGCTTCCGGTCGCCGAGCCCGTCCACCGCGCAAAGACCCAGCCGGGCTGCGGCACCGGGGAGAGACTGACCGCCTCGCCGGCCGCGAATTCAAGCTGGTCCGGGCTCCGCTCCACGCTTCCCCCGCCTTCGAGGGTCACCGTCACCACATAGCTCCCCGGGAGCCAGCCGGGCGTGGCTCCGTCGACGGCTGACGCCCGCCACGACGCCGGATCGTCACCGAAGAGAGCCGGGTCGAGACGCACCAGACTCGCTCCCTGCCCATCGGCTTCCACGGGCCAAGGTGCCACGTCGTCATACTCCACGGCGTCGACCACCAACATCGGGACCACGGTTTCGCCCGCCTTTTCGATGGGTTCGTCAGGGCGCCACAAGGCGAGCCTCTCCCCTCCGTTGTCGAGCACCCCGCCAGCAGGTCCATAGACTTTCACACCGGGCGGCGGATTGGCGAGGGCCCGAAAGGTGTCCAGATCGCCCTGAACGACCAGGGCCACCTCTCCGGGAGCCAGGATCTGCCCGGCGGGAAAATCGAAGCCCATGCCATCGAGCCTCCAGGTGCTCTCCGGATCGTCGGGATGGAACAGTGAGAGGGGCTCGCTGGAGACGTTGCGGATCTCCACCCACTCCGGTTCCCCCGGCGCGGCGGGATGGTAGTGAACTTCACTCAAGATCGCCTCCGAGGACCGGGGACCGGCATTGGCCTGACCGAGCGTCAGCTCCGACTGCGCCGGGTAACGGACCTCCCCCGCAGAGTTGAGGTAGCGCCCAAAAGACACGCCGTTGGCGGCGCCCCGAAACTCCCACCCGTCCCGAAAACCGGTGAGACCGCTGGCATCGGCGGAGTGAAGGTAGATCTCGTCGCCCGCCGGACTGAGGGAAAACGCCCTTCCGAAAAACGCGGGAGGCAGTCCCACGTTGTTCGACGGATCGGCGTCGTTGTCCTCCAGGATCACCAGGTATCCCTGAGAGGGCACCACCGTGCCATCCGGAATGCGAAACTTTTCAGGTGTCGCCGGATCGTCGGTCAACCACCAACCACTCACATCGACCGGTTCCGGCGCGGGATTGAACAGCTCCACCGCATCGACCTGCGGCCAATCCGTGTGCGTCAACACTTCGTTGACCCAAATGTCAGGAACGCTCGCACCGTCACCCGCGCCGGGAAACCCGCCCTCCGTGCTGGACCTCCACGCCGCCGCCAAATCGAGGTCGCCTTCGCCGTCCAGATCGATGAGAATCAGCGAGGACCCCAGCCCATCGGCGGCGGCCGGCCACGCCTCCCCATCGTCATAGCTGAATTCCCAAATCGGATTTCCATCCGCAGCCAGCAAGGCCAGTCGTTCTCCACCATTGTTCAGGGCACCCTCATAGGTGCCGACAATGCGTGCGACCGTCCCGTAACGAAACTCAAAAGCCGCCCGATCGGCAACCAACAAGGCCCGCTAACCGGGCTCGAGAATGGCCTGCGCGCTCCGCTCAAACGCAAAGGTCACGCCATCGACGAAGGCCGCACCCGTGAGGTCGAGGGGCCGGGCACCGATGTTCAGCAGCTCGAGATACTCGAATTGATCCCGGTCGGTGAAACCCGCGGCCAATTCAGCCGCCGTCAGGGCTCCCGGATGATACATGATCTCGGAGATCACCAAATTGTCCGCGCCCGCCGCATCGGCCCCGGCGATGAACACGGCCCGATGCAAGGCGCTCCATTCACCATTTTGTAAGGCGCGAGCCCGGACCTCAGTGTAGGTCGACGGCAACGCGATCGACGAACCGCCCGAGACACGCCGCCCCACCAACTCGGGAAGACAGAGAAAATCGGAGCTTCCCAGGTTGTCGTTCAGCCCATGAAACGCCAGCACGTTCGTCCCCGCCAACAGAAGGTTCAGATGAGCGGAAAGATCGAATTCCACAAAGCCCTGCGCGTCCACGTCGTCGTGGAGCGCCGTGGCCTCACTGTTCCAGGTGAGCGAACCCGGGGCGTTGAAACTGGCCACTTCCTGACCATTGAGAAAGGCCACAAACCCGTCCTCGAATTTCATCCGGAGGACCAGTCCCTGGAAACCGGTCGGATCGGCCACCTGAAAAGTCGAGCGCACATAAACGGAGGTGTTGCGGCCATTCATCGCCGCTTCCACATCGACCTCGATGAGCGCGTCGTAAGTCGCGTTCTCGTCGTACCCCACGCCGCCCGACCCGGCCAACCAGGCGCCGTCGTCGAAGCCTAACTGACGCCAGGATGTGCCGAGGTTTCCGTTGGTGGGAACCAGCGCACGGATCCCCTCGGAGGCCCGGTAGAGCGTCTGAGAAGAAATTGCTCCCTCTTCGGCCACGCGCGCGACCGCCGCCACCCCTCCATCGGCCGCCCTGGGATCGCTCCCGTCCAGGGTGTAATAAACGGTCCCGCCGGCCGCGCTGAAGCGAAGCCCGAAACCCGCTCCCACCTGGCCGCCGTGCTGATTGAAGACCGGCGCGTCCGTCGAAGGATAGAGCGGCGCCGATGTCGTGCCGCCGCTGGCGTCGCCACCGTTGTAGCGCCGCGTGTTCCGGAACTGCTCGAGCAGCACCGCAGGCCGGCTTCCCAGATAGCTCCGCACGCCGTTCACGGCATTGAGCCAGTCGGATCGCGTGCGCGGATCGCTTCGCTTAGAGTCGCCCCAGCGGGCGGATTCCGCAATGACCGCCTCGTCAATGGTGTCGGCGCGGACGTCGACCCGGGCAATGGTCTGACTCGGCGTGAGCAGACCGTCGTTGAAGAGAAGCGCGTGGGCGCGGTCGGCAAAACGGAGACGGTAGGCATCCACCGCCATCAATTGTTGATGGATCCATTGAGGATTGCTGTAGTTCACCGTCTGTCCCGCCGGCCAGGGACCGTTGCGGTTGGTGATCGTCGCCCCCGATCCCGTGCCCAGGGAATGCT
This sequence comes from Verrucomicrobiales bacterium, assembly GCA_965204485.1. Lineage (GTDB taxonomy): Bacteria > Verrucomicrobiota > Verrucomicrobiia > Verrucomicrobiales > DEV007 > JAACDM01. The sequence goes on from CBDBEZ010000082.1 coordinate 7,815, forward strand.
CGCAATCGTGAGCGAAGTATTGAAAACCAAATTCTCCCGAGCGATTCCACACACTGAACCAATTGTTCGGCCGCTCATTGCCGAGGAAATTGGAGACCGGCGCGTCGTAGCTCCCCACGAACAGAATGATCATCATGTAATCGATCAAGTTGTCCACGTCGAGATAGACGGGGAAGGCGGAATTGCGCGTTCCGTCAGGGTTTTTCCCCTGGAGTTCCTGATAGAGGCTGAAGCGGGTCGAAGGGCTGGCGCTGGCCGCCAAGGCATTCGCCCGCTGCCAAAAGTCTTCCCACCCCGCCATCTCGCCATCAGTCGCCTCGATCTGATAGCCGCCCGGGCTGCCCGTGGATTTCACGACATCGTAGTCGTCCGCATCCCCGCCGAAATAGGATTCTCCAAAGGAGGCTTCGGCGCGCTCCTGCGACATGAAGAGGCCCCAATAGATGCTATTTATATATAAATGATAGTATCGGCTTCGCGTGTGAGGCCGCCCCATGGCGGCCTGGGAGTCCCGGGCGAACACCTCGCGCACGAAGGTGTTGTTGCTCCCTCCTTGGAAGGACCAGGAATAGTTCTGTGAGGTTCTCAGGTCGAGATTCTTGAAGCGTTCCACCCCATCCTCCTCGAACAGAGGATATTCGAGATCGCCGCCATATTCATCGCGGAAAAAGAGCCGGAAGGCGTGTTTCGGATTGTTGCCACTGCGACTGAATCCCCCCCGAATGCGAAGACCGGCGTCAATCTGAAACCCCTCGCCTCCGTCTCGCCGCAACAGTTCCACCGAAACCGGTCGCTCCCAAGTCCGGCCGCGGCTGCCCGCGTTGACATAGATCCCCTCCGAGGAATCGAACAGGTGATCCGGATCGGTCACCAGGGAAACGGAATCGATGCTCGCCAGGGCATCCCTCAATTCGTCGGCCGTGGCGCCAATCGCGCCCGGACTGTCCATTCCGTAATCCAGGATCTGACCATTCACCGATCCACCGGGCCAACCCGCCGGCGGTGAGGATCCTTGCGTGATCACATCATCGAGAAAGAGGTAGCTGCGCGTCTCGACGACGCTCGGCTGGTAGCCATTCCGATAGGCGATCGCGCGCAAGACGGTGGTTTGATCGAGGCGGATCGGCGAGCTGTAGAGCGTCCCGTGAGTGACGCTTGGCTCGGTTCCATCCGTGGTGTAGCGAAGAAGTGCCTCGGGCGTCGGCGTGGAGAGAGCCACCAAGAAGGCTTCCTCGTAGAGCCCATGGCCCACGCTGAAATTCGGATTCGCCACCTTCCCGAGGGAAGACACGGCGGTGTTGGCGCGACCGGGCGTCGGTTCGCTCAGGATCCCCGGCGTTCCCGCGATCAGTCGACCCGCGCTGAGAACGGGGTTGATGACAAAGGACGCGTCTCCTGCGGAGACGTTCAACCCTTGAATGGCCAGGACATTGGTTCCCACCACCAAGCGATCCCAAAAGGGCGTGAGGTTGACGCTCTCCCAGACCTGGCTCTCACTGGCCGAGCGCGCGGCGGCCGCTTCCGAGTTCCAGCTCGGAAATTCCGGAGCGTTTCTGCGAGCCACTTCCGTGCCGTTCAGGGTGGCCACAAAACCGTCGTTGAACTGCATCTGCAAGGTCAGATGATCCCAGTCCGCGAGACTGCTCACGGCAAACGGCACGCGCACATACGCCGTGGCGTTCTGCCCCAGCATCGCCTCCTCGAGAGAGGTTCCCACCGCCAGCGAACGGCCCGACGCCAGTTCGGTCACCTCGGCGTTGGAAAGCGCGCGGTCAAAGATCGCCACCTCATCCATGCGGCCGTTGAACCATCCCTGATCGCCGTTGGAACGGCCCAGAGCGACCACCGCGTTGCTGCCCAAGGCGGCATGCCCTCCCGTGGCGTTGTCGAGGACGCCGTTCACGAAGACCGCCTGCTCGCCGCTGTCAAAACGCCAAGCCAGGTGGGTCCACTGCCCGGGAGTGATCACCTGCGTCCCTCCTCCGGTGTCGTTCCCCCAAAAACCGAAGTAGTTCTGGTTTCCCCGGGTGGTGAGATGAAGCCCGGCGGCGTCCTGTCCCAGAATCGTGTTGTCGCCGTTCACATCGTCGAGACGCACCCACGCCCCGGCGGTGAAGTTCCCATCCAGCCCAAGCGCGTCGGCGTTCTCGAGATTCACATGATCGTTGCTGCCGTCAAAGTCGAGCGCGCCGCCCAGGCCACTCTTGCTCGGCACCCAGTCGCTACTGGCATTCATGTTGACCAGGGTTCCGTGATGATCATGGCCTGATTTGTCTAACAAGACCGAACCCTCGCCTTCCTCGAAGTCGTAGTAGGCCACCAGGCCGTCGAGCGACGCCCCCGCCACGGAACCAAAACCGACCCCCGTTTCCGCGCTCATCCACGAGGCATCGGACTGGAAGGTTCGGCCCGTCCAGGACGTTCCCAGGCCGCCGTCCGCCGGAACCAGCACCTCGGCCTCTGCGCCTTCCTCGATGAAAGTCGTGCTGGCGAAGGGCCGACCATACGACTCATCCTCTCCCATGGCCGAAAACTGCGGTTCGAAAGCATCCACCACCGTCACCCCATCCGGGGCCACCAGCGCGAGGTACTCGCCCCCAGAGGACAAACTGAAGTTCGTGTGCAACTCACCCTCCAACGGCCGCCGATCCTTTCCCGAGGCGAAGACGACGAGAAAGCCGCCCGGTTCGAGCACCACCGAAGGAAAGGTCCATCGCTCCAAATCATCCGGTGCATCGGTGAGATGAAAACCGTCGAGATTCACGGTCTCCGGGCCGGTGTTGTGGATCTCCAGCCAGTCCGGCGTGTCACCGTCCCGATCCGGCAGCGATTGACGATTGGCGGCCTGGATCTCGGAAAGGACCAAGGCCGCTTGGAGCGAAACCGCCGCGCCGCACGCGTACACGGCAAAAGCCACGGCAAGAAGGGGGAGTTGCCTCATGGATGTCTTGGGGGGTTGATGAAAAAAACGGACGCGCCCTGGCGCCATGTGACCATAGCGTCACCTGGAGACCGTCGCCACCCTCGAAACACCCCTTTCGCCAGGTCAAACCTCGCCGCAGACGATCTCCGGGGCGGGCAATTCACGCCCGATCTCCTCCACCCGATACCCAAATCCCGGACCCGCCAAGGTGGAGAGATCGATCGCGCCCGCACGCCGCCGGTAAAGGCCCGGGTGCACCGCCGCCTCCACCCGCGAGGCCTCTGGATAGAACTGCATGGCATTGGTCTCCACCCCCATGATGGTGCCCACCTCCGCCGCCAGGCGCGCGTGGGGAATCTGGGCCAACATGGGATTGGTGAGGTCCTGAACCATCAGCGTCATCCCGTGCGCCCGAGCCCAGCATGCGCTCAGCAAGGCTCCCGTTTGAGTCTTGCAAGTCTTCAAAGCCACCCCCGTCCAGCCCAGTTCGCGACCGCAGCGCACCTCTTTCCAGTCGTGGGCGCTCTCGTCGAGAAACAACGGCTTCCTAGCACTCACCGCATGAACGTCGATAGGATGTTCGGAGAGTTCGTAGGGGAAGGGCTGCTCCACGTAGAGCAGCATGCCATAGATCCGCGCGTGTTCGTCGCGCAGACGATCTAGCAAATGCACCACATACTTCGGATCCGTCACCATGCAGTTGAAATCCGTTGTCAACCAGTCGCAGCCTCTCTCCAGGGCGATTTGGCCCACCGTCACCACGCGATCAAAATCCCAGTCCGCGTCGTTTCCCCGCAGCTTGATCTTGAGGCAGGCGAGCTCGTCGGTCTCAATCCAATCGCCTAACAAGACCGGATAGCCTTCCTCGGGTTCCGAGCCCGTCAAGTCCCCCTCCACCAATGGATCCACACCGCCGACCAGATGCCAGGCGGGCTGCGAGGAAACCCCACCGCCCTCGAAGTAATCCACCGGATAACGTCCGGCAAAGCCAATCTCGCTTCCCGCCGCCGGACTCAGGTACTGCTCCAGCGATCGATTCATCCAGGGTTCTCGGTAGGTGTCGTAGACATCCACCTCGTGCAGATTCCCGTAGGCGTCGTGCAGAGCGATATCGAAGAGCGAATCGCAAACCAGGGCGGCCAGCCAGGGCATGGGCGCCTCCCGCACGGTCGGGAGCACCTCCTCGATGAAATCGTGGCCCAACTCCATCGGATGCCCCCAGCGATCGAATCCGCTCCAGGCCTCCGCGAGCCGCCGGCAGCAAGCCCGCAGGGCCTGGTGACGCTCCTCGTAAGCCAGTTCGGAGGGCCAGACCCAGGTCACGCTCAGGGGCGTTTCGCCCCAGCCTTCGGCCTGGCGTCCATCGCGCCCCTCCACCACGACCCGGCAGCGGGCACAGGTCACGTAGTCCACGGTTTCGCCTCCGAATTTCAGGGGCATGCGGGTGTTCACCGGCAGGAAAAACAGCTCGGCGCCAAGGGGTCGGATGTCGCGATCAGAGGTCATGGAGAAGCCCCGCAGTAAGCCACGAACTCGCACCCCGTGCCAACCCCCAAATGGCTCCTCTGGCCCGGAAACCCGCCTCCCAGGCGGGAAGCGAGCGATCTCAAAAAAACCGGGAATCTGATTTGCCGCCGAAGAAATCACCGTTACGGGTAGAATCACGGGTTCGTAATTTTGAGAAATTCTACATGAAAACCTTAGTCATCGCGGAGAAACCCAGCGTCGCCAACGACCTCCAACGGGTGCTCGGAAAGCTCCCGGGCATGACCAAGTTCAAGAAAGAGAAGGATTATTTCGAGAACGAGACCCACGTCATTTCCTCCGCCATCGGCCACCTGGTGGAGCTGGAAATGCCGAAGGCCCAGTGGAAATTCGAGAGCCTCCCCATCCTGCCCGACGAGTTCGGCTTGCAACCGATCGAGAAGACCAAGAACCGCCTCAACCTGCTCAAGCGGCTGATGAAACGGAAGGACGTGGGCGAGATCATCAACGCCTGCGACGCCGGCCGGGAGGGCGAACTCATCTTCCACTACGTCCGCCAGATCTGTAAGGTGGACAAGCCGGTCAAACGTCTGTGGATGCAGTCCATGACCAACCAGGCCATTCAGCAAGCATTCGACAAGCTTCGCGAGGGCCGGGAAATGCTCAATTTGGAAAACGCCGCTGTCTGCCGCTCCGAAAGCGACTGGCTGGTCGGCATCAATGGCACCCGTGCCATGACCGCTTTCAATTCGCGCAACGGCGGCTTCAAGCGCACCCCGGTGGGACGTGTCCAGACCCCAACCCTCACCCTCATGGTGGATCGGGAAAAGGAGATTCGCGCCTTCGAACCCCGTGCCTACTGGGAAATCTACGGCGATTTCGACGTCGCGGCTGGCCAGTACCGCGGGCGCTGGTTCGACCCCGCTTTCAAAAAGGATCCCAACAACGCCCATCTCAAGCCGGAGAGGCTCTGGAAGCAGGCGGACGCCGAGGCCATCGAATCTCGCTGCCGCGGCCAAGAGGGAATCGTCGAGGAAAAAACCAAGCCGAGTAAGCAGTCCCCACCCCTGCTCTACGATCTCACCACCCTCCAGCGCGAGGCCAGCAGCCGCTTCGGCTTCAGCGCCAAGAACTCCCTGGCGATCGCCCAGGCGCTCTACGAACGGTACAAAGTGCTCACCTATCCCCGAACGGATTCCCGCTATCTTCCCGAGGACTACGTCGACCAGGCCAAGTCGGTCCTGAGCGGCTTCATGGGACTCGGTCAGGGTGCCGAAGGCTTTCCCGAGGACCTTCCAAGTCACGCCGGCATGGCAGTGGCCCGGGGCTGGATCCGCCCGAACAAACGGATTTTCAACAACGCCAAGGTCAGCGATCACTTCGCCATCATTCCCACCGGCCAGGTTCCCAAGAATCTCAAGGAACAGGAACGCAAGATTTACGATGTGGTCACCCGGCGCTTCATCGCGGCGTTTTACCCGCCCGCGGAGCACTTGTTAACCCAGCGCATCACGCGGATCGGCGAGGACCACTTCAAGACCGACGGAAAAGTCCTCAAGGAACCCGGCTGGATGGCCGTCTACGGAAAAAAAGCAGGTGCCTCCAATGCCAGGGACGGCGAGCTGGTGGCCATCCAACAAGGCGAGGACGCCAAGGTGGCCGCCATCGAGGTGATGGCCAAGGAAACCAAGCCTCCACCCCGCTTCTCGGAGTCCACCCTGCTCTCCGCCATGGAGACCGCCGGAAAGCTCGTGGAGGACGAGGAACTGCGCGGCGCCATGAGCGAACGCGGTCTCGGTACGCCGGCCACCCGCGCCGCGATCATCGAAGGGCTCATCTACGACAAGTATGTCAATCGCGTGGAGAAGGAACTCATGCCCACCCAACAGGGCATCCAGTTGGTCGATCTTCTCAACGAAATGGGCGCCACCGCCCTCTGCTCGCCAGAAATGACGGGCGAGTGGGAATACAAACTGAAGCAGATGGGGGAAGGCAAACTCGACCGGTCCACCTTCATGAAAGACATCCGCTCGCTCACGGTCGATGTGGTCGATCGCGCCCAGCGACACGCCGAGGTGGCCCGTGAACGCGTCTATCCCGATCTGCCAGTGGCCTGTCCGGCCTGCGGCACTTCCCCTCTGAAGCAGGACGATCGCACCTTCCGGTGCGAGGCCGACGATTGCGACTTCACCCTCTGGAAGAACATCTCTCAACGCGAACTCCAGCCCGATGAAGCCATCGAACTCCTCACCAACAAGATGGTGGGCCCGCTCGTGGGATTTCGTTCGCGCTGGGGCCAGTTGTTCGGCGCCACGCTGAAGCTCGACCGGGAACTGAAGGTGGAGTTCGTCACCCAGTCGGACGAGGAACACCAGGCGGAACTGGACGCGCTGGTCCCGGAAAACTATGTCTGCGACTATCCGCCCAGCGGAGAAAAAGGCGGCAAGATCTACGAGGGCCCCAACGCCTACATCCTCGACCTCGCCGTCAAGGGCGACAAGGAATTCCGCAAGGTGCGCCTGAAGAAGGAACAGTGTAAGGTCAAGCTCAGCCGTGAAGAAGCCAAGAAGTTCTTCACCGAGGGAAGGACCAGCGAAATCGACAAGTTCATCTCGAAGAAGAATCGCCCCTTCAAGGCCTACCTCGAAATGGATCCCGAAGGCCGCCGCTTCGTGAACTGGCGCTTTCCCCCGCGAGCCAAGAAAACCGCCACAGGGGACGGCGCCGCCAAGAAAAAGGTCGCCGCCAAAAAGAAAGCCAGCTGATTCGACGGGCTCGCCAATCGCGGACACTCATGTCCGCAGTCGCCACATCGGTTCCCAAGAGGCGAATCCGGCCTCCCGGCCGCACCGCACCCAGCAGAGTGGAAACTCCGCTCTACTTGATTCCGGGGACCACACGGTTCTCCGGCTCGACGCGGCTCTACCGATCACCGTCGACGCGCAGACGGATCCGGCGATACTCCATCTGACCTCGATCTCCTTCCAGGCCGATCGGCCCACTCTCCGGGATCTCAAAGGCCGATTCGATGACCTCCCCGTTGACCGTGGCATGAGCACGACGCCCTTCCACGCGCACAAGCAGTTCGTTCCAGTCCTGAGGCCGGTAAGCCTCAAGCTCGCGATAGGGGCCGGCCAAGTGGTAGTCCCGGACCTGCAACTGCTTGCCCCGCAGAAAGACTCCACTGTCCGCATTTGGAGTCGCCCTGAATTCCAGCTTTAACGTAAAATCTTCTCCAAACTCACTGGTAGTCCAAAGCTGCTGAATTTTTCGACCCTCGCGCGGCGTCGCGACGATGAGCCGACCGTGCCTCGCCACATAGCGACCGTCCGAACTCTCACGTTCGCCGTCGAAGGTTTCGGCTTTGGTCACGATGGGCCAGGGCGGCGCGTCGGGATCGTTCCGACGCCAGTTGGCCGCCTGACGCTTCATCGCTTCCGAGGTCGGCCGGTAGCCCCATCCCGCGAGATCCTCTCCATTGAAGAGCCGCTCGAAGCCCGCCTCCGGCTGCCAAGTCTGGTCGGTTGTCACCGGAATCAACTCCCGCGTCTCCAGCACGAGCCGCAAGGCCGCGGCCCATTTGACATAACCCGCTTCGTTGGGATGCAGCAGATCGGGAAACTCCTCGGGCTTGGCATCACCCTCGGGATTCGCAAAAAGCGTCCAGGTGTCCAATACCGTGACGTTGCCAAAGTCAGCGGCCACCTCGTGATAAAGTCGATTGATTTCCCGAATGGCGGCCGACGGACGCTTCACCTTGTCCGAGGCCGGAAATACCTGGCAAACGATCACCGGCAAGGTCTCCCGATGACCCCTCAATTCTTCCAGGAGAAGCCGCAGGTTGCTCGCAATGACGACCGGCGCCGCACCCTCTTCCAGATCGTTGGTGCCAATTAGCAGCACTACACCGCACGGATGCAGTGCGAGCACGTCGCCTTCCAATCGCACCAGGAGCCCGCGCGTCGTGTCCCCGCTGATTCCCCGGTTGGCCACCGTCACGCCGGAAAAATCACGCGCCAGTGAGTCCCAGCCCTGAGTGATCGAATCGCCGTAAAAAACCAAGGCATTCTGTTTATCCTCAATCTCTTGCGACCAAGCGGTCCTTCGCTTGAGCCACAGGTCTTGAAACCAGTCGTAGCGTCTCAAGGGGCCCGCTCCGGGAAGCCCCGCATCGGTCGCCGGAATCCTCAGATCCTCCCCGGAAAGCGAATTCGTTTCGTCCTGGCCACCCCAACCGCATGAAGTGGCGAGGCAGAGAAATCCCCAAAAAACCAGCCATCGACCCGTGAAATCGCGCATCCCTCTCCCTACCCTCCCCGCGCCCAAAGGCAATGGGCCAGCGAGCCGGTCAGTCGAAAAAATGGGTGAAATGAACCTCCCGCTCGCCCCGCACGACCTCTGCAACGCAGCGTCGGCCTTTTCCGACCACGGCACCGGGCCAGAGCACCGAATTCTCGATCCAGGCCTCGTCACTCACCACGGCTTCCGGACCCACGACCACTTCGGGCGCCACCATGGCGACGGGATCGACCCGGGCGGAGGCGGCCACCCGATCCCAGGACGACTTCTCGCGGTAGCGCGGAAAGCCACTAAAAGGAAGTTCTCGATGCACGCGCAGATAGGTCGGGACGTCGCCGAGGTCCCACCAGTGCCCCTCATCCTCCACACATCCTCCCAGGCCCTTTCCCTCCCGGATCAAGTCGAGGAAGTGAGGGATGACCGATTCCACCTTGCCGGGCGTCAACCGTTCGAGAAAGGCGGGCTCGACCACGTAAATGCCGGTGAACTGGCACGATCGATCCGTTCCACGGCCCGTGGTTTTTCGGATGTCCCATACGGGCCCGCTCCGCTCGGCGTCCGTCGCCCCCAAGCCAACCTGCAGGGCGGGGCCATGGGAACGAAGGAGGAGGGTCACCTCATTTCCCATGCGGCGATGCGCCTCCAGCAATGGCACCAGCGGAAGGTCGGCGAGAATGTCTCCGTTGTAGACGAGAAAAGGCTCATCGCCTAACAAATCCCGCATATTGGCGATGCAGCCCGCCGTCTCGAGCAAGACCGGTTCGTGGCGAAAGCTGAGAGGCAAGCCCCCGTACTCGCCCTCGGGGAACGCTGCCGCGTAGGCCTCGGGACAGTGATGAGTATTGACGATGAAACCGTCCAAACCAGGCACATCGGCAAGGAGATGATCGAAGGCCCGACTGATGAGCGGCCGGTGAAACACCGACACCATCGGTTTGGGCAGCCATTCCGTCAGCGGCTGCAAACGGGTTCCCATGCCGGCCCCAAGCACAAACGCCTTCATACCCCGCTTTCCTCCGGTCCGGCTCAGAACAATTCGGACTGCTCGAAGGACACCGCCCGCGTCCAGGAACCGGCGGAAACCCGATCCGCCGCGAGGTCCCGCTCGGTCTCCCACGCTTCCCCGACACCTTCCGCAAGCACGGCCGCCCCTGTCTCCTCCTCCTCCGATGCTCGCAAACGGGACGGCTCGGACGAGACCAAGCCGTTCGCGCCCTCGTCGCCCTCTCCCGCCGCGGCCGTGGGCTTCGCGGAATGGCAGACCGTCGAGCGGCCTGCGGAAATCGCCGGGAAACAGGGGGTGGGTTCCCGCTGCTCCGCACAACAAACGTCGATCTCCTCGCGCCCGCGGCGCCGCAGGGTTTCCCGCATCACGGCCACCGCCAGTTCGGGCTCGTTGCAGTCCTGGCTCAAGTGTCCCAGGATCACGCTGGCGAGCCCTTCGTGGACGAGTTCCTCCACCAGGGTCGCCGCCTGGTCATTCGAGAGATGACCGTGGCGGGAGAGGATCCGCTGCTTGGTCGCCCAGGGACGCTTGCTGTCGTTTTGCAAGAGCACGCCATCGTAGTTGGCCTCGATGAAGAGCGTGTTCATGTCTCGCAGGTGATTGCGCATGAGATTGGTCACGTAACCCCCGTCACTGAGGACGCCGATGGCGCTCTCGTGATCGCGGAAAGTGAATCCCATCGGCTCGGTGGCGTCGTGAGCCACCGGAAAGGTCTGAATCTGGATGTCTCCGACGACGAATTTCCCGCCCGTGGATACCAAGCGCCAGGTCTTCGGCTCGCGCAGGGGCCCCGTGACCATGACTTCGCGCGTGGCGGCATTGCTGTAGAGCGGCGCGTCCACCGACCGGCAAAAGACGTCCAACCCACACACGTGATCTACATGCTCGTGAGTGATGAGAATGCCATCCAGGCTCCCCGGATCGACCCCAACCAGCTCCAGGCGCCGATTCAACTGCCGGGCACTCAGCCCCGCATCCACCAGAAGCCGGGTCTCATCCGTAAAAATGACGGCGCTGTTTCCCGCACTGCCACTCCCAAGAACGCTGATCCGCAACATCCTCCCATGGTAAATCAAGCCCTCCCGGGTGTCCAATCCCAAGCCACCCGACAGACAGCTTCCCAATTCAAAATTTTTAAAAACATTCCCCTCACCAGCCGCCTCGAGCGAACCAACAGGCGTCTCACGCCTACTGCCAGAAAGGCAGCATCTGGCCGAGTCGAGTGTTTTCTAACACATCCACTCCCGCGGCGCTCTTGAAGATGAAGAGCCCCGCCAGCACGAGAATCCCGATGATGAACATGATCCCGGCACCCACCATCGTGGCCGCCATCGCCGTTCCGCAGAGATCCCAGGCCCCCTGGGCCATCGAGTGCAGTCGCCGGCTGAGAAAGGGCACCGAATGGATCTTGGTGTGCAGTTCCTGGTTTTCCTTCTCGATTTCCTCCGACTCGCTCAGGCGGGTGTACTCGCCCAAACCCAGCTCCACCGCATTGCGGATCTCATCCATCGAGGAGGGCTTGACGAGAAACTTCAAAACGTCGCCCTCGTTGATGGCCTTGAGGAAGACTTCGGTCTCGGCATGACCGGTGAGAAGAATCCGCTGCGTCTTCGGCCGCACCGCTCGCATGCGGGTGAGGAAATCCAGCCCCTTTTCTCCGGGCATATCATGGTCGCAGAGCACCACCTGAACGTCCACATCCTGCAAGATCGTCTCGGCTTCAGACGTCGTCTCCGCGGTGTAAACCTCGTAATCTCGCGTCAAGAGCGTGCTCAGATAGGGAAGCAACGGTCTCTCGTCCTCCACTATCAGAACGCGACTCTTGGGAGCGTCTGGAACCATCGATGGCATCCAGCATTATGGTGATTCTATCTGATATGTCAAATATCAAAATATACGGAATTCTCAAATTCTTCAGGAAATTCCGTTCCTCAGTCGCCGTGCTCAATCGTCCCAAAGACACCCCCTCCCAGCAGCTCTTCCCCCCGGTAAAAAGCACAAATCTGTCCCGGTGTGAGCGCCCGTTGAGGCTCCTCGAAGCGCAGAAAAGCCTTTCGATTCTCCAAAGCATCCGTCTCCAAAACCACCGGAACCGCCGCCGTCCGGTACCTCGGCTGAGCGAGAATGCACGCCTCTCCCACTCCGTCAAAAGGCCGGTTGACGAAGGAAATCCCCTCCACCACGCAGCGATCCGCGTAGAGCCGCGGGGTCTCCGGTTCGTCAAAACCCACCACCAATTCATTGCGATCTTCGCGCTTCTCCACCACCACGAAGGCCTTTTTGAAGGTGTTGGAGGCCACCCCAATGCCCCGTCGCTGACCCAAGGTGTAGAGATGAAGCCCTTCATGATGTCCCACCTCGGCCCCCTCCGTGGTCACGATCCGGCCCGGTTTCTTAGGCACGAAGGCCTCCAAAAAATCGCTCATCTTGACTTCCCCGATGAAACAAATCCCCTGGCTATCCTTTTTCCGGGCGTTGGGAAGACCCAAACACTCGGCCAGTCGACGCACCTCGGGCTTGGGCAGGTGCCCGATCGGGAAAAGCGCGCTCGCCGCCTGTTCCTGTCGCAAGAGCGCCAGAAAATAGGTCTGGTCCTTGTTCGAATCCAAACCGCGCAAGAGGCTCCAGGTCCCGTCCTCCCGCTCTTCCAAACGGGCATAATGCCCCGTCGCCACTTTCTCAAAACCTTCTTCCAGAGCGTAATCGCGGAAGACCCCGAATTTCATCTCGCGATTGCACATCACATCCGGATTGGGAGTGATCCCCCGCCGGTAGCTTTCTAATAAATAGTTCACCACCCGCTCCCGGTAATCGCCCATCAAATTGACGATGCGGAACTCAATCCCGAGAGTCTCCGCCACCGCACGGGCGTCCTGAATGTCTTCCTCCCAAGGACAGTGCCCGGCGATGTTTTCCTCGTTGATCCAATTCTTCATGTAGGCCCCGACCACCTCGTGCCCTTGCTCGACTAACAGAGCAACGGCCACCGCGCTGTCGACGCCCCCCGATAGGGCTGCCAGGACTCTAGCCATCGAGATGGTTGATCTGGCAAAACTCGATCACATGACCATCGGGATCGTCCACGTAGAACTGAAATGCCCCGTCCGGCCGGGTCTGCCGGCTGTAGGGCGCCACACCGCGCTCGCTCATCCGGTTCCAAGTCGCCTCAATGGAATCCACCTGTAGGGCAAAGTGAGTGCCGCGCTTATCCGCCACCACCGCCTTTTCCCGACCCGCAATGAGGTGCAATTCCTGGACCTGACCGATGCGAAACCAGGCGCCCGGAAAGCGGAAATCGGGCCGCCGCGTTCCGGGCAGACCAACCTTGTCCCGGTAGAAAACGACACTGCTCTCGAGGTCCCTGACGTGCAAGGCCACGTGATTGAGGTCGAGGATCTCCATGAGGCATTCTAGGAGCCACACTCCCGGGGTCAACCGGACAGGCTCTGCGGCCGGCAAGATTCCCGGATCATGACGACGGGAATACAATCGCACCCCGCCGAGTCCCTCCCATCAGAAATGATTGGCCATGACCCCGTATGAACGCTTTCTTGAAATCCATGAAATCTCTCGTCTACGCCGGAATCTGGTTCACCCTCGCGGCGAGCGCACCGGCTCAGTTTGGCTTCGGACCGGCCACCGGCGGTCCGCGTCCCGTCCGCGTTCAGCTGGTCAGCGAGACCACCGCGATCGTCCCAGGCCAACCCTTCCATGTGGCGCTCGAGATGACCCATGACGCCGGCTGGCATTCCTACTGGACGAATCCCGGCACCGGCATGCCGACCGAGATGACCTGGGATCTGCCGGAAGGCTTTGAAATCGGCGACAAGATTTCGCCCATCCCGGAGTTCAAGGAGGATGTCATCGGCAATCTCCACTACTATCACGATACCATTTTTCACGTCTACCCGGTCACCCCTCCGGCCAATCTCGCCGGCGCCAGCGTGACGCTGAAGGGCACGGCCTCCTGGCTCCAGTGCATTGAAGATCGCTGTGATCCGCCGCAGCAAGCGAAAGTCGAGATCAGCCTTCCCGTGGCGGAGGAGACCGCTCCCAACGAGGACGTCGCCCCGGCCATTCAAGCCGTCCTCGACCAGCAACCCCAGTCGCTGGATGCCTGGTCCGTGACCTCCACGCAAACTCCGGAGACCATCACCTTCACCCTGACCCCGGGCGAGGGCGCCGATGCCGACCCTGGCGAGATCTACATTTTTGAAGAGGACCAATCGCTCGACGCGGAAACCCCGGAGAGACGCCACGAAGGCGACCAGATTCTCCTGACACTGCCCAAAGATGACGAGGCCGAACTGAGCGAGCTGAACGGCTACTTCTACGCCCCCAACGGCTGGCTGGCCGACGGCAGCGTCCCCACCCTCACGCTGACCTTGGCTTCCGACCGTGCCGCCGCAGAGGAAGATCCGGAGAGCCCTGCTGCGGGCGCCACGAACGCAGGCGACGGCGGCGGTCCCGACTATGTCACGCTCTCCGGCGAGGAAGAGATCCCTCTCTCACTCTGGAAGGCCCTCTTGTTCGGACTCCTTGGCGGAATGATCCTCAACCTGATGCCCTGCGTCTTTCCCGTCATCAGCATCAAGATTCTCGGCTTCGTCGATCAAGCCGGCGAGGATTCCCGCAAGGTGAAAATGCATGGCCTCGTCTTCGGCGCGGGCGTCCTGATCTCCATCTGGATCCTGGCCGCCATCTTGCTGGGCGTCCGGGAGGCCACCGGCCAGCAAACCGGTTGGGGTTCCCACCTCGGCAACCCCATCGTCACGGGCGTCATCGTCATTCTCATGTTCGTCCTCGCACTCAATCTGGCAGGGCTCTTCGAGTTCGGCACCTCGTTGATGGGCGTGGGCGGCAATCTCATGCGGAAGAAAGGTTTCGCCGGCAGTTTCTTCTCAGGCGTGTTGACCACGGTGGTGGCCACCCCCTGCAGCGGACCGTTTCTCGGCGCAGTGATGGGTTTCACCTTCGCCCAGCCCATGGCGATCGCTTTCCTCCTCTTCACCTTCTTCGCTCTGGGCGTGGCGCTGCCGTACATGATCCTCTCCTTTTTCCCTCAACTGGTGAGCAAGCTCCCGCCCCCGGGCGGCTGGATGGAGACCTTCAAACACATCATGGCCTTCCCCATGTTCGCCGCCGCCCTCTTCTTTCTCAATGCCTTTGGCGGCGTGGTTGGCGTCAGCGGTGTGGTCTGGATGCTCCTCGGCCTGCTCGTGCTCGGTGCCGCGCTCTGGGTCTACGGACACTGGTGCCCGCCATCCTGCCCCCCCAAGGCGCGACGTTGGGGCGGCCTGGCGGCTCTACTTCTCGCCCTCTTCGGCTTCTTTCTCTCCTACGAAGCCGCCCAGTTCCGGGACGACAAGGGCGCCTCCAACGCGGGCGGTCTGGTCTGGGAAGAATGGTCGCCGAAACGCGTGCGCGACCTAAGGGAGGAAGGGCGCATGCTCTTCGTCGATTTCACCGCAGACTGGTGAGCGACCTGCCAAACCAACAAAAAGACGGTCTTCTCCCTTCCAGGTTCTGAAAGAGTGAAAGAACAATTCGCCGAGCTCGACATCGTCCCCATGGAGGCCGACCTCTCCGAGAACGACCCCGAGATCTGGGCCTATCTCCACGAAGTTTTTCGACGTGGCAATCTCCCCGTGAACGTGATCTACCCAGCCGACAAGAGCCGCCCCCCCATCATCCTTCCGGAGGTGCTCACCCAGTCAATCGTCCTCGACGCCATCGACGCCGCGCAGTAGGCTGGCGCGGCCATGCACTTTCCCTTTTTCCGGACCGCCGTTCACCCTCTGTTTCGCGGACTCTACCTCCTGGCTTTTCTGCTTGTCCCATCGCAGGCCGAGATCACCCCAGCGTTTCATAAAATGGCCAGTCAGGCCATCATGTAGTAGGCGATTTCTTCTTCGACGGCCTGATTGTCTCCGAGTGTCAATGTGAGTCGACTTTGAGGGCGAGTCAGACGTCCGGCACGCTGGATGATTTTGCGGCGAATCGTGCCGAGTCCTTCAAAGATCCACTCCGCAGCCCTTTGGGGGGACGATTTGCGTGACCGCTCCGCAGATCGCATCTGCATTTCGCGTGTGAGATTGTGGGTGAGGATACTGGCCAAAAGGAAAGCTTCGTTGGCGGCACGTCGCTTGGCCGGAATATAGTCCATCTGGGCCTGGCTCTTGGCTTCGCCAAAAATCTTCTCCTGAGAGCCACGCCCTTCATGAAATTTCACCACATGAGTGGCCGTGTTTGTCTTGTTGGTGATGATCGCCTCGTATTCATAGTTCTCCTCGACTGGTTCGAAAAGATCCAGTTGGAGCGGTCCTTTGCGCTGAGTGCGCCTCATGGTTCGAATGCACAAAATGCGCGCCTTGCGCGCCCAACTTTTTGGCTTCCAGCGGATTTCGAAGTGATGAGTTTTTCCCTCTCCGCCTCGGGTTCGGGACCAGCGACGGCGCTTCTCGATGATGCCCTTGAGTTCCACAAGCCGCTCGAAAGGTACCGAAAACGTATATTCCAGGCCCAGGGTCTTTGCCTCTGAAACCATCTGATCGCTGAAAAACGCGCTGTCGGCGCGCAACTCGATCTGCACATCAGGCAGCACCTTGCGAATCTTCTCCACGCAGTAGCGAAGAAATTCCACCGCGCCATTGGAGTCATGGACGTTGCCGCTTCGATGAAGGTAATCGAGAATCTGTCCGGTTTGGGAGATCGTCGCGAGCAGCGGATAATAACTGCGCTCTCCTTTTTTCTTCTTGTTAAATCCCACAGCCGTCGCTTCCGCATGGCGACTCGTGCTCTGCACGCTTCCGTCCAAATCAAGCGTGATGCGTTTGATTCCCTCCTCCTGGAGTCGCGACAGGCAAACGAAATGATTCATCTCCCTCATCCTCTCAAGGCTTTGACAATCGACCTCTCCCAACATCCGGCTCATCGTTGGGACACTGGGCAATGGGTGCATCCCCAAAACCTGTCGTACAAGGGGATCATCTCGGTAGTAGTCCAAATCGCGAAGCATCCGGTAGCCCAGTATAAGATGCACGATAAGACACATGAAAACCTTGTGGAACTTGTAGAAGCGGGACCTGCGCCGATCCAGTGGACCAAAGCACTGCTGAAGCTTCCCCTCCAGATCCAATTCCTGAAAGAGCTTCTGAAAGAGCTTCTGAAAGATAACGAGACCGCCGAAAGAGGTCAGTTCTTGATCTTCAAATTTGATCGCCGGAATCGTTCTGGACTTTGCATGAATCGTACGTCGTGCTACTCTCGCTGTAGGTGGCTTTTGGGTTGAAGTGTTTGGTGTTTTGGTAGATTCCAAATCAACCTTATCCCAAAGGCCCCTGCCACTATTTTCTTGGGATTCTTGCCCCCTCGTGAGTGAGAAGTTCTGTAACTGGATCATCATGCGGCGAAGCGTGAACCTTCGGAGCGAGTGAAGTCTATTTTATCAAGGATGAATTTTCGGAACGCTGAACCTTTTCCGCCGTGGTGCAAAAATCCAGGCAGCGTGTTTTTCAAGGCGGCTGAGACAATCATTTCCGAAGGCAGCACGTCTGGGCGGATGGTTCGGATCCAGGTTCCAAAGTGCTTCCAGACCAGACCGTCACATGTCATGGCAAGGTACTGTAACATGCCCTGAGCGATCATGCCGGTCTGCACAAACACATGATATGCGTGCATCTTTCTCTGCACCTGTCTGCGATATTTCTCGGTAGTCCGGTGGAGGTATTGGTTACCATTGCGACGCTTGAGCGGTCGCATAGCGGCCATCCAGAAATGGTATCCGAATGAGCCGACCGAATGCACCGCTTGCTTGAAAGCGACTTCGATCTTGAAACGCAAACTGTAGAGCAAGATGATCTCCTGAGCTTCCATGGTGAGGTCGGTAGACAAGAGGATGATCCGCCCTCTCGTGGGATGATCGACGAGAATGAAGCGGACCATCGCCCCGGCGGGCTTCCACAACAGATCCACCGACTTGAACCGGACAGAGATGTTTCTCTCCCCATATACGGGACTGGGAACGGAACTGAAGCCGCCCGTTCCAAAGACATTCTGGAGCTTCACCGCAGCGCCATACTTTTTCGGTCGTCCGCGTTTGCGTTTGCGTGGCACTGCCGCAGGCCGAAAGCCGGTTGTCGTGCGTCGAACCCTCGTGACCAGCACACCGGAACGCCCCTTGGTGCTCTGGATCACCTTTCCGTTGGCGTAGTAGGCGTCGGCCAGCAAGACGAACTCCTGACCTCTACAGACGGATGCGAGCATCTCATTGGCCTTGTCGATCAAGGTTCTCCTGTCGCGGTTTGAAGTGACGATACCTTCGTGAATGCGTGCACAGACCGGAACGCAGAAGAAGTATCCGCCAACCTGACAGAGCACGCCGAAGGCCTGAAAGGAATGGCTCATGATGAAGTGAGGCTTGGAATTGGACTCGGACTGTTGATGCAGATACTTCACCGCAGGCATCTTGCGGCCCTCCTTGGACTTCTTGATGCCGTCGAGAACCAGGACGGGGCGACAACCGATCTTGTAGACAGGGAAGTACTTGATCACGATGGCGAACCAAAGTTCTGCAAGCCGGTCCGTCTTCACGGCATTGCTGTGGAAGAAATGGAGTAAGTGCTCATAGAAGTGTTCTGACAAACCGAGAGCGCGGACGAAACTGGAAACCCCGAGGAGGTCATTGCGCACGGAGAAAGCGGCCAAGACGAGCAGAAACCAGAGAAAGGTGCGGGCTCTCGAGAAAGCGGGTCGCAGAAGACAGACGATATTCCACCAAGAAATCCAGAGATCCATAACAAATGATTTGATTTTCCTAGACATTCGCATATATAAGGTAATGACCATGAAAAAGATCAGATCACTGAAAAAAAAGTCCAGAAACTTGCGGCCAAGTTAGCTGCAATCGGGCCAATGCGGCCTGGGAGCATCAGCAAGCAATACCGAGATCGACAACGCCAGCGCGGCGTGTATTACCAACTGAGCTACACGCATGAGATGAGGAGCCGGACTGAACACGTCTGGCCAGACCACGTGAAGGGACTACGAAAAGAAACAGAGGAGTACAAGAAATTCAAGAAACTGACCACCGAACTGATCGATCTGAGCATTGAACTATCCAAGGCGAAGATCGCTCTATTACGCAGTCAGACAGACACGCTAGGCAAAGAGAAACCGGTCTGAGAACTTCCCACTCACGAGTTGCCCCGATTTATGAAACTATGGGGATCACCGTCACCAAGGTTTTCGGCCCCGAAGTTTCCACCGGCCAGTACAAGCACCCCTCCTGCGTCACGGAACTCGCCAACGGCGATCTCTACCTCGCTTATTATGGCGGCGCGGGCGAATACGCCGACAGCACCCGCGTCTTCGGGGCTCGCCTTCCCCAGGGAGAAAGCGCGTGGACCGCTCCCGAGATCATCGCCAGCAATCCCTTCAAATCCCTCGGCAATCCCGTGGTCTGGCAGGCCCCCGACGGCCTGGTCTGGCTTTTTTATGTCACGCGCTTCGGCGATACCTGGTCGACCTCGCGGATCAAGGGCAAGATCTCCCGGGACGGCGCCGAGACCTGGTCGGATTCCTTCCTGGTCACTTTGCAAGAAGGCACCATGGTGCGCAATCAACCCATCGTCCTAAGCGACGGCGATTATCTCCTGCCGATCTATCACGAGACCGGGCACGACACCGAGTTCACCGGTGCCGACACCACCTCGCGCATGCTCCGCTACACATCGGGCGACACCGTCTGGCGAGAGACGGGCATCATCCGCTCGCAGAAGGGCAATCTCCAGCCCGGCGTGGTCGAGGTTTCGCCAGGGAACCTGTTGGCTTTCTGCCGACGAGGGGGCGATTACGAACCCACCGACGACGGCTGGACGGTCACCGCCCGGTCCAGTGACGGCGGCCAGACCTGGACGGAGGGCGTCGATTCCGAGTTTCCCAATCCCAACAGTGCGATCGATTTCAAGAAACTGGCCAGCGGCCATCTCCTCCTGGTTTACAACGCAAGTTCAGCCTGGCCCACTCGCCCCAAGAGTGAGCGCCTTCAGAACGCCGCTCACCCCACCAAAGCCGCAGAGGGCTGCCGAACTCCAGAACACGACAATCACTCGCTCTCCGTGGTGAATCCTCTCCCAGGGCTCGCCACTCGCGAAGATTGAATGTCGCTTCCCACAAGGGGACCGATCGACGCTCATGTCCGGAGCCTCCGCTCAACCAGAGCGCGCCAATGCCCGGACAATCTCGTTCTCCTATCATTCATGTCAAGGCGCCGCTCCCGGGCCAGCGTCCAGCAACGGTCGTACCCGATGGCCGGGTAGTAATCGTTGGCCGCCGGCGCCGCGATCAAGATCAGAGTGCAGCGCGGCCCTAACCGCTCCTGCGTCATCTGCTGAAGGCGCCGCCCAATCTCCCCCCTTTGATAGCCCCGATCGATCGCCAGATCCGAGAGGTAACGGGTGAAATCGCGGATCCTGCACCTTAAGAACTGCGCAAAAATAAGGTGAACATTTACCTCGAGGGTTTGATTGTGTAATTCCATGAGCCGTGTGTTTCGTGCCTTTCCAGTTTTACGGCGGCCAGTTCCTCGTCCGTCACTTTGATCCCCGTCTCGTAGCTTTTGGTATCGAGCCTGGCCCTGACCTTCAGGCCTCCCTTCGTCGTTGTGCTTCCAATCAACTCGACGATCGTCTGCAGGGTTGCCAGTGGCTCGCCTTGCCAGTTCTGGGTGATGTAGCTGAAGAGACGGTGCTCGATCTTGTTCCACTTGCTTGTCCCCGGCGGGAAGTGGCAGACGACCAACTTCAGCCCGGTCTCGTTCGCCAACTCCTGGAGCGAAAGCTTCCAAAGCCGCGAGCGGTGGCTGTTGCTCCCACCGCCATCGGCGGTGATTAGCAGCCGACGGGCGTGGGGGAACCGCGCAGAGCCCATTTCCGTCCACCACAACGAGAAATGACCGGAAGTTGTGGATGAGGGCGGTCGGGGCATCATGAAGAGTTCAACCATTTACCAAAACAACTGAACTCCAATGAAAACCACCAACCACCCCACCGAATCCGCATCTATCCTCGGCCAGGAAGGAGCAAGCACCGTCTGCCAGAACGCCCTTGAGGCCACCCTGCGACAAGGAGCCCAAGTGCTTCTTCAGGCCGCCATCGACAACGAAGTCTCCGACTACATTCAAGCCCATCAACATCAGCGTGATGACCAGGGTCATCGCCAAGTCGTCCGCAACGGCCATCTTCCTGAAGCGGCAACTTCAGACTGGAATAGGGAACGTTCCTGTTCGGCAGCCCAGGATCAATGATCGCCGATCAGGCCAGCGGTTCACCAGCGCCATCCTTCCGCCGTACCTACGCCGAGTCGCTTCACTGGACAACCTCATCCCGGCACTCTACCTGCGAGGAATCTCAACCTCCGAGATGAGTCGGGCCTTAGAGCCGATCCTCGGTGAGAACGCATCGGGTCTTTCTGCAGCCAACATCGTTCGACGAGGAAGAGCAATGGGAGAAAGAACGCGAGCAATGGAGCAAGCGTGACCTCAGCGACAAGGAATACGTCTATCTCTGGGCCGACGGGATCTACTTCCATGTCAGGCTCAATGACGACCGCCCATGTGTTCTCGTAATCGTCGGCTCCTTACCCGATGGAACCAAGGAATTGGTAACCATCAGCGATGGAGAACGAGAGAGCAAACTGTCCTGGAAAAATGTGCTCAGAGACCTCAAGAAACGAGGATTGAAAATCCCTCCGAAACTGAGTATCGCCGATGGAGCTCTCGGGTTCTGGAGCGCCTTGGAAGAGGAATATCCGACAAGCAAACAGCAACGATGTTGGGTGCACAAGACAGCCAACATCCTCGACAAGCTGCCGAAGAAAGCGCAGCCCCTTGCCAAGGAACGCATCCTGAGGTGTGGTAGATTTCTGGACCATCCGTTAAGCAACTCCCATACTCTGACCATGAAAACCAGAAAGAGATACACTGACGAATTCAAGGCGCAAGCAGTCCAACTCCTGGAAATCGGAAAGCCCGTATCCGACGTGGCTGCGGATCTCGGCATCAGCACCGATCTCCTATATCGCTGGAGACGTGAAGGGCCGAACTGCGTCGGCTTCGACGCGAGCTCTCACAACTCAAGGTCGAGAACGACATTTTAAAAAAAGCCGCTCTCATCCTAGGGACCTCTCCCCAGCCGAAACCCGCGAAATGATTGGGTCGATACATCAGGTAACCGGGCATAGTGTCCGCCAAATCTGCGCCACCTTGAATTTGCCGCGAAGCAGCTACTATCATGCTGCAAAGCCGACACCGACTCAGCAAAGTGACCAGGAAATTGGTGATGTCATCGAGAAGATCTTCCGGGAACACCGCGGGCGCTATGGCCATCGCAGAATTTATCAGGAGCTTCGCGACATGGAGATCCAATCTCATTAGATCGCGTGCGTAGACTCATGGCAGAGAGAGAGTTACGTGCAATTCAGCCCAGAAAATTCGTGCCCAAAACCAGCGATGGCCGGGCCGACAAGCCCTCGCAGAATCTGTTGGAAAACCAACCGGAACCTGAGAAGCCCAACCAAGTTTGGGCTGGCGATATCACGCACATACGCACTGCAGATGGCTGGCTCTACCTCGCTGTCGTAATCGACCTCTATTCGAGGCGAGTGGTCGGGTGGGCGCTCGCAGATCACATGCGAGCCGAGCTCGTGGTCCATGCACTGGAGATGGCCCTGGCTTCGACTCCTAAGAAGCCTGGCAGAATCTTTCACAGCGACCGAGGAAGTCAGTATGGAAGCCGCGCTTTTCGCAAAGTGTTATCTCAAGCTGGGATACTGCAAAGCATGTCAGCTAGAGGTAATCCCTATCACAACGCCTGGACCGAATCAATGATCGGCACTTTGAAGGCGGAGATGATCCGAGGTGGCTGTTTCATCAACGAAGAAGACGCCCGGACCGAACTATTTGACTACATCGAATCGTACTACAATACCAAACGGAAACATTCCTCACTCGACTACCAAACACCTGCTCAATTCGAAGCAAATACTAACATCTAACTAAGCTAAATTTGGTCCATAAATCCCTTGCATCTCATCCATGAAATCTACATGGCGGAAACAAAGAAGGCCGCCTTGGAGGCCTATGACGAGTTCTTCACGCTCTACGAAGCCAAGTATCCGAAAGCGTGGCGCCTGCCTGAAGAAAGACAAGGAAACTCTACTAACGTTCTACGACTTTCCAGCCGAGCACTGGAGACACATCCGGACGACAAACCCGATTGAGTCGACGTTTGCCACGGTCCGCCATCGGACTCGACAAACCAAAGGGTGCGGATCGAGGAAAGCAACCCTTTCAATGGTCTACAAGCTCGGCCTGGAAGCCGAGAAAGGCTGGCGTCGACTGAACGGATATCGTCAACTTGACAAAGTCGTGCAAGGAATCATCTTCGTGGACGGCATCGAGCAGCAAACCGCTGCCTAACCCATGATCGAACTTCGAATGGTGTTCCGACCGCCCTCATCCACAACTTCCGGTCATTTCTCCCTCCGTGGTGCCGAACTGTGCTTCACACTCCTGGAGGAAGCTTTGAAGGGTCGCTCTCCCGGCTTCTTGGAAGGCTACCTGCAGAGCGTCAGACAACTGCTCGACAGATTTCCGGGCCCAGTGATCGCAGCTTGTCATTGAGCTGATGAGTGGCAAAATCCAGAAGAGATCGTTCTACATACGTGCAGGCGGTCTTCACAAGGGTGAGCATGTCGTCGTCTAAGGGCGTCATGCTCACCCATTTTAGTCATGTTTGTCAAAGTAAAAGTATTTTCTAGAAAAACCATAGAAGAGGGCAGGCAAATGTTGCCAGGATCCGCGATTTCACCCGTTAGAAATTACGTAACGTTACGATAAAAAAAGGTGAGGATGTAACGCGATTGTAAAAGTGCCTCTTCAGCAGAATCTGTGGGTGCCCAGGCGGCGCGATTCACCTAGAATCCTGACCCGCAACAAGTTATATCCAATCTTAATGGGCATCAAAGTTGTGGCAACAAGCCAGCTGCCCATCCAAACCTCGGATTTGCGAGGACAACGCTTGCGCCGGGGCTGCCCCTGGTAGGGCTCAGCCCATGAAACAAGTAGTTTCAGCAGTTCTGGGGTCCAGGGGCAGCGGGACCCGGCGTCCAGCGTTCCCGGAGCAAATCCGGAATTTCACCCACAGATTCTGCTGAAGACCCGTAAAAGTTTCCATTTATGGGATATTTCCTTGCCAGAGTGCAGGGTCTTAATAGGGTCTTATGCTCGTGAGTGAGAAGTTCTGTAACTGGATCATCATGCGGCGGAAGCGTGAACCTTCGGAGCGAGTGAAGTCTATTTTATCAAGGATGAATTTTCGGAACGCTGAACCTTTTCCTCGTGAGTGGGAAGTTCTCAGACCGGTTTCTCTTTGCCTGGCGTGTCTGTCCGAGTCCAATTCCAAGCCTCACTTCATCATGAGCCATTCCTTTCAGGCCTTCGGCGTGCTCTGTCAGGTTGGCGGATACTTCTTCTGCGTTCCGGTTTGTGCACGCATTCACGAAGGTATCGTCACTTCAAACCGCGACAGGAGAACCTTGATCGACAAGGCCAACGAGATGCTCGCATCCGTCTGTAGAGGTCAGGAGTTCGTCTTGCTGGCCGACGCCTACTACGCCAACGGAAAGGTGATCCGGAGCACCAAGGGGCGTTCCGGTGTGCTGGTCACGAGGGTTCGACGCACGACAACCGGCTTTCGGCCTGCGGCAGTGCCACGCAAACGCAAACGCGGACGACCGAAAAAGTATGGCGCTGCGGTGAAGCTCCAGAATGTCTTTGGAACGGGCGGCTTCAGTTCCGTTCCCAGTCCCGTATATGGGGAGAGAAACATCTCTGTCCGGTTCAAGTCGGTGGATCTGTTGTGGAAGCCCGCCGGGGCGATGGTCCGCTTCGTTCTCGTCGATCATCCCACGAGAGGGCGGATCATCCTCTTGTCTACCGACCTCACCATGGAAGCTCAGGAGATCATCTTGCTCTACAGTTTGCGTTTCAAGATCGAAGTCGCTTTCAAGCAAGCGGTGCATTCGGTCGGCTCATTCGGATACCATTTCTGGATGGCCGCTATGCGACCGCTCAAGCGTCGCAATGGTAACCAATACCTCCACCGGACTACCGAGAAATATCGCAGACAGGTGCAGAGAAAGATGCACGCATATCATGTGTTTGTGCAGACCGGCATGATCGCTCAGGGCATGTTACAGTACCTTGCCATGACATGTGACGGTCTGGTTCTGGAAACACTTTGGAACCTGGATCCGAACCATCCGCCCAGACGTGCTGCCTTCGGAAATGATTGTCTCAGCCGCCTTGAAAAACACGCTGCCTGGATTTTTGCACCACGGCGGAAAAGGTTCAGCGTTCCGAAAATTCATCCTTGATAAAATAGACTTCACTCGCTCCGAAGGTTCACGCTTCGCCGCATGATGATCCAGTTACAGAACTTCTCACTCACGAGGGTCTTATGGTCATGTCGGATTTAACAAAAACAAAGAATCTTAGTAGGCGCCGCTTTATCAAATCTAGTGGCAAGGGAGTAATATTCTTCGGTGTAGGTGCTGCAAGTATGGGCACAGCGGTCGCAACGAGCCCTCCCGAGGGGACCTTAACGCTTGACAAGGAAAAGGTGGTCGCAGGTTTCAAGAAGAATGGCAGTAGTACTACGCCAATTGCTGTCGAGCTTGTGGTTACCGTGAGTCCGAAAGCGAAGAAGGATGTTGTTAGTGATCCAACCTCCTCTGATACGGATAAGCTGACTGTAGCATGGGATGGGGAGTGGGAGGACTCTGGAGATGATGCAACCCGTAAGATTAAAGTTGAAGGTAAGGCTGCCTCCGACTCTGCGGAAGATATTACTATTACAGTGAGCGGCACCAATTTGACCGGGGACACTGCGAAGGGAACGGTCGTTATTCCTCATCACATTCACAGGGCTCCTGACAGTGGCACCAGTGACCCCCAGAAGCGTGTTGCTGGGAACGCAACATCACAACCTCCATTCCTTGGAGTTGCGGCGGGACAAGCAGTAATAGCTGTTGCGTTTCCATGGGATTTAAGTGTCGAGGTGAGAGATCAGTTTGAAACCAAGCTAGATGATATCTATAACGGATCTGATGTCGACGAAACAAAGGGAGGGGCGACTGTTTCGATCAGCTCGATCAGCGGAGGCAAATATACAGATCATATTGGGAAAGCGTTAACTTATGGGACACAAACTGAAGCAATAGCTAATCATTGGGCTGGGCAACCACATAATACTCCAGTAAATCCGGCACCAGCTGCCGGGACAAATACTACAACACTCGAGATTGCTGTTGGGGGCCATTCCTTACAGAAGAAACCTAGCGACTCGTCAACTAGCATAAAAAGAAAACTCGCTTCGTCGGTTAACAGGAATAAGCTGGATCATAGTATCACGTGGCCATAAGCGTTGCGCTCTAGGTTGCTAGCAATATCGTCTAATGTGTCGGGTATCTACTGTTGCTGTGTGGGTAGTGGTAGGTATTGGTTTGCATTTTCTATATGTATTTGTTTTTTTTAGATGGAAATGAAACGGGCATTGAAATAGATGTAGAGTCAGTTACCGATTCGGGCTCTGTGATTCAGCTTGATCCTTTAAAGACGCCGTTACGAGAATCCATCGGATTATCCGATGGTAAGAGGAGTGTCTCAAAGGGACTCTCGTTAGGAGCATCCTTGCATAGTGTTTCAGTTCCGCGCACGTTTTTGAGAAATATTTCTCTCCAAGCAGTCGACCCTATCTCATTGGAAGTAACCGACGATATAAAACGGGCGTTTAATATTAATGAATTGGAAGTACAAATAATTAAAGAGTCTATTGATGCGATAATTAGTCGTTTAGCCATTGAAGAGGCAAAGCTGGCAAAGTTGATTGAAGATGGTGATAGTTTCTATTGGGAAATTAGTCATGTCCCTAATCTATCTACACTGCGATCTGGGTTTGTGTCGACGTCTATAGACGCCCTCGGAGACATTCGCGGCCGCGCCATGGCTCATTTCGTTATGGGAGGATATTGGCTTAGTCGAGGGACGTCGCACTTTGTCGGTAGAAACTATTGAAGACATAGGGGGGGAGGGAGCCTACTACCTGAGACATCGTCGCTATTCATCAGAGGGAGACCTCGTCAATAGCAGTGCACCCTTTGTTGGTAATAAATTTGGCGAACTATCGAACATCTCAAGATGGAAGCACCTTTTCAAAGACTCGGTAACAAGATGAAAACAAGAATTGTTGCTTTTCTGGCAGTTAGTTCAGGTTTTTTTGTTCCATTTTCCATTCATCCTAAGTCGGAATCAGGCTCTGAGCTGATACACCCTGAATCTATCTTGACCGCAAGGGTGGTGGGAAGTGTTAGCCGAGCTAGCGAGCTTGCT
>CBDBEZ010000083.1:0-10872 GCA_965204485.1 Verrucomicrobiales bacterium
CGAAAACCCATCTCCCTTCATCTGGACCGCGGCTGCCTCTGATATTCTCGAAAAGGTCAAGCACGGTAGAGCCAAACTGAATAAACTACAGTCTGCTTGACGGACTACACTAGCGGCAACGCTAGCGCAAACGGACTGTTTCCGCAGAAAAATTCCGTGGAATTCCGTGGAATTGCGTGGATTTTATGTGGATGGCCGACACAAAGAAGGGGCTACGATTTCTCGTAACCCCTTGAAAATAATGGAGCGGGTGAGGCGATTCGAACGCCCGACATCAACCTTGGCAAGGTTGCGCTCTACCCCTGAGCTACACCCGCGTCGAGGCCAGAGGCTCCCACCAGAGCTTCGATTTGGCAAGCGAAAAGCCATCGGAAAAAATCACAGCGTCGATTGGGCTGCCCGCTCATTGAGACGGCCACAAGCCGGGCAACGGGTCAGCGCATTCCTGGACGGATCACGAAACTGGTAGCCGCAAATGGCGCAATGGATGAGCACTCGCCGGGCCGCGATCTCGCGCCGACGACGCAGCCAGTTTCCCAAGAGCCACACGGAAAAAGTCCAGACGAGGACGGCTCCCAGATAGATCTCCAGGAACTCGTTGAGGGGCACTCGAATCATCGATTCACGGGTCTTTAGCGGGTGGCGATCCATCCTCCGCGTTTTCCTCCAGATCGACCGGCGAAACCGCATTCGATTCGCCGTTCGCAGCCTCCGGGCGGAAGCCATCCGAGTCCCACGTCGCAATCGGCGGCAAGACCATGGGAGGCAAGGTCGGGCCCAGTTCATCCAGAGGCGTCTCGCTCGGCTCCGGCAAGGGCATCAGTTCGACATCCGCCTTTTCATAAGAGGCTTCATAGTCCAAGGACCCCAGGGGCATGTGCAAGGGCGTATCCGCCAAAAGGATCCCTTCGAAAGCCGCGTAATAGTCGTCGATCTGCTGCAAGATCAGCCGAGCTTTGAGGTCGTCGAAGTTCAGCTGGGTCACTCCATAGGTTTGCGCCAGACTCCGGGGCGGCGGCACCTCCTCAATCTGAAAAACGTAGAAACAAAACCCGTGAACGATGATCGCGACAATCAAAGCCACGATCCAGCGCTGGGCGAACTCTGACTTCGGCGCCTTCCAGTGAAACAGAATCTTCGGAGCGGTAGCCATGGATCCTCTTTCCCTCTTTCTCACGGAGCGGCCACGCCCGACTCCCTCCGATCCGTCGCCTGAAAGACGCGAAAGCCCCCTTTGAGGGCCGCGTTCACCGCCGCCATCGTCACGCCGCTGGGCAATCGCCGGTCCATCTTCAGGTAGACCACGTCTCGAGTATCCTCCTCATTCGGCCCCTCGCTAAGTTCGCTGATCAACGATTCAAAGGTCATCTGCGACCGATCCATCAACACCAAGGGCGGATCACTCGCCGCGATCAAGACCACGCGTGCATCGGCGAGCGGCGGTAGGCTCGAGGATGAGACCGGCAAATCAACGCCGACGCCGCTTTGATAAATCAATCGGCTACCCATCAGGTAGAAAACCACCATCAAGGCCATCACATCCAAGACCGGCGCCAAGTGGAGCAAGGCGGGCCGGCGGTCGAGCGTGGACTCCAACTTCATGCAGATAGAACCAACAAGACCAAACCCTACTCCGAGTCACCACTTTTTTCCAACGAGCGGTGAACCGATCCACCCACTTGTGGGGATGGTGAATCCAGGCAGTTAAAGCGGCCGCCCCACAAAAAGACCCTTCCGCACTACCCGTAGACCGGCGATTCAAGTCCGCCGTCCCTTGGAAGACCGGCCGCTCAATCGTTGCTTTTCATCCGTCGTTTGACGGGCCCGCTCGGCCCGCTCCCGGTCGGCGATCGAGATGATATCACTCTGCTGTCGGCTGTCCTCGATCAGATTGATCACTTCGATCCCACCGCGTTCGATTTCATGAATGAGATGTTTCGCTCTCGAAGCGAGGAAGGAATAAAGCACGTAAGATGGAATCGCCACGATGAGCCCGGTCGCCGAGGTCACGAGGCTCCGATAGATCCCTCCCGCCATCGAAAACGAAGTCGCGCTCCCCACACTCGCGCTCGCACCCTGGAAGGTCTCCAACAAGCCCAAGAGAGTGCCCAGCAGGCCAATCAAGGGGGCCACATAAGCCACCGTGAGCAGCACCCTGAGGGAGCGTTCCACCCTCGGAACTTCCAGTTGACCGGCCTCCTGCACGATGTCCCTCAAATACTCGCGGGGATAGTCGTGGCGCATGAGAGCCGTGCGTATGACCCGAGCGACGGGCCCGGGTGTCAGGGAACACTGGTGCATGGCCTCCGCAAAATTCCGCCGCCGAATGAGGTTCGCCAAACCCTCCATGAGCTGGCCGACATCGATCGAAGCCCGGTGAAAATACAGATACCGCTCGATGAAAAGGGCGAAACTCAAGACACTACAACCCACCAATAGCCAGACCAGCTGACCACCATCGAAGATGAGTTCTAACATGATGCAGGGAGGAGGATGTCCGGAAGAAACTCCCGAAGGGGCTCAGTCTTAACGAATGATGTTGCGCATGGGAAGCAAGAACTGCGTCCCGATTCTCAGAAATTGGAGCCAGTTGCGTGCCATTCTCATGGGATCGTTCGGAAAATCCCATGCTGGCTTCCCTCGACCGCCACGTACCCGGCCTGCCTGGCGGCCGGATTCCCCTCATCCCGGTCACCAGGAGGCCGCGTCGAGGGCCGCCCGGCGCCGTGGCATCGGCGACGGGTCACCGCCACTCTCAACCGGCGGCTGAATCCGGTCGGTCTCGTGGAAACGACGCAAGACCTCGGTGGACACGGCCTCGATTGTCTCCAGAACGCCTTCGCCAGACCGCGTGGAGGCATCAAAGAAGGGATAGGGCCGGCGGTGACCGGCAATCAACGCAGACACGAAACGGTCCCGAGCCACGGCCGTGGGCAGATCGCGTTTGTTGACCTGGATCGCCAGCGCCAGGGAATCCAGATCCCGGCCAAGATCCTGAAGGGTCATCGCGAGCCCGTTCCAGGATTCGAGATTGGCGTCCCAACGCGCCGGATCGGCGTCGGCCACAAACACCAGCCCGTCCGCCCCTCGCAGGACCAGTTCGCGCGTCGCATTACAGACCACGTCGCCGGTCACCGTGTAAAACAGAAAACGCGTTTGGTAGCCCTCCCGAAGCACGGGTTCGGGCGGCCAGTAGTCAAAATGAACGGTCAAGTCATCGCCGGCCTCGCTCGTCACCAGCTCGCTGCGGCAATCCGGTTCCACGGCCCGCTGAAGTCTCACCAGATTCGTGCGCTTGCCCGACCGGGGCGGTCCCCAGAAGACAAACTTGAACTGAATCTCCAGAGAATCGTCGTTCACATTAGGCATGATGTTCTCCTTTCGTTCGCACCCCGTGTAAGATCACGCATCCTCGCCTATTTTCATTTCCACCGCACACCGTTCCTACGCCGCGGCAAATGGGGGTGGGAGGGTCTCCTCGATCGTTCCACAGAAGTCGCGTCTTCGCGAGGAAACATGTCATGTGCGTGTGCTGCGTCGCGACTGGGATCCCGCCGATTCGGCCAAGCGGTCGCATCGCCCGGGGATGGCATCCCCGGCGGGAGGGTCGCCCTGCGTCGCGATTGGGATCCGGCCGATTCGGCAAAATCGTCGCACCGCAGACGGCGAGGAAGCCGTCCCTCCAGGGGTTTTTCGGAGGGTTTCCCCACGCGGGAAGTCGCGCTGCGTCGCGACTGGGGTCCGGCCATTGTGGCCAACGGGTCGCACCACAGACGGCGGGGACGCCGTCCCTCCATGCCGTTCCGTTCGGCCTAGACCATCTTGGAAAGCTCGCGGGTCGCCAGGAGCACGCGCTCCTGCAGCCCGGGAGACAAGCCCTGCAGCCCGGGAGACAAGCCCTGGGTCGACTGAAGCAACGCCAGGCAAA
The DNA here is from genome assembly GCA_965204485.1 of Verrucomicrobiales bacterium. Taxonomy (GTDB): domain Bacteria; phylum Verrucomicrobiota; class Verrucomicrobiia; order Verrucomicrobiales; family DEV007; genus JAACDM01. The sequence continues at coordinate 3,929 of CBDBEZ010000083.1, forward strand.
CCTTCGGAGCATTGAAGAAACTCATCGCTCCCTTCCCGGACCGCAGATTGAAAGATTCCGCATCGGCCACTTCGAAGTCCGCCGCCAAGGAGAGCACTTTCAGGTGAGCGTGCCGCGCCTGAGCCTCGAAGCTGGCGGTCCGGCTGGGATCCTTGCCCCGACTCGCCTTGACCGTGCCCGTCGATTTCTCGATCAGCACACAGGCTTCGAGGGCTTCGAACGCCACGAGGCGATCGAGAACTTGCTCGAGTGACAACGGAGTCTCGACCTCGAACAGTGCTCGCAAAACCAACTGTTGCGGATCCCGATCGAAACCGTAATCGATGCCTGCGCCGGGCGAGGGCGACGATTGCCCGGCTCCACCGGATGGAGTCCCCACGGCGGTCTGACCACCGGCATGGGGAGGAGGAGAACCAAACGGAAAAGCCTCGCCACTCGGCGTCCCTGCGGGTTGCGCGGTGGCGGGAGAAGGGTCGGCAGCCGGCGCAACACCCGTAAAAGGAGATGCCGAGGAGCCCGCCGGTCCGCCCTGGGGCGGGGCCGCAAAAGGCGATGGGGCACCCGGGGGGATCGCTTGCGCGGGATCACTCGCCGACGAGAACTCCCCTCCCCCTGGCGCATCGGAGCTGGGCACCGTCTCACGGGTGGGCGCCGCCCCAAAAGGTGAAGCCTCCGAGCTCGCAGGCATTCCGAAAGGAGAGGCCGATGAAGGCTGCTCTCCGCTGCCTTGTGGACTCGAAGAGGGGGAAGTCGGTGGGCCGCCCGCGGCGGAAGGGAAGCTGGCAAACGGAGAAGCCTCATTCTTGGGAAGCTCCGGGACGGCACCCGTCGGGGTCTCTGTGGAACCCGCCACAGCAAACGGCGAGGAAGCCGCCTCCGCATCGGGTGAGCCCGCCTGGAACGGGGACTGAGCGCTCTGAGCCGGGGCCGACGCGAAGGGAGACCCTGACTCAACCGCCGAACCACCTCCTGCGGAGGCCGCGTGATGGGAGGCTTGCGATGCCCCATTCGAGGCGGCTTCAAAAGGGGAGGCAGTCGCCGTCTCCGCACCTCCCGGCCCGGCCGTTGGAAAGGATGGTACAGATCCTTCGGCCCGATCGGGACCATGGGAGGTCGGAGTCCCTTGCGTAGCGGGAGAATTTCCTTGGTGAGGGCTCGCCTGGAAAGGTGAAACGGCACCGCCTGCGTCCGGTGCAGGTGCGAAAGGCGAAACCTGGCCCGGGGCCGACTCGTGGGCCGCTTGGCGGGGGGGCGATGCCAAGGGCGGCAATGCTTGGTTGGACGGGTGAGCCGACTCGTGGGCCGCGGCAAAAGGCGACGCTGCCTGTCCCGGCGCGGCAAAGGGTGAGGGAGGGCCGCCGCCCGCGGGAGCGTTTGAAGAGGCCGGCGCAAACGGATTCTCCCCGGCGGGAACACCCGGGGAGGGCGCTGCCTGACCTTGACCAGCGGCATGAGCGTGGGCGGGATCCTGGCTCGTTGAAAACGGCGATGAGCCGCCACCAGCCGCCGGGGATCCGCCGCCGGGAGCCGGCGCAAAGGGAGAGGCCGCCGTTCCATCGGTGGAGGGGGCGGAATAATGGGCTTGGGGGGCCTGAGACGCCGGAGCCTGGGCAAAGAGAGAAGTTCCGAAACTCCCTTTGCCGCCACCCGGGGCGGCGGCAAAGGGCGAGCCGCCACTCCCCGCCGGAGCGTTTTGGCCCGGAGCCTGGGCCAGCGCAAACGGAGAGGCTCCACCGGCAAGCGAAGCACCTTGAGGCGGCGCGGCGGCCGCAGCGAAAGGCGAGGGACGTCCAGCCTCTCCCTGGCCCTGAGGCGGCGAAGTTTGAGCGCTAAACGGGGAGGCCGGTCTGGCGCCTGGATCCGAGGAACCTTCCGCCGGACGTGGAGTTTCATTGGCGGGCTGGAAAGGAGACGCTTGAGCGGTCATGGGTGGGGAAGAGGGCAGCTGCTGCTGGACGGTTTGGAAAGGCAATTCGACAGACTCAGAAGGGTCGGCTTTGGCGAAGGCGGGACGGTATTTGTCGAGACAACCGGCAATCACATCACCCAGGGCAACAGACACTCTCCCGGACGGCAGTTGAGCCTCCAATAAGGAAATGGGCAGTTTAGTGGTTACAGTCGCTGGAATCTTCTTGGCGTCAAATCCAAGCTTCGCAATCGGGACACCTTCCAGCACCTCCCTGAAGTTGAACTCGATCGGCTCGGACTCCGATGAAAACTCCTCCGACTCCTGGGGCGAAAGCGCCACACCGGGAGGCTGTCCAGGCACCGCAGCCCACCTGGGAGGCAAGGAGGGCCGATCTTCGCGGCTGATCTCCGGGAGCTGATTCGCCAACGGATAAACCCGCACGGTCGGTGCTTCGTCCGGCTTGAACGATCCGTCGCTCATGCCTCCTGCCTTCGGCCCCGTCAAAGGGCGAACACCGGGAACGGGCGAGGGATCGTCGGGCATCGGTTGGGATGGATGATTCATGGGAGTGTGGGAAGATCTTGGCTGAAGTCCAAACGGGCGGGCAAATCTGGCAATCGCGTCGAGGTCAGGCCTTCATCGGTCGAGGATCGACCTCAAAAAGACTGGACGTTAAAACCATAATAACAATTCAAGAGATTTTAATTGTATTTTACAATAAATAAATGAAAATTCCATAGCCGCAAGGACAAGAAACGTTCATTTTAAAGAAACCTCAGCTCTCCACGCATCTTCGTCTCCTCCAGCGCGGTCGCGCCGCGCCGCCGCGACGATCCACCACGCCAGAAAAACCCGCGCCCGCCCCACGGAAGACGGCATTTCTTAACATCTCTCCGCCCGGAAGCCTCACGGGTGGGCACCCGGAAACTCTCGCCGTCCCGCTGCCAAGGCGCCCGACTCAACCCTTTTTCCCGGCGGCCTGTTTGGCCCAGGAATCCCGCAGTCCGATCGTGCGATTGATCACCAACTCCTCATCCGAGGTATCGGGATCGATGCAAAAATAGCCGAGCCGCTCGAACTGAAAACGATCACCCGGCGCGGCTTCCCCGAGACACGGCTCGACGGGACAATCGCGCAGGACCTCGAGTGAATGAGGATTCAAGCGATCCTCCAGATCGCCCACCCCGTCATGCGGGTCTTCCTCCGTGAACAGGCGGTCGATCAAACGAACGGTCGCCCCGATGGCGCGCCGCGCCGACACCCAGTGAATGGTCCCCTTGACCTTGCGTCCGTCGGGTGATTTCCCGCCACGGGAATCCGGGTCGTAAGTGCACCGCAGCTCGACAATCTCTCCCGAGGCGTCGCGGACGACCTCCTGACAGGTAATGAAATAGGCGTAGCGCAGTCGCACCTCCCGGCCGGGCGCCAGGCGAAAATACTTCCTCGGCGGATCCTGCATGAAATCCTCCCGCTCAATGTAAAGCTCGCGCGCGAAGGGAACCGCCCGCGTGCCCGCGGACGCATCTTCGGGATTGTTCACCGCCTCAAAGGTCTCCTCCCCATCCTCCGGATAGTTCGTCAGCACAACCTTGAGCGGGTGCAAGACGCCGAGGAAACGAGGCGCCACCTTGTTGAGATGTTCGCGCACGCTGAATTCGAGGAGGGAGACGTCGGTCATTCCCTGATACTTCGTCACGCCGATCCTCGCGCAAAACTGACGCACGGCTTCGGGCGGGAAACCGCGCCGCCGGATGCCGGAGATCGTCGGCATCCTCGGATCGTCCCAGCCCGACACGCGACCGCTCTCCACCAGCTTCAGCAGAAAGCGCTTGCTCATCACCGTGTAACCGAGGTTGAGCCGAGCAAACTCGATCTGCCGCGGATGACAGGGCGTCTCAAGGGCGTCGAGAAACCAGCCGTAGAGCGGCCGGTGATGCTCGAACTCGAGTGTGCACAGGGAATGCGTCACGCCCTCCAGCATGTCCGACAATCCGTGAGTGAAATCATACATCGGGTAGACACACCACCGGTCGCCGGTCTGATGATGGCTCGCCCGGCGAATCCGATAGATCGTCGGGTCCCGCAGATTCATGTTCGGGGATTCCATGTCGATCTTGGCCCGCAGCACCTGCTCCCCCTCGTCGAACTCTCCCGCCGTCATGCGCCGGAAGAGATCGAGGTTCTCCTCCACCGAACGGTCGCGATACGGGCTCGGCACGCCAGGCTCGGTCAAGGTCCCGCGATGCGCCCGAATCTCCTCCGCCGTCAGACTATCCACGTAGGCCTTGCCCTTCTCGATCAAATCGACCGCGTAGGCGTGCAATTGCTCGAAATAGTCCGAGGCGAAATAGCCGTATTCACCCCAGTCGAAGCCCAGCCACCGGACATCTTCCTCGATGGACCTGACGTACTCGCTCTCCTCCTTAGCGGGATTGGTGTCGTCGAAGCGCAGATGACAGCGCGCCCTGGGATACTCCTCGGCAATCCCAAAATTCAAACAGATGGACTTGGCATGCCCGATGTGGAGGTAACCGTTCGGCTCCGGTGGGAACCGCGTGACGATCTCGGTGTGTTTGCCGGACGCCAGGTCGACATCGATGATTTCACGGATGAAATCCTTCTTGACCGGCTTCGCGGACGCGGCTTCTTCGCTCATGCGCAAGGGAAGGAATGGCGATCAGTGGCCACTTCAGGCCTCCGCCCGAGCGCCCGGACATCCCGTGGCCGGTGCCAGATCCGCGATGCGCGCGTTGGCCGCACGCAGACGCCGGCTCAGATCGCGCGCCAGGTTTCCCATGATCATCCGATAGGTTTCCGGGCGAAACGCGAAGACATCTCGGAAGGCCTGATCCGAGAGAACCAGCGTTTCTGTCCGCTCGACCGCCGTCACCGAGGCCGACCGCTCGCTCCCCTCCAGCAAACCCATCTCACCAAACGTCGCCCCCTTGTTCAACGATTCCAGGAAGGCGCTCCCGCTGCCGTCCGGCTTGCGTTTGGTGACCGCCACGGAACCCTCAGTGATCACGTAGACGGCATCGCCGGGCGTGGCTTCCTCGGTGATCCGGTCGCGCGCCTCGAAGGACTTGGTTTCGAGAAACGGGAAAATGATCGCCAGATCCTTCGACGGAATCCCGCGAAAGAGATGGTGAGACTCGAGAAACCGGATCGTATCACTTTCGTCAAAACTCATGAGAGATGGGAGCGTCGAAGTTGAAATCATGGTCAAAACGTATCGTCAAGGTAGGTTTGGCTGGGCTCAGTCGCCGACTCGCAGGACGCGAAAGCTCACTTCCGTGAGCCCCTGCTCTTTGAACCCGAGTTTCTCCGCCGCTCGAGAACTCACGTCGAGAACGCGGTCGCCCACGAACGGTCCCCGGTCGTTGACTCGCAATTTGACTCGGCGGCCATTGCGCAGGTTGGTCACTTCGATCTTGCTCGGCAGCGGCAAGAGGCGGTGCGCGGCGCTAAGGCTGCGCGAGTCGATCTTCTCGCCGTTGGCCGTCACCTCCGAACCTCCCCCAAACCACCACCAGCCGCGGTCGGGGCCATACCACGAGGCCACGCCCACATCCGAATGCTGGCGGGCCTGTCCCACGCTGTAAGGAAAATACCGCACCCCAAAGACGCTGTAGGGGCTATTCTTCACCCAGCGATCGGGCGACGCCGCCGAGCAACCGGCCAAAATCAGGCCGATCAGCCAAATCATCCATGGGCGGCAGACGTTCATCTCAGCGCTAGATAGCGTATTTTCGCGGCCTGTCCAGGGGCCGCCACGAGAATCCGTCGCCAATGGAGGAGAATTCTCGATCCCGCACATCGGCCCTTGAGCCGCCCCATCCCGGGACGGGTTGATTTTCTGAATCATCGCTCCGATAATCTCGTCTCATTCCGCACCCCGGAGCTTCCTTTCTTCCCATGCTCAGCGACGATTATCACTGGAAACGGCCCGGACTCCAACGGCGCCGTCCCGAGAACCGTCTGTCCCACTGGGTGACCACTGCCCTCGTGCTCTCTGTCGCCGCCCACGGCCTCCTCTGGGCCCTTTTCGCGACGTTCAAGGTGCGCCCCCTCCCCAAACTCACCCTCACGGAGCCGTTCAGCATCAAGCGCTCGACCTTCGACGCCACCGTGCTGGCGAATCTCCCGGCGGATCCCGGCATCCCTGAAACCACTGCCAATGAACCGACCCTGGGGGAGGAATCGGAATCCTCGGTCGCCGAGGAACTCGCCAGCCTCACCGAGTTTTCCCAGGACGACCTGCCCGTCGACTTTCTTGTGAACGCCGAGATCAAATTGACGCCCACCGTCGAAGACGTCGAGAATTTGGCCCTCGACGCCCCCGGGACGGGCGATCTGGACGATGCGCTCGATAACGGGGAACCCAGCGATCCCCTCCAATCATCGGAACTCGCCCAACCCCATACGGGTCTCGATCCCCAGCCCTCTCCGCTGGATCCCGATCATCCGACCCTGACCACCGGCGATCTTCTGGGCGATCTTGCCGAATTCACCGCTGATCCCACGGACTCGACCGCAGAAGGCGGTGGCGGGGACTTGATACCCGCGGGCTACGCGAGGCTCGACGAAGTCCTGGGCATGAAAGGTCAAGGGGACCCCGGCAAGCCGATCTGGGTGCCAACGGATGTCCTTTTCGAGTTCAACAGCGCCGAATTGCGCGACGACGCCCGTCTCAGCCTCATGAAACTCGGCGCCCTCATCATGCAACGCAGGGATTCCGAGTTCATCCTCGAAGGCCATACCGACCTCATCGGTGACGAGGCCTACAACCTCGCCCTGAGCATCAATCGCGCCACCGCCATCCGGAATTGGCTGATCGAGGCGCTCCGCCTCGATCCCCACCGCATCAAGGTGCTGGGCCACGGAGAGTCGAAGCCCATCATCCTTGAGGGGACCGCCGAGGAACAGGCTCCCAACCGCCGGGTCGAGGTCACCATCCAGCCCCTCGGCACCTCCGGCCCGCTGAATTGAAAAGCCCATGATCCCAGCGAATCGGTTGACAACGGGCCCCCGACCT
>CBDBEZ010000084.1:0-20025 GCA_965204485.1 Verrucomicrobiales bacterium
GCGACCAAGCGGTGGTAGAACTGTGTTTTGACCTCGTCTCCGACGGCGATCCGGCGTTGGAGACACTTTGGACAACAACGTTTGTAGCTACAGTGAGTTTCGTGACCATCGACGGCGGCAAGCATCCAACCGCGCTGTGGGGCAAGGATTTTGTTGCGTTTGAGGCAGAAGTAAATGTGTCCGAGACACCCTCGCACACTGTCAGGCTCGATGCGCTCGGAGACATACGCCAGTTCGTCGGCGCTGGGCAAACGGTGATTACCGAGCCAACGGGTCCAGCTGCTCTTGTTCCGGTGTTGCTCGAGTTCGTTGAAGCTTGGTAACCGGCAGCAGAACATGGCGAAGAATGCTGCCGGGAAAACTCGAGTGGGAATCTGTGGTTTGGGACGAGAGTCACGCACCCGCAGCCTCCACTGTTGGCGGAGGCTGAAAATCTTGTCCGCGTAAGTTAGTAGTCGCGTGAGAATGGTCGCTTCTTTTTTGGTGGAGAATTGCGCCCGGACTTGGCTTTGCCGGCTGATTTCTTACCGGTCTTGCCCTTCTTCTTGGCGGAGCTACTCGCCGCTCTGGCCTTGGTTTTTGCCTCCTCGAGTCGGAGGCGCCCCTGCTCGTCGAGGGCTTCCAGCAGAGCATTCGCCCCATAGTTTCATAAATCGGGGCAAGAATCCCAAGAAAATAGTGGCAGGGGCCTTTGGGATAAGGTTGATTTGGAATCTACCAAAACACCAAACACTTCAACCCAAAAGCCACCTACAGTGAGAGTAGCACGACGTACGATTAATGCAAAGTCCAGAACGATTCCGGCGATCAAATTTGAAGATCAAGAACTGACCTCTTTCGGCGGTCTCGTTATCTTTCAGAAGCTCTTTCAGGAATTGGATCTGGAGGGGAAGCTTTAGCAGTGCTTTGGTCCACTGGATCGGCGCATGTCCCGCTTCTACAAGTTCCACAAGGTTTTCATGTGTCTTATCGTGCATCTTATACTGGGCTACCGGATGCTTCGCGATTTGGACTACTACCGAGATGATTCCCTTGTACGACAGGTTTTGGGGATGCACCAATTGCCCAGTGTCCCAACGATGAGCCGGATGTTGGGAGAGGTCGATTGTCAAAGCCTTGAGAGGATGAGGGAGATGAATCATTTCGTTTGCCTGTCGCGACTTCAGGAGGAGGGAATCAAACGCATCACGCTTGATTTGGACGGAAGCGTGCAGAGCACGAGTCGCCATGCGGAAGGGACGGCTGTGGGATTTAACAAGAAGAAAAAAGGCGAGCGCAGTTATTATCCACTGCTCGCGACGATCGCTCAAACCGGACAAATCTTCGACTTCCTTCATCGAAGTGGCAACGTCCATGACTCCAATGGAGCAGTGGAGTTCCTCCGTTCCTGCGTGGAGAAGATTCGCAAGGTGCTGCCTGATGTGCAGATCGAGTTGCGCGCCGACAGCGCGTTTTTCAGCGATCAGATGGTTTCAGAGGCAAAGATCCTGGGCCTGGAATATACGTTCTCGGTGCCTTTCGAGCGGCTTGTGGAACTCAAGGGCATCATTGAGAAGCGCCGTCGCTGGTCCCGAACCCGAGGCGGAGAGGGAAAAACTCATCACTTCGAAATCCGCTGGAAGCCAAAAAGTTGGGCGCGCAAAGCGCGCATTTTGTGCATTCGAACCATGAGGCGCACTCAGCGCAAAGGACCGCTCCAACTGGATCTTTTCGAACCAGTCGAGGAGAACTATGAATACAAGGCGATCATCACCAACAAGACAAACACGGCCGCTCATGTGGTGAAATTTCATGAAGGGCGTGGCTCTCAGGAGAAGATTTTTGGCGAAGCCAAGAGCCAGGCCCAGATGGACTATATTCCGGCCAAGCGACGTGCCGCCAACGAAGCTTTCCTTTTGGCCAGTATCCTCACCCACAATCTCACACGCGAAATGCAGATGCGATCTGCGGAGCGGTCACGCAAATCGTCCCCCCAAAGGGCTGCGGAGTGGATCTTTGAAGGACTCGGCACGATTCGCCGCAAAATCATCCAGCGTGCCGGACGTCTGACTCGCTCTCAAGGTCGACTCACATTGACACTCGGAGACAATCAGGCCGTCGAAGAAGAAATCGCCTACTACATGATGGCCTGACTGGCCATTTTATGAAACGCTGAGGTTCGCCTTCTGGAAATCATCGATCCAGCGTCTCGCCTGAGCTTCCAACGGTCTGGGGACGTGCAGCATGGTGGTCTTGCCCTTGCGAGTCTGACCGATGGCCAAGGAGCGATGGCGCAAGGAGTCGTCGGAAGCGCAACGGCAAGTGGGCTTGCCGCATTTACGAGAGAGTTCGATGGGCGAGCCGTGAAGGAAGCCTTCGGCCTGGTCGAGGAGCTGGCGGAGGCGGCTGCGAATCTGGCGTTCGGTGGGGGGGCAGGGAGTTTCTGCTTGGCATGAAGGTCGGCTCGTTCGGCGCACTGTAATATAATACTATTACAGAAACAAGCTTAAAAAAGATGAAATAACGAATGCGAATTTGCCATGGGGTCAAAAATGGGCGCTGCCGATCCGAATTACCCAAAAATACAGGGCTTGAGCCGCCTCAGCCGCCTATCTTACGGAATCGCTGAGCCCCGGCGCAAGCGTTGTCCTCGCAAATCAGCGATTCCGTAAGACGGCGTCGGAAAGAGTCGTAATGGCCTGAATTGGTGGGTGTTGAGCGTGTTGAAGCTGGCGCTAGGAGGGCGAACAGTTTCGTGTGGCGGTTCTCGGGCGAATTTCGGAGGGCTCGAGCCGCGAAATGGATCCCCCTGTCGGCAATAGGCAACAGGGAGCCAGACCGCTCCGATGGCGGACGCGAACCCAAGGTTACCGAGAGCGCGGGGCGGGCGTTCCTCAGCCCGGAGCCGGTGGCGGCCACCATCGATCCTCTCGCATGGAGGCGGCGATTTGACGGGCAAAATAGATGGCCGTGTGTCCACGGCGTATCTCTGGCTTCAAGTTGCGCTTGTGGAAGCAGTGGAACACGGCGTGGGCCATGAACATGATCAGCCACAGAACGAGAATGGAATTGGGATGATGGTGATAGCAATGACCGGAATGCCAGCGGGAGCAGAGTTCGTTAAAGCCTTCGTTTTCGACCTTCCAACGGTCGTGCCCGAAATGGAAGATGGTCTTGGCATCGGCCATTGAGCGGGGCATGGTCGTCGCCCACCACCAGTGGCTATCGATGGGAGTCTCGACCCAATCCCCAGCGACGCGCTCGCGACGGATGCCAGTCTCATGGGAATGAACAACGCGAAGAGGAGTGTGAATGGATTCAGTGCAGAAGCCCTCAGCCTCTTGTAAATGAACGTGCCGCGCGGGCTTGCCCGGTGCAGCCGGAGTCTCAAATGATTCTGGCTCTTGCTCCTCAAGGGGCAGGAGCGTGCGGACTTCGGACAATAGCTCAGGCTGATTATCCTTGAGTACGGCAACAAGGTATTTGCCGTGGTCTTCAAGAAGATTGATCACGGAGGGACGCAGGTAGAGCGCATCGGCAGTGAGCACGTCAAAGCAGCGTGGGTGGTCCTTAAGGACGCGAGTTATCAGCCGTATAGCCGCAGCGACTTCGTCGTCTCCAGGATCTCCGTCTTCACCAGGCTCAAGCATTTCCACGTCGAGAAGCAATGGAAAATCCTCACAGATAATCTGAAACGCGACCAAGCGGTGGTAGAACTGTGTTTTGACCTCGTCTCCGACGGCGATCCGGCGTTGGAGACACTTTGGACAACAACGTTTGTAGCTACAGTGAGTTTCGTGACCATCGACGGCGGCAAGCATCCAACCGCGCTGTGGGGCAAGGATTTTGTTGCGTTTGAGGCAGAAGTAAATGTGTCCGAGACACCCTCGCACACTGTCAGGCTCGATGCGCTCGGAGACATACGCCAGTTCGTCGGCGCTGGGCAAACGGTGATTACCGAGCCAACGGGTCCAGCTGCTCTTGTTCCGGTGTTGCTCGAGTTCGTTGAAGCTTGGTAACCGGCAGCAGAACATGGCGAAGAATGCTGCCGGGAAAACTCGAGTGGGAATCTGTGGTTTGGGACGAGAGTCACGCACCCGCAGCCTCCACTGTTGGCGGAGGCTGAAAATCTTGTCCGCGTAAGTTAGTAGTCGCGTGAGAATGGTCGCTTCTTTTTTGGTGGAGAATTGCGCCCGGACTTGGCTTTGCCGGCTGATTTCTTACCGGTCTTGCCCTTCTTCTTGGCGGAGCTACTCGCCGCTCTGGCCTTGGTTTTTGCCTCCTCGAGTCGGAGGCGCCCCTGCTCGTCGAGGGCTTCCAGCAGAGCATTCGCCTTCTGGAAATCATCGATCCAGCGTCTCGCCTGAGCTTCCAACGGTCTGGGGACGTGCAGCATGGTGGTCTTGCCCTTGCGAGTCTGACCGATGGCCAAGGAGCGATGGCGCAAGGAGTCGTCGGAAGCGCAACGGCAAGTGGGCTTGCCGCATTTACGAGAGAGTTCGATGGGCGAGCCGTGAAGGAAGCCTTCGGCCTGGTCGAGGAGCTGGCGGAGGCGGCTGCGAATCTGGCGTTCGGTGGGGGGCAGGGAGTTTCTGCTTGGCATGAAGGTCGGCTCGTTCGGCGCACTGTAATATAAGACTATTACAGAAACAAGCTTAAAAAAGATGAAATAACGAATGCGAATTTGCCATGGGGTCAAAAATGGGCGCTGCCGATCCGAATTACCCAAAAATACAGGGCTTGAGCCGCCTCAGCCGCCTATCTTACGGAATCGCTGCTCGCAAATCCGAGGTTTGGATGGGCAGCTGGCTTGTTGCCACAACTTTGATGCCCATTAAGATTGGATATAACTTGTTGCTGGTCAGGATTCTAGGTGAATCGCGCCGCCTGGGCACCCACAGATTCTGCTGAAGAGGCCACATTAGGAACCCAGCAGAGCATGGTCTCCACGATGAATCGGGAGTTTTTCCAGGTAAAAGCCAACCGGGAGGTGGATCGCCTGATCGAGCGCGGGGTGTTTTCCGCGGAGCACGAAGCCGAAATTCGGAATTTTGTCAGACGAAGCTACGCTGCGGACTGTTCCGTCCTCTTGGTCGCGAGCAGTGGCGGCATGCTGGGTCTCGGTATCGCCAGTTTCGCGGGGGCTTATTGCGTTCGACTGTCGGGCAAACTCTCGTCTCTGCAGGGAAAGCTGAAGGGCGACCACGCCTCCGAAACGATCGTCTAACTCCGCATCCTCCCTTTTGCCGGCAGCGCAGTCGCTCAAAAGGTAAACCCGTCACGGAATGCCCCCCGGCCGTCTACATCCTGCCTTCAATCCCATTGCCGCGTCTCCATCCAACGCACGGCGTGCCGAACGAGTGCGTTGCCATCCACAATGCCCAGCTTCCCCTTGATGTGGGCGCGATGAGCGTCGATCGTCCTGACACTGATGCCTAATTGCCCGGCAATCTCACGAGATCCCTTCCCTTCCCCGATGAGCTGAAAGACTTCAAATTCTCGATCGGCGAGTTTTTCAATCGGTGAGGCGGCCGGTCCCTTCCCCTTGCCGGCCGTGAACATCTCCACAATGAGCCGGGACACGTTGGGGCTCACATAGAGCTTGCCGTCCAGGATGGTGCGAATGGCCTCCACCAGATGGGCAGCCGCAGCCTCCTTCATCACGTAGCCGCACGCCCCCGCCTTCAAGGCCCGCTCGGCGTAGACGGATTCATCGTTGGATGAAAGCACCAAGGTATTGACGTCTCCATGGCACGCTCGAATGTCCTTGAGCAGTTCCAGGCCGTGCCCGTCCGGAAGCTTCAGATCGAGGACCACCAAATCCGGCGACAGCGATTCGATCGACTGCAGCACTTCCTTGGCACAACCCGCTTCCCCACAAATCTCGAGGTCCGCCTTGGAGTTGATCAATTGCACGAGCCCCATGCGTATCACTGGGTGGTCATCGACGATGAGGATCCGTTTCTTCATGGGAATGGAAAGTCTCCAAAGCTTCGCCAACGAACCAGGATGGACAAGGGGAATCCCGACGTGAGTCGAGTGTCAGCCGAGCTGAGAAGGCGGGTCCGCCGCGGAAACCATGAACACGGGCTCTAGGGGTCGCGGAAGAGCTGACAAAGCCCTCCCGGGCGATCACGAAGCGTTCGGCCAATCCTGAGGACGCGTGAGGGCGCCGTCCTTGCCGGCCGGCCAGTGGGCCCTGCCCGCGATCCAATTCCACAAAACCTTCTTCTCATTTTCCCAAAGACGATCCGGTTTCGGAGGCATGAACACGGCGTGAGACTCGCTTGCCTCCAACACCCGATAGAGGAGCGACTCCGCAGGCCGACCCGGCCGAATCACGGGAGCGTGTTTTCCCGAGGAGAAGGCAACTTCCCGCGATTCGAGGTTGAGGCCCCCGTGACGCGGCGCGTCCACCGCGTTGTGACACCCCAGACAGCGATACTCGAGAATCGTGGCCACGCCCTCGCGGAAAAGACGTTCATTGGCTGCCTGACTCAAACTCGTCCGGTCTCGAAAAGTTTGGCAAGAAAGGGCGAGCCCGGCAAAGACCGCGACCAACAGCCACTGACAAAAGGGAAAACAGCGAGGAGTGAGCATGACAACCTGAAGCATGGTATCAGCGCGAATCAAACGCTCAAGAACTCCGGCCGGAATCTCGCGCGGACCCGACGGAATCTCGCCAGGAAACGGCCGCTTGCCCAATGTCAATGGTTCACCAGCCGAGGCAAAGGGAGGCTGCGGACGGCGATGGAAAGCCCCCGCAAGGCGGCGCTTGCGCAATCCCAGAGGTCCATCATGCTTGAACCATGAAGGTAAACGCTCGCTTTCTCCCGTTCTGGACCTCTCGAGGCCTGCTCCTTACAATGCCTCGCCTTGGGCGGATTCACCGCCTGCCAAACGTCCCCACCTTCCGAGGACACGCCCGCTTCCCCTCCGAGTGCGCGCGTCGACCTCACCCGTCGGCCGGTGTCTTTTCTCGCTCAGGTGAAGCCCCTGTTGCAAGACCATTGCCTGCCCTGTCACAACGGCCACACCGCCGCGGGCGATCTCAATCTCCGGTCCCGTGCTCTCACGTTTCGCCCCAGCCCTAACGGACCGTTCATCGTCCCGGGCCACCCGGAGCGCAGCAAGCTCTTCCGGGTCGTTCGCCTGGCCGGCGATGAGCCGGGAGCCATGCCTCCCACCGGGCACGGCATGAGCCAGGCGCAACTTCAGCTGCTCAAAGGCTGGGTCACCGCCGGGGCCACCTGGCCAGACGATGCGTCCGGCACGCTCGAGGTGCCCCGGTCCATGCACTGACGGTCTCGCTGAAACGACGCCGCGCACGGACGGGGACGCGGTCCTCGCAGAATCTCAGAGTCCATTCGAGAACGCCGGGCAAGCCGCACCGAGCCGCGAAGGGGTCCCTGCCATGGAACGAACAAGTCGCACCGCCCGGCCGGCAGCGCCTCAATCCGCGAGCGGCCGGAAGAGCCGGTCGAGATCCGCTTTCGACCACTGGAGACTCTTCTTCGAACCCGTCGACAAGAGCCCTTCCACCAGCTCCTTCTTGCCCTCCTGCATCGCCACGATGCGCTCTTCGATTGATCCACGCGTGATCAGCTTGTAGACGAAGACAGGATGTTCCTGCCCGATCCGATGCGCCCGGTCGGTGGCTTGATCCTCCACCGCCGGGTTCCACCAGGGATCGTAGTGAATCACCGTGTCCGCCCGAGTGAGGTTCAAGCCCACTCCGCCGGCCTTGAGACTGATGAGGAAAAGCGGGACCTCACCCTCCTGAAAACTTCTCACTACCTCCGCCCGCTTCCGGGTGCGTCCCGTCAATTTCAGGTAGGGAATGTCTTCCGCTTTCAAACGCTCCTCGATCAGCGCCAGCATGCTGGTGAACTGCGAGAACAGCAAGATTCGGCGTCCCTCCTCGATCATGGTCGGGAGCCATTCAAAAAGCATCTCCATCTTGGCGGACTGCGACACGCTCCGGGCCGCATCGAGATCTAACAAACGCGGATCGCAGCAAACCTGACGCAACTTCAAGAGCGCGTCCAGAATATAAAGATGCACCCGCTCCAAGCCTTGCTCGGCGATCACTTCCTGCACCCTCTCCTCCATGCTGGCGCGAATGGTCTCGTAGAGATCCCGCTGAGAACCTTCCAGCTCCACCGTTTGCAAGATCTCGGTCTTGGGGGGCAATTCCCTGGCCACCTCCGTCTTGCGGCGGCGCAGAATGACGGGAGCCACCCGTTTTGCCAGCAAGGCCGTCGCCGTCTCGTCCTGGTCTCGCTCGATCGGATAGCGAAACCGTTGACGAAACGATTCCGGGCGGCCCAGAAATCCGGGCATGAGAAAATGGAAGAGCGACCACAGCTCCTCCAGATGATTCTCCATGGGCGTGCCCGTGAGACAGAGGCGATGCTCGGCGTCCAGGGCACAGGCGGCCCGGGCCCACTGGGAAGCCGGGTTCTTGATCTTCTGCGCCTCATCGAGAATGAGATGCGAAAAACTGCGCGTTTCCAGGAACCCCTGATCCCGGTGGACCAAGGTATAGGAGGTGAGGATCACGTCGGCCGCGTCGAGCGCCTGGCCATCGGCATGACGCTGGGCGCCGTAGAACAGGAAAACAGAGAGGTCTGGAGCAAACTTAGCCAGCTCATCCTGCCAATTTCCCAAAAGGCTTGTCGGCGTCACCACCAGAGCCGGCCGCCGCAATCGGCCGTTCTGCTTCTCCGCCAAGAGGTGCGCGATCGTCTGCAGGGTCTTGCCCAGCCCCATGTCGTCCGCGAGGATCCCGCCAATGCCGAATCGGCAGAGAGACTGCAGCCACTGGAAGCCCTCCTCCTGGTAACTTCTCAGGGTGGCCTGCAGGCCACGGGGGAGTTCCCGCCGTTCCGCGTCGCCCTCCCCTTCCTCCCGCAAGCGTCTCCCCACCGCCTCCAAACGCGCCATCGATTCGCCCGCGTCGGTGTGCACCGAGGACGCGAGAAGAAAATCGGCGGCCACCAAAGGGTGCAGGGCGTATCCCTCGTCTTCCCGCCAGCGTGCGCGCTGGTGATCCAGAATGTCTTTGAGGATCCGGATGATTGGCTGGAGCCGCGCCACCGGAAAGGCCAGGTAACGCCCATCCGCCAAGGGGATGGGGAGGCGGTCTTCGGGCTTGAGAGTTTCGATCTGGCGCTCGATGTCCGCGTGATGTTTCAGGTAGGCGATCAAGACGGGAATGAGATCGATTCGCTGGCCCTCGCACTCGATGCCCAGTTCAAACTCAAACCATGAGCGTTGACGCTTCTCACGCAGACTCTGAATCCAATTCGTGGGTTGCACGAAGCGCATCTCGAAGTTCTCCGCATAGACCACTCGCCAGCCGTCCCTTTCCAGGGCTGGCATGACTTCCGTCATGAGCTTCATCCAGGCCGCCCGGGATTCCTCCGCCGACCAAACGCCCACCCAGCGAAATCGGCTCCAGGGCCCGGAATCGACCTCGCTCGGCAAAGTCGCGGCGAAGGACCTGATGCCTAACTGATCCAAGCGATCAAGCGCGACCCGCTCCGCTGTCTCGTTTCGCAGCACCTGACAATGCTCCGCTTCCATCGCAAAGCCCGGCCCGCTCTCGGGAACGGCGTGTTCCCCATCACCATAACAGAAGCAAATTTCCACCACCGGCAGCTCGTGGAACACCGGACTCCAGACCGCTCGCATGGTACTCCGCGGAAGCTCCCGCTGGCTCAAGTGCAGGCACACCAGCGGCGTCTCGGCATGGCCATCGATCACTTCCCTTTCCGGCGGCAAGGGGAAGGCCACAGGCACGTTTCGGGCCTGCAAGCGGGCATTCCATTTCTTCACCTGTTTCCGACCTGGCCGACGCCCCTCGCCCAGCCACTGCACGGCGACCTCACTGGGAATGGCCGTTTCCACCTCTCCAATCAACCGGCGCCGCGCGTCGATGTAGTGCAGCGGTTCCGAGGGAATCACGGCCGCCACCGGTTCCGCAAACTCCCAGTCCGTCAAAAAATCCTCGCGCGTTTGGTCGAAATGCCACACCGGCTTGGCCGGCCGCGGCCCATCTTCATGCATCAAAACCGGATTGGGCCCTCCACCCCAATAGAGGATCCGCCACTTCATCAGCTCCACCAAAAGCAAGGTCCACTCCTTCCCGTCCGGCCGGATTCGCGCGATTTCATCGCCCTTCGCCGACCGGGGAACCAGTGACTGCAATCGCTCCATGAGCTGGCGCATCCATCCCTGACTCAGGGCCGCCCACCACCGCGGATCGCTCAGATCTTCCACCGTGCACCGCCGATAATCCGAGCCATCGATCACCGGTCTCTTGGGAAGGAGCACTCCCAGTTCCACCAAACCCGTCTCTTCCGACGGAACGATCTCGCAGGCCAGGTAACGCTCGGCCATCGCCGGATATTTCGCTCCGATCCGTGACCGTGATTTTCGTGTCCCCGCTCCACGATTTCTCGCATTTCTTCGACCCGGCCGGGTGCTCATTTCCTCATCACAAAGCGACACGAAATCGTGCATCACGGCGATGACGTGGCCACAGGGTGGGCGCCGTTCCCGGCAACTGCACTTGGGCGCGATCAAGACGTCGCCACGGGGTGAGCGCGAGAGAAAAATCAAAACCTCCTCGCCACGTTTGGCCCGCGGCTTCCGCACGCTGGCCGTGATCCGCAACTGCCCCTTGCCCACTACCTTCACATTCAAGCCCTGCACGGCGCCCGTTTCGCTCAGCTTCGCCCCGACCTGGGTCGCCTTGACGGTGGCGTGTGCCAGCCAATCTCCGCTTTGAAGATGGTCGGCATAGTCAGCTTGAATGCGAAGCATAAGCTTCGATGAAAAGCGGTTTCGCCCGGGGACGCAAGCAAAAACCTAACAACTCGACGAAGTAAAATTTTGAAAAGATTTGCGGCGAGCCGGCGGCGCCGGCGCTCGAGGGCACCACGCGGGAAGCGAACCGCGACGATCACGCGACCTCGAGTTCGATCGAGCGTTGCCCGAGGCTCAGGGCCTCGGGCTCAAGGAAGCGTCGTGCGCACTCGCAGGAACCGCTCCGTCCAGACCGCATCCTTGGTCAGCTGCAGGACGCGGAAACGTTGGATCTCCGTGGCGGCGTCCGGTCCCGGGCGGGTCTCCAGGTGCTCCAGCGCCGGATCGGGCACGGCATTCCAGTCGGCCAGGGTGCGCCCGGTTTCCACGACAAGGGCATCCGCCACGCCCACCCGGCGAGACATTTCAAAGATCGGGAGGTCCTCGGCCGAGCGTTCCACCGCCACGTGGGGCTTGGAGGCCGCCTCTAGCGGATCGCTTCCCATCAGGAACTCCAGATAATTGACAAAATCATCGCCATCCGCGTCTTCGCCAGCTGCCGACCGCAATTCCCCTTCCGGGAAGACCGTCGCGCTCCACTGGGCGTAGGTGAGATCGCCACCCACACCACCTCCACCTTCCAGAGGTGCCGGGGAGTCTTCCGGCGTGCTGGCTCGCCAGCTCCCTCCCCTGCTGGAATCGGGCCGCGCCCCGGGGTCATCGAGCACCAAATAGTTACCCTCGCCATCGGTCCCGCGCGGCCACTGGTCGTTGTCGTTGAAGGCGAAATCCGCCACCGTGGTTTCGCCGGAAACCAGCAAGAGCCGCTCCCCGTCGTTCGAAAGACTTCCCTGATACTCGCCGATCACCGCAAGCGCGGTGCCATAGCGCGCCTCAAAAGCCGCCGCGTTCTTCACCAAGAACACCGTCTGACCCGGCTCGATTTCCTCGTGGGAGGCCTGTCCGAAATCGAATCGGATCCCCTCCGTCAGTTCGAGCCCTCGCAAACTCACCGTCTGTTCGCCAAAGTTCTGCAGGCCCATGAACTCAAAATCCTTGCGCGAGAATCCCTTGGCCTTCTCCGATTCGCTCGCACCGGGAGGATGATAGTTGATCAACGCGATGGTCAGGTTTTCAGAGGCCGCCGGAACCGCTCCAACGACGAAGGTCGCCTCCAGGAGGGGTGACCACTCCTTGGGTCCGAAAACACTCGCCTGATGAAGGCGGGCCCTCACCGTCGCACTGCCATCGAGCGCCACCGGCCCGTCATACTCCATGGCCAATTCGGAGAGATCTCCGCCCGGTAAGCGCGGATCCGAATCATCGAGGGTGTAGACGATGTTACCCTTGGCAAAAACCGACTTCTTGATCTCAACGGCGTAGCCCTCCTCAAAGAACCCTCCGTGATCCGTGAAGGTCGGCAGATCGAGATCTCCCAGCCAGCCGCGGCTCTCGAACTGGTCGACCGCAATGTCCACGCGCCGGGGGAAATACTCGTTCATGATCCAGTCGCGGTGCGTGTCCCAGTCCTCCTTCGTGTAGGGTTGACTGACCCCGTAGGCAGCGTCACCCCATCGCGCCGATTCCAGAATGATCGCCCGATCGATCTCATCCGTCCGCCGCTTGTAAGCTCCTTGCAAACCCTCCACCGACATCACGCCACCATTGAAGAACTGCTTGGCGACGTGGTCGGCAAAGCGAATGCGATAGTCGTCGTTTGCCATCAAGTCATGGTGCAAGGCCGTCGGCCCGCCGGCGACATCACGTCCCGTGATGTCGTCGTTGAGACTCTGAAAAACCTTCTCCGCATCCCAGGAATGATAACGCCATTTCCCGTCGGAAATGTTCGGGTTGTAACTCACATAGTAATTCTTGGGTCCCCAGTCCCCGTTGCCCAGACCCAGATTGACCAGCATATACCCCATAGTTTCATAAATCGGGGCAAGAATCCCAAGAAAATAGTGGCAGGGGCCTTTGGGATAAGGTTGATTTGGAATCTACCAAAACACCAAACACTTCAACCCAAAAGCCACCTACAGTGAGAGTAGCACGACGTACGATTGAGAAATGACCGGAAGTTGTGGATGAGGGCGGTCGGAACACCATTCGAAGTTCGATCATGGGTTAGGCAGCGGTTTGCTGCTCGATGCCGTCCACGAAGATGATTCCTTGCACGACTTTGTCAAGTTGACGATATCCGTTCAGTCGACGCCAGCCTTTCTCGGCTTCCAGGCCGAGCTTGTAGACCATTGAAAGGGTTGCTTTCCTCGATCCGCACCCTTTGGTTTGTCGAGTCCGATGGCGGACCGTGGCAAACGTCGACTCAATCGGGTTTGTCGTCCGGATGTGTCTCCAGTGCTCGGCTGGAAAGTCGTAGAACGTTAGTAGAGTTTCCTTGTCTTTCTTCAGGCAGGCGCACGCTTTCGGATACTTGGCTTCGTAGAGCGTGAAGAACTCGTCATAGGCCTCCAAGGCGGCCTTCTTTGTTTCCGCCATGTAGATTTCATGGATGCGTTCCTTGGCAAGGGGCTGCGCTTTCTTCGGCAGCTTGTCGAGGATGTTGGCTGTCTTGTGCACCCAACATCGTTGCTGTTTGCTTGTCGGATATTCCTCTTCCAAGGCGCTCCAGAACCCGAGAGCTCCATCGGCGATACTCAGTTTCGGAGGGATCTTCAATCCTCGTTTCTTGAGGTCTCTGAGCACATTTTTCCAGGACAGTTTGCTCTCTCGTTCTCCATCGCTGATGGTTACCAATTCCTTGGTTCCATCGGGTAAGGAGCCGACGATTACGAGAACACATGGGCGGTCGTCATTGAGCCTGACATGGAAGTAGATCCCGTCGGCCCAGAGATAGACGTATTCCTTGTCGCTGAGGTCGCGCTCGCTCCATTGCTCGCGTTCTTTCTCCCATTGCTCTTCCTCGTCGAACGATGTTGGCTGCAGAAAGACCCGATGCGTTCTCACCGAGGATCGGCTCTAAGGCTCGACTCATCTCGGAGGTTGAGATTCCTCGCAGGTAGAGTGCCGGGATGAGGTTGTCCAGTGAAGCGACTCGGCGTAGGTACGGCGGAAGGATGGCGCTGGTGAACCGCTGGCCTGATCGGCAATCATTGATCCTGGGCTGCCGAACAGAAACGTTTCCTATTCCAGTCTGAAGTTGTCGCTTCAGGAAGATGGCCGTTGCGAACGACTTGGCGATGACCCTGGTCATCACGCTGATGTTGATGGGCTTGAATGTAGTCGGAGACTTCGTTGTCGATGGCGGCCTGAAGAAGCACTTGGGCTCCTTGTCGCAGGGTGGCCTCAAGGGCGTTCTGGCAGACGGTGCTTGCTCCTTCCTGGCGAAGGATAGATGCTGATTCGGTAGGGTGGTTGGTGGTTTTCATTGGAGTTCAGTTGTTTGGTAATGGTTGAACTCTTCATGATGCCCCGACCGCCCTCATCCACAACTTCCGGTCATTTCTCCAGTCAGACAGACACGCCAGGCAAAGAGAAACCGGTCTGAGAACTTCCCACTCACGAGGTCGTCCACCCCGGGGCGCTACCAGGGCCGCCGGAGGCGCACAGACGACGATCGAGTTCATGAGCCCGGTCGGTCACGCTGAGTCGTTGCTTTAAACGCTAAAAATAGAGCTATTTTGTGTCGACTGTTGTCGCGAAATGCCAAATTATTCATTTCCAAAAAAAACAGAGTTGCTCCAAACTCCTCCCATGAATTTTCCTAACCTTCACCTGCTCCCCACGAGACCGGTTTGGCTCTTCTCTCTCGTTCTCGCCTGGACCCTCATCATCCCAACCACGGCCATCCACGCTCAGGATTCCGCCATCCGCTACGGCGGCGACGTGCCGGCCGAGGTCGACACCATCTACGAACGCGGGCTCACCTGGCTCACGGAACGCCAGCTGGGCGATGGTTCCTGGCGAGGAAGCGGCCACCAGTCCGGTCCGGGCGTGGACGGCATCTGTCTCATGGCCTATCTGGCCACGGGCGAAGACCCCAATTTCGGGCGCTGGGCTAATCCCATTCGCCAGGCTTTGCGTCAAATCATTCTCTCTCAAGACGAAACCACCGGCTACATCCCCAACAGCATGTACCACCACGGCTTCGCTCTGCTGGCTCTGTCCGAGGCTTACGGCGTGGTCGATGAAGAACTGCTCTGGCAAGACGCCGCCAAACGCGGCCCGCGCCTCGCCGTGGTTCTCCAGCGCGCCATCGACTGCGCGGCCAGCTCCCAGAAGAAGAATCGCTTCGGCGGATGGCGCTACAGTCCCGACGCCACCGACGCCGACACCTCGGTGTCCGGCGCCGTGCTGATGGGGCTGCTGGGCGCTCGCAACGCCGGCCTGGACGTTCCCGATGCGACCGTCGACGGCTCCCTGGAATACTTTCGCCGGTGCACCAGCCGCGATGGCTCGGTCGCCTACTCGGGTGGATTCGGCATGGGCGAGTCCATGAATCGCTCCTGCATCGCCACGTTGGTGGCCGCCGTGAGCAAGCAAAAGGACGAGGAGAAATACCTCGCCACGGTCCAGCACATCACTTCCCGATTGGAACACCGCGAGGGCAGCTATCCCGAATACTACTTCCGCTATTACATGGCTCAGGCGCTGTTTCAGTGTGATTACGAGTCTTGGCAAAAATGGAATGCCCAAACAATCCGCTTCCTGAGCGATACCCAGGCCGAGGACGGAAGTTTCAGCCAGAGCGCCTACAGCACCGGCATGTCACTACTGGCTCTCGCCTTGAACTATCGTTTTCTCCCGATCTATGAGCGCTGAGACCCGGCCCGGTTTCCGCCTCAAGCCGGGGTCTGCCTTTGCTTTCAGGCTGGCGAGGAGAGCCGCGGCGGGCGTCGTGCTATTGACCTCAGCCATCCTTGTCCTCACAAAAGCCGAAACTGAAAACGGCTTCTCCGGCGGGCTGCCCGGCCACCTCGCGGAATCCTCGGAATTCCCCGACACGCGCTTGCACTGGCGGAACGGCGAACAGATCAAGGGAGAACTCCATGCCGCCGACTCCAAAGTGCTTCAATGGAACTCCGCCCTGTTTGACGATGCCCTTCGACTCCGGCGCACCGCCCTCACCCGGATCGATTTCGCCGGAGAATCGCTCGACACGCCTGGCGAATCCTTTCGCTTCGTCTTCGCCGACGGCAGCCATCTCACCGGTTCGCTCAATGCTCTAGACGACGACCTCCTCCACCTCTCGGGAGGTGACAGAGGTGAGATCGCTGTCAAACGGGAGCAGGTCGTCGCCATCGAGCGACTCACCGGCGAGGGCCTCGTGATCGCCGGACCGGCGAGCTGGCTCAGGGGCGAGCGCATGGACCACGGACGAGGCATCGAGAGAAAACCGCCCTTTCTCTCGCCGGGCGGGGAGGTCGTTTTTCTCGAATTCTATGGAGGCATGCGCCAGACCATCGAGCTGCCCGACCGTTGTCTGCTCCGGCTGCGAATGCGCTTTGAAGGGCAACCTGCCTTCTCGCTGAGACTGGCAACTCAATCGCAGTGGGTCTGCCTCGAGACCTGGGATGACGAACTCGTGCTCAATTCGGTCGATGACTTCGTTTCGTCCGGCAGCCCGGTCCTCGATGAGCGCGGCCGGCTCGACGTCCAGCTCGCCTGGGATCGCACGTCTGAGACGTGCACGCTTTTCGATCGAGACGGCGAAATCCTGGCGATCCTCCCCGTGAATGAAAGCCCTCTCCTTCTGCCTCCACCCGCGGCGATCATCACGCCCGGGATCCCATGGACGGCGGCGATTCTGGATCATGTGTGGGGCCAGGAAGCGTTCGTATCGGCGCTCCGGCTCGGCGGACGCGAGCCGGGCATCACCCTGACCAATCGCTGCGCCGGCTTCGCCATCGAGCGCTACGCGGTCACCGAGTGGTCAGGACAGGCCCCCCGCCTGCCCGAGGACGGCCAGATTCAAATCGACACCAGTGAAGAGATCCTCACCTCTGCTCAACCGGTGGCATGTTGCGAGGACGAGATCCTGACCGTCCGCACGGAGTCGGGCGACCACGCGATTCCGTTACATTCCCTCCGGGCCCTGCGATGGCCGCGATCAATCGATCAGGGGAGACATTCGGACTGGACCCATCTTTGGTATGCTAACGGAAATCTCTTGAGAGGCACGTTCAAAGAATTTTCCAGCGATAAAGCACGATTCCAGACGACCTTTTCTTCGGAACCGGTGGAGGCCTCGCTGGAGAACGGCCATGCGCTGGTGTTCCCAGCGCCGCACGAAGAAGAAAACCTCGATTCCAAACCGCTGGAGAACCTCGACGTGCTGTCCGCACAAGGGGAGACGCTTCGCGGGAAGATCGTCCACTCGGGAAACATGCTGCCCACCTTTCGGCCCACGGGTTCAGGTTACGCGCCGCTTCCCGTGCCCACCGAAGATCTCGAACTCAAACCACACCTGCCACCCGACGGCGATTACACCAGGGCTCCAGCCTTTCTTCACAGCCAATCGAACGAAACGCTGCCCGTCACGATTCAAGACGTCGACGATCACGCGATTCGATTTCACTGGGACGCCGCCAGCCAGGAAAGTGTGGTCACTGAACTCCTCCATGCGGTGCAGCTGAGTCCGGCTTCGTCCACTCGCGGGTCGAAGGGTTTCGACGACGAGCATTGGCAGTTTCTGGGCCGGGGCGGCCCCTTGCCCGAGCGCACGGACAGGGGAATCCTCCTCCAGCCCGACAGTGCCATTGGGCATCCCGGGCTGCTCCAGGGCGACGACTTCAGTTTTCGCTTCGCCAAGCCCGAGCAGCTCTCCTGTCTGCGGATTCGCTTGTTTTGTCAGGGCACGCTATCGAACTCGGACTCGCTCAATTTTTTGATCGGTCATCAGGGCAGCCATGTCTACGGTGGCCTGGAGAGCGAGCGCCACGGACAATTCGAAAGTAGCCGCTCACTCACGCTCGAGTCGCCCGAGGAGCCCGTCGAGGTCGGGATCCGCTTTGCCGGAGACCAGGCCATTTTGTCTCTCAACGAGGAAGAGATCGCGCGCACTGAGATCCGGCACAAACGAGGACGAAATTCCGGTGCCGGATTGGTCATGGAAACGACGTCGATGTGGGGAAGTCGTTCTGGACCTGCGACCATCTTCGATTTCTCGATCCGCCATTCGCCCGGAGTCGTCAGTTCCCCGCCCTTCAGTGAAGACGCGAAACAGGAAGCCTTGTTGCTGCCTCGTCTGCGACGTGAAGTGCCCCCGCGTCACGTCCTGATCGGGCACAATGGCGACCTGCTGCGGGGCGAGATCTCCGGCCAGGACGCTTCCGGCGAGGACCTTCGATTCCGCGTTGGTCTCGAACAGTTTCGGGTGCCACTGAAACGAATCGCAGCGGTGATCTGGGTCGCGGAAGCCGACAAGACGGCTGAGCGCAATGTAAGGAAAAAATCGGAGGAGCCCGCCACCAATCCGCCAGACGAAGCGAAGCGGCCTCAACCTCAAGCCGACCCGTTTGCACCTCCACCACCGCCCCCGCCGACTTCGGGCGGTGGGGATGCCGATTCGGGAAGTGAGAGCGGCCCGAAACGTCTCGAATCCTTCTCGACACAATGGCTCGATCTCACCAATGGAGGCAGGCTTCGATTGCAAGTCACGGAGTGGCAATCCGACCAGGTCAGGGGCAACCACCCCATTCTGGGAGACTGCGCCATTCCCGTGAGCCTCATTCACCGGGTCTCACTCCGCGAACCGAAGGCCGAGGGCGCTCTGGCGGCCTTGTCCCACTGGAAGTTCGACCACACGACCGACCCCAGCCCTCCCGGGCAGGATGAGGCGGATGTCTCGCCATTGGTCGGCCAACCCGCGCCCGACTTCACCCTCCCCACCCTCTCCGGAGAGGACTTCGTCCTGAAAGAGGCCAAGGGTAAGGTGGTCGTCCTCGACTTCTGGGCCACCGGTGCGGCCCCTGTGTGCGTTCGCTTCCCGGCCTGATCAAAGCAATGACAGCCTTTCCAGCGGACAAGGTCACCTTTCTCACCGTCAATCAAGGCGAATCCAAAGCGCGGGTTGACCGCTTTCTCACCACGCGTTCCCGCCATGCCCGTTGCTCTTGACCTCGACATGGAGGTGGGGGCGAAGTATGCGGCGGAAGCCATCCCCTACACCGTGGTGATCGATGCCGAAGGCGCGGTGACCTACGTGACCATGGGCGCGGACCCGCAAGGTGCGACCAAACTCACGCAAGCCGTCCAAAGCGCTCTGTCAGAATGACAATTTCTCCCTGAGATGGACCGTCGTGACTGACTGACCTCGAGAAAGTCGCGGATTTCTCCGAAATCCAACCGTCCTACGATCTGACCTCGGAGAGGTCAGCGACTTTCTCCCAAGCCGGTGAAGAACTCATTCAACGCTCGACGGAGGGACTCAAGCTCGGGCCGGGACGGATCCCCTTCTTGCCAATCCATGCCAATGCGTTCCAGGATCTCCGTGGCGTCGAAACCAGTCCGAAAATCAACATCTAACTTAAGGTCACTGCTAGTCGGTGTCTCCTGATGAACCTCGACCGCCAAGACGTTTTCGCCCGGGCGAAGTATCGAACTCACCTCCCTGAAGGCCCTGTGTTGAAAGGCGATTTCGGCGTGACCAGAGAGATTGAAACTGGCCCTGGTCTGCACTCCCACCGGCCCCGAGGGCATTCGCTCGCGATGAATCTCGATCCCATTCAGGTAGAACACGGCTCCGTCATCACAGCGATACCAGAGCAGCGCCCGCGACCATGCCTCGGGTCGATCGACCCGAAATCGAGCGCGGAAATAGGCGGTGATGGGCTTTTCATCGTGAAAAGGCCCAAACGAGAGGACGGTGTTCTCGTCACCATCCCCGTAACCCATGGTCCCTCGTCCCCGCTTCCAGTGCTCGTCCACAAAGCCCAGTTCCTTCCAAGAAGGATCCACCTCTTCGAGACCTTCAAAGAATCGCCAGGACGTGTGCTCATCCAGGAAGATCCGGGATCGATCGCGAGCGGAGGTCGACCCCAGATCCTCAATCCGTGAAAGCACGCGTTTTTCCGGGTCCGACGACACGCCCGCCATTCGATAACTGGCAAGTGCCAGTGCAAGTCCCGCCTCTCCCGGACGGCGACCATATGGCTCTCGTGAGCTCGCTCGCCGAAAGCGCCGACGAGTTCGAGCAGAAGCCCGACCATCTCCCAGTCGGCAAAAGAATCGTTCCGAAGAGTTCCTACCAAGCGCAACACTTCCGTCGTCCACTTT
>CBDBEZ010000085.1:0-122852 GCA_965204485.1 Verrucomicrobiales bacterium
AGGGGCTCCTCGGCCTGACGGTGACGATGGATCACGCGTCGGAGGAATTTCACTGGGTGGAATATGACATCGGCGCGGGAACGCTCGCGATTGGGGTGGCCCCGGGGATGAAACCCAGCAAGGATGGTTGCTCCGTGGCGCTAGTGTAGTCCGTCAAGCAGACTGTAGTTTATTCAGTTTGGCTCTACCGCGCTTGACCTTTTCGAGAATATCAGAGGCAGCTGCGGTCCAGATGAAGGGAGATGGGTTTTCGTTGTGAGCTTCGATATAGCCTACCAACGCTTGTTCGAGGTCAGCGACACTGGTGAACACGCCTCTCCGCACACACTTTTCAGTCAGGTCACGGAAGAACCGCTCTACCATGTTGAGCCACGATGCGCTCGTAGGTGTGAAGTGGATGTGGATGCGTGGTCGCCTTGAAATCCACGCGCGAACTTTCGCGTGTTTATGTGTAGCATAGTTGTCGCAAATAATATGGATCTCTTTGTCCGGCGGAACACTTCCCTCGATGAGCTTAAGGAATTTGAGCCACTCTTCGTGCCGATGTTTCTTCATGCATTTCCCGATGATTTTTCCCGTCGATGTCTCAAGAGCCGCAAATAACGAAGTTGTCCCGTTGCGCTTGTAGTCGTCGGTGAGAGTCTCACATCGACCCTTCTTTAGCGGAAGCCCGGGCTGTGTCCTGTCGAGTGCCTGAATCTGACTCTTCTCGTCGCAACTGAAGACCACTGCGTGCTCTGGCGGCGCCAGGTATAACCCAACGATGTTCTCGGGCTTCTCTTCAAATAGCTTGTCGTTCGAAAGCTTAAACGTCCTCACCCGGTGTGGCTTGATTCCGTTGCGTGCCCAGATCCGTCCTACCGTGGACTCACTGACGCCAACTTCAGCGGCCATCAGCGATCGACTCCAGTGAGTACATCCTTTGGGCGTCTCCTCCAACGTCATCCGAATGATCTCACTTTCCTTGCTCTTCGGCAAAGCTTTGATACGTCCAGGCCGGGTCTTGTCCTTCTCGATTCCCGCCAGCCCCATCTCTGCGAACCTCTTTCGCCAGCGGCCCACCTGTGGTTCGTCCAATCCAAGTTCTTCCGCGATCCGCTTATTGGTCATCCCCTCGCTGGCGAGAAGCACGATCTTGGAACGAACTCTCAATTTCGGAGAAACGTTGGACGCCTTGCTGAAACGCAGGAGCTTGTTTCGCAGGCTTGCTTCAAGGTTGATCGGCACAGCAGTTCTCATTTCCATTAAACTAACACTCTCCGACTTGAGTGCAAGCTTAAAATGAAGGGTCTTCAGCAGAATGAATTATCTGTAGGGCGGACTACACTAGAGGTGGAGGACTTCGAGAAAGCGGTCTCCGAGCTCAGGGACGCCAACGTTGAGTTTCACTTTGGCCCCTACGAGACCCCGGTCTGCCACATGGCCTTTGTCCGGGACCCCGATGGCAATTCGGTGGGCATCCACAAGCGGAAACCGCAGGAATCCTAGCCGCGCTGGCTTACCTGTCCCTGTGTTGGCGCGGCTTGCGGTGGCCGCACGGTCTCTGCTTGACGTCATCATCCGGTGCCGTCGATCAAGTGGAAGCCTTGTCCGAATTCTTGTCCTGCCGAACGGGTATGGCCTGGGTTTGCAGGCTATTGATGGTGTCGATCAAGATCCGGAATCGCCCGTAGTCGCGTTTTTGGGGGGTGAAGACAAGCCTCGGGAGATCGAGAATCTGTTCTTCATTGTGTTCTCCCGGCAGAGCGGTGATCTGACGAAAATCGCCTTGTGCCAGGAGATCTGGAAAGGATCGATTGAGCGTGCGGACGGCTTTGACGGTCAGTGGTTGATTGAGGCGAATGACGAGTTCGTCGCGGATGTAGCGGTAGGAGTGAAAGTTTTTGTAAAAATGCAGGATTTCATCGACGGCTTCGTCGACGTCGTCCGTGGTCTTGAACAGAAAGAGGTCCTCACCCGAAATCATTCCCAGCCGGAGAAGGTGTTCCTTGATGAATTGCAGATAGGTCTTCCAATAACTACCCCCGGGGGAATCCACCATGACCACTGGCATGATGGCGGCTTTTCCCGTTTGCATTAAAGTGAGGAGTTCGAAGCCCTCGTCCATGGTGCCAAAGCCGCCGGGGAAGAGCGCCACTGCGTGGGACTCCTTCATGAAGCTGAGCTTTCGAGTGAAGAAGTAGTTGAAATCGACCAGCTTGCTGGCGCCCACGATCGTTTCATTGGCGGCTTGCTCGAAGGGGAGGCGAATGTTCAATCCGAAACTGTTCTCGCGCCCCGCGCCCTTCTGCGCCGCGCCCATGATCCCCTCGCCGGCGCCAGTGATGGTCATGAAGCCGCGCTCGCACATTTTCTGGGCGAAAGCCGCGGCGGCTTTGTGTTCCGGTTGGCCCGGGGCGGTGCGGGCCGATCCGAAGACGGAGACTTTGCGAAGATCACGATAGGGGCGAAAGACGTTGTTCGCCTTGCGCATCTCCTTGAGGGCGCGGTTGAGGAGCTTGAGTTCGCCGGGCCCCGCCCCGTCGTGGCCAATCCTCAGGGCGGTGATGATCAGTTCCTCGATGAGCGAGTTGCGCTGGCCGCAGTCCCACTCCGCCACCAGTTGCGCCACCATGGCGTCGATATCGGGATCTCCCGTGGAACCTTGATAGGTGCCCAGGGCGTGAATGGCCCCACCGGTGAAGTCCTTCTCCTCGAGATGGGGCTGGTGGGGCTTGGGTTTGAGCTTGGACTTGGCTGCGGGCTTGATTCTTTGGTGGGGCATCGGTGGGAAGGCGGGTTAGCGTTTGTTCAAACGATAGAATAGAAAGCCGCCCAGTCCGAT
This sequence comes from Verrucomicrobiales bacterium, assembly GCA_965204485.1. GTDB lineage: Bacteria > Verrucomicrobiota > Verrucomicrobiia > Verrucomicrobiales > DEV007 > JAACDM01. The sequence goes on from CBDBEZ010000085.1 coordinate 2,825, forward strand.
GAAGAGGGCGCTGGGGGTCCACATCAAGACGTGGGGCAGGGCCGAGGCTTCCTCGCCGAACGTTTCTCCCAGGAAGATAAAGAGAAAATAGATGACAGCCACCGCCAGGCTGAGGGCGAATCCGATGGAGGTCTCCCGCCTTTGGGCCGTGACGCCGAGGGGAATGCCGATCATGCAGAAAGCCAGGCAGGCCAACGACATGGAATAGCGCTTGGTCATCTCGGTCTGGTAAGCCGCGGCATCGTCATCGGGCAGGGCCGCGTCCGATAGGGCCGTGTGGAGTTCACGCCGGGTCATCTCATTGGCCTTGGGCCGGTTGCTGGGCAGTTTGATTTCCAGAGGGAAATTGTCAGAGCTTGCCGGGGTCACCCTGTCGGGATCGAAGGGGTAGGCCATGGCCGCCGGCCGGGGACGATCTTGCGCATCTTCCTCGGACTCGCGGTATTCCATCTCGACATCCAAGAGTTCCGCGGTGAGTTGATCGTCATGTCGCTTCAGCTCGACGCGGTCGGCAAAAGCCCAGAGCACGGGACGGTTCATGGAATCCACTTTCACCAGGCGAATCTTGCGCCCGCTCCAGCCGTCTTCGGCGGGTTCCACGTGGATCACCATGTCATCGAGAATCTCCTTCTCGCGAAAGATGATCGAGGGATCGTCGCTCAGGATATCCTTGACGATACTCTTCATTTCCCACTTGGCTCGAGGGGAAACGTTGAGATTGAGCCAGAAACAGAGGCCGCTTAGCAGAGTGGCGATGAGGAAGACCGGCAGGCAGATGCGCCACATGCTCCGGCCCGCCATCCGGATCGAGATCAGTTCGTGGTCCGCAGAGAGGCGTCCGAAAGTCAGGAGGATGGCGCTGAGAAAGCCCCAGGGCACCGTGTAGGCCACGGCGAAGGGGAGAATGTAGAGGATGAAGAGCCCGAAGCGCTCCAGCGAGAGCGTGTTGTCGACGAGCTGGGGAAGCGCTCGTTTGAAGATGTTTCCCAGGCCGAAGACCAGGGTGAGCACCACCACCGCCGCCCCGGTTCCCAGAAGGATCTGGCGGGCGAGGTAGCGGTCGAGGATGCGGTTCATGGGCGAGGGGAGCCTGAATAAAGGCCAGCCTGGCGGATGAGCAACCTCGAGGTCCGGGCTCAGGCGGGGTTCCCGGCCCCTTCTCGGTGTCGCCGGTAGGCATCGATGATTCGCTGGACGACTGCGTGACGGATGACGTCGGCGTCGCCGAAGAACTGAAAGGCGATGCTCTCGATCCCGGAAAGCGTCTTGATGGCCTCCTGCAGGCCGGACTGCACGTTGGGCTTGAGATCCACCTGAGAGGCGTCTCCGGTCACGACGCATTTGGAACCCATCCCGATACGCGTGAGGAACATGAACATCTGTTCGCAGGTGGTGTTTTGCGCTTCGTCGAGGATCACGCAAGCCTTGCTCAAGGTACGCCCTCGCATGTAGGCCAGCGGAGCGATTTCGATGGCACCTTTTTCGATCAGCCGCTCGACCTCTTCCGGCTTGAGAATGTCATAGAGGGCGTCGTAGAGGGGACGCAGATAGGGGAATACCTTTTCCTTGAGGTCTCCTGGGAGAAAGCCGAGCGCCTCCCCGGCTTCGACGGCGGGCCGAGTGAGGATGAGGCGTTCCACTTCGCCCTGCTTGAGAAGCCACAGGCCCTTGGCCATGGCGAGATAGGTCTTTCCCGTGCCTGCCGGACCGATGCCGAAAATGACGTCGTGGTCGTCCATGGACTGGAGGTAGGTCAGTTGCCCCTGGGTCTTGGGAACGACGGAAGATTTGCCCGACGAAATGACCAAACGCGCCTCATGGATGGCACGCACGCTGATGCCGGAATGGGTCTGGCCGGCGTGGGCGTCGTCCAGAGCCAGGCGGAACAGCTCGCTGGTGATCTCGGTCCCTCCGCGCTGACTCTCCTCGAGCTGGCGAATGACCCGGGCGGCATCCTCCACGGACGCCGCATCGCCGTCGAACTTGAGCCAGCCATCCCGCGTCGTCGCGGTGACACCGAGACGCTCTTCGAGGGTCTTGAGATTGGTCAGGTCGTTGCCCAGCAAGCCGTGCAGGAAATGCGCCGTCTCGAACTCCAGTTTTTGGCTCGCACTCATCAATCAGCGGGGAGTGGGAGATCTACCACAGCCCGAGCGAATGGCAACCGAATCCCTTGCCCGCGGGTGGTCTGGCTCGCGAGAAGGTCTCTAGTCGCCCCTGGAGACGGGGTTTTTTCGCTCGCCATGCCGGCGAGTGTCCCGTGAGATCTCCGCTTGAGGAATTCGCGGGAAGATCCCGCGATCCGGCTGGACCGCCGCTTCCAGGGCGATCTATCGTGGCCTGTCACCAGGGGCAGGGGGCCTCGACCCGCACGGCACGATCACCACACCGGCCACAGCCCCCTCCCATCAAGCCCAATGATTGTTTCCATGAACTTGCCATCTTTCAAGCAACCCTCCGCACGGCCTTCGCTGCTCGCCTTTTGCCTCCTGTTTTTCTTCGGCGCCCACGGGGCCGTCGGCACGGTGCGAGCCGAGCCGCCGAACATCATTTTCATTCTGGTCGACGACCTGGGATGGGGAGATCTCGGATTGAACCATCAGAACGCCAAGGAAGGAAAACGGCACGCCACGCCGGCACTGGATCGCATGGCGCGAGAAGGGCTGCGAATGTTGCGCCATTACTGCCCGGCGCCGGTGTGCGCTCCCTCCCGGGCTTCCCTGCTGAGTGGCTTGCACCAGGGCCATGCCAATGTCCGGGACAACCAATTCGATTGGGCCTTGGCGGACAATCACACTTTGCCTACGGTCCTCAAGCAGGCGGGTTACCGTTCCGCCCTGGTGGGGAAATACGGATTGCAGGGAAAGGCTTCCGGGGGCCAGGGCAGTCCATCGAACTGGAGCGCCTACCCGACGAAGCGGGGATTCGACGATTTTTTTGGTTATGTGCGCCATGCCGATGGGCATCAGCATTACCCGGGAGACTCCTGGCCGCTGGGGAACAGCGGCGGCCACCGCTCACCCAAGGAACTCTGGCACAATGACCGTGAGATTTCGGCGGAGCTGGGCCGCTGTTTCACCGTCGATTTGTTCACCGCTTTCGCCAAGCGATGGATTGTGGATCATCACCGCCAAGCTCCCGGTCAGCCCTTTTTCCTCTACCTGGCTCACGACACCCCGCACGCCGCCTTGCAATTGGCGCCAGGGCCCTATCCTCAGGGAGCGGGAGTGAGTGGAGGTGTTCAATGGATTGGAGAGGCGGGGCGCATGATCAACACGGCACAGGGAGAAATCGATTCCTACGTGCATCCCGATTACCGCCAGCCTCACTGGACGGATGTGGAACGCCGCTTCGCTTCGCTGGTCCGCCGGGTCGACCGCTCGGTGGGAGATCTGCTGCAGCTTCTGCGAGATCTTGGCCTGGCGGAGGACACTCTAGTGGTGTTTTCCAGCGACAACGGTCCGCACAGCGAGTCCTACATCCAGGGGGTGAATTACCAGCCGACGTCCTTTCAATCTTACGGCCACCTGGATGGCATGAAACGGGACGTCTGGGAGGGAGGCATTCGCGTGCCGAGCCTGGCTTGGTGGCCGGGAGCGATCGCTGCGGGAGGAGAGGACCGGCGTCCCTCACAATTTCACGATTGGATGGCCACTTTTGCGGAGGCTGCGGGTTTGCCCGTGCCGGCGCTTTCGGACGGGGTGTCGCTGCTGCCGCGTCTCACCGGAAAGGGGGCAGGCGCACCGTCCACGGTCTATGTTGAGTACCGTCAGGGCGGCGCGACCCCTAACTACTCCGATTACGCCAGCGAACGCCGGCGGCGAAAGCGGGGACAGATGCAAGTCTTGTTCTGGGAGGGCTACAAGGGGGTGCGCACGGACATTGCGGCTCACTCTCAGGATTTCGAGATCTACGATGTCGAGGAAGATCCTGGTGAGCGTCACGATCTCGTGGGAACGAGCGAATTCTTTCGTGGGTTGAACGAGCGGATGAAGGCGGGCGTGCTTCAGGGCAGGCGAGCCAGTGCGGCGGCGCCGCGACCCTACGATGGGGAGCCGATACCTTCAGTGGGGATCGAGTCCTCGAAGCGTACCGGCTTGAAATGGGAGATTCATCCCGATGCCGACGAGTTGTCGTGGGTGCCGCGCATGGCTGCGGGAACCGGCGAGCGGACGATGATCCGTGAGACCTTGAAGGCGGACCTTCCGGCCAGGGCCGTCTCGGTGGGCCGTGGTTTGGTGCGGGTGCCGGAGGACGGTGACTACACGTTTCACCTGCAAACCAAAGGCCGTGCCGTGGTGCGGCTTCATCAGGCGTTGCTTTTCGACGCCGACCATGGCTATGGCGGTGAAGCCTTGCAAACGACGCTTCCGCTCAAGGCTGGAGATCATCCCCTTACCATCCACGTGCTGGCGGACGACGAGAAGCCGGCCTTGGCCTTGAAATGGGAACGAGATGGCCTCCTGGATTCCATTCCAGCCGAGAACTTGTTTCACGAAGACTCGTAAGGGGCTGCAATCGGGCGCCGATGATTCCTGGCCTGGCTGACGCGTCGGGCGCTATTCAAACACCACACGACTAGGGGCGGCCGAGCCGGCGGAAGGGATTGGACCTCGACTGGCGTTGTGGTTGGGGCGGCCAGCTGCGAGTCCGGCCCTTCTCGTCGACCACCGGAGATTTCACATGCGGTGGCAAGACTTGCAGGGTTTTGAGGAACTCGATGACGCAGTCTTGTTCGTGTTCTGTGAGGTTGGCGAAGTGGTCTCGCACCTCGGATGCCTCGCCGCCGTGGGCCCAGATCGCCTGGCGCATGGTGGTGAATTTGCCATGATGGAAATAGGGAGGTTCGTTGGCCGCTCCCCAGAGTTTCTTGGTGAGAAACTTGCCATTCCCGGCGAAAAATTCGGGCGCGCTGGCGGGAACCTGCATGTCGAGCACTTCCCGGTTGGGATCGTCGGGCCCGTCGGTGAGGTCGTAAAGCTTGAGATCCGTGTAAGCGGGCACGTCGACCACACCGTCGCGGTTCGGATTGAGCCGGACACCCGGAAAATCTCCACTGGAAAGATCGATGGCATAGGTGGGAGCCTCGCCAACTTGAAGGTTGCCCGGCGGGTTGTAGGGATTGGGCTCGGTGTAAACCCATCCCTCGTCATCCAGTGGCAAGGTGGGAACGTGACACTGGGCACAACCCACCGCGGCGAACTTTTCTTCGCCGAGAAGCACGGCTTTTCGATCTCGGGGTCGCGAGGAATGACGCGTCCCGGCACGCCCATGATCGCCTGGAAGACACTGACGGCCGTGACATCGGCGCGAGTCATTTCGTTCATGTGTCCATCGCCATCGGGATCTTGTTCCGTGCCAAATCGCTCGGTGGTCTGCACGCCGTGGTGACGATTGAAGGCATTGTTCGAAAACTCGCGCAGGGAAACCACGCATCCGGCCTGGTGGAAGGGACGGATGATGAGGTTGGGAGGACTGTCAGGACCCTTCGTGCCGAGGCTGGAGCCGGAGAGGCCATCCACGCCGCTCACGTCCCAAGTGCCGTCGCCCCCACGTTTCAATTCTCCAAACCGCACGCCCTTCGAGGTAAGGGTGGCCGACTCGCCCGGATCGATCTCGTCCCGGATGGCTTGGAGATCGGCGGTCATCTGGCGAGCCAGCATCTTGATGTATCCGGATCCGAACATCCCGAGCGTGGAACGGGAGTTGGCGATGGTATCGAGGGTCGGATTCAAGTCTCCCTCGTCCCGCGCGCCGCGGGTCGGTACATCGTCGGCTGGATCGAAGGTGATGAAATCGAAGCGCTGTCCCAGTACGAAGACATTGGTGACGAAATCGCCGCCCCCTCCGGCGATGCCGTGGGGAGCGTTGTGGCAGCCGGCACAGGAGTTGGCATCCGGCGCCGAGAGTCGATTGAACCCCAGCGTTTCATAAAATGGCCAGTCAGGCCATCATGTAGCAGGCGATTTCTTCTTCGACGGCCTGATTGTCTCCGAGTGTCAATGTGAGTCGACCTTGAGGGCGAGTCAGACGTCCGGCACGCTGGATGATTTTGCGGCGAATCGTGCCGAGTCCTTCAAAGATCCACTCCGCAGCCCTTTGGGGGGACGATTTGCGTGACCGCTCCGCAGATCGCATCTGCATTTCGCGTGTGAGATTGTGGGTGAGGATACTGGCCAAAAGGAAAGCTTCGTTGGCGGCACGTCGCTTGGCCGGAATATAGTCCATCTGGGCCTGGCTCTTGGCTTCGCCAAAAATCTTCTCCTGAGAGCCACGCCCTTCATGAAATTTCACCACATGAGCGGCCGTGTTTGTCTTGTTGGTGATGATCGCCTTGTATTCATAGTTCTCCTCGACTGGTTCGAAAAGATCCAGTTGGAACGGTCCTTTGCGCTGAGTGCGCCTCATGGTTCGAATGCACAAAATGCGCGCTTTGCGCGCCCAACTTTTTGGCTTCCAGCGGATTTCGAAGTGATGAGTTTTTCCCTCTCCGTCTCGGGTTCGGGACCAGCGACGGCGCTTCTCGATGATGCCCTTGAGTTCCACAAGCCGCTCGAAAGGCACCGAGAACATATATTCCAGGCCAAGGGTCTTTGCCTCTGAAACCATCTGATCGCTGAAAAACGCGCTGTCGGCGCGCAACTCGATCTGCACATCAGGCAGCACCTTGCGAATCTTCTCCACGCAGGAACGGAGGAACTCCACTGCGGCATTGGAGTCATGGACGTTGCCACTTCGATGAAGGAAGTCGAAGATTTGTCCGGTTTGAGCGATCGTCGCGAGCAGCGGGTAATAACTGCGCTCGCCTTTTTTCTTCTTGTTAAATCCCACAGCCGTCCCTTCCGCATGGCGACTCGTGCTCTGCACGCTTCCGTCCAAATCAAGCGTGATGCGTTTGATTCCTTCCTCCTGAAGTCGCGACAGGCAAACGAAATGATTCATCTCCCTCATCCTCTCAAGGCTTTGACAATCGACCTCTCCCAACATCCGGCTCATCGTTGGGACACTGGGCAATGGGTGCATCCCCAAAACCTGTCGTACAAGGGGATCATCTCGGTAGTAGTCCAAATCGCGAAGCATCCGGTAGCCCAGTATAAGATGCACGATAAGACACATGAAAACCTTGTGGAACTTGTAGAAGCGGGACATGCGCCGATCCAGTGGACCAAAGCACTGCTGAAGCTTCCCCTCCAGATCCAATTCCTGAAAGAGCTTCTGAAAGATAACGAGACCGCCAAAAGAGGTCAGTTCTTGATCTTCAAATTTGATCGCCGGAATCGTTCTGGACTTTGCATTAATCGTACGTCGTGCTACTCTCACTGTAGGTGGCTTTTGGGTTGAAGTGTTTGGTGTTTTGGTAGATTCTAAATCAACCTTATCCCAAAGGCCCCTGCCACTATTTTCTTGGGATTCTTGCCCCGATTTATGAAACTATGGGGTGTGCTCTCGACTCTCTCGCTGCGAGGAGCGAGTTCCGTATTCAAGTCGCTTGCCAAAATCGTCGCAGGCGAGCGTACCCTTGCATGAGATGCCTGTGGCGTTTGCTGGTTAGGAGCGCTAATCAGTTACACACGGAGAACCGCTATGTCACAGGTCACCAAGTGGTGGAGCTTGGCATCGCCGGTGAAAAGGGATTCCTTCCGGTTGATCGGCAGATTTTCATGGGCGAAAAGGAAGCGGTAGGAAAAGCGCCTGAGAACGAATTCCGAGATAAGAGATGTGCCGCCGCGAGAGACATGGAGAGGGCAAAAAATGAATCGAAACACACGATGTTTCGAAGGATGCTCAACCCCATAGTTTCATAAATCGGGGCAAGAATCCCAAGAAAATAGTGGCAAGAGCCTTTGGGATAAGGTTAATTTAAAATCTACCAAAACACCAAACACCAAACACCAAACACCAAACACCAAACACTTCAACCGAAAAGCCATCTACACCCCAGCGTTTCATAAAATGGCCAGTCAGGCCATTTTATGAAACGCTGGGGTCAAGTCGGCGCTGGATGTGGGATTTCGAGCGGCCTACGTGCTGGGCGACGCTTGGTTCGGTTGCAAAGAGAACATTCGAGCCTCCCTGGATCTTGGCCTCGTCGCCATTTTCCAGATGAAGCGGGGCAACATGAATTACTGGTTGGCGAATCCGCAAACCAACCGGAAAGCAAAGTGCTATACCGCGCCTCAACTCTTCAACGAATACAAGCGTCAGCTCGAGGCATCGAGCTCCAAGGCGCGCTACCGGACTTATCACGTCAAGGTTTGGATCAACTTGGAGACAGAGGCCAAGCGAGCCCCAAAATGGCAGGAGGTGACACTCATCTTCAGCGCCCCGGTGAATCCTAGTGTAGTCCGCCCTACAGATAATTCATTTTAAGCTTGCGCTCGAGTCGGAGAGTGTTAGTTTAATGGAAATGAGAACTGCTGTGCCGATCAACCTTGAAGCAAGCCTGCGAAACAAGCTCCTGCGTTTCAGCAAGGCGTCCAATGTTTCTCCGAAATTGAGAGTTCGTTCCAAGATCGTGCTTCTCGCCAGCGAGGGGATGACCAATAAGCGGATCGCGGAAGAACTTGGATTGGACGAACCACAGGTGGGCCGCTGGCGAAAGAGGTTCGCAGAGATGGGGCTGGCGGGAATCGAGAAGGACAAGACCCCGCCTGGACGTATCAAAGCTTTGCCGAAGAGCAAGGAAAGTGAGATCATTCGGATGACGTTGGATCTCACATCTGACCGATAATTCGAGGGCTTTACGCTAGTCTACCTCATAGTTTCATAAATCGGGGCAAGAATCCCAAGAAAATAGTGGCAGGGGCCTTTGGGATAAGGTTGATTTGGAATCTACCAAAACACCAAACACTTCAACCCAAAAGCCACCTACAGTGAGAGTAGCACGACGTACGATTCATGCAAAGTCCAGAACGATTCCGGCGATCAAATTTGAAGATCAAGAACTGACCTCTTTCGGCGGTCTCGTTATCTTTCAGGGTCTTCAGCAGCTCGTGAGTGGGAAGTTCTCAGACCGGTTTCTCTTTGCCTGGCGTGTCTGTCTGACTGCGTAATAGAGCGATCTTCGCCTTGGATAGTTCAATGCTCAGATCGATCAGTTCGGTGGTCAGTTTCTTGAATTTCTTGTACTCCTCTGTTTCTTTTCGTAGTCCCTTCACGTGGTCTGGCCAGACGTGTTCAGTCCGGCTCCTCATCTTATGCGTGTAGCTCAGTTGGTAATACACGCCGCGCTGGCGTTGTCGATCTCGGTATTGCTTGCTGATGCTCCCAGGCCGCATTGGCCCGATTGCAGCTAACTTTGCCGCAAGTTTCTGGACTCTTTTTTCAGTGATCTGATCTTTTTCATGGTCATTAGCTTATATATGCGAATGTCTAGGAAAATCAAATCATTTGTTATGGATCTCTGGATTTCTTGGTGGAATATCGTCTGTTTTCTGCGACCCGCTTTCTCGAGAGCCCGCACCTTTCTCTGGTTTCTGCTCGTCTTGGCCGCTTTCTCCGTGCGCAATGATCTCCTCGGGGTTTCCAGTTTCGTCCGCGCTCTCGGTTTGTCAGAACACTTCTATGAGCACTTACTCCATTTCTTCCACAGCAATGCCGTGAAGACGGACCGGCTTGCAGAACTTTGGTTCGCCATCGTGATCAAGCACTTCCCTGTCTACAAGATCGGTTGTCGCCCCGTCCTGGTTCTCGACGGCATCAAGAAGTCCAAGGAGGGCCGCAAGATGCCTGCGGTGAAGTATCTGCATCAACAGTCCGAGTCCAATTCCAAGCCTCACTTCATCATGAGCCATTCCTTTCAGGCCTTCGGCGTGCTCTGTCAGGTTGGCGGATACTTCTTCTGCGTTCCGGTCTGTGCACGCATTCACGAAGGTATCGTCACTTCAAACCGCGACAGGAGAACCTTGATCGACAAGGCCAACGAGATGCTCGCATCCGTCTGTAGAGGTCAGGAGTTCGTCTTGCTGGCCGACGCCTACTACGCCAACGGAAAGGTGATCCGGAGCACCAAGGGGCGTTCCGGTGTGCTGGTCACGAGGGTTCGACGCACGACAACCGGCTTTCGGCCTGCGGCAGTGCCACGCAAACGCAAACGCGGACGACCGAAAAAGTATGGCGCTGCGGTGAAGCTCCAGAATGTCTTTGGAACGGGCGGCTTCAGTTCCGTTCCCAGTCCCGTATATGGGGAGAGAAACATCTCTGTCCGGTTCAAGTCGGTGGATCTGTTGTGGAAGCCCGCCGGGGCGATGGTCCGCTTCATTCTCGTCGATCATCCCACGAGAGGGCGGATCATCCTCTTGTCTACCGACCTCACCATGGAAGCTCAGGAGATCATCTTGCTCTACAGTTTGCGTTTCAAGATCGAAGTCGCTTTCAAGCAAGCGGTGCATTCGGTCGGCTCATTCGGATACCATTTCTGGATGGCCGCTATGCGACCGCTCAAGCGTCGCAATGGTAACCAATACCTCCACCGGACTACCGAGAAATATCGCAGACAGGTGCAGAGAAAGATGCACGCATATCATGTGTTTGTGCAGACCGGCATGATCGCTCAGGGCATGTTACAGTACCTTGCCATGACATGTGACGGTCTGGTCTGGAAACACTTTGGAACCTGGATCCGAACCATCCGCCCAGACGTGCTGCCTTCGGAAATGATTGTCTCAGCCGCCTTGAAAAACACGCTGCCTGGATTTTTGCACCACGGCGGAAAAGGTTCAGCGTTCCGAAAATTCATCCTTGATAAAATAGACTTCACTCGCTCCGAAGGTTCACGCTTCGCCGCATGATGATCCAGTTACAGAACTTCTCACTCGCGAGTTCAGCAGAATCTGTGGGTGAAATTCCGGATTTGCTCCGGGAACGCTGGACGCCGGGTCCCGCTGCCCCTGGACCCCAGAACTGCTGAAACTACTTGTTTCATGGGCTGAGCCCTACCAGGGGCAGCCCCGGCGCAAGCGTTGTCCTCGCAAATCCGAGGTTTGGATGGGCAGCTGGCTTGTTGCCACAACTTTGATGCCCATTAAGATTGGATATAACTTGTTGCTGGTCAGGATTCTAGGTGAATCGCGCCGCCTGAGCACCCACAGATTCTGCTGAATAGTCATCTTTCAGAAGCTCTTTCAGGAATTGGATCTGAAGGGGAAGCTTCAGCAGTGCTTTGATCCACTGGATCGGCGCATGTCCCGCTTCTACAAGTTCCACAAGGTTCTCATGTGTCTTATCGCGCATCTTATACTGGGCTACCGGATGCTTCGCGATTTGGACTACTACCGAGATGATCCCCTTGTACGACAGGTTTTGGGGATGCACCAATTGCCCAGTGTCCCACAACGATGAGCCGGATGTTGGGAGAGGTCGATTGTCAAAGCCTTGAGAGGATGAGGGAGATGAATCATTTCGTTTGCCTGTCGCGACTTCAGGAGGAAAGAATCAAACGCATCACGCTTGACTTGGACGGAAGCGTGCAGAGCACGAGTCGCCATGCGGAAGGGACGGCGGTGGGATTTAACAAGAAGAAAAAAGGTGAGCGCAGTTATTATCCGCTGCTCGCGACGATCTCCCAAACCGGACAGATTCTCGATTACCTTCATCGAAGCGGCAACGTCCATGACTCCAATGGCGCGGTGGAATTTCTTCGCTACTGCGTGGAAAAGATTCGCAAGGTGCTGCCTGATGTGCAGATCGAGTTGCGCGCCGACAGCGCGTTTTTCAGCGATCAGATGGTTTCTCAGAGGCAAAGACCCTTGGCCTGGAATATACGTTCTCGGTGCCTTTCGAGCGGCTTGTGGAACTCAAGGGCATCATTGAGAAGCGCCGTCGCTGGTCCCGAACCCGAGGCGGAGAGGGAAAAACTCATCACTTCGAAATCCGCTGGAAGCCAAAAAGTTGGGCGCGTAAAGCGCGCATTTTGTGCATTCGAACCATGAGGCGCACTCAGCGCAAAGGACCGCTCCAACTGGATCTTTTCGAACCAGTCGAGGAGAACTATGAATACGAGGCGATCATCACCAACAAGACAAACACGGCCGCTCATGTGGTGAAATTTCATGAAGGGCGTGGCTCTCAGGAGAAGATTTTTGGCGAAGCCAAGAGCCAGGCCCAGATGGACTATATTCCGGCCAAGCGACGTGCCGCCAACGAAGCTTTCCTTTTGGCCAGTATCCTCACCCACAATCTCACACGCGAAATGCAGATGCGATCTGCGGAGCGGTCACGCAAATCGTCCCCCAAAAGGGCTGCGGAGTGGATCTTTGAAGGACTCGGCACGATTCGCCGCAAAATCATCCAGCGTGCCGGACGTCTGACTCGCCCTCAAGGTCGACTCACATTGACACTCGGAGGCAATCAGGCCGTCGAAGAAGAAATCGCCTACTACATGATCAGCGATTCCGTAAGATAGGCGGCTGAGGCGGCTCAAGCCCTGTATTTTTGGGTAATTCGGATCGGCGGCGCCCATTTTTGACCCCATGGCAAATTCGCATTCGTTATTTCATCTTTTTTAAGCTTGTTTCTGTAATAGTATTATATTACAGTTCGCCGAACGAGCCGACCTTCATGCCAAGCAGAAACTCCCTGCCCCCCACCGAACGCCAGATTCGCAGCCGCCTCCGCCAGCTCCTCGACCAGGCCGAAGGCTTCCTTCACGGCTCGCCCATCGAACTCTCTCGTAAATGCGGCAAGCCCACTTGCCGTTGCGCTTCCGACGACTCCTTGCGCCATCGCTCCTTGGCCATCGGTCAGACTCGCAAGGGCAAGACCGCCATGCTGCACGTCCCCAGACCGTTGGAAGCTCAGGCGAGACGCTGGATCGATGATTTCCAGAAGGCGAATGCTCTGCTGGAAGCCCTCGACGAGCAGGGGCGCCTCCGACTCAAGGAGGCAAAAACCAAGGCCAGAGCGGCGAGTAGCTCCGCCAAGAAGAAGGGCAAGACCGGTAAGAAATCAGCCGGCAAAGCCAAGTCCGGGCGCAATTCTCCACCAAAAAAGAAGCGACCATTCTCACGCGACTACTAACTTACTCGGACAAGATTTTCAGCCTCCGCCAACAGTGGAGGCTGCGGGTGCGTGACTCTCGTCCCAAACCACAGATTCCCACTCGAGTTTTCCCGGCAGCATTCTTCGCCATGTTCTGCTGCCGGTTACCAAGCTTCAACGAACTCGAGCAACACCGGAACAAGAGCAGTTGGACCCGTTGGCTCGGTAATCACCGTTTGCCCAGCGCCGACGAACTGGCGTATGTCTCCGAGCGCATCGAGCCTGACAGTGTGCGAGGGTGTCTCGGACACATTTACTTCTGCCTCAAACGCAACAAAATCCTTGCCCCACAGCGCGGTTGGATGCTTGCCGCCGTCGATGGTCACGAAACTCACTGTAGCTACAAACGTTGTTGTCCAAAGTGTCTCCAACGCCGGATCGCCGTCGGAGACGAGGTCAAAACACAGTTCTACCACCGCTTGGTCGCGTTTCAGATTATCTGTGAGGATTTTCAATTGCTTCTCGACGTGGAAATGCTTGAGCCTGGTGAAGACGGAGATCCTGGAGACGACGAAGTCGCTGCGGCTATACGGCTGATAACTCGCGTCCTTAAGGACCACCCACGCTGCTTTGACGTGCTCACTGCCGATGCGCTCTACCTGCGTCCCTCCGTGATCAATCTTCTTGAAGACCACGGCAAATACCTTGTTGCCGTACTCAAGGATAATCAGCCTGAGCTATTGTCCGAAGCCCGCACGCTCCTGCCCCTTGAGGAGCAAGAGCCAGAATCATTTGAGACTCCGGCTGCACCGGGCAAGCCCGCGCGGCACGTTCATTTACAAGAGGCTGAGGGCTTCTGCACTGAATCCATTCACACTCCTCTTCGCGTTGTTCATTCCCATGAGACTGGCATCCGTCGCGAGCGCGTCGCTGGAGATTGGGGCGAGACTCCCATCGATAGCCACTGGTGGTGGGCGACGACCATGCCCCGCTCAATGGCCGATGCCAAGACCATCTTCCATTTCGGGCACGACCGTTGGAAGGTCGAAAACGAAGGCTTTAACGAACTCTGCTCCCGCTGGCATTCCGGTCATTGCTATCATCATCATCCCAATTCCATTCTCGTTCTGTGGCTGATCATGTTCATGGCCCACGCCGTGTTCCACTGCTTCCACAAGCGCAACTTGAAGCCAGAGATACGCCGTGGACACACGGCCATCTATTTTGCCCGTCAAATCGCCGCCTCCATGCGAGAGGATCGATGGTGGCCGCCACCGGCTCCGGGCTGAGGAACGCCCGCCCCGCGCTCTCGGTAACCTTGGGTTCGCGTCCGCCATCGGAGCGGTCTGGCTCCCTGTTGCCTATTGCCGACAGGGGGATCCATTTCGCGGCTCGAGCCCTCCGAAATTCGCCCGAGAACCGCCACACGAAACTGTTCGCCCTCCTAGCGCCAGCTTCAACACGCTCAACACCCACCAATTCAGGCCATTACGACTCTTTCCGACGCCGTCTTACGGAATCGCTGACTACATGATGGCCTGACTGGCCATTTTACGAAACGCTGGGGTACATTCAAGCCCATCAACATCAGCGTGATGACCAGGGTCATCGCCAAGTCGTCCGCAACGGCCATCTTCCTGAAGCGACAACTTCAGACTGGAATAGGGAACGTTCCTGTTCGGCAGCCCAGGATCAATGATCGCCGATCAGGCCAGCGGTTCACCAGCGCCATCCTTCCGCCGTACCTACGCCGAGTCGCTTCACTGGACAACCTCATCCCAGCACTCTACCTGCGAGGAATCTCAACCTCCGAGATGAGTCGGGCCTTAGAGCCGATCCTCGGTGAGAACGCATCGGGACTTTCTGCAGCCAACATCGTTCGACGAGGAAGAGCAATGGGAGAAAGAACGCGAGCAATGGAGCAAGCGTGACCTCAGCGACAAGGAATACGTCTATCTCTGGGCCGACGGGATCTACTTCCATGTCAGGCTCAATGACGACCGCCCGTGTGTTCTCGTCATTGTCGGCTCCTTACCCGATGGAACCAAGGAATTGGTAACCATCAGCGATGGAGAACGAGAGAGCAAACTGTCCTGGAAAAATGTGCTCAGAGATCTCGAGAAACGAGGATTGAAGATCCCCCCGAAATTGAGTATCGCCGATGGAGCTCTCGGGTTCTGGAGTGCCTTGGAAGAGGAGTACCCGACAAGCAAACAGCAACGATGTTGGGTGCACAAGACAGCCAACATCCTCGACAAGCTGCCCAAGAAAGTGCAGCCCCTTGCCAAGGAACGCATCCATGAGATCTACATGGCGGAAACAAAGAAGGCCGCCTTGGAGGCCTATGACGAGTTCTTCACGCTCTACGAAGCCAAGTATCCGAAAGCGTGCGCCTGCCTGAAGAAAGACAAGGACACGTTACTGACCTTCTACGACTTTCCAGCAAAACACTGGAGACACATCCGGACGACAAATCCGATAGAGTCGACGTTTGCCACGGTACGCCATCGGACTCGACAAACCAAAGGATGTGGATCGAGGAAAGCAACCCTTTCAATGGTCTACAAGCTCGGGCTGGAAGCCGGGAAAGGCTGGCGTCGACTCAACGGGTATCGTCAACTTGACAAAGTCGTGCAAGGAATCATCTTCGTGGACGGCATCGAGCAGCAAGCCGCTGCCTAACCCATCATCGAACTTCGAATGGTGTTCCGGTAGCTGCCCTCATCCACAACTTCCGGTCATTTCTCGATTCCTGGCAGTCCGGACACACCCAATCCTCCCGGCCGGCAAGCGTCTGCGTGGCGGCCTCGGATTCCTGGATCAGCGCGCGGGCGCGGGCGTAGTCATCTTCATGCACGACGTGGAGGGTCGGGAGCCAGTCCGTGATGGTGTCTCCCGAACCCGCGAGAAAGGCATCGACCACCATGTTTTTGGTGAAGGTGGGGATTCCCGCCTGTTCAAGAAGCTCCTTGTAATACGTGATTTGGCTGGGGTGACGATGGCGATAGACGGCGGTCATGATAGAGAGGAAACGATGAAGGACTCGACCAACAACGATGACCTTAGGCACGGATGCTCTCCGATGCCAGCCTGGGCGCAACGGCAACTGGTGGAGGAACATCGGCGGTGGTCTGGATCGGATGACTTTCACCGAGACTGTGGGCGGTGATCGCACGGCAGGCCCGATGGATGTGCGTGCCCTCCGGCAGTTGAGGGAAGACCCAGGAGCTTTCGAATAGGGCAATCCTCCCCGGAGGCCCTTCAGGAAGGCGGAAATCCGGGAGGGCTTGTTTGTTGAGGTGGATCTACGGCGTAGTCACGGGGAGCGGGGCCACGGATGAACTGGACAAAAGGACGCCGGATCGTTAGATTGCCTGTTGTTCTTTCGGCGGCGTGCTCCTCCGGGGTGGGTCGGTTCCCGAGATCCGGTGGGCGGGCCGCCGAGGGGAGTGTTGGACCACGAATTGAAGCGACGAACCCAAAACCTGACATTGCCATGAGACACGCTGAATACGTTGACCCTCGCCCAAAGTTTCAGAGCTCCAAAAAGCTCGATGATGAGAAGTATTTTTCCTTGGTGCTTATTTTGGAGTTTGGGTTGGGAGTTTGTCAGATATTCGGAGTGAGGCATTTCTATGCCGGCAACCGGAAGACGGGCATCAAGTTGATGACCACCTATTGGTTTGCCCTGGTGGCCAACTTGATTTTGGTCCCCTTCGCCATCGGCCTCTTCACCCTGCCACTGACATGGCTGATCTTCATGGTGGTGTCGATTCGCCTGGCGATCAGTTATGCGCAATCGGCGACGGACCGCTTCGAGTAAAGGGAGCCAAGAGGCATCTCATCTGGCTTTTCAAACACACCCGAAATCTTGTTCCTACTTTTTTTTCGATGGCGGAAGCCAACTCCGCGCGCTGCCGTTTCGCTTGACCGGCGCGAAAGAAGGAGCGACCCGCGCCATGTTTCTACGCGGCCGCCTCAGGCGAGGACATAGGTCTTTGGCAACTGCTTGGCTGCCTTTTCGAAGGTGACGAGGATGGCTTTGGATGAAGCGGCTTGGCCGTGAATGAGGCGATCGACAAACCCGGGGTTCGCTTGAGCCAGGTTGGGATGGGTCAGAATTTCTCGGGCATGACGGGAAATGTCAATCCTGGCTGCCTGAGAGAATTGAGCGAGCGAGGCGATGGCGTCTTCCTTGGGAATGCCGTAGGCGGATTGCAAGGCAAAGTAGGCCTCAGCAAGCACCAGATCGGCGACGGCGATCACCTTGCCATCGGCGAAGCTCTCTTCGAGAAAGCTCGCCGCCGCACGAAACTGATTCAGGGGCGCCCCGACGAGGAGACGCATGAGGACTGAGGTGTCCAGGTGGAAATGGGTCTTCGTGTCCATCCTGGTGTGTCCGACGTGCCCGATTCCCCTCCATCGCGCGCCGCTGCACCCCAGGCCTGTGCAGCTGCTTGCCGAATCCGTTCGAGATCATGGCTCGTTCCTGGCCGAACATAAGGCCGACTGATGGCCAGCCATGGATAGCGAGAGAGTTCTTCTTCCGTGGGGCCTTCCTCCGATTCCGCCCCTGGAGGCGCCGATGTGAGCCAGTTTTGAAAGAGTTCCACCACGACCGAACGGAGAGATCTTCCTTCGAGGGCCGAGCGCGCCTTGGCCGTGCGGTAGAGATCCTCTGGCAAATCGAAACTCGCCTTCACGAATACAGGATCCTGGTTACCCAGCTTGTGGTCAAGGTGCCTCTCGGCTAGCTCAATGGCTCGGGAGACAGGGCGTTCGTTCGTTTAAGGATTCGGTTATTCGCCCGGCGCGCGGCTGGATGCTGCCATGGGCAAGCACGCAAAACCCACGGGGCGAGGAAGCGTCGGGCCAGATGCGCCGGTTCCCGCTGACCCCAAGTTCGATGCCGATCCGGCTCTTCGGGGCCACCTCAGAATTCCCCAACCAGGATGACTTCTCGTAGTTCCGGTGGGCTGCGCGGCGCTGGCAATGAATTCGAAGTCCATTGCCAGACGGACCATGAACTCTCCACAGTGGTCGAGGTAGCGGAAGCCTTGCTCGTGCTGGTGTCGAAAGTGCCAGGACAAGAACTTCCAGTCTCACCACTCTTCGACGATCAAATGGTGCGCGATACAGGATTTGAACCTGTGACTTCCTGCGTGTGAAGCAGGCGCTCTACCCCTGAGCTAATCGCGCTTGGTTCTTGTGCGGTGCCCCTATGGGCTCTGGGCGGCGAAATTAGGCCGATTCTCCAGAGGGCGCAAGATCTAAAAAAGCTCGCTGGTCCAGCGGGTGGGTGCTTGGCTGGGACATGATGAGTCGCCCGGTAATCCCCAATGTGCTCGCGGAACGGTATGCCACGGAGCCCATGCGGGCACTGTGGTCGGCGGAGGGCCGGATCGTTCTGGAACGCGAGTACTGGATCGCGGTGATGAAGGCGCAGCGCGAGCTGGGGCTGGACATTCCGGAGAGCACCATCGCGGCCTACGAAGCGGTGGTGGAACAGGTCGACCTGTTCGCGATCATGGAGCGGGAGAGGGTGACGCGGCACGATGTGAAGGCCCGCATCGAGGAATTCAACGGCTTGGCGGGAGCGGAGCACATTCACAAGGGACTGACCAGCCGGGATCTCACGGAAAACGTGGAGCAACTGCAGGTCTATCGGTCTCTCGGTGAGGTTCGGCAGAAGGCCGGAACCGCGCTGGCGGCCCTGGCGAGACGTGCTCGCGAATGGCGCGACTTGGTGATCACCGGCCGGACCCACAACGTGGCGGCCCAGACGACGACCCTGGGCAAACGGCTGAGCATGGTGGGGGAGGAGCTTTTGCTGCAGGTTAGGGCCTTGGATTCTCTTATCAAGAGCTATGCAGCGAGGGGGTTGAAAGGGGCGGTGGGCACTCAACTCGATCATTTGAGCCTTTTTCAGGGCGACGGCGAAAAGGTGCGAGAGCTGGAGCGCCGCGTGGTGGCGCATCTGGGGATTTCGCGCCAGTTAGACAATGTGGGGCAAGTCTATCCCCGCAGCATGGATTTCCAGGTGGTGAGTGCTCTGTGCGCTCTGGCCAGCGGCCCGGCGGACTTTGCCCGGACCCTTCGGCTGATGGCGGGCCACGAACTTGCCAGCGAAGGATTTGCCAAGGGGCAAGTGGGTTCTTCGGCGATGCCGCACAAGATGAACAGCCGTTCCTGTGAACGGATCAATGGCTTTCACACGCTGTTGAAAGGTTACCTGACGATGGCGGGCGGCCTGGCGGGAGATCAGTGGAACGAAGGGGATGTCTCCTGCTCGGTGGTGCGACGCGTCATGTTGCCTGACAGTTTTTTCGCCATGGACGGTCTTCTGGAAACCTTTTTGGTGGTGCTCGAGCAGATGGAAGCCTATCCGGCGGTGATCGAGCGGGAAAACACCCGGTATCTGCCCTTCTTGATGTCGACCACCTTTTTCATGGAAGCCGTTTCGCGGGGCGTGGGAAGGGAAACGGCGCACGAAGCGATCAGGGAGCATGCCGTGGCGGCTGTGCAATCCATGCGTACGGGGTCCTCACAGGAAAACGATCTGGTTGATCGGCTGGCGGCGGATGAGCGTTTGGGCATTCCCCGGGCCCGACTGGAAGAGCTTCTGGAGACCGGGAAGCGGCGGAGTGGCAATGCCTCAGCGCAGGTGGACGCCTTCGTGGCGGAGGTCGAGGAAGAACTCGATCGGCATCCGGAAGCGCGCGCGTATCGTCCGGGGGTGATTTTGTGAAGCTGCCATTGGTGATGGTTAGGCATGGCAAGCGCTCCGTTTGCCGCGGGACGGTTCGGCGCGATGATGGCGATGGATCAAAGCGGAGTTGAGACTCCGCTCGACACCTGGGTCCATCACGAAAGGGTAAGGGCGAAACATTCCGGTGGCCAGGGGTTGTGGGAAAGGTTAGGCCATGAACGATCGATCGATCGTTCACTGCCTTCGCTGACGCATCGGATTGCGATGGTGACACACGAAAGGGTAAGGCCGCTCTGACCGCACCAATGCACTGGCGCGAAGGTTATGCTACGGTGAGAGCGTGAGAGCGCGCACTCGGAAGAAGCGGTTGGTGGAGGCGGCGCCATAGGTGCCGGGCTCGGCACGCGTCCAGGAAACCATGTCGGCACTGCTCGGAAGGTACTTGGTCACTCTGGGGCGCGGCGGGCGCGGGAGTCGCGATTTCGGTGGAAACGATGCAGAGCCCGACCACGGTGGTGTTCCTCAGCATCACGGTGGCGGGGCCAGCCAGGGGCAGGGGACTGTTCCCGGAAGCCTGGCCGCGATTGCCGTTGATGGAGCCTCGGTTGGTGCCGTCGAGGTCGAAGGTGACCTCGGGACCACCGGGCCGCTGGTAGCTGAGCTTGGCCTGGGATCCTGGAACGAACAGGACGAGGGCGGTTTCGCCCTCCGAGAGAACGAGTTCATCGTCGAGTCCAGAGAGAGTGGCCCAGCGATCCGCTTGAACGGGCGTCGCCTGAGTGGTCAGGAAGAGAAAGAGGAGGCTGCCGGTGAGCCGGGAGAGAGGGTTGGTTGTCATGGTACCGGCGCCTTCGACGCGCGAGGGTTGCCGCCTATTCGATCGATTTTTTGGAAGCGGAGGGGCCGCAGGCGAACGGCAAAAAAAGGCTCTCCTCGGTCGAGAAGAGCCTTTCTTGTGGATGGAATTCACGATGAGCGTTTGCTCGAAAGGCGTCCGAAGCCAGTTTCGCGCGCCCGCTCTGCTCAGGAGTCGACCTCTTCCGGAGCTTCCTCGCTGTCGCCGCCGGCCTCTTTCTCGGCCTGCTCGCTCTTTTCTTTCATGGCCGCCTTTCGGCTCATCTTCACGCGGCCTCTGTCATCGACGCCGATGCATTTGGCCCAGACCATGTCGCCCACTTTCACCACGTCTTCGACTTGCTTCACGCGGAAGTCGGCCAGCTCGGAAATGTGGATCATGCCGTCCTTGCCGGGCAAGACCTGCATGAAGGCTCCGAAGTTGGTCGTGGAGACGATGCGACCTTGATAGAGTTCGCCCACTTCGATCTCGGCGGTGATGGCCTTGATCATTTGCACGGCGCGCTCCAGTCCTTCGGCTTTCACCGCGTAGATGTGCACCGTGCCGTCGTCCTCAATGTTGATCTCGGCGCCGCTTTCGGCCTGGATGCCGCGAATGATCTTGCCACCCGGGCCAATGATCTCGCCGATCCGATCTTGCGGGATCTTGACCGTCTCGATACGCGGAGCGTACTGACTCAGCTCCTGCGGACCGGTGATGGCAGTGTTCATGACGTCGAGCACCGCGCCCCGGGCTTCCTTGGCCTGTTGAATCGCCTCCTCAAGAATCGCGAGAGGAAGCCCCGGCAGTTTCAGGTCTAACTGGTACCCCGTGACTCCGAGTTCCGTGCCGCAGAGTTTGAAATCCATGTCGCCGAAGAAATCCTCTGAACCGATGATATCGAGCAGCGTGTGATACTTCTTCATGGCACCGGCGTCGTCGAACTCGGAAACCAGACCCACCGAGATCCCGGCGACCGGACGTTTCATGGGAACGCCGGCGTCCAGCAGGGCCATGCTCCCGCTGCACACCGTGGCCATGGAGGTGGAACCGTTGGATTCCATCACTTCGCTGGAGATGCGGATGGCATAGGGGAAGTCCTCGGCGTCTGGGAGGGCAGGTTCGATGGAACGCTCGGCGAGGGCTCCGTGACCGATCTCGCGACGGTTGATGCCTCCCATCCGACCGGTTTCACCCACGCTGAAGGGCGGGAAATTGTAGTGAAGCAGGAAGCGCTTGGCGTCTTCGCCTCCCGTGTAGTTGTCGAAGTATTGCTGATCGTCCATGGTGGCGAGCGTGCACAGGCCCAGGGCCTGAGTCTCGCCGCGGCTGAACAGCGCGGATCCATGGGTGCGCGGGATGATACCGGCCTCGGCTGAAAGCGGACGGAGTTCGTTGGTCCCGCGTCCGTCGCAGCGTTTGCCTTTTTCGAGGATGCTGATTCGGAAAGCTTTCTTTTGCAGGTAATCGAAAGCCTGATTGATCTCAAAATCGCCCGCTTCGGGGAATTTCTCGAGGATGGCGGCGCTGACTTCGCCCCGCAGGGCTTCCACGGCCTTGCCGCGCGCCACCTTGCCTGCCGTGTAAATGGCTTCCTCGATCCGGTCGCCCGCCACGTCGTAGGCGATGTCGAGCATCTCCTGTTTGGCGACGGACAATTCGACCTCGCGTTTCTCCTTGCCGGCCTTGGCCACCAGCTCTTCCTGCATGGAGATGAGTTTGGCGACGTTTTCCTGGGCGAAATGGAGTGCCTTGATGAAGTCCTCTTCGGGGAGTTCATCGGCGGCGCCTTCGATCATGATGACGTCGTTTTTGTTGCCGACGTAGATCAGGTCGAGGTCGCTGTTTTCCCGTTCACCGTGGGTCGGGTTGACGACAAATTGTCCGTCGATTCGGCCCACACGGACGGCCCCGATGGGACCGGCGAAAGGGATGTCGGACACGCAGAGTGCCGCCGAGGCACCGTTCATGGCGAGCACGTCGGCATCGTTTTCGCCGTCCGCACTGAGCAGCAGGGCGATGATTTGAGTGTCGTAGAGGTAGCCCTTGGGAAAGAGCGGCCGCAGCGGGCGGTCCGTCATCCGGCAGGTCAGAATCTCCTTCTCGGTCGGCCGGCCCTCGCGTTTGAAGTAGCCTCCGGGAAAGCGTCCGGCCGCGGAGGCCTTTTCTTTGTATTCGACGCTGAGGGGGAACCAGTCCTGACCTTCACGGATCTTGGTGGCCGATACCGCCGTCACGATGACGATCGTTTCCCCGAGGGTCACGGTGACGGCGCCGTCGGCTTGACGGGCCATTTTGCCGGTTTCGATGGTGAGGGTTTGCGAGCCGATCTGGCCCGATACGCTTTCAATGCTCATGGAATGCTTGGTCGTTCAGTGGTGTGGATTTATGGATAATCCCGCTCAATGAACGTCCTCCACCGGCCTGCAAACTTCGGGTGCCCAAGGACGGGGGGCCTTTGGAACGCGGAGTTTACCTGCCAGCAGAGCATCAATCACTGCCGGGAAAGGAAGGACCCAGCGCGTCGCACAGGGCGCCGCGCTGAGAGGAAAAGCGGCTTCGCGGAGACTCTCCAGCCCGTCGATCGCAATTTGCGGAGGAGGCGGCCATGGAGAGTGGAAGGGGCGATCGAGGGAGGCGGCGCGATCAGCGACGCAGTTGGAGGGATTGCAAGAGCCCTTGGTATTGCTCTTCGTTCCGGCGCTTGGTGTAGTCGAGAAGCTTGCGCCTCTGGGCCACCAGCTTCAGAAGGCCTCTCCGAGAGGAAATGTCCTTCTTGTGGTTGGACAGGTGCTCGGTGAGGTGATTGATGCGAGCCGTCAGGCGCGCGATTTGTACGCCGGAACTTCCGGTGTCCTTCTCGTGTTGCTGAAACTCAGAGATTTCGATACTAAATTCGCTCATTTCGCCAAGGGAATCATTTCCAACCGGAAGATTTTCCGTTGGAAGGCCGGGAATAGAATCGTATTTCTACCAGCTAGCAACTGAAAAGGTCGTGTTCCGGAAGCGGCCCCTCTAAGCCTCTGATTCGTTTCATCTTTTGTGAAGCCCCCGATCACCTTCCCGATTCCCGCGCGCCTTCCGGTGATGATGTTGTCCCAGTGCGATCTCTTCCCTCATGGCCTCCTTCCGCTCCACATCTTTGAGCCGCGTTATCGCCGGATGCTGGACGACGCCTTGAGCGGCGAGCGAATGTTTTGTATCGGCACCCTGGAGGGTGCGGAGGAACCCCTCTCGCCGGAGCGATGTGTGCATCCGGCCTCCACCGCGGCCTTCATTCGGGCCTGTGTGACTCAATCCGATGGCTGTTCGAACTTGCTCCTGCAGGGTCTTCGACGGATTCGCCTGAGCGACTTCTCGATGGATCAGCCCTACGTCACCGCCGCGACGGAGGCGGTGGAGACGGAGTGGGGCGATTCGGAGGCCAGGATGATGTCCCTCTCGCAGCGGGTGAGGGAGCAGGCTCTTGAACTCGTTGAAGCCGGCACCTCTGTCTCCAGCCATGTTCGCGATTACCTCGAGCGACTCGAAGACCCGGAGATCTTGGGAGATCTCGTCGCTTTCCACTTTGTCAACGTGGTCGAGGAACGTCATCCTCTCCTGGAAATCACCTCCCTCGAGACGCGTTTGGAGCGCCTCAGCCGTTCACTTCAAAGCCGACTGGTGGATAGGAATCAGTGATGACGCGGGCGGTGACGTGGTGATCGATCAGTAATTGGGGTCGTCGTCGAGGGAGCGGAAGCCCTCGCTCTCGTCATCATCGTCTTCGTCATCATCATCGTCTTCCCATCCGCTGCGTATCCAATCATCATCATCGGTCTCCACCATGCCCACGGGATCAAAGTCGCCGAAGGCGCCTTTGCCTCCCTTTCTGGCGACGACGGCGGGAATATCGATGTCTTCTTCATCCGGATCCCCGTAAAAGCAGCGCCCGTCGCGCACTCCGTAGGCGACCTTGGTGCCGGAGCTGTCCACGGTTTCGGCGGTGTAGTCATCCAACTCGCTGGGTTCCGTCAGAAGAAGTTTCCAGAAGCTGGTGGCGATGCGTTTGGCTTCCTCTTTCTTGGCCTTTTGATCAAATTGCAAACGGGCGCGCCCTTGCTTGTCCGCGACACAGCTGAAGGTGACGCCCTCCTCCTCATCGTCGCTATCGGTCGATGCGCGGAGAGACACCTCCACCGTCGAGGGCGTCGCTGCGGATTCGTCCGAAGTGGTCAATCCGAGGACCACCATTAGGCGAGACTGCACCCAAACACCCTCCACCTTCCGCTCCACCAGACGTTTGAGGTGTCTGAAATCGTCCTTGTTCAGGTTTTTGGGAAGGGAATCGACCAGTTCAAACGAGGTCTTCCCATTTTTGATGATAGGTGCATCCAGTTCCAGCGAGAATGTGTAAGCTCCTTGTTGAACCCTCATGCGGTCAGCGTTTTTATCCTCTATTGACCTACGAAAATGCCGGTGACAAGTCCTTCTCTGCGGTTTCGGGAAGGCCCGCATTGGGGATTGCTCTAACGGTCTGACCAATTGAGAGTGAAAAATGTCCATCGACTCGTGATGACGGGGCCTTCTTGGTGCTTGGTGGTCTTGCTTGTCTTGGGGCCTTGTCGGTCGCTCGACGCGGGCGACGTGGTGTTGCCAGTCTCCGCGGACACCTGTCTGTTCGAACTGGATCCGGAATACAACATGGGAACGCAACGCGACTTGCCGGCCGGCTCTCTCGGTGAGATGGGGCAGCGAAAACGATCGCGTTTGCTCTGGCGCGTGGACCTCAACTTGGAAGAGCTGCGAGAACCGGGCATCCGGCTGCGTGCCGCTCGTTACCGCGTGAGGGTCACGATGGCACCGGAGAGCGGCCGAGCGGACTCGGTCTTCAGCGTGCATCGGGTTTTGAGATCTTGGAGGGAAGGGGACAAGCGAGGAGACATACCCGGCGGGCAGCTCGCGACGCTGGGCGAGTGCACTTGGGCGTCCCGCAGGCAGGGCGAAGCCGAGTGGGGTGAGCCCGGTGGCGAGTGGGGGACGGATTACGCGTCGGCAGAGAGTGCCTTCGCCGAAGTCTCGGGGACGGGTGAAGTGGTCTTTGAATTCAATGCGCAGGGTCTGGAGGATTTGCAGTCCATGATTCGGGAACCGGAGACGAACCATGGCTGGGTTCTGGTGACCCGCGAGGAATCACGGGCCAAGACCGCGCGTCGCTTCGCTTCGCGTGAGCACCGGACGGATCCGCCTTCCCTCGAGGTGAACTTCGACGCGCCGGCATCACCGGCATCACCGGCATCACCGGCATCACCGGCATCACCGGCATCACCGGCATCGCTGGCGGGAGTGACGATCGAGCGCGATCCAGTGACGGGTGAGATCTTTGTTGGGCGGAGGTCGGGGGGAGCGGGCACGCTCTACCGATTGCAATCTTCGGACAATCTTGAGTCCACATCCTGGCAAACGGAGGCGCAGGCGCCCGAAAATGTTCCGGGCGGGGTTCGTTTTCGGATCGTGCCCCAGGAAAAATGTCGATTCTACCGGATCTGGGAAGAGCGATGAGTTGCCAGTTCTCCTTCTAGCGCCTACTCTGGCCCGTTCGGAGAAAGCCCCTCACCTCCCCCATCCCATGAGATCTCTCGCAGCCCCGCTGGTCGTGTTGACATTTTGTGCGCTGACGGCTAGAGCCCAGACACGCCCCCCCGTGATCACGGGAATCGAATTGAACGATCCGCGCCATTTGGTGGTGCGGGCCGAAGTGCCGCCTGGCTATCGCCACGTGGTTCTCGAAGCCAACCGTTCCCTGGAACTGGAACCCTGGGAGGCGATGATTGCCGGCCCGCTGGATGGCGAGCACGCGGCGGCCTTGACTTTCCATTTCCCGGATCCCGGTCCCTTCGCCCTGGTGCGGGTGCGGATGGGGATTGAGGAAGCGGTGCCGGAGGCGCGGCATCAGGCGGGTGAGGGACTCGGGAGCATTCACGGAGAGTTCTTGATTGCCAAGGAGATGGAGGATCCCGATCCGGACCCTGGCGATGGTGACGACCCCGGCCCCGATCCGGCTGAGAATGGGGAGAATCCAGCTCCCCGAACGGAGACGGAGAAGATTGGGCATCTCCTGAACCGTGTGACCTACGGCCCGACGCCGGAGGCCTTCGACAAGGTGGCGTCCATGGGCATCGCGGCCTATGTGGAATCCCAGTTGCGGCCCGAGTCCATCGACGAGACCGGCGACCCGCGGCTCACGGCCAAGACGGCGCCATACTTCCTCAATTCGGTGCCGGGTGAAGAGACGGATCTCATCCCGGAAGGGGCGGTGTGGAAATTTTTTCGAGGGACGCGGGAGCCTCCCTCGAACTGGCGTGAGATTGAGTTCAGCGATATTTTCTGGGAGGCCGGCCGGGTGGGCATCGGCTACGGCGATGATGACGATCGCACAGTGTTGGAAGACATGCGAGGCGACGGCGGATATCTCTCGCTCTACGCGCGGCACCGGTTTTCCGTGGACGATCCTCAAGCTCTGGAGAATCTAACACTGCGCCTGCGCTATGACGACTCTTTCGTGGCCTATCTCAATGGCCAGGAGATTGCCCGGGCGAACCTCTCGGGCAGCCCGCCGGCCTTTGACACGCGGGCCTCGAACGCGGGCGGGAATGTGGACAACGAGGAATTGCCGGGGGAGTTCGCCGTGGTAAATTGGCACGAGCATTTGAGGGAAGGTGTCAACGTCCTGGCCGTGCAGGTTCACAACGCCAACTTGACGAGCTCGGATCTCTCCTTCGCTCCACTGCTTTATCATGCGCCGGCTCCCAGTTATCAGGCCATTCGGGGCATTGACGCCCTTCAGCAGTTGGTCCATGCCGAGGGGATCTATTCCGAGAGGCAATTACAGGCCGTGCTGACGGATTTTTGGGAGAACCATTTCACGGCAGACTATCACAAGCTCAGAGATTATCTGGAAGAACTCGAGGCCTACGAGAAACGGATGACCTCGGACGCCGAGGAGGCCCGTTTGGAGCGCCAGATCGCGGTCGAGGCGGCGCAGATGGAGTTTCAGGAGTATCGCTTTTTTCGTGAGCATGCTCTCGGCCATTTTGGCGATCTCCTTCTCTACAGCGCGACCAGCCCGGCCATGCTCATTTACTTGGACAACGTCCTCAATGGGAAAGAGGAGCCCAATGAAAACTATGCGCGCGAGATTCTGGAACTCTACGCCTTTGGAGCGGACAACCGGTACTCTCAGAGTGACATCGAGACGCTGGCGAGGTGTTTCACCGGTTGGAGCATTCGCAAGGTGCGGCCCGAGTCACTAAAGCCGTTCCCGGAATCTGCCAGGCAACCCTACCTCACACCGAGCCTGGCCATCGAAGAGGAGATATCGCTGGTCGACCTCGGACCGGGCTGGCGTTATTTCAAAGGAGAACAGGAACCGTCGCCGGATCTCGAGGGCAACCCGACCATGGCTTGGGCGCAGCCGGAATTCTCGGACGTCTTCTGGGCGGAGGGCGTCACCGGGCTGGGTTACGGAGACGGAGACGACGCCACCGTCCTCTCTGACATGCGGAATGGTTACCTTTCGGTCTACGCTCGACGCCATTTCCAGTGGGATCCCGAGACGCCCATCGACGGTGTGGTCCTGGACGTGGCCTACGACGACGGTTATGTCGCCTACCTGAACGGCGAAGAGATCGCCCGTAGCCGGTCGATGCGGGACTACGGTTCGCCACCGCCCTATGATCGTGAATCGAGGAGCCACGAGGCGGACGACGGCAACGACGTGATCTTTCTGGAGACTTTTCAGCATCTCCTGCGTCCCGCTCCAGAGACGAACGTGTTGGCCTTTCAGGTTCACAATCGAGACTTGAACAGCAGCGATCTCACCCTGGCGCCGCGGGTGGTGATGCGGCGCTACAATGAGGACAGTGTGGATGAAGCGAGTCCGGCGGGATTGTGGACTTTTCGGTTCAATCCGGACGAGCACGACGGGGGCGAAAAGCTGCTCTTCGAGGGCACCGAACACGAAATCCGTCTGCCCGGGGGCCGCGAGGGGGGAGCGGGGGTGAATGACGCGATCGAGGTCATCGACCGCATGGCCAGCCACCCATCCACTCGGGAGTTCATCGTGATCAAGCTGGTGAACAAGTTGGTGTCGGACGAAATCACGCTCGACAGTTTTCACGACGGAACGGCGCCACCGGAACTGATCGATCTCGTGGATCGCGGGATGGCAGCCTGGCAATCGACGCCTCGTCCGGGGCACATCGGCACCGTGGTGAGAGCGTTGATCGACCCTGAGGATCAAGCCGGTCCCTTCTGGTCGGGGATCGCCTACCGTTCGAAGGTCAAGAGTGCGATTGAGTTCATTCACAGCGCGATGCGAGCGCTCGATGCTGAGTTGGTGAACGAGCGTTTGCCGGAGGTCAATGAAGACATCGGGATGACGATCTTCGAGCGGGATGATCCGGATGGTTTTCCCGAGGTCGGCGAGGGCTGGATGGATACCCGGGGTTTGTTGGAGCGCGTGAAATTTGGTCAGGCACTGACTCGGGGTCTGGGCCGAAGCGGCGCCGACTGGAATCCCGTGACGTATTTTCAGGCCTATGGGCTGACGACGCCGGAATCGCTCATCGATCACTTCGATCGGTATTTCTTCCAGGGTCATCTCCATGAGGATCACCGGGCCGTCTTGTTGGAGTTCGCCAACACCGACGAGGCTTGTGAGCCCAGCCCCTGGCAGTCACAGAACGCCGCCACTCGGCGAGACCGGATGCGGGACTTGATGGCTTTGCTCCTCGCCTCCCCGGACTTCCATATGCAGTAACCTCAACGCCCCCCCACCCCCCTTCCCCCGATGATCTCGAGCCGACGTCAATTCCTGCGCCGTGCCTGCCTGTGCGGCGGCGCCTTCGCTTTTCAGCCCTTTCTCCTCAACCGGACTCTGAGCGGAGCGGAGCCGGGCGATAACAAGAAGATGCTTTTTGTCTTCCAGCGAGGAGGCAACGACGGCGTCAATACCGTCATTCCGCGCGGGGACAGCGAGTACAACACCGCGAACCGGCCCACCCTGTTCATTCCGGAAGGCGCGGCCATCGATCTGGGGAATGGCTTTGCGCAGCTGCACCCGGCGATGGCGCCGCTGATGCCGCTCTATCATTCCGCTGGTCTGACCGGTGTGGAGGGTCCCGGAAACCTCGCCATCATCCATCGAGTGGGCTACGCCAATCAGTCGCGTTCCCATTTTGACAGCCAGGATTATTGGGAGAAAGGCGTGCCGCGGGATGACTCCGTGAAGGACGGCGTCTTCTATCGCCATTTGGCCTCCACGCGGGATCTGCGCTCGGTGGATAGCGCCTTCGTGGCGGCATCGATTTCGGGCTCGCAGATGGGGGCTTTGAAAGGGGCTCAGCCTTTTCCCAATTTTCGAGAGGCGGCGGAGTTCGCCTTTCTGGGAGACGAGGCTGAGAGTGGGAAATTTCTCGGGGAGGCGCCCGGAGAGGGCAAGCCGCTGGGCAAAGGCTTCCGCGGATTGTACGCCGGTGAGGGAAGCCTGCCTCACTCGCGTTATTCGAATCTCGTTCGGCAGACGGGACAGGCGATGAGCGCCACCTTCGGCACGCTGAAGTCGGCTGTCGACCAGGGCCCCTACGTTCCGGCCAACGGAGCGGTCTACCCCAACGGAAGTTTCGGCGACAAGTTGATGGAAGCCGCCATGCTCATGAAGCGGACACCAGTGCGGGTGGTCGGCGTCAACATCGGAGGCTTCGATACGCACAGCCGTCAGGGCCGGCAGCAGGGGAGACACGCCGATCTCGTCGGTGAGATCGCCCAGGGCTTTCAGGCCTTTCACCTGGACCTGCAGGATCAGTGGGATGACGTGCTGGTCGTCACCATGACAGAATTTGGCCGGACCTCGAAGGAGAACGGCGGCGGCGGCACGGACCACGCAGAGGCGAGCGCGATGTTCGTGGCGGGCGGCGGCGTCAAGGGAGATGTGTATAATTGTGATAGCGCGACCTGGAGCGATGGCGACCTCTTCAGCCGCCGGGGACGTTATCTCCAACGGCGCACCGATTTCCGGTCGGTGTTCGCGCAGATCTTCACCCAGCACTTTGGCACCGATCCAGCGCTCCTCGACACCATCATGCCCGGGTATTCCGAAGCGGCCGACGATCTTCCCAGCGATTTTGCGCCGCTCGGTTTTCTCTGAAGCGGTTATTCTCCCGGCTTCTCGGCGATGGCGAGCAAGACCTGGAAGTGAGGTTTCTCTTCCTCTTTGTAGACGATGGCCAGGTCTAGATCTCGGAATCCGGAGGTCTCGAGGAAACCCTGCAGTTCCAGTTCGGAAAAGCCCAGCCAGACATCGGCGTAGAGTTCGCGGGCGTCCTCGAACTGATGCTTGAGAAGATCGAGGATCACGATGCGGCCGCCCGGCTTGAGGATTCGGAAGGCGGCGTTGACGGCGCGTTGGGGTTTGGTGGCGTGGTGGAGTGCCTGGGAGAAGAAGGCCAGGTCCACGCTGGCGTCTTCGATGGGAGGGTCCATGAGATCACCCAGGCGGTATTCGAGGTTGGGAAAGCCGTGTTCCTTGGCCAGCGTGGCACCGTACTCCACCATCTTCTCTGAGTTATCGATGGCGATGACCTGGCGTGCTCGTTGGGCCAGGAGTTGGGAGAAGGTGCCCTCTCCCGCGCCGAGATCGGCGATCACCATGGGCGGCATGAGCTTGAGCAGCGTTTCCGCCAGGCCCTTCCAGGACCTGCCGGGGCAGTAGTGACGGCCGAATTTTCCCGCGAGTTCGTTGAAATAGGCGCGGGCCTTGTCCTGGCGTTTGTGCAGCACCCATTCGAGCGCGGCGGCGTCCTGACCGATCTCCTCGATCTCCTCGGCGGCCGCGGCCACCACCTGCCAGACTCGGTCGGTCGCCAGCTTGCCCTGCTTGGAGAGCGGTTTGGCGGTGTAGATGCTGTGCTTTCCGGAGCGCCGGTCACTTACCAGACCGGCCTGTTTGAGCTGGGCGAGCTGCGTGGAAATTCGGCTCTGACCCATGGAGAGGATCTCCTGGAGTTCGGCGACGGAGAGCGACTCCTCCCGGAGTAGCATGAGGATTCGGATGCGAGTGGGATCGGCGACCAGCCGGAGTGATTTAACGATTGACGGCATGGCATTTCGCCTTATGTATCAACATATCTAGATTTATAAATATGTTCTCTTGGGAGAGCTTTCATCGACTGACCCAACCCTTCTCCATCCATGGCCAATCGCACCCTCTTTAGTTCTGAATCGGTGACCGAAGGACACCCCGATAAGGTCGCTGACACCATCAGTGATTTCATCGTCGACAAGTGTTTTGAAAATGACGGCGCCAGCCGGGTGGCCTGCGAGACCTTGGTGAAGGACAACCTGGTCGTCTTGGCCGGCGAAATCACCACCAAGTCCTATTTCAACTATCACGATGCGGTGACGGAAGCCATCCGGGAGATCGGTTACGTGAACCCGGACTGCAAGTTCCACGCGGACTCCTTCATGTTCGTCAACGCGCTCAGCCAGCAGTCGCGCGACATCGCGCAGGGCGTGGACGCGGCCGCCGCCGAGGGCAAAGACACCGCCGAACAGGGGGCGGGGGATCAAGGCTTGATGTTTGGCTACGCCAGCAACGAGACACCTCAATTGATGCCCGCGCCGATCGTGTATGCCCATCAGCTGGGACGGGAACTGACCCGATTGCGGAAGGATGGCGAGATCGAGTGGCTGCGTCCGGACTCCAAGACTCAGGTTTCCTGTGAATATGAGGGGGATCGTCTGGTGAGGATCTCCGCGGTGGTCATCTCCACGCAACATGCGGAGAACGTCTCCCATGGCGAAATCAAGAGCACGCTCACCGATCGCCTCATCAATAGGACCTTGCCTGAATCCCTCCTGGACGGTGACACCGAGATCTTGATCAATCCCACTGGCAAATTCGTCATCGGCGGACCCGAAGGAGATTGCGGCCTCACGGGGCGCAAAATCATCGTCGATACCTATGGCGGCATGGGGCGGCACGGGGGAGGTGCCTTCTCTGGCAAGGATCCCAGCAAGGTGGATCGATCGGCCGCCTACATGTGCCGCTGGGTGGCCAAGAACATCGTGGCCGCTGAACTGGCGGCCCGCTGTGAACTCCAGGTCGCCTACGCCATCGGTTACCCTCTCCCAGTGAGTGTCAACGTGCAGACCTTCGGGACGCACAAGGTGGCGGTGGACAAGATCGAGGAGGCGGTGAAAGAGGTGTTTTCCTTCAAGCCCGCCGACATCGTGAAGCAATTGAACCTGCTTCGTCCGATCTACCGGAAAACCACCAATTACGGTCACTTCGGTCGGGAAGACGATCTCGACGCCTTGACCTGGGAGCGCAAAGACAAGGTGGAAGACCTGAAAGCCGCCGCCGGCGTCTGAATGTTCGTTTTCCTTTTCGAGTCGCCAATGCCCTGGCTTGCCTCGACCTGACCTCACCGGTTTTTGAAACCAGTATTTTAACCTGCCTACCTACCTTCGATTGATCCCATTATCATGAGTGTTCCTGCCCACAACGACTTCAAGGTCGCCGACCTGTCCCTGGCCGACTTCGGCCGCAAGGAAATCACCATTGCCGAGAGCGAAATGCCCGGCCTCATCGCCATTCGTGAAAAGTATGCCGCGGACAAGCCGCTGCAGGGTGTGCGCATTTCCGGCTCGCTGCACATGACGGTTCAGACCGCCGTTCTCATCGAGACCCTGGTGGCCCTGGGTGCCAACGTCCGCTGGGCGAGCTGCAACATCTTCTCAACCCAGGACCACGCCGCCGCCGCCATTGCGGAGGCGGGCGTTCCGGTGTTCGCCTGGAAGGGGGAGACCTTGGAAGAATACTGGTGGTGCACCGACCGAGCGCTGAGCTTCCCGGGCGACCTGGGGCCCCAGCTCATCGTTGATGATGGCGGAGACGCTACCTTGCTGATTCACAAGGGGTACGAACTCGAAGAGGGATCCGACTGGGTCAACGAGGAGGCCGGTTCTCAAGAGGAAGGGATCATCAAAGATCTTTTGAAAGCGATTCACGCCGTGAATCCCAATCGATGGCACGAGGTGGTCAAGGAGTGGAAAGGAGTGTCGGAAGAGACGACCACGGGCGTCCACCGGCTCTATCAGATGGTCGAAGCGGGCACGCTTCTGGTCCCGGCCATCAACGTGAACGATTCGGTGACCAAGTCCAAGTTCGACAATCTTTACGGCTGCCGGGAGTCGCTCCTCGACGGGATCAAGCGGGCCACCGACGTGATGATTGCCGGAAAGGTGGCGGTCATCTGTGGCTATGGCGATGTGGGTAAGGGCTGTGCGCAGGCCATGCGTGGCATGGGCGCCCAGGTCGTGGTCGCGGAGATCGATCCAATCTGTGCCTTGCAGGCGGCGATGGAAGGCTTCCGCGTGATGCCGGTGGAAGACACCCTCGGTTGGGGTGACCTCTACGTGACGACGACGGGGAACAAGGACATCATCCGGATCGAACACATGGAGAAAATGAAAGACCAGGCCATCGTGTGCAACATCGGCCACTTCGACAATGAGATTCAGATGAGCAAGCTCGATGCCTACGAAGGCATTGAGAAGGTCAACATCAAGCCGCAAGTGGATCAGTACACCTTTCCTCAGGGCCACCGCATATGCTTGCTGGCGGAGGGGCGCCTGGTCAATCTGGGTTGCGCGACCGGGCATCCGAGTTTCGTCATGTCCAACAGTTTCGCCAACCAGGTTTTGGCGCAGTTGGATCTTTGGGCCAACAAGAATCGTTACGAGAAGAAGGTTTATCTCATTGCCAAGCATTTGGATGAAGAAGTGGCGCGGCTTCACCTGGAAAAGATCGGCGCCAAGCTCACGAGCCTGACAAAGGAACAGGCGAGCTACATCGGCGTGCCGGTGGAGGGCCCTTACAAGCCGGAGCATTACCGATATTAGGGTGAACCCCAGCGTTTCATAAAATGGCCAGTCAGGCCATCATGTAGTAGGCGATTTCTTCTTCGACGGCCTGATTGTCTCCGAGTGTCAATGTGAGTCGACCTTGAGGGCGAGTCAGACGTCCGGCACGCTGGATGATTTTGCGGCGAATCGTGCCGAGTCCTTCAAAGATCCACTCCGCAGCCCTTTTGGGGGACGATTTGCGTGACCGCTCCGCAGATCGCATCTGCATTTCGCGTGTGAGATTGTGGGTGAGGATACTGGCCAAAAGGAAAGCTTCGTTGGCGGCACGTCGCTTGGCCGGAATATAGTCCATCTGGGCCTGGCTCTTGGCTTCGCCAAAAATCTTCTCCTGAGAGCCACGCCCTTCATGAAATTTCACCACATGAGCGGCCGTGTTTGTCTTGTTGGTGATGATCGCCTTGTATTCATAGTTCTCCTCGACTGGTTCGAAAAGATCCAGTTGGAGCGGTCCTTTGCGCTGAGTGCGCCTCATGGTTCGAATGCACAAAATGCGCGCTTTGCGCGCCCAACTTTTTGGCTTCCAGCGGATTTCGAAGTGATGAGTTTTTCCCTCTCCGCCTCGGGTTCGGGACCAGCGACGGCGCTTCTCGATGATGCCTTTGAGTTCCACAAGCCGCTCGAAAGGCACCGAGAACGTATATTCCAGGCCAAGGGTCTTTGCCTCTGAAACCATCTGATCGCTGAAAAACGCGCTGTCGGCGCGCAACTCGATCTGCACATCAGGCAGCACCTTGCGAATCTTCTCCACGCAGGAACGGAGGAACTCCACTGCGCCATTGGAGTCATGGACGTTGCCGCTTCGATGAAGGTAATCGAGAATCTGTCCGGTTTGGGAGATCGTCGCGAGCAGTGGATAATAACTGCGCTCGCCTTTTTTCTTCTTGTTAAATCCCACAGCCGTCCCTTCCGCATGGCGACTCGTGCTCTGCACGCTTCCGTCCAAATCAAGCGTGATGCGTTTGATTCCCTCCTCCTGAAGTCGCGACAGGCAAACGAAATGATTCATCTCCCTCATCCTCTCAAGGCTTTGACAATCGACCTCTCCCAACATCCGGCTCATCGTTGGGACACTGGGCAATTGGTGCATCCCCAAAACCTGTCGTACAAGGGGATCATCTCGGTAGTAGTCCAAATCGCGAAGCATTCGGTAGCCCAGTATAAGATGCACGATAAGACACATGAAAACCTTGTGGAACTTGTAGAAGCGGGACATGCGCCGATCCAGTGGATCAAAGCACTGCTGAAGCTTTCCCTCCAGATCCAATTCCTGAAAGAGCTTCTGAAAGATAACGAGACCGCCGAAAGAGGTCAGTTCTTGATCTTCAAATTTGATCGCCGGAATCGTTCTAGACTTTGCATTAATCGTACGTCGTGCTACTCTCACTGTAGGTGGCTTTTGGGTTGAAGTTTTTGGTGTTTTGGTAGATTCCAAATCAACCTTATACCAAAGGCCCCTGCCACTATTTTCTTGGGATTCTTGCCCCGATTTATGAAACTATGGGGTGAACGGTCCCGGGGATGGCCTCCTCGGCGGTCACAGCACCTCGTGGCGCGGTTACGTCCACCCGTCGGCATGGCCACATGGCCCACCAGCGGAGTTGAGACTCCGCTCTACTTTCGGCCTGTGTCCACCGGTCGCGATGCCACGCCACGCCTTGATCGGGTCGAGGCGGCAGGATTGCGCCTGCCGCCCCTCCCACACCACCGGACATGCGGGACCGCATCCGGCGATTGGATCCATTTGGTCTTAACTCTTGAGGTCTGATGGCATCAGGAACCCGTAGCGTCTCAGAGTTCGGTTGTTGAGGGGCTTCGTGCATGACAGGGTTTCCCGCCATGCGCCACGTTCCACGACTGCTCCTCTCGACGATGGCTCGACTCGGCGGTAGGCCGAGTCGGCGCAGGGCGGATTCCCGTCCCTTGCTTTTATGCCAACGTTGCCAGAAGCATTTGCGAATGTGGCGACGGATCCACGGTTCTTTCCGGTAGATGTCCCGTCGCCATTCGCAGCGCCGGTAGTAGCCCCACCAGCCGTTCACGTAACTTCGCCATTGATCGCGCAGTTGCTCGCTGGTCAGTGGTTGCCGGGCGTTCCAGAGTTCTCTCACGCGGTCTTCAAACCGGGTGAGGCTTGCAGGAACAATCCCGATGAGCAGCGCGCTGGTGATGATGAACCCCAGGAACTTCCGTTCCCAATGCCTCCCCCCCCCGCTTTTGCTCTCGCTGACCTCCAGCCGGAGGTGGCGCTTGATCCAGCCAGTGAGGCTGGCAAGCACACGCTCCGCGGCGGCTTGGCTCTTTACGTAAATGTTGCAGTCATCGGCGTAGCGGGCGAATCGCAGTCCGCGTTTCTCCAGCTCCTTGTCCAGCGCGTCGAGGTAGATATTGGCCAGTAGCGGCGAAAGCGGGCCGCCTTGCGGCGTTCCTTCTTCGCTGCTGACCTTTAACCCGTCGGGCATCACCACCCCGGCTCGCAGGTATTTGCCGATGAGCTTCATCACGGCTTTGTCCCCTATCACGGTCCCAATTTTACTCATCAGGATGTCGTGGTTCACCTTGTCGAAGAACTTGGTAATGTCCATGTCGACGACGTGGGTAAACCCTTCCCGGGCAAAGCTCTGGGCGGCTTCCACCGCATCGTGGGCGCTGCGTCCGGGACGAAATCCGTAACTGCTTTCGCTGAAACGGGGTTCGAACACCGGCCGGAGCACCCCGAGCAGAAGTTGCTGCACGAAGCGATCTTGCACGTTTGGGATGCTCAGCGGGCGGGTTCCGCCGCTGGGCTTGGGGATGTCTCGACGCTTTGCAGCGCCGGGCTTGTAGCTGCCCTCTAGCAGCCTCTTCTTGATCACTTCGCCATGGATGGCGAGGTGTGCTCTGAGTTCGTCGGCCCTCATGCCGTCGGGGCCGGGTGCCCCGTCATTACGCTCAACGGCGTAAAGGGCGGCTCCCCAGTTTCCCGACCTGATGGCCTTCTCCATCAGTCCCTCCAGCTTTGCTGTCCGTTCGCGGTTCACGCGCACCTCCAGGAGTTCCTCTCTCCGCAGGGCTTGCCGCGACTGCATCGCGTGGGCTCTTTGGGTTCGCGCAGGAATTCGGGATCCTTTGTCCGTAAGTCCTGCTGACGTCGGGGCGTATTCTGCCCTGGGGTGCAATGCTCCGTAGATCGCTGCTGTTGGTTCCTTCCGCCCTTCACAGGAGAGAGTTTTCCGGTTTCACAGTTTCCACGGGCTTCTTCCAGCCCCCGGCTCTGCTCTCTGCTACTATGGCTTCTGCTGACTTCTCTCCTGCTCTCACAGGAGAGATCTCCCCGGGTAAGGTCCTTAACTTTCTCCGCATCCCATCCGGCTCTACTTGCTATGTCTTGATGAGCTTTGGGCTTCGCGTTTACTAGCACGCTCGCCGCCCACAGCCTGCCTCGCTGCCGGTTCGTGTTCCGTAACTGATTAGCGCTCCTAACCAGCAAACGCCACAGGCATCTCATGCAAGGGTACGCTCGCCTGCGATGATTTTGGCAAGCGACTTGAATACGGAACTCGCTCCTCGCAGCGAGAGAGTCGAGAGCACACTCTCGAATGCCGCGTAGGCATTGGCTCCCCGCTCCGTCTTGGAACATTGCGACACCTTGCGGGCGACGATCGCCGGCCTGAGCATCCGCTCGGCGATGTTGTTGGTCGGCTCTACCTCCGGATCCTCCAGGAACATCGTTAAATTTCCTTGGTCAAAGTGCCGGCCAAGCTCATTGAGCATGCGTTGGTTGTCGGGATCTTTGAGCGTCCGGTCCCGCAGGTAATGACCGAGTTCATAGATCTTTTTCAAGCTCTCTTCCTCGTATTGATTTAAAGTCAACTCGCCGTTGTGGTACTGCTGCCAAAGCCTCAGACACTGTCGGAGCAAATTCTTCAGTCCCTCGCAGAAACTTCGTGCCCGCCCTCGCTTCTTCTCCAGAACTTCAGAGAGATTCTTCACAATATGGCTCATGCATTTTTGCATGTCCATCTGCGAAAATCGCTCCGCGTCGTAGCTCCGGAACCGATCGGTTCCAAGCACACACTCACAGGCCGCCGTGATGACTTCGGCCACTTCTTCGGCTCGGTGGCGTGATCGAATCTGAAAATACACCGCATTCTCCTGGCGGCTCACGAATCCCATCAGGTAACTCGTCTTGCCCCCCGTTCTCGCCATCCCGTATCATCCGTGTTGACGTCATCGGATGGCTGGATGGCTGCTTTGATTCCCTCCGCCTCTTGGCTGATCGCTCCATCGCCGTTTCCCAATTTCAGGGCGTCTTGTGTCAGGGCGCTCTGGCTGAGATCAATGCCGCAAATCTCGCGAACAATCGGAGGAACTTTGCGTAGAGTCACCCCGAAGTGATAGTGCAGAGCCAGTCCAAACGACCGAACCCTGGGACCCACACGGTGAGCGGTGGCCCCGTGTGGGTCGAGCGGCAAGTCCCGGTGAGTTCCTCGCGCGCAGTAGCCACAACTGCATGCTTCGACTTCCACTTTCCAGATCGATATGTCTCGGGCAATCTTTTCCGGCACATCGACCGTGCTTGCCGTCTCCAGACGAGTTCCAAGCATGCCTCCGCATCGAGGACAATTTGACGACCGCCCCTTGGGCAATCGGGCTTCCATGCTTCGAACATTGTCATCCGGCCCAATCTCCGGTTCCTCCCGCCGCCGGAAGGACCCTTGGCCCGGCTTGCGTCCCGGTCTTTCGGGTTGGCCTTGGGTTTTCCCTTCGAGAACGGAGCCGCCGATCTGTTCTGCTTGCGCTTCAACTCATCCAACTCCTTGCGCAGTCTTCGATCTTTCTCGCATGGTTAAGATGTCTTAATTATCGAAGCTGTCAAGAGCTTGTTAGATGCGCTAATCAGTTACGCCGGGAATAGTGGTCGGGCGACCGTCGGTCATCAAGGGCAAGGCAAAAAAGGCCCCGCGGGATGAACCCGCGAGGCCTCGATCGATCAATCCTCGGTTCAGGCGGGGTTGGCGGTCACTTCACCACGCCACGATAGAATCCGATGCCGCCATCCGTCCGTCCGGCGTCGGTGTCTTCGTAGACACCGGTGACGTCCGGCGCGATCACCGTCCAGGTGATGAGATCGGTGGAATACTCGATGTCGTAGGTGGTTCCCGCAGGAAGCAAAAAGGCCACTCCGGCCGCCGTGATGGACACACCGGTGATGTCTCCGGCGTCTCCGCCGCCGCCACCCCCGCCACCCCCGCCATCGCCGCTGGCAAGGCTCAGGGGCGTTTCCGTTCCATTGAATAGCGCCATGAGATCGGACTCCGCCAAGGCACCGTTCCAGATGGAAATCTCATCCATCAGGCCATCGAAGTTCCGCGCGTCGCCACAGCAATTGTCCTTCCCAAAGAACCAGGAAGTGTTCTCATTCAACTGCGTGAGATGAGGAATGGCGTTGGTCGCCGAGTTCAACACGCCGTCGGAGCCGACGTAGAGCCTCGCTCCGTCCGCCGTCACGGCCAGCGCGACGAAAGCCCACTGGTCCGCAGGAATGGCCAGGCCGCTGTCAAAGTCCCAGGTATTCATGTTGTTATCGTTCCAGGTGTAAGTCAGGTTGCCGGTGCCGCCACGATAACCGATTCCCATCGGCTGATCCGGGGCCGCGCCCCCGCGCGCCTGAATCAGGCCAGTCCAGTCGCCGGTCGGACCACCGTTGATCCAGCCGGTGATGGTGATGGCTTCAAACGTTTCTCCCGTGGCGGGGACTTCCACATGGCTGACGCCACCTTCTTCCCCCGTGAGTTCGAAGGCGCCACCCACCTGGCCCGCTGCCCAGGAACCGCCGTTCAGAGTGCCGTCGAGCCCGTTGCCGCTGGCGTCGGTCACCGTCGTGCCCTCGCCTTCATCGGCCGGCCAGTAACCCACCAATCTCGGCTCGGGAGGAGGTACCGTACCCGGCGTCGCGCGCGCATACACGGCATCAACGTTGTTCCAGTTGTTGAGCGCCACGCGGATCTGGTATTCGCCGGGGGCCAATCCAGTCACGGTGCCTTCGCCCGAACGCCAGGTCTCCGAGGGCTGCGGATCTCCGGAGGTGTCCACAGAAACCTCGGACGACAAGAGCGTGGTTCCCGAGGCGTCATAAATCCCCACCATCGACGCCGCCGACCCGTCATGGCCGGCGCGATTGGCGAAGGAGGCTCCAAACGTCACGTCCGAGAACTCCGTCAGGGTGAAGTTCTGGAAGATCTCGAAAACGCCGTTGAGATCGAGGACCTGGGAATCCGCCGCAGCGGTGTTCACCCCGTTGTCATAATCGGAACCATCGTTGCGAATGACGTTCCAGGTCTCATCGGCACCCGTTTGGCTCCAGCCAGTCGGCACCACTCCGAGGTTGTTGGTGTCGATGTTATCCACGGCCGGATCCTCAAAGGATCCGTTGACGAGAACGCCATCGTCGAAAGGAGGGGCCGCGCCTTCTTGAAGCTGCAGAGGCGTGAGCGTGCCGCTGGCGAGGGCCGCGATTTCGCTCGGCGTCAGCGCCACACTAAACACCGCCACGTCATCGATCTGACCCGCGAACCAGTCGCCGTCCGCGTCCCAAATGCCGCCACCGCCGATGTTGAAGTTGAAGCCCGCCACCCCGCGGTTGTCCGGGTCAGCCGCTCCCGTTCCCACTTCCTGGCCGTTGATATAAAGCATGCGCTCGGTTTCTCCCGACACCGTGGCCACGTGGACCCACTCTCCAACGGGCAGCGATTGAGTCGCGGCCAGAGTTCCCTCGCCAACGGTCCAGGCGGACATCGTCACGCCGTTGATCCCGAACTCCACCAAATCATTCTGGCCGAAGAGGCCGGTTCGGTCCGCCTGGCTGTCGGCCAGGTTGACCCAGCCGGTGATGGAGTAGATGCCCTGATCGTCCAGCAAGGGAACCTCCGTCGTCACCGAATCATCGACGCCATCAAACTCGATGGCGAAGTCGCCCGCGGCACCGCTGTGGCCGGCCACGAAACCGGCATTGCCATTGACCGTGCCGTTGTTGCCCGCCTGCACGTCGGCCGTGGAGACCGACTGATCATCGAAAGGCCAGTAGCCAAGGAGGATGGGAACCGCCACGAAGGGAGCACGCTCTCCCGGTTTCTGGTAGATGTGATCGACATGCTCCGGCAGGAGCACGCGCTCGTAGATCTGGAAATCATCGATCACGCCGGTGATTCCGATGCCTCCCGCAGTGGCCCCGATCTGCAAGGGAGCGATGGTGTTGAGCGGATAGCCCGACGCATTGTTCGCCGAGGCGTTGAGTTCTCCATTCACATAGAGCTGGAGATTGGCCACTCCGTCCTCATTTGGATCCGAGTAAGTGTAAACCACATGGACAGGCTCACCGGGAGTCATGAAGGGCTCCGAAAGCAGGCTCTCGCTGGTGGTTTCACTGATCCAGGACACCGCATTGGGTCCGTCGGAAACGACCTCGATGAAGACCGCGTAAGGGTTGGCCGGACTGGACGCGCGACTGAACAACACCGAAGGCGTTCCCACGTCCGCGGCATCCAGCTGGACCCAGAATGAGTAACTTCCCTCTGACAAGAGCGGAAAACCAATATCAGCGGGAATTTCGGCGTAGGCCGCGTCACCCCCCTCGGTGAAAGCCACCGCCGTTCCCGAAGCGAGCGGGTCCGCTCCCAGGGTCACGCTGCCGGATCCACTGACATAAACTCCATCGAAGCCATTTCCCGAGCTATCGACCAGGATGTCGCCCTCGGTCTCGTCCATGGGGAAATGCGCCACCAAGCCGTTGGCATGCTTGATCTGGCCAATCAATGAAATCCGCGAGAGACCGGTCACAGCATCGTTGCTCGTGATCTCCAAGGCACCGCGATAGATGCCGACTTCATCCGTGGGATTGAAGGTCACCGTGATATCCGCTCCCTCACTTGGGGCGAGGGAATCCGGCAAGCCGGATACCGAGAAGTTGGCCGCGGCGTCCCCGGTGATTGTGCTGCCGGTGATGTTCAAGGTCTCGGACTCACCCGGGTTGATCACGCGAACGGTCAGTTCCTGAGGACCGGGGTCTCCGTCGAACACGCCAAAGTCGAGCCCTTCTGGAATGGCCAGCAAACTCGGATCCGCCGGCTTCAATCGGTGGATCTGAAAGCCAGTGATCCCGAGCGTCCGCCCGAGAATCGTCAGGCTCGATCCCGTGAGGTTCTTGAAGTGAATGTAGTTTCCTTCACCATCCTCCGTCACCTCGACAAAGTCGTCATCGAAGGGGATGACGTCGGCGACATTGACCACCTGGTCATTGGCCTCAAAGACGGCGGCTCCTCCAACCTCGGAATTGAAGTAGACGTAGAGATCATAAAGCGGGTAGGCGATGTTGCTCACGGTGATCGTTGAAATCACATCGTCAGCCTCTTCCCCATTGCCACGCGGCAAGAGCAGGCCGTACATCAATTGATCATTCCCGTCGGCGCCAGGCGTATCGCCCGCCACACCCGGACCGTTGGTCGCCCAGCTGACTCGCATCAATGAAGGCTCACCGTCGGCTCCATTGGCGATCGTGGGAAGCCCCGCAACCCCAGGGAAGTTGTTCCAGTTGTCTTGAGCGACGACGCCTGCGGTGGCCGTCACTTCGGCACCGGGACTGGTGGCGTTGCCCCCCACAAAGTTGCCACCGATGGTGATGGCACCTCCGCGCGCGGGCACGGAATCCGGATCGAGAGGATCCGAACCCGCCGCGATCTCGGCCTGATCCTCGAAAGTGTCTCCATCGGAGTCGGGGGTGTTGGGATCCGTGTTGTGACTGGCGATCTCTTCGCCATCCAGCAGCGTGTCTCCATCGCCAT
Source organism: Verrucomicrobiales bacterium (assembly GCA_965204485.1). Taxonomy (GTDB): domain Bacteria; phylum Verrucomicrobiota; class Verrucomicrobiia; order Verrucomicrobiales; family DEV007; genus JAACDM01. The sequence goes on from CBDBEZ010000085.1 coordinate 46,131, forward strand.
CCGGATTCAGGGGATCCGTGGTGGTCTCGGCGTTGTCATTCAAGCCATCGCCGTCGGTGTCGGCGAGACGCGGATGCGTGCCGCGTTCAAACTCCTGAAAGTTGGTGAGGGTATCGCCGTCGGGGTCTTCGCCGCCGTCATCCACGGCAGGGTCGAGGTTGCGAGCCACACCGCGATCCGTTCCGACCTCCCATTCCTCCGGAATACCGTCTCCATCCGGATCGAGCGCGGTCACCGCTTCGAGACGCACGTTGTCAAAGTGCGCACGAGCACCTCCAGGATCATCGCCGAGAAAGATGACGATGTTTCCCGGGGGCGGGTTGGCGTCCGTGACGAATTCAACCATCACGTCGGTGAAAGTGTGGATGGTCGCTGAGTTCAATGCCACCGAATCAACCCTCATGTGGGCCGAATCCAGCAGAGAGTCCATCGCCAGCTGGTCTGCAGTGTCCGCCCCGTCCAACAGAATCTCTTCAGAAGGCTCCTCATCCGTCGAGGTGAGGCCAACGACGGCGAAGGATTCGGCGCCGCTTTGGTTCACGTTGCGATATCCCACCCCCACCGTCAGGGTGTAAGCGGTGTTCGGTTCGAAAGGCACACCCAGGTTTTGGAACACATAGTATCCATTTTGCATTCCGATGTGCTGATTGCCTTCAGAGAAGAATGCCCCGATGAACTCGATGAAGGAGTCTCCACTGCCATCACCATCGCGTCCAACCCACTGAGGGGCGTTGGGAGTGTCGGGATCCAGGAGACTGTTGCCCCAGCCGCCGGCCCCCAGGGCAGGCAGCTCGAAACTGTGGTTGTTCACTTCAATGGGCGCGGCCGAGGCTGTCAGGCCCCACGCACCCATCAAGAATGGCACGAGAACGGCCAGGAGCCGTTCGCGCCGCTTGGGCGTTGGTTTGATCATGAGTATTTTTGCGGGTTTGGGGTTTGGAATGCGTGTCGTCATTCGCGGATTCACCTCACCAAATGCCAGAAGACGCCGAGACGGTCGCCCGAGAACCGGTGGATGAATGCTCTCAAATTAAGTAATCCAGGTTTTTTTTGGCAACGAGATTCTTGGTCGAATTACCATAAGCCAAGCCCGGTGACCCCCCGGCGGCCGCGGTCGCGCCCTCCTCACTCCGCCGCCGTCCGGCCACGCCGGTACTTGGCCAAGCCCGCCTGGATCCCCTCCCAGAGAGCCCGATTGCCCTGCTGCCGGGCCAAGGCCGCGGCAGCCGTCGCGGTGGCGATTGCCCGCTGAGAATCCCCCGACTCCGCATAGGCGGCCGCCAGGGTGTCGAGCACCGCAGGATCGCGCCGCTCAGTCAAGGCAACCGCTTTCTCGGCCCAGCGCACCGCCTCGTCCCCATCGCGAACCTCCGGATCGGAATGAGCCGCCAGTTGCCACGCCAAATTGTTCAAGACGATCGTGTTCTCGGGCTCCACCTCGACAGCCGCCCGGTAAGCCTGGAGCGCATCCCCGACGCTCGATCCTTTCTTCATCAGTTCGTCTCCGATCCAGGTGAGGAACTTCCCGAATTCGGCGCTTCGATCGCGGAAAAGTTTCGGCACACGGAAGGCCAGCTCGTAGGCATCTTCGGCGTGACCATGCTCCATCAAATCCAGGCCGAGAACCAGAGGGTCCAAAGGCTGGGGACGACGGAACCACCGACCGGCGAAAGGCAGCGCGCGGTCGTGCCGACGCTCGAATTCGTCGCCAATGCCGACGGCATCTTCGAGCAAGACATCGACGGAAACCGCCCCCTTGTAATAGGCCAGCACAGCGCCGTCCCCGTCCAACAACACCGAGGTGGGAACGGGCAAGGGCCAGCGCAGCCCAAACAACCCTGCGTAGGCGACCTCCATGCGCCTCACGAGTTCTTCCGTCGCGCGCCCAGCGGGGAAGGGAATCTTCAGGCGGTCGTAAAAGGCCTCAGGGGCGTCGGTCGTCGTGACCGCCGTCGCTCCCTCCGAAGCCACGCCGTCGACGGAGAGCGCCACCACCGAGATTCCGGCCTTCCGCAAGGCCTCCGCCCGAGCTGCCAGAGATCGCAATTCCTCACGACAGGGTATGCACCAGGTCGCCCACAGATTCACCAGCGTCAGGCCCTCCCCAAGCCGGCCGGGATTCACGAAAGCAGGCTCCCTCGCAAACGTCTCGTAGGGGAGGCGCGGCAGGGGCCAGCGAGACACCGAAACCGAACGAACTGCCCCACCCGGTGACGAGACGTTCTCAACCGGTCCGCTGATCGGTAGTCCGGGCGGTGCTTGCCTCGCCCCCGGGGCGGCCTTCCCTGAGCCTTCCACCAAAAGAAACCGTCCTGACGGTTCCACGCCGGTGAACGTCTCCACTCCGCCACCAGCCCAATGCACCCGCAATTCTCCGATCGACCTCGCCTTTCCCAGGCCAAAGTGCAGCCACTTGCTGGACTGGGCCAGATACCCCTCACCGGCCTTGAGCGTCCGCAGCAACCGGCGTCCATCAGACAAGGTCATTTCCACCTGGCTCCCAATCCCATCGCGATTGCACCGCTGACCACGCAGGCGAACAGAAACCCAGGAAGCTCCGGTGGTCACCAGATCGTTTCTCAGGAACCGAACCATCGGCCCGGTCCGCTGGGTGATCCACAGATCGAGATCCCCATCCCGGTCCCAGTCCACCATCGCCGGTGAGCGCGCGTCATCCTCGAAATCCAGCCCCGTCGCCGCACTGGCGGTCACAAAACGGCGTCCCCCTCCCTCCAGCCCCGAGGGCACATTGAGAAAGGCGCAGTTGCGCTCGTGCCCGCTGAAAGAAATCCCCCGATCCATCATCACGTCCAATTCGGACAGGCGCTCTTGCAGGAGAGATGCCTCGTCGCCCGAGTCAGAGACGGCCTTCAGCGGCGATGACGGCACGACCTGCCGCCAGTAAAAACTTCACAAGTCATCGGGGACCTCGCCCGTCACGAAACCATTCGCCACGAGAAGATCTTCCCAGCCGTCGTTGTCGAGATCGGTGAAGACCGATCCCCAACTCCAACGCCCCACCGTCACGCCCGCGTCGACACTCACATCCGCAAAACGCTGGCCCGGTCCCAGATTGCGGAAGAGGCTGTTTCCCCGCGCCATGTGCTGGAATCGAGCCAAGATCGCGGGATCGAGCCCCGGCCGAAACTGAGGCTGCTGCGTCACCCGGCTCCCGGCCGCCGAGAACATGTTGCCCGCGTAGAGATCGATGCGCCCATCGCCATCGTAGTCCCCGGTCGCCGCCGACATCCCGAAACCGCCGTCGTCGATGCCCGCCTCCACTGCGATGTCCCGGAAACGGCCGTCCTCGTTGAGGTAAAGGTTTTTCAGCCCGAAATCATTGGCAACAAACAGGTCCTGATCGCCGTCGCGATCGACGTCGTCCCACACCGCGGCGAAGCTGAACCGACGGTTGTTCTCGCCGTCCAAACCGCTGGCACGCGTGGCGTCCGAGAACTGGAGCCAGGCATTGGTCGCCTTCGCTGGCCCGTCATTTCGAATGAGGAAGTTGCCACCGCCGTTATTGGCATCGAAATAGGGCGCGGGCACGGCCAGTCCAGCGCCTTCCTCCTGGTTGGCGAAATAGCGGCACACATAGAGATCGAGATCGCCATCGTTGTCGTAGTCCACAGCACTCATCCCAAAGGCATTGCGGACCGATGGGTAACGCACCTCGGGCTCGAAGCGCCCCGAGCCGTCATTTCGAAACGCCAGCAAACCGCTGTCCGCCGCCAGGACGAGATCCTGATCCCCATCGTTGTCCAGGTCGACCAAGAGCGCCGAGCGCGTGAGATCGAGAAGATCCACCCCCGCTTCGGCCGCCACTTCTCTCGCCGTGCCATCGGGCTGCTGCACGAACAGACGGTTGGGGAGACCTCCATTCTGGCAAACATACACGTCGTCCAGCCCATCTCCGTTCACATCGCCAACCGCCAGGCCTTGGTGGCCGAACTTGAAGAAGCGATTGAAGAGCTCAATGCGCTGACGCCAGTGAGTGTTGCCGTGGCGGAGTTGCTGTTGGTAGGCCACAGTGCCGCCAACGACGGCCTCGGTAGCCTCTCGAAAGGCACGCTGCCCCGGGTCAGACGCGGCCAGAACATCCTCGAGACTCTCCACGATCAAACGCTCGATCACGGGAGGCTGCTCGCCATCCCAAGACCACTCGAGACGCCAGGTCGCGTTCTGTTCGAGATACCCTTCTTCGGCGGGTCCCGCCAAGGTGACCAGCTGCCGCGTCACGGGTCTTTCAGAATCGCTCAAGTCGACGCCGATCACCTTGAATTTCACTCGATCCAACGGGCCTCGAAACGGTCTCAGAAGCCTTTCCCAGGGATCCTCCACCAGGCCCGGTTCGACGCCGGAGGCCATGCGTCTCACACGAAAGCCGGCCTCGTCACGGATCGTCTCCATCGGTGATCCAAAACCAAGCACCGCCATGGTCTTTCCCAGAAGCGGGGCCGAGGCGACCCAACCGGGCTTTCCCGATTTCAGAAGATCTCCGAAATCCCCGAGCGAACGGGAAACCTCTTCACTAAACGTCTCGCTTTGCCAGGTGGCATCCGACCCGGGCAATGGCAAGGTTTCCGCGCTCGCGCCATTCCATGCCAGGACCAGCCCAAGCAACATGGACGGCCATCGCCCCCAACCACCATGGTGCGGGGAAGCCGAGCCAAGAACGGGAATCGAGTGAGCGCTCGCCATCGGCCTCAACCTAGACCTCACCTTCGGCGCTTGCCAAGCTCCTCGTCTTTCGCGTGCCGACGAAAAAAGCGAAACTCGGATCGCCCTGCCCGCGTCCGTGGGATGGATCTCTTATCCATTTCGGCGCGCCCATGGAGGCTGCCAAGACGGCATGATACTGAGCCCCAGCGGAGTTGAGACGCCGCTCTACTTTACTGCTCAGCCCGGCCCAACCGCTCTCTCGACGATACTAGGCGAACAAGCTGGTCACCGCCTTCGCTTTCACCAGCTCGCGCGGCTGGTTGAGGTGATTCATGACGATCGATTCGGGATGGATCCCGAAGGCGTGGTAGATGGAGGCAAGGAGTTCGCCGGGATGCACCGGATCTTCCAGGGGAGCCGAACCCGTCTTGTCGGACTGCCCGTGCACGTAACCACGCTTGACGCCCGCACCAGCAATGCACGCCGTGTAACAATAGGGCCAGTGATCCCGGCCATTGGCGCTGTTGCCATTGCCACTGGTCGAAACCCCCTTTTCCGGGCTCCTGCCAAACTCACCCACCGCCACGACCAAGGTCTCCTCAAGCATGCCCCGCTCGTCGAGATCCTCAATCAGGGTGGAAAGACCGGCGTCGAGCATGGGAGCCGACTGGTTCTTCATGCGTTTCGGAAGGTCGACGTGGACGTCCCAGGAATGATTGTCCGAGTTGGCCACCTTCGGCCAGACCACCTCGACCACCCGCGTCCCGGCTTCCACCAGCCGGCGGGCCAGGAGACAGCTCTCCCCGAAAGTGTGGTTGCCATAGCGTTCGCGCAAGGCATCGGGCTCCTGCTGCAAGCTGAAGGCTTCGCGAGCCCGGCCGGAGACGATGAGATTGAGGGCGCGATCGTAATAGTCATCGAGGTTGTAGTCCTTGACCGCCCGATCGATGACCGGCATCTGCTTGTTGATCGCCGCCCGCAGAGAAGCCCGACGACGCAGGCGCACGGAAAAAACGTCAGGGCGAAGCTGCAAGTCGTCGATCTTGATCCGGCGCATCTTCTCCATGTCCATGTCATCGCCATCCGGATAGAGCGTGTAGGGATCGTAGGCCTTCCCCAGGAACCCGGCCGTTCCCCCCTTGCCCACCACGTTGCTCTCCTGCAAAGGCCGAGGCAGCATGACAAAGGGAAGCATCGGCTCATCCGAGGGTTTGAGCCTGACAATATTCGAACCAAAATTGGGGAAGTCCTTGGGACTGGGCGGCTCCAATTGGCCGGAAGGACTCACCTTGTCCGTGGTGTAGCCCGTCATCATCTGGTAGATCGCCGCCGTGTGGTTGAACAGCCCGTTGGGCGTGTAACTCATCGAACGGATCATCGTCATCCGGTCGTTGACCTTGGCCAGCTTGGGTAACAGTTCGGTGAAATGAATGCCGGGGATTTTCGTCGGGATCGATTGAAACTCGCTCCTCACATTGTCCGGCACGTTTTCCTTCGGGTCCCAGAGATCGAGATGACTGGGACCGCCTTGCAGATACACCAAAATCACGCTTTTGGCCTTGCCCCAGCCGGGCCCTCCCCCGTGAAGAATCTCTCCGGAAGCCGCCTGGGCCTGGAGTTTCAGCATGGATCCGAGCGAGAGACCAAGCATGCTGGCGCCTCCCACGCGAAGGACGTCTCGTCGGGATGGCCCTAGATGGCCGTCACACATGTCTTTGCCGGGTTCGCCTGGGATTCTGAACATGATCGCTGGGTGGGTGAAGTGGTGGGAGTTCGACCGGCAAGGTAGCGGAATCTGAAGAGAACGGAAGTGAAATCCGAGCAGGGGGAAGCCCCGCCGCGGCCCACCAGACCGATGGGCCACGCTCCCGCACACGCGCGACCGCCGCCGTTCAATTCTCCTGGGAGGGCCCCCCTTTTCCGTGCTAGCACCTCTTCCATGGCTTTCATCCTCTCTCTCGACCAAGGGACCACCAGTTCCCGGTCCATCCTCTTCGATCACGGCGGCCAGCTCCACGGAACGGCCCAATCGGAATTCACCCAGCACTTCCCCGAACCCGGTCTGGTGGAGCACGACGCCACGGAGATCTGGGAAACGCAGCTGAGAACGGCCCGGCAAGTCCTCGCAGACACCGGCACGGTGCCGAGCGACATCGCCGCCATCGGCATCACCAATCAACGCGAAACGGTGGTCCTCTGGGATCGTCAAACGGGCGAACCCATCCACCGCGCCATCGTTTGGCAAGACCGCCGCACGGCCGGGTTTTGCGAGGACTTGAAAGCCCAGGGGCACTCCGCTGACATCCAGGCCCGGACGGGCTTGGTGATCGACGCCTATTTCTCCGCCTCCAAGCTCCGCTGGCTCCTCGACGAGGTTCCAGGCGCCCGGAAACGAGCCGAGGCCGGGGAACTGTGTTTCGGCACCATCGATACGTGGCTCATCTACCAGCTGACCGGAAAACGCCTCCATATCACCGACGCCAGCAACGCGAGCCGCACCATGCTCTACAACATTCATCAAAAGGCCTGGGATCCTCACCTGCTCGATCTTTTTCAGGTCCCTGAAGCCCTTCTCCCCGAAGTCCAGCCCAGCAGCGCCCTCTACGGGGAGACCGAGGCCCATTGGCTCGGCGAGGCGATTCCCGTGGCCGGCATCGGGGGCGACCAGCAAGCCGCGCTCTTCGGGCAAGCCTGTCATCGTCCCGGGCAGGCCAAGAACACCTACGGAACGGGCTGCTTCATGTTGATGCACACGGGACAGGAACCGGTGCGCTCGAACAATCAGCTGCTCACCACCATCGCCTGGACCCTCAATGATCGCACCGAGTATGCCCTCGAAGGAGCGGTCTTTGTCGCGGGCGCCGCCGTCCAGTGGCTCCGCGATCAGCTGGGCTTCGTCGAGTCGGCGCCCGAGATCGAAACCCTGGCCTCCCAGGTGCCGGACAATGGCGGCGTCTACCTGGTCCCGGCCTTCGCGGGTCTCGGTGCTCCCCACTGGGATCCCTATGCGCGAGGAACGCTGGTAGGGATGACCCGCGGCTCAAACAAGGCCCACATCGCCCGCGCCGCACTGGAGAGCATCGCCTACCAAACGCGCGACGTTCTCACGGCGATGGAAGCGGACTCAGGCATCCAACTCACCGAACTGCGCGTCGACGGAGGCGCCTCGATGAACGACCTTCTGATGCAGTTCCAAGCGGATCTGCTAGGGGTCCCCGTCGTGCGCTCGACCGTCTCGGAAACCACCGCCCTGGGAGCCGCCTACCTGGCAGGGCTTGCGGTGGGCTACTGGTCTCATCAAGATGAGATCGCCGACAACTGGCGCGAAGCCAAACGTTTCGAGCCCGCGATGGACGCGGAGACTCGCGAAAAGCTGGTGCGGGGCTGGGAAAAAGCCGTGCAGGCTTCACGCGGCTGGGCCCGGGAATGAGCCTTCCCTCTCGATTTGCAACAGCCGGAGCTCACCAGGGGCCAGGGAGGGTGACGAATCCGCGAGAGGCCCGCTTCAGAGTCCCATGGCCTTCATTCTGCGGCAGACTTCCTCGACATTCTTCCGGCTGTTGAAAGCCGAAATGCGGAAGTAACCCTCACCCGCGGCCCCGAAACCAGAGCCCGGCGTGATCACCACCCGGGCCTCGTTCAACATCTTGTCAAACATCCCCCAGCTGTCGATCCCCTCGGGACATCTTACCCAGATGTAGGGGGCGTTCTCACCGCCGAACACGTCCAAGCCGATCTCTTCACAAGCCTTCGTGAGCAGGGCGGCGTTCCCCATGTAATGGGCGATCAGTTCGCCGACCTGGGCCTTGCCTTCGTCGCTGAACAAGGCCTCCGCGCCGCGCTGCACGAGGTAACTCACACTGTTGAACTTGGTGCACATCCGCCGATTCCAGAGAGGATGAAGCGCCTGCTCGGCGCCGGACGCCGTCGTTCCCACCAAGGCCTTGGGCACCACCGTGTAGGCGCAGCGAACCCCCGTGAATCCGCCGTGCTTGGAGAAGCTCCGAAACTCGACGGCACAGGTATCGGCCCCCGGAATCTCGTAGATGGAATGCGGCACCTCCGAGTCCTGGATAAACGCCTCATAGGCCGCGTCATACAGAATGATTGCCTTTCGAGATTTCGCGTAATCCACCCAGGCGGCCAACTGCTCCCGTGAAGCCGTCGCGCCGGTCGGATTGTTCGGATAACAAAGGTAAATGACGTCGACGTCCTCCTCCGGAATGGCCGGGACGAAAGCGTTCTCCGCCGTGCAAGGCAAGTAGACAAGCCCCTCATACGCACCCTGCGCGTTTGTTTCGCCGGTATTCCCGGCCATGACATTGGTATCGACGTAAACCGGGTAGACCGGGTCGGTGATCGCCGTCCGATTCCCCGGCCCGAGGATGTCGAGAAAATTGCCGGTATCGCATTTCGATCCGTCCGAGACGAAGATCTCGTCCGGTGCCACTTCGATGCCACGGGCCCGATAAGCCTGTTCCGCAATCGCTTCCCGGAGAAAAGGGTAGCCCTGCTCGGGGCCGTAACCACGGAAGGTCGAAGAATCACCCAACTCATCGATGGCCCGATGCATGGCTTCCCGAGCCGCCAAGGGGAGCGGTTCGGTGACATCACCGATCCCGCAACGGATGAGTTCGCCCGCAACCTCCGGGTGAGATTCGGAGAAGGCGTTCACACGCCGGCCGATCTCGGGAAAGAGATAGCCGGCCTTGAGCTTGAGATAATGATCGTTGATTCGGGCCATGGAGAAAGAGCAGGAAAAAAGGCAATACCGCGGACAGCGTGTCGATTCGCGAACTGGGCGGAGAGCCTACCCGCGAATCCCCATCCGCCAAGTGAGAGATGCGCCCACTTGAAACGGGAACGCGAATCCAGCCAGTTGACCGCAATCCAGCACCAGTTTCCCTCTCGATCCAACCCGATATCGGCTCGCCTGCCTGTCCGGTGACGGCGGCCAAGGGAGGCGTCAGGACGAGAAAGAAAGAAAAACGGCTAGCCTGGTGAGGCTAGCCGTTCTGAAAAAAGGTAAAGGTCGTCAGGATCAACCAAACAACCGCGCAGTCTGTTCGACAGGTCGCTTACGCGTGGCGACGGCGGCGGAGCGCCAGCAAGCCAAGTCCCGCCAAACCGAGAAAAGCGGCCGAGGGCTCGGGAATCACGACACCATCGGTGCTCACTTGCACGGCAAAAAACCCGTTCCCAAGCGCACCTTGATCAATCGCCCCGTCCGCCTTGACCACGATCTTGCCGGATCCATCCGGAGTCAGGTTCTGGACATTGATGATGTTGGAAGCCTGAAAGGCCCGTGAGTTGTCAATTTGGTTCGGAGACCCTTCCACTCGCTGGGAACCACCCGCGTCCGTCAGGGTCAGTCCCTCGTCACCGCCGATGGCGTTGTTGTCGAGATCGATGAAAGCCACCGTGACCGTCGGGCTTCCCGCCACGGCGGAAAAATCAAAAGTCACCGTGTCGCCAGGACCGACGGCCAAATGAGCGCCAACCAATGACATCCCCCCCGTGTCTGCAGACCAACCACGGTTCTCCGTGGTGCCAACACTGTCTCCCACGACATAGTCGATCTTCAGACCGGGAATCCCGTTGTTGTCCACGTAGGAAGGAAACGATCCGCCAAGATTGGCCAAATCAATGACTGCGCCAAAACTCGAGAGACTCGAGAGTGCCAGGCCTGCTAGAATGAGGGTGAAGCTATATTTCATATGACCTAAAAATCTTACCTCATCCTGCCAAGTTCTGGGGCATCCGTCAATGACAATTTTCCAGTAAAATGCCGTTTTTCAGGGAAGGCTTCCGCCCGGATCCACAGGCTCGCCTCTCTCGGATTCCACCACCACCCAGTTCGTCGAAACGAAGCGGCTGATCCGCAGCTGAGGAAGCGCCGAGTCGCTCACTTCTTCGGGGAATTCCACCTCCAAAGTCATCGGCGCCACCTTCTCCTCACGCTCGACCCAGTGAAGGGACGAATTCAGGACCAAATTCCGACGCCCGCGCCGACGCTCCTCCTCCAAAACACTCCGAATCACTTTCTCGCGTTCCGACAAACGATCCTCCGGCTTGTCCTCGACCGAATACTCCGGCCGCCGGAGGTCTTCCCGAGTCATCCGGCCATGCCAAATGCCCAGCACCTTCCGGATCTCCGACCAGATATCGGTCGCCTTGCCCACATAGCCGTAGGCCACCCGACTCGCCTCCCGATCGTAAAGTTTCAAGGAAGCCAAGCGCTTCTGATCGATGAAATCATAATGGTAATAGTCGTCTTCCGCCACGTAGAGCCGAAAGATGCCGCGGCTCCCCGGTTCCCGCTTCGCCAGGAAGGCGTCCCAGCGAACATCGGCGTAATCGACCGTCGACTCCCAGTCGACCACGAAGAACGGGGCCTCGGATTCGATCTTTACCACGGGAATTTCCAATCGATTGCCTCCTTTTATATCGCAATAAAACAAAAATCCGACCCCGCCCGGGACCGGCTCGTCCTTGTACTGGCTTCCGATCACTTCGAAGTCTTCTACGGCCCGATCCTCCCCCGTGAAGTCCCCATAAAAACGCTCCATGCGCGGGCGGGCAACCTCCGGATTCCGCACAAAGGCCAGTTTGGCCTCCCAGCCGTCCGCCTTTAAATAGTCGTGCAGGACCTGCTCGGCCTCCACCAGCCCCAGATCCTCCATGGTGGGCGCGTGCACCGCCGAGGGCGCTTCGCTCATCTCGGCGTCCTGAGCACTCTGAAGGGCGGTCCGCACGCCCATGACAATCAGGATCCCGGCCAGCAGCACGAAAATCGCCTGGAACATGTAAACCGGTAAACTGAAACGCTTTCGCTCGGCGGCCTCGGTCTCGGGATCCCTCTCCAGTTCCCAGCTCGCCAGTTGTTCCTTCTCCCTCTGCTCCAAGCGCGCCGCCGCCTCGAGCCGCCGGCGCTTGCGATCCATCACCAGATCCGCGTGGTCCCTCTCCGGCGAATAGGCGCCCTCGGGGAGAGGATTTTCCATGTCGAGGTCGTCCAGCCCGAAGACCCCTTCCTCCTCGCCCTTCGCCGCCAAGACCCCTTGTGTCCCCTCCTGCGGAGGCAAGGGCCCTCTCACCACACCCGTTGCCTCACCCGTTTCCGCCTTGGCGCGAGCCTTCTCCTCGGCTTTCTTCGCCTTGCGCTCCGCCTTCTTCGCCTTGCGCTCCTCCCTCCGGGAAGGCTTGGGCGGCTGGTCCCGCGACCGTCGCGGTCTCTCGTCTTCGACCTCCGACCGCTTGAACTTCACGAGACGCCCTCCCGGCCGGGCACTCAAATTCATGATCACCCCATCCTCCCGCTCGGGAAACTCCGACGGTTCTTCGGCATCGGTCCCACCCTCGCCCGAGGGATCGCCCAGCTCCCGGATCACCGGTTCGGGCGCTTCGCGCGGTCTCACCCCGACCCGGACGGCGCGTTTGGGATCGGAGGGATCGTTCAAATTCTCGAAGGGATCGGTCTCGTTGTCGGGAGTCATGAATTGGAAATGAAACGCCAAGAAGCCGCCAGCGTACCCTCGTCGGCCAAGGGGCAAGATGCCCCATCCCCGAGATCGGCGCAAGCTCGCGCCGTGCGTTTCCTTGGATTGATTGACAATCAGGGGCGGCACTCGCAGAAATGGGGATCAATCCGCCCATCCCTTGAGTTTTCCCGGTCTCTCGGTATAACAGAGCACTGAAACGCCCTCACGTTGACCCCCGATTGATGCTGGTGACTGCGCCGTCACAGACCGTTCCCAAAGCCACGCGATACATCCTCTGGATCGCGGTTCTGCTAGTGCCTCTGGCCGCCGTGATCTCCTGGGACCGCCTTCCGCGTTTCCAGGCCGTGAGGGAATTGCGGGATGCGGGCATCCAAATCGTCCCCGCCAGCGTCCACCGCGCGGTCCATCGGAAGGACCTCACCGCTCTGCGGCTTCTCCACACCGCACGCGTGCCGCTCGATCAGCAATGCGAGGAGAGGACCACTCCGCTGATCGCCTCGATCAAGTTGAGAGACCTCTCCATGACCGACTTTCTCGCCACCCGGGCCAGGGTGGACGTGAACCGTCCCGACGAAGCGGGGCTGACGCCGCTGGCCCACGCCATCATGCTGCGGCAGTACGACATCGTCGAAAAACTCCTCCCCCGGGTGGACCATCCCAACGTCATGATCCGGACGGCTGGAGGGTCCGAGACCCACCCGCTTTTCGAGGCCATCCGCGAACGCAACGGCAGGCTCCTCCGGCTCTTGCTTTCCCATCCCCGCCTCAACATCAATGTGAGAGATCGGCTCGGCAGGACGCCCTTGCACCACGCGGTGAGCCAGGATGATCTGCTGGTGTCGAGGGCGCTGTTCTCCAGTTATCAGCGGCCCGATCCCAACGTGGCCTGTCAACAAGACGAAACTCCCCTCGGCCTCGCGGTGAAACACGCCCACTCCGACGCCGTCGCCCTGCTACTCGGGGCAGGTGCCAAGGCGTCCCGGGAGGCCTTCATCGACTACCTGGTCACGGCGATCGATCAGCGGGATCCGGTCACCCTCCGCGCCTTGCTGGACCATGGCGCCGATCCCAACGCTCTCCACCCGGTGACGGCCGTGCCCCTGCTCCATCACGCCATGGGCGAATCCGCCCTCGGCGGCGTGCTCGAACTGGCGCGCTCCGGAGCCGAGACGGAAGGCGCGTTGCGCCGTGCCATCGAGTGTGGTCAAGGATGGTCGGCTCAGATTCTGGCCGCCCATTTTCAGCAGTGTGATCACCGCTGGATCGATCAGGAAGGGCTTCTGGAAGCGGCCTTGGCCAGCGGGAATGCCGAGTGCATGCAACTGCTAGTGGAATACGGAACGGACCCCGACCAGTTCGGCTCTCACGGCCAGCGTCTTCTGGCGACGGCCCTGGCCGCGCGGAAACCCGATGTCGTGGAACGCCTCCTGGAACTTGGAGCGGACCCTAACTTTCGTCTGGAGCAGCCGCCCGACTGGGAGTTCCTGTCAGACTTCAATACCGGTGGGAAGACCGCTTTTTATCTGCAAAAGGACCGCCAGCTCACACCGCTCATGCTGGCCGCCCTGATGGAGGAAGAGGAATCGGCACGTCATCTCCTCGCCCATGGGGCCTCGACCAATGTCTACACATCACGCTACAAGCGCTATCCGGTCTCCCTCGCCGCGGAGCGTCACAACATTCCCATCATGCAGATGATTCTGGGTCGCGAGCCACGTGACGAGACCCGCAAGATCATCGTCTCTCTCAGCGACCAAGAGGCCGTTATCTATCAAAATGGCGAAGCGGCGAATACTTCCCGCATCTCGACTGGGAAACGCGGATACCGGACCCGCAAGGGGACTTACGTCATCACGGACAAGCACCGCTATCACAACTCGTCGATTTACGGTTCCTCGATGCCCTTCTTCATGCGTCTGAGCTGCGGAGACTTTGGCTTTCACTACTCCTCGAGCGTGCCAAGCTATCCGGCTTCTCGCGGCTGTATCCGCATGCCCTGGTCCAAGGCCAAGGAATTCTTCGCCACCATGCAAGTGGGTGACGTGGTGGTCATCGAATGACCGGACGAGCGTGAATCGACTCGACGAGCGGCCGATGCTGACATTGCGTCCTCCATCGCCCGCGCATCGGCCGATCCACCTGGCGTCCTCAAGCGGCAAGACTAACGCTTGCCCTTGGCTCCGGCCTTGGCGGCTTTCTTACGTCCGGCGGAGCCGAGCTTCTTGGCCGCGTTCGACCGCGCCCGTTTTTTCTTCAGCGGCTTCGGCCGAGCGCCTCCCGCAGCGGTCTTTCGGGGTTTGGCAGTCTTCACCGATTTCGCCGACTTGGCAGTCTTCGCCAGCGCCTTCTTGGAGATGCGTTTGCTCTTCGACGGAGATTTCCCAGCGACCGTTCCACGTCGACGAGCGGGTCCGCCCGTCCCCGCGGACTTCTTGATGGACTTCTTGGCCTTGCGTCGACTCTTGGAAGGCGTCTTCTTGGGCGACGCGACGACTCGCCGCCCGGACTTTTTCTTCTTGGCGGCCAGCAGCTTGTTCAACTTCGGCCAGTATTCGCGCGCCACGATGTATCCCACACAGGAAGGCCGACCGCATCGGCAGGGATGCTCCTCGTAATGCTCGAGGTCGAAACCATAGTCGAAGGTGAGTTCCTCGCCCTTCGGAATCTCGCGCAGGGCGACAATCCAAATTTCGTCCTCAATGATCTGGGCCTCGCAGTTCGGCTCGCAGCTATGATTGATCAGCCGCGCCGTGTTGTGGGGAACATTGCCATCAATGTCATAGTCGTCATCGAGAATGAACATGTAAACGGAGGCATCTTCCGTTCCCTCGCGCTCCTCCGCCAAATCAATCGCACGCCGATCTCCCTCTTTCTTGCTGATCTTCTCACCCACGTAAGGAATGATCTCTTCGTCGGCCGGAATCCTCTTTGTGGCGAACAATCCCTGCTGATGAATCTTCGATCCCGCCGGCTTGCAGTAGGGGGACGTCACGGGCTTCCGCTTCAGCCGCTTCTGGGACTTGGTTTTCGCCATCGCGCCATGGGAGCTAGTCCGTTCCGCGAAACTTGGCAAGGAAGTTTAGGACGGGGGGGCGATTCCACTCCTGTCCACCAACACCTCGTTGCCAGACAATCGCCCCCCCAAAGTCCCAAGATTCAATGAAATCCAAGTCAACCTACTCGAAACAATCGCTCAATCAATCCAATAAATATAATTATTATAAAAAAATACTTTAGAGATCGCTGAAGCACCCGATTCTCAGTTCTCGTTCGCCCGCTTGAGAATCCTTCGCGGCGGCGCGACCTGCCTTCCTCCTCTCCCATGTCACTCGCGAGGCTCGTCCCGCCGAACCGGAAGCAGAAGGTCAGCCGCCAGGCGTTCCATCGCCGTCGTCACCATCCGCCCCTTCCCTTCGCTTTACAGCAGGCCCTCTTCTCTCTTTAATGAATAGTTGAGGCAGCTCCTCAAGCACCCCAAACTCTCCTGACCCCACTCCCATGATCAAACCTCTCCTCACTCTGCTCCTCTCCCTCGCCGGCTTGGCGGGCCTCCCCCTCCACGCGGCCACCGTCGCCGATTCCCAGGACGATTTCGACTCGGCTGGCGAACAAGGCACCAACGGATGGTCTTACGGCTACCGTCTCGTCGACGCTGGCGACGACCGGGAAAACTACGATGCCCAGGACGATTTCATCCTCTTTGACGAAGCCGATGGCTGGGTCTGGGACGGGACGAAATGGGACTGGGGCGATGGGAACGTGCCCTGGACGGAAGTCGGCGCCAGCAGCGGCCACCCGAACGGCACCAACCATAATGAGGAGCACTGGGTCATTCGCCGATGGGAGGTCAACCTCCCCAACGAAGCTCCCCTGGCGCTCACGTGGCATCTCCACAAGGACAATGCCAATGGTGGGAACGGCACCAGCGGCTCGCTGCATTTGAACGGAGAGCGCATCGATTTCGCCTCGGTCGCGGGAACCGACGACGTCGGGTTCGACCGCACGGTCTACGTCAATGCAAAGCCCGGTGATTTCATCGATTTCGCGCTTCTTCCCGAGGGCGAGGACGGCAATCCCATTGACGGATCGGACGGTTCGTCGTTCTGGATCACGCTGGACGACGAGATTCCGGGGAATCCCGTCCAGCCGGACGGAACGCCCTTCGCCCCCGTGAATGCGGCCGACGACGACGGCGACGGCATCCCCGACGGCTATGAGCTCTCCCTTTTCCCGGGCGACCTCGACGCGCTCTCCGCCGACGGCGATCACGACGGCGACGGCGTGCAAGATGCCGAGGAATTCCAGAGCGGGCTGGATCCCACGAACCCTGACAGCGACTCGGACGGGTTCTCGGACGGCGAGGAGATTGCCGCCGAAACCGATCCCCGCAACGCCGCCATCAATCCCGGGATCGTGGCGGATTCCATCGAGGACTGGGACATCGACGGCGAGCACGATCCCGAGGGCTGGTCGAGCGGCTATCGCGATCTCTCCCTCGACAGTGGGGAGGTGGACTACGAACCCGGTGACTTCATTCCTTTCTCCGAGGACGAGGGCTGGGTTTGGAACGGTGCCGCCTGGGACTGGGGCGACGGCAATGTCCCTTGGACGACCGTGGCAGCGGAGAGCACCCACCCAAACGGCGACAACAACGGGGCCATTCACTGGACCGTCCGGCGTTGGGCGCCTCAGGTCGAGGAGCCGACCCCCTTCGCGCTCATCTGGTCGATGCGGAAGCAGAACGTCGACTGCGGAAACGGCGTGACCGGCTCGCTTCACATCAATGGTGAACAGGTGGACACGGCCACGATCGCCAGAAGCGACGGCGATGGCGTGACCCGCACTTTCTACGCCACGGTTTTCCCGAACGACCTGATCGACCTCGCCCTCACTCCAGAAGGCGAAGACAAAATCAACAACGACGGCTGTGACGGCTCGCTGTTCAGTCTCAAGATCAGTCGAGGCATCCCCACACCGGCCCTCCAGCCGGACGGCAGCACCGTATACGTTCCGCCCGGAGCGGGCGACAGTGACGGCGATCAACTGGCCGACGTGTGGGAGTTCAGTTACTTTTCCGATGACCTCACCCAGCTTTCCGGTGGCGCCGATTTTGACGGCGACGGCTCCACCGACGACCAGGAACTGGAACGCAACACGGACCCCACCGAGCCAGACTCCGATGGCGACGGCCTGACCGATGGTGTGGAGACCGACACCGGGATCTTTGTCAGTGCCGACGATACCGGATCCGACCCGCGAAACGTCGATAGCGACCGCGATGGACTCTCGGATTTCCAAGAAGTCACCGGCGATCCCGCCAGCGATCCCAACAAGCGGAACACAGACGGTGATGCCAGCGACGACTTCCAGGAACTCGCCTGCGGGTCCGATCCCAACGACCCGAACGACCACTGCAAGGTCGGTCTCATCGCCGATTCCGAGGCCGACTGGTCCAGTGACGGCGTGCAGGGCGAGAACAGCTGGTTTTACGGCTACCGCAATCTCACCGCCGAGGGAGACGTGGAAAGAGTGGACTACGATCCCACGGCCGATTTCATTCCCTACCCTCAAGACTGGTGGACAGGGACCACTTGGGATTTTCCCGATGGTGACGTTCCCTGGACCTCCACCGGACCGAGCAACACGCACCCGAACGGCGATAACAACGGCGAGGTTCACTGGACCGTCCGCCGCTGGGAAGCCAATGTCGACATCCCCACCGCCGTGGCCATTCGCTGGCTCACCGCGAAGGAGAACATCGGCTGCGGCAACGGGGTCACCGGTGCCATTCACGTCAACGGCGTCCGCATCGACAGCAACACCATCGAGGTCAGCGATGGGGAGGGCGAAGAGCGAACCGTCTATGCCAACGTCGAGTTCGGGGATACCATCGATCTCATCAATTCCCCGCTGGGAACGGACGAGACCAACGCTGACGGCTGTGACGGCACCCTGCAATGGATGACGATCGGCACGAACCTTCCCGAGAAGCCGCTCCAACCCGATGGCACGCCATTTGACCCCGTGGTGCTGGGAGATCCCAGCCTGAGCTTCAGCCGACGCTCTCCCTTCGGTCAGTTAGGCGAGACACCAGGTGAGCAGACCCGCACGGTGAGCCTGACCAACCCCGGAGACACTCAGGACCTCGTGATCAGCGAAGCCCTCCTCACCGGACCGGAAAGCGACCATTATTCGATCGATCTGACACTCCCACTGACCATTGCCCCGGGAGAAACTCATGAGTTCGACGTGACCTTCGATCCTCAAGACACGGACGGAGGCTTCATCGCCTACCTCGACTTCACCAGCAACGACGAGAACCTCCCCATGCGGAGGCTCGATCTGAACGCCAACATTCCCGATCGGAACAAACTGGTGGCCTGGTACAAGCTGGACGAAACGGAGGGCACGCGCATGAACGACTCCTCGGGCAATGGCCTGCACGGGACGTTCCTGGACAACGGCGCCACCCTCGATCTGGGACAACCCGGCCTGGCCGGCGGCAACTCGGTGCGCTTCGCACCCGATGGAGCGACTGCGGCCTATGCGGAAGTGCCGAACTTCCCGATCTTCGAAGGCGGGTTCACCCTCAGCCTGTGGTTCCAAGCCGACCCGGCTCTCGATCCCGTGGCGGGCTTGGTCTCCAAGAACGACGGTCCGGACGCCAATGGACGGCCGTTTGCCCTGGCCTCGGCGGAAAACCGGCTGAACTGGTTTGGCGACGGCGTACCGGACATCGAGGGCGGCGAGGCCAGCGCCCTCGTTCCCAACCAGACCCAGCACGTGCTGGTCACCTACGATCCCGCGGCGCCCACGGTGACGATCTACGTCGATGGCGCCCAGACGGAATTCCCACTGGAGGGCGCCTCTTCCATCCTCGACGTCGTCGCGCCCCTGCAGATTGGCGCCGTGAACGGCAATTTCGGCTTCAACGGCCTTCTCGATGACGTCCAGTTCTACGGTCGAGTGCTGAATACGGAAGAAGTCACCTGGTTGACGGACAATCCCGGCATGAAGTTAGGCCAGACGGATGACCCCGATCCCAATCCCACTCTCGGTGACGCCGCCATCGCGGGCCTGTCCTTGACGGAGACCGGCATCACATTCGATCTCTCGGGCGTGCCGGCGGGCGGCCTGAACGTCGAGTATTCCCAAGACCTCGCCACCTGGGAAGTCATCGCCACGAGTGTGGGCGGCGACACCCATCAGGATACCGACGCCACCCGCACCGGGAGAGCGTCCGGTTATTACCGTCTCGCCGAATAACCACTCCGACAAATCCGGTGACAAACCAAGCACCCTTCCGCTTCGTCATTGTCGGATCCGGCAATATCGGCGGCACCTACGCGAAAGCCATTGCGAATCTCGACGAGGCCGCGCTCAGCGGCCTCGTCTCCCGCAGTGGCCGGCGGCCGGACTATCTGCCCGAGGGGCTTGAGATCGCTCCCAGCTTATCGGCTTTCCAGGGGAACTACGACGGCGTGATCCTCTGCACTCCCAACGGAACTCATCACACTTTTGCCAAAGAGGCGGCCGCCCTTGGCAAGCACGTCCTCACGGAAAAGGTCCTCGACATCAAACGCGTCCACATGGACGCCATGACCCAGGCCTGCGAGGACGCCGGCGTCACCCTGGCCGTCACCTATCAGCGTCGCATGAGCCCGGACAACGTCGCGGTCAAAGCTCTCCTCGACGACGACGCCCTCGGACGCATCTTCGCCGCCGACATGCGGGTCAAGTTCTATCGCGACATGGAATACTACCATTCCGCCGATTACCGCGGCGGCTACGCCATCGATGGGGGCGGCCCCTTCATCCAGCAGGCCGCCCACAACGTCGACACCTTTGTCTGGTTCTTTGGCATGCCTGACAAGATCGTTAGCATGCTAGACACCTTCGTTCACGACATCGAAGTCGAGGATCACGGCGTCGCCCTGATGCGCTATGACAACGGCATGATCGGCACGCTGACGGCTTCCACGGCCACCAAGCCCGGTTTCTCTCCGGTTCTCGAAGTGCACAGCGACAAAGGCAGCTTTGTCATGGAGAACGACGAGATCACCGAATGGCATGTCGACGGCGTGCCTCGAGCAAAGCGAGACGATGCGGAATTCAAAGTTCACAGCGGTTCTGACAGTGCCGCCGTCACCGACACGGCTGGCCACGAGGCGATCCTGCGGGACTTCGTCGAGGCCGTGCGGCAACAGCGCCCCCCCATGATCCCGCCTGCGTCCGGACGCCTCGCCACCGAACTCGTCCTGCAAATCTACGAATCCCGCGTTTGAACGACCAAGCTTGAAACAACCGTGAAAACACCCGCCATCACCATCCTCGCCCTCGCCGCCTTCGCGGCGGGGATGTGCGTCGAACGCTGGTTTCTCGCCAATCCCAGCGCGGGCTCGACCGACCCTCACGGCGCTCCTCCCGTTTCCATCTTGTCTAACCAGTCCGGCGTTCTGGCTGACGCCGATGATCCGACGGCCTCGATGGGGCGGGAGCGCGGCGGCGCAAATGGGGAAGGCCATCTTGAGGACGAGCGGGAAAGAGAGGAACATCCGCCCGACCTGGCCGCACTGGTGAAGCTTCGCACGGAAGAGGAGATGGAGCGTGCCTTCCGGGTGGGTTCGGTCGACGATATCGCGGGCATGTTAGAGAATCTCGACAAGGTGCCGGCTTCGGAGGCCCAACGCCGGCGGCTCATGCGGGTCCTCTACCTTCGCTTTGCCCACATGGACCCGGAGCGGGCGCTCGATCGCGTTCTCCAGGAGAAGAATGTCCAGATCAAGCGGGATGTGATCCACACCGCCTTCGCGGGGATGACGCAACGAGGTCAAACGACCCGAGCGATGTCGGCCTTCGCCAAGCTACAAGATTACCAGCAGCGCCGCGAAGCCGCCTTCGCCATGTCCGAGCACGCCTCGCTCGATGACATGGGCCCCCTGGCCTCTTTCCTTCTCGAAAACGCCCCGAACCTCAAAACCGAGCCCCTCTATCGACGTTGGGGAGAGATGGATCCCGGCTCGGCGCTCTTGCAGGAGATGGCCGCGGCCGCCGGTCCCGAAGCCCTCAGAGCTGCCGCACGCGGCTGG
This sequence comes from Verrucomicrobiales bacterium, assembly GCA_965204485.1. GTDB lineage: Bacteria > Verrucomicrobiota > Verrucomicrobiia > Verrucomicrobiales > DEV007 > JAACDM01. Next base: position 67,384 of record CBDBEZ010000085.1, read on the forward strand.
GCTCACGTGAATCCCTCCGCCGCCCTGGATTGGGCACACACCCTCGATGCCGATCATCCCGGAGCAAACGCCCTGGCCAGTGTCATCCATTCCATCGCCGATTGGGACCCCGGCCAGGCCGCCGCCTGGCTCGATCAGGTCCCGGCCGGTCACCAGCGACGGGAGTTGGTCCGGGATCTCGCGCATCGCTGGGCCGAACAGGATCTCGAAGCTTCGCTGGACTGGACGGAAACCCTGGACGCGCGTTCCCAGCGGGAGGCTCTGTCGGCGATCACTCACGAGTGGGCCGAGAGCGATCCCGAGGCGGCCGCAGCCTTTGCCGTTTCCTTGCCTCCTTCCGAACACCGGGGTGATGCCCTGACCGAGATCGCGCATCGTTGGGCCCGCGACGATGCCGGAAAGGCGCTCGCCTGGGCGCAGACTTTGGGGCCGGATGCCACGCGTGCGTTCCACGGCATTCTCGAGACCGTGGCCGATCAAAGCCCGTGGGCGGCTGCGGATCTGGTCGCTCAATGGGGAGAGACCGCAGCTCCGAAGAGCTACCGGAATCTGACCGGCCATCTCGCGGGCCAGTGGAGCCGCCAGGACCCTGCCGCCGCCGCGACCTGGGCGGAGTCGCTTCCTTCCACCGGTGATGCCCAGCGGCATGCGATCGAACGCGTGGCCGATCACTGGGTGGAGCAGAATCCCATGGCGGCTTCCGAGTGGATCGGAACCCTGCCGCAAGGGGAACTGCGAGACGTCGCCGCCGAACGGCTCGTCGACCACGTCGCCGCGGCGGATCCCGATTCCGCCTACCAATGGGCGCTCAGTGTGACCAACCCGGATCATCAAACGGATATGCTCCACCACGTCTTCGAGCAATGGAGCGAGGTCGACCCGCACACTGCCCGAGCCACCTTGGAGGCGGCGCCCATCAGCTCGGAACAGCGTCAGGATCTCGCCGAGATCTTCCGGGCGGCGCCCCGGTAGCGAGACGGGGGAGAGCATCCGATGTGGTGGTGTCTGCACGGCGCGCTGGGCTCGTTTCGCGACTGGGAGGGACTCGCCCTTCCCCAATGTCAGGCGGTGAATCTGTGGCGGTCGCCAGCGTGCGGTGACTTGTTCGAATGGGCGCGATGGTGGGCGGCCGAAGTGGCTGCGCGGGATCCCCATCCCTCCTTGTTAGGCTACTCCATGGGAGGTCGTCTGGCCCTCCACGCGCTCCTTGAGGACCCGAGTCCATGGGAATGCGCCGTCATCGTCTCCGCTCATCCCGGCCTCAAAGATGCCGAGGAACGCCGCAAGCGCCTCGCCGCCTGGCTCTCGCGATTTCAGAACGAGCCCTTTCAGACGGTCCTGCGGGACTGGAACTGGTCAACGACAATTAAAACTCCCCATCTGGTGACAACTATAATTCCCCACCCTAGTGGGGCACTGTATTTTTAACGGAATGTGGCGCTGACCTGCCCAACGGTTCTCGATCTACGGGGCCCGTCCACCGTGGCACCGCCCGCACCGGGGTGTGGGCGGTGCCACGGTGGACGCCCCCTTCACGGGGCTCCTTCCTTGCCGGTGCGCCTCGGTGAGGGGGGCGAAAGGGGAAGGGGGTGCACCCCAACCCTCCCGATACCAGCGCCAGCCGAACCCGTCGTCTCTTCGAGGAACCCGCAAGGGCGCCGAGGACAGCTTCCAGCCCTGCTTGCACTCTCGGGCGCCACCTCGCGGGAGGTTCGCGGAATCGTGTGCCTTTGATTTGCGGCGCCAGCGACATCGCCCGTCACAGCGCCGCCTTTTCGCTTTTCTCTCCTTTCGTCGCCCGGTAACTCAAGCCACCGAACTCGAGCAGTACACTGTGATGCACCAATCGGTCCACTGCCGCCATCGCCGTCATCGGATCGTGGAAGATCTGGTCCCACTCACTGGAGTCAGGGCCCCTTGCTGCATCAACCTCGCCACGACCTCTTCCACGCGTTTCTGCTGAGACTCCGGCAGCGCAAAGGCTAACAAACCCAAATAATCGCATTCGGCTCTCCCCTCGGAGAAGGCCGATTGGAAAGTGTCATAGGCTTTCCTCCAGATCAGCGAGGGAAAGAACTGCCCGCGGTAGCGACGAAACGCGCCGGGCTTTCTTCGCAGGGCCTCCAGCAGGTGTCGCCAGTTGACGTAGGTGCCGCGGTCTCCGTAGCGCCTTTCGAGAATCTCCACCACCAATCGGCCGTCCAGAAGCTCGATTCGATCCTCATAGAGACGCGCTCGAAGCCATGCGCCCGCCCATCTCGCCGGCACCGAATAGCCGATCTTGGCCACGCGAACCACTCCATCCTTGCTCACCCGGCAATCCGACACCTCGTACTCGGGCAGGGCATGACTCGGCAAGGCGTGCATCTGTTCGAGGGCGAGTGCTTCGCGGCGATTGCCATTGCGTGCTTGGCAATTGCGAATCAGGAAGGCCTGATAATGTTCCTCGCTCTCGAAGTCGCGGTGACCGCGCAGATCGAGACTGTCATTGAGGTAGGATCTCAAATGGCCGTGCGCGCTTTCGACGTCACCGTTCTCATGGGGTGAGCCAATGTTGGTTGTCGCCGCCTCCATGTCGTAATGCGCTAACAACAACGCATAGGCTTCGTTAATGCCCCGCGGCCTCTTGCCTCGACGGAATTGGTGAGTGGCCGTCGAGCTGTTATCCGTCTGACATATCGAAGTCGCTTTGCCTAACTGAAACAAGGTCGCCTGCAAGGTTCGCTTCAGGGAGAGAAACGATTCGCTGCGCGCCGGTATGGCCCGCTCCCAGTTCGAGAACGGCAACACTGTGTGGCAGAGCAGATGCACGAAAGGCTCTCCGGCGATGGTGATCCCGAGGGACTTCCCCTCAAACCAACCCAACTGCAGCCGTTCTCCAGGGCGATGTTCTTGTGGAAAGTAGAGTTCCGGTGTCTCGCCGTGCTGCTGTCGCCATTGCTTGAGTCTTCTTTGGAGGGTTCGCAGCAGACCATCCTCGAAGCGCTCCGGATGGCGTCGCTGCAGTTCGGCAAGCAGGCGCACCGCCTTGATGTTCGAGCACTGCTTGAGTAGGCCCTCGATCTCTTTCCAGACGCCCGCGAAGGGATCCTCTCGCGTCCGCCATGTCCGGGGGCCGCGACGGCCTTGGGGCGGCCCTCCGTGGATACACTTGCGGGCTGTTTTTCGGTCGATGCCCGCCTTGCGGGCGCTTTCACTGAGGTTGTCGGTCTCTCGGTAGATTTTCATCAATTTCCGGTACTGCACGGCGCTGATCATCGCCGTGCACCTCGCCCAGACACCCCAGCGCCGCCCCCCTAATGTGGGGAATCTTGGTTGCCGTTACCGGGGAATTCTAATTGTCGTTCTACACAAGGTGCCCAAGTTGAGGAGTTTACCCTTCGAGAGCCAGATCATTGGAACGCTATCGCAGGAAGGAGGCCAGCGTTGAAGAGTCTCTCATCGAGATGTATCTGGCCGGAGTCAGCGTGTCCTGCTTCAGATGAAATGAGAGTTTTGGGTGTCGAGTTTAAGGGAATTCTGGTTGGATCTCGCAGCCAACCGAAACCGTGAAAAGTAAGACCCAGAACACCCGGCGGCGGTTCCGTCCCGCTGAAAAATCGATAATCCTCAAGCTCCACCTTGTGGAGGGCCGCCCGATCTCCGAGGTATGCGAGGAACATGACATCACCCCGAGCCAGTTCTATTCCTGGCAGGCGCTGCTCTTCCAGAACGCCGAGAAAGCTTTCGACCGCAATTGCGGCCCGAAGCCTGCTGCCTCGGAGGAAAAGGTGAAGAAACTCGAGGCCAAGATCGGGGAAAAAGACCAAGTCATCGCCGAGCTGATGGTCGAGTACCTCAAGATTAAAAAAAAGACTGGAGAAAACTCGTGAACACCCACGTTTCCCAGGACAAGCGGAGGCAGATCGTCGAGATGATCGAAAAGTGGCGGGTCAAGACCGGGATCTCCGCGAAGCAACTCGCCGAGTGGTGCTCGCTGCCCTACACGAAGTTCCTCCGCTGGCGAAAGCGGCTGCTGCAACGCGTGGAGAAACCGGCCAAGCCCATTCCCAAGAGCCATTGGCTGCTTCCGGAGGAGGTCCAGGCCATCGTGACCTACTGCGGGGAAAACCCTGGCCACGGCTACCAGCGCCTGACGTGGATGCTCACCGATTCTGATGTCGCCTACGCCTCGCCCTCGACGGTCTACCGCATCCTCAAAGCGGTACGATCTGCTGAAAAAGTCCAGGAGCGCAAGCCGAGCCGTAAGGGGAAGGGGTTCAAGCAGCCCACCTGCCCGCACCAGCACTGGCACGTGGATTTTTCCTACTTCAAGATCAGATCGGTCTTCTACTACTTCGTGGCCGTGCTCGACGGCTATTCCCGGAAAATCCTGGCTGGGACTTGCGGATGAAGATGGAAGAGCGTGACGCCGAATTGGTGATCCAGCGAGCCAAGGAGCTTTACCCCGAGGCCAAGCCCCGGATCATTTCCGACCAGGGCGGCCAGTTCCGCAGCGACGACTTCCGGCGCTTCGTGACCGATATCGAAGCCACGCGCGTGATGACCTCGCCCTACTACCCGCAGAGCAACGGGAAGCTGGAGCGATTCCACCTGACATTGAAAGAATACGCTCGCCGAAAGCTACCGCTCGACTTGGAAGACGGCAGGAGAATCATCGGGGAGATCATCGCCTACTACAACGATGAACGCCTGCACTCGGCCATCGACTACGTCACACCCAGCCAGTGCCTGGCCGGGCAGCGGGAAGGCATCGTTGCGCAACGCAGGAGCAAACACCGTGAGGCCGCCAAGAGGCGAGCCGAGCACTGGAAAGAGAAAGACTTGGAAGGCCGCGAGACCCGTGTGTAATGTGGGGCGGCCCGGGGAAGCGGAGGTGGCGAGAGATGAAGAGCGCGCCGCCGAGGAATACCCGAAAACCGGACGACCGCCGAGGCACAATGCTGAACCGATCGCAGATCGGGAGCCGCAAGGCTCCCGACCCCGCCTCGGATGCTGCCTTTAAGGGAGCAAGGCTTCTTTGTCTGGACCCAGATCTATGGTGAGCATATCACTGCCCGAGCCGGGATTGATATTACCATTCTCCACGTTCTTGATAGAGAATTTCCAAAGGGTGCCACCGATGGACTCCGCTGCAAGATACACTCCAATCAGATTGCTGTCACCATCTGTGACTGTATAACCCATGCCCTCTTTGGTGAAACCGTTGTCGCTCACAGCCCCGATGATCACGTACACGTGCTTGCCGTCCAGATCGCCGCCAACGATCGGGCCATCCCCTGAATGCAATGACACACCATCTTTGCCATAACAAAAGTCAATTCTGCGACGAGCCTCTATTTGAGGAAGATTGAAAGTGCGGTCGCCAATGGAAATCCCCGCAGCACTTGCGGTGGCCGCCGTGTGGATGCTCGAAGCCGGCAAAGTGCTCAGAGCACTTCCAGCCGAGGAGGCACCTTGCTGAGAAAGCGCAGCCAAAAGCTCCTTGGCTTTCACCGGAGAGTAAGCCAGCGCACGCTTCGCCACGTAGCCGTGTAAATCGGCGGGCACCAACGCGGAAACTGCCTTGGCAATCTCGAGACGGTTCTTGACGCCGTAAGTCTTCACCAGCTTGCGGAAAACTTCGCGGATCTGCTTCTCAGGAGTCAAGGACTCAACGGAATCACTCTGGAAAAACTCTGCTGCCGTTTGCTGGATGGGGGTGACCGCCTTGTCTTCCGCCATGGAAACCGTGGCCACTGAGAGAAAACAAACCGCTACTAGGGTATAAATAATTCGGTGCATAATTGAGTCGATAGATTTAGCTGAATCCAGCTTGCCCCACTGCGGGAGGGATTTCAAGCGCAGACTGCAAAAAAGTGAAGAAAACGGACCAGATCCTGAGCGATTCCCAATCTTGGTTGCCACGCTCACCCTTTCAGCGCTTTTCGCAGACCGTTTTCGATGAGAACGACATTCCCTTGACGCTCAAAATGTTGCTTGCCGTACTCGCGCGCACGCCGACCACGCCTGCGTCGCTCGACCGGATCCAGAGCCGCTTCGACCGCTCGGGTCAATCCGCCAGAATCCCCGGGCTCAACCACCCAGCCACCGCCGCTCTCGCCGATCCACTGCCCCACCGAGGAGTCCCGCGGCAGTACTCCCAGAACCGGCCTTCCCGCCCCAAAGGCGGCTTGCAGCTTGCTGGGCACCATCAATCCCGCCCAGTTGGAGTCCAAACTCGCCAGATGGACATTGGCCGTGGCCAAGTGCAGGGCCAATCGCTCACTCGGAACGTGATCCATCCACTCGACCAGGCATTCACTCAGCTCACGAATGCGAAGGGTCACGTCATCGCGGCATGCCCCACGACCACAAAAGACCCAGCAAATGATCGGCCAAATCACGCGCCATTTGGCCGGTCGGCGCCAGGTCCGGCGGGAAATACTGGTTGAGGAGAAAGAGCCGCACGAGGGAAAGGCAAATCGACGCCTTGGAGGCGGGGTCGCCGGGGGTGGCATCCCAGGGTCGTGCGCTCCGGGGGCGGGTGGTAAGAAAGGCGGAGTTCTTCCCCGCTGGGAGCGGAGCTCGGCGGCACGGGAGACGCTTCAGATGCGCCAAGACGGAGTTGGGACTCCGTCCTACGGAGCGGCGGGCTGGCCCGTTCCGCCGAGTTCCTCTCGGCTTGAATCTCCTCTATTCTCCCCTGGTTTCCGCCTTCCGCTGCCGCGCCATTTCTAGCATATTGGCCACCGCGTCGGGATGATCCGATTCCAGCGGCTCCAGGACCTCGATCGCCTCTTCCCATCGCTCCAGCAGAAGCAGCAAATTTCCGTGCCTCAGACGGGCGCCCGGACGACCCCCGGCCAGTCGCATGCCCGTCTCCCCCAGCTGCAAGACCAGAGTTTTCTCGTCCTCGTCACAGCCTCTCACCCATTGAAGGGCGCATTGAGTGAGCAGCCACACCGGATCCTTCGAAAAAACCGCTGGCCAATCTCGAAGTGCAGCTGCGCACCCTCCAAATCGTTCGCACGCAAGGCCCTCAACCCCGCCAACACATGCGCCACCACGGGTATCCTTCCCTCGGCGACCTTCCGAAACAGAATCGTCTCATCAGGTGGATTCGCGCCCGAAAAACGACGCATCCCCGCCAAGGCCAGGCACTCACTCGCCACCGCCGGCAAAACCGGAGAGATTGCCAGGGCCTGTTCAAGCAATTCCAAGGGCAATCGATCGGTCGCCAATCGCAGCACCTGAAAACAACGAACGACCGAATTGGCCCACGCCAAACGCTCCGACTCGCCATTCATCAATCGCCGTGCCAAATAGAGCGCCCGCCTGGCGAGGGGTTCTTCGCCATTTGAGCGCCAGGGCCACCGCGCTTCACAAGTAAGCCCCGGCGTCACCCTCCTCGGGCAGATTCTTTCGCAACTCTCGAGCGATCGCCGCCGACTCCTCCCGATTCCCATCAAGCAGATCGGCCAAGGCCAAATCGACTCGATCGTCCCAACTCGGCTCGGCGAGCTGTTCCCAGTGCGAAGCGGCTTCCGCCAGCCGCCCCCAGGCGAGCAGTGCGACCGCCAACTGGCGCCGGAGATCGTCCAGCCTCGTCACAAAATCGCTCGTCTCGCGCGTCTTCTCATCCACCTCCGTAAGGGCATGGTCCAGCAGGGCCGTGGCCCGCTCAATCGATTCTGGTGCCCCGGCCCCTTCCGCAAGCGCCACCCCGGCCTGGAGAAGCATCCCCCCCCGGGTAGGCATCCTCGTCGACCAAGCGTTTCAAAACGCCCCTTCGGGTTTGCTCATCCAATCGATCCGCCACTGCGGCCGCTTCCAGAAGAGCTTCCAGATCATCGGGCGACTCTAACAAGGCCTTCTTGTAGAAGATCTCGGCGGTTTCCAATTTGTCAGTCACCATGGCTCGCCTCGCTGCCAAGAGGTAGCGATGGCTGCGCTCTCGCGATGAGGTCAATTCAGCGAATACAAACAGCATCAGCAAGCCGGTCCCCATGACATTCGGCGGGATTTTGCCGGCTTTCCGTCCGGCGGCGACCGCGCGATCCAAGAGTTCGATCCCCCGATCCAACTGAGGCGGGTCTGCCAGAAAGACACAACCATATCCCAGATTGTTCAGCGCGACGACATGATCGGGATCCAATTCAATGGCACGTTCGATGTGTGCCAGACCATCTTCGGTTCGTTCCAAGGCGAGGGCCATCGAACCCAGTGCCACCTCCATCGCGAGGTTTTTTTCGGCAACGTCACGCATTCTTTCGTAGAACTCATTCAACTCGACGCGAAGCGGCTCGCTGGCCTGAGAAGCCAAGCTCGCTGCCGCCTCGATCAACTCCCGACTGGATCCCACCTCATCCGCAGCCGAATCCAGCAATTCCATGGCGTTTTCCACTTCTCTCTCAGCCAGCTTCTGGCGAATCGGGCCCATCCAGGTCTGCAAGAGAAGCGTTCGCCACTCCCCGGCATTCCCTTCTTGACCCACGCCATCCAGGCCCTCCTTCAGGATGCCCCGGGCCTCTTCAGAGTTTCGCAAGATGATCTCCGCCTTGGCCCAATTCAAGAGGGCCTCTTTAACTTCCGCCGATTCGGATTCCGAATCCTCACTCAACCTCTCAAAGTGGGCCGCCGCCGCAATGGCGTGCCTCTCGCGCCCTCGCAAGTCCCCCAAGCCACCCGCCAAATCGGCAGCGAGGAGATGGAGCGCCGGCAATCGAGAGGCATTGGCATCGACCACGGTGAAAGCCCGCTGGATTTCGCCATCCAGACGTAAGCTCGCGCCAAGAGCGGGAGCGCCTCGAGGTTTTCCTCATCACGAGCGACCACTTCTCGAAGATGAGCCTGTGCCTGATCCATCAGGACTTTGGCCACTCCTCGTGCCTCGGTTTCACCGACCTGTTGCAAAAGATCCTGCGCCATCCACCAGTGAGCCCGCACGTCGCCGCCGCCAATCGGTGCCAAGGCTTGCATGCCGGCGCGCGCCTTCGCCGGCGCGCCGGCTTCGACCCAGGCCATGGCCTCCGCGTAGGCGTTCCCCTCCGAACCCACCGTTTGCGCGGCGATTTCGTCCGGGTTCACGGTGTCCTGACGCCCCCAAATGAACCACGCCAAGGCGCCAATTCCCAGGAGCGTCAACACGTAGGGACCCGAATTGACGAGCATGAGCCACACGACTTCACGAGCAGAGGCCAGGGCATGACGGACGCGGTAGAACATGATCGAATGAATCAGTGCACGTTGAGAAAAGCAGGGTCGAGAAAGTAGTGGATTTCTCCGATCCTGGGAATCTCAGACGTTCTGAAACGGAGGCCGTGAAGCTCTGCGGACTCTCGGCGCTTCAGTGGCGTCTGACCACGGAGTGGTCAACGACTTTGGCAACGACCGCTCATTTCGAGACACGGAAGGCATCCCCGACATGACGGAGGATCAAGGAAGCCAGGGCAAGCAGACCGATTCCCAAGGGGAACCCCACAGCCCAATCCCCAGTGCGCCCCAGGCGAGATCAAAACACGAGGGCGTCCGGTTCGGAATCCAATGCTGACCTCCCTCGGCCAGGCAGAGAGCACTCACCCCATGAATTCACCCAGCCGCCCGCCTTGTCGGCCTCACACCTGCCGAAACGAAGGTCAGCACCCCCGTCAAAAAGAGAAAAGCGACGCCGGTTCGCAGCGTCTCGTTCTCGTCAGCCCACTCTGCGACACGGCGGAGTATCCAGGCCAGTTCGACCATCCGCGAATCGGGAACCCAAGAGGCCACCAAAACGACGGCCACCGCCGCCAAAATGACCAGACCACGAAGGACCCTCATTCAGCCATCAACGCCGCCGCCTTTATCCTACCAGAGACCCTCTTCATCAAGCGGAGCCGTGAGTGACTGATCATGCAAATCGCGCCCATTCGCTCCCGCCCCAAAATTCGCCTCACTCACCGATCGGCATCGGCTTCTCACGTGCTTCCGAGAATCCCGTCCCGGAAACCTCGTCTCGTCTCGTCTCGTCTCGTCTCGTCTCGTCTCGTCTCGTCTCGTCTCGATCATCACGATCCTTCTCACGACTCTCCGAAGCCTTCTTCGCTTCGCTAGCCCTGCCCGCTTCCGTCTCATCTCCATTCCCATCCAACAAATGCTCGGGGATCGACCGACGACAGAAATCTCGCAGTGCTTCCCGGTCATAGGCTCGAATCAAGAGATCGAGTTCTTCGAGATCGAGCGTCTCCAGGGCGCCCTCATCCTGATCCTGTGTCTTGGCGAAGACTGCAATCTGTTCGTAGTCGGTCGGCACCACGTCTTCGTCGTTGGTCAGCAGCTCCTCGTATTCTTTCTCTCCGGGACGCAAACCCGTGAAGACGATTGGGATGTCCTTGTCCGGCATGAGGCCCGACAGCTCGATCATGCGCTTGGCCAGGTCCCAAATCCTCACCGGCTCACCCATCTCCAGCACCATGATGTGCCGGTCCTCGCCCACCACGCCCGACATCATCACCAACTGAACGGCCTCCGGAATGGTCATGAAATAGCGACGCGCCTCCTTGGTCGTCACCGTCACCGGGCCACCATCGCGAATCTGTTGCTGAAAGATGGGAATCACACTGCCGCTGCTCCCCAACACATTGCCAAAACGCACCGCCAAGTAGCGCGTCCCGGCCAGCGGCCGTTCGAGGAGCACGCGCTCGGCCAAGCGTTTGCTGCAGCCCATCATGCTGGTGGGATTCACCGCCTTGTCGGTGGAGATCATGATGAAATGCTTCACGTTCATGCGTTCCGCGACCTCCGCCAATCGCACGGTGCCGAAAACATTGTTCCGCATGGCCGCCGCCGTGTTCAGCTCCATCAAATGCACATGCTTGTAGGCCGCCGCGTGGTAGATGACATCAATGCCGCCCACGGAAGAGATGGCCTGCTGCACATCCGCTTGATCGCAGATGTTCCCCGTCACGGCCACGATCTCCATCTCGGGAAAGCGATTCCTCAACTCGCGATCGATCTCAAACAGCGCGAACTCACATTGCTCAAACAGCACGAGTTTCCTGGGCTTCAGTTTAAGCATCTGCCGGCAAAGCTCCGAGCCGATGCTCCCGCCCGCGCCCGTCACCATGACCTGCCGACCGGAAACAAAATTGGTCAGCAAATCGAGATCAAACCGCGTCTCCGGGCGATCCAGGAGATCCTCGATGAGCACCTCCCGCAGAGACGACACGCACAGCTGCCCGCCGGCGATTTCACGCACGGAGGGAACGATTCGGTACTGGCACAAGAGCCCCGCCTCCACGCTGGTATCGATGATTTCCTTGATCTGTCGCGGCTTCTCGTAGGGAGGCAGAATCACAATGGTTTCCGGCTCCACGCGTCTGAGCAGAGTGGGCAGCACGTCCATGTCACCCAAAATCTTGACTCCCCGTATGGTGCCCTCCATCCGCGCTCCGGTCACCAGTCCAGCGATTTCCCCGAGGTCATCACTGCGTCGTCCCAGGGCTCGTAGAATAGCATCCGCCTCATCCGGCGCCCCGATCACCAGAGCCTTCTTGCCATTTCTGGCGGCGCCGTTCCTTCGCCCCCCGCTCCAGCTTTCTCTCTCGAAACGCATGGCCATACGCCCCCCGATCTCCCAGATTAACAACAACATGCAATGGATGATCGGCACCGAACGCGGATACCCATCAAACGAAAAGCCACGCTGAAGGAAAATGACGCCCGCCAAGATGATCGAACCCAGCCCGAGAGCGCACAAGTAACGCAGACAATCGTCGTAGCTGAAGTATGTCCACAAGCCCGCATAGAGGCGGAAGACGACGACCATCGACAGATACACGAACACCGCCAGATACCAGGTCGATAGGAAAGCCGCGTCCGCCGGGTAGGCATCGAAATCGGAGCGCAAGACAAACGCCAAAGCGTAGGTGACTACGATCCCGAAGAAATGCCAGACAAAGGTACCCACCCGCCTCAGCAGCGTGTGCTCAGAAAGAAGGCGTCTCAATTCCAAAGCCAACTTCACTTTACCACAATACCCCCAGAATTCATAGCTAAGACCTGCTTCGCCCACAAGAGCCGATTTCGCAAATGAAAATCGCCGCGGAGTCGGGCGGTGGAGAGGTGGAGAGCCTTCACCTCCGAAAGGCCAACTCAACGTCTTGAAGGTGCTGTAGACGGGGATGGCATCCCCGTCCGGTGCCGCCCGTAGGTGGAATACGCCGAGAGAAAGGGCTGGAACCCAGCGTCGACTGAGGCGGGATGCGGCGTCGCGGAAGCGTCTGCATGTGCGCCAAAACGGAGTTGAGACTCCGTCCTACAAGGAGGGCCGGGCTCGAAAGTAGAGTGGAGAATTCGATGGACCCGACCTTCTCCCCTCAGCAACATTCCTCGCACAACCTCCTTCGTGAATAACATCGTCCCCATAAGATTGACCGACACCAAGCGCTCGATTTCGGATGGATGCATGGTAGCGAGCACACCCCCGACAGACACCGATGGCGGCATTGTTGATCAATCCGTGAATTCCCTCGTGTTGCGCCTCGAGCTGCCGGACCACCCCATGCAGCGAGGACGCTTCTTCCAAATCCAAGGAAGTGTAGTGCAAGTCCTCGTCTGCCGGCCAATCCGATGGCGCTTCCCGGTCCCGCCCGGTGCCGATCACTCGGTAACCGGCATCGAGAAAGCCGAGCGCGAGCGCACGCCCTAAACCACGAGTGGCCCCGGTGACTAGGATGGTTCGTCTCATGATGACTGCGTGCTTTCGGAACGCCGCTCACCCTACCAAAGCGGCAGAGGGCTGCCGCACTCCTGAAAACCCTTCCTGCTCGTGAAGCGGTCTGGAGCGCGCTTGCCCTCAAGCGCTTTCGGAAGTCACCTAACGGAATTGAGCGCCAGAAGGCTGGCGCCATCCCCTAAGCCCCTTCCTGCTCGCAAAGCGTGGCCTTTCCACTTCCAAATCTCCCGTCCGGAACCACGCCTGACTCTCTTCATCGAAAACTTCCAGCTCTCCTTCTTCCCTCTCCGTTCACCCGCAGCCGCCGTCCTTGGGGCGTCGCCTCCTCCAAATAGGAGACTGGAAATCCCGCGCTCCCGTCATTCACGGAGAAACAGACACCTTGTTCCGTCAGGGCGTAGACCTCAGTGATCGCCGCCTCGGGAAATCGCGCACGTAGTTCATCCAGCAGCGGCTGGTCCACGATTTCTCCTCCCACGGTGATCTGCCGAAGAGGAAGCTTGTCGAGGCCCGAGGTCATGAACAGCTGCCGCCAGCGGCTCGGCGTGGCCGAGATCGCATTGACCTCCGACTTCTGGAAGAAAGCCAAAGTTTACAACAGATCTTCCTCCACATCAGGGATCACCAGAGCCGAATGCCCCAGGAGCGCCTGGAAACCCACCTGCATGCCCGCGAATCGAAAGGGGTTTTACCGTTCCCGAAGTCGTCACGCGCCACTTCGTCGACAAAGGCACTTCAACACCGGCAAGCTCCGAAGCGCCAAGCCCGAGACCCACCCATCCAAAACCAAAAGAGCGAGTACCTTGTCAGCACTCGCTCCTTTACCCTCTCCCACACCCAAGCTCACCGCCTGTCCCTCAAACCGCTCTCGCCTCTCTCAGCGCAGCGCTCTCCGGCGCAGCCGGTTCTGCCAACTGACTACTCTGGCGCAGCCAGCTCTCTCGCCTCTCCGCCGAAGGCGGCGACTACTCCCGCGCAGCGGGCCCTCCAGCGTCCATCCTTGCCGGAAAATCCGGACAAAGCACAGACTGCCTCGCTTTCGTCAGCGGATCGTTCTTCAGAAAAAAGCCCATGCGCCCTTCAAGATCGCAAATCCACACCTCACACGCTCCCGCCTCGAAGTAAAGCGACGCCTTTTCGGCAAGCTCTTGCGCTGAATTGCTTGGCGACGCCACTTCAACGCAGATTTCCGGGGCCGTCTCGAAAACCGACTGCCCATCCACTTCACGAAACCGCTCGACGGAATACCAGCCGACATCCGCCGCGCGAACGCCATCGAGCGTCGAGATGGGACATTCGGGCAGGACCCGTCCACTCAGTCGGGCGTTCAATTCCAGCAAGATTCTTCCCTGCAAAGAGCTATGCGCCCCGCTGGGAGGAGGACTCATGAGAATCTGTCCATGGCGATTCGTTTCTACCCTGCCGGGAATCCGCGCCAGTTCCGGATCATTCACGAGTTCTTCCCACCGACGCCGATTGAGTTCAAGCACCTCGTCTCGCCGGGACAACTCGATGGTGATCGCCATAAGCCAAACCCTACTTTTCTTGCGGCCGACTGGCAAGCGAACGGCTGCCTCGTTCGAAGATCTCGCCTAGGGCGAAGAGATCGAAGTTCGAAGTTGGGGAAAGGCTGCCGGAGCCACCTCGCCTGGAGAATGGGGACCGACTGAAACGCCCCGAGTTTCACCGACGCTACCAGGCCATGCCCGAGGTCAAGAAAGCCGAACTCATCGAAGGAACCGTCTACATGCCCTCACCCGTCCGCGTCCAGGCCCACAGCCGTCCACATCCAATGATCAACACCTGGCTAGGCACCTACTGGGCTCACCCCCCGGGGACGGACTGCGGAAACAACGCCTCCATTTTTCTTGATTTGGACAACGAACCCCAGCCGGACGCCTATTTGCGGCTCACCGAAGCAGCCGGAGGCAAGAGCCGTGAAACGGCCAGTGATTACTTGGAGGGGCCGCCCGAACTCATCGTCGAGATTGCCGCGAGCAGCGCGAGCAGCGCGAGCAGCGCGAGCTACGATCTCCACCAGAAGAAGGCCGTTTACGCCCGCAGTGACGTCCAGGAGTACATCGCATGGCGTACCGAAGACCGGCCCTGGACTGGTGGGAACTCGCCAAGGGCGAATACACACCGCTTGCCGAAGACGCGGTCGGCAGGATCCGAAGCCGGATCTTCTCCGGTCTCATTCTCACCGTGCCCGCCCTTCTCGTCGGCGACCTCCGAAAGGCACTCGCCGCACTAAGCGAACATTCCAGTTAGCAGCGCCGCGAGCTCGCCCTCGGCGAGAAGATCGGAGCTGGAAGATCGATGTCAGGAAAAGCTGCCTTCGGCAGAGTGCTCAGTCGTCAGTTTTCAGTCATTAGATCTGCCCTACTCGGACGCGCTACTGACTGCCCTCTGCCCTCTGATAACTGATAACTCCCGCGTAGCCGGTCTCCCATCTTCGATCTTCCAGCTCCCAGCGGCGCAGCCGCCTCTCGCCTCTCCGGCGAAGCCGGCCCATACGCTCGCAAGAAACTCGACAGCCCACGCAGCAAGGCATTGTACCTCGAGTAGGGATCAGTTCCGGGCACTTGCCCAAGGAGAGCATACAGCCGATGCTCCGGTTCCGCGATTCGGAACAAGCAGCCGGGCGTGTCCGCGTCACACAATAATCCCCGCGCTCGAAAACCGGAACGCGCAATGGCGACCAAGCAGGAGCCCACCGAGACCTTCCCCTCGGCATGATCCCGCAGCCCCGAGGCAATCAAGGCCCCTTCGGGATAACCTTGCAGATCCGAACCAATCGGCGACATCAATCCACTCTGCCACAAAACTCGCCCACATTCATCCTCAAAGTCGCCCCGTCGATGGAAGGAAATCGCACCAAGTCGGGTGCGATCTCAACGAAGAGATCCCACAACCGAGTCTGATCGATCAAATCCCGATCCACCATGGCCACCACATCATGGCGATCACGGTCGTGTCCACGCTCGATCTTCGAGAGCGCCTGACTGTAAAGGTCATAGTGGTAAAAATCCACCGACCCAAAACGGTCAATGAATCGGCTACGCGAACGCCACCCCGGCAACTCAGGCAGGAATTGGTCCGGAGACGCCAATTCCACATTCATGGACAGCGATTCTTTCAGCTCCGCCACGGCCTCAAAAAACCCTTCAGGTTCAGGATCAGGCTTCACGTCGATATCGATGGTGCTCAGACGCCAACCGTGAAGGAGCGCTGTGGCGCCACCTGTCAGATAGATCCGGCCCGACCCATGAACTCGCGATCCGATCGCGGCCATGAAAGCCTCAATCCTTTCCTTATCGACAGGTTCACGCATCAGCTCGCTTCGCTCGCAGTTTTCAGTGATCAGTTTTCAGTTTTCAGATCTGGCCGACCCGGACGCGATATCGACTGGCTGCGGCACACAACACCTTGTCGGCGGCAAGCCACCCGTTCTTTAAGCCCAGTCCCTGCCAACTGACTACTCCGGCGAAGCCGGCCCTCTGCCTACTCTCGCTCAGCGGGCCCTCCGGCTCTGCCGGCTGCGAAGCCGGCCGATCAATCCTTGGATCATTGCCGACAGTTCTCGGCTCTCCGCGACCCAGGCCCGCGCCAATTTCGGATCCAGGATCTCAGCTCGCTCCCCGACGATCACCTGGGTCCTGAACTCACCTGCCGAACCGCGGGCATACTCCAAGAACCGAATCTTGTCCGGCACCGAATCACGCTCCATCCCTTCGGCAATATTCGACGGGATGGACAGGGCACACCGCGTGATCTGATCTCGAAAGCCGAACTCGCGACTCGCCCCGAGCTCACGATAAACGGCCACGCTCAAATCAACCGAGCGCTTCCAGACCTCCAAGTCTTCAAATCCACGCATGATGCTGCCTTCGGCAGAGTCTTCAGTGATCAGTTTTCAGTCGTCAGAAGTAGCGGGCTCTGACTACTGTTTCCTGACTACTCCCGCGCAGCGGGCTCTGACTACTGTTTCCTGACTACTCCCGCGCAGCGGGCTCTGACTACTGTTTCCTGACTACTCCCGCGCAGCGGGCTCTGACTACTGTTTCCTGATTACTCCCGCGCAGCGGGCTCTGACTACTGTTTCCTGACTACTCCCGCGCAGCGGGCTCTGCTTCGTTAATCTGCACCACGGAAGCAGGCCCGCCGAAACCTCCGCTCCGCATAAAGGAAAAACGCAATCCAGATGCAAAGCACTCCGACCACGCAAAAAATCCGAATCGACAATGCAGGAGCGATCACATAGAGAAGCGACAAAGCGACCGTTACCAGCTGCAGCACCA
Organism: Verrucomicrobiales bacterium; assembly: GCA_965204485.1. Taxonomy (GTDB): domain Bacteria; phylum Verrucomicrobiota; class Verrucomicrobiia; order Verrucomicrobiales; family DEV007; genus JAACDM01. The sequence continues at coordinate 84,379 of CBDBEZ010000085.1, forward strand.
CTTCCATTCCCGTCACAAACGAATGACTCGCCCCCGCTCGTACCAAGCGCTGATAAAAATGCTCTCGATGGGCCTGGTGCCATCGCTCACCACGACAGATCCGGCGGGCCAAGGTGATTCCCGTGTCAAGTATGAAGTTCGCTTGGAGAATCACAAGCGGCTCGATCAGATGCCACCCGTAATCGCGGGCAAGCCAAAGGCACAAAACCGCAAGCAAAAATCCTAGCGGAGCGCTGGCCACGTCTCCCATGAATCCCCGAGCATTTGGAAAGTTAAAAGGAAGAAAGCCCGCACAGGCCCCTGAGAGACATAGAGCCAAGACAACCGGAGCCGCTTCGCTGGGCGCGCCCGCAAACAACGCGATCGCCGCCATCCCTGCTCCAGTAATCAGTCCCTGAAAGCCTGCCAACCCGTTGATGCCGTCCATGAAATTGAACGCGTTCGTGTAGCCACAGATAAATACGATTGCCAAAATAAATACGATTGCCAAAATCGTCCAGGAAAGCTCGAAGGCATTCCCATGGCGTTCAGTCCAAGTCATATCAAGCGCCAAGCACGCTGCCGTGGCAGCGATCAGATGCCCTCCGAAACGAATGCCTGCAGGAAGCGAACGAAGATCATCGACAAAGGATAACCCCGCAAGCAATACGGCACCTCCCAAGACAATCTTATAGAGCAACCCAACAGGGGAAATCAGCCATAATCCGGCGAAGATCAAGCTCAGCATGATCGCAATGCCGAGACCACGCACTGTCGGTTTTGAATGACTTGACCGGGTATTCGGATGATCCAGCACGCCGAACCACTTCAGGATCGGGAGAGCCAACAAAGAACTTATGAATGAACCAATAAACGCCGTGCCGAACACGGTCGTGAAATTGATGTCAAAAGGAAAATCCAAATTACCGTCCGTTACCACCGATGATCTTCTCGAGAGCCTCGTTCAAAGGCCACTTCGGCAGATACCCTAGCTACGCTTTCCCTCCTCAGCTTCCTTGAGATGCGGCTGGAGCTTCTCATTCAAGAACTCGAGCTGTCTTAAAGGCATTGTCTCTAGAGGATCTATTTCCGCTCGATGTCTTTTTAGAGCGCTTAGCGGAACTTATTCGTGTTCGGAAGAGTAAATATATCGGCACTCCAGTTAAGAGAGCTTTTACGAAGTATATATCTCCGTACCAAAAAATTCTCAAGAAGAATATCCATAACGCAAAATAAACTGACTTCAAAAAGACACTTCCGCGACGATCCAATGCGTTTGTCTCGATTAGGCTAAAGCATAAGCCGTAGATAAATGGAAGCACCAAAAAACCAGGAATACCAAAGTTTTTTATTGCACCAGTAATAATCGAAGCTCCTCCGTTTGTCCACTCAAGTCTATACCAAATTGCAGGATTCGAGACTGTATTGTAGTCCGTTATTTCTATTCCAACGAGCTCCCGCACAGCGGAGGGAAGGATGCCGAGCAGGTTGTAGATATACGTTAAACCATTATAGTAATCAAATGTATCTCGGTTATATTCTGCGAAAACAGCAAGGCTACTATAAAATGCTCCCATCCACGTTCCAGTGCTAAAGAAACTGATCAAATTGGACTGCATCTTCTCTACATTGATATATCCCAGACTTATATGATTTCGGACAATCCCGATTAGGGTCATTCCGATCACCGCAACGACCAGTATCACTCCCGCCCTCATGGTTTTTTTAAAATAAGCCACATCACGATGAAGAACATAAACAGCTGATATTGCAAATATCAAACCTGCGCTCGTTCTTTCGCCTTTCGCCAGCTCCATAAATCCCAAGAAGTAGACGACAAATACGGCTAAAATTGTTAGCTTAATCCTCCTCTGTCTGCCAGGCTTTTCCTGAAAGGCATCGTAAATCGGCATAACCGCAATAGCGGCTAAAAGAAATGCCATGCCGGATACGTTCATTATCTTAGATATGTCAATAAGCGATTCGATAGACCTTAGCTCCGCATATTGTAGCTGTAAGAGCGTGCCTCTTGGTGTTATCAATAACTTTATTGTAGCAATTATCCCGAGCCAAACACAGAAAAGCGTCATCGACATGCAGGAATACCCGGGAATTGTAATTTTTCTAATACTTCGACGGCTTAAAGTCGCCGCGGCGCACGAACCTAACGCAAGTGCAATCAGACCGCCCGTGCCCAGCTCCATCACTCCCCTAAAGAACGAAGGATCACTTATATATTCAAGCACGATAGTTCTTGAGTTATGCAGCATCTTGTCGCTTCCCATTATTGTATGAAAATAAATAATGCTATATGCAACAATGCATGCTGCTAAAAAGCAGAGCCTGAGATAGAGGAACAGCACAAAATTTACTGTTGTCGCTATAAACAACAACGAAGGAGCAAGCACAGCCATTGACCCTCCAAGAGACCCTCCAAGAGACCCTCCAAAATTGACCAAAAATAGCCAGACGAGGAATAGTATTACATTAAAGACAGTGCCGAGTAACTCTATGCCGAATCTGTCCCGTCGTTGCCTCACTTTATATATTGCCTCACATTTCATCTTTTTGCGAATTTGCGGTGTCTTATCCCCAACGTTTCATAGTAACTCCGCTCAATGAGAAGAGTCGGATTATTATAAAATCCAAGAACCAGCAACCATCCATGAAACACCTTGAGATCATCCAAACTCTCAATTTCGGAGAAACGTTGGACGCCTTGCTGAAACGCAGGAGCTTGTTTCGCAGGCTTGCTTCAAGGTTGATCGGCACAGCAGTTCTTATTTCCATTAAATTAACACACTCCGACTTGAGTGCAAGCTTAAAATGGATTATCTGTAGGGCGGACTACACTAGTATTCTTAACACGCCTAACTTTGTCAAGCGCAGTCAGAAATTCATTTGCTCGGTCGTCAATGCTGTGTCGATCACGCACAACACGGCGCCGTCCCGCGCGCGCAATACTTTCTAGTTTTCCTGAATCTCTCAAAAGTCCCTTCACTCTGGATACCAATTCTTCGGTTGACGAAAAGAGCAGAGCTTCCTCGTCGTCGCGAAACAGGCGATCGAGCAAACTCGTCCGTTCCGAGGCCAAGACTGTTTGGCAAGCGGGAATTTCGAAGCATCGCCTCGTGTAATCATCTCTATTCAACCGTGACAGGAAGCACAATCCAATCTTCGCGCCGCAGATAGCTCGCGTGTAGTCGTCACCCACCACACGCTCGACGGGACCAATCCTGCTCATTAATTTCTTGTGCGGGCATCGTCGCCATGTCGCATTTCCAAACACTCGAATCGATACTCCATTCTCGATCAATTGGTATAAAGCTTCATCCCGTCCGTCGTCCTCGTAGTGGCCGGCAAAAACGGCTTCTGAACTAAACTCCTTCTCAGACTCTCCCAGTTGGATCATCGGACGATGGAGATCCGGAACATAATATGACCGGAGCACTTCCACATTCCGAGCCCCACGATCATGGAGCTCCTCTCTATTTTGATCTCTATAGCAGAAGTGGAGGTCAAAAAGTGGGACGCAGCTCAAAAAATAGGTCCATGTCCGTCGAAGGTGTTTTTTTCCCTTGGTATTATAATATAGTGGGCCGAACGGATCATCATTGTTATAGCTGACCAATAGCGCACCCGTACTCGATCGAATGCGGAGAAGGGAATCTGGTAGGATATGAGTGCCTCGCCAAATGAACACAGCATCGGGTTTTACATCTTCGGCCACTCTAATCAATGATCTATTAATCGACCGAGTGACTTTCCAAGGGAGAACCCACTTTTCCTCCATGCGCCCCAGAACACCGCCAAAGTAATCGCCATATTGGAATGGAAAAACCTCTACTCCTTTCCGTCGCAGAGCGTCGGCAAAGCATTCCTCATAATACGCATCTCGCCACTTACCAGCTAGAAGGATCCTCATCTCTTTATCGAAACCTCCCAGACCCTTGCTCTGTCTTTGGGAAATTTTAATATGTTAGTTTTTTGATTTTACTCCAAGGCTCTTTGCTAGGCACCAGTCTACCCGCATTTGGTAGTCATGGAAGGTAGCGCGCCTATGCGCTTACCCGAAAAATGAGACTCCTTGCCCTTGCAAACAACACTTGCGTGGCAAACTTAACGCGAATTCTGGCCTGGATTGATTGCCTCGCCACTTCTTCGGGGTAATTAAATCGTCTCTCGCTTTGCACGCCGAAGCAGGCGTCGTAGACCAGTTCTCCGTTTCTGACATCCAACTCGTTATCCAAAAGCGTACAACCTAGCCGGTACCTACCCATCCCTTCAACTCCCATCAGCCCAGGGCAGACACATGCAAGGCAGAGAATTCCGTTCATCGCAGGACCAATGTCTTCGCAGCACCCAATAGACACTTCCTTCTTTTCGCGCTCACAAAGCTTCGCAAGCCGCAGTCCGTTAAGAATTCCACCAACTCTACTCAATTTAATGTTCAGAACGTCGAAATGGGATTCGTCTAAAGCCATCATAAAGCTACTTTCATTCGTAATACCCGCATCGACCATTATTTTTGCGTCACCAGTAGCATCGCGTAACTCATCCCAATGCGCCCACGTCCTAAAGTCCACCAAGTCCTCGATCACGGTTACCGCGAATTCGCCCAATTCCTCCGCGAGTCGCAGGATCTCTCTCTTAGTCATCATCGGACGGTTAACGTCGACCCTAATTTCCATATTCGCCCCGCAAATGTCCCTAATCTCCTTCAGATACGCCCTTCGATTAGCGCCCCTCAGCGGCAACTTTACCTTTAGCGACCTAGTGCCTCGACGGATGATTGGCTCAAGGTTGCTCTCCAACTCCTTCACCGGCACAGCCCAGATCTGCTCCGTCACGCAAACTCGCATCCGTTGCACGCAGCCTATCAAATTAGGCGCGGGACAACGATTACTCTTCCCCAGGTGATCTAGTAACGCCAACTCAACCGCGTATGCTATTCCTCCGTCAACTTTTCCCGATATCTGATTAACAATGGCATTCAATTCGACCATCGATTGTCCTTTCCACTTCTGCAACGCTGGAAATACAACAGTCCTTAACTGTTGTATTGCCCGTTTCGGATGTGAGCCGTACAATACACCACTGCCCAACCCGGTATACGTACCATCACTAATCTCGATGCATGCAATGACTCGATATGCCGCCACCGAACCACTCATGCGGAAACGCGTATGAAATAGAAGCAGCGCGCCGTCTATCTTTATTCTATTGACTGCACTCACCGTTCAATCCCGCAGCCACGCCTCCGCCTTCCCCACGGCCTTCCCCAGTCGGAGCCCGCTGCTCTCAAGGAGTCGCCGGCATTCGTTAGCCGCCTTTGTTCCAATGACTGCGTCATGCTGTTCAATTATGATGAGTCGGAATTGCCTTAGACTCTCAAAGTTTTCACGAAGTAGCTCGCTCTCCGCCCCCTCAATGTCACAGACCATTACGTTAAAATTTCCGTATTTATCGTTAAGTTCCTCCAGACTGAACCCTGGGACCTGGACGCCCACGGCCCCGCGTTCCAAGGTAGTGCGTCCCAGTGATATGCTTCTACCGGCCAGAAAAAACGATCCTTTTCTTTTGCTCACTGTGCCGTATAAGGTTGTATATCCTGCTCCATTTCGAATGCCGTTTCCCACTAGGAGCGGAATCATAGCGGCGTTCGGCTCAACGGCTACGTGCTTGTCTCGATTACCCTTGAGCTGTCGATTAATCTCGCATGAAACCACCCCGATGCAGGCACCGAGTTCAAGCACGAGATCGTCTTCGTCAATAAATTCCTTAACCAGATCTCTTTCCTTTCGTTCATAGATGTCAAACAGGAATCGTGATCTATATCCAAACGATATCATTTTCCAAGGCAGATCAAATTCGAATCCGTCTACTTTCCAGCGCTTGTTCGTCATCGTAAAAAAGCAACCAGCCATCGGATTGTTTGAACGATTTAAGTATTTACGCAAAATCTGTTTCATCCTATTGTTTTCGTCATTATAATTTTCGTAGACTTGTTTGGAAATTTCTAGCCAAGAGGCCTTGGAATCCTGGTCCGCTTCGCGGAGGTGGTGAAATCGGGGGTATTCAGCATGGGACACTTCCGGTAGAGTGAGAGTTGCGAAAACCACCCACCAGAAGGCCCATGCAACTCATGCTTACCCTATTTTCTCGTTGGCTGCAATTCTCTTACAGCTGTTTCGATCGCGTCATCCTCAAAGGCTACCTCTCCGTGCTTTCTCGACCGGCCAACATCGTCTACTGGATTCGAACGGTCAACGGGACAGCCGAAAGTGACGAAGGAATTTCTCCGGGCACGCACCGACCGCTACCGAGGCTGGGTCGAGGCCCATGCCGCCAAGAACGGCATCCCGATCGAGTGGGCCGACGGCTCACGGAAGGAGGCGAAGTTGAAGCCGTTTCGCGAAGCTGCCATCAAAGCCGGCAAGTTCGGAGTCTACTACATTCGTTATACGGGGTGAAATGATCCCAACGAGTCGGAGGACTCGGCAACCTCTGATCATGCACCACGAAAAGTTGCCAAAAGAGCCGCGTCGCTCGTAAGCTTTCGCCGAAGCTTCTCGAGCCTTTCCCTTTCTTTGGAGACCTCTGGAAAGTGCTCGGCAACCATCTTTAAAACGCGCTCAATGCCCTTGTCCTTGAAAGACGGGATCTTGATTTTCGCTTTCTCTAGAAGTTCCTCCCTTGCCAAACCCTGCCCGAACTCCTTCTTTATGTGCTGTAGGGCATTTTCTGGAATCCATTCAGTCTTCCCATCCAGTTCGAGGCACTTTTTGATTTTCTTTTTGAGTTCGTCCTTTGGCCAGTCTGGCGTTCCAACACGCGAATAAAGATTTCCAACAAGCCATCCTAGCTTGTTTGCGAACTCGGATTGTAGACGACCACATCTAGCATCCCTCATCAGCTCATAGTGGTCGCTGCGAAAAGCCACGCTGATGCGTAAGAAGGCAACCGCATCCTCACCGATCTCTACTTCACCATCCGGGAAAAGGTAGAAAAGCCCTAGTTTTTGTTCCTCGTGAGTGAGAAGTTCTGTAACTGGATCATCATGCGGCGAAGCGTGAACCTTCGGAGCGAGTGAAGTCTATTTTATCAAGGATGAATTTTCGGAACGCTGAACCTTTTCCGCCGTGGTGCAAAAATCCAGGCAGCGTGTTTTTCAAGGCGGCTGAGACAATCATTTCCGAAGGCAGCACGTCTGGGCGGATGGTTCGGATCCAGGTTCCAAAGTGTTTCCAGACCAGACCGTCACATGTCATGGCAAGGTACTGTAACATGCCCTGAGCGATCATGCCGGTCTGCACAAACACATGATATGCGTGCATCTTTCTCTGCACCTGTCTGCGATATTTCTCGGTAGTCCGGTGGAGGTATTGGTTACCATTGCGACGCTTGAGCGGTCGCATAGCGGCCATCCAGAAATGGTATCCGAATGAGCCGACCGAATGCACCGCTTGCTTGAAAGCGACTTCGATCTTGAAACGCAAACTGTAGAGCAAGATGATCTCCTGAGCTTCCATGGTGAGGTCGGTAGACAAGAGGATGATCCGCCCTCTCGTGGGATGATCGACGAGAATGAAGCGGACCATCGCCCCGGCGGGCTTCCACAACAGATCCACCGACTTGAACCGGACAGAGATGTTTCTCTCCCCATATACGGGACTGGGAACGGAACTGAAGCCGCCCGTTCCAAAGACATTCTGGAGCTTCACCGCAGCGCCATACTTTTTCGGTCGTCCGCGTTTGCGTTTGCGTGGCACTGCCGCAGGCCGAAAGCCGGTTGTCGTGCGTCGAACCCTCGTGACCAGCACACCGGAACGCCCCTTGGTGCTCCGGATCACCTTTCCGTTGGCGTAGTAGGCGTCGGCCAGCAAGACGAACTCCTGACCTCTACAGACGGATGCGAGCATCTCGTTGGCCTTGTCGATCAAGGTTCTCCTGTCGCGGTTTGAAGTGACGATACCTTCGTGAATGCGTGCACAGACCGGAACGCAGAAGAAGTATCCGCCAACCTGACAGAGCACGCCGAAGGCCTGAAAGGAATGGCTCATGATGAAGTGAGGCTTGGAATTGGACTCGGACTGTTGATGCAGATACTTCACCGCAGGCATCTTGCGGCCCTCCTTGGACTTCTTGATGCCGTCGAGAACCAGGACGGGGCGACAACCGATCTTGTAGACAGGGAAGTGCTTGATCACGATGGCGAACCAAAGTTCTGCAAGCCGGTCCGTCTTCACGGCATTGCTGTGGAAGAAATGGAGTAAGTGCTCATAGAAGTGTTCTGACAAACCGAGAGCGCGGACGAAACTGGAAACCCCGAGGAGGTCATTGCGCACGGAGAAAGCGGCCAAGACGAGCAGAAACCAGAGAAAGGTGCGGGCTCTCGAGAAAGCGGGTCGCAGAAAACAGACGATATTCCACCAAGAAATCCAGAGATCCATAACAAATGATTTGATTTTCCTAGACATTCGCATATATAAGCTAATGACCATGAAAAAGATCAGATCACTGAAAAAAGAGTCCAGAAACTTGCGGCAAAGTTAGCTGCAATCGGGCCAATGCGGCCTGGGAGCATCAGCAAGCAATACCGAGATCGACAACGCCAGCGCGGCGTGTATTACCAACTGAGCTACACGCATAAGATGAGGAGCCGGACTGAACACGTCTGGCCAGACCACGTGAAGGGACTACGAAAAGAAACAAAGGAGTACAAGAAATTCAAGAAACTGACCACCGAACTGATCGATCTGAGCATTGAACTATCCAAGGCGAAGATCGCTCTATTACGCAGTCAGACAGACACGCCAGGCAAAGAGAAACCGGTCTGAGAACTTCCCACTCACGAGTTTGTTCGTTCTGATTGAAAATTCGAGCAAGCAAGTCTGTGGCTCTGGATCTCTCCCGATCTGAATATACCCCTTCATGAATAGGATCGCATACGGTGCTGAGAAGGCTTTGAAAAACATCAGCCAAAGATCTCACCACCGCTACGTTGATGTAGCGAGCTGAACATTCCCCATCATCGCGCAGAACCAAATCGCAAGTTTGGGAGATGACGACAAAAGCCAAGTATTTCTCGTCGCAGAAGTGCGGGTGCACTTCTTCAAAGACCTTCCGCAAGCCACCAGTAGGGCGAAGAATATCCCCCTGTTGAAGGTCGCTCTTGGGATCGAAATCCTCGAATGTCCAATGCGCCATCCGTTCCTACGAAGTCGATTCTTCAGAGACCGTATTATCTGATTTCTGCGGGATTATTCTTACGGTGACACTCTCACGTCCTGTTCTCGCAAGAAACGTACGTGACGATAAGCTCACCTGAGCAGTGCTTTGCGCCTGAACAGGGACAGAAATCGTCGTTCCCTGCGCTTCGGCGAAGCGTGCATCCTCGCTGATGTTCGATTGGCCGCTGTCGTTTTCGCTCATAGGATAATCCCCAATTTTTCTATTATTGAATTAATCGTGGTTTGCACCTCTTCCATCGGAGTGGATAGCCATGTTTTAAGCTGTTCACAATCGCTGGAACCCTTGTGAAAGTTGAAGTCAATGGCTGTTTGATTTTCAGCAATGGCCATCGAAAAGTTCAGCTGGCCGTCGCCGTAGCTCAATGATCTTTGCAACATTCTCCGACCGATTTCCAAATCACACTCCGCGAGACGCGCATCGATTTCACATTGCCCCAAGACTGCGACATCTGGGTCAATCTCATCATCGGAAGCATAGCGAATATTGAATCCTGTTGCCTCAAGTGGAGTTCGTGGAAGCTCCTGCATGGCCACCACGCTAAAAGCCCGCGCTTTCTCAAGTGTTTCGTAGCCTCGTTTCTCTGCCACGATTTCCAAGCTGCTGGCGCTCACAAGAACTGCGCAATCTTCGTGTTTCACCTTCCAAGGTGCCCAAACGTTAAGCGGGACTTCAAGGGGTAAAGGAGTTCCTTCCGGAACCTTAAAAATCGACTTGGCAATCCATTCGGGCGTTAGAATCGCCCGATTCCAGGCTCCGACGGTCAGAACGTTCCATGACGCAGGTTCAAAATTCATTGTGGGTGGCAAGATCGACTAGATCGATACAGCTCCTCAGCTTTGTTCAAACCCTTTGTTTTCGAATCCGAGTGTATTCGCGTTCTCGATGACAACCCGCTGGACCGATTCCTCGACACCGTCCGGCAGCTCAGCATGGATGTCAAGGGTCACTTTCACATTTGCGCCTGTGAGCGTCGTCAGGTGCTGAAGGACTTCTTCGGCGATTTTCCCGGCATCCCTGCCTAAACGGTCGGGATTGAGTTTAACGCTACCGAAAAACCGTTTCGGAAGAGCCGGAGGCTCCGGTTCGCCACTTGCAGTTTCGCCGCTCGTGTTACCCTCCCCTCCAGCCGTTTCGCCATATCCGCCGTTCGAGGGCTCGGCAACCACACTTCCCGTAGCGGAAGCTTCTGCCGCCTTCTTTTCTTCCTCAGCCTGCTTTCCTGCCGCATCGGACTTAACCAGCAGGCTTGAGCCGTCGAACTCGACGCCGGTGGTAAGCAAAGTGGGCTGTAGCCCCGTGTAGCGTTTTCGGGCTTCATCGTATCCCGTGGCATAGGCGAAGTATTCACAGAACATGCCGCCGGTGAAGCCGCTCTCGACGGCTTTCACAAGCGTCTGGCGATTGATCAGGCGAGGCATGTAGAGGTAGGACGCGAAGCACTCCCAGAGGCGCTTGATATCGAAGGAATCGACCTCAGCCCAGAGGTGGCGGTCGAGTTCCATCTTGAGGCGCGGCGCACCAAGCACCGGAAAGAGGCCTTCATCGTTGATGAGCTTCTTGCACACCTTCTTTGCCAGGGCATCCCCACCTGGAATCGAGAACTCCGGCCATTCGATCTCCGGTTCTCTGGAGTTCGGCTGGCCAGGCACGAGGCACCATGACCACGTCTCGTGAATCCGCAGGTTCGACGCCTTGTCGTTTTCCTCCATCTTCGTTTTCACCTGGTTTCGGGCGAAGGCAGTGAGGTCGAGCGAATCGCCGTCATCGTTGATGCTCTTCCACGCGAGGTACTGGCACACCGATTCCTCGAGTTCGCGCAATCGTGTTTTGTCTGGAGCGAGGAACACCAGGGCATTCCGGTAAAGCCTTGGGCTGTTGCCCTTCTTTTCGAGGATCTCCCTTGCGACCGCGAGAGCCGGGCTATCGGTTGCCTTGCGCGAATGCGTTAGTTCCGGCTTGAGAACAACGAGCCGTGCTTCCATCTCGTCTGGCACCTCCGAGCCATCCATCGGCGCGATGTGAATGGCCTCGAAATCGCCTTTGTCCTTCTCTTGCCGCAGCCGTTTAACGATCTCTGCCAGAGCGTCCTCTCGGTTTCCTTTGATCGTTTCGGCCCGATCTTTGGCAAGCCGCGTCACGCTCGCTTGCAGGGCATACCAGCGACGGGCCTTATCGACGTAGAGGTAAGTCGCCTGGTCGGTGAGACGACGAAGCGCATCGCCAAACGTCGCCACCGCTTCGCCTGGCTGTGCGCACCCCAAGCGCAGGAGCCTGTCTTCGATTCCCGGATTGTTGCTTCCCAAGGTCGGAGCTGAGCCCATGAATACGGTTCTCGCGACGCGCCTGGCTGCTGAGTAGCGGCCGAGATTCGGGTTGTCGCTATCGAGCGATTGTGGCAGCGAATGCGGGCCGTCCACGTCCTTGCTGATCACGCCATCCCATTGATCCGGCAGGGATTCAGAAACGAGCGACATCACCTTCGGCGCATCGAGCGGGATGCTCGATGGCATGATCATGAGGTTCTTGTCGTGTCTGTCCCACAGCTCGTGAATCACCGCCGCCATGAGACGCAATACACCCCGCGTCCGTTGGAATTTATCGAGCGTCGCCCAGTCCTGGTCAAGCCGGTCGAAAAGCTCCGGGTGAATCGGATAGCAGGCTTCGAGCTTTCGCTTGTAGTCGGCTTCCCGGCACTCACTGGGGAATTCCGCCCCCTGTTGGCGATACATGTCGCTGAAGGCCTTCACCACGGCATCTCGTGCCGGGTATTCGATTTGTGATTGAAAGAGACGGCGCCTCACGATCTCAAAGCCTTCGTCGGCGCTGGCCGGCCGCCAGGGCTTGGCGATCCGTTTGAAGACATTCGTTAGGCTATCAAGGGCGTATCGTCCCGCTTCCCCGCCAATCTCGATGTCCGAGACCGGCAAACTTGCCACCACGAGGCTGTTCTTCGAAGACTTCGCTGCTTCTGTCAGCGCCTGGGCAAACGTGAGGTTCGCTTCATAGGAACCCGCCGGGAGCTCATCCACCTTGTAGAGCTGCCTCACAAACGCTACCCATTCATCGATGAGCACCAGGCACGGTGAAAACGCATCGAACAAATTTTTCAGACGCTCCTTGCCAGGGCTCGTCCCCCTCTTGTCCGATTCCTCAATGAGCTTGTAGCCCTCCGCGCCTCCGAGTTGCCACGCCATCTCGCCCCAGAGCGTGCCTGTTTCGATGCCTCCCGGCTTTGTGCGCTTCTGGGCCGGGCCAAGGTCGGTACCGACCAGGACAGCACGGTTCGCCTTCGGAATGGTCGTTACTTCAAGTTTCCTGGCAATCTCATCGATGCCCGGCAGTTTCTCCGCCGACTCCCCAGAAACCAGGTGATAGAGTGCGAGCATCGAGTGCGTCTTGCCTCCACCAAAGTTTGTTTTCAGCTCGACCACCGGATCGCCGCCCTGTCCCGTGAGACGCGTTAGCGCTCCGGTCAGCAAATCCTTCAGGCCATCGGTGATGAATGTCCGTGAGTAGAATTCTCGTGGGTCGCTGTATTCGCTCGAACCCTCGCCACGTTGCACCTCCGCGAGATCGGCCGCGAACTCGGCTTGCTGGTAGCGGCCGCTCGCCACGTCTTCGTGCGGAGTCACTACTTCTCTCCATGCTTTGAGACCTGCCGTGGGGTCGCCTTCCACAGCTACAGCCTTCCTTGTCTCTTTCCGGGCTTCCTCCCGAAACTGAACGCGTATCAAATCCTTTCGCAATTCGCCAACCTCTTTGGCTTCGGCCGCTGATCCACACGAATGGAGAAGGCGGCGGATACTGTCCAATGCGCGGTCGGTGTCATCATAACTAAACGGCTTTTCGTGCGCATAATCGTTCCTCACCTTGCGCAGCTCGCTCACCATCGAGCGATCGGTTTGACTCATGTAATCTCGTGAGTGGGAAGTTCTCAGACCGGTTTCTCTTTGCCTGGCGTGTCTGTCTGACTGCGTAATGGAGCGATCTTCGCCTTGGATAGTTCAATGCTCAGATCGATCAGTTCGGTGGTCAGTTTCTTGAATTTCTTGAATTTCTTGTACTCCTCTGTTTCTTTTCGTAGTCCCTTCACGTGGTCTGGCCAGACGTGTTCAGTCCGGCTCCTCATCTCATGCGTGTAGCTCAGTTGGTAATACACGCCGCGCTGGCGTTGTCGATCTCGGTATTGCTTGCTGATGCTCCCAGGCCGCATTGGCCCGATTGCAGCTAACTTTGCCGCAAATTTCTGGACTCTTTTTTCAATGATCTGATCTTTTTCATGGTCATTACCTTATATATGCGAATGTCTAGGAAAATCAAATCATTTGTTATGGATCTCTGGATTTCTTGGTGGAATATCGTCTGTCTTCTGCGACCCGCTTTCTCGAGAGCCCGCACCTTTCTCTGGTTTCTGCTCGTCTTGGCCGCTTTCTCCGTGCGCAATGACCTCCTCGGGGTTTCCAGTTTCGTCCGCGCTCTCGGTTTGTCAGAACACTTCTATGAGCACTTACTCCATTTCTTCCACAGCAATGCCGTGAAGACGGACCGGCTTGCAGAACTTTGGTTCGCCATCGTGATCAAGCACTTCCCTGTCTACAAGATCGGTTGTCGCCCCGTCCTGGTTCTCGACGGCATCAAGAAGTCCAAGGAGGGCCGCAAGATGCCTGCGGTGAAGTATCTGCATCAACAGTCCGAGTCCAATTCCAAGCCTCACTTCATCATGAGCCATTCCTTTCAGGCCTTCGGCGTGCTCTGTCAGGTTGGCGGATACTTCTTCTGCGTTCCGGTCTGTGCACGCATTCACGAAGGTATCGTCACTTCAAACCGCGACAGGAGAACCTTGATCGACAAGGCCAACGAGATGCTCGCATCCGTCTGTAGAGGTCAGGAGTTCGTCTTGCTGGCCGACGCCTACTACGCCAACGGAAAGGTGATCCGGAGCACCAAGGGGCGTTCCGGTGTGCTGGTCACGAGGGTTCGACGCACGACAACCGGCTTTCGGCCTGCGGCAGTGCCACGCAAACGCAAACGCGGACGACCGAAAAAGTATGGCGCTGCGGTGAAGCTCCAGAATGTCTTTGGAACGGGCGGCTTCAGTTCCGTTCCCAGTCCCGTATATGGGGAGAGAAACATCTCTGTCCGGTTCAAGTCGGTGGATCTGTTGTGGAAGCCCGCCGGGGCGATGGTCCGCTTCATTCTCGTCGATCATCCCACGAGAGGGCGGATCATCCTCTTGTCTACCGACCTCACCATGGAAGCTCAGGAGATCATCTTGCTCTACAGTTTGCGTTTCAAGATCGAAGTCGCTTTCAAGCAAGCGGTGCATTCGGTCGGCTCATTCGGATACCATTTCTGGATGGCCGCTATGCGACCGCTCAAGCGTCGCAATGGTAACCAATACCTCCACCGGACTACCGAGAAATATCGCAGACAGGTGCAGAGAAAGATGCACGCATATCATGTGTTTGTGCAGACCGGCATGATCGCTCAGGGCATGTTACAGTACCTTGCCATGACATGTGACGGTCTGGTCTGGAAACACTTTGGAACCTGGATCCGAACCATCCGCCCAGACGTGCTGCCTTCGGAAATGATTGTCTCAGCCGCCTTGAAAAACACGCTGCCTGGATTTTTGCACCACGGCGGAAAAGGTTCAGCGTTCCGAAAATTCATCCTTGATAAAATAGACTTCACTCGCTCCGAAGGTTCACGCTTCGCCGCATGATGATCCAGTTACAGAACTTCTCACTCGCGAGATGTAATGCCTAAAGACATCATTCCAGAAAGTCCAGATGGCGTTCAGCAAAAGCTGGGAATCCCACTGCACCTCCCCTTTCTTTTTCGGAATCTCGAAGTCACTGGCCCGGCTCAACATCCCCTGCCAGTTCTTCGGACCCAGTCGGGCTTTCAAGCTTCGTTCCACGAAAGGCACCGCCCCCTTGCGGAACAAGGCCAGTCCTTTGTCGATACGTTCGCGATTGGTTAGAGCCATGAATCCAAGATTTAGAACATTTCCTCTTGCGTGACGGATGGCGCGCGCGATTGCTCCGCGAGTTTTGAGAGCTCGGGCCATGCGGTGATGAGCATGTTGTAGGCGCGCGCTTCTTCGGGCCACTTCTTGTTGTCGGAAATTGTGTAGAGCTGATAGCAAAGCTTTCGTGCATCGTAGGAGAGACCACCAATCTTGGCTAGCACAGCAGCAGCGGCCTGTTCACCTTCGGAATCGAGCAGACGAATCATGTGATGGACAATCTCCCAGACTGTGAGGCGCTCATCGCGTTCCGGATCCCAGTCTCCTGGTAGTTCATCCGGACGAAAAGCCCTCACCTTGCCACCGCCAGACTCGATGATACCGGCGGCGACCACACCACTCACGGTTACATTACGCGCTGTGGCGATCCGCTCCGCATCTCCGTACGGCCCGCTACCGAAGGCATATTGGCTATACCAAGTGACTGCGAATCGGGTCCATTCGTCCATCTCGGATTCTTGCTCGGAGAGCACTTCGTCGACGGACTTGTTGATGAGCTGTAGGGCTGTCGTCATCGACATTGTGGTGCCGTCTGCTTCGATGATTTTGCTGAATCTGGAAAAAATTGCCATGCCCGGACCAATGGCAGACTGAGGGAGGTCCACTGGCGCAATATTACTGTTTAGGAGGTGTGCCAGGGCATCGGGTAGCTCACGCTGAAGAGACTGCACAAACTCGCGGCGAGTCGCCATGGGAGCGTCCTTGGATCGCTGACGACAAACAAGAACAATTGAGGACGCTAGCATATTTGCCTTCTGCCCGATCCTGTTCACCATCTCGGTGCGCACCGGCCAAGTCCCGACGACGCCAAAGCCTGCATCGATAATCGCCTCCAGAAAGGTGGCCCATCCCGTGGAAGCAATTCCCTCGGTTTTGACCTCTGCCTGCTTGAAAGCATAATAGATGGTTGTCGGGAAAAAAGGGCTTGCAGACTCAGACCATTTCTTGGCGACTTTCGTCATGCCCGACAAAAAGAACACCTCGGCCTGAGGCTTACCTCCATGACGATAAGGTGATGCGATGAGTTCTTCTTCCTTGGGCACCAATATACCGCCCATCGCCTGTGGCAATACTTGGCGAAGCGATCTTCGTAGCCACACGTAGAAAAAATCGGAGAGGTCTGCGTAGCCAATGTTGTCATAATAGGGAGGATCCGAGGAAATGATCGTCCCCTCACGGATTTCCCGCATCGAGGCGTTCGACTGGGCGACTTCAGCCCGTCCAGTTGCGGGTAGCCGATCAATGACTTTCCAAACCCATCCGGCCATTGAACTATAACTTCCGGAGGAAGAGGAAAATGGATTCGCCTCGGCGCAGTCCCAAATCATCGGAATTGCTTGGCGACCAAAAGTATTCCTCGGTGTTTCACGGCTCGAATCCCAAGAGCAGATACTACTCCAATAATCAGAACACTTACTTTGGATCAATCCCAAGTAAACCGCCACGGCGTCAGCGTAAGCTTGCGGACCCTTTCCTCCTTGTTCCAGGGTTCGCCCGTCTTCGCTGTCCAGTGGAGATCCTTGCTCCTTGTTTGATTTCGAGGCGACTAACACCTGCTCCCGAGCCTCCCCTACCAAATCCGCAAAGGTGGTCAGGGCGACTAATTGACGGTTGGTGAAAATGTCCACATAGGATGCCATCCCGTAAGCAGGAGGAGAAAACCACCGAGGGTTTTTCGGCATCTTCTCCGTCGGCATCCACGAGGGCTTACTCGCACGAGCCTTTTCAACATGGTTAGAGTTCGATGGAAGATAGACGCGCCCGCGACTTCCTTCGCACACTACCGCCATTAGTTTCTCCGATAACCTGCAATCAACGCTCTGTTGCTTGACCCATTTCTCTGTTATCGGTGTGTCAGAAATGATACATGAAAAGTTCCCACCACGTCCTGTCTTGGTCCCTGTGTCAATACGTTTCCTTTCTTCTGGAACCCCAACCCTAATCTCAAATCGATACTCCCCATTCTCCACGATGGGCTCGACATAGGCTTCCTTCCCCTTCTTTTTTGATAGCCAGAACGAGGATACCAGCGGCACTGGTTTTCCATTGAGGGCTGGATTGGGGCTGGGCACCGTCCGTGCCCAAAGCCAGGCGATGACCGTCAGTTTATCGCCCACTCGGTAGCCTGCATCCACCAAGTCCGTCCGCTCGTCTATTACCTGCTGAGTGATTTCGTATTTTGGATAGAGGTTGCCGATACGCTTCTCGGCTTCCTTCCGCATCCATTGTCCGTAGTAGCGGACATCCTCCGCCAACCCCTGCCCCCCTTTCCAAACGGTAGCGGCCTTCTCCTCCTTCGTTGCTTTTTTCCAATCGGGGTTGACTGGGGGATTCCCACTGAACTTCGGTGGGATCTCAATCATCGCCTTATTGATAAGCACGGCCACCGGGTTGAGATCCGATGCATGGGACTCCAACCCAAGGCGCTGCGCCTCAAGCGGGATCGACCCACCACCGGCAAAAGGATCGAGAACCGGAGGCAAGGGAGTCTCCTCCGGATTACCCGCCCATCGGCAGGTGCGTTGCCAGGATTTCAGGATCTCCTTCCGTGCCTTGTTGAGCACTTTCTCGTTGGTGGTGTTCTCCCAAATGACCAGATCTTTGACAATCTGATGGAGGCGCTCTCGCTCCTTTTGAATCAGCAACGCCTCGAGTTCTGGCGACGCCTTCGGAGCGATCGCCAGTTCCATATCGATCTCTTTCCGGGCACGCTTTCTCGCCACTTTATTCTCCATCAACTCCACGACATAACCCGACGGATCATCGACTAACTGGCAGAACAGCACTGCTCTCGCCGTCGCAAGCGGCTTTCGCGACCACCATAGGTGCAAGGTCGATGGGTGCCCGTGGCGAATCGATTTCTCCCGCGCCGAGGCTTCATTGATCTCCTTCAGAGGAATCGACACCTCGATGAGTTTTTTCGGATAGTCAGACAAGTGGGTCGGATGGGTTAATGAGGTTCACGGCCGGACGACAGCAGATCAGCCGTATTAAAAGTGCGTGTAGTCTCGCCGAAGTCCGGCTCGCCGAACGGATACTCGGAAATGTATTGCGGCTCTTTGCTCTGGCCGTTTTCGATTTCGACAATGATCAGCCGGAACTTCTCCGGCTCGTTTCGGGCGCAGTTGATCTCGTTACGCGTAAGGGTCAGCATCCCATGCCCTTCCGCCTTCCCCTTCACTTCAAGGAAGAAAAGACGGGCATCTTCGGCCTTCGACTCGATGTCGTAGCCGATACCGCGTTGATCCGACACGTCACGCGGAACTCGGCCAAGCATTCGCTCGGTTTCCATCACCGCTTCCATGGCGAGGCGCTCGCTCTCTTCCCGATCGGCTTGTTCGGGCGGAGTCGGCGCTCCTCCCCCACTTGGGGCCGGAGCAAGGCCGCGCTTTCTCAGGCTTCCGATGGAGACCACCAGGCAACCTCCAAGAATGGTTGGGAGGAGCGGGTTGATTTGCCGCTCTCTGGCAATTTCGTCTTTCCGTTTCGCCAAGCGGTCAGAAAGTTCCTCGGCCTTTTGCCCGGCGTTAATGGAACTGAGCCGCGTCTTCTGACCAGCCTTCTCCCTGGCCTTCAGATCCTCGGCGCGGTGATCCCAATAGATGATCTCCTTTTTGAGCCGCTTTTCCACTGCCTGCTCCAGCTTGTCGAGCATCGGCAATTTGCGCCTCTTCCATTCCTCCACGTGCTCTGGAACAATGTGCTGGATGGCGTGACTGAGGATCTCGTGTTCATGATCTTCCTTCAGCCAGTCTTCGTCTAGCAAATCGCCAAGCCCTGCAATTTCTTCATCGGTCGCGGGGCGGTTAACGAGGTAGGGAGCGGCACCCGCCGAACGCACGGTTTTCTCCTGGTCGATTTCCACGAACTGAAGCTGCATGGAAATCACCTGCTGCGATCCGTTTGGGAGAACGCGGCCGTCCTGGACACCATGCTTCAGATAGTGAAGCAGATGCACATTCTCGGACTCGTCCGCCTCATCGATGAGCACTGCACCGCGTTTCAACACATCACGGTATCGCTCAAGAATCACATCGACGGTGGAGTCGAAGAGCGGATGCCCAGGACAGATGTAGGCCGCGACTGGCTGGTCATGCCGGTATTGCTTATCGAAGCAAATCCGCTCGTAGCGGGTCTGCACAGATTCTCCCGTGCCAATCATCCGGTCGCGCTCTCTAACGACCGACGGAACACGGGTCACCTCCCAACGTCCCTCCTCACGTTTTGAGACCCGACCGCCCAACTGCGCGAAGGCTTCGAGAAAGAAAGCCTGGATGAAGTAGGGCTGGAGCCTGCGTGCGTGGGCTCGCTCCATGTCTTCGCGGATTTTCTGAACCGCCGTGGTGTCCATCTTCTCCGCCGCGAACGCCCGTTCGTCGAGGAGCTTCTCCAGCTTCTCCAGCTTCTCATGCTCGACGCGTTCTTCGACCTCGGTCATGTAGCGCCGCGCTTCCTCGCTGTCTCCGTAGCGAATCGAGTCTCGAAGGATTTCCCGTAGGGGACGGTCTTCGAAGAGCTCGCCCAGCACGTCGTAAACGCGACCGCCGAGGGCGTCGCGCTCGACTTCGAGCTTCTTGAGAAGCGCGTGGTAGACGGCACCTTCTCGCGTCTCGATGGAAACGAGGTTCCAGAGATGACAAACCTGCTTCTGGCCGATCCGGTGAATGCGACCGAAGCGCTGCTCAAGCCGGTTCGGGTTCCACGGCAGATCGTAATTCACCATGAGGTGACCGCGTTGCAGGTTGACCCCCTCCCCTGCCGTGTCATTTGCGACCATCACCAGCGTTTCCGGATTGAAGTTGAACGACTCGATGACGTTCCGCCGTTCTTCCCGCGACAGCCCGCCGTGGATGATGACCACGCCTTCAGGTTTGCCGAGGCGGGTGCGGATTTTCTCCGCAAGGTAGTTCACGGTGTCACGCGGTTCGGTGAAGATGATGAGCTTCCGGCGGTTGCCGTTCTCATCGACCATCAGCGGATCGTCGAGAATGGTGTTCAGCTCCTGCCACTTCTTGTCGTTGCCGGAATGGAGCAGCCTCTTGGCCTCGGCTTCCAGACGTTTGAGCGTTCCGATTTCGGCTTCGAGCTCTGGAATCGTCGCCGCTGCGGTCGCCAGGTCGAGAATGGTTTCTTCCGTTGCTTCGACTTCGCTCTCCGGAGCTTCGTCGAGATCATCGACGTGGAGACGGTTGAGTTCGCGCTCATCTTCTTCGTTGAGAATTCTCCCCCGCAAGAGAAGCTTTGCTTCCTCGAGCTTCGCCTCGAGGCGCTCGCGTCTACGTCTGATCGAGTTGTAAATCGCCGCCGGTGACGAAGCCAGACGACGCTGCAGAATCATCAGGGCGAAGGTGATGTTCCCTTTGCGCTTCTCGTCCTGAATCACCTGCTCGGCGCGGTTCATCTCCTCGACCACGTAATCCGTCACGCGCTCGTAGAGTTTGGCTTCGTCGTCCGAGAGCTTATAGGTCGACGTGTAGGCCTTGCGCTCGGGGAAAAGTTTCTCGTTTTCGAACGTGAGCATTTCCTCCTTCACTCGTCGGCACATGATGTCCAACGGGTCGACCGTGTGCACACCGTCGCGGAACTTGCCCTCGAAGCGGTCGCCATCGAGGAGCGAGAGGAAGAGCTGGAAGTCGGCCGCCTTTCCGTTGTGTGGCGTTGCCGTGAGAAGCAGAAAGTGACGCGTCTTCCTGCTCAGCAATCGGCCAAGGTGAAAACGCTTGGTGTATTTGGCCTCGTTCCCATAGTAGGTGGCCGACATTTTGTGTGCCTCATCACAGATGATGAGATCCCAGTCGCGGCACGCCTGAATCTTCTCCTGGAGCTGCTCGTTTCGACTGAGCATGTCGAGCCGAGCGAGAAGCAGATTGTTTTCCTCGAAAGGATTGCCGGTGACCGAAGTCTCCAGCATCTCCTTGGTGAAGATGTTGAAGTGCACGCCAAACTTTTGAGCGAGTTCATCCTGCCATTGTTCGACGAGGTTTCCCGGCGGAACGATGAGGCAGCGCTCCAGCTCGCCGCGCATGATCAGCTCACGAATGAAGAGCCCGGTCATGATGGTCTTCCCTGCCCCAGGATCATCGGCCAGGAGGTATCGAAGTGGCCGCTTGTCGAGCATCTTCTCATAGACCGCCGTGATCTGATGCGGCAGCGGATCCACAAGCGAGGTATTGATCGCAAGGTAAGGGTCGAACAGGTGAGCAAGCTGGAGGCGAAGCGCCTCGGAGGCGAGGCGCATCAAGCGGCCGTCAGCATCGAAGGCCCAGTTCCGCGATTTCTCGGAGATGACGAGATCCGGCTCACTCGTCCGGTAGAGGAGCTGGCTGCCGCTCTTTCCCTCGGCGTCCTCGAAGTGAACCTTCGCCGCCTGGTCACCGAACCACTCCACCGAGACAACACGAACCGGGGCGCCGCCTGGAGCGACCCCCTTCACCATGGTTCCTGGAGTTAAATCTTTGAGCGTAGGCACCTTTCCTCCCTTCTCAGCTCACTTTTGCCAATCCAATAACCTTCGTCTCAAGTGGCGTCACACCCCCACTCCGGGAGAAGGCAACGGTCGATGCCTTCCACCGGGTAGTGTCCTAATTTGAGGAGATGTGCTAGAAAACCAGCATCTAAGATTCATCAAAGAGAGGCCCAAGCGCGAGAGTTTGTGAATCTTCAGGCCTACAGATCTTAAGATCGTACCCAGCGACATTACCAGATAGCTGGAGAATCGAGAAACCATCTTGGCCACCAGCGTCTAGCGTATGGAATTCGTCGGCTTTACGCACAATCGCTGCGGCTAGATGGATTGTGTCAGGAATACTCGGTCCTCGAGGATTCCCTTTGGGCGGGTTGATCGGATTACGAAAGTAATACCTGCGGATCTCACGCGACACCTGCGCAATCCTAATATCGACATCAAATAGCTCGTTGTTATCATGGATGTAAAAATCTTGGAATGAGGCTTCCTGTTCCTCATTAAACTTCCAGTCACCCACCTCTATCTGGATCAATTGGCAGCCTATTATGCTGATGTTTCCAATAGAATTGTGTTTTGATAGCTCCTGAATAGCAGGAATTGAATGAGGATGTTTTTTAATTTCATCTTGAAGTAACGCTATGAGGATGCAGCTATCCCAGTAATAAGTTGGGGTGTTCTTACCAGCCATTTCGCAACTTGCTTATCGTTTCCACGGCTGGCTTATCCGACTTCAATGTCCCTCTTAATTTGGAGATGTGCTTTACCTCGCGCCGCTCAATCTTTTCGATGGTTTCTATGTGGATCGAGTGGGGGAAATGTTGATTCTTCCTATAATGCTTCTTACCAAATACCCTGACCCTGCATTCAATGGCTTCTTTCACTTTCTCTTTAATCTCCGGATCAGAGGAGAAAGTGCACTCGATCTTGGCTAGCCCGGACATAGGGTAGATGTAGAACTTTTTCTTTTTTACACCGTGAAAATTGAGAGCATCAAGCCTGCCTATCAGTGACCCCATAGACCAAACCTCTGCCTTCAAGTAGGTCTTTATGGTTTCCCTGGCTAGATCTGAGAGTATAATATCAGACTTCTGATTCATCACCTTTACCACAGAAAACCGGGACCTATCATAGGAAATGAAGTTAGCAATCGACTCGACAGCCTCGTTGGCCATATCCTTTGAAGGTTCCTGCCCCTGGGTCAATCGATTCACCTCATCAAAGAAACGGTCGTGAGCACGAATTACTGAATCCGCTCCAACGCCTTCATCTCTATCGACTGGCTCTATCACCATTTTTAGCGGAGAGTCGTGGGATGCCGCAACGATTCGGTAATACAAATCCGTATTATTGCGCCCCGTGATCGTCTTGTGAACCGCATTGACAGAAGCCTGAAGAGCTTGCAACCGCTCGATAAAATGAGGGAGGCGAACATGCCCATCATCCTCAGGCAGCCCTTCTACTTGGAGCGTAATGTAATGTTCTTCACGCATTGGAAGCTTCCCGTGACTTGTTAAAATTTAGGTGGATGGTTACCGGCTCCGCTCGGTGAGAAGAGTCGGATTATTACAAAATCCAGGAACCCGCAACCATCCATGAAACACCTTGAGATCATCCATCAACTCGGTCAAGCCGATTCAAGAGAAGCCGCCGTGGCCTTCGACGAATTCCCGCGCGGGGCGGTCCGTCAATCACTGGTCAGCGTCATGGCCGAGGAAGTCACCAGCCGCCGTGGAGCCCCGCGCATGGGCGAGGCACCGCCGGCCCGTCTCTCGTCGGGCCGGGAAGCGCTCCGTCGAGCCTTGAAGTGGAGGGAGAGAAGATCAGCCGTCCCAGGGTCCGCCGCGAGCACTCTGATGGCACGAAGAGCGAGGTGAAACTTGCCAGCCACGAAGCGGCCAAAGGCTACGAGAAAAACAAGATTCGAGACGCCATCATTCGCGCCTACACCCACGGAGTTTCCACCAATGAAGTGCAGGACACGATCGACTGGACCAAGGGAGCCAGCGCCTCTGAAGTCAGCCGAGTTTGGGCTCACGAAGGCGCACGATTGCTCGCCGAGTCACGGGAAAGAGACCGCAGACATGGGTAGCGCTCATGTTGGACGGTATCCGGTTGAGCGGTGAACTCACGGCCGTGGTCGCGCTGGGTGGGGTTCACGGCATCCGGACAGAAGGTCATCTGTGCTGAAAGTCTGGGACGACGCGGTGATTCAGCGCTGCCTGGTTCACAAAGAGCGCAATATCCGGGGAAAACTCTCCAGCAAGCATCACGGGAAGTTGGCCGAGCACTTCGCCGCGTTGCGAAATCGCGCAGGGGCCCGAGCAAGCACATGAAGCCTTGTGGAACCTGCGTGAGTTCCTCAAAGGAGTCAGCGCGCAGGCATTGAGAGAGCCTGGAAGAATCTGGAGAAGAGGAGCTGCTGGCCTTTCACCGCCTGAGTCTACCCAACACGCTCAACACCACCTTTCTCAGCACCAACAACATTGAGAATGCCTTCCGCAATACTCGCCGGAAGATTGGCCGGGTGACGCGCTGGCGGGAAGAAACGAACCAGGCTTCGAAATGGCTGGCCTACGCGCTAACGAAGGCAGAGGAGGGTTTCCGACGGATCAAAGGCTTCCAGGACATGGGAAAGCTCCACGCAGCCTTGAAGCGGGAAAAAGTCAGCGCCTGACGGCGGACCTCTGGAAAGGTTTTCAAGGCATGAGTGCCCTCAAAAACGATGGACATCGAAAAAAACCATTTTACAAACTCTCAAATCAATCTAAGCTTAACCCAGCCGTCTTCCAAAGTTTAACAATCCCAGGGCAATCCCCTGAACATGGAAGCCTTTGGAAAATTGTAGGGCAGAAAAGAAAGCGTCGAAGCTGCCACTATGCCATAGGCAACTGCGGGAGCGTCCACCCATTGACCGGTCGCTGTTCCGATTGCCAGGAGTGAACCGGCAGCTGAGAGCATTGCTTGCCCTCCTGCTAATTCATTGATGCCGTCCATGAAATTGAACGCGTTGATGTAAGCAACGACCCCAAAAGCCCCAAGAACGATCGCTAGCCAAGCGAATCCGGCAGTAGTCTGCTCCCTTTCAATAAACCAAATACAAGCATTGTCGCGGCTGCCAAATGACAGCCAAATCGCCAACGCGCCGCGATCCCAACATAATCATCGAAGAATGAAATTCCACATACAATCGCCGTCCCCGCCGCGAACAGCCAAACGACTGGATCCCTGTACAGAACCGGAGAAAAAAACGTGACGACCATCATGCAGGCTAGAATATCCCAATCCCGCCCCCTCGAACAACCGGAGTTTCGTGACTTGAGCGGGCATTGGGAATATCGAGAATCTTCCATCGGCACAATAGATAGCCTGCCAAGCCGCAGGAGAACAGCGAACCGATCGTGCAGAAAAGAAAGCCGCTCATTTCCCTACTTGGGCTTTGCCCCAACCCAACTGTCTAATCTCTTCTCCGATGCCCTCCGCAAAAGTCCTTGGTGAATAGCCAAAATCGCTGCTCGCTTCCACATGTTCGAAACTCTTGTCTTCATTGAGACGCAAGACCTGCTCAGATTTGAGGGGCACTGGGATTCTCAAGCGCTCGGCCAACTTCAACGTGCGAACTACCAAACCCGCGGGCAAGTGGATTCGACGGACACGTCGCCCCATCAAATGGGCGGCCGTCTCTACAACCTGATTAAAAGTCAAGGGTTCCTTGCCCGAAATATTATAACTCTTCCCAATCGTACAATCTGTTTTTGAAGCTGCCACGAGAGCCGAAACGAGATCCTCAACAAAGACCGGCTGTTGCAGACATTCGCCCGGACCAAAGACCGGGATAACCGGGCTCTTCCGAATAAATCGAAGTAAACGATACATGTTCCGATCCCCCTCCGATCCGTAAATCATGGTGGGGCGCAATATACTCACATCAAGCCCGCTGGCTCTCAACTGGTCCTCAGCCTCCAAGCGCACCGCCTTACTTGGTGGAGAAAGCGAAGTAAAAATTCCCGTGGTACTCGTAAAGACTCCACGCCTGACACCTGCGGCATGCATTGCCTGAATGATATTTGGCGCATGACCAAATCCCAGGGATGCCACATAATAAACGAGGCTAACCTCGTTGAGGGCCGCATCCAAAGTGTCGTGTCGGTCCAGATCACCTTCGACCCATTCAACTCCGGATAAACTCTCGACCTCACCACTTGAGCTTCGATACAAACACCGGAGCAAATCGATATCTCCATCTGCTTGCAGTCTCCTCACAAGCCGCTCCCCTGTAAATCCTGTCCCTCCGATTACCAGTACCTTCATTATCGTCTTCCCGCTCTGTGTTCCTGGCAAGCGGACTCCAGAACCTTCTCATAGGTCTCCGCTAATCTCTGTCGCGTGTAATATTTCAACATATACTCTCGCCCCGTTCTGCCCAATTCCTCCCGTCGAGTTCGATCGGTCACTAATGCCCTCACGGCCTCGGCAAGAGCCGCCGGATCTTCAGGGGGAACTACCATCGCACCACCTGATCTCTCCAGAATTTCTGCCGCCTCTCCTCGCACACTTCCCACAATAGGTCTCCCCATAGCCATGATCTCAAACATCTTAGACGGAATAAACGTATCGAAAATAGGGATGTCCCGCAGCGGAACCAAGGACACATCACCAATAGCGTATAATTCCCTCACCGACTCCTTATTCTGCGAATCCAGAAACCGTACGTTCTTCAATCCGCGAAGACGCGCCTGTTCCACCAATGCCTCCTTCTCGGCGCCCTCGCCCACAAAAAGAAAAAGTACATCACGTCGATCTTGAAGCTGCTCTGCAGCCACGAGCATGGATTCGAGCCGTTGCGAAATGCCATGAGCACCGCAGTAGAGTGCGACAAATTCGTTCTTGATCCCATACTTCGCCCGAACGTTGCCTGCCACATGCTTCGGGTTCCAGTAATCCTCATCGGCTCCGTTCGTCACACAAAACACCTTTTCTTCGGGAACACCACGCCTGATCAGATCCTGTCGAAATGGTTCCGTCACGGTGACAATGCGCGCAGCTTTCCGGTAAAGAAAGAGCTCCCAGGACTCCAACATTTTCACCATGAGAGAATTGCGAATGACGCCGAGATCCACCATCGCAGCAGGCCAAAGGTCCCGCACTTCCATCACAAAGGGCACCCTCCATTTCTTGGCTGATTGGGCAGCCGCCATGGCCGCAAAAAATGTCGGGGAACTTCCAACACAAACGTCTGCACGCTGCATCTTTTTCAAGCTGTTGAACGAGAATGAAGGCAGATAACTTGCGTGCCCGAGCATCCTCTTGATAAACCCACTATTGGGAGTCACATAGGTCCAATGACGATGCACTTCAATGCCATCAATGCGCTCTATTGCGTGGCGGCTTGAACAATACCCATCGTAAACCCTCCCAACGGGATGGTTGGGAAAACACGTCGCCACCTGCACAGAATGATCAAGGCGCAACCAAGCTTGGGCAAGATCATAGAGCCGCGCGGATGGTGCTCCAATCTCAGGAACGAAATAGTGGCTAAATAGGGCGATATTCAAAAGACTATGATGCTAAGGTCCACTCGATCGTTTGGGCACTCCCGTTTCGCTTAAAATCAAAAGCGACTGATCGGTCACTCTGCTTCAATGACTCAACTTGACCGCTTTCCAGCGCCAGGATATAGCCAATAAATCCCATATGCTGGATTTCAGTCTGAAAGCACAAGACATGATTGGATTGAAGTTCCCCAAACCTCTCCGAATACACGCCCTGCAGATCCCCCCTCTCTGAGTCAGAACAGCCAAATCTAATCGATTGGTGGTAAGCTTCCAGCGGAATCACCCGTATCTCTGGAGCATCTTCTTCCTCCTCCCCCCAAACACATTCATCACCATTGAGCGGCTTCAATCGCGGATGAAAGTGCAAAAAGCTACTAACAGAAAAAACGCCCCTTCCTATGAAATGATCCAGCACAACCCAACTCCGATCCGAGAGAACCGAAATCCTTCTGTGGTGGACTACTTGACTTGCTAAGCGTTTGTAGCCATCATGCCCACCTTCCAGATTGACAGCATTTGCCGTCTCAGCATACGCGAGGTCAACAGATCGGGCACGGCGCCCCACTCGAAAGCTCCCCCATACCTCCGACTGGTTAGCCCCGTCCACCACGACTGTATTGTGTGCCCGGGTCGAGCGGAAGAAATCCCGATAAGGTCCGGCAGCATACCGATACACGCCCGAATCCACGATAACGGGAGCATGGTTGACGCAGAGCTCGTAACTTAAGAGATCAGCATGAGCGTGAGCCGGGAGGTAATCGGGGCAGGGTTTACCCACGTCCATGATCAAATAATCCCCCAGGTCAGTATCTCGAACGACCCCGTATCCAGAGTCCGGCATCCAAACCGAAGACGGCAAGTCTTCTCCACCCTGATACTTGCTGATGACCTTGATTACATCCGCACCAAGCAATAACATCGCATAGCCAGCGTGTTGGCCTGGCTTCACGGGAGACAAAGCGGAAATCTCCAAATA
Source organism: Verrucomicrobiales bacterium (assembly GCA_965204485.1). GTDB lineage: Bacteria > Verrucomicrobiota > Verrucomicrobiia > Verrucomicrobiales > DEV007 > JAACDM01. The sequence goes on from CBDBEZ010000085.1 coordinate 112,638, forward strand.
GTAGGCGCAAGCGAAGAGCAATTCGTCAATCGAAATCAGGCTCTGGTCCCAAGCCGTATCTTTAAAAAGTGGGATTTGGCCATCCGTCCGGCGAATCAATCGCAAATAGTTGGCCATCCTGGACACAGCGCTCGTCAGCCAATCCGGCACAGATCTTCCGAATCGTTCCAACCAGATTGCTGTCTCCAAACAATCCCGGAGCACGATAGCATGATACCCCGCGCATCGCTCAAAGTGCCCTCCATCAGCCTTCACCTGTTCAGCCAACTCGCGTTCGAGAACTTCCATCCCTCTTCTATGCCATTCCTCAGGCCGATTCCCGTCGAACCGGAGCCCCGCCCAGATCAATGCCTTGAGGTTCTTCAGCAGATGATTTCCTCGAACATCAAACTCCAAAGTCTTCCAAAGGATCTCGGTCTGCCCATAAAGCGATCGATTCAGCCGCTGCGAGAATGCGACATCCTTCCTCAACTCTTCATGAAAGAACCCTACCGCATTAGCCCAATTAACAATTCGGAGCGACAGAGGATAGGGATGCCATGCGTCTCCCGCTACAATGCGATTGTTATCAATCCACGACAAGGCATACTGTTTGAACACATCGAAGGCATCTTCACGCTTACCTGTGAGCGCCCACGCCATCAGTTCATCTACATAGTCAAAATAGTGAAGATGATACCGCCACAACTGAGGCAAGATGGGATCACTCCAGTGAGGATCTAATTCAGAAAAAACCTCTGTGCGATTCTGAAAAGTGAATTCGCCGACGGCATACCGCCGTGCAAACTCCACGCGAGATGCGATAGCATTTCTCACTTCTTCGGAAGTGTTGTCTTCTGTCAGCGCCCAGAGGGACTCCGACGAAACCTCGACAGTTCCAGCCACCTCGGGAATCTCTCGCCGAATGCGGGCCCAGAAGCGCCTAAGACAGACAAATCGCAACCGCCAGTAAAGCTGCTTCAGGGAAAGATGACGAACGGTGCAAAGAAACAACAAGCAGCGACTGATCATGAAGAGCTTAAAGCTATGCTGGTAAACCATGGCTCCCAGGAAGCTCCAGGGCGCAAGAAGCACTATTCCCGCCAAAGCCCGCGAGTATCAATAACCACGCGCTCGGCCAGCAGAGTTCTTGGAAGATCGACAAACTCACGATGATCAACCAATAGCACCACGATATCAGCGCGCCGAACGGCCTCCTCGGCCGACACCAGTTCCCCGCTTCCCTTCAGGGAACTGGGAAGCGTCTGAATATTTGGCTCCGCGAAGAGTAAATTGTTGCCGCCGACAGCCGAAAGTTCTTCAGCAATAGCGAGTGCGGGACTTTCCCGTAAATCGTCCACATTGGCCTTAAAAGCGAGACCAAGACAGGCAATCACAGGATTCTTGAATCGCTCAGCCCTATCGAGCACTTGCTGCAATACATGTAACGGTTTCGCGTCATTGACTTCACGAGCTACTCGAATCAAACGAGCCTCCTCTGGTGCCGCGTCCACGATGAACCATGGATCCACAGCAATACAGTGCCCACCGACTCCCGGCCCGGGAGAGAGAATGTTCACTCTCGGATGGCGATTCGCCAACTTGATCACTTCCCAAACATTCATTTCAAATTTGTCGCAAATCACGGAGAGTTCGTTGGCGTAAGCAATGTTCACATCGCGAAACGAATTCTCCGCAAGCTTTGATAGCTCGGCTGAGCGTGCATCCGACAAAAATATTTCGGCTGTACAGAAACATTCGTACAACTGCTTCGCCCGAATGCTCGCCTCGGGCGTTAGCCCCCCGGCAATGCGATCGTTGGTCACGAGTTCTTTCAGCATCTGTCCCGGAAGAATACGTTCGGGACAATGAGCGAAAAAATAGTCAAGGGCACTTGCACTTTCTCCAAGTTCATCAAGGAGCCAGTCTCGAATTTTCTCGGTGGTTCCCACTGGGCTGGTGGACTCCAAGATGATGAGATTTCCTCTCTGAACCACCTTGGCGAGGCTTCGCGTCGCCGCCTCTACATAGGACAGATCTGATTCCTTTCGCCCATTTTTCGTTTCATTGAAGGGCGTGGGTACGGCAATAATGAAGACTTCTGCTTTGCAGGGCTCTGTATCCGCCCGGAGATTGCCACTTTGCACGGCCGCCTTCACCAAGAGATCGAGGTCCGGTTCCTCGATGTGAATCCTACCATCGTTGATTGTCTCAACAACCGATGGCACGATGTCGACACCGAGTACCTTCTTTCCCTTTGTCGAAAAGATCGACGCCGTGGGCAGTCCAATATAGCCCAGTCCAAGGACACAAATATCTACTTTCATGAGTTAAATCTCGAGATGCTATCCGCGATAGGCCAGATCATTCTCCAGGACCTTCACGATCTTGTCCGCAGCTTTCCCATCGCCATAGGGGTTCTTCAGCGCGCTTCTCCTGGCATATTCATTCGGATCCCGGAGCAACAAGAGAGACTCGTCAACTATTGTTGCAGGGTCCGTTCCCACCAACCGGCAAGTTCCAGCTTCAACACCTTCCGGGCGCTCGGTCGTTTCGCGCATCACAAGCACGGGCTTACCCAAAGAAGGAGCCTCTTCTTGGACCCCGCCAGAGTCGCTCAGCATGAATTCTGCCTTGCTCATCAAGTAAACAAAGTCTTCATAGCCCGCCGGTTTACAAAGTGCCACTCGGGAACAGTCACCCAAAAGTCGATTGACCGGCTCCTGCACACGAGGATTCAAATGCACCGGATATAAGATTCCTACATCTGGATGTTCTTCCTGCAATCGAAGAATCGCCTGACATATTCTTTCAAAACCTCCCCCAAACGATTCACGACGATGGCCCGTGACCAGAATGAATTTGCACGCATCCTTCTGCTCACTCCCCGCAAGAAGGTAATGCTTTGCGAAATCATGAGGAATCCTCAGCCGTCCTGAGAGTTCATTGACGTCTACCCCCCGTTGATCAAGACGGCTTCTCACCCAAAGAAGAGCATCTACCACGGTATTTCCGGTGACATGGCAGGCTTCACTGGGAATTGCTTCTCGCTCAAGATTGGCCTTTGATTCGCCAGTGGGACAGAAGTGCCACTTGGCCAATGGAGAGGTCAGGCGCCTATTCATCTCCTCGGGAAAAGGAGAGCGCATGTTTCCTGTCCGAAGCCCGGCCTCGACATGTCCCAAGGGCACTCCAGCCAAGAACGCTGCCATACCCGCGGAGAGGACCGTTGTCGTATCCCCTTGCACCATCACCGCGTCGAGACGCTCTTTCTCGAACAAATCAGTCACAGCAATAAGCGCTCTAGCGGTGAGAGAAGGCAGGGTCTGCCCTGGCTGCATCAGTCCAAGATCGACATCAGGCTCCAGACCGAATGTGGCCATCGCCTGATCCAACATCTCCCGATGTTGGCCTGTCGAAACCAACACCGCTTCCAAATGCTCCGACCGGCCCAATGCGAACGCTAGGGGCGCCATCTTGATCACCTCCGGGCGCGTGCCGACGACTATAGCCACTCTCTTCTTATTCATTCCTCAATAGAACAATTCAATCTCTCGTAATCATACTACTCACGGCCATGCCTCCGGTTGCGATTAAATGCCTGGGCCAATTCAATGGAGACTCGAGAAACCTCAAGTATTTCACCGAAAGGAATTGGTGATGCTCCACCATTCTTGATAGCTTTCAAAAAAGCCTGAATGCTGGCAGCATGCCCCTTGTCCTGAAATCGTGTCTTACACTTGATTTTGAGCCCATATCCGAACGTATGCCGAAAATTTTCACAAACCGCGATCTTCCCTTCGCAGAACACCTCTACCCGCTCTTTGGGGAAGCCCTTGTGCCCATTCGAAAGATAGTGGACAGTCGCCGTTGATCCGCCCTCGAAAGCAAGTTGCAACGATGCACAATCGCCCAGACGGCCATCTTCACCACCCAAGTAGTGTCCGCTCGTCTCCACGATCGGTTGATCCGCCAGGTAGCGGGCAAGGTCGACGAAATGACATGCCTCCCCCAAAATGCGCCCACCACCGACTTCTGGGTCCTGTGTCCAGTGATTACTTGGAATGGATCCCGCATTCATTGTCAAAATCATTGCCCTCGCCCCCCTCGCCCCGCGAAGCCCCTCCTTCAAAGCAGCCATGTGAGGCGAGAAACGTCGATTAAACCCCAACATAACACAACGGCTCCCGGATTTCTGAGCCGCCTTCTCTACAGCATTCACTTCCTCCAATCTCAAAGCCAATGGCTTCTCTACGAACACATGTTTACCTGCTTCCAACGCCTGGCACACTAATTTTCCATGGGTGTGATGCGGAGTGGTGATTAGCACAGCATCGATTCCATCGTCACCCAGGACCGCGTTCAAATCGGTGCTCGAAGATTCGAATCCAAACTTTCTAGCGGCGTAACTTCCCGTAACTCCTCCGTGAGAAACGACCACCTTCCTGATAACATTGCCCCCTCTTAAAGCAGGCAACAAAGTTCGTGTGGCAAAGTTTCCTGCGCCTATCACTGCGATCGACGGTCGTTCATTTGTTCTTACACGAATCGACCCAATCGAGACAGTTCGCGCGTACTTTGCTTTATTTGTAATATCACCGTCGAGTGGTTTGTCCTCACTATACCGCAAGACGATACCAAGCGCTTTTCCCGAGCTAACGACCCCATAGGCATCCAAAGCCTCTTCAAACTTGAACCGATGCGAGATCAACGGAGCCACATCCAAATCACCGTCGGCCATCAACTGAAGCACCGCCTCAAAGTTCCGCGCTTCAGTCCAGCGCACGAAGCCAACCGGGTAATCCAGCCCCTTAGATTCATAGTTTGAGTCATAGCGACCCGGGCCGTAGGAACACGAAACCTGAAAAGAGAGCTCCTTCTCATAAAAATCAGCTCGCTTCAAATTGAGTCCGACGACCCCCACCAAAACGATCCGCCCACGCTTTCGGCACATCACTGCCGCCTGGCTCACCACTTCATTGCTCTTCGTTGCCGCCGTGATGATGACTCCATCGACACCGACTCCCGAACTCCACGCCATCGCTGCAGCCACTGGATCCTCGCCTCTTCCTAAATGAACGGTTTCCGCGCCGAAAGACGCTGCCAGTTCAACTTTCTCCTCATCGAAGTCTACACCCAACACTCGACAGCCATGAGCGCGCAACATCTGTACTGTCATCAATCCGATGAGGCCCAATCCGATCACAACCATCCGTTCACCGAGCGTCGGTCCAATCAATCGTATCCCCTGCAACCCAATTGATCCAACCACTGTAAATGTGGCCTCTTCCGCACCCACTGCCTGAGGAACCTTGACAGCAAGCGTCTCTGAAGACACGACCATCTCAGCATGCGCTCCATTAGTCACAACCCTATCCCCTGCCTGAAAACCCGATTCTTTATCTGCCTCAACCACACATCCAACGTTCGAATATCCCAGGGGTAATGGTTGATCTAACTTACTACGAACTGCGTCGATCGTAGTCCATACTCCATCTGTTTTCGCCTTTCGGAGGACCTCAACAACCTTCTCGGGCTGTTGGCGAGCTTTCGAAAGCACCCCCGCCTTTCCAAAATCCAACAACATTTTTTCTGTCCCAAGAGATACCAAGCTCGCTTCAGAACGGATAAGCAAACCGCTCGGACCTCGTGCCGGACAGGGAACTTCAGCCAGCACAGTTTCACCGCTACCGAGATTTTGCAATAACTGTTTCACCTATCTATTAACCCTTCATCCACTAACACCAACTCAAAAAACACCTAATTCCCACCCAAAACCTCCTCCAATTCCAATGTCACCAATGACGAATACAAGGATCGCTGAGAATCACCATCACCACCCGCCGAAATTTCCTGGGAGATCGTCCGATACATATTAGAGTAAGCCTTTAGAGGATTTACTCTTACACGCCGAACGACTCTCCTGCCATTCTCCGACTCATAAATTGAAGCGTCGTCAATTTTAACCGTCAGCCCTCCAGCGCGCAATTCGATATGCTCCCTCACACCAAGTCGCGCACTCCCTTTGTCAGTCAAAACCATAGAGAAGCAAGCACCATTCTCAAGCTTTAGATGCACAAAGACATCTGCGCCCCTCCCTTTCCACACACTTTTATCCACAACTCCGCTGTAATTATTAAGGCATAAAAAATAGTCAATCCAGTGACAGCCATTCGATATTAGACGGCTGCCCGAATTAGGCCAATTATACCAATGCAATTGGGGAAGGGGAATCTCAAACACAATACAATGCATATCCACCACCTCCTCTCCAGCAATCTCTAAATCACGAAGCACATATTTATGAAGATCTGAATAACGCTTCTGAAAACACATATAGAATCGCCCCTTATCAACTTTCTTCAAAGCCTCCAAAAAGCAAACATGATCAGTTTTTGTAGTCGCCAAAGGTTTTTCAATAACCGCAACAGCTCCTTGCTTCAAAGCATCGACAGCCAACTGCGCATGCGTATGGTGATAACCTGCAATGAACCAAACTGCATAAGGGCCCGAATTGGGTCGATAGCAGTCAGAAGTGTCGAGAGACACCCCCTTGAACGTGGACGCAAACGCAATTTGATCAATATCAATCTCGTGGACACGTTCAAGCACAATATGTTTCCTAATATTCGGGATAATTATTGTCTTGGCATAATTTCCCAATCCAAACAAGACCGCGTTTAAAGCCTTAGAGGCTTTCCTGGTGCCTTCCTCTCTTGTGGCTGTGGCTGGCTCAAAATCCAAATTCGTCTTTGAATCTCGGTCACAATCTTTTATCTCGCTCTTGACCAACGGCTCAAACTTACGCAATACCGATTGAACCTTCTCTTCCGGATACGGCGAGCCCGAATATCTGCACCACCCCGAAAACTCTTCTAACTCTTCGAGAGAAGTGATTTCAGAGTCACTACTAACCTGGGTGCTCTTACCAGATAAATCGATAAACAACACGCCACCGACATCGACTACCACCAATGACGCAGTAAGACTATGATTAGGCGCAAAAAAAAGAACGTGTCGCCCAAGGAAAGACTCAAAACCAACTGGAGCGTCAACCAACATCCCAAACCCAACACCATATACACGCAAATTTCGCGTCCGCTCCGCAAAACGAGATCGCACTTTGCGAAAAACAGCTCGAACACCGAATCGCCTCCAATAATTCCAAATAATAAAGATCGATTTCTTATACTCGATATATTGACCACGGATCTCTTGCGAATCTACCCAACCATGAACTTCGACTGTTACCTCTGTTTCACGGTCCCGCGCAGCAATTAACTTCTTCTCCATATCCTGCTACTCTCGTGAGTGAGAAGTTCTGTAACTAGATCATCATGCGGCGAAGCGTGAACCTTCGGAGCGAGTGAAGTCTATTTTATCAAGGATGAATTTTCGGAACGCTGAACCTTTTCCGCCGTGGTGCAAAAATCCAGGCAGCGTGTTTTTCAAGGCGGCTGAGACAATCATTTCCGAAGGCAGCACGTCTGGGCGGATGGTTCGGATCCAGGTTCCAAAGTGTTTCCAGACCAGACCGTCACATGTCATGGCAAGGTACTGTAACATGCCCTGAGCGATCATGCCGGTCTGCACAAACACATGATATGCGTGCATCTTTCTCTGCACCTGTCTGCGATATTTCTCGGTAGTCCGGTGGAGGTATTGGTTACCATTGCGACGCTTGAGCGGTCGCATAGCGGCCATCCAGAAATGGTATCCGAATGAGCCGACCGAATGCACCGCTTGCTTGAAAGCGACTTCGATCTTGAAACGCAAACTGTAGAGCAAGATGATCTCCTGAGCTTCCATGGTGAGGTCGGTAGACAAGAGGATGATCCGCCCTCTCGTGGGATGATCGACGAGAATGAAGCGGACCATCGCCCCGGCGGGCTTCCACAACAGATCCACCGACTTGAACCGGACAGAGATGTTTCTCTCCCCATATACGGGACTGGGAACGGAACTGAAGCCGCCCGTTCCAAAGACATTCTGGAGCTTCACCGCAGCGCCATACTTTTTCGGTCGTCCGCGTTTGCGTTTGCGTGGCACTGCCGCAGGCCGAAAGCCGGTTGTCGTGCGTCGAACCCTCGTGACCAGCACACCGGAACGCCCCTTGGTGCTCCGGATCACCTTTCCGTTGGCGTAGTAGGCGTCGGCCAGCAAGACGAACTCCTGACCTCTACAGACGGATGCGAGCATCTCGTTGGCCTTGTCGATCAAGGTTCTCCTGTCGCGGTTTGAAGTGACGATACCTTCGTGAATGCGTGCACAGACCGGAACGCAGAAGAAGTATCCGCCAACCTGACAGAGCACGCCGAAGGCCTGAAAGGAATGGCTCATGATGAAGTGAGGCTTGGAATTGGACTCGGACTGTTGATGCAGATACTTCACCGCAGGCATCTTGCGGCCCTCCTTGGACTTCTTGATGCCGTCGAGAACCAGGACGGGGCGACAACCGATCTTGTAGACAGGGAAGTGCTTGATCACGATGGCGAACCAAAGTTCTGCAAGCCGGTCCGTCTTCACGGCATTGCTGTGGAAGAAATGGAGTAAGTGCTCATAGAAGTGTTCTGACAAACCGAGAGCGCGGACGAAACTGGAAACCCCGAGGAGATCATTGCGCACGGAGAAAGCGGCCAAGACGAGCAGAAACCAGAGAAAGGTGCGGGCTCTCGAGAAAGCGGGTCGCAGAAAACAGACGATATTCCACCAAGAAATCCAGAGATCCATAACAAATGATTTGATTTTCCTAGACATTCGCATATATAAGCTAATGACCATGAAAAAGATCAGATCACTGAAAAAAGAGTCCAGAAACTTGCGGCAAAGTTAGCTGCAATCGGGCCAATGCGGCCTGGGAGCATCAGCAAGCAATACCGAGATCGACAACGCCAGCGCGGCGTGTATTACCAACTGAGCTACACGCATAAGATGAGGAGCCGGACTGAACACGTCTGGCCAGACCACGTGAAGGGACTACGAAAAGAAACAGAGGAGTACAAGAAATTCAAGAAACTGACCACCGAACTGATCGATCTGAGCATTGAACTATCCAAGGCGAAGATCGCTCTATTACGCAGTCAGACAGACACGCCAGGCAAAGAGAAACCGGTCTGAGAACTTCCCACTCACGAGCTGCTACTATCTTAACCCAACAAATCCGAAGCCGCCCACCCCAACAACCACGAAGGTTACCGACTGTGGTGGGATCTGAAAACTTTTTCAAAGAACTCAATCGTTGCCTTCGAACACCTACTCCACGAATAAGTTTTCACTATATCGCTACTTCTGACAGCAAGTTGCCATCGAAGGTCATGCGACCTAATAAGCCGCTCCAACACAGCTGCAATATCCTTTGCATCTTCAGGATCAAAGTAGACACCAGCGTTGCCAAGAAACTCCGACATGGGCCCACGATTGGAACAAGTAATGGCAATCCCGGAAGCCATTTTCTCAAGCAGTATATTGGGCATATTCTCACAACTAGAAGCAAAAACTGCAATATCCGCCGCTTGATAGAACTCCTCTAACTGCGTATATGCAACCGCTCCGCGCCAAAACACAAACTCACCCTTTGGATCAAAAAATTCCATAGAAGCACTTAACAACTTCCTAGCTGCGGGACATGCCGGCCCAATTAGATCAAGAACGACCGGCCACCCAGTTAGACTCCTCAACAACGACACAGCCTCGACCACTTTCCATTGGTGCTTATACACATCAACAATCGATACGTATATCATCCTGAATGGATTCGCCGACGAGCACTGCTCGATCGCTCTGACATTTTTAGGTGCAGCAAAGAACCTATCGCTCACTCCATGAGGAATAATCACTTGAAGACAGTTCAATTGCTGAATTCGCTCAATTTGCCGCCTCGCATATTCATTCAAAAAGATTAATCCATCAACCGTTCGATAGGTTCCTAACTGAAAGAACCTCAATGCTACCAATTTCAATGCCTCCGCTGAAAACCCATACCGCCGAAGCTCGAGCCACTCGAACGGCAACATGTTGCGACTCATTGTCACTACTGGATGAAATGATCCCCGATAAGTTCCACCAGGGACAAACAGTAAATCACAACCCTCCGCTTTGGCAGCCTTGGAGAGTTTATACCTCTGCCAGATCGAACGCCTAATTATTCCTCCCTCTAGCGCAGGCACCTGTTTCTTCACTACAGAAACACTATCCGGCAACAGATCTAGCGTTTCTTGCCGCCCCCAGATAATCAGA
>CBDBEZ010000086.1:0-16685 GCA_965204485.1 Verrucomicrobiales bacterium
ATAGTTTCATAAATCGGGGCAAGAATCCCAAGAAAATAGTGGCAGGGGCCTTTGGGATAAGGTTGATTTGGAATCTACCAAAACACCAAACACTTCAACCCAAAAGCCACCTACAGTGAGAGTAGCACGACGCACGATTAATGCAAAGTCCAGAACGATTCCGGCGATCAAATTTGAAGATCAAGAACTGACCTCTTTCGGCGGTCTCGTTATCTTTCAGAAGCTCTTTCAGGAATTGGATCTGGAGGGGAAGCTTCAGCAGTGCTTTGATCCACTGGATCGGCGCATGTCCCGCTTCTACAAGTTCCACAAGGTTTTCATGTGTCTTATCGTGCATCTTATACTGGGCTACCGGATGCTTCGCGATTTGGACTACTACCGAGATGATCCCCTTGTACGACAGGTTTTGGGGATGCACCAATTGCCCAGTGTCCCAACGATGAGCCGGATGTTGGGAGAGGTCGATTGTCAAAGCCTTGAGAGGATGAGGGAGATGAATCATTTCGTTTGCCTGTCGCGACTTCAGGAGGAAGGAATCAAACGCATCACGCTTGATTTGGACGGAAGCGTGCAGAGCACGAGTCGCCATGCGGAAGGGACGGCTGTGGGATTTAACAAGAAGAAAAAAGGCGAGCGCAGTTATTATCCACTGCTCGCGACGATCGCTCAAACCGGACAAATCTTCGACTTCCTTCATCGAAGTGGCAACGTCCATGACTCCAATGGCGCGGTGGAATTCCTTCGCTACTGCGTGGAGAAGATTCGCAAGGTGCTGCCTGATGTGCAGATCGAGTTGCGCGCCGACAGCGCGTTTTTCAGCGATCAGATGGTTTCAGAGGCAAAGACCCTGGGCCTGGAATATACGTTCTCGGTGCCTTTCGAGCGGCTTGTGGAACTCAAGGGCATCATTGAGAAGCGCCGTCGCTGGTCCCGAACCCGAGGCGGAGAGGGAAAAACTCATCACTTCGAAATCCGCTGGAAGCCAAAAAGTTGGGCGCGCAAAGCGCGCATTTTGTGCATTCGAACCATGAGGCGCACTCAGCGCAAAGGACCGCTCCAACTGGATCTTTTCGAACCAGTCGAGGAGAACTATGAATACAAGGCGATCATCACCAACAAGACAAACACGGCCGCTCATGTGGTGAAATTTCATGAAGGGCGTGGCTCTCAGGAGAAGATTTTTGGCGAAGCCAAGAGCCAGGCCCAGATGGACTATATTCCGGCCAAGCGACGTGCCGCCAACGAAGCTTTCCTTTTGGCCAGTATCCTCACCCACAATCTCACACGCGAAATGCAGATGCGATCTGCGGAGCGGTCACGCAAATCGTCCCCCAAAAGGGCTGCGGAGTGGATCTTTGAAGGACTCGGCACGATTCGCCGCAAAATCATCCAGCGTGCCGGACGTCTGACTCGCCCTCAAGGTCGACTCACATTGACACTCGGAGACAATCAGGCCGTCGAAGAAGAAATCGCCTACTACATGATGGCCTGACTGGCCATTTTATGAAACGCTGGGGTATGGCTCTTGTTGCTGCCGCGTGCCTTCACCAACAATTCACTATGTGCCGCCCGGCGCTTGATTTCACGAGTTACTGGGCGTCGAGATACCTCGTGAGTGAGAAGTTCTGTAACTGGATATTTCATCATGCGGCGAAGCGTGAACCTTCGGAGCGAGTGAAGTCTATTTTATCAAGGATGAATTTTCGGAACGCTGAACCTTTTCCGCCGTGGTGCAAAAATCCAGGCAGCGTGTTTTTCAAGGCGGCTGAGACAATCATTTCCGAAGGCAGCACGTCTGGGCGGATGGTTCGGATCCAGGTTCCAAAGTGTTTCCAGACCAGACCGTCACATGTCATGGCAAGGTACTGTAACATGCCCTGAGCGATCATGCCGGTCTGCACAAACACATGATATGCGTGCATCTTTCTCTGCACCTGTCTGCGATATTTCTCGGTAGTCCGGTGGAGGTATTGGTTACCATTGCGACGCTTGAGCGGTCGCATAGCGGCCATCCAGAAATGGTATCCGAATGAGCCGACCGAATGCACCGCTTGCTTGAAAGCGACTTCGATCTTGAAACGCAAACTGTAGAGCAAGATGATCTCCTGAGCTTCCATGGTGAGGTCGGTAGACAAGAGGATGATCCGCCCTCTCGTGGGATGATCGACGAGAATGAAGCGGACCATCGCCCCGGCGGGCTTCCACAACAGATCCACCGACTTGAACCGGACAGAGATGTTTCTCTCCCCATATACGGGACTGGGAACGGAACTGAAGCCGCCCGTTCCAAAGACATTCTGGAGCTTCACCGCAGCGCCATACTTTTTCGGTCGTCCGCGTTTGCGTTTGCGTGGCACTGCCGCAGGCCGAAAGCCGGTTGTCGTGCGTCGAACCCTCGTGACCAGCACACCGGAACGCCCCTTGGTGCTCCGGATCACCTTTCCGTTGGCGTAGTAGGCGTCGGCCAGCAAGACGAACTCCTGACCTCTACAGACGGATGCGAGCATCTCGTTGGCCTTGTCGATCAAGGTTCTCCTGTCGCGGTTTGAAGTGACGATACCTTCGTGAATGCGTGCACAGACCGGAACGCAGAAGAAGTATCCGCCAACCTGACAGAGCACGCCGAAGGCCTGAAAGGAATGGCTCATGATGAAGTGAGGCTTGGAATTGGACTCGGACTGTTGATGCAGATACTTCACCGCAGGCATCTTGCGGCCCTCCTTGGACTTCTTGATGCCGTCGAGAACCAGGACGGGGCGACAACCGATCTTGTAGACAGGGAAGTGCTTGATCACGATGGCGAACCAAAGTTCTGCAAGCCGGTCCGTCTTCACGGCATTGCTGTGGAAGAAATGGAGTAAGTGCTCATAGAAGTGTTCTGACAAACCGAGAGCGCGGACGAAACTGGAAACCCCGAGGAGGTCATTGCGCACGGAGAAAGCGGCCAAGACGAGCAGAAACCAGAGAAAGGTGCGGGCTCTCGAGAAAGCGGGTCGCAGAAGACAGACGATATTCCACCAAGAAATCCAGAGATCCATAACAAATGATTTGATTTTCCTAGACATTCGCATATATAAGGTAATGACCATGAAAAAGATCAGATCACTGAAAAAAGAGTCCAGAAACTTGCGGCAAAGTTAGCTGCAATCGGGCCAATGCGGCCTGGGAGCATCAGCAAGCAATACCGAGATCGACAACGCCAGCGCGGCGTGTATTACCAACTGAGCTACACGCATGAGATGAGGAGCCGGACTGAACACGTCTGGCCAGACCACGTGAAGGGACTACGAAAAGAAACAGAGGAGTACAAGAAATTCAAGAAACTGACCACCGAACTGATCGATCTGAGCATTGAACTATCCAAGGCGAAGATCGCTCTATTACGCAGTCAGACAGACACGCCAGGCAAAGAGAAACCGGTCTGAGAACTTCCCACTCACGAGGAGATACTTCCCCCAACCGTAAAGCCGGTCGACAATCAGCAGACTCCTCTTCGGCAGACTCCCGAGAAGTTCTTTGGCCAGGGTCCATTCGCCTTCTCCTTTCAGGCCGACCGTCGCCGCCAACGGGTTGTGGATGCCAAGTTCCACGAGCGCGCACATCTCTATTTTCGCAAAGGCGGCGGTCATTCTCCTGGAGGCCGCCTTGCTCATGGCAGCCAGAACCTGCGGCGTGTTCGTGACGCTCCATTTCGAGCCATCGATCCCGCACAGGCGCAGCCCCTTGTAGAAACATCCCTTGTGTACGCGTCCATCGGCGAGGGGCTTTAACACCTGCTTCATGAGCCAAGCGAATGGCTCAAGCCCCATCCTCTGGCGCCGTTCCGAGAGCGAACTATCCTTGATCACCACCTCGAACAACTGGAACACATGGGCCGAGAAATGGCCAGCATCACTGATCACGTGATAGACCAGGGAGGCGAGAAGATCCCAGGCCGGCAGCTTGGGGTTGGGGCCGCGGCCTGGGTTCTGCAAGCGTTCGAAGCGATCGCGAACGAATCCGAAAAGATGTTCGAACTGACCAAGGAAACCGCTAACTTGATTGGGATGGGAGTGAGGCATCCACCCCAATTATAACTATTATGGTAAAATGCAACATTTATCTAAAATATTTTGGATCTTTCCCTAAAGGCATTGTGCCTAACCCATGATCGAACTTCGAATGGTGTTCCGACCGCCCTCATCCACAACTTCCGGTCATTTCTCACCTTCGGCGTGGCGGACGCGCGCGTCGTTCGAGCGGCCCTGAGTGGCTGAGTGGCTGAGTGGCTTCCGCGCTCGGAGTTCGTTGGCTTCGCCTGTCCCGCTGCGCTCGGCTCGAACGGCGTTCTCATCCCACGGAGAAGGGAGTGACGCGAAGTGACCGGCGGGATCGGAAACGGGAAATGGCGGTCAGGGTGGGATTCGAACCCACGGAACCCTTTCAGGCTCGCATCTTTAGCAAAGATGTGCTTTCGACCACTCAGCCACCTGACCGGTTCGGCGTCGAACTTCCCGTTATTAAGGCGGGTTCCCCGGGGGCGTCAACGGTTTAAGCGACCTCTTGGCCAAGATTTCCAAGGGGGCCAACCATGACTTGCGTGGGACCTGCCTTGGCTCATAGTCTGAGTCGATGCGGAGAAAACGCTATTTTATGAACGTTTTGGCCGGAGGCGGCGCCGGTTTTGCGCTTCTGGCGTTGACGGCCTGCGATTCCCTGCGCTGCGGTCGGGGTGTGGCGGCGACCCAGGTGGTGCCGACACGGCCTCCCTCCGTCGAGACGCTGGAGATCGGCGACGTGGCTTTCGTCCGGGGGTTGGCCGAAACTCCCTTTGTGCTGATCAAGGTGCGGCCGGGTGTCACCCTCCCAGAGAAGGGGCGGCTGGAGGCGGTGTCGGCATCGGGCGACGTCGCGCGTCTGGAAGCGACGTCCCAGCATCGCGGGGCCTATCGCGTGGCGAACATCCTCTCCGGACGCCCTCGCCAAGAAGATCTCGTCCGATTGCGCTACCCGCGAGGCGATGGAAATTCGAGCATGGGCTCGCCGGGCGAGGCCGCTTCCCTTGAAGACATTCTCCCGCTTCCAGGCAACGAAAGCTTGGCGACCCAGAATGACCGTTCCCGGGATGACCGCGATGCCATCCCTTCTTCAGCGGTGGATGAGCGCGTGCTCTCGACCGCTGACCGTGACGGCGGCGGAGCCGGAGGCGTTGAGGTCGACTCCGGGGTGGAAAGAAGCGTCGACGGTCCGCTCGAGGCGCTGGGCGAGATCCAGGTTGATTCTCCGACGCCACCGGCGACCACTGATGAGGTGGAACCGTGCGCGCCCTCTCGAGAAATCGTCCCGGTAGACTTGCCGTCTCTGGACCCTCAGCCCGACGAGGGAGACAGTTTCATTCAAGTGGCGCCTGGCGACCGCTGAAATCGATCCTTCGCGGGTTCCATGGCCGGAACGTTCAATTTCCTTTGTGGTTCTCCGAATTTCCGATTGGGATGACCTCCATGATTGAAGAGCAGGAGGCATTCGAGATCATTGCGGAACAGGTGCGGCCCACACGGAGGTCCGTGGAAGTGACCCTGGAAGATGGATTGGGGCGAGTGGCGGCGGTGGATATGCTGAGTCGGCATCCCATGCCACGGTTTGCCAATTCCATGGTCGACGGGTATGCGCTGGCCGACGTTCCCGCAGAGAAAGGAGCCACATTTCGACTGGTTGGGGAACAGCCGGCCGGCGTCGATCTGAAGCTCCGTCTGGCCTCCGGCGAGACGGTCCGGATTTTCACGGGGGCACCCCTTCCCGAAGGCACGCGGGCGGTCGTCATGCAGGAAGACGTCGTCACCGATGAGGCCAGGGGGATTCGATTGGAGGATCGGGTCGACCTGGGAGAGGGAATTCGTCAGGCAGGCGATGACTTGATGATCGGTCAAAAGATCTTGTCCGAAGGAGATCTCCTAACGCCTCAACGATTGGCCTTGTTGGCCTCGCAGGGAAACCCGTCGGTGAACGTGCGGCCTTTGCCGCGCGTGGCCGTTCTCTCCACCGGTGATGAGCTGATTCCAGTCGGCCAACCGCTTGAAGCGGATCAACTCTACGAAAGCAATGCCCTGATGCTGTGTCTGCTAGGTGAACAACAGGGCTGGACAGGCTGGTCGAGGGCGCACGTGCGCGACGACCGTGAAGCGATGATCGATGTCGTGCGGGAGCTTGCGGAGGTAAACGACTTTCTTCTGCTTTCCGGCGGGGTATCGGTGGGCGACCACGATCATGTCCGGCCTGCCCTGCAGACGCTTGACTTCACCGAACACTTCTGGCGGGTGCGCGTGCAGCCGGGCAAGCCCGTCCTCTTTGGAAGGCTCGGGAATTGCCATATTCTGGGACTGCCGGGAAATCCGGTTTCGAGCTTTGTCAGTTTCCACCTTGTCGGAATGCGCGCCCTGCGGTGCTGGCAGGGCTTGTCCGTCCGGCGGGAACGTCCAGCCAGATTGACGAGCCCCGCACGGAATACGGGCGACCGCCCGCACTACCTGCGAGGCCGCTACGAGGCATCCGACGGGACGTTCGCTGTGGTCGGCCTGCAGCGATCGCACGGAATGCTCGGTCTCGCGATGGCCAATGCCATCGCCAGGATTCCCCCAGGCACCACCCTCGCGGAAGGTGACATGGTGGAGGTGCTGACGATCTGATAGGTGGGGAGCTGAAGGTTTGGGAGGGCCGCGCTCCCGAGGCTGTCTCAAAACCCGGGTTTTCGTGTGACGGCCGGACGAGTGCAATATGATTGCTCTACTCCGTGGAGTTTTTCGAAAAAGTCGTTGGCGCCGCTGCGAGCGTGGGTATTGGTTTCGGTGTGACTCACATTGACGCTGATTTCGATCAATTTCACATCTTACCTCCCAGCATCGAGGACTGGGTCGGCCCGACTCACCCGGCGCGATTCATTCGTTGCTTTGTCGAATCCCTCGATTTGATGGATCTCGGCATTGAAGTGCGGGACTTCGGGACCGCTGGCCGTCCACCCTTCGCCCCGGCCCTGCTTCTGCGACTCTGGCTCTACGGCTATTTCAAGAAGATCCGCAGCTCGCGTAAGTTGGAGGAGGCATGCCGAAACGACTTGGGCTTTATCTGACTATGCGGCAATCAGGTGCCCGACCACAACACGCTCTGGCGGTTTTGGAGTCAACATCAGAAAGCTATTCGCAACCTGTTCAAGCAAAGCGTGACGACAAGCTGCGAGATGGGGCTCGTAGGGCTGACCTTACAAGCAGTCGACGGAACAAAGATTCAGGCGGCCGCCATGCCGGGAAGAAGTACGACAAGGAGGACCTGGCCAAGCGAATTGAGCGGCTTGACGAACAAATCAAGGTTTTGGAGGAGGAGTAACTGATTAGCGCATCTAACAAATTCTTGACAGCTTCGATAGTTAAGACATCTTAACCATTGATGTCGTCCGATTCTCTTGAATCGCTCCCCACGAGAGGACTGATCCGGCTCGTCCGCGATCTACAGGAGCGGTTTGCTCAGTTGGAGGCGGAGAATCTGAAGCTTCGCGAGGAAAATCGAAGACTGCGCAAAGAATTGGATGAGTTGAAGCGCAAGCAGAACAGATCGGCGGCTCCGTTCTCGAAGGGAAAACCCAAGGCCAACCCGAAAAGACCGGGACGCAAGCCGGGCCAAGGGTCCTTCCGGCGGCGGGAGGAACCGGAGATTGGGCCGGATGGTCAACGACAATTAAAACTCCCCATCTGGTGACAACTATAATTCCTCACCCTAGTGGGCGTTGTATTTTTAGCGGAATGTGGCGCTGACCTGCCCAACGGTTCTCGATCTACGGGGCCCGTCCACCTTGGTATCGCCCGCACCGGGGTGTGGGCGATACCAAGGTGGACGCCCCCCTTCACGGGGCTCCTTCCTTGCCGGTGCGCCTCGGTGAGGGGGGCGAAAGGGGAAGGGGGTGCACCCCAACCCTCCCGATACCAGCGCCAGCCGAACCCGTCGCCTCTTCGGGGAACCCGGAAGATCTCGCAGGCGCCCTTGCGGGAACGCTGGTCATGGGGATCCCCCTGGTAGCCTTGCCGAGGCGGCAGGCGGCTCCCCTCCACCCCCGGCCGTCTTGTCCCGGGGGGGTCCAGGGGGATCGGGGCCCATGATCCAGCGTTCCCGCAAGGGCGCCGAGGACAGCTTCCGGCCCTGCTTGCACTCTCGGGCGCCACCTCGCGGGAGGTTCGCGGAATCGTGTGCCTTTGATTTGCGGCGCCAGCGACATCGCCCGTCACAGCGCCGCCTTTTCGCTTTTCTCTCCTTTCGTCGCCCGGTAACTCGAGCCACCGAACTCGAGCAGTACACTGTGATGCACCAATCGCTCCACTGCCGCCATCGCCGTCATCGGATCGTGGAAGATCTGGTCCCACTCACTGAACATCCGATTTGAAGAGATCATCATGCTGCCTCTCTCGTATCTCTCCGCGAAGAACGTGAACAGCACCTCCATTTCCTCGCGTGTTTGCTTCACATATCCCAGGTCGTCGAGGATCACGACGTGGTAGCGGTCTAACTTTTTCAGCATTGCCTCGAGATTCAAGGAGGATTTGGCTGCTAACAATTGCTGGACGAGTTTGAATGTCGGGACAAACAGCACGCGATACTGATGACGGATAATCAGCTCGTGAGCCACGGCGCTCAGATAATGGGTCTTTCCTCGTCCCGGTAGTCCGAAAGCAATGACGTTCTCGCGTCTCTCCACGAAACCTCCGTCGATGAGTTGCTTGAGAGTTCTTCGAAGCTCCTGTGAGAGCTTCGTCTCGTCGAGAGTCGCCAAAGTCTTGCCTTCGGGCAACTTCGCCCCTTTCAGCAAACGCTCGAGCTTGCGACCGTGGCGCGCCTCCCATTCCACTTCGCAGAGGCGCCGCAGATATTCCGGGTAGTCCCAGCTCTCTCCACGCGCTCTCTCCGTGATCTCATCCAAGGCTGCTAGCATCGAAGTCAAACGAAAACTCCGTAACATCGGCGCCATCGCCTTAAGCGTCACTTCTTGTTTCTGTGTCATTGTAACGGTAACGTTAGGCTTTGTTTTCGATGAGAAGATCATCGTAGGCGTTTAGAGCCGCCTCCAGAGCGTCAATGCACAACGCTCGATGGCTCGTGCTCTCAGGGGTGCCGAGCTCACGGCGCGCCGCGTCCAGAGTCAGGGCCCCTTGCTGCATCAACTTCGCCACGACCTCTTCCACGCGTTTCTGCTGAGACTCCGGCAGCGCAAGGGCTAACAAACCCAAATAATCACGTTCGGCTCTCCCCTCGGAGAAGGCCGATTGGAAAGTGTCGTAGGCTTTCCTCCAGATCAGCGAGGAAAAGAACTGCTCGCGGTAGCGACGAAACGCGCCGGGCTTTCTTCACAGGGCCTCCAGCAGGTGTCGCCAGTTGACGTAGGTGCCGCGGTCTCCGTAGCGCCTTTCGAGAATCTCCACCACCAATCGGCCGTCCAGAAGCTCGATTCGATCCTCATAGAGATGCGCTCGAAGCCGTGCGCCCGCCCATCTCGCCGGCACCGAATAGCCGATCTTGGCCACGCGAACCACTCCATCCTTGCTCACCCGGCAATCTGACACCTCGTACTCGGGCAGGGCATGATTCGGCAAGGCGTGCATCTGTTCGAGGGCGAGTGCTTCGCGGCGATTGCCATTGCGTTCTTGGCGATTGCGAGTCAGGAAGGCCTGATAATGTTCCTCGCTCTCGAAGTCGCGGTGACCGCGCAGATCGAGACTGTCATTGAGGTAGGATCTCAAATGGCCGTGCGCGCTTTCGCGCGTCACCGTTCTCATGAGGTGAGCCAATGTTGGTTGTCGCCGCCTCCATGTCGTAATGCGCTAACAACAACGCATAGGCCTCGTTAATGCCTCGCTGCCTCTTGCCTCGACGGAGTTGGTGAGTGGCCGTCGAACTGTTATCCGTCTGACATATCGAAGTCGATTTGCCTAACTGAAACAAGGTCGCCTGCAAGGTTCGCTTCAGGGAGAGAAACGATTCGCTGCGCGCCGGTATGGCCCACTCCCAGTTCGAGAACGGCAACACTGTGTGGCAGAGCAGATGCACGAAAGGCTCTCCGGCGATGGTGATCCCGAGGGACTTCCCCCTCAAACCAGTCCAACTGCAGCCGTTCTCCAGGGCGATGTTCTTGTGGAAAGTAGAGTTCCGGTGTCTCGCCGTGCTGCTGTCGCCATTGCTTGAGTCTTCTTTGGAAGGTCCGCAGCAGACGACCATCCTCGAAGCGCTCCGGATGGCGTCGCTGCAGTTCGGCAAGCAGGCGCACCGCCTTGATGTTCGAGCACTGCTTGAGTAGGCCCTCGATCTCTTTCCAGACGCCCTCGAAGGGATCCTCTCGCGTCCGCCATGTCCAGGGGCCGCGACGGCCTTGGGGCGGCCCTCCGTGGATACACTTGCGGGCTGTTTTTCGGTCGATGCCCGCCTTGCGGGCGCTTTCACTGAGGTTGTCGGTCTCTCGGTAAACTTTCATCAATTTCCGGTACTGCACGGCGCTGATCATCGCCGTGCACCTCGCCCAGACACCCCAGCGCCGCCCCCCTAATGTGGGGAATCTTAGTTGTCGTTACCGGGGAATTCTAATTGTCGTTCTACAAAAGAGGCCTACTCGGGTGTGCATCGATTCCTTGAGAAACACAACGCAGCTGCCGTGGCAAGTCTTGAGGAAGGCGGCGAGCAATTGATCGCCTTACAGAAGCTTAATGTGCCGGCCACGCTACACAGCACGCTGTTGAGCACCAACGCTATCGAGAACGCCATGCTCAACATCCGGCGAAAGATGAGCAAGGTCAACCGGTGGCAGGCAAAAACGGATATGGCAGAGCGTTACCTGGCGAGCGGAATGCTGTACGCGGAAGCAACCTTTCGAAGAATTGTAGGTTACAAAGATCTATTGAAATTGATTGAGGCCCTCAATAAAATCTAACATATTACGCATCATGACGCCGTCTGAGCCAAGGGGGGCAGCCCCTTTGAACCCCCGGGATTTAACGAATTATAGGCAACATTGCAGGGAGGAAAGACCGGGGCGCAATTGTTGCTTGCCGCCGCTCTTCCCTGCAACGCTGGGACCACATTGGCGCTCGAATTGCCTCCCGGCAGAGCCCTATCCTCCGTGTGGAACATGGCCTTAAAAGCAGAAGATTTACGCAGGATCAACCCCAGCGTTTCATAAAATGGCCAGTCAGGCCATCATGTAGTAGGCGATTTCTTCTTCGACGGCCTGATTTCTTCTTCGACGGCCTGATTGCCTCCGAGTGTCAATGTGAGTCGACCTTGAGGGCGAGTCAAACGTCCGGCACGCTGGATGATTTTGCGGCGAATCGTGCCGAGTCCTTCAAAGATCCACTCCAGCCCTTTTGGGGGACGATTTGCGTGACCGCTCCGCAGCTCGCATCTGCATTTCGCGTGTGAGATTGTGGGTGAGGATACTGGCCAAAAGGAAAGCTTCGTTGGCGGCACGTCGCTTGGCCGGAATATAGTCCATCTGGGCCTGGCTCTTGGCTTCGCCAAAAATCTTCTCCTGAGAGCCACGCCCTTCATGAAATTTCACCACATGAGCGGCCGTGTTTGTCTTGTTGGTGATGATCGCCTTGTATTCATAGTTCTCCTCGACTGGTTCGAAAAGGTCCAGTTGGAGCGGTCCTTTGCGCTGAGTGCGCCTCATGGTTCGAATGCACAAAATGCGCGCTTTGCGCGCTTTGCGCGCTTTGCGCGCTTTGCGCGCTTTGCGCGCTTTGCGCGCCCAACTTTTTGGCTTCCAGCGGATTTCGAAGTGATGAGTTTTTCCCTCTCCGCCTCGTGCTCTGCACGCTTCCGTCCAAATCAAGCGTGATGCGTTTGATTCCTTTCTCCTGAAGTCGCGACAGGCAAACGAAATGATTCATCTCCCTCATCCTCTCAAGGCTTTGACAATCGACCTCTCCCAACATCCGGCTCATCGTTGGGACACTGGGCAATTGGTGCATCCCCAAAACTTGTCGTACAAGGGGATCATCTCGGTAGTAGTCCAAATCGCGAAGCATCCGGTAGCCCAGTATAAGATGCACGATAAGACACATGAAAACCTTGTGGAACTTGTAGAAGCGGGACATGCGTCGATCCAGTGGATCAAAGCACTGCTGAAGCTTCCCCTCCAGATCCAATTCCTGAAAGAGCTTCTGAAAGATAACGAGACCGCCGAAAGAGGTCAGTTCTTGATCTTCAAATTTGATCGCCGGAATCGTTCTGCTCGTGAGTGGGAAGTTCTCAGACCGGTTTCTCTTTGCCTGGCGTGTCTGTCTGACTGCGTAATAGAGCGATCTTCGCCTTGGATAGTTCAATGCTCAGATCGATCAGTTCGGTGGTCAGTTTCTTGAATTTCTTGTACTCCTCTGTTTCTTTTCGTAGTCCCTTCACGTGGTCTGGCCAGACGTGTTCAGTCCGGCTCCTCATCTCATGCGTGTAGCTCAGTTGGTAATACACGCCGCGCTGGCGTTGTCGATCTCGGTATTGCTTGCTGATGCTCCCAGGCCGCATTGGCCCGATTGCAGCTAACTTTGCCGCAAGTTTCTGGACTCTTTTTTCAGTGATCTGATCTTTTTCATGGTCATTACCTTATATATGCGAATGTCTAGGAAAATCAAATCATTTGTTATGGATCTCTGGATTTCTTGGTGGAATATCGTCTGTCTTCTGCGACCCGCTTTCTCGAGAGCCCGCACCTTTCTCTGGTTTCTGCTCGTCTTGGCCGCTTTCTCCGTGCGCAATGACCTCCTCGGGGTTTCCAGTTTCGTCCGCGCTCTCGGTTTGTCAGAACACTCCTATGAGCACTTACTCCATTTCTTCCACAGCAATGCCGTGAAGACGGACCGGCTTGCAGAACTTTGGTTCGCCATCGTGATCAAGCACTTCCCTGTCTACAAGATCGGTTGTCGCCCCGTCCTGGTTCTCGACGGCATCAAGAAGTCCAAGGAGGGCCGCAAGATGCCTGCGGTGAAGTATCTGCATCAACAGTCCGAGTCCAATTCCAAGCCTCACTTCATCATGAGCCATTCCTTTCAGGCCTTCGGCGTGCTCTGTCAGGTTGGCGGATACTTCTTCTGCGTTCCGGTCTGTGCACGCATTCACGAAGGTATCGTCACTTCAAACCGCGACAGGAGAACCTTGATCGACAAGGCCAACGAGATGCTCGCATCCGTCTGTAGAGGTCAGGAGTTCGTCTTGCTGGCCGACGCCTACTACGCCAACGGAAAGGTGATCCGGAGCACCAAGGGGCGTTCCGGTGTGCTGGTCACGAGGGTTCGACGCACGACAACCGGCTTTCGGCCTGCGGCAGTGCCACGCAAACGCAAACGCGGACGACCGAAAAAGTATGGCGCTGCGGTGAAGCTCCAGAATGTCTTTGGAACGGGCGGCTTCAGTTCCGTTCCCAGTCCCGTATATGGGGAGAGAAACATCTCTGTCCGGTTCAAGTCGGTGGATCTGTTGTGGAAGCCCGCCGGGGCGATGGTCCGCTTCATTCTCGTCGATCATCCCACGAGAGGGCGGATCATCCTCTTGTCTACCGACCTCACCATGGAAGCTCAGGAGATCATCTTGCTCTACAGTTTGCGTTTCAAGATCGAAGTCGCTTTCGAGCAAGCGGTGCATTCGGTCGGCTCATTCGGATACCATTTCTGGATGGCCGCTATGCGACCGCTCAAGCGTCGCAATGGTAACCAATACCTCCACCGGACTACCGAGAAATATCGCAGACAGGTGCAGAGAAAGATGCACGCATATCATGTGTTTGTGCAGACCGGCATGATCGCTCAGGGCATGTTACAGTACCTTGCCATGACATGTGACGGTCTGGTCTGGAAACACTTTGGAACCTGGATCCGAACCATCCGCCCAGACGTGCTGCCTTTGGAAATGATTGTCTCAGCCGCCTTGAAAAACACGCTGCCTGGATTTTTGCACCACGGCGGAAAAAGTTCAGCGTTCCGAAAATTCATCCTTGATAAAATAGACTTCACTCGCTCCGAAGGTTCACGCTTCGCCGCATGATGATCCAGTTACAGAACTTCTCACTCACGAGGCAGCGATTCCGTAAGATAGGCGGCTGAGGCGGCTCAAGCCCTGTATTTTTGGGTAATTCGGATCGGCGGCGCCCATTTTTGACCCCATGGCAAATTCGCATTCGTTATTTCATCTTTTTTAAGCTTGTTCCTGTAATAGTCTTATATTACAGTGCGCTGAACGAGCCGACCTTCATGCCAAGCAGAAACTCCCTGCCCCCCACCGAACGCCAGATTCGCAGCCGCCTCCGCCAGCTCCTCGACCAGGCCGAAGGCTTCCTTCACGGCTCGCCCATCGAACTCTCTCGTAAATGCAGCAAGCCCACTTGCCGTTGCGCTTCCGACGACTCCTTGCGCCATCGCTCCTTGGCCATCGGTCAGACTCGCAAGGGCAAGACCACCATGCTGCACGTCCCCAGACCGTTGGAAGCTCAGGCGAGACGCTGGATCGATGATTTCCAGAAGGCGAATGCTCTGCTGGAAGCCCTCGACGAGCAGGGGCGCCTCCGACTCGAGGAGGCAAAAACCAAGGCCAGAGCGGCGAGTAGCTCCGCCAAGAAGAAGGGCAAGACCGGTAAGAAATCAGCCGGCAAAGCCAAGTCCGGGCGCAATTCTCCACCAAAAAAGAAGCGACCATTCTCACGCGACTACTAACTTACGCGGACAAGATTTTCAGCCTCCGCCAACAGTGGAGGCTGCGGGTGCGTGACTCTCGTCCCAAACCACAGATTCCCACTCGAGTTTTCCCGGCAGCATTCTTCGCCATGTTCTGCTGCCGGTTACCAAGCTTCAACGAACTCGAGCAACACCGGAACAAGAGCAGCTGGACCCGTTGGCTCGGTAATCACCGTTTGTCCAGCGCCGACGAACTGGCGTATGTCTCCGAGCGCATCGAGCCTGACAGTGTGCGAGGGTGTCTCGGACACATTTACTTCTGCCTCAAACGCAACAAAATCCTTGCCCCACAGCGCGGTTGGATGCTTGCCGCCGTCGATGGTCACGAAACTCACTGTAGCTACAAACGTTGTTGTCCAAAGTGTCTCCAACGCCGGATCGCCGTCGGAGACGAGGTCAAAACACAGTTCTACCACCGCTTGGTCGCGTTTCAGATTATCTGTGAGGATTTTCCATTGCTTCTCGACGTGGAAATGCTTGAGCCTGGTGAAGACGGAGATCCTGGAGACGACGAAGTCGCTGCGGCTATACGGCTGATAACTCGCGTCCTTAAGGACCACCCACGCTGCTTTGACGTGCTCACTGCCGATGCGCTCTACCTGCGTCCCTCCGTGATCAATCTTCTTGAAGACCACGGCAAATACCTTGTTGCCGTACTCAAGGATAATCAGCCTGAGCTATTGTCCGAAGCCCGCACGCTCCTGCCCCTTGAGGAGCAAGAGCCAGAATCATTTGAGACTCCGGCTGCACCGGGCAAGCCCGCGCGGCACGTTCATTTACAAGAGGCTGAGGGCTTCTGCACTGAATCCATTCACACTCCTCTTCGCGTTGTTCATTCCCATGAGACTGGCATCCGTCGCGAGCGCGTCGCTGGGGATTGGGTCGAGACTCCCATCGATAGCCACTGGTGGTGGGCGACGACCATGCCCCGCTCAATGGCCGATGCCAAGACCATCTTCCATTTCGGGCACGACCGTTGGAAGGTCGAAAACGAAGGCTTTAACGAACTCTGCTCCCGCTGGCATTCCGGTCATTGCTATCACCATCATCCCAATTCCATTCTCGTTCTGTGGCTGATCATGTTCATGGCCCACGCCGTGTTCCACTGCTTCCACAAGCGCAACTTGAAGCCAGAGATACGCCGTGGACACACGGCCATCTATTTTGCCCGTCAAATCGCCGCCTCCATGCGAGAGGATCGATGGTGGCCGCCACCGGCTCCGGGCTGAGGAACGCCCGCTCCGCGCTCTCGGTAACCTTGGGTTCGCGTCCGCCATCGGAGCGGTCTGGCTCCCTGTTGCCTATTGCCGACAGGGGGATCCATTTTGCGGCTCGAGCCCTCCGAAATTCGCCCGAGAACCGCCACACGAAACTGTTCGCCCTTCTAGTGCCAGCTTCAACACGCTCAACACCCACCAATTCAGGCCATTACGACTCTTTCCGACGCCGTCTTACGGAATCGCTGTGCTCTCGGCGATTGGCTTGACCGGCTGGCCTCGTACAGGGGAGTCTGCTTTCCTCGATCTCTCGAGCATCGATTGTCCTTTCGGAGTCCCGATCGGAAGGCGCCATTCGCGACCCCGAGTCGCGAATTTGAATTGATTCGATTATTTTCTTGTGGTGCGGAAGCTCGGCCGACTAGTCTCCTGGACCGTTCGCCTCAGGGCGAACTGGGGGTTGAATAGATCGGCCAGTCCGGTTGGGGGGCTCGGCACGAGAACGACTTGGGGGATCTCGTGCCGAACCAATCGGGCTGCCGTTTGGATGCCCGGAAGGCACCCCCCATTTTGGGGGTCTCGGCTTAGCTTTGCTGCGGCGCCACGAACTGTCTCTCGCAGGTTTCCACTACCGTCCTGGCCGGAAAGGTCCACGACCACTGCTTCCGCGGGAAACGGAGCCACTGCTTCGTGAGGACGAACTGCTTGAGCGGCCGACGCTACGGCTGCTGGTGCTGCTCGG
>CBDBEZ010000087.1:0-31686 GCA_965204485.1 Verrucomicrobiales bacterium
GCAACACCTGTTGACCCTAGGTGGATCTGCTGCAAGTGGTTTGCAGTAGCGTCGATGATTGCCTCAGCCCCTTCCACACCTCTTGATTCGAAGCCCTGGTTCAATGCGGATCGGGTCGGCGTTTTTGCCTCTGTTCTCTGCGCTATCCATTGTGCGCTCACTCCCGTTCTCCTACTGGCCCTCCCCGCCTTCGGGCGCGCGTGGTCCCATCCCGCTTCCCATTGGGGGATGGCACTTTTCGTGGTCCCTGTGGCCGCATTCACGCTTACACGAGGTTTCCGGGTGCACCGGCGCCGATGGGTCGTCGGCGCCGGTGTGTTGGGGATTTCGCTGATCCTCGTGGGCGCGGCAGTGCCCTACTTGGGCGAGAACCGGGGATCCGAGGATGGCGGCGCTCCGGATGCCGAACCCGGTGTCGCCATGGCGAATTTCGACGACGAGGAGGTCGCGGGAGAGAGCGTGGTCGTTGGCCTCGCTGCAGAGCCGGGTGCGACTGAGGGCGAGACGAAGGCTCCGTGCGCGAGTGAATGTGAGTCTGAAGCCCAATGCGAGAGCGAGGTCCCGTGTGCGAGTGAATGTGAGTCT
Organism: Verrucomicrobiales bacterium; assembly: GCA_965204485.1. Lineage (GTDB taxonomy): Bacteria > Verrucomicrobiota > Verrucomicrobiia > Verrucomicrobiales > DEV007 > JAACDM01. The sequence goes on from CBDBEZ010000087.1 coordinate 586, forward strand.
GAAGCCCAATGCGAGAGCGAGGCCCAGTGTGCGAGTGAATGTGAGTCTGAAGCCCAATGTGAGACTGAATCCCAGTGCGCGAGTGCAGGTAGTGACGCCGATACGGCTGAGTGCGAGGATCTTTGCTGCCCGACCCTTGTCGCCACCGCAGATGGTGGCTGGAAGCTCCACTTTCCGCTGGCGAGCATCCTCACCACGCTTGGAGGTCTTTCGCTCATCGCGACTCACCTCGGCAACTTCTGCTGTTGCGCCGCGTGCAAACGCCCAAGCCAAACTGTTTGATCGATGGTTAGCGAAAATCAAGAGGTCCACTGGGACTTCGCCGAACGTCAGACGGTAGAGCAAGTCGAAGAAGGCCATGCGTTGGCTCCCAAGTTTGCCGCCGATGGCACGCTTCCCTGTTTTACGCGTCACGCCGATACGGGTGAAGTGCTCATGGCCGCCTTCATGAATGCCGAGGCGCTGCGCCTAACCATTGACACCAAGCTAGCGCACTACTGGTCGCGTTCCCGGCAGAAGCTTTGGAAAAAGGGGGAGACTTCGGGAATGCACCAACATGTGCAGCGTATCCTCATCGACGACGATCAAGATTGCCTCGTCATCGATGTTCTCCTCGATGCGCCCGCGTCAGGAGGTGATGAAGCGTCCTGCCACGTGGGCTACCGCAGTTGTTTTTATCGTGAGATCGTCCCAGGAGCCGGTGGGCCCGAGTTGCGCTTCGTTGAGGAAGGCAAGGCCTTTGATCCGACAAGTGTTTACGGCGACACGCCCAATCCCACCCAACTGTAAGATGATGATTTGCCACCAACCCATTCTGCGAGCGATCGCGCCGAGGTTTCTTGCCATCATGGTCGCGCTGGTCGCGACGGCGACCTTTGTTGAGGCGCAGGGACCGCGTCTGACTCGGAAGGGGCTGGAGCCTCTGGAGAAGGGACACATCGATCTTACCCACATCTACGCCGATGGGCATTGGGAGGTTTTTCTAGCGGTGGATGAAGAGAAGCTGCTCCCCATTGAAGATCCGGTAGAAGGTCCGGGTATCCCCAGTCTGGCGCCGGGCGACAACGTCATGGTCGCCGCTGATCACGCCTTCCCTAACGGATCACGCATCAATCGAGCGGAGGGGGAAGAATGGGATTTTCTTGGAGTGGGAGCGAACGAGCCCTTGTGGTGGATCCCTCAGACGAACTGGAGATGCGTTTGGCCGGGAATCGTCGTGCGTGGCCCCTTTGCCCGTTATTTTGAGGACGATCCCCGCATCAACGCGATGGACGACTGGGTCACCTTGCACTTGCGGGACATGCGCTTCACCGGCACCTCGGATGAAGGCGAATACACGACCTCGAAGGACGGACACTTTTCGACGTGGAACACCTCGGCCACGCGAGGGGTGACGAAATGGATGGCGACCTCTGACGGGATTGACGAGACCGACGCCTACTTCATCAGTGGCACCTTGGGGCACGCGCACTTTACCTGGGGATTTTCCAGGCGCGGGATCTATGAAGTCGATCTGCAGATCACCGCCATTCATCGCGTGACCGGACAGCTTATCGAATCGGACATCGCCACCTACCACTGGGCTGTGGGGGCGTATGCGCAGTGGCTGACCAGCTATTTCTCGACGCAATCCTTGGTAGACCTTTCCCTCACGGCGCCTCTGGCCGATCCCGACGGGGATGGCTTCGTCAACCTGCACGAATACGCGTTCGATACCGATCCGCGCTCGGGCGAGAGCAATTCACTCACGGATTTGAATGATATCACGATTCCGAAATTGCTACCAGATGATGAGGGAGTGATGCATTTCTGCTATGGGCGACGCAAAGCGTCTTGGTCTCCCCAGATTCAGTATTTCCACGAAACCTCTCGAGACCTCGAGAACTGGGAACCCATGTCTGAAGAAGGCATGCGCATCGAAGAATCACCCAGAAGCCAGTGGGAAGTCCTCCACTTGCGTCTCCCCGAATCCCCCTCCGAGCGCCACTACTATCGCGTTCGGGTCACCCTCGACCGCTAACCTACCCACCTCCCATGCCACGTATCCCCCGAAAGTTCATTCTGCCAGCACTTGCGTTAGGCTTGTTTGCCCCGCCTGTTAGCGCTGAACATCACGAGCACGACGACGATCACGATCATGACCACGGCGAACTAGTCGCGGGCCATTTCGACGTGGAAGTCGCCTTTGAAGAAGGTGAGCTTCATCTGCACATTCACGATGAAACGGCCGATAAGGAACTTGAACCTGGCGAGGTGGTCTTGAGTGTCCCCGAAGAGGCGGAATCTTCGGTGCCTGAGGGCGCGAACTATGCCTTTCTTGGTAATGTGGGTGATCCTTTATGGATTCTGCCTCAGAACGCTCAAGCAGACGTCATTTTCCTTGGGGTAGCGGGCGAGATCGAGGCTGGAGCCTTGATGAGCGATACGGCCTACGTCGAGCTGGTCTCTGTGGACGGACCTGGCAATTTCTTTGTCTACGATACGGACGCCTTTGGCGTGCCTAACGTCATGATCAACTCCGCGGACGGCATCAGTAGCGAGGATCGTCTGACCGTTCCCGCGGGAGCTCATTTTCATGTGGATTGGACCTTTGATGCCGAGGGTGACTACGACGTCACCTTCGTCATTCACGCGACCTTGGTCGACGGGACGCCGATCTCCAGCGAGGAGGCCACGCTCGCCTTTGAAGTGGGTCATCACGAGGACGACGACGATGGACACGGTCACGGCCATGACCATGGCGACGACTTGGCCGCTGGCCACGCCGACGTGGAAGTGGCTTTCGAGGATGGTGAGCTTCATTTGCACATCCACGACGAAACTAACGAGAAGGAATTGGAGCCGAGTGAGGTCGTCTTGAATGTGCCTGAGGAGGCCGAATCCTCAGTTCCTGAGGGAGACGCCTATTCCTTTCTCGGAAATGTCGGCGATCCGCTTTGGATCTTGCCTCAGAATGCACAGGCAGACGTGCTTTTCCTGGGGGTTGCCGGGGAGATCGAGACCGGCGTCTTGACGAATGACACTGCTTACCTCGAACTGGTGTCGGTGGACGGACCGGGCAACTTCTTCGTTTACGACACGGATGCCTTTGGGGTGCCTAACGTGATGATCAACTCTGCGGACGGGATCACGGAGGGTGACCGGCTTGAGGTGATGGCAGGTAGCCATTTCCACGTCGACTGGACCTTCGATGCGGAAGGCGATTACGACATCACCTTCGTCATTCATGCGACCTTGATCGACGGGACGCCGATCTCCAGCGAGGAGGCCACGCTTGCCTTTGAAGTGGGTCATCACGAGGACGACGACGATGGACACGGTCATGCCCATGGTGGCGATGTGGTCGAGCTTGAAACGGGTCATGCGGATGTTGGGGTGGCTTTCGAGGATGGGGAGCTTGAGTTGCACATCCACGACGAGACCGCGGACGTTGAGCGCGAGCCCAGCGACGTGATCCTGCGCGTGCCGGAGATCGCCGAGACCACGGTTCCCGAGGGTGAGGATTACGCCTTCTTGGGGCATGCGGGTGATCCCTTGTGGATCTTGCCGCAGGTCGCCCAGACGGACGTTCTCTTTCTTGGAGTGGCTGGTGAAGAGATCGAGGATGGCGCCTTGATGGACGACACGGCCTATGTCGAGCTGGTGTCGGTGGATGGTCCCGGGAACTTCTTTGTCTATGACACGGACGCCTTTGGCGTGCCTAACGTGATGATCAACTCTGCGGACGGGATCACCGAAGGCGACCGCTTGACCGTGCTGGCCGGGAGCCATTTTCACGTGGATTGGACCTTTGATGCCGAGGGCGATTACGACATCACGTTTGTCATTCATGCGGCTCTGGCCGATGGCACACCGATCTCCAGCGAAGAAGCCACGCTCGCCTTTGAAGTGGGCGATCACGACGAACACGGCGACGGTATCTTGCGGTTGAAGGAGGGCGAAATCGATCTGGGAGTGGCCTACGAAGAAGGTGCTTTCGATCTTCACCTGCACGACCACGCCGCCGATATTGAATATGAGTCCGGTGACGCGCGGCTCTTTGCGGCGGTCCTCGCCAAGACGACGGTTCCCGAGGATCCCAAGTTCAACTTCCTCGGCACGCCGGGCGATGCTGTCTGGATCTTGCCGCAGCGTGAGGATCCCCATCTGCTTTTCCTTGGGCTTGCAGGCGAGGAGATTGAAGCGAGGGTCTTTCAAGACGATCGCGTCGAGCTCTCCGTTGTCGGTCTCGAGGGTCCTGGTGACTTGTTCCTCTACAGCGTGGACGGCCTCGGCGCGGTGAACGTGCACTTCAACACGGGAGACGGCGTCACGGGCGCGGATCACTACGACGTGGGCGCTGGCAGTCATGCGCATGCGAACTGGGCCTTCAGTGAGCCCGGCATCTATGAACTGACCCTTCAAGCTTCCGGCACCCTAACGGAAGGCGGGGCCGTCCAAAGTGAGCCGGTCACTTTCACTTTCGAGGTGGAGCCGATCGAGTTGAACATCGACATCGTTCAAGATCATGGCCATATCGAGCTCTTGTTGGCTAGTCAGGAAGGGATCGTTTACCAGATGGAAACGTCTACCGATCTCCAGACCTGGACCGAGGAAGGCGAGCCTTTCGAGGGCACGGGTCATGACATGGCGATGGAATTGCCCGATGAGTCTGAAGCGCTCTACACTCGCCTCAAAGTCGTCGAGAATGATTGATTAATTGATTGCGCTGAACGGATGTCGATGCCCGCCACTCAAGAGCCCCCGAGTTCTTCTTCGCGGCGACAGCGGGGGTGCCAACCCGCTCCGCAGGAAGTTCGGAAGGTCGTGCAAGTGGCTCTGAAGAGGCTCTCGCTTCTCGGTTATCGGCAGACGCCTCTGCTGCACGCTGTTCTCACGGAAATGGCGTCGCATCACACGCCGGTGACCATCAATGACCTGATGGCCCTACCGGAGATTGGCGACTGCAACCCTTCGAGCACTTACCGTCTTCTCAAGAGACTCGAGAGTGAAGGCATCGTGACCTGTCTTGGGGTGGCCCACAAGGCGCCCCATTACCTCCTCGTCATGCCCGGCCAGAGAAATGACCGGAAGTTGTGGATGAGGGCGGTCGGGGCATCATGAAGAGTTCAACCATTACCAAACAACTGAACTCCAATGAAAACCACCAACCACCCTACCGAATCAGCATCTATCCTTCGCCAGGAAGGAGCAAGCACCGTCTGCCAGAACGCCCTTGAGGCCACCCTGCGACAAGGAGCCCAAGTGCTTCTTCAGGCCGCCATCGACAACGAAGTCTCCGACTACATTCAAGCCCATCAACATCAGCGTGATGACCAGGGTCATCGCCAAGTCGTTCGCAACGGCCATCTTCCTGAAGCGACAACTTCAGACTGGAATAGGAAACGTTTCTGTTCGGCAGCCCAGGATCAATGATCGCCGATCAGGCCAGCGGTTCACCAGCGCCATCCTTCCGCCGTACCTACGCCGAGTCGCTTCACTGGACAACCTCATCCCGGCACTCTACCTGCGAGGAATCTCAACCTCCGAGATGAGTCGAGCCTTAGAGCCGATCCTCGGTGAGAACGCATCGGGTCTTTCTGCAGCCAACATCGTTCGACGAGGAAGAGCAATGGGAGAAAGAACGCGAGCAATGGAGCAAGCGTGACCTCAGCGACAAGGAATACGTCTATCTCTGGGCCGACGGGATCTACTTCCATGTCAGGCTCAATGACGACCGCCCATGTGTTCTCGTAATCGTCGGCTCCTTACCCGATGGAACCAAGGAATTGGTAACCATCAGCGATGGAGAACGAGAGAGCAAACTGTCCTGGAAAAATGTGCTCAGAGACCTCAAGAAACGAGGATTGAAGATCCCTCCGAAACTGAGTATCGCCGATGGAGCTCTCGGGTTCTGGAGCGCCTTGGAAGAGGAATATCCGACAAGCAAACAGCAACGATGTTGGGTGCACAAGACAGCCAACATCCTCGACAAGCTGCCGAAGAAAGCGCAGCCCCTTGCCAAGGAACGCATCCATGAAATCTACATGGCGGAAACAAAGAAAGCCGCCTTGGAAGCCTATGACGAGTTTCTCAAGCTCTACGAAGCCAAGTATCCGAAAGCGTGCACCTGCCTGAAGAAAGACAAGGAAACTCTACTAACGTTCTACGACTTTCCAGCCGAGCACTGGAGGCACATCCGGACGACAAACCCGATTGAGTCGACGTTTGCCACGGTCCGCCATCGGACTCGACAAACCAAAGGGTGCGGATCGAGGAAAGCAACCCTATCAATGGTCTACAAGCTCGGCCTGGAAGCCGAGAAAGGCTGGCGTCGACTGAACGGGTATCGTCAACTTGACAAAGTCGTGCAAGGAATCATCTTCGTGGACGGCATCGAGCAGCAAACCGCTGCCTAACCCATGATCGAACTTCGAATGGTGTTCCGACCGCCCTCATCCACAACTTCCGGTCATTTCTCGCCCGGCCATCAGCATGCCTACTTGGTGTGCAAGGTTCGTGGGGTGCTCGAGGAGACCAAGGCCAGGTATTCGCCGCCGACGGTTTGTGGGGATTGCGAGTTCGCTCCCTGGAGTCAGGTGCAACCTGAGGTCTGGTTCACGGGGATCTGTCCACAGTGTGCTTGAGTCGGTTAGAGCGAGTGATCATTCCGAGATACAATATCTGGGACGTTCTAATCAGACTGGTAACTGGGATGCAAGAATCCAACCGATCGATGGATCTGAAAAGGACTCTCGACCGCTTCGCTCGAGACGCGCAGAGCGCGGAGGTAGAGGGGAAGAATGAACGATTGAACGAAGTAAATGTAGTGGCACGGACTTCAGTCCGTCTTGCGGGCGCCAATCGCCTAGACAGACGGCGGGTCACGACGGACTGAAGTCCGTCCCACGTGGCTTTCGTTCGCCGAAGGAGTGGATGATCCGCCACGATTGGCGGCGAGATCTGTTAGGGTTTTCGCTTAAGCTCAATCGTATGAACCGTCACCTGTTCGCCCTGGCGTGGGGCTTGCACGGCCCAGTGGCCGTCAGGCTTGAGGACACCGGAGGGTGCCGAACAGGGAACCGTGTGCGGGAATGAGTTATCTGCGCTCACGACCCAGAGGCGTCCTGCGGCCGCTCGCATCCGCATGTTGACCTCGTGGTAGGGCCAGTTCACTTCTTCCGACCACGGGCCTCCGTCGCGGCCCCCATTGATGGCGAGGAAAATGATTTGGGCGCCGGCTTTCGAGAGTTTCTGACTCAGGTGCGGGTCAGGCATGGGCGTGCACTGTGGATTGCCCCACATGTCGTTGCAGATGAGGCCGCCGACTCGAATGCCGTTGATCTCAAAGGTGCGTAGCGGTCGCGTAGGGTAGTCGTTGATCTCGCCTTGGGGCGGATCGGAGAAGCTGCCGCAGAGCAAGGTCTTGGCGTGGAATCCAAGAAACTTGCCCGAGCGATCGTAAAAACGAAGCTGGTTGTAGCACTTCCCGTCATCGGGTTCGGTGTAACAAGTTCCCAAGGCGAGGGCGATGCTTGCCTTACTTGCGCGCTGCACGATCTTCCCCAGTTCTTTGTCGACGGCGGCTTGATCAAACTTGGGCGTGTAGCCACTTAGGAATGGCGCAAAAATAAAATGAACAATTTAAGGTTTCTCAACCTTATTTCTATGCTACTGTCAGTGCCATGCCTGACAGTTCCGTTGTCGAAAGCATTCGCCGGAAGTTCGATTCCCTGAGCCACCTCATGGACGAGCGGGCCCGGAGGTGTTGGGCGGCGGCGGCGGCCATGGAATTGGGTTGGGGCGGCGTATCCGCAGTTTCTCTTGCGACATCGATGTCGCGGACGACGATCACTGAGGGCATCAAGCAGTTACGGCGCGGCGACTACACGGCACCCGAAGCCGACGGACGCATCCGTCGGCTTGGGGGCGGGCGCAAGCCGGTGACCGAGACCGATCCGGAACTGCTTGGGGCTCTTGAGCGGCTAGTTGATCCTCTCAGTAGAGGCGACCCTCAATCCCCATTGCGCTGGACATTGAAGAGCACTCAGAGGCTTGCCAGGGAACTCACATCTCAGAACCACCCGGTCGGTGCGCGTACTGTTGCCGCGTTGCTGCGCAAGGCCGGCTATAGTCTGCTGGCAAATCGCAAGACCCGCGAAGGGGCACAGCACCCGGACCGCAACAGGCAGTTCGAATACATCAACGATCAGGTGCGTCGCTTCCAACATTGCGGCCAGCCAGCAATCTCAGTGGACACCAAGAAGAAGGAGTTGGTGGGCGATTTCAAGAACGCCGGGAGGCAGTGGAGGCCGAAAGACAACCCTGAGCAAGTCCGCGTGCATGACTTCAAGGACAAGGACCTGGGCAAGGCAATCCCCTACGGCGTTTACGATATGCTCAACAACCAGGGCTGGGTTAGCGTCGGAATCGACCATGATACGGCCCAATTCGCGACCCGCAGCATCCTGTTGTGGTGGACGGAAATGGGCTCTGCGCGGTTCCCCCACGCCCGTCGGCTGCTAATCACCGCCGATGGCGGTGGGAGCAACAGCCACCGCTCGCGGCTTTGGAAGCTTTCGCTCCAGGAGTTGGCGAACGAGACCGGGCTGAAGTTGGTCGTCTGCCACTTCCCGCCGGGGACAAGCAAGTGGAACAAGATCGAGCACCGTCTCTTCAGCTACGTCACCCAGAACTGGCAAGGCGAGCCACTGGCAACCCTGCAGACGATCGTCGAGTTGATTGGAAGCACAACGACGAAGGGAGGCCTGAAGGTCAGGGCCAGGCTCGATACCAAAAGCTACGAGACGGAGATCAAAGTGACGGACGAGGAACTGGCCGCCGTAAAACTGGAAAGGCACGAAACACACGGCTCATGGAATTACACAATCAAACCCTCGACGTAAATGTTCACCTTATTTTTGCGCAGTTCCTTAGCGCCAGCTTCAACACGCTCAACACCCACCAATTCAGGCCATTACGACTCTTTCCGACGCCGTCTTACGGAATCGTTGCTTTTCTCTTGACCGGATGGAGGCGGGGCCCCAGGGTTCTGGCATGGGAGAAGTCTTCGTCGAGTGGAGGATGGGGCCTCATCATGGATGTTACGGCGCATTCCAAGGTGTCGCCGCGAACAAAGAATCGGTTCTCGACCGGAATCCCTGTCAGGAATGCGCTTCGCCACGGGTGAGCGATCGTCAGGAAACCACCACCACCACCGTGCCGCGATGTTTCCGACCCTGATTCTCATCGGCATTGTCCTGGCGGGGACCTTGATCGTCATCAGTCTGATGCAACTCGGCATGGCGGTGATGGATGATGTCAGCCGGGCACTCTGGGCCCTGATCATCCTTGCCATTCCGGTCCTGGGTAGCGTGGTGTTCTTTATCGTGTCTCCGGGGGAGCGCGGGCAGCGAAGGGGCTGAGGCGTTGCGTAACCCCGATTGGTGTTGAAGCCTTGGCGCCGTGGCCGCTTGCGCTCTTGCTGAGTTTCCGTGCTGATTTTTTCCTTCCCGCCTCGTGGGATCGGAGGCAGATTGGCGTCAATAAAGCCCAAGGGTTTCGCGGGAGATCGACGTGTGGCACGATGCGCAAGCAGCCTAGCCCATGAACGATCGTCTGGTCTTTCTGTGTGTGGGAGTGCTTCTTCTGCTCCTGGCCATGGGGGCCTGCCTGATCCTCGGTTATGTCTTGCCGCCGGGCTCGGGGCACAGTGGTGAGAAGGCTTTGAATGGCTGGGAGATATCCATGGCGATCACCGGGATCAGCGGAGGCTTGCTGGTTCTCTTCGGGAAGCGGGAAAGGACAAAGCCGCTCCTCCGGCGGGACGCCATTGGCATCGTGGGGATCGGCGGGTCCGTGTGCAGTGGGTTCGCCTCACTACCCCATGTCATTTGTCAGCCGGAGCTTCCGCTCGTGGACGCCTTTTTCGAGGCGGTTTCCGGGTTGACGACCACCGGGGCCACGGTTTTCGCCGATCTCTCCAGGGTGCCGGAGACCGTGCTACTGTGGCGATTGGTGACGCAGTGGCTGGGACGAATGGAGATCCTGAGGCGGCTGGAGTACATCACCATCCTCGTGCTGTTTTCGACGACTCTCTGGCGCAAGTATTGATCCGTTTCTGGCGGGCATGAGTCCCGGGCCCTGGAAAAAGGACCCGCGGTGGTCTCGGGTCTTGGTGACAGGCCCGGGGATGCCGGACGGTGGCCGACGTGCGTCTTTCGCTTGCCGGGTGACAGATCTGTGTTTCTATACGCCTCCCTTCACGACGATATTTTTCAAACCGACGACCGACTATGGCGACGATCCTACCCTTGAAAGCGAAGAAACGAGAAGCCGCAGGCTCTGCCGTGGCCAAGAAACTGCGACGTGAGGGCCGCGTGCCAGCGGTGGTCTACGGAGGCAAGCAGGATAATTATGGAGTGGATCTGGACCTCATCGAGATCCGGGATCTCCTGGCTGGCAGCGCGTCGGAGAATGTCTTGGTCCGGTTGGACATCGATGGTGCCAAGGAACAGGGCAAACTCGCTCTCATTCAGGCCGTCCAGCACCATCCGCTCACCAGCGCCGTGACCCACGTCGATTTCCGGGTGGTGGGTGAGAATGACGAGATCGTGGCCAGTGTTCCGCTCGAACTGGTCGGCGAGAGTGCTGGTGTGAAGCAGGGTGGCCTGCTGGATCAGCAGCTTCTGGCGCTGGAAGTTCGCTGCAAGCCTCAGGATCTTCCAGAGAAGCTTCAGGGCGACATTTCCGCGTTGGAAATTGGGATGCCTTTTCACGTGAGCGAAGTGGACTGGCCCGAGGGTGTGCGTCCCGTGGCCGCCGGCGATGTGGTGGTGGCCATTGTCGCCGAAGTGCGTGCGTTGCGGGCAACCACGGCAGCTGGTGAAGAAGAGGGCGGCGCGCTTGAGGGCGACAGTGGGACCGAGGAGAGCGAGGAGAGCGAGGAGTCGGCCGCCTGACGCCGTAAAGATCTCTACCTTGCTCCGCCTGACGAGTGCGCGTCATTCGTGCCATCTTCGGGCTCGGAAATCCGGGCCGAGACTACGAGGAAACCCGGCACAATGCCGGGTTTCTTGTCGTGGATCGCTTGGCGGACAGGCTCCCGTGCGCCGATGGAGCACCGCCCGGTCCGCCGGAGTTCAAACACGTTCGGCGATTGGAAGCCGAATTGGTGAAAACGCGAGACGTCTACCTCGTCAAGCCATCGACGTTCATGAATGCCAGTGGCGAGGCCGTCGGTCAGGTGTGCCGGTTTTATCGAATCCCGACGGACGAGATCCTGGTAGTTTACGATGACATGGACTTGCCCCTGGGACGGCTGCGGTTCCGCTTGCGCGGTTCTTCCGGCGGTCACAATGGGATCAAGTCGATCATCCAGCATCTCGGGACCGACGCCTTTCCGCGTCTCAAGGTGGGCATCGGGCGGCGGCAGACCGGAGACCGCTCTGAGAACCGAGTGATCAGCCATGTTTTGGGTCGATTCTCGGCGGAGGAACGCCCCGCCATGACGGCGGCACTCGACCGTGCCGCGGCGGCTGTGATGGATGCGCTGAGCCATGGATGGGATCACGCCATGACGCACTTTCACGGGGATGCAGAATCCTCGGGGGAATGAATTTCGTGGCAAGAGGCGAATCGGCCGCTCCGCGGGCGATGAGCTGGAGGAGCCGAGATCTCTATGGAGGGAAATCGCGCGCAGGAGGACCCGATCCACCAGGAAGCGTCGGTGATGAATGGATGGACGGAGAGCTTTTCTTTGACAAATTGACAGGACTAACGGGTCAGGGCGGCAAAGAGGTGGCGCAGTTCTTCGTCGACCGTGATGCCTGGGCCAATGGTTTGCGCCAATTCGGAACGCACGGCGCCACGAAAGCGCTGGCGGAGACGATGAATGGCCACCCGGGTGGCGGACTCACTAAAGCCTAACTGAAAGGCCGCCTCCGACTGGGGTTGGTCGGCTCCGCCGGCCAGCCAGGGCTGAAGAATCTCGAAGTGGCGCCCCTTGCCTTCACCTTGGCAGTCCTGTTCCAGCCGGGTGAGGGCACGGGCGAGAACGGCGGTGGCCCAGAGCCGGTCGAAGGCCTGGTCGGGTGCCGTGGCCGAGAGATCCGCGACTTGCAGGCCCGGTGCGCTCGTCTCGGCCTGGAAATGGCGCTCAGGGGCGTCCAGGGATTGGTGCGGGATGCCGCCGCCGCGCTTCTGCCGGCCCGCCCGGGCGCGTTGTTCGGAGAGGAAGTGCTTGACCGCACCTAACAAGAAAGAACGAAAGCGGCCCCGATTGGGGTCGGCCCCCTGAAATCCTTGCCGGTCCAGGATTCGGGCGAAGAATTCCTGGGTCAGATCGTTCGCTTGATCCTGATCGCGGCTGCGTTCGCGGATGAAATGGAAGACGGGTTCGTAATAAGCCTCGGCGAGATCCTTGAGAGCCAGCTGCGCTTCGGCCGAGTCCCCCTTGGAGAGCAGCACCTGAGTCCAGCGGGTTTCGGCCATGCGAAAACCGGGCGTGGCCTCGGACTCATTGGCTTCAGCGGTCATCGTTCATCCGGGGAGGGGCGAAAGGGAAGGTTTTGCTTCGCAACACCTCCCGGGGTTCGGCGATCGACTGACCGAAAGGGGCGGGAATCTGCGTGGCGAACAGGGTGGCGCTCGCGATGAGCGCGAGCATGAGTCCGAGGCCGCCTGAGGTGACGCCGCTTGCCGCGAAACAGAGTCCCGCCAGACAGCCGATGGCCGTGAGAAGCAAGAAGAATTCCTCCCGATTCGGACCCTCGAGCGTCCAGTCGTCCCGCAGTGAAACCGTGGGAGGACGGGTCACGCGCAGCGTCGAGTGATCGCGTTGCAGGGTTGCGATGGCGTGCTCGAGGAACGCGACACCGTCCCGGCTCGAGCGGGCAATCACCGAGATCCGAAGCGCCGCGCTGCCCGGTGAGCGTTCGATTCGCAGAATATCTTCAAAGGCGCTTTCTTCCACGGCTCGGATCATTTCCCGACGAGCATGAGGGTTCCCTCCATCGACTTCGAGCCGGGCGCTCGTCTGAGTTCCGGCCAGCGGCCATTCGTCTTTGAGATCTTCCAGCGCCCAGGTGGTGAAGGCCAAGGTGGCCGTCCCTAACAAAATGATGGACGCGCCTGATTTCTTGCGCCATTGCCAGAGTCCTGGCGCTTTGGCGAGGCGGAGAAACAAGGCGATGCCGACGAAGACGAAGGCTGCGAGGATGAGGACGCTGATGGAGAGCGGGACCGGCACGAGGTCGTTGTCCCAGAGGAGGAAAGCGCCGATCCCGAGAGCGCTCGTGACCAAGAAGACGGGCGCCTGGAGAGCCGCGAAGAGTGCCAGGCCACGTCCACGCGGTTTCGCCTCGGATTTCTCGATGCGGGAGAGCGCCATCCAACCAAGAAAGCAGCCCACAAGGGAGCCGATTCCGAAGAGTGCCCAGCCGACGGTGGCGCAGAGGAAGGCGGCGATGGCGAAGGAATCGAAAGGCGGCATTGGCGCGCTGGCATCCGCGGAGCGGTCATCGCTTGCCTGCCGGATGGATTGACGTTTCGCCAGACGTTTCCGGAGCTTGCCGGCCACTTGTCGACCATGGGTCAGGGAGGATCGGCCCAAGCGATTGGCCGCGGAGATCACCCTGGCCACGGTGGGACCCGCCGTCCGGGTGGGAGTTCCTGGCCCGGTGACATCGTCCGGGGTATCGCGAGCGGGTTCGCTCTAGGGATAGGCTTCGCTGGCCGATTCCCCTGCAGAATCCGCCACCTTGTCAGGGGGTCGAGAAACCGCCGGCTGGCGTCGCCAAATGCCGAAACCGAATAAAACGACAAACAGGGCGAGGAGGAGACCCACGGGGGCGGCGCCGCTGACAATCAGACAAAACGCGATGAAAGCCGCGAGCCCGCAGGTCTGTTTCCATAGGAGCAGGGACATTCCCGGAGGATCGGGTGTGACTTCGGCACAGGACGGTTGATCCTCACCGGCCCAGTCGGGACGCCTGCCCTGGATTTGCGTCACCGCATTACCGATGGCTTTCCGCCAGGCGTCCGTCGCGGCCTGGACTTCGTGGAGGGGGTGAGCCCACGAGAAAACAGGTGGCCTGAGCGGTCCCGGCGGCGTCCCGCCAGCGAACGAGGAGAAGGCAACGGCCGAGTGGTTCCCTTCCGAAGGGAAGGGGTGCGAGGGTGAGCGATTCGATGGCCGTGAGAGGAATGGTGAGACTCGACTTCGGCGATTCGTAGATCAACTGGTGCGGCTCGAGGGTCAGGTGGTCACGCCGAAGGAGCGGTTGCCGCCAGATCCAGGTCCAGGGCGCTTGCCAAGAGGGAGGAAACGCCACCGCGGCTCCGCTTCGGAGGGCTTCGGGGCGCGCTTGCCGTTCGGCATGGGAGAAAGCCGCGTGGGAAATGGGTGAGGGCGTGCCGGCGATCGTTTCCACCTGGGTTTGCACCTCGCCCACGTTCTGGTAGCGGCGTTCCTTCTGTTTCTCCAGCGTCCAGAACACCACGGAATCGAGTCGCGGATCGACCCCGCTCGTTTCACTGGGCGGGGCGAAGCGTCCCAGGGGAAGCCCGCCCGTCAGCATCTCGTAGAAGACGACGCCGAGACTGTAGATGTCGGCTCGGTGATCCACTTCGTGCGGCCGTTCAACCTGCTCCGGCGCCATGTAGGCGACAGTACCTAACTGAGCGCCGCTGGCCGTGAGGGTGAGGTCCTCCGTGCGCTGGGGATCGTCGGACTCGGCGAGAAAGCGCGCCAGGCCGAAGTCCGCGATTTTCACGCGTCCTTGTCGGTCGATGAGAATGTTTTCCGGTTTGATGTCGCGATGCAGCACGCCGTGTTCGTGGGCATAGTGCAAGGCATCGCAGAGGCGTGGCACGATGCGAAGCGCCTCGGCGGCGGTAAGGGTCCCCGTTTTGAGCGTTTGGCGTAGATTGACGCCATCCACGTACTCCAGGAGGAGGTAAAAATAGGGGGCGTCTGTCTTCTCATCGGGGCGTGATTGACCGAAGTCGAAGCACTGGACCACGTTTGGGTGATTCAGCTTGGCAAGGGCTCGAGCTTCGCGGGCGAAGCGCTCGGCGAAGGCGGGGTCACGGGCGAGTTCGGGGGGCAGAACCTTGAGAGCGACAAAGCGGTCGAGGTGGGTCTGGCGGGCCTTGTAGACGTGGCCCATCCCGCCGGAACCGAGCCATTCGAGAACTTCCAGCTGGGGCGGGAGGGCCGTGAGCGTGTCCGTCGAGGGCTGAGGCGCGCGTTCTCTCGGAGCGGGTTCGCTGGCGCCGCGCCGTCCATGAGGCAGCGGGGACAGAGCCCACGGGGCGCTTCCGGGGGAATTGGCGCCCGGCAGCGGGGACAAACGGCATCAGATTTCGTCATGGGAAGCTGCCTGAGAGAAAAGGCGGTCCATGTTACAGAGAATCGGCGGGAAAGAGTACACTTTCTTGTTGCATCCAAATTGCATTTGGATTGAGTGTGGCAGATTGGGCAAAGAATGCCACGGAGAAGCTTTTTAAACAACGAGTGCTGATGAAACGAATTCTGATGAAAACATGGCGACTGTGGGTGGGCGTTTGCCTGGGCATGGGATGGGCGACCGTGACCGCCGCGGCCGAGTTGCGGGTGGCCACTCTGCACCCGGTTCTCACGGACTTGGCGACTGAAGTGGGCGGCGATGCGGTGCGCGTGACCGGCCTCTTGAAGCCCGGCGATGATCCTCACGATTTTTCGCCGAGTGCCACGGATTTGCGCGAGATGAGCCAGTCAACCTTGATCCTGGCCTCGGGGAAGGGTTTGGAGCCATACCTGGACAAACTGCGCGACAGTCTGAAGGGCGGGCAGCGGATCTTGGAGGTCGGCGAAAAGATTCCTTCGCTGGTCATTGGCGAGGACGAAAAGCTTTTTGTGTGTTGTCCCCACCACATTCACGGGAGCGTGGACCCGCACTGGTGGCACAGCGTCAAGAACATGCAGCGTGCGGCGGATTTGGTGGCGGACGCGTTTGGGGAGGCGGATGAGGCGAACGAGAAAGCCTACGCCGCCAGGGCCAAGGTCTATCAAAAACGGCTCGATGATCTGGCCCGGTGGGCTCGGCGCGAAATCGCCAAAATCCCGCGTTCCCAGCGCAAATTGGCCACCGCACACGCTGCCTACACCTATTTTTGTGAGGAATTCGGTTTCATGTCCATGCCGGTGCAAGGGCTGGACAAGGAGCGGGAAGCCACCAGCCAGTACCTGGCGGATGTGATCACGGACCTCAAGGCATACGAGATCAAGACGGTCTTTCCAGAAGTTCATGCGAACCCGAAGGTCTTGCGGGAGATGGTGCGCCATGCCGGTGCCCGTATCGGCGGGACCTTGTTCGCCGATTTCACCGGCAGCGACCAGTTGACCACTTACGAGGCCATGTTTCGTCACAATGTGGAGACCATTGTGGCGGGCTTTGTCTCCCAGTGATGGAATCTCGATCGTGCGCGGGTTTCCCCTGGTCAACGCGCTGGTGATTGTGCTGGCACTGGGAGCTTTCTTCGTTCCCTTGAGACATCTCACGAGGCCGGCTCCCGAGTCCGGTTCCTCGCCAGAGGGAGACGATCTCGTGGAAACACTCGCGGGGGACCTGGTGCCCGTTGGGGTGTCGGTGCGCTTCGCCCACTCGCCAGTCTCCCTGACGCTTTCGCATTTGGGCGAGATTGTTTGGCGGGCGGAATCCGCCGAGGCCATGAAGGATGGAAACGTGATCACCCTGCCGATCCCGCCGGAGGGGATCGATCTGATGCTGCACGCTCGGTGGCCCGAGGGCACGCCGGAGACGGTCCTGGAGCTGACTCTCACGCCCGAGGCATTGCCCGAACAGTCGGCCATTCTCTGGGGCGAGGGTGAGGTGGAGGATGTTTTGACTTTTGTGTGGGGAGAGAGCGAGTCGTCATGAGTTCGCCTCACCAAACGATCGTTGGGCGAGAAAAGCGACCCCTCGGAGGCTGTCATGAAGATGAACACGATCACGGGCACCCTCATCCACATCATGTCCTCGAGGTCGAAGACCTCTGTTTGAGTTACGGGGAAGTCCCGGCCTTGCGCGACATCACGTTCCGCACAGAGTGTGGGCACAGCGTCGGTTTGATTGGTCCCAACGGTGCCGGCAAGAGCACGCTCTTGAAGGCCCTGGCGGGACTGCTGCGGCGGGAGTGCGGAGAGATCCGCTGGCAGGGGAAAGCGATGGTTACGAGCCATGAGATCGCTTACCTGCCCCAGCGGGAAGAGGTCGATTGGAACTTTCCGGCCACGGTGCGGGGCATCGTGGAGATGGGGAGGTATCCGCACGTGGGATGGTGGCGGCGATTTTCTCGGGAGGACGCCGCTCAGGTCGATCGCGCCCTTCGGGCGATGGATTTGTGGGACTTGCAGGATCGTCAGATCAGCGCGCTTTCCGATGGGCAGCAACAGCGCACTTTTCTGGCGAGGGCCCTGGCTCAGGAAGCGCACGTGTTTCTGCTCGACGAGCCGTTCACCGGTCTCGACGCGGATGCGCGGCGGCGCCTCTCGGAATTGATCGCCACTTTGAAGGCCGAGGGCCGTCTGATCATCGCTTCGCATCACGATTTGGACACGGTGAGAGGCATCTACGATGAAGTTTTGGTGATGGCCACGCGGCAGATTGCCTTTGGCTCGGTGCAAGAGGTCTTCAATCGGCGATCGCTGCAAGAAGCCTACGGGAGCGATCTGGCGGGAGAAGCTTCGATCCTGGCGGAATCATGATGCAGTGGCTCACTGAACCCTTCGAATTGGTCATCTATCAGCGAGCGCTCTTGGCCGCCGTGGTGATTGGATTCACCAATGGTTATGTCAGTGCCTACGTGGTGTTGCGGAAGGCGGCTCTGAAGACGGGGTCCCTTTCGCACGCTCTGTTGCCGGGGATCGCGGTGGCCATCCTGCTCTTTGGCCTGAGCCCTTTCAGTGCTTTTGCCGGGGCGCTGGTGGCGGCGCTGATCGTGGGACTGGGGTCCTTGCTGGTGGCTCAGGCCTCGCGCATCGATCATGACACCGCCCTGGCGGTACTCTTCACCGCCGCTTTTTCGGCGGGCTTGGTGATGCTGAACTTTGTCAACGCCCCCGGAGAATTAGAGCACTGGTTGTTCGGGGACATTCGCGGGATGTCAGACGGAGATCTCTGGACGATCTACCTCATTGCGGTGATCTCCCTTTTGGTCCTCACCTTGTTTCAGAGACCCATCGTGGTGATGCTCTTTGAGCCGAACGTGGCGCGGAGTCTGGGGATTCCCGTATCCTTGATGAACTATGTGTTGTTTGCCTTGGTGATCCTGGTGCTAATCTCTTCGCTACAGGCTGTGGGGTGCATTTTGGCCCTGGGCCTACTGGTGACGCCGGGGGCGACGATGCTGCTCTTCACCGATTCGCCGGTGCGCCTTTTTTGGGGCGGGGGCATCCTGGGCCTGCTCTGTTCGGTGGCGGCGCTGGTGTTGTCTTATTGGTTGGACTGGCCCACGGGATCGAGCATCGTGTTGGTGTTAGGTGCCGTCTTTCTGCTGGCCTTTTTCGTCAGCCCGAAATACGGGGTCGTGCGCATGCTCAATCGGCGGCGGCACGCGCATGAAGCGGGGCCGGAAGGAGCGAAGGCGGCGTTTGACGTGAAGTCGGGCTGACGTTTAAATAGCGGATCCGAGAGCATGGCGCAGGCGTCCCCAGATCCCCATGGTCATGATTGCTCACTGACGGCCCGTGAAACGGGGGCATTGGTGACCTCCATGATGGATGAATTGCGGGAACTGGGCTTCCGCAAGACCGGCGGATTGGTGGATCTTCTCACGGCGATGCTTCGGCGCCACCAGCCTTACACGCTGGCGCAGTTGGCGGAGATGCCGGGCCTGCGCGAGCGGGATCAGGCCACCATCTACCGGTTGATCATGAAGCTGAAGGAGGTTGGCAAGGTCCGGCAATTGAATCTCGGGGCACGCGTCAGCCATTTTCAGATGGTGGTTCCCGGGCATCACCACGATTACCTCCTCTGCGAGTCTTGCGGCGCGGTGAGCGAGGTTCCCTTGGAGTGCACGCTGGCTGAGGTGGAGAAACGTCTGATGAGCAAGTTCGGCTGGAAACGGCTCCACCACGAACTGGAGTTCTACGGAATCTGTCCGGCTTGCGCCGTGGAGTGAGCGAGTGCCAGGATTTCAGTAGGGACGAGGGAACACAAGACGGCGACGACCGTCTCCGCCGTTTCCAAAATGGCTTCAGGATCGCTCATTCGGTTCCCTGGCGGTGGCAACGGTTTGCAGCCAAGCCGATCGCGATTTCAAGCGCAAGGCGGCCCACATGCGTTCTTTGATTGTCATTCGCTGAACACGCTCTCGCTCGGCCGTCAGGGCGGCGTTTGCGCAGGCGCTTGCGCCACGCGGGGATCGATGAGGCTGATCGGGGGAGGACACGCGGGGAGTTTCCGCCGAAACCGTTGAGTTCTCAAGTTGGCAGACTGCCCCCTGAGCGTGTCGAAGGCTTCGGGCTTGTGCGTCTTTCTTGCTGGCCTTGCCAAAATGATGGGCGATTTCGAAACGCTCCTGCCCGACTGGGTTCCGTCTCGCGCTGGCCGAGAACGAAGGCAAGTCCGGGGCGGCTTCGGATTGGTATTGCCCGTCGCCAGCCATTGCGCTAAATTTCACGGCAGATGAATTGGCTTCGCGTCCGCTACGCAATCTGGTCTCTGATCTCTTTCGGGGCCGTTTTGGTGCTGGCATACGGATTGGTGGAGGCGAACGATCCCATGTTGGCGGAACTCGCCATCTTGGGATGCCTGGTGCCGGTGTTGATGTTTCTCATGGGGCGGAAACCGGAAAACGAAGATGAGACGGCGGGAATCGTCAGTCTGGATGACGATGATTGAGCGGGTGCAGGTTGGCTGGCGAAAGAGCCTTCCGGCGGTGGTCGGGGTTGTTATGGTGAGCCTATGGGTGTCACTGACGGGAAGTGTCGTCGCGGAGGAGGCCAAGGATCTTCGTCCAAATGTCGTGCTGATTCTGGCCGACGATCTGGGCTTTTCCGATGTCGGTTGTTATGGAAGTGAGATCGCCACGCCGCATCTCGATGCACTGGCGAATGAGGGCTTGCGATTCACCCAGTTCTACAACACGTCGAAGTGCTTCCCGAGTCGCGCCTGTCTTTTAAACGGCGTCTATGCGCAACAATCGGGCATGGACCGGTCGCCCGGCAAGATGCGGAATGCGGTGACCTTGGGCGAAGTATTGAAGTCCGCCGGTTACCGGACGCTGATGACGGGAAAGCATCATGGCACGGAGAATCCTTACGAGAGGGGATTCGATCGGTATTTCGGCCTACGAGACGGCGCCTGCAATTTTTTCAATCCCGGCCGGCAGCGGGAGGGTGAACCGGTCCCGGCGCAAAAGAGTTCCCGTCGCGCTTGGTGCATCGATCACGTGACCTACAAGCCCTACACGCCACTGGAAAAGGATTTCTACACCACGGACGCCTTTACCGACGTGGCGCTGGATTATCTTGAGGAGTATCGCGGTGAGGCCAAGCCGTTCTTTCTCTATCTTTCCTACAACGCTCCGCACGATCCTCTTCAGGCCTGGCCGGAGGACATTGAGAAATATGTGGGGAAATACCGGGCGGGCTACGGCGTGACCCGGGAAGCGCGTTGGGCCAAGCAGCGCGCCATGGGCTTGTTTGGGGAGGATGCCGTTCTCTCCGAACCGGAGTTCGGCGATTGGGAAGCCCTGAGCGAGGAGGAGAAAATGGAAGAAGACCTCAGGATGGCGGTCTATGCGGCCATGATCGATCGTCTCGATCAAAACATCGGACGGGTGTTGGCGAAACTGGAGGCGCTCGGTGAGCGTGAGAACACCCTGGTGTTGTTTGCCTCGGACAACGGCGGCTCCTCGGAAGTGGTGAAGCGGGGAAGCGGTCCCATCGGCAGCATGACGCGCTGGGCATCGCTCAAGAAGGACTGGGCCAATGTCAGCAATACGCCTTTCAAAAAGTACAAGAACTTCAGCATGGAAGGCGGGATCGCGACGCCCTTGATCGTCGCCTGGCCGAATCAAATCGCCCAACCGGGAAGCTTTGTCCGTGAGCCCGGTCATTTCATCGACATCATGGCGACATTGGTGGACTTGGCCGGCGCGACCTATCCGGAAAGGTGGAAGGATCAGGCGGTGACGCCGATGCAAGGGATGAGCTTGCGGCCCTTGTTTCATGGGGAGACGGTGGATCGAGACGCGCCGCTCTACTGGAAGTGGAAAAAGGGCAGGGCGGTGCGGGAAGGCGCCTGGAAACTCGTTTCTCACGGCGGTCCTTGGGAGCTGTACAATCTCTCAGCGGATCGCACGGAAAGATGGGACCTGGCCGATGAGCTTGGCGGAATCGTGATCCGACTGACAAGAATGTGGGAGGCCTGGGCAAGTGACGCGAGAGAGTGAGAGCTTTCCGATGACCCGCGTGGTGTCGAGCTTGTCTATGGGGCCATGGCCTGCTTCACTGAGAGGCATGATCATGATGCGTTTGTTCGGATTGGCACTGCTAACCTCGTGGATGACTGGAGCGCCGCTTTTTGGCGAAGATCCGGAGGCCCCCATGGAGTTGAAGCTGGTAACGTTCAACATCCGATTTCCCTCGGATGGTGACCAGGACAACCTTTGGCCCCACCGGAAAGGACTTCTTTTTGAAACGGTTCGGGAGATGTCCCCTGATGTCATGGGTGTCCAGGAGGCCTTTGCCAGTCAGCTGGAGGAGATCGTCGAAGCCGTCGAAGGATACGCCTACGTGGGCGTGGGTCGGGACGACGGGAAATCGGATGGAGAGCACGCTGCGATTTTTTACAAGACGAAACGGTTTTCATTGGAGAAGAGTGGGACCTTTTGGTTGTCGGATACGCCCGACGTGGTGGCCTCGAACACCTGGGACGCCGCGTGCAATCGCGTGTGCACCTGGGTGCGCTTGAAGGACCGGGAATCGGGTGAGGAACTGGCGGTTCACAATGCGCATTTCGATCATCGATCGGTCAAAGCTCGGGAGAACAGTCCTCGGATGATTGTGGAACAGATGGTTGCCAAAGGGCACGGGGAATTGCCCTTGATCTTGATGGGCGATTTCAATTCTTATCCAGATTCGCCGCAGATGGCCTATCTGCTCGAAGGAGAGGCGAGGTTGGAGGGCCGTGAGCGGAAGTCGCCACTGGTGTTTCACAACACGCTTCCGCACGAGGAAGCGATGAAGTCGGCGACTTATCACGGATGGAAAGGAAGGGTGGAGGGACGGCAAATTGATTACGTGCTGGTGGCCAATAATGGATGGGCTTTCGACGTCCGCTCGGTTGCCGTGAACCGATCGTCTCGCGGAGAGCGATATCCTTCGGACCATTATCCGGTGGAGGCCGAGGTAGTCTTCGCGGGAAAACCTGAAGCGGATGCTGAAGCCGGATCTCGCTGATCTTGGGTGGAACGAGGCCCTGGCCGAACCGTTCGCTCCTCACGCCAGCAAGGGCTACGTGCCGGCGCTGATCGTTCAGGACAACAAAATCAGTTATTTCGCCTTCGCGCCCGGTCGAGGGCACGTGGAAGCTCTCCTCTCCGGCAGGGTATGGCATGACGCCGAAAGCAACGCCGACCTCCCGGCGGTGGGTGACTGGGTGGCTCTGGATTTCGACAAGAATGAGGACGAAGCCGTGATTCGGGCGCGGCTGCCCCGGCGGACGTGCTTTTCCCGGAAGATTCCTGGCAAAGGCACCGAACAGCAGGTGATCGGGGCCAACGTGGATACGGTGATGCTCATCACCGAACCTGAGGTGGATTTCAATCTCAGGCGGATCGAGCGTTACATGATGCTGGTGGCCCGGAGCGGCGCGGAGGCCGTGATTGTGATCAACAAGGCGGAGACGCTTGATCAGTCGGCGCGCGACGCGATGCGGGAGTCACTGGAGAAGGTGACGGAGAACCGGGCGAGGCTTTACTTCGTCAGCGCTTTGGAAAAGCGGGGATTGGAAGCACTCGCGGAATTCTTCGGTCCGGGCAAGGGCGTGGCTCTGGTCGGTTCGTCCGGAGTCGGCAAATCTACCCTGATCAATTCCATCACGGGTTCGGACGAGTGGACGGGTGACATCAATGCTCTAACCGGGAAGGGGCGCCACACGACGACGTGGCGCTCTGTCGTTTTTCTCAAGAACGGAGGCTATCTGATCGACAATCCCGGCATGCGGGAGATTCAGATGTGGACGGACGAGCAGAGTCTGCGCGAGAGTTTCCGGGACATCGATGCCCTGGCGGCGGAATGCCGTTTCAGCGATTGCCAGCACGGGACGGACGCGGGCTGTCGCGTGCGAGAAGCCCTTCAATCGGGTGAACTGTCGGCCAATCGTTTTGCCAACTATCTGACCCTTGAGGACGAGATCGAAGAACTGAGGCGGAGACAGAAGAAACGGCAGATGCGACTGGCGAAGCAGAGCAAACGGCGGAAGCGGCAGGTCCACCGCAATTACGAGGACCGCGTGGATTTCGAGGACGAACAGCGCTATGGACGGCCGGATTGAGTTGACAGAAATTTTGATAACTCTAGTTTTACGGCTCATCCGCTCTTTGATTTATGGTATATCGAATTCTCTTAGGCGCGATCGTGCTCGCGCTCGCCGTCCCTTTTTCAGGAACTCAGATCCAGTCTCAGGAGATTCCTCCGTCGTACTTGCAGGATCCGTTCCGGCAGCTGGATGAGCTTCTGCCCACACCAAGTGATTATCGGGCGACTTCGGGAGCGCCCGGGCCTCGCTACTGGCAGCAGCGGGCCGATTACGACATCAAGGTCCGGCTCTTGGAAGATCGTCACGCTCTGATCGGCGAAGAGGCCATCACCTATCACAATCGCGCTCCGCTGGCCTTGTCCTATTTGTGGGTGCAGCTGGATCAGAATCGTTTCGAGCCCGATTCCACCGACGTCACGACCAGGACCACGCCTAACCTCGGCCAGTTTACCTACAAGCAGCTGAGGGAATTGCTCATTCGGAAAGAGTTCGAGGGCGGTCATCAGATCACCAAGGTCACGGACGGGGAGGGCGAGCCGCTGGCGCACGCCATCGTGGACACCATGCTGCGGATCGATCTTCCCGAGCCGTTGGAACCGGACGAGCACACGGTCTTCTCCATCGGCTGGACGTAACTGATTAGCGATCCTAACCAGCAAACGCCACAGGCATCTCATGCAAGGGTACGCTCGCCTGCGATGATTTTGGCAAGCGACTTGAATACGGAACTCGCTCCTCGCAGCGAGAGAGTCGAGAGCACACTCTCGAATGCCGCGTAGGCATTGGCTCCCCGCTCCGTCTTGGAACATTGCGACACCTTGCGGGCGACGATCGCCAGCCTGAGCATCCGCTCGGCGATGTTGTTGGTCGGCTCTACCTCCGGATCCTCCAAGAACATCGTTAAATTCCCTTGGTCAAAGTGCCGGCCAAGCTCATTGAGCATGCGTTGGTTGTCGGGATCTTTGAGCGTCCGGTCCCGCAGGTAATGATCGAGTTCATAGATCTTTTTCAAGCTCTCTTCCTCGTATTGGTTTAAAGTCGACTCGCCGTTGTGGTACTGCTGCCAAAGCCTCAGACACTGTCGGAGCGAATTCTTCAGTCCCTCGCAGAAACTTCGTGCCCGCCCTCGCTTCTTCTCCAGAACTTCAGAGAGATTCTTCACAATATGGCTCATGCACTTTTGCATGTCCATCTGCGAAAATCGCTCCGCGTCGTAGCTCCGGAACCGATCGGTTCCAAGCACACACTCACAGGCCGCCGTGATGACTTCGGCCACTTCTTCGGCTCGGTGGCGTGATCGAATCTGAAAATACACCGCATTCTCCTGGCGGCTCACGAATCCCATCAGGCAACTCGTCTTGCCCCCCGTTCGCCATCCCGTATCATCCGTGTTGACGTCATCGGATTGCTGGATGGCTGCTTTGATTCGCTCCGCCTCTTGGCTGATCGCTCCATCGCCGTTTCCCAATTTCAGGGCGTCTTGTGTCAGGGCGCTCTGGCTGAGATCAATGCCGCAAATCTCGCGAACAATCGGAGGAACTTTGCGTAGAGTCACCCCGAAGTGATAGTGCAGAGCCAGTCCAAACGACCGAACCCTGGGACCCACACGGTGAGCGGTGGCCCCGTGTGGGTCGAGCGGCAAGTCCCGGTGAGTGAGGTGTGGTAGATTTCTGGACCACCCGTTAAGCAACTCCCATACTCTGACCATGAAAACCAGAAAGAGATACACTGACGAATTCAAGGCGCAAGCAGTCCAACTCCTGGAAATCGGAAAGCCCGTATCCGACGTGGCTGCGGATCTCGGCATCAGCACCGATCTCCTATATCGCTGGAGACGTGAAGGGCCGAAGCCGACGCAGTTCGGCCGCGTAGGTCAACGAGCCGAAGGCGAGGAGGCCGAAGGCGAGGAGGCCGAAGGCGAGGAGGCCGAAGGCGAGGAGGCCGAAGGCGAGGAGGCCGAAGGCGAGGAGGCCGAAGGCGAGGAGGCCGAAGGCGAGGAGGCCGAAGGCGAGGAGGCCGAAGGCGAGGAGGCCGAAGGCGAGGAGGCCGAAGGCGAGGAGGCCGAAGGCGAGGAGGCCGAAGGCGAGGAGGCCGAAGGCGAGGAGGCCGAAGGCGAGGAGGCCGAAGGCGAGGAGGCCGAAGCGGCCGAACTGCGTCGGCTTCGACGCGAGCTCTCACAACTCAAGGTCGAGAACGACATTTTAAAAAAAGCCGCTCTCATCCTAGGGACCTCTCCCCAGCCGAAACCCGCGAAATGATTGGGTCGATACATCAGGTAACCGGGCATAGTGTCCGCCAAATCTGCGCCACCTTGAATTTGCCGCGAAGCAGCTACTATCATGCTGCAAAGCCGACACCGACTCAGCAAAGTGACCAGGAAATTGGTGATGTCATCGAGAAGATCTTCCGGGAACACCGCGGGCGCTATGGCCATCGCAGAATTTATCAGGAGCTTCGCGACATGGAGATCCAATGCTCATTAGATCGCGTGCGTAGACTCATGGCAGAGAGAGAGTTACGTGCAATTCAGCCCAGAAAATTCGTGCCCAAAACCAGCGATGGCCGGGCCGACAAGCCCTCGCAGAATCTGTTGGAAAACCAATCGGAACCTGAGAAGCCCAACCAAGTTTGGGCTGGCGATATCACGCACTGCAGATGGCTGGCTCTACCTCGCTGTCGTAATCGACCTCTATTCGAGGCGAGTAGTCGGGTGGGCGCTCGCAGATCACATGCGAGCCGAGCTCGTGGTCCATGCACTGGAGATGGCCCTGGCTTCGACTCCTAAGAAGCCTGGCAGAATCTTTCACAGCGACCGAGGAAGTCAGTATGGAAGCCGCGCTTTTCGCAAAGTGTTATCTCAAGCCGGGATGCTGCAAAGCATGTCAGCTAGAGGTAATCCCTATCACAACGCCTGGACCGAATCAATGATCGGCACTTTGAAGGCGGAGATGATCCGAGGTGGCTGTTTCATCAACGAAGAAGACGCCCGGACCGAACTATTTGACTACATCGAATCGTACTACAATACCAAACGGAAACATTCCTCACTCGACTACCAAACACCTGCTCAATTCGAAGCAAATACTAACATCTAACTAAGCTAAATTTGGTCCATAAATCCCTTGCATCTCAGAGTTCCTCGCGCGCAGTAGCCACAACTGCATTCTTCGACTTCCACTTTCCAGATCGATATGTCTCGGGCAATCTTTTCCGGCACATCGACCGTGCTTGCCGTCTCCAGACGAGTTCCAAGCCTGCCTCCGCATCGAGGACAATTTGACGACCGCCTCTTGGGCAATCGGGCTTCCATGCTTCGAACATTGTCATCCGGCCCAATCTCCGGTTCCTCCCGCCGCCGGAAGGACCTTTGGCCCGGCTTGCGTCCCGGTCTTTTCGGGTTGGCCTCGGGTTTTCCCTTCGAGAACGGAGCCGCCGATCTGTTCTGCTTGCGCTTCAACTCATCCAATTCCTCGCGAAGCTTGAGATTCTCCGCCTCCAACTGAGCAAACCGCTCCCGTAGATCGCGGACGAGCCGGATCAGTTCTCTCGTGGGGAGCGATTCAAGAGAATCGGACGACATCAATGGTTCAGATGTCTTAATTATCGAAGCTGTCAAGAGCTTGTTAGATGCGCTAATCAGTTACAAACTCCCCATCTGGTGACAACTATAATTCCCCACCCTAGTGGCAATGCCTTTAGGGAAAGCTAACAATCTCCAGCAGGAACTCGCCCTCACGAGAGTCGTTTTCTGTTAGCCTAGGCCAACTCGTCACCGGTTGGCGGACTTTGCGCGGGCAACTCCTTTGTCGTCTTTTCGGTATTGCCTCCCGAACGATCAATTCTCTGACTCGCGCTACCATCTCCTGTTTTGTCTCTTCGGTCAGCAGTCCCTCGGACACTTCGAACACTGCCCATAGTGAATTCATTTTGTCGAGCGTCTTCAGGAAACTGATGCTCAACGGCTGGATGTTGCCGCTTTTCGCGGCTTCGCATCGCTCCTGCGCGATGATCGAGCAGGCCATGAGCAATGCCGCCACCTCCTGGGCCGCTGTTTCTGGCGTATGGCTATGAAGAACGTCATTCCCGCGCATGTGGAGCTTGAGTTCCTTGTAGAATATCTCGTGTTCCCAGCGCAGGGCATAGAGCTCCAGCAATTCCTGCGCCGGATACTCCTGCTCATCAATAAGCGTCGTCCATAGCCTCACCTCGCTCCACTGTCGTGCCCCCGGCTTCCTGATCCGGCCTCGAATCTCACGGATACGGATCTCCCCTTGATTCTCCCGCGGCCCATCAGCCTTCTTTCTGGGCACCCTGATGCTGACCAGCGCGCTTCCATCGGAGAGCCTTTCAGTCTTATGGCTCTTGTTGCTGCCGCGTGCCTTCACCAACAATTCACTATGTGCCGCCCGACATGATTTCACGAGTTCGTCGAGATACTTCCCGCAACCGTAAAGCCGGTCGACAATCAGCAGACTCCTCTTCGGCAGACTCCCGAGAAGTTCTTTGGCCAGGGTCCATTCGCCTTCTCCTTTCAGGCCGACCGTCGCCGCCTACGGGTTGTGGATGCCAAGTTCCACGAGCGCGCACATCTCTATTTTCGCAAAGGCGGCGGTCATTCTCCTGGAGGCCGCCTTGCTCATGGCAGCCAGAACCTGCGGCGTGTTCGTGACGCTCCATTTCGAGCCATCGATCCCGCACAGGCGCAGCCCCTTGTAGAAACATCCCTTGTGTACGCGTCCATCGGCGAGGGGCTTTAACACCTGCTTCATGAGCCAAGCGAATGGCTCAAGCGAATGGCTCAAGCCCCATCCTCTGGCGCCGTTCCGAGAGCGAACTATCCTTGATCACCACCTCGAACAACTGGAACACATGGGCCGAGAAATGGCCAGCATCACTGATCACGTGATAGACCAGGGAGGCGAGAAGATCCCAGGCCGGCAGCTTGGGGTTGGGGCCGCGGCCTGGGTTCTGCAAGCGTTCGAAGCGATCGCGAACGAATCCGAAAAGATGTTCGAACTGACCAAGGAAACCGCTAACTTGATTGGGATGGGAGTGAGGCATCCACCCCAATTATAACTATTATGGTAAAATGCAAAATTTATCTAAAATATTTTGGATCTTTCCCTAAAGGCATTGACCCTAGTGGGCGCTGTATTTTTAGCGAAATGTGGCGCTGACCTGCCCAACGGTTCTCGATCTACGGGGCTCCTTCCTTGCCAGTGCGCCTCGGTGAGGGGGGCGAAAGGGGAAGCGGGTCGCAGAAGACAGACGATATTCCACCAAGAAATCCAGAGATCCATAACAAATGATTTGATTTTCCTAGACATTCGCATATATAAGCTAATGACCATGAAAAAGATCAGATCACTGAAAAAAGAGTCCAGAAACTTGCGGCAAAGTTAGCTGCAATCGAGCCAATGCGGCCTGGGAGCATCAGCAAGCAATACCGAGATCGACAACGCCAGCGCGGCGTGTATTACCAACTGAGCTACACGCATAAGATGAGGAACCGGACTGAACACGTCTGGCTAGACCACGTGAAGGGACTACGAAAAGAAACAGGGGTCTTCAGCAGAAACAGAGGAGTACAAGAAATTCAAGAAACTGACCACCGAACTGATCGATCTGAGCATTGAACTATCCAAGGCGAAGATCGCTCTATTACGCAGTCAGACAGACACCTCGTGAGTGGGAAGTTCTCAGACCGGTTTCTCTTTGCCTGGCGTGTCTGTCTGACTGCGTAATAGAGCGATCTTCGCCTTGGATAGTTCAATGCTCAGATCGATCAGTTCGGTGGTCAGTTTCTTGAATTTCTTGTACTCCTCTGTTTCTTTTCGTAGTCCCTTCACGTGGTCTGGCCAGACGTGTTCAGTCCGGCTCCTCATCTTATGCGTGTAGCTCAGTTGGTAATACACGCCGCGCTGGCGTTGTCGATCTCGGTATTGCTTGCTGATGCTCCCAGGCCGCATTGGCTCGATTGCAGCTAACTTTGCCGCAAGTTTCTGGACTCTTTTTTCAGTGATCTGATCTTTTTCATGGTCATTAGCTTATATATGCGAATGTCTAGGAAAATCAAATCATTTGTTATGGATCTCTGGATTTCTTGGTGGAATATCGTCTGTTTTCTGCGACCCGCTTTCTCGAGAGCCCGCACCTTTCTCTGGTTTCTGCTCGTCTTGGCCGCTTTCTCCGTGCGCAATGATCTCCTCGGGGTTTCCAGTTTCGTCCGCGCTCTCGGTTTGTCAGAACACTTCTATGAGCACTTACTCCATTTCTTCCACAGCAATGCCGTGAAGACGGACCGGCTTGCAGAACTTTGGTTCGCCATCGTGATCAAGCACTTCCCTGTCTACAAGATCGGTTGTCGCCCCGTCCTGGTTCTCGACGGCATCAAGAAGTCCAAGGAGGGCCGCAAGATGCCTGCGGTGAAGTATCTGCATCAACAGTCCGAGTCCAATTCCAAGCCTCACTTCATCATGAGCCATTCCTTTCAGGCCTTCGGCGTGCTCTGTCAGGTTGGCGGATACTTCTTCTGCGTTCCGGTCTGTGCACGCATTCACGAAGGTATCGTCACTTCAAACCGCGACAGGAGAACCTTGATCGACAAGGCCAACGAGATGCTCGCATCCGTCTGTAGAGGTCAGGAGTTCGTCTTGCTGGCCGACGCCTACTACGCCAACGGAAAGGTGATCCGGAGCACCAAGGGGCGTTCCGGTGTGCTGGTCACGAGGGTTCGACGCACGACAACCGGCTTTCGGCCTGCGGCAGTGCCACGCAAACGCAAACGCGGACGACCGAAAAAGTATGGCGCTGCGGTGAAGCTCCAGAATGTCTTTGGAACGGGCGGCTTCAGTTCCGTTCCCAGTCCCGTATATGGGGAGAGAAACATCTCTGTCCGGTTCAAGTCGGTGGATCTGTTGTGGAAGCCCGCCGGGGCGATGGTCCGCTTCATTCTCGTCGATCATCCCACGAGAGGGCGGATCATCCTCTTGTCTACCGACCTCACCATGGAAGCTCAGGAGATCATCTTGCTCTACAGTTTGCGTTTCAAGATCGAAGTCGCTTTCAAGCAAGCGGTGCATTCGGTCGGCTCATTCGGGGATACCATTTCTGGATGGCCGCTATGCGACGCTTGAGCGGTCGCATAGCGGCCATCCAGAAATGGTATCCCCGAATGAGCCGACCGAATGCACCGCTTGCTTGAAAGCGACTTCGATCTTGAAACGCAAACTGTAGAGCAAGATGTAACTGATTAGCGCATCTAACAAGCTCTTGACAGCTTCGATAATTAAGACATCTTAACCATTGATGTCGTCCGATTCTCTTGAATCGCTCCCCACGAGAGAACTGATCCGGCTCGTCCGCGATCTACGGGAGCGGTTTGCTCAGTTGGAGGCGGAGAATCTGAAGCTTCGCGAGGAATTGGATGAGTTGAAGCGCAAGCAGAACAGATCGGCGGCTCCGTTCTCGAAGGGAAAACCCGAGGCCAACCCGAAAAGACCGGGACGCAAGCCGGGCCAAGGGTCTTTCCGGCGGCGGGAGGACCCGGAGATTGGGCCGGATGACAATGTTCGAAGCATGGAAGCCCGAT
>CBDBEZ010000088.1:0-21764 GCA_965204485.1 Verrucomicrobiales bacterium
ATAAGATGAGGAGCCGGACTGAACACGTCTGGCCAGACCACGTGAAGGGACTACGAAAAGAAACAGAGGAGTACAAGAAATTCAAGAAACTGACCACCGAACTGATCGATCTGAGCATCGAACTATCCAAGGCGAAGATCGCTCTATTACGCAGTCAGACAGACACGCCAGGCAAAGAGAAACCGGTCTGAGAACTTCCCACTCACGAGTTACAAGCAGTCGACGGAACAAAGATTCAAGCGGCCGCTCATGCCGGGAAGAAGTACGACAAGGAGGACCTGGCCAAGCGAATTGAGCGGCTTGACGAACAAATCAAGGTTTTGGAGGAGGAGATCGAGCGCTCCCAGGCCGGTGATGAGCAACCCTCCGCAGAGTTGCCAAAGGAACTTGAGAAGAAAGAGGTGCTTAAGAAAGCCATGCAAGGGGCGATCGAGACGCTCGACACCAACCCGACCGTAAAGCATATTCACCCGCTTGAACCTGAAGCGCGACGCGTGAAAGCCAACACAGGGGGAAAGCCCTTTGGATATAACGCCCAGGCCGTCGTTGATTCGGAGAATCAAATTGTGGTGGCCGCCGATGCTGTCAATGAGGCCACCGATTTGCGGCAACTAACGCCGATGTTGGATCAGGCTGCTGAGAACCTGGCCACTTATCAGCAAGAGCAAGAGAATGATGGCAAGCCGGCCAGCCAACCGGTTTCTCTCGGTGACGCCGGCTACCCGAGCGCTGAACAAATCGGCCTGGCAGAAGAGGCCGGCCATGAGGTGGTGATGCCTCTGCCTCCGCAATCAGTCAACAAGAAGGACGAAGAGTATCACGCATCGAACTTCGTCTATGACGCTGAGGCCGACGTGGTGACATGTCCCCAAGGCCAATCGCTCCCCTTCAGGCGTGAACGAGTCAAAGAAGGTGTTCCGGTGAGTGTCTATCGCGGCGCTCCGTCGACCTGCAAGAATTGCCCCGCCTTTGGAACATGCACGAAGGATCGCCACGGGCGGACCATCGACATCAGCCCCTGGAATGCGTCGGTGGAGAGGCACAAAGAGAAGATGAACAAGGAAGAAAACAAGGAGCTTCTCAAGCAACGGGCAGGAATCGTGGAGCCGGTATTCGGCCAGATCAAAAAGAACGGAGAGTTCTGGCGCTGGACATTCAAGGGATTGGAGAAAGTGAGGACGCAGTGGATGATGCTCTGTACGAGTTGGAACTTGAAAGTGATGTATCGGCACTGGATGGCCGCCCAGAACGCGCCAATCGACGGAACAAGCAAGCAAGCCAAAGCGGCCTAAAAAGTCGCGCTGGAGCCGAGGTAGATGCGCTATTCGTGCCCTACCGCGTCGCGATAGACGAAGCTCGGTCGAGAGGGCACCGCGGAATTCCGCCGGAATGTGAGATCAACCATCATTGAAACTAAAATTCTCATATTTTGTGAGGCGGTCCTGGGCCATTTTGAGACGGCCTCAGCAGCATCGCCAGGACGAGCAGAAAGACTCCGATGATGAGAGTGCTGCGCGGTTTGAGTCGATGCTTCGGCAAGAATGAGAGGAGAATCGCCCCCATCACGCCCACCCAGAGGACGCTCAGGACGGTGTTGAGCAACCACTCAGTGAGCGGGGCGTCGAAGTCTGCCTGCCAGGTAAACGGGAACATGGTTCGGATCGAAAAGGTTTGAGTGCAGAGGTCACCAGGGCCTTACGCACCGCGACCGGAAGAATCTCCGTCCCCCGCTCTGGCGTCCGTCTGGTCAATCATCGTTCGGATTCTCTCGATTTCATCGGGGGCAATTTCCTGGCTCTCGAAGAGGCAACGCACCAGCTCGGCACACGACCCTTCGAAAACCCGGCCCGCCAAATCGGAGGCGAGAATGGCGGAGGCCGCCATGCGGCCCTCCGTGGCGCGATAGAAAAACCGACGCCCTTCCTCGCGGTGAATCAACCAGCCTTTCTCTTCCAGACGCTTGAGTTGCACCTGAATCGTGGTCCGCTTCAGGAGAACGGCTCCACGGGCTGCATTGACGCGCTCGAGCACGCTGGAAATGGTGGTTTCGCCGTCCTCAGCCCACACCGCTTCCATGACCTCGAATTCCGCCGGTGAGAGTTTGCCCAGTCGCTCGCGCATGGACTGACCTTAACGACATCTGTCATCGATCGATCGATCGCCTTATCGGCCGACGGGAATGGTGAGCGTCGGCCGGACGCCCTCGACCGCCCCTGCATTGAGGCGGAAAAGCTGGGAAATCAGCATGAAACTGGCCTTGGAATCGAGGTCGTCATCGGCAATGGCAAACCAATGCCTGCGGTAGGGCACCGCCAGGTAGGCATCGCGAGGAGGCCGCTCGCTTTGGAAAACACGGAACCTCTGGCCGGCCGGCGTCGCCCGCCAATCGAATCGCCCCCCGTCTGAATACCGGGTCACCGTGACGTAGCCCGCCTCCTCATGCTCGGGAGGCACTTCGACACTCTGCGAGAGATAGAAGAGGATGCTCATGATGGAACGGGTGCGGATGGAGATGACGTCCGGTCCCCGATTGCCCACGCCGTTGCTTAACGAGTAAACGTTCTTGTTGGGATCGATCCCGAGCAGATTCTTGATCTCTCGCAGGGCGGGCTCTTGGCTCGAGTTCCCTTCAAACTCCAACGACAGCATCCCCGTCTCTGAATCCATGGCATAACGGATCCACTCCGAATTCTGGACGCTTTCCATCAGCTCCAGAAAACGCTCGAAAGCCGCGAAGTTTTTCGGCGGAGAACTCGGTGTGGGACCGGAAGCGGTCGGGGCGTTTTCCAATCCGTTGATGCGTTCCACACAGATACCAAAAACCCGCTCGGCACTCCAGCCCGATTGCATGAGGACGAAGAGTGACTCGACGGGAACGTTCACCAGCACCTTGCGAAGAAAATCCTCTCCTTGCAGCGGCGAATAGGAAATGGTGGGAGAAGTGGAATAGCCGGCGCCGAGATTCGGTGTCACCAAGTCCGCTCCAGGACCGGTCGAGAGCTCCGACTCGACGCCAAGGGCCGATTGAAAGCTCAGCGAGGCCGTGACGCTGTTCACCTCGAGAAAGTAGGGGGATTCGCGGTAGCGCAGTTTGACGAGATTCTGCAGAAACTGCTCGTTGCGACTCAAGGCGATCGCGTGGCCGTAGGCGCCGTGGGTCTTGGTGATGCTGCGCGGACCCAGAGAATGGCAGGCGGAAGCAAAAAGAACCACAGCAACGCCTCCCATGAGGCCTCGCGCCACCTGCTGCATGAGTAGAAAGCGTTTCATCAAGATCAAGAGTGTTCTGCGAGTAGCGTCGATGGGTCCGATGATCGCCGAAACATCGCCATGTTCAATCTTCGCCGCGCAAAAGTAACGAATTTCTCCGAGATCCACCCTATTCCATGTTCCGAAAGTAATGGATTTCTCCGAAATCCACCCCCTCGAAGGAACTGATCACGGAGTGGTCAGCGACTGAGTGCGATCATTGGCAATTCTCCAGAGGGATGGGCCGATGCGTTTCGAGCGATTTGTTGGCCGCCAGGCCCAGCATGAGCGCCATGAGGCCGTCCCGTCCGCTCACCGGGACCTGCCGCTTCTCCCGAATCGCTTCGACAAAGGCCTCGGCTTCGCGTCGGTAAGCTGTGGCATAGCGCTCGAGAAAAAAGGGCTCCGGAAGCGGACCGCGCACGCCCTTGGCAGTGGCCAGGCAGTGGCGATCGGGCGTCTCATTGCCGACACTGACACTTCCCTTGGAGCCAAATACCTCGACCCGCTGATCGTAGCCGTAGACGGCCTGGCGGCTGTTGTCGATGATGGCCGTCGCACCGCTGGCGAAACTCAAAAGGCAGACCGCCGTGTCGATGTCGCCCGTCTCGCCGATCGCCGGATCCAGGAGGTTGGCACCGCGGGCGTAGACTTCGACAATCTCTTCCCCTCCCAAGAAACGGGCCATGTCGAAGTCGTGAATGGTCATGTCGAGGAAGAGACCTCCCGAATGGCGAAGGTACTCCAGCGGCGGCGGCGCCGGATCCCGGCTGGTGATGCGAATGAGATGGGGCTCGCCGACTTGTCCGCTCGCGACGATTTCCTTCACTTTGACGAAGTTGGGATCGAAGCGGCGATTGAAGCCGAGCATGAGTTGGACGCCCGCCTGTTCGACGACGGCCAGCGTCGCGCGCACCTTTTCGACGGTCAGATCGAGCGGTTTCTCGCAGAAAACGTGAAGGCCCCTCTTGGCGGCGACCATCACGTAATCCGCATGGAAGTCGGTGGGCGTGCCGATCACGACGGCGTCGGGCGCATCGTGTTCCAGCAGTTCCTCAAAGGTCGCGTAGGCTTCCACGCCATGAGCGGGCACGAACGACCGCGCCTCGGGAGAGGGATCTGCCGCCGCGACCACGGTCGCTCCCGCCACGTGCTGCTGAAAGTTTGCAAAATGGATGCGCCCGATCCTGCCCAGGCCGGCGATGCCAATGCGCAGCTCGGGGCTCTCAGGCCTTATCCTCGCGGTCACGCTCAAAGCCCTAGCCCTCTCAGAAACTCACGATTGGCCAGTGCGCAGCCCTTGGGATCTCCCATTCCCGGAAGGACGTCCTGTTCCACCACCACCCAACCCTGGTAGGCCTGCTCGTGCAGTTCCTCGACGATGGACTGAAAGGGCACCGCTCCTTCTCCCAACAGACAGAACACGCCCCGAGCCACGGCTTGAAAATAGTCCCATTCCCCCTCATTCGCCTCGCGCGCAATGTCGGGATGCCAGTCCTTGAAGTGTACGAGGCTGATTCGGGCACGCCAACGGCGCAGCATCTCCAGCGGATCCCCGCCTCCGTAACAGCAGTGCCCCGTATCCAGAACGAGGTTCACCAGGTCTGGATCCGCTTCTTCCAGGAGCCGATCGACTTCGCCGGGCGTCTCCACGAAACCGGCGGCGTGCGGATGAAAGACACAGCGGATCCCGGTTTCCTCGAAGATCTCCCGCGCCAGGGAGGTCACTTCGCCAGCCACGGCCTTCCACTGGCCTGGCGACCAGCCGTCCGCTTCGGTGATTTGCCCCGCGCGGGCCGTGCGTCGCCGATCTTTCCCGTTGTCATCTGCCAGCACGACGACGGCCTCGGGAAACCCCGCGTCTCGCATCAGCGTGGCGGTTCGAAGCGCCGTCGTTCTGGCTGACCCCAGCGCGGTGAAATCGGACCATGGCACGGGCACAAAGCCGCCCACCAGGATCAAGTCCCTCTTGTTCAGCGCCGCCGCCAGGGCTGCGGGATCGGTGGGCATGAAGCCCCAATCTCCCAGCTCGGTGCCCGCGTAGCCGGTATCCCGGATTTCGTCCAGGATCTGGGCGCATCCGGCCACCTCATCTTGGAGATCAAATTCGAGCACTCCCCAGGAACACGGGGCATTGGCAACTTGGATCATGGGTGTGAAATGGTTGAGAGCAAAACACGGAGCTCACATCTGACCGATAAATCAGCTCAGTTTTCTTGCCAAAAGTGTTAGTTTATGTTGCGTTATATGCCGCCTGCCCTTAAGGTCTTGTGTGAAAAAGAAACGCAAAAAGACAGGCGGCAAATCCGGCTGAAAAAACGCTTCTCGGAGCTATCAACCGATCTCTCAGGCCCTGAGCGACCCCAGAGTCTTTGCTGATACCGAACTCGGAAATGGTATTCGCGCTCATGGGATGGTCAACCTTTTTCGGGCCGTCTTCGGTAAGGCACGCCGCATCGATGGCGAATGCCCAGGGGCCATCCTCGCCGCCCTACTGGTATGGCCCATCCTCAAACTCGAGAATTCCAGTATTCATGTTTTCTGTTCGGAGCTTGGCCAGTTCTTGAAGGGCCGCGTAGATGACTGCAAATACAGGGCGAACATTCTTTATCGTGTCATGCGCCGTGAGGACGTCAATTGGCGGACGATGGCCATCGAGCTTTGCAAGAGCATTTTCAACGCCAACTCCGTGGGTCCAGACGATCAGCGAGCGTTCGTCATCGACGACACAATCAAGGTGCGACGGGGCAAGAAGGTCGAGGGCTCCTCTTTGCACTGGGACCACACGGAGAACCGCTATGTCACAGGTCACCAAGTGGTAGAGCTTGGCATCGCCGGTGAAAAGGGATTCCTTCCGGTTGATCGGCAGATTTTCATGGGCGAAAAGGAAGCGGTAGGAAAAGCGCCTGAGAACGAATTCCGAGATAAGCCTCTTCAGCAGAATCTGTGGGTGCCCAGGCGGCGCGATTCACCTAGAATCCTGACCAGCAACAAGTTATATCCAATCTTAATGGGCATCAAAGTTGTGGCAACAAGCCAGCTGCCCATCCAAACCTCGGATTTGCGAGGACAACGCTTGCGCCGGGGCTGCCCCTGGTAGGGCTCAGCCCATGAAACAAGTAGTTTCAGCAGTTCTGGGGTCCAGAGGCAGCGGGACCCGGCGTCCAGCGTTCCCGGAGCAAATCCGGAATTTCACCCACAGATTCTGCTGAAGACCCCGAGATAAGAGATGTGCCGCCGCGAGAGACATCTCGTGAGTGAGAAGTTCTGTAACTGGATCATCATGCGGCGAAGCGTGAACCTTCGGAGCGAGTGAAGTCTATTTTATCAAGGATGAATTTTCGGAACGCTGAACCTTTTCCGCCGTGGTGCAAAAATCCAGGCAGCGTGTTTTTCAAGGCGGCTGAGACAATCATTTCCGAAGGCAGCACGTCTGGGCGGATGGTTCGGATCCAGGTTCCAAAGTGTTTCCAGACCAGACCGTCACATGTCATGGCAAGGTACTGTAACATGCCCTGAGCGATCATGCCGGTCTGCACAAACACATGATATGCGTGCATCTTTCTCTGCACCTGTCTGCGATATTTCTCGGTAGTCCGGTGGAGGTATTGGTTACCATTGCGACGCTTGAGCGGTCGCATAGCGGCCATCCAGAAATGGTATCCGAATGAGCCGACCGAATGCACCGCTTGCTCGAAAGCGATTTCGATCTTGAAACGCAAACTGTAGAGCAAGATGATCTCCTGAGCTTCCATGGTGAGGTCGGTAGACAAGAGGATGATCCGCCCTCTCGTGGGATGATCGACGAGAACGAAGCGGACCATCGCCCCGGCGGGCTTCCACAACAGATCCACCGACTTGAACCGGACAGAGATGTTTCTCTCCCCATATACGGGACTGGGAACGGAACTGAAGCCGCCCGTTCCAAAGACATTCTGGAGCTTCACCGCAGCGCCATACTTTTTCGGTCGTCCGCGTTTGCGTTTGCGTGGCACTGCCGCAGGCCGAAAGCCGGTTGTCGTGCGTCGAACCCTCGTGACCAGCACACCGGAACGCCCCTTGGTGCTCCGGATCACCTTTCCGTTGGCGTAGTAGGCGTCGGCCAGCAAGACGAACTCCTGACCTCTACAGACGGATGCGAGCATCTCGTTGGCCTTGTCGATCAAGGTTCTCCTGTCGCGGTTTGAAGTGACGATACCTTCGTGAATGCGTGCACAGACCGGAACGCAGAAGAAGTATCCGCCAACCTGACAGAGCACGCCGAAGGCCTGAAAGGAATGGCTCATGATGAAGTGAGGCTTGGAATTGGACTCGGACTGTTGATGCAGATACTTCACCGCAGGCATCTTGCGGCCCTCCTTGGACTTCTTGATGCCGTCGAGAACCAGGACGGGGCGACAACCGATCTTGTAGACAGGGAAGTGCTTGATCACGATGGCGAACCAAAGTTCTGCAAGCCGGTCCGTCTTCACGGCATTGCTGTGGAAGAAATGGAGTAAGTGCTCATAGAAGTGTTCTGACAAACCGAGAGCGCGGACGAAACTGGAAACCCCGAGGAGGTCATTGCGCACGGAGAAAGCGGCCAAGACGAGCAGAAACCAGAGAAAGGTGCGGGCTCTCGAGAAAGCGGGTCGCAGAAGACAGACGATATTCCACCAAGAAATCCAGAGATCCATAACAAATGATTTGATTTTCCTAGACATTCGCATATATAAGCTAATGACCATGAAAAAGATCAGATCACTGAAAAAAGAGTCCAGAAACTTGCGGCAAAGATAGCTGCAATCGGGCCAATGCGGCCTGGGAGCATCAGCAAGCAATACCGAGATCGACAACGCCAGCGCGGCGTGTATTACCAACTGAGCTACACGCATAAGATGAGGAGCCGGACTGAACACGTCTGGCCAGACCACGTGAAGGGACTACGAAAAGAAACAGAGGAGTACAAGAAATTCAAGAAACTGACCACCGAACTGATCGATCTGAGCATTGAACTATCCAAGGCGAAGATCGCTCTATTACGCAGTCAGACAGACACGCCAGGCAAAGAGAAACCGGTCTGAGAACTTCCCACTCACGAGCACAGACCATCTCAAGGCATATATTGAAAGCGTCTTCTCCACGGAGGCCTCGATGTCGGTGGTCAGGAACACCACCCACGCTTTCTCTGGAGAGGCTCCAGAACTGGGATTCACCGGGGCGCTGAAGATGAGTGTCACCTCCTGCCATTTTGGGGCTCGCTTGGCCTCTGTCTCCAAGTTGATCCAGACCTTGACGTGATAAGTCCGGTAGCGCGCCTTGGAGCTCGATGCCTCGAGCTGACGCTTGTATTTGTTGAAGAGTTGAGGCGCGGTATAGCTCTTTGTTTTCCGGTTGGTTTTTGGATTCGCCAACCAGTAATTCATGTTGCCCCGCTTCATCTGGAAAATGGCGACGAGGCCGAGATCCAGGGAGGCTCGAATGTTCTCTTTGCAACCGAACCAAGCGTCGCCCAGCACGTAGGCCGCTCGAAATCCCACATCCAGCGCCGACTCGAGCATCCTTCGAAACATCGTGTGTTTCGATTCATTTTTTGCCCTCTCCATGTCTCTCGCGGCGGCACATCTCTTATCTCGGAATTCGTTCTCAGGCGCTTTTCCTACCGCTTCCTTTTCGCCCATGAAAATCTGCCGATCAACCGGAAGGAATCCCTTTTCACCGGCGATGCCGAGCTCCACCACTTGGTGACCTGTGACATAGCGGTTCTCCGTGTGGTCCCAGTGCAAAGAGGAGCCCTCGACCTTCTTGCCCCGTCGCACCTTGATTGTGTCGTCGATGACGAACGCTCGCTGATCGTCTGGATCCACGGAGTTGGCGTTGAAAATGCTCTTGCAAAGCTCGATGGCCATCGTCCGCCAATTGACGTCCTCACGGCGCATGACACGATAAAGAATGTTCGCCCTGTATTTGCAGTCATCTACGCGGCCCTTCAAGAACTGGCCAAGCTCCGAACAGAAAGCATGAATACTGGAATTCTCGAGTTTGAGGATGGGCCATACCAGCAGGGCGG
Organism: Verrucomicrobiales bacterium; assembly: GCA_965204485.1. GTDB lineage: Bacteria > Verrucomicrobiota > Verrucomicrobiia > Verrucomicrobiales > DEV007 > JAACDM01. Next base: position 9,299 of record CBDBEZ010000088.1, read on the forward strand.
CGAGGATGGCCCCTGGGCATTCGCCATCGATGCGGCGTGCCTTACCGACCGAAGACGGCCCGAAAAAGGTTGACCATCCCATGAGCGCGAACACCATTTCCGAGTTCGGTATCAGCAAAGACTCTGTGGTCGCTCAGGGCCTGAGAGATCGATTGATAGCTCCGAGAAGCGTTTTTTTGCCGGATTTGCCGCCTGTCTTTTTGCGTTTATTTTTCACACAAGACCTTAAGGGCAGGCGGCATATAACGCAACATAAACTAACACTTTGGGTAAGAAAACTGAGCTGATTTATCGGTCAGATGTGAGCCAATAACCCTCCGGGAAGCGAGAGCCGTCAGCGCTACATCGACAACATTCCCTTGAAGCGCACGGGGACCCCCGAGGAGCTGGCGGCCATCAACGCGTTTCTGTTAGTCGAGGAGTCCGACTTCATCACCGGCCAGACGATTTATGTCGACGGCGGTTCGAGCATTGGACATGCGCCGGTGTAGGCGGGCCTTGCCGGGAGGGGCCTCGCGGTGAGTGTGCTCGTCGAGGGCCATCTCGGCTTGCATTTCGCCGGGCACTCGCGCATGGGTCGGTCTGGCAGCCAGCGTTTCAAGGCGCCGAGGAGCCCGACCAGCCAACCATGTCATTCGTCTCCCAGTTCAATCGACCCGGGCCGGAACGATCGCCCTTGATGCGGCGATTCGAGTCTTTGCTGGCGCTGGCGAGCCGCGGTGAACTCGAGGCCTTGGCTCAGGAGGCGCGCCGGAAGACGCGGCAGCATTTTGGGCGGACCATGCGTTTGTTCGCGCCGCTCTACCTCTCGAATGAGTGCGTGAATAACTGCACGTATTGTGGGTTCTCGCGCGACAATCCGATTCTCCGCGTCACGCTGGATATTCCCCAAATCGTCGCCGAAGCGCAGCATCTGGCGGAGCTTGGTTTCCGGCATGTTCTCCTGGTAGCAGGCGAGCATCCGAAATTTGTCTCCAACGGCTATCTGGAAAGGGCGATTCGGGCGTTGAAGACCTTCATTCCCACGGTGGCGCTGGAGGTGGGGCCGATGGAAGCGGATGAGTACGGGCGGATGGTTTCGGCCGGATGCGAGGGCTTGGTGGTCTACCAGGAAACGTACGACCGGGTGACCTATCGAGAATTGCACACGGCGGGGCCCAAGGAGGATTTCGATTGGAGGCTGGAGTGTCCTGAGAGGGCCTATGCGGGCGGGTTTCGCCGCATCGGAATCGGGGCGTTGTTCGGGCTGGCCGATTGGCGGACGGAGGCGATGGGTCTGGCGGCGCACCTCGAATACTTGATGAGAACTTGTTGGAAAGCCTCCTTCACGGTGAGCTTTCCTCGCATGCGCCCGCACGCGGGGGAGTTTCAGCCGCGGCACTGCCTGGAAGACCGGGAGCTGGTCCAGTTGATCACCGCTTTCCGGGTGTGTTTTCCCGAGGTCGGGATCGTGCTCAGCACCCGGGAATCGGCGGAATTTCGCGATGCAGTGGTTCCGCTGGGCGTGACCTCGATGAGCGCAGGCAGTCACACCGAGCCCGGCGGCTACACGGGACAGGGCAGCGCCGACTTGCACCTGACGGTCAGGGGACGGCGCGTGGATCGTGGGACTGCCTCAGCGGACGTTGAGGGCGGCTGCGAGCGGGCGACGGAGCAGTTCGGAATCGCGGATCATCGTTCGCCCGTGGCGGTGGCGGCGATGCTGCGCCAACAGGGCTTGGACCCGGTGTGGAAAGACTGGGATGAGGCGATTTTGGCGCCTCGAGACATGGAGAGCCGGGCCACCTCGGCGTCGGCGCTGCTGCCCACGGTGTCGTGATGAAAGTGAGATTGAATGGTGAGCCCCGGTCTTTTGATGAGGAATCCCTCCCGCTTCCGGGGCTTCTCGATCGCCTGGGATGGGGAGAGCGCCCGGTCCTGGTGGAGCACAATGGCGTGGCCCTCCATCAGAGGGAACACGCCGAGGTGTCGGTTGGCGACGGGGACGAGTTGGAGATCGTCCTCATCGTGGCGGGCGGTTGAGGGTTTCACCCACGCCTCACGGACCCTCCGATTTTTTGGTAAGCTTGAGTTGCCAGCGGTCAGTTTCACCCACGCCTCACGGACCCTCCGGAACCCGGCTGAAGGGAGAGGGTGGCGGATCGATCGGTGGTGGCTTCGGGGGGTGAGGGCGGAGGCGGAGGCGAGGAGCTCGCTGGGGCCGGTGGCCCCTGAGAACCGATCACCCGGGTGAGCGTGGCGATGGTCCCGCTGAGGTCGCCGAGATTGGCAGGGAGGATCATGGTGTTGGATTCTTTCGCGAGATTGCCGAATTGCTTCACGTACTGCTCGGCGACCCGCAAATTCATGGCTTCCTGGCCGCCGGGCGCTTGGATGGATTCCGCCACCTGGCGAATGCTCTCGGCGGTGGCCGTGGCGAGGAGGGCGATTTCCTCGGCTTTTCCTTCGGCCTCGTTGATCTGCTCCATCTTCTTGGCTTCGGAGAGCATGATAGCCTTCTGTTTCTCACCCTCGGCCAGATTGATCTTGGCCTGGCGTTCGCCTTCTGAATGGGCGACCACGGCACGCCGTTCTCGTTCGGCGCGCATCTGTTTTTCGAGGGCGTCCTTCACCGACTGAGGCGGGTTGATGTTGCTGATTTCGTAACGGGTGATCTTCAGTCCCCAGGGATCCGAGGCTCGATCGACCGCATCGATGATGTGGGCGTTGATCATCTCCCGCTCTTCAAAAGTGCGGTCCAGTTCCAGCTTCCCGATCTCGGAACGAAGCGTCGTTTGGGCCAACTGGATGGCGGCATAACGGTAGTCCTCGATGCCATAGCTGGCCCGTTTGGCGTCGAGGACTTGCATGTAGAGCACGCCGTCAATTTCGACGGCGATGTTGTCCTTGGTAATGCAAGTTTGTGAGGGGACGTCGACGGCCATCTCTTTCATGTTGTGCCGGTAGGCCACGCGCTCGATGAACGGGATGAGCAGGTGGAAGCCGGCGTCCAAGGTGCGGGCGTATTTGCCAAGGCGTTCCACCACGAAAGCCGATCGTTGGGGAACGACTTTGGCGGCCCTGAGGAGAGCCACCACGATGATCAGCGTGATTCCGCCGGCGACGAGAAAAGGGCCCAAGGATTGCATGTTCATGATGAATGGAGTGGATGAAAGTTTGATCGAAAGCTGGGAGGGACGACGGGGCGATGGGGGTGTGGAAGTTCGCTGGCGGATTACGTTGCCTGCCGGAGGTCGGGAAGGCGTGCAAGTCTGCTAGAGAATTCGCCAACTAGCGGGTAGTCAGGGAAAAGGCGCGAGCCACTGTTTGCGGATGTTGAGCGTTAGGCCGTCCAGGGAGACGATCTCCGCGGTGTCGCCTGTGCTGAGTTCGTCCTCCGATCGGGCCTTCCATTCCGCGCCTTTGAACTCGACCTTTCCGAGAGCGCCCGGACCGGCGAAGTCGGTGAGCACTTGCACGCTCTTCCCGGTGAATTCATCGAATTCATCCAGCTGCCCGGGGAGCTGCTGATGGGAATCGCGCATAAGCCGCCAAATCACTCCCCGCAAGCAGACAGTGAGGACGATGGCGGAGGCGGCGAAAAGGGCGAGATGAAGAGCGATCGAACCGAGGAAGCCGGGAAAGGAAAAGGCCGCGACGATCCAGGCCGCCAGGCCGAAAAAAATGAGCACGATCCCGGGAAGGAAAAATTCGCTGAAGATGAGCGCGAGGCCCACGAGGAACCAAATCAGCCAGGGATCCATGACACACGTAGCGATTAAAGAATTTCCATAGCACGGGAGTCCGTGGGCAATCCATTACAAAGCGCCGGATCAATTGTATGCCAGGCGGCGTCGGCAGGCTTAGCCGCGCTGATCGACCACGGGAATGGCGCTCAGCAAGGTCTTGGTATACGGGTGCTCGGGAGAGCGCATGATTTGCTCGGCCGGTCCCGATTCAACGAGCTTGCCGGCCTTCATCACCATGATTCGGTCGGCGATGTAGTGGACGACGGAGAGGTCATGGGAGATGAAGATCATGGTGAGTTCCATGTCCTGAACCAGGTTCATCAGGAGGTTGATGATCTGGCTTTGGATCGAGACATCCAGAGCGCTGACCGGCTCGTCAGCGATCATCAGTTTCGGCTCCGGAGCCAGGGCGCGGGCGATGGCGATGCGCTGGCGCTGGCCGCCGCTGAATTCGTGGGGATACTTCTTCATGAAGCGCGCCGCCAGACCGATTTTTTCCATGAGGAGTCCGACCTGCCGATCGAGAGCGCTGCCCTTGAGATTTGGATGCCGTCGACGCAAGGCCTCGGCCAAGGTGCTGTAGACCGTCATGCGAGGGTTGAGAGAAGCGTAAGGGTCTTGAAAGACCATTTGGAAGTTGAGCCTCTCCTCCCGCACCTGTCGGGATGTGAGGTGGCTCAAGTCGCGCCCTTCCAGGAGGATTTTGCCGCGGGTGGCCGGGATCAATTGCATGATGGTCCGGCTGAGCGTGGATTTGCCGCAACCGGATTCCCCGACCAGACCGAGGATTTCGCCGCGGGCCACCTCGAAGGACACGCCGTCGACGGCCTTGATGGTCCTGCCTTTGGAGTGGAAGTGAGTGCAGAGATTCTCGACGCGAAACATCACTGTGAGGGCAAAGTGTTGAGCTGAATCTCCTGACGCTGTACCCTGACACAGGCGCTGAGATGGCCTTCCTGAACCGGCGCCAGGGGCGGAGTGTCTTCGCGGCAGGCGTCCTTGGCGAACTCACAGCGCGGCGCGAAGCTGCAGCCCCTGATGGGGCGGGTCAAGTCGGGGGGGAGACCTTCGATGGTGTAGAGGGGATTGCCTTTTTGCTGCAGGGCGGGGATCGATTGCTGGAGTGCCTTGGTGTAGGGGTGGCGAGGATTGGCAAAGAGCGGCTTGGTCGCCGCGTTCTCGACGATTTTGCCGGCATACATGACGTAGACCTGGTCGCAGACGTTGGAAACCACGGCGAGATCGTGGGTGATGAAGATGACGGCGGTTCCGAGGGTTTGCTGGCGATCCTTGATGAGATCGAGGATTTGCTTCTGCACCGTGACGTCCAGGGCGGTGGTGGGTTCATCCGCGATGAGGATCTCCGGTTTGGTGATCAGGGCCATGGCGATCATCACCCGTTGACGCATGCCCCCGGAAAACTCGTGGGGATAGCAGCGGATCCTCTCCTCAGCCTCGGGAATGCCGACCTCTTCGAGGGACTCGATGGCGCGGTGAAGGGCTGCTTTTTTGTCGAGTCCCTCGTGGATCACGAGGGACTCGATCAGCTGGGTGCTGATCCTCAAGTAGGGATTGAGGGAAGTCATGGGATCCTGAAAGATCATGGAGATCCGTTTCCCTCGCACTTTCCTCAATTGCGCTTCAGATGCCTGGAGAAGATCGAGTTCGCCAAGCATGGCCTTCCCGCCCTCGATCCTTCCCGGAGGCATGGGGATGAGGCGAAGGAGGCTGTAACAGGTGACGGATTTGCCGCAGCCGGACTCGCCGACGATCCCGATCGACTGTCCTCGGGAGAGGGAAAACGAGACGCCATCCACGGCGCGGACGATGCCGGCGCGGGTGTGGAAATAGGTTCGGAGGTCTTCGACGGTGAGCATTGGGCGGAGAGGGCGAGTTGGGGGATAGCCTCAGTGAGAGAGTGTGGGTCAATGGATCAAGCAGCCGGTCAGTCCTTCGAGCTCTTGGGATCCAGCGCGTCCCGGAGACCATCGCCGAGAAAGTTGAGGCAGAACAAAGTGAGGGAGAAAAAGATCGCGGGGAAGATCAGCAACCAGGGATAGACGTCCATTTTCTCCGAGCCATCCTTGATGAGAGATCCCCAGGAACTCATGGGAGCCTGCACCCCGAGCCCGAGGAAGCTGAGGATCGATTCGAAGAGCATGACCGCCGGAATGGTGAGGGTGGTGTAGACGATGACCGGGCCAAGCACGTTGGGGATGAGGTAGCGAAAGATGATGGTGGTCCGGCTGATGCCGAGTGAAAGGGCGGCCTCGATGAACTCTTGCTTGCTCAGGCTGAGCACCTGAGCGCGGACGATCCGCGCCATGGTGAGCCACTCGACGGCCCCGATCGCAAGGAAGAGCAGTTTGATATCCCTCTCGAAGACCGACATGAGGACGATGACGAAAATGGTGAAGGGGAGGGCGTAGAGGATGTCCACGATCCGCATCATGACGACGTCGGTGCGTCCGCCGACGTAGCCGGAGATGGCTCCGTAGGTGACGCCGATGATGAGAGCGGTGAGCGTGGCGATGAGGCCGACGCCGAGGGAGACGCGTCCGCCGTGAAGTGTACGGGTCAGGAGGTCGCGGCCGAGTTCGTCGGTGCCGAAGAGATGGGCGCCCTCGGCGAGGGGCGCGGTGGCGCCCAGTCCCTGATCTTGCTCCTGATAACCGAAGGGCATCAGCCAGGGGCCGACCAAGGAGAGGAGGGTGATGATGACGAGCAGGATGAGGCTGAGGACCGCCATGCGATTCTTGCGCAGGCGGTGCCAGGCGTCTTGCCAGAGACTGGTGCCCTGTTCGATGTCCTCCGGGCGGACGACCAGTTTACCGGCGGGGGTGGCTGAAGAGTCGGTCATGGGGCGATGAAGGAAAGTGACAGGCCGGTCGGCTACTGAAACTTGAGGCGGGGATTGAGAAGCACTTGGATGACGTCGACCACGAGATTGAGGAGGACCAGCAGCGTGGCGTAGAAAAGCACGGTGCCCATGATCATGTTGTAATCGCGATTGAAGGCGCTGGTGACGAAGAAGCGCCCGAGGCCGGGAATGAAGAAGATGGTTTCGATGACGAACGATCCCGAGATGATGCGGGCGAAGGCGGGGCCCAGGTAGGAGACGACGGGCAGGAGACCTCCCTTGAGGGTGTGCCGGACCACGAGGGTCACCGGAGGAACTCCCTTGGCGAGGGCGGTCCTGACAAAATCTTGATTGAGGACTTCGAGCATGCCGCCGCGTGCCAGGCGGGCGATGTAGGCGGCGTAGTAGGTGCCGAGGGTGAGGCAGGGGAGGACGCGATCGGACGGCTCTTCCCAGCCCAGGGGATTGAACCATCCCAAGCCGACCGCGAAGACCAGCACCAAGAGCGGGCCGAGGACAAAGGTCGGCAAACAGATGCCGAACATGGCGACCGACATCGAGGCGTAGTCCGCCAGCGTGTTCCTCCGCACGGCTGCGAAGACGCCGAGGGGGATGCCGATGGAGAGGGCGATGATCAGCGAGAGAAAGCCGAGTTCGAACGAGTATGGAAAGGTCTCGGCGATGAGTTCGTTGACGGTGCGTCCGAGGTTCTTGATGGCGGGGAGGTCTCCCGTGAGCAGGCTGCTCATGGTGACGAAGTACTGGACGGGGAGCGGTTTATCCAGGCCGTTGGCCTCCTCGATCTTCTTCATGACGTTGGGCGGAACTGCTTTCTCGTCGAGAAAGGCGTCCCCTGGAGCCACCCGGCAGAGAACGAAGGTGATGATCGAGAGGACGAGGAGAACCGGGATGGCCTGGAGGAGGCGATAGGAGACGAACTTGAGCATGGGCCTGGAGCGTGGCGTGATCGCCGAACGCGTTAGTTGAACACGGAGGGATCGAGGTAGACGTCCTTGAAAGGGTGGCGGTCGAGGATATTGGGAGGCCGTGCTTTGACGCTCGGATGGATCATGTGTTTGGAAACGTAAAAGTAGACGGGGATGATGGGCAGCTCATCCATCAAGATGGCCTCCGCTTCCTGGAAAAAACGCAGACGTTCGGCGGGATCGGACGTTCTGGCCGCGAGCCGGATGAGATCGTCGTAGCGGGCATGGGAGAACCCGGTCTGGTTGTTGCCGCCGTCGGTGACCCACATGTCCAGAAACGTGTTAGGATCATTGTAGTCGCCGATCCAGGCAGCCCTGGCGATGTCGTAGTTGAGGCTGGCGACCGTGTTGAGATAGGATTTCCACTCCTGATTGAAGAGAGCGATCTTGATGCCGAGGTCCTTGTTCCATTGTTGTTGAATGATCTCGGCGACCTGCTTGTGATTCTCGTGTGTGTTGTAATAAAGCTGAAGTTCCGGAATGCCCTCGCCGTTGGGGTAGCCGGCCTCGGCGAGCAGCCGCTTGGCTTCCTTGAGGGATTCTTCTAGCATGGCGGCGGGTTCGTAACCGTAGGTGCCCGGCGGCACAAAGTGATAGGCGGGCAGCTGGCCGGCGGCCAGAAAATCGCAAATAGCCTGCCGATTGATCGAAATGGCCAGCGCCTTGCGGACCCTCTTGTCCATGAGCGCCTGCCGGCCGGCAATTTTCTCGGGATCGGCCTGGTCGTCCAGGGGCGCCACATTCACGCGGTAATAGTAGGTTCCAAGGTAGTTATCGATCTCTGTCGCCTTGGGGTAATGCTTGAGATTCCAGCGGATCCGGTGCGCGGGGATGTCGGAGGTGAGGTGTAGGTAACCTTGGAGAAAGGCGCGCTGTTCCGTCTCCAGATTCTCGATGGCGTAAAAGACGACCTTGTTGAGAATCACGCGGTCGGCATCCCAGTAGTCCTCTCGCTTTTCCACGACAATGCGATTGTTCACCGACCACTCGACGAGGCGGAAGGGGCCGTTGCCCACGAAATTCCCGGGACGCGTCCATGGGCTCGAGCGATCGGTCATTTGGCCGTGCTTCTCGATGGTGGGCGGGTGCACCGGCCACCAGGAGTAGTGGTTGAGCATGCTCAAGAGATAGGGCGTGGGTGATTCCAGGTTCAGTTGGAGGGTGAAATCATCGAGAGCTTTGACGCCGACTTGCGTGAAGTCCGTGAGTTCGCCGCGATTGAAGGCCTCGGCGTTCTTCAGCAGGTGGAGCATGTAGCTGTACTTGGAAGCGGTGTCCGGATGGAGGACGCGATGATAGGAGTAGACGAAATCGTGGGCCGTCACGGGATCGCGTTCCGGATTGCTCCAGGTGGCGTCTTTGCGGAGGTGAAAGGTATAGGTGAGACCGTCCTCGGAGATTTCCCAACTCTCGGCGGCGGCGTCGTTGACGGGTTCGAGGGTGGCGTGGTCGATGCCGACCAGGCCTTCGAGGATCGCTTGGAAGATGCGGTTCTCGGGAACGCCGGTGACGACGTGGGGATCGAGACCTTCGGGCTCCGAACCGTTGCCCATGAGAAAGGTCTGGGTTTGGGCGGCCATCTCCACGCGCGTCGGCCGGTCGCAGGAAGCGACTATCAAGGACGCTAGCATCATCATCGTCAATGCCAGGGGGGAGTCCGCGATGGATGGGATCGGGTTTTTGGACCTTGGGGCGTGAGACCGTGCCCGCCGACACGAGGCCTCGATCGGTGGGGACAATGGGAAGGATGGAGTGGGGGGGAGATCCATGGGCTTGCGGGCGAAGACTAGAGTTGGGAACGCGGGGCGATCAATGAGAAAGGGGGAACTCGCTTCAGGCGATCCAGAGGGTCTCGCCGTAGCGGGCTTGGAGCCGCTCGACCAGAGCGGAGCGGGTGGCGGGCCTCGAATCTTTCAGGATCGCGAAGAGGGCGGAGCCAGAACCGGTCATGCAGGCTGCCGCCGCCTCGTGTTGCTCGAGAAGCCAGCGTTTAGTCTCACCTAGAATGAGGAATTTCGCGAAAGCCGGTCGTTCGAGATCGTTGAACACCGCGCCCCAGGGCATGGGCTGAGGTGCGTAGGGAAACGGGAACACCTCCTTCGAGTTGGCCCACTTTCGGTAGGCCCAGGGCGTGGGTATCTCGATGGCGTGGCCTAGCAAGAGGACCGGCAACTCCCAGGAGAAGTCAACGGGTTCGAGTTCTTCCCCGCAGCCACGGCACCAGCTCGTGCCGCCGCGAATGAAAAAGGGAACGTCGGAGCCGAGCTGGGCTCCCAGGGCTTCGAGGCGGGCATCGTCGATTGGGAGGTCGTGCAGCTCGCGCACGGCTTTCAGCGTGGCGGCGGCGTCGCTGCTGCCACCGCCCAGGCCAGCCCCCGAGGGAATGCGCTTTTCCAAATGGATCCGCACGGGCAGCGCCCGGCCGACTTCGCTCTCGAGGAGGCGAACCGCACGGACGACCAGGTTTTCCTCGGTCTCGAGATCGCTCCGTGAGCAGGAAAAAGCCAGGGGCCCCGTAATCCGGTGAACGCTCAAGCGATCTTCCACTGGCACCGTGGTCATGAGGGTTTCCAAGGCGTGGAACCCGTCCGGCCGTTTGCCGAGAATGCGAAGATTCAGATTGATTTTGGCGGGAGCGAAGGCCTCGACGGTCATGTCAACGAGCGGCATGGTAGCCCAGGAGAGCGAGCATGCGACCCGTCAGACCTTTTTCCCGTCGATAGGAATAGAAACGCCCAGAGTCGCTGGCGGTGCACAGTCCCCGATCGTGAATTTGCTGGTGGGGAACGCCCGCTTCCGCGGCCTGCGAGCGAATCTCCGCCGCGAAGTCGATCTCGTAGTGGGGCGGGCGGATGCAGGGGCTGAGGTGGACGATGAGGTGATCTGGCCGACTACCGAACTGCGATGCCATCATGGCGATGGCCTTGCCGGTGATGTTGGCTTCCGTCCCTGCTTTTCCCGAGTGGAGGAGTGCGATGGCGCGTTGTGAGGGATCGACGAGCGAAACGGCGCAGCAATCGGCCACGAGGATTCCCAGGAGGACGCCGGGTGTCGCCGTGTAGAGTCCGTCGACTCCTGGCAGCGCCTCCATCCCGCCGGCGGGATGGTCGACGTGGGCGAGCCCCACACCGTGGATTTGTTCGGCGGTCTGGAGCTGGCCCCAGTCGAAGCCGAGGCGTTCCATCCCTCGCTGGTAGTAGGGGACGAGGCGTTCCAGGGCCTCTGTTCGAGACACGCCGGTGTCGATGCCGCTGGCCCTTAGCAAAAAGGCATGGGCGAGGGACGCGCACGCACCGAGGGTCGGATCAGTGAGCGAGCGATTGGGATCCTCTCCCGGCTCCGTGGCTTCCATGGGGGAAGAGTATCAACGATGGTCCACGAGTGGCTCACGGTGATTCCCATTCATCAACTGGTACAGGGTTCTTTTCCCATAGGGCTAGCGGACGGCGCTGAGCTCAGAAAAGGAATCCGACAGCTTGCCGTAGGTATCGATGAAGCTTCGCTTTTCCGTCATGTCGAGCGTCGACATCAGGTCGACGAGATTGGTGACAATGTCGTTTCGCATGCGGTTCACCAGATCGATGCCCTTGCGGGTGATCTGAACCATCACCTTGCGGCGATCGTCGCTGGTGTGCAGGCGCTGGACGTAACCGAGCTTCTCGAGCCGGTCCACGAGACCGGTGGCGGCGGCGGTCGAGTGTCCCATCTTCTTGGAAATGCTCGTCATCGTGAGGTAGTCCTCATTGGCGAGATAACCGAGTAGGAAGAACTGAGCGAAAGAGACGTTTCCTCGGTTGAGCTCCTTGGAGAGATTGAGAAGGAAGGAGCGTTGGGTGAACATGATGAAGTCGGCCAGCTTGCCGGCGTCACGCCTGACGGCCTCCTGTTCGTCTGTGGGTACCTGAGTTGACATGGCAACAGTCGCGTTTGGGTTATAGAAACAATAGTTATCGCAATGAACATGATTCCGTCTCAGCTCTTCGGATCTCGTTAAGATCCAGCCGATTAACAATTTGTAAAACTTTCTTTTCCAGTTGCGTTGCTATTCTGCGTCTCACTTTTGTATTGGTCTAGTCTTATCTGAGAAGAAATCAGGAGTGATCTGCTATCTTCAATTGTGGTGTTTATGGTAAATCTAATTCAATACGTCTACTAAGCCCGTCTTGGCAAGTGCATTTCGGACTTTCGTGAAAGCTCAGATGCTTTGGAATTCTAAACCAATTGCGGTCTATCGGTGCTGATCGCGCTTGCTGCCTTGTGAAAGAAGCTTATTATTTAAGTAATATCTAGCTCAAAGATCTGAAACTTTGGAAAATATGATCATTATGCAGGAATGACCTTCTCTGTGATGACCTGGCTTTCGATCGACAGAAGGGGAAGCGATCGTCTGCCAAGTCGGACAGAGTGGTTTTGAAGGGCGCCTGGACGGGCGACGGAGTGCGCTCAGAGGGTGAAAGAAGGTCTTTCCGGCAGGCGCCGAATGGCGATTGCGATTCTCGGCGTTGCGAAAAAATGCACTGATTAGAGAGAGCGTAGCCCGACACGAAGTAAAACCATTCGCATTCAGCGCAAACATGTGATAAACTGTTGGTCTTATGGCTACGACTAGAAGAACACGTTTTTCTCGACGCATTCCCGATCATGTCACTGATGAAATCGTCAATGTGATGAAGGGGAATGACGAGTTTCTTCCTTTTAACGGTCTGTTTGAGTCCGTGTATGAGAATCTAAAGGAGAAGAACGCCGTGAGTGGGGGTGAGGAAATGTTGCGCCTTCGGGCTTATGAGAAGCTTCAAAATCTGGTCACGCGTGGCTTGGTGGAGAAAGAGGGCCGGAAGTACCGCGGTACGGATCGGATCCACGAGGCTTCCAGTGAATACTTGGCGGCTCAG
>CBDBEZ010000089.1:0-45111 GCA_965204485.1 Verrucomicrobiales bacterium
GAGTTACCTGATGGGATTCGTGAGCCGCCAGGAGAATGCGGTGTATTTTCAGATTCGATCACGCCACCGAGCCGAAGAAGTGGCCGTAACTGATTAGCGCATCTAACAAGCTCTTGACAGCTTCGATAATTAAGACATCTTAACCATTGATGTCGTCCGATTCTCTTGAATCGCTCCCCACGAGAGAACTGATCCGGCTCGTCCGCGATCTACAGGAGCGGTTTGCTCAGTTGGAGGCGGAGAATCTCAAGCTTCGCGAGGAGTTGGATGAGTTGAAGCGCAAGCAGAACAAATCGGCGGCTCCGTTCTCGAAGGGAAAACCCGAGGCCAACCCGAAAAGACCGGGACGCAAGCCGGGCCGAGGGTCCTTCCGGCGGCGGGAGGAACCGGAGATTGGGCCGGATGACAATGTTCGAAGCATGGAAGCCCGATTGCCCAAGGGGCGGTCGTCAAATTGTCCTCGATGTGGAAGCAGGCTTGGAACTCGTCTGGAGACGGCAAGCACAGTCGATGTGCCGGAAAAGATTGCCCGAGACATATCGACCTGGAAAGTGGAAGTCGAAGAATGCAGTTGTGGCTACTGCGCGCGAGGAACTCACCGGGACTTGCCGCTCGACCAACACGGGGCCACCGCTCACCGTGTGGGTCCCAGGGTTCGGTCGTTTGGACTGGCTCTGCACTATCACTTCGGGGTGACTCTACGCAAAGTTCCTCCGATTGTTCGCGAGATTTGCGGCATTGATCTCAGCCAGAGCGCCCTGACACAAGACGCCCTGAAATTGGGAAACGGCGATGGAGCGATCAGCCAAGAGGCGGAGGGAATCAAAGCAGCCATCCAGCCATCCGATGACGTCAACACGGATGATACGGGATGGCGAGAACGGGGGGCAAGACGAGTTACCTGATGGGATTCGTGAGCCGCCAGGAGAATGCGGTGTATTTTCAGATTCGATCACGCCACCGAGCCGAAGAAGTGGCCGAAGTCATCACGGCGGCCTGTGAGTGTGTGCTTGGAACCGATCGGTTCCGGAGCTACGACGCGGAGCGATTTTCGCAGATGGACATGCAAAAGTGCATGAGCCATATTGTGAAGAATCTCTCTGAAGTTCGGGTCTATAGCAGAATCTGTGGGTGTTTTCTAGCTCGAAGCATCGTCAAAACAACCTGAGATCCTGCCAGCTCCAGGGACGAGCATCAAGTGCTGTCCTCGCCAATCCTACTCGATCTCCGCCAAGGGATTCGAATGCGGTTCGCTCGTAGCGATTGCCTCCGGGATCACTTGACCCTCATCCCCTCCGCCGCAATCCGTCATCAGGTTTTGACCGGCGTTGCTCTATGCGTTCTCTCTTTTTCAATGACGCGCACCGGAACAGCGGCTTTGTTGTCAGTGCTAACCAAACAACGCGCCCTCCGTTCCGATGCGACTCCTAACCTTCGTTGATTCTGTGCTTCACTTCAAGGGTTTTGTCTTCGACAGAGCCTCCCTCGTTGATAACAACAACACACTTGTCATTGGCGTTCGGCCTCACAAGCGCAACAGGCCTGTATGCTCCGGATGCTCTCGGAAGGGAGGAACCTACGATCATCGCACTCTCCGTACCTTCGAGCATGTGCCACTCTGGGATCGCACTGTCCACTTGGAATACTTGATGCGCCGCGTCAACTGTCCACGCTGCGGAGTCAAAGTCGAGCGTGTCCCTTGGGCGACGGGCAAGCAACGGATGACAGACGATTTCCGACATTTCCTGAGCACTTGGGCACGGCGCGTTACATGGAGTGAAGTGGCTCTCTACTTTCGGACGAGCTGGAACACAGTCTATCGTGCAGTTCGATCCACTGTGGAATGGGGCTTGGAAAATCGCGTCCTGAGTGAAGTCACTGCCGTCGGCGTTGATGAGATCCACATCCGCAAGGGACACAACTACATGACGCTTGTCTATCAGCTTGACGAGGGCGCTCGACGTCTCCTTGCCATTCGGCCTGGTCGCGAGGGCAAGGCCCTGGTGCAATGTTTGCGCGACATCGGTCAGGCAGCGAGGAAGAGCATCCGGTATGTATGCAGCGACATGTGGAAGGCATATCTAACGGCAATGCCTTTAGGGAAAGCTAACAATCTCCAGCAGGAACTCGCCCTCACGAGAGTCGTTTTCTGTTAGCCTAGGCCAACTCGTCACCGGTTGGCGGACTTTGCGCGGGCAACTCCTTTGTCGTCTTTTCGGTATTGCCTCCCGAACGATCAATTCTCTGACTCGCGCTACCATCTCCTGTTTTGTCTCTTCGGTCAGCAGTCCCTCGGACACTTCGAACACTGCCCATAGTGAATTCATTTTGTCGAGCGTCTTCAGGAAACTGATGCTCAACGGCTGGATGTTGCCGCTTTTCGCGGCTTCGCATCGCTCCTGCGCGATGATCGAGCAGGCCATGAGCAATGCCGCCACCTCCTGGGCCGCTGTTTCTGGCGTATGGCTATGAAGAACGTCATTCCCGCGCATGTGGAGCTTGAGTTCCTTGTAGAATATCTCGTGTTCCCAGCGCAGGGCATAGAGCTCCAGCAATTCCTGCGCCGGATACTCCTGCTCATCAATAAGCGTCGTCCATAGCCTCACCTCGCTCCACTGTCGTGCCCCCGGCTTCCTGATCCGGCCTCGAATCTCACGGATACGGATCTCCCCTTGATTCTCTCGCGGCCCATCAGCCTTCTTTCTGGGCACCCTGATGCTGACCAGCGCGCTTCCATCGGAGAGCCTTTCAGTCTTATGGCTCTTGTTGCTGCCGCGTGCCTTCACCAACAATTCACTATGTGCCGCCCGGCATGATTTCACGAGTTCGTCGAGATACTTCCCCCAACCGTAAAGCCGGTCGACAATCAGCAGACTCCTCTTCGGCAGACTCCCGAGAAGTTCTTTGGCCAGGGTCCATTCGCCTTCTCCTTTCAGGCCGACCGTCGCCGCCAACGGGTTGTGGATGCCAAGTTCCACGAGCGCGCACATCTCTATTTTCGCAAAGGCGGCGGTCATTCTCCTGGAGGCCGCCTTGCTCATGGCAGCCAGAACCTGCGGCGTGTTCGTGACGCTCCATTTCGAGCCATCGATCCCGCACAGGCGCAGCCCCTTGTAGAAACATCCCTTGTGTACGCGTCCATCGGCGAGGGGCTTTAACACCTGCTTCATGAGCCAAGCGAATGGCTCAAGCCCCATCCTCTGGCGCCGTTCCGAGAGCGAACTATCCTTGATCACCACCTCGAACAACTGGAACACATGGGCCGAGAAATGGCCAGCATCACTGATCACGTGATAGACCAGGGAGGCGAGAAGATCCCAGGCCGGCAGCTTGGGGTTGGGGCCGCGGCCTGGGTTCTGCAAGCGTTCGAAGCGATCGCGAACGAATCCGAAAAGATGTTCGAACTGACCAAGGAAACCGCTAACTTGATTGGGATGGGAGTGAGGCATCCACCCCAATTATAACTATTATGGTAAAATGCAACATTTATCTAAAATATTTTGGATCTTTCCCTAAAGGCATTGGGGTTAGAGTCGCTGCCCGAACCGATCTGGATCGTCTCGGATCTTCATCTGGGGCACCCGGCCTGTGCGATCGATTCTCCCGAGGAACTGAGGCCGCTCTTCGAAGGCGTCGGGACGGTGATTTTCAACGGCGACACCGCCGAGTCGCGTTCGCGGAACCACCGGGAGAAGGCTTCGGAAGGGCGGGAGAAATTTGAGAAAGTGTTGGACCAGGCAGCCGTCGAAAG
Organism: Verrucomicrobiales bacterium; assembly: GCA_965204485.1. Classification (GTDB taxonomy): domain Bacteria; phylum Verrucomicrobiota; class Verrucomicrobiia; order Verrucomicrobiales; family DEV007; genus JAACDM01. Next base: position 3,752 of record CBDBEZ010000089.1, read on the forward strand.
GCGCATTTTTCTCACCGGGAACCACGACCCGACGGTTTCCCAACGCCATCATCTCGATCTCTGTGAGGGTCGGCTCCTGGTGACCCATGGTGACTTTCTCTATCGCTACGTATCCCCTTGGAGCAAGAAGCTCCGGCACTGTCGTCCGCGAATCGATGCGATTCTCAAGGAGACGGATGACGCGCGAATTCTTCGGGATTTCGATTATCGCCTCGAGGTGACTCGACGGTGTTGCGAGGTGCTGGAAGTGGCCAATCACCGTTTTTCACTGACGCCATGGGGCTTTGTGCGCTTTCTGCACGGCGAATTCTGGCCGCCCACGCGGCTGTTGACCATCTTGACGGTGTGGAAGCGCGCTCCCGAGATGATGGCGGAGGCGCTTGAGCGTTACCGTCCCGAAGCAGAGGCCGTGGTGTTTGGTCACATTCACTATCCCGGTGTCTGGAAGCGTCGTGGGCGAGTGATCATCAACACCGGGGCCTGGCTCTCCATGACCGGCGCGCGTGTGGTGGAAGTGCGAGGGAATGAGGTGAGCGTTCGGGCGGCTCGTCGTCGCCGGAGGAGGTCGGAATCGGAGTGGACGGTAGAAGCGGGCGGGGAACGGTTGGAGTTAGGAAGGGCGACAGTGGAGTGAATCGGTTGGCCACGATTCGTCGTGTGTGTGTGGGCGGAGGTTCCGGCGCTGCTAGGTTCTGCCGTCAGCGGAGTTGAGACTCCGCTCGACTTTTGGCGCGGCCCGTGAACTCAAGATGTCGCGTCGCTTTGCGAGGCCGAAGAGATGGTCATGGCAGCTCCGGCAGCGTGTCAGTCCTTGATCTCCGCCACGCGGAGCTTGCGGAAATCGATGGCCATGTCGCGGTTTCCATGCAGATGGATGCCCAGAAGCCCTTTCTTGATTGCGGACTCCGACGTGTAAGTCATGACGCTCTTGCCATTGAGCCAGGTTTGGTAGGTTTTTCCTTCGACGCGGATCTTGAGGTGGTTCCAGTCGTCGGGCTTCAGGAATTTCAAGGCTTCTTCATTGCGGAAGGGGTAGCCCTTTCCCGGGATGTAGGCGAGCGCGGTCATGTCGACTTTGAGAGAGCCCGAGATCCCGATCTGGATCTGTTTCTTCTCGTTCTTGATGTAGAATCCGGAGTCCACTGTGCCCTCGCCGAACTTGAACTCGCATTCCAACACGAAGTCCGTGAACTCATCTTCGGTCCAGAGGGTGGCGCCTTTCTTGTCGAGGCCGCTCTTCACCTGAAGCACGCCGTCCTCGGTGCTGAACCAGCGGTTGTCCTCGGGGGCTTTCCCAACCGGTCAGATCCTTGACGTTGAAGAGGGATTGGAACGCCAGCTCATCGGGATCGGCATCCGCTCCCCAAGCCGAAATGAAAGCCGCGCTGAGCAGGGCGGCGCACAGGCCGCGACGTCGGAGAGAGAACTTTGGAAACCTCATGGACGAGATCATGAGGGGCTCGCACACAACAGGAAAGCACTTTGTGGCGCCCTGGTTTGAGGGTTCGATCACCGCGCTTGTGGGGCGCGAGCCGGGGAGTTTAGGGGTTTTCGGCTTGTCTTCTCTCAGATTCACGGCAAGGAATCAGAAATGAGAGTCATTATCGCTATTCTTGCCGTTCTTTGTTTTGGATTCCTTGATTTGAAAGGTGAGAGCCAAGCTAAGTACCATACAATATTTTGGAAAGATTCGTCCGGCCAGGTCGTTTACGAGGGCCGCTATCGCGTGACGGAGGATCGGGGAATGCCGGTCCTGACCTTGGTCGAGAGTTTTCGGCACGGGCCCTTTGTCTACCGCTGTCTTGGCCGGAGAGGATCCCTCACGGGCAGGGGATCTACATTCGCCATTACCTGCCGCGACCGATGCTCTGCCGGGTGCCCCCGGGGTTCAAGGTCTGCTTGGAACCGGCTTTGGTGCCGCACGGTCCCGGTCCCGTTTTGCCATATCTCTATCTGGGCGGCGGCCCTTGCCGCACCGCGCATCCCTCGATCACGGAACCTGTCTTTTATATCGTCCCGCCCGTTTGATCCGCTCGGGGCTGTGACCGTTGGCGGAATCGCCGGGCTCTGGGCTTGAAAAGGGCTCTGCTGAGGCGGATACGGAGTCATGGTGCTCGTCGACGAGCAACGGGAATGGATCGATCGTTACCGGATGATCGAGGATTCGCGCGAGCGGCTCTCCATCATCGTGGACGAGGCCCGCGGTTTTTCGCCGTTGAGTGAGGAATCTCGGACGGATGCTCTGCGCGTGCCGGGCTGCGTTTCCGCCGTCTGGCTTCAAGGCGCGATGGCCGACGGTCGTTGCCAATTTGAGGTGGCCGCCGATTCGGTGATGGTTTACGGCTTGGTGAGTCTCTTGACGCGTCTTTTTTCCGGCCATCCTCCGGAGGAAGTGATTGCGTGCCCGCTAGAGATCCTGGAAGGTCTCGAGTTTCCCAGGCAAATCTCGCCGACGCGAATGAACGGTCTCCTGCACGTGCACGGGGCGATCGTGGACTTTGCCCGACGGCACGTGGGTCGGACACCATGATCGACGCCCATCTGCATTTGCAGGATCCGCGATTGCGGGCGGATCTGGACGACATCCTGGCGGTCTGTGAGGAGGAAGGCATTCGGCATCAAGTGGTCAATGGTACCTGCCCGGAGGACTGGCCCGAAGTCGAGGCTCTGGCATTGCGCTATCCGGGCCGGGTCCGCGCCTGTTATGGTTTGCATCCCTGGCGTGTTCAGGAGGCGCCCGATGGATGGCAGGCCTGTCTGCGAGACTATTTGAGCCGCGAGGCTCGAGGGCTCGGGGAGGTGGGGCTGGACAAATGGATCCGGAATCACGACCTCGAAAAACAACGGGTTGCCCTGACCGCCCAGATGGAGTTGGCGGTGGAATTCGGCTTGCCCTTGATGCTGCATTGTCTGCAGGCCTGGGGCTCACTGCTGGAATTGCTGAAGAACGGACCATGCCCCGCGCAGGGATTCCTTTTGCACTCCTACGGCGGGCCTCCGGAGATGATCCCCGATTTTGTGGATCTCGGCGGCTACTTTTCCTTCTCCGGTCATTTTCTTTCCGAGCGCAAACGCGCGCATCTCGAGCGTTGCCTGGCTTCGGTGCCAGGTGAGCGCCTCCTTGCGGAAACGGATGCTCCCGACATGGCCTTGCCCGAGAACCTGCGTCGCCACGGTGACGCAGAGTACAATCACCCGGCGAACCTCGTGGTGGTTTACGAGCAATTGGCGGCCATGAGCGGATGCGATCTGCCGCAGCTGATCGCTCAAATCGGGCGCAACATGCATCGATTTCTGGACGTCGATTGAGAGATCGAGGGGACGGGACGGATAGAAAGTCCGTCCTACTTTGAGAAAAGACATGAGGCCGCCGCGTCCCTTCTTTCCTTCGCAACTTGATGTGGCGGGCGGGAAAGGAAACCCTATAGTGGCCGCATCATGATGATTCTCGTGAGTGGGAAGTTCTCAGACCGGTTTCTCTTTGCCTGGCGTGTCTGTCTGACTGCGTAATAGAGCGATCTTCGCCTTGGATAGTTCAATGCTCAGATCGATCAGTTCGGTGGTCAGTTTCTTGAATTTCTTGTACTCCTCTGTTTCTTTTCGTAGTCCCTTCACGTGGTCTGGCCAGACGTGTTCAGTCCGGCTCCTCATCTCATGCGTGTAGCTCAGTTGGTAATACACGCCGCGCTGGCGTTGTCGATCTCGGTATTGCTTGCTGATGCTCCCAGGCCGCATTGGCCCGATTGCAGCTAACTTTGCCGCAAGTTTCTGGACTCTTTTTTCAGTGATCTGATCTTTTTCATGGTCATTAGCTTATATATGCGAATGTCTAGGAAAATCAAATCATTTGTTATGGATCTCTGGATTTCTTGGTGGAATATCGTCTGTCTTCTGCGACCCGCTTTCTCGAGAGCCCGCACCTTTCTCTGGTTTCTGCTCGTCTTGGCCGCTTTCTCCGTGCGCAATGACCTCCTCGGGGTTTCCAGTTTCGTCCGCGCTCTCGGTTTGTCAGAACACTCCTATGAGCACTTACTCCATTTCTTCCACAGCAATGCCGTGAAGACGGACCGGCTTGCAGAACTTTGGTTCGCCATCGTGATCAAGCACTTCCCTGTCTACAAGATCGGTTGTCGCCCCGTCCTGGTTCTCGACGGCATCAAGGAAGTCCAAGGAGGGCCGCAAGATGCCTGCGGTGAAGTATCTGCATCAACAGTCCGAGTCCAATTCCAAGCCTCACTTCATCATGAGCCATTCCTTTCAGGCCTTCGGCGTGCTCTGTCAGGTTGGCGGATACTTCTTCTGCGTTCCGGTCTGTGCACGCATTCACGAAGGTATCGTCACTTCAAACCGCGACAGGAGAACCTTGATCGACGAGGCCAACGAGATGCTCGCATCCGTCTGTAGAGGTCAGGAGTTCGTCTTGCTGGCCGACGCCTACTACGCCAACGGAAAGGTGATCCGGAGCACCAAGGGGCGTTCCGGTGTGCTGGTCACGGGGGTTCGACGCACGACAACCGGCTTTCGGCCTGCGGCAGTGCCACGCAAACGCAAACGCGGACGACCGAAAAAGTATGGCGCTGCGGTGAAGCTCCAGAATGTCTTTGGAACGGGCGGCTTCAGTTCCGTTCCCAGTCCCGTATATGGGGAGAGAAACATCTCTGTCCGGTTCAAGTCGGTGGATCTGTTGTGGAAGCCCGCCGGGGCGATGGTCCGCTTCATTCTCGTCGATCATCCCACGAGAGGGCGGATCATCCTCTTGTCTACCGACCTCACCATGGAAGCTCAGGAGATCATCTTGCTCTACAGTTTGCGTTTCAAGATCGAAGTCGCTTTCAAGCAAGCGGTGCATTCGGTCGGCTCATTCGGATACCATTTCTGGATGGCCGCTATGCGACCGCTCAAGCGTCGCAATGGTAACCAATACCTCCACCGGACTACCGAGAAATATCGCAGACAGGTGCAGAGAAAGATGCACGCATATCATGTGTTTGTGCAGACCGGCATGATCGCTCAGGGCATGTTACAGTACCTTGCCATGACATGTGACGGTCTGGTCTGGAAACACTTTGGAACCTGGATCCGAACCATCCGCCCAGACGTGCTGCCTTCGGAAATGATTGTCTCAGCCGCCTTGAAAAACACGCTGCCTGGATTTTTGCACCACGGCGGAAAAGGTTCAGCGTTCCGAAAATTCATCCTTGATAAAATAGACTTCATTCGCTCCGAAGGTTCACGCTTCGCCGCATGATGATCCAGTTACAGAACTTCTCACTCACGAGGATGATTCATAGCGTGTATTTTTGGTTGAATGAAGACGGGCAAGGTCGGCGCCAGAAGTTTGAATCGGCTCTCCGGGACTTGCTCAAAACTGGAAAGATTCAGGAGGGACGCATCGGACGTCCCGCCGGAACTCAAGAGCGTCCGGTAACCGATCATTCCTTCGACTATAGCCTGATCCTCACGTTTGCTACGCAAGTGGATCACGACGCCTATCAGGACCACGACCGACCACCACGTCTTTGTCAATCAGTGTAAGGGTTATTGGGAGAAGGTGGTCGTCTACGACACCGAAGTTTTGTTTTCCATTGAGCGAGCAGGTGATCGTGCGGGTTGCATGATCGACCGTCCGGTGAGCGTCGTTTTCGGTCCGCGTCGGTCTTACCGGGGAAAGACGGCGTGGAAGAGCAGGATGACCATCGTGAGGACGAGGCCGATCAGTGCGACCACGCCCAGAACGAAGAGGAAAAGTGGTAGAAGATTGGGTTTGACCGGAGGGAAGTCCTTGTTGCCGGAGTGCCTTTCGAGGAGGGCGTAGTTTCGCACGTTGGACTTGTACCAGATTGAAAAGAGGTCGCCAAGGACCGGGATCGTTCCCACCGCGGCGTTGACGGCGATGTGCATCCCCATCCGCATGATGACGGCACGCGGCAATTGTCGCCGGAGGCCTTCAAGAAGGATTGTCGATCCCAGGGTGGCGGTGAAGGCGTCACCGATGGCGGGGAAGAAGAAACCCAAGATCGGATCCAAACCAATGCGCAAGCCTTTCTTGGAGATGGGCAGGGTCAGGCACTCGTCGAGCAGTCGGGCGATGGCCTTCAGCAGCGTTTTCTTGAGAGCGTCGCCGGCGGACTTCGGCGATCGCTTGGTGGCTTTCGGGTCGTCTTCCGGCGGGAGGACTTCGTCGATGTCGACCGGCTGTGCGTCGTCTGGAGAAGCCATGGCCGTCACGAAGCAAGAGATGTGGTCACCGCATCACTCGGCGCTGGAGGCCTTGATCTCCAATAGCATTTGCGCGTTGTTAGGAAATCGCTCGACGAAACTGAGGAGACGTTCCATGGCTTCGATCGGCTTATGCCCCGACAAACCTCTCCGAATCACATAGATTTTCTCGATTTGGTGGGGAGGGAGAAGGAGTTCCTCGCGCCGCGTTCCGGACTTGAAGATGTTCACCGCGGGAAAGACGTAATTCTGAGCGATGTTCCGGTCGAGCACCAGTTCCATATTGCCCGTCCCCTTGAACTCCTGAAAGATGGCCTCATCCATCATCGTGCCCGTATCGATGAGCGCGGTGGCCAGAATGGTGAGCGATCCGGCTTCCCGGGTGTTTCGGGCGGCGGCGAAGAGCCGTCGGGGAATCTCGAGCGCCTGGTTGCTCAGGCCGCCCTTGTTCAGGCCGCCCTTGCCCTTGTTGGCGCGATTGAAAGCCCGGGCCAGCCGGGTGATGGAATCGAGGAGAATGAAGACGTTCTCGCCGGCCTCGACGAGGCGTTTGGCGCGCTCGATGGTGAGCTGCGCCATCCGCATGTGGGTGCGGGTGTCATTGTCGTTGCTGCTCGCCATGATCTCGGCGTTGGGCAGGGCACGCTTGAGTTCGGTGACCTCCTCCGGACGCTCATCAATGAGCAGCATGATGACCTTGGTATCGGGATAATTCTTGTCGAGCGCCTCCGCGATGTGCTCCAGGAGGGTCGTTTTTCCCGTGCGTGGCGGGGCCACGATGAGCCCCCGCTGGCCGCGGCCGACCGGAGTGATCATGTCGATGATCCGGGTGGTGTGGCGCTTGGGATCCGTCTCCAGGATCCAGCGTTTGTTGGGGTTGATGGCCGTGAGTTCCTCGAAGATCGGCAAGTTTTGATAGGCCGAGGGTTTCTTGCCGTTGATCGTGTGAATGGCCGTGAGTTGGAGGCCGCGGGCGCCTCGCCGGATTTCGCCGTGGATGACCATGCCATCCCGCAGGCCATAATCGCGGGCCATGTCCGGAGGGATGAAGGTGTCGCGGTTGGTCTGATAGAAGTGGCGGTCGGCCTGGCGCAGAAAGCCAAAGCCTTTCGGGCTGAGTTCCACAAATCCTCCGCCCTCGCTGGCTGGTCCCAGTTCGACTTCCTTTCGCGAGGACCGTTGGAAGTCTTCATCATCCGATCCTTCTTCGCGAGAAGAACGGTCGCGCTGGCGACCACGCTGGCGCCGGCTCCTCCGGGAAGACCGTTGATCCTCCTGACGATCCGACGCGTCGCTCTCCCGGTGGCCACGGCCACGGCTTTCCGTTTCTCGCGATGAGGGGTCTCTCTCTCTTTCTTTGCCTTCGTCCTTGCCGGTGTCCTCTTTGGGCTTCTTGGGACTTCCACCGCGGCCGCCCTCTTCTGAGCGGGAACGGGAGCGAGGGCGGGAATCGCTGGGCGAGTCGGAAGCGGTCTTCGCCGAATCGGTGACGCCGGTGTTTTCCTCGGACAAAGAGACGGTCTCGGCCGGCGGTTCTTCTTGGGAGGACTCTGAGCGGGCGCGGTTTGCGCTTCGCTTCTTGGAGGGAGCCTTCTTGGAAGCCGGCTTCTGTTTGGACGCGACCTTCTTTTTCGCGGCGCTCTTTTTCTTGGCGGACGCGCGTTTTTTCGCGGCCTTTTTCTTAGGGCCGGCTTTCGCTTGATCGTTGGCGGTGTCGCCTTCCAGCAGCGCGGGCTCGTATTCGGGAGGAGTGCTCATGGGCACAGAAACTGGTCGATGCCAGTCTAGGACTATCTTATTTTATCGGAAAGGGTTAGAGATCGATTTGCTCCATCAATTCATCGGAGATGTCGAAATTCGAAAAGACATTGAAGGTGTCGTCCTCGTCGTCGAGAGCTTCGTAAAGATGCAAGACTTGTGTGGCAACCGATAGATCGGTGACCGCGATGGTGGTTTGGGGCACATAAATCAGTTTCTGTGAAGACAGGTCAAGGCCCGCTTCGCGCAGGCGCTCGGCCACCGTGGCCAGCTGGTCGTGAGCGGTGTAGAGCACGTGCATGTCATCTTCCACCGCGCTGTCTTCGGCACCCGCTTCAAGCGCTCTTTCGAGGATCTCTTCCTCGGTCGCCGCCGAAAGGGGAATTTGGATTTCACCGCGCCGGTCAAACAGGTAGGTCACGCTCCCGCTATTGCCGAGGCTTCCATTGTGCTTGTTGAAGATGCTTCGCATGCTGGCCGCCGTGCGGTTCTTGTTGTCGGTGGAAGTCTCCACCAGCATGGCGACGCCGCCGGGAGCGTAGCCTTCGTAGGTGATTTCTTCGTAAGACTCGCCCTCGATCTCTCCCGCGCCTTTCTTGATGGCTCGCTCGATGTTGTCGTTGGGCATGTTTCGGCTCTTGGCGGCCGAGATGGCGTGGCGGAGCCGGGAATTGAGATCGGGGTCTTTGCCGCCTTCCTTGGTGGCGATGGAGATTTCGTGAGAAAGTTTACTGAAAGCACGGCCCCTCTTGGCGTCGACCGCGCCCTTGATGTGCTTGACCTTGCTCCATTTGTTGTGACCTGCCATGGACTCGGATGAGAGGGAGAGGAGTTCCCTTTGCTTGAGAATCTGGTGAGTGAGGTGAATTGAAAGGAAAGGGGTGTCGATGAGCGCGCATGAGACGAGACTTCACCACCGGGGTGACAGGCGCGCCTGCATGAACTCGGGAGAGCTTGCGCCCTTTAGACGAAGACAATCAACGTTTAGGAAGCGATAGTTGGGCTCGGATTGACCAAAGGGCGATCAAGCCGGGGTGACTAGGCGGGGATCGAACCTCGCTCGGTGCGTTCGCACTCCGGCTGTATCGCGGATGCAGCGTGAAGGGTCAAGCGTTTTTTGACGCGAATTCGACGGAGAAACAGAGCATGAAACACCGGAAATCGCACTCCGATGCGGATTTCGCTTGCCCCGGGTGGTTCTCATACGGGACGGTGACTCGCCGTTATGGGAAAACAGTATAACAAGCTAATTAAGCGGAGGAAGCGTCGCCAGTATCTTGCGCGGAAACGTGCGCGTCGGGCGGTCACGAAGAGCCCTGGAAAGAAGGCCACCAAATCGGCGGCCAAGAAAAAGACCGTAAAAGAGGCGGCGAAGAAGGCGACGGCAAAAAAGGCCGCCGTCGAGAAAGCGGCCCCCGCCAAGGAGGAAGCCCTTGAAAAAGAGACGGCGGTGAAGGAAAAGGCGGCCGAGAAAGAGACGGCGGTGAAGGAAAAGGCGGCCGAGAAAGAGGCTCCGGTCGAGGAAAAGGAAGAGGCCCCCGCCAAGAAAGAAGCGCCCACCGCCAACACTGAAGAGGCGTCTCCCAAGGCCGAGGAGAAGGCTGCTCCCGACACCGAGGAGAAAGTGGATGAGAAGAAATCGGAGGAGAAGGCCGAGGGGGAGAATTAGGAAGAGCGAGGTCTTGTTCCCGCCGAAGGGCCGCTTGACAGCTAAGAAGGCACCGGTTTCCCGCTCGACTTGAGCGAAACGGGCGCCGATGCTGGGCGGGACTGATCATGGGATCCTCCAAAGACAGCGGCGGCGGGCCCAGCTGGGCCCAGCTGGCCTTGCGCCTGGGCTTGTTCAGCCTGCGCAACCGCCTGTGGCGCCGCCGACTGATGTTTTACGTGACCTTGGCAGCCCTGGGACAACTGGCTGTTGGTCTCTTCGTGTTCGAGCCGTTGACCGGAACCTTGTTTGAACTGCTCTACTGGGGTTTTTGTCTTTGCTTGGTCGGTTTGATGGTTCTTCTGGCCCTCTACGACATGCTGGCCGTTCGGCAGGAACAGCGCTTGGAGGTCCTGCGCTTGCGCGCTCGGATGTTGGAAGAGTCTCAGGCGGAAGAGAAGATCCGGGGCGATGACGATTCGGGAAACACTGGAACGGCGTGAGCGTGAGACGCTGGCGCCTTGGGCCCAGCAGGTGGCGGCCTCGGCCGGGCGCCATCATTTCGAACCGCAGCATCACTATCGCACCGCTTATCAACGCGATCGCGCGCGGGTGATCCACTCGCGGGCCTTTCGGCGGCTCGAGGGAAAGACCCAGGTATTCATCAATGGTACGGGCGACCATCTCCGGACACGATTGACCCACACCATCGAAGTGTCGTCGATCAGCCGCGTCATCGCCTGTGCCCTCGCGCTGAATGAGGATTTGGCAGAGACGATTGCCCTCGCCCACGATCTCGGACATGCACCCTTCGGTCATTCCGGAGAAAGGAAGTTGAACCAGCTGATGAAGGGTCGGGGCGGTTTCGAGCACAACGCGCAGAGTCTGCGAGTGGTGGAACTCATCGAGTCCAAGTATCCCGAGTTTCCCGGCCTGAACCTCTCTTACGAAGTTCTGGAAGGTCTGCGCAAGCACGACCGGGGACATCACCGTCCGCCGCTCGCCGGCGGCGCGGTCGAAGCGAGCGAAACTTTTCTCCAGCCGAGCCTCGAAGGCCAGGTCGCCAACTTGGCTGACGAAATCACTTACTACAGCCACGATCTCGACGACGGCCTGGAGACGGGCCTCATTTCGGAGGATCAGTTAGAGTCTCTTGAGATCTGGCGGTGGTGTCGCGAGTTGGTTCGCGGAGAGTTTCCTCACCTGGAGGGGGAACTCCATGTGCGTTACGTCATCCGAGTGCTCATCGATACCCAGGTGGAACGGTTGGTGGCCGAGAGCCGGCGGCGGATCGAGGAGGCGGGGATCCAGAGCGCCGACGACGCGCGTCGTCAAGCCCAGCCCCTGGTGGCCTACGACGCGGACCTGAAACGCGTCAACTTGCAAATGCGCTCCTTTCTCTACCGACACTTGTACTACCACCTGGTGGTCGATCGCGCCAACCAGGAAGCCACGGCGAAGATCGAGACGGTATTTCGGCACTACGTGAACTATCCTCAAGAGCTGGGACGCGAGGCCGGCAAGCGTCTGGAGCAGGAAGGTTTGGAACGGACGGTCTGCGATTATCTGGCCGGCATGACGGACCGCTTCCTGAGAGAGGAGTTTGACAGGATCACTGGACGGTGAGGCCCCGGGGGTGGTGGCGAAAGACGCTGACTTGCCTATGCGTGGGGTGCGGGGAGCGAGTCGATTGCTGGGAGCGAAATGAGAGGACTGGAAGATCCTGTCAACCAATCTTCGGATTGATGCGATCTTGCAGTTAACCCCAGCGTTTCATAAAATGGGTCTTCGGCAGAATCTGTGGGTGAAATTCCGGATTTGCTCCGGGAACGCTGGACGCCGGGTCCCGCTGCCCCTGGACCCCAGAACTGCTGAAACTACTTGTTTCATGGGCTTAGCCCTACCAGGGGCAGCCCCGGCGCAAGCGTTGTCCTCGCAAATCCGAGGTTTGGATGGGCAGCTGGCTTGTTGCCACAACTTTGATGCCCATTAAGATTGGATATAACTTGTTGCTGGTCAGGATTCTAGGTGAATCGCGCCGCCTGGGCACCCACAGATTCTGCTGAAGAGGCCATAAAATGGCCAGTCAGGCCATCATGTAGTAGGCGATTTCTTCTTCGACGGCCTGATTGCCTCCGAGTGTCAATGTGAGTCGACCTCGAGGGCGAGTCAGACGTCCGGCACGCTGGATGATTTTGCGGCGAATCGTGCCGAGTCCTTCAAAGATCCACTCCGCAGCCCTTTGGGGGGACGATTTGCGTGACCGCTCCGCAGATCGCATCTGCATTTCGCGTGTGAGATTGTGGGTGAGGATACTGGCCAAAAGGAAAGCTTCGTTGGCGGCACGTCGCTTGGCCGGAATATAGTCCATCTGGGCCTGGCTCTTGGCTTCGCCAAAAATCTTCTCCTGAGAGCCACGCCCTTCATGAAATTTCACCACATGAGCGGCCGTGTTTGTCTTGTTGGTGATGATCGCCTCGTATTCATAGTTCTCCTCGACTGGTTCGAAAAGATCCAGTTGGAGCGGTCCTTTGCGCTGAGTGCGCCTCATGGTTCGAATGCACAAAATGCCCGCTTTGCGCGCCCAACTTTTTGGCTTCCAGCGGATTTCGAAGTGATGAGTTTTTCCCTCTCCGCCTCGGGTTCGGGACCAGCGACGACGCTTCTCAATGATGCCCTTGAGTTCCACAAGCCGCTCGAAAGGCACCGAGTAACTGATTAGCGCTCCTAACCAGCAAACGCCACAGGCATCTCATGCAAGGGTACGCTCGCCCGCGATGATTTTGGCAAGCGACTTGAATACGGAACTCGCTCCTCGCAGCGAGAGAGTCGAGAGCACACTCTCGAATGCCGCGTAGGCATTGGCTCCCCGCTCCGTCTTGGAACATTGCGACACCTTGCGGGCGACGATCGCCGGCCTGAGCATCCGCTCGGCGATGTTGTTGGTCGGCTCCACCTCCGGATCCTCCAGGAACATCGTTAAATTCCCTTGGTCAAAGTGTCGGCCAAGCTCATTGAGCATGCGTCGGTTGTCGGGATCTTTGAGCGTCCGGTCCCGCAGGTAATGATCGAGTTCATAGATCTTTTTCAAGCTCTCTTCCTCGTATTGGTTTAAAGCCGACTCGCCGTTGTGGTACTGCTGCCAAGGCCTCAGACACTGTCGAAGCAAATTCTTCAGTCCCTCGCAGGAAACTTCGTGCCCGCCCTCGCTTCTTCTCCAGAACTTCAGAGAGATTCTTCACGATATGGCTCATGCACTTTTGCATGTCCATCTGCGAAAATCGCTCCGCGTCGTAGCTCCGGAACCGATCGGTTCCAAGCACACACTCACAGGCCGCCGTGATGACTTCGGCCACTTCTTCGGCTCGGTGGCGTGATCGAATTTGAAAATACACCGCATTCTCCTGGCGGCTCACGAATCCCATCAGGTAACTCGTCTTGCTCCCCGTTCGCCATCCCGTATCATCCGTGTTGACGTCATCGGATGGCTGGATGGCTGCTTTGATTCGCTCCGCTTCTCGGCTGATCGCTCCATCGCCGTTTCCCAATTTCAGGGCGTCTTGTGTCAGGGCGCTCTGGCTGAGATCAATGCCGCAAATCTCGCGAACAATCGGAGGAACTTTGCGTAGACCCCATAGTTTCATAAATCGGGGCAAGAATCCCAAGAAAATAGTGGCAGGGGCCTTTGGGATAAGGTTGATTTGGAATCTACCAAAACACCAAACACTTCAACCCAAAAGCCACCTACAGTGAGAGTAGCACGACGTACGATTCATGCAAAGTCCAGAACGATTCCGGCGATCAAATTTGAAGATCAAGAACTGACCTCTTTCGGCGGTCTCGTTATCTTTCAGAAGCTCTTTCAGGAATTGGATCTGGAGGGGAAGCTTCAGGAGTGCTTTGGTCCACTGGATCGGCGCATGTCCCGCTTCTACAAGTTCCACAAGGTTTTCATGTGTCTTATCGTGCATCTTATACTGGGCTACCGGATGCTTCGCGATTTGGACTACTACCGAGATGATCCCCTTGTACGACAGGTTTTGGGGATGCACCAATTGCCCAGTGTCCCAACGATGAGCCGGATGTTGGGAGAGGTCGATTGTCAAAGCCTTGAGAGGATGAGGGAGATGAATCATTTCGTTTGCCTGTCGCGACTTCAGGAGGAGGGAATCAAACGCATCACGCTTGATTTGGACGGAAGCGTGCAGAGCACGAGTCGCCATGCGGAAGGGACGGCTGTGGGATTTAACAAGAAGAAAAAAGGAGAGCGCAGTTATTATCCACTGCTCGCGACGATCGCTCAAACCGGACAAATTTTCGACTTCCTTCATCGAAGTGGCAACGTCCATGACTCCAATGGAGCAGTGGAGTTCCTCCGTTCCTGCGTGGAGAAGATTCGCAAGGTGCTGCCTGATGTGCAGATCGAGTTGCGCGCCGACAGCACGTTTTTCAGCGATCAGATGGTTTCAGAGGCAAAGACCTTGGGCCTGGAATATACGTTCTCGATGCCTTTCGAGCGGCTTGTGGAACTCAAGGGCATCATCGAGAAGCGCCGTCGCTGGTCCCGAACCCAAGGCGGAGAGGGAAAAACTCATCACTTCGAAATCCGCTGGAAGCCAAAAAGTTGGGCGCGCAAAGCGCGCAAAGCGCGCATTTTGTGCATTCGAACCATGAGGCGCACTCAGCGCAAAGGACCGCTCCAACTGGATCTTTTCGAACCAGTCGAGGAGAACTATGAATACAAGGCGATCATCACCAACAAGACAAACACGGCCGCTCATGTGGTGAAATTTCATGAAGGGCGTGGCTCTCAGGAGAAGATTTTTGGCGAAGCCAAGAGCCAGGCCCAGATGGACTATATTCCGGCCAAGCGACGTGCCGCCAACGAAGCTTTCCTTTTGGCCAGTATCCTCACCCACAATCTCACACGCGAAATGCAGATGCGATCTGCGGAGCGGTCACGCAAATCGTCCCCCCAAAGGGCTGCGGAGTGGATCTTTGAAGGACTCGGCACGATTCGCCGCAAAATCATCCAGCGTGCCGGACGTCTGACTCGCCCTCAAGGTCGACTCACATTGACACTCGGAGACAATCAGGCCGTCGAAGAAGAAATCGCCTACTACATGATGGCCTGACTGGCCATTTTATGAAACGCTGGGGTAGAGTCACCCCGAAGTGATAGTGCAGAGCCAGTCCAAACGACCGAACCCTGGGACCCACACGGTGAGCGGTGGCCCCGTGTTGGTCGAGCGGCAAGTCCCGGTGAGTTCCTCGCGCGCAGTAGCCACAACTGCATTCTTCGACTTCCACTTTCCAGATCGATATGTCTCGGGCAATCTTTTCCGGCACATCGACCGTGCTTGCCGTCTCCAGACGAGTTCCAAGCCTGCTTCCGCATCGAGGACAATTTGACGACCGCCCCTTGGGCAATCGGGCTTCCATGCTTCGAACATTGTCATCCGGCCCAATCTCCGGGTCCTCCCGCCGCCGGAAGGACCCTCGGCCCGGCTTGCGTCCCGGTCTTTTCGGGTTGGCCTCGGGTTTTCCCTTCGAGAACGGAGCCGCCGATCTGTTCTGCTTGCGCTTCAACTCATCCAATTCCTTGCGCAGTCTTCGACCTTCCTCGCGAAGCTTCAGATTCTCCGCCTCCAACTGAGCAAACCGCTCCTGTAGATCGCGGACGAGCCGGATCAGTTCTCTCGTGGGGAGCGATTCAAGAGAATCGGACGACATCAATGGTTAAGATGTCTTAATTATCGAAGCTGTCAAGAGCTTGTTAGATGCGCTAATCGGTTACGATTGTTAAGAGCGCGTGTGGAATGAATGAGTGGCTAAAAAGGATCGGTCCAACTCCTTAACTTTGGATTCTTTGCCAGCTTCTTCTTCATTGCTGCAATTCCATACGCTTCGCTTCGTGATACACTTTCACCGGCTGCAAGAGGCTCGTCGCATTGCTCACCGACAAGCGCTCTGCATTCCTGCGCGTCGATACCGTCGTCTGCGCCTAAATGCAATGCCTTTAGGGAAAGATCCAAAATATTTTAGATAAATGTTGCATTTTACCATAATAGTTATAATTGGGGTGGATGCCTCACTCCCATCCCAATCAAGTTAGCGGTTTCCTTGGTCAGTTCGAACATCTTTTCGGATTCGTTCGCGATCGCTTCGAACGCTTGCAGAACCCAGGCCGCGGCCCCAACCCCAAGCTGCCGGCCTGGGATCTTCTCGCCTCCCTGGTCTATCACGTGATCAGTGATGCTGGCCATTTCTCGGCCCATGTGTTCCAGTTGTTCGAGGTGGTGATCAAGGATAGTTCGCTCTCGGAACGGCGCCAGAGGATGGGGCTTGAGCCATTCGCTTGGCTCATGAAGCAGGTGTTAAAGCCCCTCGCCGATGGACGCTTACACAAGGGATGTTTCTACAAGGGGCTGCGCCTGTGCGGGATCGATGGCTCGAAATGGAGCGTCACGAACACGCCGCAGGTTCTGGCTGCCATGAGCAAGGCGGCCTCCAGGAGAATGACCGCCGCCTTTGCGAAAATAGAGATGTGCGCGCTCGTGGAACTTGGCATCCACAACCCGTTGGCGGCGACGGTCGGCCTGAAAGGAGAAGGCGAATGGACCCTGGCCAAAGAACTTCTCGGGAGTCTGCCGAAGAGGAGTCTGCTGATTGTCGACCGGCTTTACGGTTGCGGGAAGTATCTCGACGAACTCGTGAAATCATGCCGGGCGGCACATAGTGAATTGTTGGTGAAGGCACGCGGCAGCAACAAGAGCCATAAGACTGAAAGGCTCTCCGATGGAAGCGCGCTGGTCAGCATCAGGGTGCCCAGAAAGAAGGCTGATGGGCCGCGGGAGAATCAAGGGGAGATCCGTATCCGTGAGATTCGAGGCCGGATCAGGAAGCCGGGGGCACGACAGTGGAGCGAGGAGAGGCTATGGACGACGCTTATTGATGAGCAGGAGTATCCGGCGCAGGAATTGCTGGAGCTCTATGCCCTGCGCTGGGAACACGAGATATTCTACAAGGAACTCAAGCTCCACATGCGCGGGAATGACGTTCTTCATAGCCATACGCCAGAAACAGCGGCCCAGGAGGTGGCGGCATTGCTCATGGCCTGCTCGATCATCGCGCAGGAGCGATGCGAAGCCGCGAAAAGCGGCAACATCCAGCCGTTGAGCATCAGTTTCCTGAAGACGCTCGACAAAATGAATTCACTATGGGCAGTGTTCGAAGTGTCCGAGGGACTGCTGACCGAAGAGACAAAACAGGAGATGGTAGCGCGAGTCAGAGAATTGATCGTTCGGGAGGCAATACCGAAAAGACGACAAAGGAGTTGCCCGCGCAAAGTCCGCCAACCGGTGACGAGTTGGCCTAGGCTAACAGAAAACGACTCTCGTGAGGGCGAGTTCCTGCTGGAGATTGTTAGCTTTCCCTAAAGGCATTGGCTCTAGATCCGGGCGGCGCCGGCGGGCTAGTCTCGACGGCTATGCTTAGGAATGGCGCAAAAATAAAATGAACAATTTAAGGTTTCTCAACCTTATTTCTATGCTACTGTCAGTGCCATGCCTGACAGTTCTGTTGTCGAAAGCATTCGCCGGAAGTTCGATTCCCTGAGCCACCTCATGGACGAGCGGGCCCGGAGGTGTTGGGCGGCGGCGGAGGCCATGGAATTGGGTTGGGGCGGCGTATCCGCAGTTTCTCTTGCGACATCGATGTCGCGGACGACGATCACTGAGGGCATCAAGCAGTTACGGCGCGGCGACTACACGGCACCCGAAGCCGACGGACGCATCCGTCGGCTTCGGGGGCGGGCGCAAGCCGGTGACCGAGACCGATCCGGAACTGCTTGGGGCTCTTGAGCGGCTAGTTGATCCTCTCAGTAGAGGCGACCCTCAATCCCCATTGCGCTGGACATTGAAGAGCACTCAGAGGCTTGCCAGGGAACTCACATCTCAGAACCACCCGGTCGGTGCGCGTACTGTTGCCGCGTTGCTGCGCAAGGCCGGCTATAGTCTGCTGGCAAATCGCAAGACCCGCGAAGGGGCACAGCACCCGGACCGCAACAGGCAGTTCGAATACATCAACGATCAGGTGCGTCGCTTCCAACATTGCGGCCAGCCAGCAATCTCAGTGGACACCAAGAAGAAGGAGTTGGTGGGCGATTTCAAGAACGCCGGGAGGCAGTGGAGGCCGAAAGACAACCCTGAGCAAGTCCGCGTGCATGACTTCAAGGACAAGGACCTGGGCAAGGCAATCCCCTACGGCGTTTACGATATGCTCAACAACCAGGGCTGGGTTAGCGTCGGAATCGACCATGATACGGCCCAATTCGCGACCCGCAGCATCCTGTTGTGGTGGACGGAAATGGGCTCTGCGCGGTTCCCCCACGCCCGTCGGCTGCTAATCACCGCCGATGGCGGTGGGAGCAACAGCCACCGCTCGCGGCTTTGGAAGCTTTCGCTCCAGGAGTTGGCGAACGAGACCGGGCTGAAGTTGGTCGTCTGCCACTTCCCGCCGGGGACAAGCAAGTGGAACAAGATCGAGCACCGTCTCTTCAGCTACATCACCCAGAACTGGCAAGGCGAGCCACTGGCAACCCTGCAGACGATCGTCGAGTTGATTGGAAGCACAACGACGAAGGGAGGCCTGAAGGTCAGGGCCAGGCTCGATACCAAAAGCTACGAGACGGGGATCAAAGTGACGGACGAGGAACTGGCCGCCGTAAAACTGGAAAGGCACGAAACACACGGCTCATGGAATTACACAATCAAACCCTCGACGTAAATGTTCACCTTATTTTTGCGCAGTTCCTTACGAATTCTCACGCCACCTCCCCCCAGCCGCGGCAGCCGGCTGGTCGACGCACTCACTACTCAAGCGCTCGCTGCTCGACGCATTCTGAGATGCAAGGGATTTATGGACCAAATTTAGCTTAGTTAGATGTTAGTATTTGCTTCGAATTGAGCAGGTGTTTGGTAGTCGAGTGAGGAATGTTTCCGTTTGGTATTGTAGTACGATTCGATGTAGTCAAATAGTTCGGTCCGGGCGTCTTCTTCGTTGATGAAACAGCCACCTCGGATCATCTCCGCCTTCAAAGTGCCGATCATTGATTCGGTCCAGGCGTTGTGATAGGGATTACCTCTAGCTGACATGCTTTGCAGCATCCCGGCTTGAGATAACACTTTGCGAAAAGCGCGGCTTCCATACTGACTTCCTCGGTCGCTGTGAAAGATTCTGCCAGGCTTCTTAGGAGTCGAAGCCAGGGCCATCTCCAGTGCATGGACCACGAGCTCGGCTCGCATGTGATCTGCGAGCGCCCACCCGACTACTCGCCTCGAATAGAGGTCGATTACGACAGCGAGGTAGAGCCAGCCATCTGCAGTGCGTATGTGCGTGATATCGCCAGCCCAAACTTGGTTGGGCTTCTCAGGTTTCGGTTGGTTTTCCAACAGATTCTGCGAGGGCTTGTCGGCCCGGCCATCGCTGGTTTTGGGCACGAATTTTCTGGGCTGAATTGCACGTAACTCTCTCTCTGCCATGAGTCTACGCACACGATCTAATGAGCATTGGATCTCCATGTCGCGAAGCTCCTGATAAATTCTGCGATGGCCATAGCGCCCGCGGTGTTCCCGGAAGATCTTCTCGATGACATCACCAATTTCCTGGTCACTTTGCTGAGTTGGTGTCGGCTTTGCAGCATGATAGTAGCTGCTTCGCGGCAAATTCAAGGTGGCGCAGATTTGGCGGACACTATGCCCGGTTACCTGATGTATCGACCCAATCATTTCGCGGGTTTCGGCTGGGGAGAGGTCCCTAGGATGAGAGCGGCTTTTTTTAAAATGTCGTTCTCGACCTTGAGTTGTCCCCATAGTTTCATAAATCGGGGCAAGAATCCCAAGAAAATAATGGCAGGGGCCTTTGGGATAAGGTTAATTTGGAATCTACCAAAACACCAAACACTTCAACCCAAAAGCCACCTACAGTGAGAGTAGCACGACGTACGATTAATGCAAAGTCCAGAACGATTCCGGCGATCAAATTTGAAGATCAAGAACTGACCTCTTTCGGCGGTCTCGTTATCTTTCAGAAGCTCTTTCAGAAGCTCTTTCAGAAGCTCTTTCAGAAGCTCTTTCAGAAGCTCTTTCAGAAGCTCTTTCAGAAGCTCTTTCAGAAGCTCTTTCAGGAATTGAATCTGGAGGGGAAGCTTCAGCAGTGCTTTGATCCACTGGATCGGCGCATGTCCCGCTTCTACAAGTTCCACAAGGTTTTCATGTGTCTTATCGTGCATCTTATACTGGGCTACCGGATGCTTCGCGATTTGGACTACTACCGAGATGATCCCCTTGTACGACAGGTTTTGGGGATGCACCAATTGCCCAGTGTCCCAACGATGAGCCGGATGTTGGGAGAGGTCGATTGTCAAAGCCTTGAGAGGATGAGGGAGATGAATCATTTCGTTTGCCTGTCGCGACTTCAGGAGGAAGGAATCAAACGCATCACGCTTGATTTGGACGGAAGCGTGCAGAGCACGAGTCGCCATGCGGAAGGGACGGCTGTGGGATTTAACAAGAAGAAAAAAGGCGAGCGCAGTTATTATCCGCTGCTCGCGACGATCTCCCAAACCGGACAAATCTTCGACTTCCTTCATCGAAGCGGCAACGTCCATGACTCCAATGGCGCGGTGGAATTTCTTCGCTACTGCGTGGAGAAGATTCGCAAGGTGCTGCCTGATGTGCAGATCGAGTTGCGCGCCGACAGCGCGTTTTTCAGCGATCAGATGGTTTCAGAGGCAAAGACCCTGGGCCTGGAATATACGTTCTCGGTGCCTTTCGAGCGGCTTGTGGAACTCAAGGGCATCATCGAGAAGCGCCGTCGCTGGTCCCGAACCCGAGGCGGAGAGGGAAAAACTCATCACTTCGAAATCCGCTGGAAGCCAAAAAGTTGGGCGCGCAAAGCGCGCAAAGCGCGCATTTTGTGCATTCGAACCATGAGGCGCACTCAGCGCAAAGGACCGCTCCAACTGGATCTTTTCGAACCAGTCGAGGAGAACTATGAATACAAGGCGATCATCACCAACAAGACAAACACGGCCGCTCATGTGGTGAAATTTCATGAAGGGCGTGGCTCTCAGGAGAAGATTTTTGGCGAAGCCAAGAGCCAGGCCCAGATGGACTATATTCCGGCCAAGCGACGTGCCGCCAACGAAGCTTTCCTTTTGGCCAGTATCCTCACCCACAATCTCACACGCGAAATGCAGATGCGATCTGCGGAGCGGTCACGCAAATCGTCCCCCCAAAGGGCTGCGGAGTGGATCTTTGAAGGACTCGGCACGATTCGCCGCAAAATCATCCAGCGTGCCGGACGTCTGACTCGCCCTCAAGGTCGACTCACATTGACACTCGGAGACAATCAGGCCGTCGAAGAAGAAATCGCCTACTACATGATGGCCTGACTGGCCATTTTATGAAACGCTGGGGGAAATGTCGGAAATCGTCTGTCATCCGTTGCTTGCCCGTCGCCCAAGGGACACGCTCGACTTTGACTCCGCAGCGTGGACAGTTGACGCGGCGCATCAAGTATTCCAAGTGGACAGTGCGATCCCAGAGTGG
Source organism: Verrucomicrobiales bacterium (assembly GCA_965204485.1). Classification (GTDB taxonomy): domain Bacteria; phylum Verrucomicrobiota; class Verrucomicrobiia; order Verrucomicrobiales; family DEV007; genus JAACDM01. Next base: position 24,989 of record CBDBEZ010000089.1, read on the forward strand.
CACATGCTCGAAGGTACGGAGAGTGCGATGATCGTAGGTTCCTCCCTTCCGAGAGCATCCGGAGCATACAGGCCTGTTGCGCTTGTGAGGCCGAACGCCAATGACAAGTGTGTTGTTGTTATCAACGAGGGAGGCTCTGTCGAAGACAAAACCCTTGAAGTGAAGCACAGAATCAACGAAGGTTAGGAGTCGCATCGGAACGGAGGGCGCGTTGTTTGGTTAGCACTGACAACAAAGCCGCTGTTCCGGTGCGCGTCATTGAAAAAGGCCTCTTCAGCAGAATCTGTGGGTGCCCAGGCGGCGCGATTCACCTAGAATCCTGACCAGCAACAAGTTATATCCAATCTTAATGGGCATCAAAGTTGTGGCAACAAGCCAGCTGCCCATCCAAACCTCGGATTTGCGAGGACAACGCTTGCGCCGGGGCTGCCCCTGGTAGGGCTCAGCCCATGAAACAAGTAGTTTCAGCAGTTCTGGGGTCCAGGGGCAGCGGGACCCGGCGTCCAACGTTCCCGGAGCAAATCCGGAATTTCACCCACAGATTCTGCTGAAGACCCTGAAAAAGAGAGAACGCATAGAGCAACGCCGAGAAATGACCGGAAGTTGTGGATGAGGGCGGTCGGGGCATCATGAAGAGTTCAACCATTTACCAAAACAACTGAACTCCAATGAAAACCACCAACCACCCCACCGAATCCGCATCTATCCTCGGCCAGGAAGGAGCAAGCACCGTCTGCCAGAACGCCCTTGAGGCCACCCTGCGACAAGGAGCCCAAGTGCTTCTTCAGGCCGCCATCGACAACGAAGTCTCCGACTACATTCAAGCCCATCAACATCAGCGTGATGACCAGGGTCATCGCCAAGTCGTTCGCAACGGCCATCTTCCTGAAGCGACAACTTCAGACTGGAATAGGAAACGTTTCTGTTCGGCAGCCCAGGATCAATGATCGCCGATCAGGCCAGCGGTTCACCAGCGCCATCCTTCCGCCGTACCTACGCCGAGTCGCTTCACTGGACAACCTCATCCCGGCACTCTACCTGCGAGGAATCTCAACCTCCGAGATGAGTCGAGCCTTAGAGCCGATCCTCGGTGAGAACGCATCGGGTCTTTCTGCAGCCAACATCGTTCGACGAGGAAGAGCAATGGGAGAAAGAACGCGAGCAATGGAGCAAGCGTGACCTCAGCGACAAGGAATACGTCTATCTCTGGGCCGACGGGATCTACTTCAATGTCAGGCTCAATGACGACCGCCCATGTGTTCTCGTAATCGTCGGCTCCTTACCCGATGGAACCAAGGAATTGGTAACCATCAGCGATGGAGAACGAGAGAGCAAACTGTCCTGGAAAAATGTGCTCAGAGACCTCAAGAAACGAGGATTGAAGATCCCTCCGAAACTGAGTATCGCCGATGGAGCTCTCGGGTTCTGGAGCGCCTTGGAAGAGGAATATCCGACAAGCAAACAGCAACGATGTTGGGTGCACAAGACAGCCAACATCCTCGACAAGCTGCCGAAGAAAGCGCAGCCCCTTGCCAAGGAACGCATCCATGAAATCTACATGGCGGAAACAAAGAAGGCCGCCTTGGAGGCCTATGACGAGTTCTTCACGCTCTACGAAGCCAAGTATCCGAAAGCGTGCGCCTGCCTGAAGAAAGACAAGGAAACTCTACTAACGTTCTACGATTTTCCAGCCGAGCACTGGAGACACATCCGGACGACAAACCCGATTGAGTCGACGTTTGCCACGGTCCGCCATCGGACTCGACAAACCAAAGGGTGCGGATCGAGGAAAGCAACCCTTTCAATGGTCTACAAGCTCGGCCTGGAAGCCGAGAAAGGCTGGCGTCGACTGAACGGATATCGTCAACTTGACAAAGTCGTGCAAGGAATCATCTTCGTGGACGGCATCGAGCAGCAAACCGCTGCCTAACCCATGATCGAACTTCGAATGGTGTTCCGACCGCCCTCATCCACAACTTCCGGTCATTTCTCAGCAACGCCGGTCAAAACCTGATGACGGATTGCGGCGGAGGGGATGAGGGTCAAGTGATCCCGGAGGCAATCGCTACGAGCGAACCGCATTCGAATCCCTTGGCGGAGATCGAGTAGGATTGGCGAGGACAGCACTTGATGCTCGTCCCTGGAGCTGGCAGGATCTCAGGTTGTTTTGACGATGCTTCGAGCTAGAAAACACCCACAGATTCTGCTATAGACCCAATAAATGGATTGTGCAAGAAACGATTCAAGCCCTCAAAGGCATAGCCATCAGATTTACAGTCTGCACGCTCCCCACAGCCCTCCCTTTCTAGGCCAGGCGGAAGGCCCAAAATTTCTCCGCCTCTCTGGGCTTCACCAGCTGCCGGTAGTGCTGAAAGATGACCCGGGTGTCGGTGTGCCCCAGTTCCAGGGCCAGTTGCCCTACGTCGTTGAAGTGGCGAGGTGGTAGGAGGCGAAGGAATGACGGAGGGCGTTGGGCGGTCAGAGGGATTGATCCCGGCGGCCTCGATGGCATCCTGCAGGCGCGAACGGTAGATCCAGGTGGAGGGGATGATCGGGCCCTTGTCCCGGGCGATGAGCTTGAGGAGAGCCAGGAGGCAGGGCTGGATCTTCGCCAGGCGTTGACGTGCGCTCTTGGTCTTTGGTCGCGGGGACATCGATGTGACCGTCCTCGAGTTCGATGTCAGACCAGTGGAGGCGCTCGACTTCGAACCGGCGGAGGCTGGCGAAGAGACCGATGGCGGTGGCGGTGGCGGCGAGGGCGTCCGGCACTATGTGGTCGAGGAGGGCGTGGGCCTGGGGGACGGTGAGAACTTCCGGAGGCCGACATTCCGCTCCCAACCGAGCGAATCAAGGCATTCTTGCGCTAATTTATTCGCTGCTGGGACCGCTTTTTTGTGGCAGTTATTTGGCAGCCGCGATCGCTTGGACCGCAAAAAAACTTTCTTCCGCCTCCGTAACTCACTCACTCTCAGTGAGCTACCCCGCAAGGACTCGAACCTTGAATGACTGAACCAAAATCAGTAGTGTTACCATTACACCACGGGGTAAAGATAAGGACCTCTCTAGCCCCGCCATTCTGCGGTTTCAAGGGGCAGATTGGGAAAAAGTCGCGGGTCTGCGGAAACCATTTCCCCAGATCATCGAACCGATAAATCGCAGCGAAGCTGGCAGTAAAAAAACAACATTGATTGTAAATATACGTTTTGGCATCACTCTTAAAAATGGCGCAAAAATAAAATGAACAATTTAAGGTTTCTCTACCTTATTTCTATGTTACTGTCAGTGCCATGCCTGACAGTTCCGTTGTCGAAAGCATTCGCCGGAAGTTCGATTCCCTGAGCCACCTCATGGACGAGCGGGCCCGGTGGTGTTGGGCGGCGGCGGAGGCCATGGAATTGGGTTGGGGCGGCGTATCCGCAGTTTCTCTTGCGACATCGATGTCGCGGACGACGATCACTGAGGGCATCAAGCAGTTACGGCGCGGCGACTACACGGCACCCGAAGCCGACGGACGCATCCGTCGGCTTGGGGGCGGGCGCAAGCCGGTGACCGAGACCGATCCGGAACTGCTTGGGGCTCTTGAGCGGCTAGTTGATCCTCTCAGTAGAGGCGACCCTCAATCCCCATTGCGCTGGACATTGAAGAGCACTCAGAGGCTTGCCAGGGAACTCACATCTCAGAACCACCCGGTCGGTGCGCGTACTGTTGCCGCGTTGCTGCGCAAGGCCGGCTATAGTCTGCTGGCAAATCGCAAGACCCGCGAAGGGGCACAGCACCCGGACCGCAACAGGCAGTTCGAATACATCAACGATCAGGTGCGTCGCTTCCAACATTGCGGCCAGCCAGCAATCTCAGTGGACACCAAGAAGAAGGAGTTGGTGGGCGATTTCAAGAACGCCGGGAGGCAGTGGAGGCCGAAAGACAACCCTGAGCAAGTCCGCGTGCATGACTTCAAGGACAAGGACCTGGGCAAGGCAATCCCCTACGGCGTTTACGATATGCTCAACAACCAGGGCTGGGTTAGCGTCGGAATCGACCATGATACGGCCCAATTCGCGACCCGCAGCATCCTGTTGTGGTGGACGGAAATGGGCTCTGCGCGGTTCCCCCACGCCCGTCGGCTGCTAATCACCGCCGATGGCGGTGGGAGCAACAGCCACCGCTCGCGGCTTTGGAAGCTTTCGCTCCAGGAGTTGGCGAACGAGACCGGGCTGAAGTTGGTCGTCTGCCACTTCCCGCCGGGGACAAGCAAGTGGAACAAGATCGAGCACCGTCTCTTCAGCTACATCACCCAGAACTGGCAAGGCGAGCCACTGGCAACCCTGCAGACGATCGTCGAGTTGATTGGAAGCACAACGACGAAGGGAGGCCTGAAGGTCAGGGCCAGGCTCGATACCAAAAGCTACGAGACGAGGATCAAAGTGACGGACGAGGAACTGGCCGCCGTAAAACTGGAAAGGCACGAAACACACGGCTCATGGAATTACACAATCAAACCCTCGAAGTAAATGTTCACCTTATTTTTGCGCAGTTCCTTAGAGCCGATCCTCGGTGAGAACGCATCGGGTCTTTCTGCAGCCAACATCGTTCGACGAGGAAGAGCAATGGGAGAAAGAACGCGAGCAATGGAGCAAGCGTGACCTCAGCGACAAGGAATACGTCTATCTCTGGGCCGACGGGATCTACTTCAATGTCAGGCTCAATGACGACCGCCCATGTGTTCTCGTAATCGTCGGCTCCTTACCCGATGGAACCAAGGAATTGGTAACCATCAGCGATGGAGAACGAGAGAGCAAACTGTCCTGGAAAAATGTGCTCAGAGACCTCAAGAAACGAGGATTGAAAATCCCTCCGAAACTGAGTATCGCCGATGGAGCTCTCGGGTTCTGGAGCGCCTTGGAAGAGGAATATCCGACAAGCAAACAGCAACGATGTTGGGTGCACAAGACAGCCAACATCCTCGACAAGCTGCGGAAGAAAGCGCAGCCCCTTGCCAAGGAACGCATCCATGAAATCTACATGGCGGAAACAAAGAAGGCCGCCTTGGAGGCCTATGACGAGTTCTTCACGCTCTACGAAGCCAAGTATCCGAAAGCGTGCGCCTGCCTGAAGAAAGACAAGGAAACTCTACTAACGTTCTACGATTTTCCAGCCGAGCACTGGAGACACATCCGGACGACAAACCCGATTGAGTCGACGTTTGCCACGGTCCGCCATCGGACTCGACAAACCAAAGGGTGCGGATCGAGGAAAGCAACCCTTTCAATGGTCTACAAGCTCGGCCTGGAAGCCGGGAAAGGCTGGCGTCGACTGAACGGATATCGTCAACTTGACAAAGTCGTGCAAGGAATCATCTTCGTGGACGGCATCGAGCAGCAAACCGCTGCCTAACCCCAATGCCTTTAGGGAAAGATCCAAAATATTTTAGATAAATGTTGCATTTTACCATAATAGTTATAATTGGGGTGGATGCCTCACTCCCATCCCAATCAAGTTAGCGGTTTCCTTGGTCAGTTCGAACATCTTTTCGGATTCGTTCGCGATCGCTTCGAACGCTTGCAGAACCCAGGCCGCGGCCCCAACCCCAAGCTGCCGGCCTGGGATCTTCTCGCCTCCCTGGTCTATCACGTGATCAGTGATGCTGGCCATTTCTCGGCCCATGTGTTCCAGTTGTTCGAGGTGGTGATCAAGGATAGTTCGCTCTCGGAACGGCGCCAGAGGATGGGGCTTGAGCCATTCGCTTGGCTCATGAAGCAGGTGTTAAAGCCCCTCGCCGATGGACGCGTACACAAGGGATGTTTCTACAAGGGGCTGCGCCTGTGCGGGATCGATGGCTCGAAATGGAGCGTCACGAACACGCCGCAGGTTCTGGCTGCCATGAGCAAGGCGGCCTCCAGGAGAATGACCGCCGCCTTTGCGAAAATAGAGATGTGCGCGCTCGTGGAACTTGGCATCCACAACCCGTAGGCGGCGACGGTCGGCCTGAAAGGAGAAGGCGAATGGACCCTGGCCAAAGAACTTCTCGGGAGTCTGCCGAAGAGGAGTCTGCTGATTGTCGACCGGCTTTACGGTTGGGGGAAGTATCTCGACGAACTCGTGAAATTATGCCGGGCGGCACATAGTGAATTGTTGGTGAAGGCACGCGGCAGCAACAAGAGCCATAAGACTGAAAGGCTCTCCGATGGAAGCGCGCTGGTCAGCATCAGGGTGCCCAGAAAGAAGGCTGATGGGCCGCGGGAGAATCAAGGGGAGATCCGTATCCGTGAGATTCGAGGCCGGATCAGGAAGCCGGGGGCACGACAGTGGAGCGAGGTGAGGCTATGGACGACGCTTATTGATGAGCAGGAGTATCCGGCGCAGGAATTGCTGGAGCTCTATGCCCTGCGCTGGGAACACGAGATATTCTACAAGGAACTCAAGCTCCACATGCGCGGGAATGACGTTCTTCATAGCCATACGCCAGAAACAGCGGCCCAGGAGGTGGCGGCATTGCTCATGGCCTGCTCGATCATCGCGCAGGAGCGATGCGAAGCCGCGAAAAGCGGCAACATCCAGCCGTTGAGCATCAGTTTCCCCCAGCGTTTCATAAAATGGCCAGTCAGGCCATCATGTAGTAGGCGATTTCTTCTTCGACGGCCTGATTGTCTCCGAGTGTCAATGTGAGTCGACCTTGAGGGCGAGTCAGACGTCCGGCACGCTGGATGATTTTGCGGCGAATCGTGCCGAGTCCTTCAAAGATCCACTCCGCAGCCCTTTTGGGGGACGATTTGCGTGACCGCTCCGCAGATCGCATCTGCATTTCGCGCGTGAGATTGTGGGTGAGGATACTGGCCAAAAGGAAAGCTTCGTTGGCGGCACGTCGCTTGGCCGGAATATAGTCCATCTGGGCCTGGCTCTTGGCTTCGCCAAAAATCTTCTCCTGAGAGCCACGCCCTTCATGAAATTTCACCACATGAGCGGCCGTGTTTGTCTTGTTGGTGATGATCGCCTCGTATTCATAGTTCTCCTCGACTGGTTCGAGAAGATCCAGTTGGAGCGATCCTTTGCGCTGAGTGCGCCTCATGGTTCGAATGCGCGCTTTGCGCGCTTTGCGCGCCCAACTTTTTGGCTTCCAGCGGATTTCGAAGTGATGAGTTTTTCCCTCTCCGCCTCGGGTTCGGGACCAGCGACGGCGCTTCTCGATGATGCCCTTGAGTTCCACGAGCCGCTCGAAAGGCACCGAGAACGTATATTCCAGGCCCAGGGTCTTTGCCTCTGAAACCATCTGATCGCTGAAAAACGCGCTGTCGGCGCGCAACTCGATCTGCACATCAGGCAGCACCTTGCGAATCTTCTCCACGCAGGAACGGAGGAACTCCACTGCTCCATTGGAGTCATGGACGTTGCCACTTCGATGAAGGAAGTCGAAGATTTGTCCGGTTTGAGCGATCGTCGCGAGCAGTGGATAATAACTGCGCTCGCTTTTTTTCTTCTTGTTAAATCCCACAGCCGTCCCTTCCGCATGGCGACTCGTGCTCTGCACGCTTCCGTCCAAATCAAGCGTGATGCGTTTGATTCCCTCCTCCTGAAGTCGCGACAGGCAAACGAAATGATTCATCTCCCTCATCCTCTCAAGGCTTTGACAATCGACCTCTCCCAACATCCGGCTCATCGTTGGGACACTGGGCAATTGGTGCATCCCCAAAACCTGTCGTACAAGGGGATCATCTCGGTAGTAGTCCAAATCGCGAAGCATCCGGTAGCCCAGTATAAGATGCACGATAAGACACATGAAAACCTTGTGGAACTTGTAGAAGCGGGACATGCGCCGATCCAGTGGACCAAAGCACTGCTGAAGCTTCCCCTCCAGATCCAATTCCTGAAAGAGCTTCTGAAAGATAACGAGACCGCCGAAAGAGGTCAGTTCTTGATCTTCAAATTTGATCGCCGGAATCGTTCTGGACTTTGCATGAATCGTACGTCGTGCTACTCTCACTGTAGGTGGCTTTTGGGTTGAAGTGTTTGGTGTTTTGGTAGATTCCAAATCAACCTTATCCCAAAGGCCCCTGCCACTATTTTCTTGGGATTCTTGCCCCGATTTATGAAACTATGGGGTTTCCTGAAGACGCTCGACAAAATGAATTCACTATGGGCAGTGTTCGAAGTGTCCGAGGGACTGCTGACCGAAGAGACAAAACAGGAGATGGTAGCGCGAGTCAGAGAATTGATCGTTCGGGAGGCAATACCGAAAAGACGACAAAGGAGTTGCCCGCGCAAAGTCCGCCAACCGATGACGAGTTGGCCTAGGCTAACAGAAAACGACTCTCGTGAGGGCGAGTTCCTGCTGGAGATTGTTAGCTTTCCCTAAAGGCATTGTGCCTAACCCATGATCGAACTTCGAATGGTGTTCCGACCGCCCTCATCCACAACTTCCGGTCATTTCTCCCTGTGGGTTTTGGTGAGGTTTTGACCGCCGACTCGCCGGTGGTGGAAAAAAACCACCCGCGAATCGGCAACGCGCTCCCTACCAAATCCCTTCATTTCAGGGCAAGAGAAATCTGACAAAATCGTGACTTCATCCGCCGCAACCCCGCGGCGGCTCCCTCTCAAAACACCTCTTCCGGGCCCGCTCGAGCCCGTGAAATCGAGCTCCCGATCAAAATTCGTCGCCCGCCACCCCACTGTTCCAGTAGTGGTACATCTCTTCGGCGGTGGGGATCTTCAACGGGCGGATGAGCCGGAATCCCAGCCACTGCGCATCCGTGTGATACCAGATGCTCTTGGGAAGCTGGGGATCGCGCTTTTTCCAATTGGCCGAGGATCCGACCCGCGCCGCGCTCCGCAATCGCTCGGGATCGTCGTCCCAACAGCCCCCACGAGCCGTCGTGGGATAGAGGGTCTCGATCGGGTTGTGAGGGGAGAGCGTGCCCGGCTCGATCGAACCGTAGAAGGTCGGGTCGTACTGATCGCAGGTCCACTCCATCACGTTCCCGTGCATGTCGTAGAGGCCCCAGGCATTCGATTTGAGTTCACCGACCTCTTGATACTTCCCGTCGCTATTGTCGTAAAACCAGCCGTAATCCTCCAAATCGTCGGCGTCATCTCCGAACGAAAAGGCCGTCGTCGACCCGGCCCGGCAGGCGTACTCCCATTCCGCCTCCGTGGGCAAGCGGTAGAAATGCCCCGTCTGAGCGCTCAACCACTGACAATACTTGCTCGCCGCGTGCTGGGTCATGCTGATGGCTGGAAAACCCTCCTGACCCATGCCAAAACTCATCTCCGTGTAGGGCGGTGTGGGCATGCTCACCGCGTCCACGATGGTATCGCTCGGCTCCCGCACTTTCTTCACCCCATCCTTGTAGCGATCGACCGCGGTGATCATGAAGGGACCGTACTCATCCCAGGTCACCTCATACTTGCCCATCCAAAAGGGCTCCACCCCCACTTTCACCTGCGGCCCCTCATCGCTGCTGCGACCCTCTTCACCGGGAGGGCTGCCCAGAAGAAACTCCCCGCCTTTGACGGGAACCATGTGATAGGTCGCCTTGGATCGCTCCACACTGTTGCTGTAGGGCTCCATCTGATCCTCGGAACTTACCTGGCTCTTTTGCACAATCAGTTCACGGATTTGCTCCACCAGCGCAAGGTTGTCGGGCGAGGGCGGCCGACCCGTCTCCGAGGCGGACTTCGCTTTCAGGGGCTCAAGACCCTCCGGCCAGACGGCACCCTGCTCAATCCACATCCGCACCTTGTCGATATCCTCCTGCGCCAGCGGTCCACCGTTCTTGCTCGGAGGCATGAGATCATCGTCATCCTCGGGCAAATTCATGAGGATGAAAATGCCGCTCTCCTCGGGTTTGAACGCCACCAGCGCCGGATATTCCGCCGTTTCCTGGACCTCCTTCGGAGTCGTCATGTGGAAGTCGCTCTTGAGACTCTCCGGATTGTGACAGGTAATGCAATTCAACTCGAAAATCGGCTGGATGTGTTTCACAAAATCCATGCGCGGCACGCTCTTGAGCGTCATCCCTTCCGGCCACTCGGCCCCTTCCTCAATCCACTGCTTCAAGACCTCCGTCTGGCTCTTTGTCAGAGGGGCGCCCTTCGGAGGCATGATGTCGCTATCCTCCTCGGGAAGCACGGTGAGCGTGTAGAGCGGGCTCTCTTCCGGCTTCCCGGGTACCAGAGCGGTGCCGTACTCACCTCCCTTGAGAGTCGCCTCAAGGGTGTCCAGTCGCAGCTCGCCCTCGGCCTCATCCGGGCCGTGACAATTGATGCACGACGACTCCAATATCGGCTTCACCTGGGTGGCGAAATCAACCGCGCACGCGGCGCCCGGGAAGGTCGCCACGACCATCACCGCAAGAATCCTGTCAATCATGCCACTGCGTTTCTTCATCGGAAGGGGGCCTCGCATATTCTGTCTTTCAAAGTCGCATTGCGCGCCGACTCAGGCGAACTTCGTCACCCCCGGTTGAGGCACCGAACCCGGATCGAAATCGTCGGCAAGATTCAAATCATCCGGAGCCAAATCCGTGGTCGACTGCAGGGCGTCCTCCCAGGTCACCCGCTGTCCCGTGTAGGCCGCCATCCTACCCAGGATGGCCAGCATCGTGCTGGTCGCCATCCAGTCACCATCGTTCACCGTCTCGCCTTTGCGGATGGCTCCAAAAAGGGTGTCGTGTTCCTCCTGATACATGTTGTTGTCTTGTCGGGAACGGAACGTCCACATGGTGTTGCCCCGGGCGTTTTCCAGCGCCACGCGACCGCCATTGATCACACAGCGGCCGTTGGCCCCCACGATGTAATCGGCGTTCTCGTTGAAACAGTTGGGGATCTGACGGGAGCTGAGCACGCCCAGCACGCCGTTGGGGTATTCGTAAATGACGCTGAAGTGGTCGAAGATGTTCCCCGAGTGATTGGGCCGGGTCCGCCCGCCGTTGGCCACCGCGGCGATCGGCGGCCAATCGCCCATCGCCCAGGAAACCTTGTCCACACTGTGCACCGCCTGCTCCACGTAGCCATCGCCCCCCGTCCACCCAAAATTGTACCAGTTGCGCACCTGCCACTCCACGTCCCCCATCCCCTCGGGCCGCGCGCTCTCGGGGCGCATCGGCTTGACCGGCCCCGTGTAATACGTGGCGTAATAGGCGCGCAGATCGCCGATATCACCTCCCAGGATGCGCACGAAGGCCGCCCGGCGCGACGTGCTGTAGCGCCAGCAGAAGCCCGAGACCAGACAGCATCCCTTGGCTTTGGCAATCTGCGCCGACCGCATCACCGAGCGCACTCCCGGGGCATCCACCGCCATCGGCTTTTCACAAAAAACGTGTTTCCCGGCTTCCACCGCCGCGCGCAAGTGCTGGGGACGAAATCCCGGGGGCGTGGCCAACAAGACGACGTCGACTCCGCTGTCGATCACCTGCCGGAAGGCATCCAGCCCCACAAAACGACGATCCTCCGCCACCTGCACCTGACCCTCCTTGCCCGGCCGCCCCTCTTCAAATCGTCTCAAGGATCCGTTCAATGAGTCTTCAAAAACATCCCCCATCGACCACAGCACCGCGCCCTTGTCAGCCGCCATCGCCTGCGAAGCCGCTCCCGAACCGCGCCCTCCACAGCCGATCAGACCCACCTTGATCGGGCTTTGATCCCCCTGCCCTTTCGCCACATAGGGAGCCGCCACCAGACTCGCCACGCCAGCCGAGGACGACTGCAAGAAACGGCGACGGTTGGGAAGAGAGGAAGAAGCAGTTGGATTCATGACGAGGGCTTTATTAGCTGAATTCCAACGATCATCAACCCCGGATCGGATTCGGGAGTGCGGCCGGGATGCGCGGCTCTTCCGCGTCTCGAACGCTCACCGGAAGGAGGATTGTTTTGCACGACCGCTTCTTCGCCGACTAATCTCCCGGAGGTCTCTTCCCCACGGTCATTCCTAAGAATTCGCGATTTTATTTGAGCCGTTCGCCCCGTGGGGAGTCCAAAGGGGGCGGGCCGGCGCGGATTCATTCCGAATCGGCAGGCGACCCCGTTTGCCCAGAGACATCCACCCCGAACCATGCAATCCTCACCCAACCTCGCCTACCGCCGGTCCCTCGGGGACCCCTCGTTGCATGGAGACTGAAGAGCAGCCATCTCGAGCCGATCAGGACAGAGAACTCGTCGAACGCTCCCAGGCCGGGGATACCGAGGCCTTCGATGAATTGGTGCTCAAATACAGCCCCAAGCTCTACGCCATGATCTACAACATGACGGGCAACCGGGAGGACACCCACGACATCCTCCAGGAGGTCTTCGCCAAGGCCTACCGTTCCATTCGGCGCTTTCGCGGGAAGTCCACCTTCTACACCTGGATATACTCCATTGGTGTCAACATGAGCCTGAATTTCCTCAAGAAGCGAGGCCGGCAGAGGAAGCTGAGTCTGGATGAAATGAGTCCGAGCGCTCTGCAGGACCCCGAACTCCAGGAAACCACTTCCGGAACCGATCCCGTTCGCGAGGCCGGCATCCGCGAATTGCAGCAAAGATTGAACAAAGCCATGCAACAGCTGTCAGAAGATCATCGAACCGTGGTCACGCTCTTCGACATTCAAGGAGTTCCCCATGCGCAAATCAGCAAGATTTTGGGCGTTTCTCAGGGCACGGTCCGATCGCGCTTGTTCTATGCACATCGACAATTACAAAATTTTCTGGAAGAGTTTCGGCGTTGACGTTGACGAACGCCCGGCAATCCCTTTTACTCCTCGAAATCCCATGGACGAAGAAACCGCACGAAAGCTCATCCGCCTCAAACGCCACGAGGCACCGCCCGAGGGTTATTTCAACCGTTTTCTTCACGAGTTTCACCGGCGTCAGCGCCAGGAACTTTTGAAACGCTCTTCGCTCAGCCTGTTCATGGAACGGCTCAACACTTATCTGTCGGATCCTCAATCTCAGGGCTGGGCCTTCGCTCCCGTGGCGGCGGTCCTCCTCATCGGTTGTTATCTCGTGGTCGGCATGAGCGACGATTCGCCTCTCCCCTCCATGCCCACGATGGCGCAGATTCAGATCCAGCCGCATCCGGCAACTACCGGGGACTACCTCCCCCGGGAAGAGGTCACACCCGTCATGTTCCGGGGTCCCGTGACCCTGCTGGGCAACGATCGCCTCGTCCCGACGCCGCCCCCCCAGCCCCAGTGGCCGTCCGAACCCTTCGGCCAAGGCATCCGGCTCGATCTCTTTTAGACCGCCCTTTCCCTGGCCGGGGAAATTGGCTCCGCTAGTGCAGCCACCTCACCCGCTACCCGTTCACGCCACCATGATGGTGATCTCCGGGTGCGCCTCGCTCAGCGCGGCGATCTCCGCTTCCGTCATCACCAGGGCCGCCGTTGATAGCGCATCCGCCAGGGCCGCGGATCCCGCCATCACCCAGGCGCGTTGCCGTTCGGTGTCCACCGGCCGACCCGTTCTCGGATCCATCACGTGCCGTCCCTTCACTTCAAAACCTGACGCGCTCATGGCTCGATCCGCCAGAGCCACCAAGCCGTGGCGCTCGCCCAGCGAGACCGGCCATCCTTCGGTCGAGTCGGGTGCGTTGCCCATTCCGAACAAGGTACTTCCCCCGGCATCGATGAGGGCGTTCTCGATGTCTTCCTCATGAAAGAGGCGGGTGATTTCATCAATGGCAAACCCCTTGCCGATCCCACCGAGATCGAGCGCCAGTCCCCCCGCCCGCACGCCAATCTCATGGCCCTCGTACAAGCCGAAACCCTCCATCCGGGACACCCACTCCAGCCGGGAAGGCAAAGCTTCCGCTCCATCCCTCACCGTGATATCAAAAGCGCCGCCCGTCTCGCTCCAGACGGCCTTGGCTAACAAGAGACATTCATAGGTTTCCTGGCTCACCCGGAGGCGTCCCCCTCGCGGCAGGCGAGCGATCTGGCTCACGTAGGACACCGGCTGAAAGCGGCTCAAGTCTTCTTCCAGGCGATCGACCATGGCAAAGGCCTCGCGGGCCGCCCAGGCCGCCGTTTCCCGGTCTTCTCCCACCACCCCCACGACCCAGGCCGTGGCCATCGCATGATGCCGGAATCGCCAGATCTCCTCGGCCATCAGATCACTGCGTCCGCGACTCCATTCCACCTTCTTCCTCAGCCCCGCGAATCGATGAATCGCTCGTACAGTCCCTTCTCGACATAGTTGAAAATCTTGAGGTCGTCCCGAACACCGTAGAGAGTCTCAATCTGATGGGTCTCCGAAATGGCCTCCCGCAAAGCCTCCCGGAATTGAGGGGCCACGATGATGACGTCCTGCGCGCGCAAGAGTTCCGCATCTGCCGGCAGATCCTGAGACAAGCCGAGATTGGGAAAATCACGGAAATACCAGGGCAAAGGCCAGGCCACATCGGGATCACAAATCGCGATCCGCATCGCTTTGCCCTCGGGGTGAACCCTGGCCATGTCGTGCACGTTCCGCACAAGATCCATGAGCTTGGCCGGGGAATGCGCGTAGACGAAAGGATTGCGGTAATCGGCACGGAAACGAGTGAGGCTGTTCCGCGTCTGTCCCACGAGATTCCAACAACCCCAGGCCAACACGCACCCTATCAGGATGGGAATCAGTCTCATGGGGCGCCGTAAACTGAATAGAAAAGCAATCCCCAGACCGGCCAAGAGCATCAGGGTGAAGACCCAGCACAACATGCTCCAGGGCGTCTTGTAGGGAATCAGCGAGTAAATGAGCGCCGTGATCATCGTGTAAACCGCGATCCACCTCCAAAACAAGGCGTCGCCCACCCGGCGCACTGCCGGCGTGAACGCCACCACCAACCCGATCGCACCGAAGAACAAGGTCAGGGCCTCGCTCCAGATGGGCCCGCCTTCGGGCTGCCGGTTGTAAGCGAGCAACCGGAAGTAATAATCCCAGGGCTTCTCGTGCCCGCTTCCCTCGGCGCGCTCGAGGTAGAGCAGGTAGGTTCGGATGCTCTCGAAAATCGCCTGCGGTTCCCGGAACAGCACACTGAAGAGGGCCATCGAGACCAGG
The DNA here is from genome assembly GCA_965204485.1 of Verrucomicrobiales bacterium. Lineage (GTDB taxonomy): Bacteria > Verrucomicrobiota > Verrucomicrobiia > Verrucomicrobiales > DEV007 > JAACDM01. Next base: position 39,992 of record CBDBEZ010000089.1, read on the forward strand.
AGACCGCTCGCCAACGACAGGCCAAGATGTTTCCAATGCCGCCCGTTGGTCGCCAGGGACTCCCGATGCCAGGCCCAGACGCCGATCGCCGACACCGCCATGGCGAAGAAGGAAATGGCGCCCGTCTCCTTGGTGGCGTGCGTGATCCCGCCCGCCACGCCGAAGAGGATGGCCCAGCCATAACCCGGCGATCGAGCGTAACGCCAGGCCGCCACCATCGCCACCGTGATCCAGAAGACCATCGGCACCTCCATGATGTAGTAACGGCTGTAAAAGACCATGATGGGGCTCAACGCGAAGATGAGCCCCGCCGCGAGCAGCGCGCCACCCCCCATCTCCCGACGCCAGAACGCGAGCAAGACTAACAAGGCCACACCGTAGAAGGCGGGAATCGCGCGCAAGGTGAAGTCCGATAAGGTGGCTCCGGAGGTTTCCCCTCGCCACCACGCCAAGGGCAGCGTGCTGTAGATCAACCCGGGCCCATGCAGATCCCGTGGATTGTAGTGATAGACGCCCGTGTCCAGCAGCTCGCCCAGCTTTCGCCCCTGCACGGCTTCGTCCAAATGAAAAGGCCGGTAGAGCAAGGCTTCCGGATCGCTTTGATCGTGATCCCACCCGATGCCCAGACCGTGAAAGCGCGTGAAGGCCGCCGCAGCGATCACCACCAAGAACCCCACCCAGACCAGCGATCGGAGCACTCCAGAACGGGACGGTTTCAACGTCCCCAGGAAGGTTCACTGATTCCCGAAACCCCCACGGGGAGACGCTTCACTTCCCCGCTATCCACGTTCAATCGAAAGAGCGATCCTCCGCGGGCAAAGGCCAGATGACGCGAATCGGGCGCCCAACAGGGATCCTCACCCTCCGCCAAACGCCGTGTGGACCCCGTGCGAAAATCGTGCAGAACGACGACGATACCGCCCGCCCGAGCGGTGAAGGCCAGACGGTTTCCATCCGGTGACCAGGCGGGCTCGGTGCAATACCCAAAACCGAGGGAGAGCGGACGCAGTGTCCCTCCGGAAGCGCTCATCCGAAAAAGCTGGGGTCGCCCGCTCTGATCGGAGCTGTAGATGATCTCCGAACCGTCGGGGGACCATGCCGGCGAAGATTCGCTGGCCGCCGTTCGGGTCAAGCCTCGCGCCCGGCCCCCGTTCCGACCCATGACGTAGAGTTCCTTGTTTCCGGAGAAACTCATCGTGCAAGCGATGCGGCCGCCGTCCGGAGAAATGGCGGCCCCTCCGTTGGTGCCCGGCGCACTGACAATCCGGCTCCGTTGCCGGCTGGACAGATTGATGGTGTAAATGTCGGGATACCCACTAACATAACTCGTGTAAGCCACGTAATCGCCTTTCGGGCTCAGGCTGGGAGACACGGATATGGACCGGTCACTCGTCAATTGAAGAACTCCGGAGCCGTCCCCGTTGCATCGAAAGATCTCCTTTTTCCCGCGACTCCTTCCCACGAAGACAAAGGTCGTCGCGTTGATTCCGGGTACTCCCGAAACCGCTTCGATGATATCGTCGGCCAGACGCGCCACATTGGTGCGAAAATTGGCGCTGCGATAGCGGCGCCGGAAGAGTTCTTGACCCTGCGACCCCTCCAGCACGCCGTCTACCTGAGTTCCCCCACTGCCGCCGCTCACCACGAAGGCCTCCGCGCTCTGGGGCCCTAGCTTGAAGTAGCCGGAATCCTCGAGCATCCGCCGCAATTCTCCAGCCATTCGCTCTCTCGCCGAACCTCCGAGAGGTTTCAAGGCCAGGGCGAAACGACTGGATCCCCTGACAATAATCTCATCCTGGCCTTCCGCCAGACCGCCTCCCATGACAGCCGCCGCGGCCGCCAAGGATCCAACGAGCCAGCTCCTTTTCGTGTGCTTTGTCATCTTCAATTCGCGTCTTGTCAGTCGATTTGGAACTTCACCGAGAATTCATACTCGTCTCCCTGATAACCCTCGGGCAAGGGAATCAGCTTTGAACCCATGCGCACCGCGTTGATCGCCGAGCGATCCACGTCCGGTATTCCCGAACTGCGGTTGTTGCGGGTAAAGGTGACTCGCCCTGCCCGATTGATCCGTACCAGCACTTCGGGAGAATTCTTCACCGCGATCCCGCGCGGTACGCTCCAGCGACTCTGGATCATCTTCTGGACCGTCGCCCGAAACACTCCCATATCGACGGGTCCCGACCCCTCCGCTCGTCCCTCTCCGCCGCTCGCCCCGGCCGCACCTTCAGCTGCCGAAGCGGCCCCTTCACTTTCGCTGTCTCCATCGCCCCCGACGACGTTCGGTCGGACCACCTCCGGTGTCACCGCCTGCCGGGCCCCGGATTCGTTCACGACACGCGCCTTCTCGACGCGCTGCGCCTCCGTCAGCTGACGACGACGCTCAGCCTCCAGTTCGCGCCGTTCCTTTTCACGTTGCAAGGCGAGACGTCGTTTCCGCTCGGCCTCTTCCGACCGCTTTCGCTCTGCTTCCTCGATTTTCCGCTCGCGCTCTCGCTGAATCGCCAACTGCCGCTGCCGCTCCCGTTCCTGTTCCTGTTCGGCCTCCAGGGCATTCTGGCGATCCGCCTCTTCTTTCGCTTTCCCCTCGCGTTCCTTTTCCTGTGCCAGTGCCAACTGCCTCTGACGTTCATCCTCCTCGGCCCGTTTCCGTTCCAGTTCGGCTTCCCGAGCTCGCTGCCGCGCAACCTCTTCCGCCGCTTTCCTCGCGCGCTCCTCTTCTTTTTCCTGCGCCAGCTGCCGCTCCGCTTCCTCCGCGCGCTTTCGAGCGAGTTCGGCTTCTCGAGCCTTGTGGCGTTCCGCTTCTTCCCTGGCCTTCCGCTGCCGTTCCCTCTCCCGTTCCAACGCCAACTGGCGCTGCCGCTCCGCTTCCTCGGCCCGTTTCCGTGCCTCTTCCACTTCGGGCAGGACGAGACGGCTCTCGGGATCATCTGGATTCACGACGGCCGCCACCGCTGCCTCCACTTCACCGCGTGGGGGATCCTCAACCGTTTGGTTAGGCTCAAGATTCACCGCCACCCGATCCGAGAGAGCGAGATTCAGGGAAATCGCCTCCCGCAACGGATCGTCTCCGGAAACCGGCAAGGCCGCCGCTGAAGCAGGCGACGCGACGCTCTGCTGGCATCCAGACGGCCCCATGAAAAACCATGCCACTACGCCTCCGTGGAGCAGAAAAACCAAGAAGAAAATCGCGTAACCGCTGGCACCTTGTTCTCTCATCATCAAAAAAAGGAATGAATGACTCGGATCAGTCGCCCTCGTCGTCCGGCTTACGATTGCGAGCGCGCCATGAAACCCACGTCCACCATGCCAAGACCCTTGAGAAGATCCAACACCGGCATGACGACGGCCAGCGTGAGGTTCTCGTCCGCCCGAATCAACACGCCAAGCCCCCCGCGTCCATCACCGAGCGCTCGAGCCACCCGGTTTTCCACTTCTTCAACCGTCATCACTTGGCCTTCAATCTCCAAGTCACCGGCCTGATTCATGTCGATGATCATCGTGTCCTCGGGAGCCACCGCGTCACGCTGGGCGCGCGTGGTGGGGATGACCAAGTCCACTCGGCTCGCCAGGAGAGGTGCCGTGATCATGAAGATAATGAGCAGGACAAACGCCAAATCGAGCATTGGCGTGACGTTCAATTCCGCCAAGGTCGTCATGCGCGCGCGTCCCTGTCGTCGACTTCTTCTCATGATCTGATTCGCCTGGTTGACTCCCTTACTTCCTTCAATCGCATTTTCCGCATGACGGGCTCATGGCACTCACCGCGCAAAATCGCCGGGTTCACTCGGCTTGTCGACCCCGCCATCCGCCGGCCTTCGGCTTGGGTTCCCTGGCTTGAAAGGGGTCGCCAAAGGGACGCCCCCCTTCCGCCCCGGTCACTCGCTCTTCACGCTCCGCTGGATCCACCGCGCGGATCTTGACCTGTCTGATCTCTTCTTCCGGCGCATGCTCCGCCCTGTCTTCATCGCCAGAGGACTCGTCGACATCATCGGCACCTTCGACCTCCTCGTCCGCAATGGCGTAGGGACGAGAACTCATGCTCGCTTCCTGAACCGGGAGATCGGCGAGAAAGCGCTTGGCGAAGACCGACTGCAACTCCGCGGTGAAATTGTCCAGGCGGATCGACATCACCCGAATCCGGTTGACGATGAAGTTGTATCCGAACATCGCCGGGATGGCCACCAGCAGGCCCACCACCGTCGTGACCAGGGCGGAGGAAACACCGGGCGCCATCGATTGAAGATTGGCCACTCCCGAGTCCCGAGCGACGGCGCTGAAGGTGTCCATGACACCCCACACCGTCCCCAACAAACCCAAGAACGGTGCCCCGCTCACCGCCGTGGCCAGGATGGCAGTCTTGTCTTCAATTCGCACCGTGGCTTCACCCACGGCTCGATCGATGGCCGCGTTGACAGCCTCCATCTGGGAGGGCGAAACCTTCGACTCCAGGGGAAATCCGGTCACCTGCGCCCCGTGCCGTTCCAGGGCCTTGGAGAGGAAATGGGAAAGCTCCGCACAGGCCATGCGGTAGACGTGAGAGGGAGGCGCGTAGGGAAAGCGATTGCCCAGTTCGTGGAGTTCCAGGGGATGTCCCTGGCCCCGGAACATCATGATAAAATGCTCCGATTGCTTGCGCATCTTTCTAAGCATGAACAGCTTGGAGAGCATCACCGACCAACTAAAGGTCGACAGAAGCACCAGACAACCGACAATCACGATGCCGGCCGGGGTGGCCATCGTCAGGACTTCAAAACCGGAGCCCAAGACGAAAAATGACGGTTCTGATAACAATTACTTACTTAAGCTCTGACAACAGTTTATGAATGCCAAGCATAGGGAGAGTTTTGAGAATTCCAAGGGAAATCCTGCGGGGGAGGCCCTGGAACAAGGAATCGCTCCTCCGTCCATCCTTGTTCCATTGCACGCCGATCGCTCCCGTGGCAGGCTCAGCCTCATGAAAAATGCTTGCTCCCTGTGGACCCTCTGCCTCCTCGGCGGAATCGGCGTCATTTCCGCCCCTGCCAATGACCTCCGCTGGCCTCAGTGGCGCGGACCCGAAGCCAACGGTGTGGCCGCTCCCGGTAACTATCCCATCGCCTTCTCGGACTCGCGGCAAG
>CBDBEZ010000090.1:0-16032 GCA_965204485.1 Verrucomicrobiales bacterium
CCTCTTTAAAGTAGACTTCCACAGACCCTCGTGAGTGGGAAGTTCTCAGACCGGTTTCTCTTTGCCTGGCGTGTCTGTCTGACTGCGTAATAGAGCGATCTTCGCCTTGGATATGGATAGTTCAATGCTCAGATCGATCAGTTCGGTGGTCAGTTTCCCCCAGCGTTTCATAAAATGGCCAGTCAGGCCATCATGTAGTAGGCGATTTCTTCTTCGACGGCCTGATTGTCTCCGAGTGTCAATGTGAGTCGACCTCGAGGGCGAGTCAGGCGTCCGGCACGCTGGATGATTTTGCGGCGAATCGTGCCGAGTCCTTCAAAGATCCACTCCGCAGCCCTTTTGGGGGACGATTTGCGTGACCGCTCCGCAGATCGCATCTGCATTTCGCGTGTGAGATTGTGGGTGAGGATACTGGCCAAAAGGAAAGCTTCGTTGGCGGCACGTCGCTTGGCCGGAATATAGTCCATCTGGGCCTGGCTCTTGGCTTCGCCAAAAATCTTCTCCTGAGAGCCACGCTCTTCATGAAATTTCACCACATGAGCGGCCGTGTTTGTCTTGTTGGTGATGATCGCCTCGCATTCATAGTTCTCCTCGACTGGTTCGAAAAGATCCAGTTGGAGCGGTCCTTTGCGCTGAGTGCGCCTCATGGTTCGAATGCACAAAATGCCCGCTTTGCGCGCCCAACTTTTTGGCTTCCAGCGGATTTCGAAGTGATGAGTTTTTCCCTCTCCGCCTCGGGTTCGGGACCAGCGACGGCGCTTCCCGATGATGCCCTTGAGTTCCACGAGCCGCTCGAAAGGCACCGAGAACGTATATTCCAGGCCAAGAGTCTTTGCCTCTGAAACCATCTGATCGCTGAAAAACGCGCTGTCGGCGCGCAACTCGATCTGCACATCAGGCAGCACCTTGCGAATCTTCTCCACGCAGTAGCGAAGAAATTCCACCGCGCCATTGGAGTCATGGACGTTGCCACTTCGATGAAGGTAATCGAGAATCTGTCCGGTTTGGGAGATCGTCGCGAGCAGCGGATAATAACTGCGCTCGCCTTTTTTATTCTTGTTAAATCCCACAGCCGTCCCTTCCGCATGGCGACTCGTGCTCTGCACGCTTCCGTCCAAATCAAGCGTGATGCGTTTGATTCCCTCCTCCTGAAGTCGCGACAGGCAAACGAAATGATTCATCTCCCTCATCCTCTCAAGGCTTTGACAATCGACCTCTCCCAACATCCGGCTCATCGTTGGGACACTGGGCAATTGGTGCATCCCCAAAACCTGTCGTACAAGGGGATCATCTCGGTAGTAGTCCAAATCGCGAAGCATCCGGTAGCCCAGTATAAGATGCACGATAAGACACATGAAAACCTTGTGGAACTTGTAGAAGCGGGACATGCGCCGATCCAGTGGATCAAAGCACTGCTGAAGCTTCCCCTCCAGATCCAATTCCTGAAAGAGCTTCTGAAAGAGCTTCTGAAAGAGCTTCTGAAAGAGCTTCTGAAAGAGCTTCTGAAAGAGCTTCTGAAAGAGCTTCTGAAAGAGCTTCTGAAAGATAACGAGACCGCCGAAAGAGGTCAGTTCTTGATCTTCAAATTTGATCGCCGGAATCGTTCTGGACTTTGCATTAATCGTACGTCGTGCTACTCTCACTGTAGGTGGCTTTTGGGTTGAAGTGTTTGGTGTTTTGGTAGATTCCAAATCAACCTTATCCCAAAGGCCCCTGCCACTATTTTCTTGGGATTCTTGCCCCGATTTATGAAACTATGGGGTAAAGGACCACTGCGTGCTCTGGCGGCACCAGGTATAACCCAACGATGTCCTCGAGCTTCTCTTCAAATAGCTTGTCGTTCGAAAGCTTAAACGTCCTCACCCGGTGTGGCTTGTGATTCCGTTGCGTGCCCAGATCCGTCCTACCGTGGACTCACTGACGCCAACTTCAGCGGCCATCAGCGATCGACTCCAGTGAGTACATCCTTTGGGCGTCTCCTCCAACGTCATCCGAATGATCTCACTTTCCTTGCTCTTCGGCAAAGCTTTGATACGTCCAGGCCGGGTCTTGTCCTTCTCGATTCCCGCCAGCCCCATCTCTGCGAACCTCTTTCGCCAGCGGCCCACCTGTGGTTCGTCCAATCCAAGTTCTTCCGCGATCCGCTTATTGGTCATCCCCTCGCTGGCGAGAAGCACGATCTTGGAACGAACTCTCAATTTCGCCTCTTCAGCAGAATCTGTGGGTGCCCAGGCGGCGCGATTCACCTAGAATCCTGACCAGCAACAAATTATGGGTCTTCAGCAGAATCTGTGGGTGAAATTCCGGATTTGCTCTGGGAACGCTGGACGCCGGGTCCCGCTGCCCCTGGACCCCAGAACTGCTGAAACTACTTGTTTCATGGGCTGAGCCCTACCAGGGGCAGCCCCGGCGCAAGCGTTCCCAGAGCAAATCCGGAATTTCACCCACAGATTCTGCTGAAGACCCTCAATTTCAGAGAAACATTGGACGCCTTGCTGAAACGCAGGAGCTTGTTTCGCAGGCTTGCTTCAAGGTTGATCGGCACAGCAGTTCTCATTTCCATTAAACTAACACTCTCCGACTTGAGTGCAAGCTTAAAATGGATTATCTGTAGGGCGGACTACACTAGGTTTCGGCGGTTCGCTGGCGCACGATCGACACCCCAACCCATTGCGTGCCCGGAACGATGAATTTCCGCAGCGCCAATCTCACTTCAACCACCGGGTAATTCGCCAGGACATGGTCGGCCAATTCCTCGATGAGCGTCTCGAGCAGCTGACGAGGACGGGCGGCGGCCACGTCGCGCAAGTCCAGGCTCAGTTGCGCGTAGTTCACCGTCTTCTCCAATTGGTCATCCAGACCCGTGAAGCCTCCGCTGGGCACCACCTCGGCATCCACCTCCAGGGTTTGCCAGCGGGAACGTTCGGCTTCCGTGACACCGATCCTAACGGATGCCTGCAAGCCTTTGATATGGATGGTGTCCTCCACGATGATGGGCGTTTTTTCTTTGGTCTCCCTCCAGCGGGAAACTCCCCGTCTCACTCACACCAGCCTCCTCCGGCTGAGGTCCTGGGTGTCTAGCAAACCGATTGGCTTGCCCTCCGCATCCACCACGATGAGATCGTCGATGCGGTGCTTGCCCAAAACCTGCAGGGCCTCGGTGGCCAGTTTCTGTCCCTCAATCGATACCGGGTCTCGCGTCATGTGCGCGCTGACCGGCATTTCCGCGGACACACCGCCCGACTGAAAAGCCCTCACGAAATCTCCGTGCGTGAACACGCCGGCCAGGGCGCCGGAGACTTCCGTCACAATGGCAGCTCCCGTGCGATGAGTGGTCATGAGACGCAAGGCCTCCCGCACCGGCGTGTCCGGCCGAACGACCGCGAGATCATCCATCGGTCGCATCACATCACGGATGCGGGTAAGAAGAATCTGGCCCAGGTGGCCGCTCGGATGCAGCTCCGCAAAGTCTTCGCTGCGAAAGCCACGGGCTTCCAGCAAGACCATGGCCAGCGCATCACCCAGAACGAGCATGGCCGTGCTGCTCGAGGTCGGCGCCAGATTGAGGGGACAGGCCTCGCGCTGAACGGAGCTGTCGAGCACGATGTCACTGTGCTGCGCCAGGAAGGAATTCGGCTTGCCCGTGATCCCCACGATCGTCACATCGAATCGCCTCAGATACGGCAGGAGATCCAGAAGCTCTCGAGTCTCTCCACTCTGACTCATTGCCAAGACAACGTCCCCCGGCTTCACCAGACCCAAGTCGCCATGGAGCGCGTTCTGCGAATGCAGCACCACGGCAGTGGCCCCGGTGCTGTTGAGCGTCGCGGCGATCTTGTGCCCAATGTTTCCGGATTTTCCCACGCCGACCACCACCACCTTGCGCTGGCGTTCGATCGCTTCTTTGAGGGCATCGACCGCCCGGCAAAAGGGCTCGGACAGGCGATCCGACAAGCGCTGAAGCTCGCCGATCTCCATGGCGATCACTCGCCGCGCTTTCTCGAGATAATCCACCCCCGACGCTGAACCCATTAGGGCTTCAGCTCAACCGCAACCCTCACGTAATGACCCTTCGTCTCCATCTGCGGGGCGGTCTTGATGGTCACTCGCTGGGCATTACCCTCGATCGGCGTGGGCTCGAGATCCCCTTCCCCGACTTCTTCCCAGGAGATGAAATTCTCGCTGGCTTCCACGCGATAAAGCAAATCCTCGGATTCCATCTGCTGAACGAAGGACACCGCGAAGGCCTCCTCGGAATCGCGCACGACCCGCGGCAGCACCGGGGTGTCGTGCGGGCCAAAGGCGAAAGCGTAAGCCAGCAAATTGACGATCCCATCTCCATTGGCATCGGCTTCCGGTCCACTGGTCGTGGGGTCCGTCAGTTCGTCGGCCGTGAAGTGTTCGGCCTGCCAGGTGGCGTAAGTCATACCAGTGGGCTGGGGATCCACCGGGCCGCCATCGAGCGAACCCGGCGTGCCGTTGACGGCCAAACTCGCCCGCCATCCCTCCGCCAGGTCATACTGATCAAGGGCCTGACCGACATCGGCCACTTCCAGGGAGTGACCATTCTGATCCGCCTCGGCGAACCATTCCTGGTCGTAACGGAAGGCGATCACGTTTTCATCGTGCGCGTCGCGAAGAGCCAGCCGCTCTCCCGAATTGCCGAGGTTGGCCCGATACTCACCGAGAATGTTCATGCCCGCTCCGTAACGGCTCTCGAAAGCTTCCCGGTCGCTGACCAGCAGGACCACCGCTCCCGGCTCCAGCATCGTACCCTCCTCAAAGGCGAATTCGATGCCGTCCGCGAAGGCCACCCCGGTCAGGTCAAGCGGCGAGTCTCCGGTGTTCGTCAGTTCGACATACTCGAAATCGCGCGACTGGTGAGGACTCCCTTCTTCCGGATCCACCGGGTTGTACATCAGCTCGGTGATCCGCAAAAACTGCTGCGCGGGGCTCGGATCGCCCTCGTAGGTGTGCTCAGCGATGACGTTTCCGTCAGGATCAAGGATCTGAATGGTCTCGCCCTGCGACGAGAGCTGGCCGCTGTAATTTCCTTGCACGAAGAGCCGTTCGCCCCCTTTCGGGCTTTCGGACCGTGCCCGGAAAGCGCGCGCATCCCGCACAAGATAGAGATCGCCCTGCTCGGGCGAAAAGATCGAGCCCGAGGGAAGGACTGTTCCGGGCTTGATCGTGTGCTCGATGGCACCCGTCACCTGAAAATTGGAAAGGTCGACCAGTTCACCCGTTTCGTTCTTGATCACCAGATACTCCTCGCCCTGGTTGCCCGAGTCGGGAGAAAAGACGACTTCCTTGACGCGCAACCTGAACTCGCTCCAGGGCTTCTGCTCGCGCGGCAGTTTCGGTAAACCGTAGACATAATCGCGCCGACCCGGAATGTATTCGTCGCGAATACGCGCCACGGCCTCCCGCATGGTGTCTTTGTTATCCCAGCCATTGCTTTGATTGAACTTTGCTTCCATGTCGCGCAAGCCCGCCTCGTAGTCGAGGTCCGCATCGGAGACCACGCCCTCGGGATCTATCAGCTCCACCAGTTCATCCAGACGGCGCAGCAGGTAATCACTCTTGGGCTCACCGCCCGGAGGGCCGTAGAAATGATCATACATGGTCCGAAGACGTCGGTAAATCATGTCGTTGAAGGTGCTGTTCGACATGAAAAGTTCCGCCAAGCGATTGCGGTGAACATGGCCTTCAATCGGCGAATGGGTCGTCTGAATAGGATCGTAGAAATAATTGTGCGAACTGATCCAGCGGCGGCCCAGGGAGAGATCCACGTCCCAGGGAAGCTCTGTCCACTCCCCCGTTCCCTCGGTGTCCCGATAGACATAATAGTTTTTGTGACCGTAATCCGTGTTGTTGACCACCGAATTCATGACCAGACAATTCACCATGCTGGCGATATCCACGTTGTCGTAGATATAGTCGATCTTCTCGCTGGTCGACCCCCTCACGACCCCGTCAATGAGTTCCTGCACATCATCCTTATCCTCGAAGCGTCGGGTCTTCTTTTCGGCGCCGTTGCTCGAAAAGGGATCGCTGCTGCCGATCGCGTCGAGGCGGTTGTACATCTTGTAGACCACGCCACGGGGATCCAACCCAACGCGTTCGGTCCAGATCTCATCGCCGTCCTCCACCATGTCCCAGGTGCCGAGGAACTCGCCATTCTGCTGGATCCGGACCGGGAACGCCCAGTGGCCGCCTACGCCTCCGATCCCATACATCTCGTAGGCCATCGTGTTGCGCACCTTGGCCTTGTCGGCCCAGTTGGTGAGCATGTTGATGTCCTTCACCCGCTTCTCGCCCTCCGCGTAATTGAAGCGATGCCCGACATTGAAATCAAAGTCCCAGCTCTTCTTGGGAAATCCTCGCGTGCTTTGCCCGTGGATATCGACGTGAATGTTGTCGTAGAATTCCCCGAGAAAATAGACGCTGGCCTTGGTGCCGTTGTCGTTGTCCGCAGCGGATGGGCGTTCGATGAACCAGTGAAAGACGTCGAGATTGGAAGATTCCAATGAGGGATCCTGAGCCACCGTGCCATGATACTGGGCCGCGTCGTCCTCATCGTGATAGAGGGGGTCTTGCACGACATTACCCTGATCATCCTCCGCCTCGATCCGCCACCGGATCATCTCGCCCGGCTCGACCTGAGAGCCAAAGATGGAAGCAAGATTGAATGAAGCTGTGTAAATACCATCTCCTGCGGTCTCATCCGGCGCCACCCCATCGTCCGCCATCGCCGTGCGGATCTCGGAATCGAACATGAAGCGGTGGATGAGGGTGACGCTGTCCACGGGAAACTCATGCTCTGCGATCTCCGCAATGATCACCATGGACTCTGTCGTCCCGATCTCCGGTTGGCCGGTCACATTGATCACCTCCACAATAAAGGGCCCGATGGGCACGCTCAGACCATTCGGGGCACCCTGGGACGGCTCCTTGAAATAGCCGAGTTCGCCATTCTCATCGATGCCGTAGGAAACGTTGCCCACCTGACGGGGATAGGTGTCGGCGTATTCATGGATCACCGTTTCGCCATCCGGCGCGATCAAGGCCAAATACTCGCCTCTAGCGTCCAGACGAAAGTTGGTGTGGGTCGGTTTGACCGGGTCGGAAGCTTGAAAGATGGTCAAAGGCGTGTGCCGGTCCTTCTCTGAGGCCCAGACCACGATCTGCGCCCCGGGCTTTACCGACAGGCCCGCGGGGAAACGCCATTTGTCGAGATTGTCGGCGTCATCGGTTAGGTGGTAGCCCTCCAGCTCGACCACCGTGTCTCCTGTGTTTTCAATCTCGATCCAGTCCGGGGAATTGAGTTCCTCGTCTTCGAAAGCATTCAGGTTGACGGCGAGAAATTCGGAAACCCGAAGTTCCGCTCGCAAAGTGGCGGTGGTCATCGAGACGCAAGCACCGATTACCATAATTAGTTTAATTTTCATAACCTGTGGGGGAATGGGGCGATCCCGTGACACTACGATTCCGCGGAAGCGGAATCAATTCCCGATTTTCTGACATGACACCCCCTACGGACACCCGACCGCCAATTGGGCGCCGCCGCACCACGCCCGCGAGCGGCGGACCCGTAGCGGTCAACGCCGCTCAACTCAACGACTCCGATTTCCATAGTACGGCGCCAGAGGAAAAACATTCGCTCGCAGTGCCCACATGTGCCAGCGCGCCCCCATGGCCTGGGCCCGATCGGGATACTTGGCCGCCAGATCGAGCAACTCCGAACGGTCCTGGTCGATCCGATAGAGCTCCCACGCGCCGCCCCCGGCTCGCTTGGAGACCAGTTTCCAATCGCCCATGCGAATCGCCCGGTTTCCCTCGTGTTCCCAGAACAAGGGTTCCTCGCGCGCCATGGTTTCACCCTTGAACGCCGGCACCAGACTCACGCCCTCCATCGGTTGGATGCGCTCCCCGTCACGTCGCTTGGGATAGCGCGCCTCACCCACATCCATGCAGGTCGCCATGATATCGATCAAATGCCCCGGCTGCTGCTCGAGTTCGCCCCGCCGCGAGATTCCGGCCGGCCAGTGAGCGATGAGAGGCGAAGAGATCCCACCTTCGTGCACCCAGTGCTTGTACTCCCGAAAAGGCGCGTTGGAGACGTTGGCCCACTCGCGGCCATAGCCGATGTAGGTGTCCGCGGGGCCCGCCATGACGCCAGGGCCCGTCAGGACGGGCCAGCCATCGCGGGTCTGTTTGGGCTGCATGTCGGGCTGCAAGTATTCGTCGGCCAAGGGCTCCAAGGTGGGTAACCCGGCTCTCCGCGGCCAGTCGCCATCGATCTTCCCCGGACGGCGCCCATAGCCCTCGGCGCACCCTCCGTTGTCCTGAAAAAAGAGCAGCAGGGTGTCCTCATACTCCCCGGTATCTTTCAAGGACTGCACGATGCGCCCGATCCCCTGATCCATGTTGTCGATCATCGCCGCGTAGACCTCCATGTTGCGGATGTCCCAGGCCTGATATTTCATGTCCTCCCATTTTCCCGAGGCCGGTGAAAGCTCGGCATCCGGAGCGATCACTCCCAGGGTTTTCATTTTCTCAAAGCGTCTCTGGCGAACGGCGGCATAACCCTCGTCATAGACACCCTTGTACTTCGCGATGTCCTTCTCCAGAGCATGCATTGGCCAATGCGCCGCTGTGTAAGAGACATAGAGAAAGAACGGCGCTTCGCCATGATCGCGGTCATGCTCCCGGATGAACCGCACCGCATGGTCGCTGATGGCATCGGTATAATAATACACTTCCGGCCTGTATTCGGGGTCGGCATGGGGTGAAATCATCGTGTTGTCTCGCATCAGCGAATTGGGATCGTAAAAACTGCCCGCACCATGGATGGTGCCGTAGAAGCGATCGAAGCCCCGCTGGCGAGGCCAATTGTGACTGGGCCCCTCGGGTTTCGTATGCTTGGTCACGTGCCACTTTCCCGACATGTAGGTCCGGTATCCGGCCGGCTTCAATGCCTCGGCGATCGTGACGCAGCGGCGGTTCAAATCCCCACGATAACCCGCGTGACCAGAATCGTTCATCATCCAGCCCACGCCGGCCTGGTGCGAATAAAGCCCCGTGAGCAAGGCCGCCCGAGTGGGGCAACAACGCGCCGTGTTGTAAAACTGAGTGAACCGAAGGCCTCCCGCCGCCATGGCGTCCAAATGAGGCGTTTCCACCTCGCTGCCATAACAGCCGATGTCCGAATAGCCCATATCGTCGGACATCATCACGACCACATTGGTCTTGACGGGTGCCGCCGATAGCAGAGCGACCGCACCCAGGGAAAGACAGCTCGATAGCTTGATCATGGAAAGGGATCCTACGCAGGGGAACAAGATCAACCCAAGCCTGAAAACCCTCAGATCTCCGCGCCGACCCGCAATCGTTCCTCGATCCGTTCCTCGATCCGTTCCACCGCCCAGGCGGCGTGTTCCACGATCAATGCCTCCTCATCGGCCGCTGCCCGTCTCAGGGCCGGCAAATCTTCCGCCGTTCCCACGTTACCCAAGGCCACGCAAACATTGCGCAAAAACCCGGGGCGCTTCGTCCGCTTGATGGGCGATTTGCGGAACAGTTCCCGGAAACCCTCTTCGTCGAGTCCCAAGAAATCTCGCAGTTCCCAGTCGTTCACAAAAGACCGAGCCTGGAAACTCGCCTCGGCGCTGGCGGTGGCGAAACGGTTCCAGGGACAGACCGCCAGGCAGTCGTCACAGCCGAACACGCGATCCCCCATGGCCTCCCGCCACTCCAGGGGAATGGGCCCGCGATGCTCGATGGTGAGATAGGAGAGACAGCGGCGGGCATCCAGCCGGTGACTCGCCGTGATCGCTCCGGTCGGACAGGCCTCCATGCAGCGCACACAGGACCCGCAATGCGGTGCTTGCCGCGCATCGGGAGGCAACTCCAGGTCGGTCAGAATGACCGCGAGAAAAAACCAGGTCCCCAAACCGCGATGAATCTGCACCGTGCTCTTGCCATTCCAGCCAATCCCCGATTCCGTCGCGAAATCACGTTCCAGTACGGGGCCCGTATCGACATAAACTCGCTGCCGAGCGCCGACATCTTCCAGATATGCCCCAAGATCCCGCAGCTTATCTTCGATGAGATCATGATAGTCATCGCCCCAGGCATAGCGGGCGAAACACCCGGGCCGTTTGGCCTTTCCCTCGGGACGTTCTCCTTGAAAGTAGTTCATCGCCAGGACGATCACTGACCGTGCTCCCGGAAGGACGGCGCCCGGATCGATCCGGCGCTCCACGCCCTTGGCCAGCCAGGCCATGTCCCCGTAACAGGCATCGGCCACCCACTGGCGAAAACGGTCCCCGTGCGGCGCGGGATTCGCCGCGGCCACACGGCACTCCGCAAAGCCCAGCTGCTCCGCCAGCTTCCGGAGGTTCTTCTTCAGGGCCTCGGGCGGCGGCGGCAAGGTGGGCGGCGGCGACGAATCCGCAGTCACAACCGACAACCGAAGTGATAGTTGATGCTCTCCACCAGACCGTGCACGGTCTCGTCCATCGTCAGTTCGGTGGTGTCGACCATGATGTGAGCCACCTCCTTGTAGAATTCTGCCCGCTGCTCCATCAGCTCGCTCAGCCGCCGGCGCGGGTCGCGTGTCTGCATGAGCGGCCGCTCCTGATTCTGGGATATCCGAAACAACAAGGTTTCGAGCGAGGCGGTCAACCAGACCACGTAGCCCAGAGAACGTAGAATTCGCCGGTTCTCCGCGGCGATCACCGCTCCGCCGCCCGTGGCGATCACCTGGTGATGGACACTCCGAAGGCGTTCGAGGATCCGCCGCTCGCGGCGCCGAAACCCAAATTCTCTCTCATCCGTGAAAATCTCCGGAATCGACCGGCCGGCTTCCTCCACAACCAGGGAGTCCGTGTCCACAAATGTTAGTTTCAAACTCTCCGCCAGTTTCCTCCCGATGGCCGTCTTCCCACAACCCATCATCCCGACCAGGACGACATTGGTCGGACCCGTCTCGACGATGGGAGCCGTGTGTTCAGTGAAATTCATGTGGCGGGAAGCGCGAGAGAATCGGTTTGACCGGCCACGCGCGAGAACCACAGTGAGGGACTTTTTCCGATCTGTCACTCTTATATCTTCTCTTTCTACCCTCCTCAGCCTTCCTCACTGAATCCATGGAAACCCGCGTCCTCCCCACCGATCCCTCGGATGTCCTTCGCGAGAGCGTTCGTGAAGCCGTCAGAGTTCTGGACCAGGGAGACATCGTGGTCCTGCCCACCGAGACGGTTTACGGCCTGGCCGGCGACATCCGTTCACCGGAAGCAGTGGCTCAAATCTTCGCCGCCAAGGATCGGCCCGCCTTCGATCCCCTCATCATCCACCTCCCCAATCGGGATCAACTTCCCCAGGTCGCCGTGGTGGACGAGGACCTAGAAAAACCCTTGCGCCAGCTGATCCAGGCATTCTGGCCGGGTCCCCTGACATTCATCCTGCCGAAACGTCCGGAAGTGAGCGAGGCCGTCACCGCCGGCCTGCCCACGGTGGCGGTGCGCATGAGCGCCCACCCCGTTTTCAAGAAAGTGCTGCACGAACTCGGCCGCCCTCTCGCGGCGCCCAGCGCCAACCGGTTCGGCCGCATCAGCCCCACCTCGGCCTCGGCCGCTCTCGAGGAACTGAACGGCCGCGTGCCCCTGATCCTCGACGGGGGCGCCTGTGCCTCGGGGGTCGAATCGACCATCATCAAGCTGGAGGTCTCCGGCCGCCCCAAGCCCTGGATCCACATCCTGCGCCACGGCCCGGTCACCGCCGAGGATCTCAAGCCATTCGGCAAGATCCCCAAAGCCAAGGACAAAGACGGGTCCGGACACGCGGGCGCCGCCATCGAGGCGCCCGGACAAACCGATAGCCACTACGCGCCCCGCACGCCGCTGCGCCTCCTGGAGGACTCCGAGGACTTCAAAACGGAACCCGGCAAGCGCTACGCCCTCCTGAGCTTCCGCGGAGAGCCCGGCGACGGCTATCTCGATCTGGCTCCCTTCGAGGAGGTCGCCGTCCTCAGTCCGGGTTCGGGAAAGCTCCCCGAGGCCGCCGTCCGTCTCTTCTTTCTCATGCGCCAGCTCGATCAGTTAGGCGTGGACCAGATCATCGCCGAATCCGTTCCCCGCCGCGGGATCGGCCGGGCCATCATGGAACGCCTGGAACGCGCGAGCGCCGCGAGTCCCGACCGCCTCTGAGTGATTTCGGCTTGCGCCACCCGCCATTTCCATGGAGGGGGCAGGGATGGATCAAGCCCTTCTCCCCGCTCTCGGCATCGATTTCGGCGGCACTTCCATCAAGATCGGCGTCTGTCAGGGCGAACGCTTGCTGGAAAAGGCCCCGCCCATTCCCACCCGCGCCTACCCCGGCCCCGAAGCTCTCTTGCCGGAGATCGTCAAGAACATCACCCATCTGCGAGAACGGCACCCCGCCGTGGCGGCCATCGGCGCCGGTCTTCCCGGATTCGTCAACTGGGACACCGGTCAGGTAAACGCCCTCACCAACGTCGAGGGCTGGAACGGCTACAATCTCAAGGAGGCCCTTCAACCCCTGGTGAAGCTTCCCGTGGCTGTCGACAACGACGCCAATGCCATGACCTACGCCGAGTGGCGCTACGGGGCCGGGCACGGACGCGACCACTTGTTAGCCATCACCCTGGGCACGGGGGTCGGCGGCGGCCTCGTCCTCGGTGGCCGGCTCTACCGCGGCGCCTCCAACGGCGCCGGAGAGATCGGCCAGATCAGCATCGACTACCGCGGACGCGTAGGCGGACATGGCAACCTGGGAGCCATCGAACGCTATGTGGGCAACCGGGCCATCACCCAGTTGGCGCTGACGCGTTACGAGGAAGCCGGCCAAGCGCTCGTCGAGACGGAAGCCACCCCCGATCAGACCGCCCGTCGGGCTCAAGATGGCGACCCCATCGCCCTGGCCATCTGGCGCGAGGTCGGCGAACAGCTCGCCATCGCCCTCTCCAATGTCCTCTGGGTGCTCAACCTGGACTGCCTGGTCATCGGCGGCGGCATCGCCGACGCGGGAGACGTTCTCTTCCGCCCCCTCAAGGAAATCCTGGACCGGCAAATGGACCCGTCTTTCACCAAAATCCTCAAGATCGTCCCCGCACAGTTTCGCAACGAAGCCGGGATCATCGGGGCCGCCGCCCTTGCCCTGGACAGCGCCAGCGGTGAGAGTCACTGACCCTTCCCAGGTCAGGCTTCCGTTTTCAAATCAAACCAACCGCCACGTTCTCTCGACGACTGCTCTCTCCACCGTTGCGGTTCGCCCCCCAATCCTCACCATCGATCACCCTCATCATCCATGAGTGCCTTTCAACTGGTCAGCGACTATGCCCCTGCGGGTGACCAGGGCCAGGCCATCGAGAAACTGATCAAGTCCATCCGGGCCGGCAATGGCCACCAGACCCTCCTCGGTGTCACCGGATCCGGCAAGACCTTCACCATGGCCAACGTGCTGGCCCAGATCGGCAAACCCACGCTGATCATGTCGCACAACAAGACCCTGGCCGCTCAGCTCTACTCGGAGTTCAAAAACTTTTTTCCCCACAACGTGGTCGATTACTTTGTCAGCTACTTCGATTACTATCAGCCCGAGGCCTATATCCCGCGCACCGATACCTACATCGAGAAGGATTCCTCCATCAACGACGAGATCGAACGCATGCGCCTGTCGGCCATGGGCTCACTGCTCACCCGCGAGGACGTCATCGTCATCGCGAGCGTTTCCTGCATCTACGGCTTGGGCTCGCCCGAGGATTACGAGGGCATGACACTGGCGGTGAAAACCGGTCAATCCATGGATCGCGATGCTTTTCTCACCAAGATCGTGGACATCCTCTACGAGCGGAATGACCTGGATTTCGCCCGCGGCCGTTTTCGCGTCCGAGGTGACGTCGTGGAGGTATTCCCCGCCTACCTGGACAGCGAGGCCATCCGCGTCGAGTTTTTCGGGGATGAGATCGACCGGATCACCGTCATCGATCCCCTCACGGGCCACGGTCTCAGCCAGATCGAGAGCTACACGTTCTATCCGGCCAAACAGTTCGTCACGCCCGCCGACAAGCTGCGCCGCGCCATGCGGGCCATTCGCGTGGAATTGGACGAAACCATCGAAGACTTCGAGAAACAGGAAAAACTCATCGAAGCCCAGCGCATCCGTCAGCGCACCGAATACGATCTCGAGATGATGCAAGAAATGGGGTTTTGTCAGGGTATTGAGAACTACAGCCGGCACCTCGGAGAACGCCTGCCAGGGAGCCGGCCCGCAACCCTGATCGACTTTTTTCCCAAGGATTTTCTTCTCATCGTCGACGAGTCCCACGTCACCATCCCGCAGATCGGCGGGATGTACATGGGCGATCGCTCCCGCAAGACGACCCTGGTCAATTTTGGCTTTCGCCTTCCCAGCGCTCTGGACAACCGGCCCCTGCGCTTTTCCGAGTTCATGGGCATGACCCACCAGCGGCTCTACGTCAGCGCCACGCCAGCCATCTTTGAAATGGAAAACAGCGTCGCCGGAAACGATGGCTACCTGGAGCGCCAACGGGACCGTAGTGCCGAAGATGGAATTCAGTCTCCTGGCCTTCCCCGGTTTTCCGGCGCTTCGGAATCGGTGGAGGATTTTCATGCGGAGAAGGAGGGCACTCCGTTAGTGGTGGAACAGATCATCCGGCCCACCGGGCTCCTCGATCCTTCGATCACCGTACGCCCACTAAAGAACCAGATCGATGAGACGATCGAACTTTGTCGGCAGCGCATCGAGGACAGCGAACGGGTGCTGGTGACCACGCTGACCAAGCGAACTGCGGAGGACCTCACCGACTACCTGCGCAACATCGACCTGAAGGTTCGCTACCTGCACAGCGACATCGACGCCATCGAGCGGGTGGAGATTCTCCGCGCGCTGAGAGCGGCCGAGTTTGACATCCTTGTCGGCATCAACCTCCTCCGGGAAGGCCTCGACCTCCCGGAAGTCAGCCTCGTGTGCATCCTCGATGCGGACAAGGAGGGCTTCCTGCGCAATGAAACCTCGCTGATCCAGACTGCCGGGCGCGCCGCACGTCATGAGAAAGGCGAAGTGGCGCTCTTCGCCGACACGATGACGGGCAGCATCAGGAAAATGCTCACCATCACCGAATACCGTCGAAAACGCCAGATCGCCCACAACGAAAAGCACGGCATCACGCCTCAAGGCGTGCGTCGCGCACAGCAGGAGAGCCTCCACCTCACCCTGCGCGGTAAGGAAGTCGAGGCCAACGTGGTCCAGGAGAGCGCCGGCGACCTCGATGTGTTGGAAGTCATGCGCGAACTGGAAAGTGAAATGCAAGAGGCGGCGGCGAATCTGGAATACGAGCGGGCCGCCCTGCTGCGAGACCAGATCAACGAACTCAAAAAACAGGGAGGTCAGCAGCCGCTTCGATCCCTGGCCGAAACCAAAGCCACGCCCAAGAAGAAGGCCAAGGGCCGTTTCGCCGCGAAAAAGAAGAAGACCGCCGCCCGAAAAGTCACTTACAAAATCAAACGCCGCCCCTCCACCTCCAAGTGAGTCATGCCATCCTTTGTCGCCATCGTCGCTGACCATTCCATGGTCAGTCCCAAGTCAGTCTTCATCATCGAATTTCAGAGAAATCCGCGACGACGGGCCAAGGGTCCTTCCGGCGGCGGGAGGAACCGGAGATTGGGCCGGATGACAATGTTCGAAGCATGGAAGCCCGATTGCCCAAGGGGCGGTCGTCAAATTGTCCTCGATGCGGAGGCAGGCTTGGGACTCGTCTGGAGACGGCAAGCACGGTCGATGTGCCGGAAAAGATTGCCCGAGACATATCGATCTGGAAAGTGGAAGTCGAAGAATGCAGTTGTGGCTACTGCGCGAGAGGAACTCACCGGGACTTGCCGCTCGACCCACACGGGGCCACCGCTCACCGTGTGGGTCCCAGGGTTCGGTCGTTTGGACTGGCTCTGCACTATCACTTCGGGGTGACTCTACGCAAAGTTCCTCCGA
>CBDBEZ010000091.1:0-18549 GCA_965204485.1 Verrucomicrobiales bacterium
TTCTCCACGTGAGGCGGTTCAAGCGGCTATCGCGAGCGGCAAATTCAAATAGGCCTAACTGCTAGCCATTTAGCACATCTCCTCAAATTAGGACACTACCGCAGCGAGCGAAGACTTGACGGCCTCCGCGTTCGGCTTTGACAACGAGAAGCCGGGATTCCAGGCGAAGCTGGACGCCTTTCGGATTTCACCCACCCTGGTCAGCAACTCCGAATTTCTCGAGTTTGTCGAAGCTGGCCTGTATGAGAAGCCGGCGGCCTGGAGTTACGGCGGGCGGCACTGGCTGGAGGCGACCGGAAGCCGTCATCCCGTCCACTGGCGACGAGAGAATGACTGCGCCTAGTCGGAACGTTGCTTCGATGCCTGGCGGCCCCTGCCGCTCGGCGCGCCCGTGATGCACCTCAGTTTTTGGGAAGCCGAAGCCCATGCCCGCTGGGCTGGCCGAAGGCTTCCCACCGAGTTTGAGTGGGAAGCCGCTGCTCGAGGACCGGAAGGTCGGCTTTTTCCATGGGGCGACACCTCTCCCGCTGACGCCACCCGCGTGGACATGAACGGCACGGGACTGGGGCGAAATCCGGTCACGGCGTTTCCGGCCGGCGCCTCTCTCTTCGGATGCTTGCAAATGTTAGGCTCCGCCTGGGAATGGACGACCAGCCAGTTCTTGCCTTACGACGGATTCAAGGTCGACATGTACCCCTACATGTCCACGCTTCAGTTCGGCGATCACAAGGTCGCCCGGGGAGGCTCCTGTGCGACCTCTTCCTGCCTCATCAGAAACACCTACCGCCAGGCCTATCATCCCGGTCGTCGCGACATCTTTACCGGTTTTCGCACTTGCGCCCGTGCCGGTGACCCACTCTGACTGACTCGCCGCCAAATCCTTCGGCGGGCGGGTTGCGCTCAGAGGAAACGCCTGATTGAATGCCAACGATGAACCAAACCGTCGCCGTTTTCCGCGAATTCCTCCTTCTCGGATTCACTGCTTTTGGCGGCCCCACGGCGCACGTTGCCTTCTTTCGCGAACGCTTCGTGGCGAGCAAATCCTGGCTGACCGAGGCCGAGTTTGCGGACTTGCTGGCACTCTGCCAGTTTCTGCCGGGACCTGCCAGCAGCCAGCTCGGTCTTTCCATCGGCTGGAAACGGGCCGGTTGGCCCGGTGCCTTCGCCGCCTGGTTCGCCTTCACCACACCATCCGCCATCGCCCTCACACTATTCGCCATCGGCGTGATGGCATTTGGCGGCAGAATGGACTCGGAAGCCGGCTGGTTGCGGGGACTGCAGATCGCCGTGGTCGCCGTCATCGCCAACGCCGTTGGGTCGATGTGGTCGGTGCTCTGTCCCAATGTGCAGACGCGCCTCATCGCCCTCGCATCGGCAGCCGTCATCCTCGGGACCTCGGCGAGCTGGATGCAGCTCGTGGTGATCGGTGCGGGGGCACTCGCCGGCCTCCTGCTCCTGAGTCCTGAACCCGCTGCACTGGTGGCGCCGCCGCGAGGAAACGTCTCCGCGACGCCTTCAAAGGCTTCCCTTTCCCAGCCGCAACCGCGCGGTAACTCCGGAACGGTGGGTGCATTCTGCCTGATCCTGTTCGCTTCGTTCCTGGTCGCACTCCCCCTCGCCGCAAAGACTTGGCCCAATCACGCCGCCCTCGACTTGTTCAATGCCATGTACCGAAGCGGTTCCTTCGTCTTCGGAGGCGGTCATGTCGTGCTTCCATTGCTCAGCCAGGAAACGGTCGGTCCCGGTTGGGTATCGGCGGAGGAATTTCTCGCGGGTTACGGAGCGGCCCAGGCCGTCCCCGGGCCCTTATTCACTTTCTCTTCCTACCTCGGCGCGCTGGTCCAGGGACCGGGTGGACCCTTCGCGATGTCGGCCGTGGGGCTCGTGGGCATCTTCTTGCCTGCCTGGCTTCTCGTGCTCGGCGTGATGCCTTTTTGGCATCGTCTCGTCGCCCAGGCCGGCATTCGCGCCGCCCTGGCCGGCACCAATGCCGCGGTGGTTGGTTTGCTGGGAGCCGCCCTCTACAGTCCCGTGTGGATTGGCGCGATTCAGTCCAGAGGAGACGTGGTCTTCCTGATCGGGGTGGCCGCCGCCTTGCTCGTCCTCAAGCTACCGCCCTGGGCGGTCGTGATCGCTGCGGGTTTGGTAGGATGGTTGCTTGGATGAGCCAATGAGGGGCACCGAGCTCTTTCCGCAGCCTCACTCTTCAACCTCGCCGAGGCGCCCGGCGATGCCTTCTCGCACCTTTTTGGAGAGCCGCGCCATCACACATTCATAGGAGTGGCGGATCAGTTTCTCCACCAGTGCATCCGGCAGGCTCCCATCCAGCCGGAGCGTGTTCCAGTGGCGCTTGTTCATGTTACTGCGCGGAACTTCGCACCAGGTGGTCGAACGGCTCTTGCTGCCAAAAATGTCCCCGTTCACCCATTCTCCGGTTGATCTCCGCCGCGGTGAATCTCAGCCAGGATCCGCATTGACGACGCATCGAGGCGGCGTCCGCGAAGGCCGCCAGCAAATGGACATGGTTGGGCATGATCACAAGATCGCCCAGCCGATAGCGCTTTCGGTCAAAATGCCTGAGCGCCTCCGCAATCACCGCCGCCAACTCGGGACGCCTGAGCAGACTACGTCCCTGACACGTATCTAAATACGCCTCCCGTGTCCGGTTGAACTGTGCTTGAAAAGCTCGTCGTTCATCTTCCGGCATGGACTCCAGCGCCGTGGACCAATGCGCATGACCGGCCAACCAGCCACGTTCTTCCAGCCAACGCCTCTTCTCCATCTCCCACTGCCTGACGAGGCGTCTCGGAACGGAGTCCTTCGTTCGAAAGGTCACGAAGACAATCGCCCCGGCCTGCGACCAATGGGGCCGCATCCGCTCCTCGATGAACACGTCTCCTCGCGGATCGAACAACGAACCAATCACCTGGGCGAGCCTCTGGAAAATCAGCTCGCCTGGCAAGCTCAAACGGCCACCCTTCGTCGCTGATTTCTCCAAAATCAGTCGCCCTCGCCTCCCACGTCTGACCTCGGAGAGGTCTGCGACTTTCTCCGAAATCAGTCGTCCACTCCTGGAAGTCAATCCGTTCACGCTCTCCCTAACCGCAATGCCTTTAGGGAAAGATCCAAAATATTTTAGATAAATGTTGCATTTTACCATAATATTTATAATTGGGGTGGATGCCTCACTCCCATCCCAATCAAGTTAGCGGTTTCCTTGGTCAGTTCGAACATCTTTTCGGATTCGTTCGCGATCGCTTCGAACGCTTGCAGAACCCAGGCCGCGGCCCCAACCCCAAGCTGCCGGCCTGGGATCTTCTCGCCTCCCTGGTCTATCACGTGATCAGTGATGCTGGCCATTTCTCGGCCCATGTGTTCCAGTTGTTCGAGGTGGTGATCAAGGATAGTTCGCTCTCGGAACGGCGCCAGAGGATGGGGCTTGAGCCATTCGCTTGGCTCATGAAGCAGGTGTTAAAGCCCCTCGCCGATGGACGCGTACACAAGGGATGTTTCTACAAGGGGCTGCGCCTGTGCGGGATCGATGGCTCGAAATGGAGCGTCACGAACACGCCGCAGGTTCTGGCTGCCATGAGCAAGGCGGCCTCCAGGAGAATGACCGCCGCCTTTGCGAAAAATAGAGATGTGCGCGCTCGTGGAACTTGGCATCCACAACCCGTTGGCGGCGACGGTCGGCCTGAAAGGAGAAGGCGAATGGACCCTGGCCAAAGAACTTCTCGGGAGTCTGCCGAAGAGGAGTCTGCTGATTGTCGACCGGCTTTACGGTTGCGGGAAGTATCTCGACGAACTCGTGAAATCATGTCGGGCGGCACATAGTGAATTGTTGGTGAAGGCACGCGGCAGCAACAAGAGCCATAAGACTGAAAGGCTCTCCGATGGAAGCGCGCTGGTCAGCATCAGGGTGCCCAGAAAGAAGGCTGATGGGCCGCGGGAGAATCAAGGGGAGATCCGTATCCGTGAGATTCGAGGCCGGATCAGGAAGCCGGGGGCACGACAGTGGAGCGAGGTGAGGCTATGGACGACGCTTATTGATGAGCAGGAGTATCCGGCGCAGGAATTGCTGGAGCTCTATGCCCTGCGCTGGGAACACGAGATATTCTACAAGGAACTCAAGCTCCACATGCGCGGGAATGACGTTCTTCATAGCCATACGCCAGAAACAGCGGCCCAGGAGGTGGCGGCATTGCTCATGGCCTGCTCGATCATCGCGCAGGAGCGATGCGAAGCCGCGAAAAGCGGCAACATCCAGCCGTTGAGCATCAGTTTCCTGAAGACGCTCGACAAAATGAATTCACTATGGGCAGTGTTCGAAGTGTCCGAGGGACTGCTGACCGAAGAGACAAAACAGGAGATGGTAGCGCGAGTCAGAGAATTGATCGTTCGGGAGGCAATACCGAAAAGACGACAAAGGAGTTGCCCGCGCAAAGTCCGCCAACCGGTGACGAGTTGGCCTAGGCTAACAGAAAACGACTCTCGTGAGGGCGAGTTCCTGCTGGAGATTGTTAGCTTTCCCTAAAGGCATTGTGCCTAACCCATCATCGAACTTCGAATGGTGTTCCGGTAGCTGCCCTCATCCACAACTTCCGGTCATTTTTCGAGTCAGATTCAGGCACTCGACAGGACACAGCCCGGGCTTCCGCTAAAGAAGGGTCGATGTGAGACTGCTTGCTCGAAAGCGACTTCGATCTTGAAACGCAAACTGTAGAGCAAGATGATCTCCTGAGCTTCCATGGTGAGGTCGGTAGACAAGAGGATGATCCGCCCTCTCGTGGGATGATCGACGAGAACGAAGCGGACCATCGCCCCGGCGGGCTTCCACAACAGATCCACCGACTTGAACCGGACAGAGATGTTTCTCTCCCCATATACGGGACTGGGAACGGAACTGAAGCCGCCCGTTCCAAAGACATTCTGGAGCTTCACCGCAGCGCCATACTTTTTCGGTCGTCCGCGTTTGCGTTTGCGTGGCACTGCCGCAGGCCGAAAGCCGGTTGTCGTGCGTCGAACCCTCGTGACCAGCACACCGGAACGCCCCTTGGTGCTCCGGATCACCTTTCCGTTGGCGTAGTAGGCGTCGGCCAGCAAGACGAACTCCTGACCTCTACAGACGGATGCGAGCATCTCGTTGGCCTTGTCGATCAAGGTTCTCCTGTCGCGGTTTGAAGTGACGATACCTTCGTGAATGCGTGCACAGACCGGAACGCAGAAGAAGTATCCGCCAACCTGACAGAGCACGCCGAAGGCCTGAAAGGAATGGCTCATGATGAAGTGAGGCTTGGAATTGGACTCGGACTGTTGATGCAGATACTTCACCGCAGGCATCTTGCGGCCCTCCTTGGACTTCTTGATGCCGTCGAGAACCAGGACGGGGCGACAACCGATCTTGTAGACAGGGAAGTGCTTGATCACGATGGCGAACCAAAGTTCTGCAAGCCGGTCCGTCTTCACGGCATTGCTGTGGAAGAAATGGAGTAAGTGCTCATAGAAGTGTTCTGACAAACCGAGAGCGCGGACGAAACTGGAAACCCCGAGGAGGTCATTGCGCACGGAGAAAGCGGCCAAGACGAGCAGAAACCAGAGAAAGGTGCGGGCTCTCGAGAAAGCGGGTCGCAGAAGACAGACGATATTCCACCAAGAAATCCAGAGATCCATAACAAATGATTTGATTTTCCTAGACATTCGCATATATAAGCTAATGACCATGAAAAAGATCAGATCACTGAAAAAAGAATCCAGAAACTTGCGGCAAAGATAGCTGCAATCGGGCCAATGCGGCCTGGGAGCATCAGCAAGCAATACCGAGATCGACATCGACATCGACATCGACTCGACATCGACTCGACAACGACAACGACAACGACAACGCCAGCGCGGCGTGTATTACCAACTGAGCTACACGCATGAGATGAGGAGCCGGACTGAACACGTCTGGCCAGACCACGTGAAGGGACTACGAAAAGAAACAGAGGAGTACAAGAAATTCAAGAAACTGACCACCGAACTGATCGATCTGAGCATTGAACTATCCAAGGCGAAGATCGCTCTATTACGCAGTCAGACAGACACGCCAGGCAAAGAGAAACCGGTCTGAGAACTTCCCACTCACGAGTAACACTTTGGACAAGAAAACTGAGCTGATTTATCGGTCAGATGTGAGTACATGAGAAAGTGGTAAGCGATTCACGGAGTCTCATTGGAGGGATTGGAGCAGGAGGTCGAAGGTGCCTGCGCCGACCGGGGATTCGGCAGCAAGGCAAACGAGGAATGATTGGAAGGAGCCGACTACGTTTGCCCTCGGCAGATCGAAGCCCTGCGAGAGCGGATGGAGAACGTCGAGTTCGCGCGAAGACAAAGGAGGCGAAGCCAGACCGAAGGACGGATCAGCATCTTCGTCCATCGATTCTTGGGAGATCTGCTTCGAGTCAAAGGGCTCGAGAATCGCCGCACGGCGGTCAGCTGGGCAGCCCTATCGCACAATGTGTGGAAACTGGCCGGGATAAGAAAGGACCAAGCGGAAAGGCGCGAGGAAGCGAGGACAAAGAAACGGGCGACCTGACCCCATCAGTCCGAAGTTGGCAAATGAATCTCGGCCCCTGAGAGGTCGCGGGAAAAGTCACGTGCCGCCACCGGCGAAAAGCTTCAAATCAAGGGCAAAAACCGGGTTGGCCGGAAAGAAAACGGGAAAACTAGAGCTGGGAAGGGATGCTCTAACGCTTGCACTCTAATCAAACGCCTGTCACGTCAGAAAACCCAGCGTTGTGGGACAGGCCCTAACTATGAGTCATTTACGGATCGCAGAAGCCTCTTTGCCGTCTGGAAGGTCCGCTTCAGGTGGTTCGGCCGCTCCGCGGGCGATGAGCCCCGTCGAATCGCCTCACGCGCGTCCAACCAAGGGTCTTGCCGCCGTGCGCACCGGCCAAGTCCCTCACTTGGATGACTCCGGCATCGATGATGATTCGGCAATTTCTTGGCAGCGCCTTCGCCACTCAGTGGCGGCAGCCACCAGGTGACGAAACTGGAGACGGGCTGTCGAGTTTTTCTTGTCCCGCACCCGACCAAAGGGGATGACGTGGCGATCGATGAAGCGGTGAAGCCCCGAGACGAGAGGCTGGGCTTCCCGATGGAGTCGCGGACTCACCGATCGTAGCGTTTCCCTGACACCCTCACCTTCTGTCTGGCTGAACTTCTCATGGTAAGTCTGAGCTGAACCAGTCCGCATCACCCGACCGGCCAATTGGCGGAGCCACTCGCAGGAGGCGATCAGCGAGACTCGGGGGAGCTCATCAAGGTTGGCATAAGTCCAGAGGGCGCGCGCCGAAACGTGCCGAGGCCACTCGCGCTGCAGCGACTCCAAAGCTTGGAATATACGCACGTTCTCTCGGAGATTGGCAGGCGTGACCGCTTGACTCCCGGGCCACCAGGCACGGCATTCGGCGAAGCTCCGCTTCGTTTCGCCATCGAGCCCCGTTCCCTGGTGCCACCCGATGATGTCTCCCAGCGAGGGTGCCGTGACTCCCTCCACCGCCAGCAGGCGCCCCATCCGCCCCAGTCCCATCCAGTCGGCAAAGTGCCGGGGAGAAAGCGTGGGCAACAAGAGCGTACGCGGTCGCTCCTTCGGATTGGGATCTGCGAAGAAGGCCTCCAACGCAGCCAGGACACGAAGCGCTTCCGCCTCCCTCCCCGAGTCGTCGCCCGCCTCGCTCCACACCGCGGTTTCGGTGTCCCAGAACCATCCATCGACGAGCTGAGAAACCAGCAGGTCGAGCAAGCGTTTCTGCTCGTGAACATTCAAGGCATCGAGATAAGAGTTCGGCAGGTCGAGATGCAACCGGCGGGCGAGGTAGGGCGCACGCCGCTCCCATTCGTCTTGCAAGGCCTGCGGGGTGTCAAATGACCCTCCAGCATCGCGAATGGTGATCGCTTCCTGGTCCAACTCCGCCAGGCGGCCGCGGGCGTCGTGAAGACTGACATTACCCTTGCGATCCAGTAGCCGCACGACGGCCCTTTCGCGGGCCAAGGGCCTCGGAGCAGGCTCGACGGTTCCCTTCCAATCGAGGCCGCGCGATCGCTCGCCTCCTAACAACTCGTCGAGGACATCGTCGAGCAGGCGGCGCAGCACTTCATCGTCCGGGGAGGAAGCGGCTCTCGCCAGTTCCTTGTCGAGGACAAGCAGAATCTCGGCTTTTTCGTGGTAGTGTGCGGTTCGGCGCGGAGAGAGCCCTCGGCGAAGATGATAGTTTCCCACCACGATCTCACGATCCCGTGAGGTCAATTGACTGGCCAGAACCAGGCCCATCGCTCGGGCACGCGGGCTCACTTCGACGTTGTCGGGGAAATTCAGCGCGATGGCCGTGAGTGCCCTGGCCAAGGATTCCCGCGATTCTGAATCGAGCGTCAGTTGAGAGCGGTCCAGGAGCGGTGTGCGGAAGTCGGGCTCACGGTAGACCGAAGTCTCGGCAGATACCGGCGCGACGGCGCCCATCCAGCCGGTCAGGAGAAGGCAGGCAAGCTGGAAGGCGGTTCCTCTCACAAGCCGGACGGGTGGTCGATGAAGACAGGATCGCCCAAACCTTCACGCTCGCTCAATTGCCGGGCGAGGGCGCGCACTCCAAAGGTCTCGGTGGCGTAGTGTCCGGCGTAGAAGAGATTGACACCCAGCTCCTCGGCGAGGCCGTAGGTGTGATGCGGTCCTTCGCCGGTAACGAAGGTGTCGATGCCCTCCGCGGCGACGGCCGCCACCTCGGAACCAGCTCCCCCGGTGATGATCCCGATTTCCCGCACCTCCTCGGGACCGCCGGGGGCAGAGTGCACCGCCGATCCCAGAACGGTTTCCAGACGATCCGCCAGGGCCTCTCGGCTGAAATCCTCGACGGAGATTCGCCGCCCCAGCTGAATGCCTTTCCACATAAAAAACGGTTCGGTTTTCGTGAAGCCAAGAGCTTCCGACAACCCCACGTTGTTGCCAAGGCTTTCATGCACATCCAGCGGGATGTGCGCGCTGTAAACCGCCAGGTTATGTTCCAAAGCCCGCTTGAGCTTCTGATAGTAGGCTCCAGTGATTGCCTGAACACCGCCCCAGAAAAGCCCGTGGTGAACCAGCAAAAGATCCAGCTCCGCTTCCACCGCCTGCTCGATGACGGGCAAGCAGGCGTCCACCGCTGCGCCGACCCGGTGCACCACGCCATCATTGGCCAGTTGCAATCCATTGTGAGCCGACGGGTAGTCCGGAATCTCCGCGACGTGGAGTAGACCGTTCAGATAGTCCGTAATTTCGGCAAGTTGAGCCATGAAATCACCATAATAACGATCGGCCAGCTGGCAAGGCGCCACTCAGCCCGGCCGTTCTCCCTCCCCAATTAAGGAGCTTCCCAATCAGCGAGGAAAAGAAAGGGGTCGAGGCTGAAGTCGCTGCTATCTTTTTTCACGTTGTGCCCTTCAAGGGCGATGACGTTGTTTCCCATCTTCAAATAGCGGGCGAAAGGTCCCAGTGGGAAGGCCGTGTAGTCCTTCTTCGCCTCGATGGAGGTTCCCACCTCCGCCCGTGGCCCCGCGCCTTCTCTCACGTTGCGACGCACGACTTCCGTTCCATTGAGGTAGAGAATGAAGGCGTCGTCCCAGCGGATTCCGAGGCCCAACCTGGAAAACTCGGTGGCGTCGGAAAGGCGAAAGGCCTGACGAAGATACACGGACGTGTAGCGATCCTTCATCTCCAGGACGGTCTCGTCGTCATCGTCGTCATCGTCGCCATATCCAAATCCCGCCGCTCCCCGAAGCCAGGCGGAGGGCTCGAAAGTCGCCGCAGCCCAATCGCCCGGGGGATCGTTCCCGGCCAAATAATGCCACTCCGCACCCCGTGGAATGACTTCCATCAAGGCTTTTGGCAGGGACTTCGCTCGGGTGGTCGGCTTGATCCGGACCAGCGCGGCGTCGACCACGAAATCAGAGCTTGCTTTCGACACGTTGTGAGCCTCAATGGCCAACGTGTTGGTGCCTGTCCGCCAGGCGCCGCTCTCCGCGGCGATGGGAAAGAAGCCGTAGCGGGCCTCCCCAACACTGTAGAGGCCGCTCGCCTCCGCACCCTTCCTCTCGCCCACCCCCACTCGGATGACCTCTCGGCCATTCAGATGCACGATCATGGCATCGTCCCAGCCTGCGATGAGGCCCAGGTCCGTGAAATCCTCACCCTTACCAAGATCGAAGGACTTGCGGAGGTAGACCGACTGGAACTGGCCTTTCATATCATCCAGTTCCGTGGCGAGGTTTCGGTAGCCGAATCCCATGGGAAGCGCTTTGGATTGCCAGGGTTCTCCGAGAGAGGATGTCGCCCAATCGGCCTTGGGTTCGGTGTCCAGCAACACCGCCCAAACTTCGCCCTGCGGCACGATCGAATCAAAAGCTTCCGGCAAACGCTTCCAGGTGACCGGTCAGGGACACTCGACGGACGGCGCCATGAAGTAGTCACTGCTGTCTTTGGCCTGGTTGTGCCCCTCGATGGCGATGACATTGGGGCCCTCCCTGAGCCGCGTTTGGACTTTGTCGAAAGGGAAGTAGCGGCTCGACGGGAAACCGGTCTTGCCGAAACCGAGAGCGGTGTCGCCGGAACCTCGCGCCACTCCGGCTCGCCCGATCTCACTGCCATTCAGGTAGGCGATGAAACCGTCGTCCCAGATGATCTGGAGTCCGAGCGTCTCCAGATCATCACGATCGGATACCGTGAAGGTCCTGCGAAAGCAAACTTTGGTGAAGGCGTTTTCCATCGCTTCGAGAGATGTCTGGATCCTTAACTCCCGGCCATAACCCATGGGCGTGGGTCCCTGGTCCCAAGCACTGTCGTCAAACTCCGGGTCCGCCCATCCCGCCTCGAATTCCCGGGCCACGCTGAAGCGCCAGTCGGCGCCCACCGGTAACACGGGGCGCGTCATCAGCGGGGGCGCCTCGCCCTCTGCCTTGTCGGCACTCAGTTTTTCCACCAGCTCGATGTGCAGACAGAAGCCTTCGCTGTCGGCCGAGCGTGCGTGAACTTCAATCGCCAGGACGTTTTCACCTTCCGCGAGGAAATGATTTGCCGCTTCTTTAAGGGAGAAATACTCTGGAGCACTCTGCCGATCATGCGTGGCGAGATCCGTCACCGCGGTTCCCCGGCCACTGCCCACGCCATGGCGCAACACTTCGTGGCCATTCAGATAGGCGATGAAGGCATCGTCATAGCGCAAGGCCAATCCTAACTGATCCGTGAGAGTGCGCTCGGGAAGCGTGAACGAGCGCCTCACGTAGAGGCGAGGACGTGCGCCGTCCTCCCGATCCAGCAAGGTTTCCGCGGTCTCACCAAAGCCGAATTCACCTTTTCCGCGCGGCCAAGAGGAGACGTCGAATGACGGTTGCATCCAATCATCCGCTGGATCGGCCTCGCTCGCCTGATAGGCCCACGCCGCTTCGGCGGAAATCACCTTCAAATGCTGTGCAGGCACCTCGCCGCCCCAGGGAGCGTGCGGCGGGAGAGTTCGGGGCTTTGCCATCCGGGTAACCACCACCCCGGCTTCCTTCCGCAATTGAAAACGATCCCTCACCTGACCGTCGAAATTGATCATGCGTCCCTCCAGGACATTCTCCCTGATCCGAATCAACACGGAGCCGTGCTCGACCAGAGCATGCTTCATCACCGGCATCGTTCCCATGCGCTCCACCTCCGTGCCGCCATTGCCAGCGACCACCTGAACGGTTCCCTGGTTTGCGATCAGCTCGGGCAACTTGCGGTAGGGACCGTCGCCCTCCGGATCGCCGTCCCCATCGTCGAGGATCACGCCCTTCGCCGTCGTGGGCGTGTCGTAAGCGCCGTCCATCAGCATCGAGCGCTCATAAATGTGACTGTGCCCCGTCAACACCAGATCGACGCCGTGAGTTTCGAGGATGGGCATGATTTGCGAGCGCATCTCGATGCTGTCCTGCTCGACGTCGGTGTCGTGAGTTCCCTTCGAATAGGGCGGGTGATGCCAGTAAGCAATCAGCCAGTCGGCGCCGCACAGCGCAAGATCCTCACGAAGCCACGAAGCCATCGCACCGTCATCAGTCCGATTGACGTCGAAGGAATTGAGGACGACAAAATGAATGTTTCCGTAGTCGAAGGCGTAGTAGCTCTCGTTTCCTGAAGCCGCGCCATCCGCCTCGCCCCGCGTGGGACAGATGTAGGCATCGAAGTAAGGCCCAATGCCGAGCGAACCCCGGGCGCTGCGGCCCTCGTGATTGCCCATGGCGGGCCACATCACGGCTTGACGAAGGGTGGGCTCATACATCTCGAAGTAGTGCTCCTGAAACTGGGCGTCGGTCCCGTTCTCGTAGGCCATGTCTCCCACATGAAGCGCCAAGTCGATGGAGCGGTCGTTTTTCCCAGTGTGAAGGAGCATGGCCTCGTGGACCTCAGACTGACGTTCTTCTCCCGTGCCCGAGTCACCCACCACCCAAAACAACACATCGGCGACCTCGCCGGCCTTCGGATGGGTGCGAAAGCGATAGGTTGGATTCACCGGAGTGAGACGATCAACGCCGTCATAGATGGCGTAGAAATACGTGGTGCCGGCTTCGAGATCGTCCAGCGAAGCCTCGTACTGTCGGGTCCCTCGTGGGGCACTGTGCAGGTAGGCCGTGGGATCTCTCAGCTCGGAGCGATCCCGCGCCACTTCCTTAACGCGGATGGAGCGATCCACCTGACGATCCAGTCGGTCAAAGGCCCGTCCAAAGCGAACGATGGGATCAATCTCCCCTTCCGTGCGCCAGACGATCTCGATGCCGGTCGGCCGGGACATTTGCACGTAGGGGGCTCGTGAGAAGGCGTCCTCGGACCGTGCTCGACCGGGCGTTGCCAGAAGCGACGCCACCAAAACGGCGAGTGCGAGACCGCAAGAAACGACGGGCAATCGGCTGCGCGTGGGCATTTGAAAAACTAGCCAAGAGGCATTGGAATCCTGGTCCGCTTCGCGGAGGTGGTGAAATCGGGGGTATTCAGCATGGGACACTTCCGGTAGAATGAGAGTTGCGAAAACCACCCACCAGAAGGCCCATGCAACTCATGCTTACCCTATTTTCTCGTTGGCTGCAATTCTCTTACAGCTGTTTCGATCGCGTCATCCTCAAAGGCTACCTCTCCGTGCTCTCTCGACCGGCCAACATCGTCTACTGGATTCGAACGGTCAACGGACAGCCGAAAGTGACGAAGGAATTTCTCCGGGCACGCACCGACCGCTACCGAGGCTGGGTCGAGGCCCATGCCGCCAAGAACGGCATCCCGATCGAGTGGGCCGACGGCTCACGGAAGGAGGCGAAGTTGAAGCCGTTTCGCGAAGCTGCCATCAAAGCCGGCAAGTTCGGAGTCTACTACATTCTGAAATCGCGCGAGCAAGGCCCAGCCTTCACATGTCATGATCCCAAGTTTGCCGCCAGCGACCCGAATTACGTTATCGTCAAGAAAGCCAAGCGCATTTACACTCATTTCTACTTCTATATCTGCCTCTTCAGCAGAATCTGTGGGTGAAATTCCGGATTTGCTCCGGGAACGCTTGCGCCGGGGCTGCCCCTGGTAGGGCTCAGCCCATGAAACAAGTAGTTTCAGCAGTTCTGGGGTCCAGGGGCAGCGGGACCCGGCGTCCAGCGTTCCCGGAGCAAATCCGGAATTTCACCCACAGATTCTGCTGAAGACCCCTTTTTCAATGACGAGGATCTCGGTCCCATCTACCCGCGCATCGGCAGTTACCCCCATAGTTTCATAAATCGGGGCAAGAATCCCAAGAAAATAGTGGCAGGGGCCTTTGGGATAAAGTTAATTTGGAATCTACCAAAACACCAAACACTTCAACCCAAAGGCCACCTACAGTGAGAGTAGCACGACGTACGATTCATGCAAAGTCCAGAACGATTACGGGGCGATCAAATTTGAAGATCAAGAACTGACCTCTTTCGGCGATCTCGTTATCTTTCAGAAGCTCTTTCAGGAATTGGATCTGGAGGGGAAGCTTCAGCAATGCTTTGATCCACTGGATCGGCGCATGTCCCGCTTCTACAAGTTCCACAAGGTTTTCATGTGTCTTATCGTGCATCTTATACTGGGCTACCGGATGCTTCGCGATTTGGACTACTACCGAGATGATCCCCTTGTACGACAGGTTTTGGGGATGCACCAATTGCCCAGTGTCCCAACGATGAGCCGGATGTTGGGAGAGGTCGATTGTCAAAGCCTTGAGAGGATGAGGGAGATGAATCATTTCGTTTGCCTGTCGCGACTTCAGGAGGAGGGAATCAAACGCATCACGCTTGATTTGGACGGAAGCGTGCAGAGCACGAGTCGCCATGCGGAAGGGACGGCTGTGGGATTTAACAAGAAGAAAAAAGGCGAGCGCAGTTATTATCCACTGCTCGCGACGATCGCTCAAACCGGACAGATTCTCGATTACCTTCATCGAAGCGGCAACGTCCATGACTCCAATGGCGCGGTGGAATTTCTTCGCTACTGCGTGGAAAAGATTCGCAAGGTGCTGCCTGATGTGCAGATCGAGTTGCGCGCCGACAGCGCGTTTTTCAGCGATCAGATGGTTTCAGAGGCAAAGACCCTGGGCCTGGAATATACGTTCTCGGTACCTTTCCTCGTGAGTGGGAAGTTCTCAGACCGGTTTCTCTTTGCCTGGCGTGTCTGTCTGACTGCGTAATAGAGCGATCTTCGCCTTGGATAGTTCAATGCTCAGATCGATCAGTTCGGTGGTCAGTTTCTTGAATTTCTTGTACTCCTCTGTTTCTTTTCGTAGTCCCTTCACGTGGTCTGGCCAGACGTGTTCAGTCCGGCTCCTCATCTTATGCGTGTAGCTCAGTTGGTAATACACGCCGCGCTGGCGCTGGCGTTGTCGATCTCGGTATTGCTTGCTGATGCTCCCAGGCCGCATTGGCCCGATTGCAGCTAACTTTGCCGCAAGTTTCTGGACTCTTTTTTCAGTGATCTGATCTTTTTCATGGTCATTAGCTTATATATCTCGTGAGTGGGAAGTTCTCAGACCGGTTTCTCTTTGCCTGGTGTGTCTGTCTGACTGCGTAATAGAGCGATCTTCGCCTTGGATTGTTCAATGCTCAGATCGATCAGTTCGGTGGTCAGTTTCTTGAATTTCTTGTACTCCTCTGTTTCTTTTCGTAGTCCCTTCACGTGGTCTGGCCAGACGTGTTCAGTCCGGCTCCTCATCTCATGCGTGTAGCTCAGTTGGTAATACACGCCGCGCTGGCGTTGTCGATCTCGGTATTGCTTGCTGATGCTCCCAGGCCGCATTGGCCCGATTGCAGCTAACTTTGCCGCAAGTTTCTGGACTCTTTTTTCAGTGATCTGATCTTTTTCATGGTCATTAGCTTATATATGCGAATGTCTAGGAAAATCAAATCATTTGTTATGGATCTCTGGATTTCTTGGTGGAATATCGTCTGTCTTCTGCGACCCGCTTTCTCGAGAGCCCGCACCTTTCTCTGGTTTCTGCTCGTCTTGGCCGCTTTCTCCGTGCGCAATGACCTCCTCGGGGTTTCCAGTTTCGTCCGCGCTCTCGGTTTGTCAGAACACTTCTATGAGCACTTACTCCATTTCTTCCACAGCAATGCCGTGAAGACGGACCGGCTTGCAGAACTTTGGTTCGCCATCGTGATCAAGCACTTCCCTGTCTACAAGATCGGTTGTCGCCCCGTCCTGGTTCTCGACGGCATCAAGAAGTCCAAGGAGGGCCGCAAGATGCCTGCGGTGAAGTATCTGCATCAACAGTCCGAGTCCAATTCCAAGCCTCACTTCATCATGAGCCATTCCTTTCAGGCCTTCGGCGTGCTCTGTCAGGTTGGCGGATACTTCTTCTGCGTTCCGGTCTGTGCACGCATTCACGAAGGTATCGTCACTTCAAACCGCGACAGGAGAACCTTGATCGACAAGGCCAACGAGATGCTCGCATCCGTCTGTAGAGGTCAGGAGTTCGTCTTGCTGGCCGACGCCTACTACGCCAACGGAAAGGTGATCCGGAGCACCAAGGGGCGTTCCGGTGTGCTGGTCACGAGGGTTCGACGCACGACAACCGGCTTTCGGCCTGCGGCAGTGCCACGCAAACGCAAACGCGGACGACCGAAAAAGTATGGCGCTGCGGTGAAGCTCCAGAATGTCTTTGGAACGGGCGGCTTCAGTTCCGTTCCCAGTCCCGTATATGGGGAGAGAAACATCTCTGTCCGGTTCAAGTCGGTGGATCTGTTGTGGAAGCCCGCCGGGGCGATGGTCCGCTTCATTCTCGTCGATCATCCCACGAGAGGGCGGATCATCCTCTTGTCTACCGACCTCACCATGGAAGCTCAGGAGATCATCTTGCTCTACAGTTTGCGTTTCAAGATCGAAGTCGCTTTCAAGCAAGCGGTGCATTCGGTCGGCTCATTCGGATACCATTTCTGGATGGCCGCTATGCGACCGCTCAAGCGTCGCAATGGTAACCAATACCTCCACCGGACTACCGAGAAATATCGCAGACAGGTGCAGAGAAAGATGCACGCATATCATGTGTTTGTGCAGACCGGCATGATCGCTCAGGGCATGTTACAGTACCTTGCCATGACATGTGACGGTCTGGTCTGGAAACACTTTGGAACCTGGATCCGAACCATCCGCCCAGACGTGCTGCCTTCGGAAATGATTGTCTCAGCCGCCTTGAAAAACACGCTGCCTGGATTTTTGCACCACGGCGGAAAAGGTTCAGCGTTCCGAAAATTCATCCTTGATAAAATAGACTTCACTCGCTCCGAAGGTTCACGCTTCGCCGCATGATGATCCAGTTACAGAACTTCTCACTCACGAGACCTTTCGAGCGGCTTGTGGAACTCAAGGGCATCATCGAGAAGCGCCGTCGCTGGTCCCGAACCCGAGGCGGAGAGGGAAAAACTCATCACTTCGAAATCCGCTGGAAACCAAAAAGTTGGGCGCGCAAAGCGCGCATTTTGTGCATTCGAACCATGAGGCGCACTCAGCGCAAAGGACCGCTCCAACTGGATCTTTTCGAACCAGTCGAGGAGAACTATGAATACGAGGCGATCATCACCAACAAGACAAACACGGCCGCTCATGTGGTGAAATTTCATGAAGGGCGTGGCTCTCAGGAGAAGATTTTTGGCGAAGCCAAGAGCCAGGCCCAGATGGACTATATTCCGGCCAAGCGACGTGCCGCCAACGAAGCTTTCCTTTTGGCCAGTATCCTCCCCCACAATCTCACACGCGAAATACAGATGCGAGCTGCGGAGCGGTCACGCAAATCGTCCCCCAAAAGGGCTGCGGAGTGGATCTTTGAAGGACTCGGCACGATTCGCCGCAAAATCATCCAGCGTGCCGGACGTCTGACTCGCCCTCAAGGTCGACTCACATTGACACTCGGAGACAATCAGGCCGTCGAAGAAGAAATCGCCTACTACATGATGGCCTGACTGGCCATTTTATGAAACGCTGAGGTTACCTTCCATTTGAGGCGGCCGGCTACTTCAACGATCATGGTTTTCTAGCGCGCTGGCTCGAGAAGGCCGGGATTGGATTCAAACAGCGGGAGAATTCATTCGTCCAGGTCGATGACCGGGATAGCCTCCAGCGAGCGTCAGACAAGATGGACGCGATCATGATTGAGCGTCAGTTCAATCATTAGGCTTTTTTGTTAGATCCCAAGTTTTCTCGAAGGGAGCGCTTGGCGCTTGGCGGCATCCGTCGCTATTGGTGTTTTTGCTCAGGTAGAGTATTGCCTAAACTACGTCTTCAAACGGAACCGTCCCATACGCGATCTCTACGTCCGAAGCTGCGACATAGGGCTGATGACGCTAACAATGGACAGGATTGCGCACATTTTTGGGCGACGAGTGACCCGGCGCATCCAAGGCAAACTGGCGACCGTTCTTGAGCGCATGGATGAAGGTCACCATGTCTTGCGCGCCTACTTCAAGAGGAGCTTCGTCAAGCAGTATGAGAAGTGGCGGACCTTCCCGCGATTGGAAGTGGTGAGCAACAATGTCAAGGATCTCGGCCTTAAACGCAAAGGCCTGCGTGGATTGCACGAACTCCGAACGAAGATGAAAACAGCGGTCGGCAGATTCGCGGAAACGGCGGCCACCAATCTGAACAATGGAGGACAGTATGATCTTCTGGCAGCGTTGGCTCGGCCTGCCGTCCAAGGCAAAACCAAGATCGCAGGCATTCGGATCGAATCGAAAAAGGTCGCCCGACTGCTCGCACTGTTGCTGAGGGGCTCCACCAGCAATCTCCAGGGGTGGCAGTCTCGAGATCTTTACGAGATCACGCTGAAAGCCTACGAGATCACAGGGTCAAGCTACACTATCAACCAACTCCGCTACGATCTGCGCAAACTCCGAATCCACGGCATTATTGAACGCATCCATGCGAACTGGCATCCTATTTGTCCAGATGCGCAGACAGGTATATGGACCTCTTGCGAAGGGGCAGCTCAAGCGACGGCCGGACAACGCCCATATTCCCGACTCTGCGATCGAACG
>CBDBEZ010000092.1:0-29716 GCA_965204485.1 Verrucomicrobiales bacterium
TATCATTGATGAACCTAGCTTGGTGAGATTGTTTCGAGTTTGGTCTCGAAGCGATATAGCATCGGCGAGCGACAGTTTTGCTAATAGTGACTTGCCTGAGTCCTTTAAAGCTAGATTATCAAGGGAGGTACAAGTCAGCGAGAGAAGTGTAGAAGGCTCAGGGATCTCAGAGAGGGAGTTCTGGCATAGAAAACATCCGAAATTCAGGGAGCAGAGGGATCAGATCTCGCCTTGATTGTTTGAGTGTCGAGGGACGTGGCAGTCCAATTGAGATTCCCCCAATTTAGTAGACCGCCGATCTGGGCGGCGTAAGATTCATCGGGAGTTGAACCCCCTCCAATCCCGATCACTTCGACGCCTCTGATACCACGGACGAAAAGCAATTTCCTAGCAGTTGATACCACGGACGAAAAGCAATTTCCTAGCAGTCAGTCAAGTTAGTAGACCGCCGATCTGGGCGGCGTAAGATTCATCGGGAGTTGAACCCCCTCCAATCCCGATCACTTCGACGCCTCTGATACCACGGACGAA
Source organism: Verrucomicrobiales bacterium (assembly GCA_965204485.1). Taxonomy (GTDB): domain Bacteria; phylum Verrucomicrobiota; class Verrucomicrobiia; order Verrucomicrobiales; family DEV007; genus JAACDM01. Next base: position 532 of record CBDBEZ010000092.1, read on the forward strand.
AAGCAATTTCCTAGCAGTAGCAGTCGATCCGGAACCGCGCACAGTGGCGGTGTATCATCTGGCGGAGAGTGTCGAATCTCCGGCCCGTCACCTCACCGAAAACGATTGCCTGACGAGCGAGATTCTTCCCGGGCTCACGATCGGGTGTCGTGAGATATTCCGTTGGTAGCGGAGGCGTGTTGGAAGGAGGTGCCGGATCGTTCTCACTCACAAGTGCCGCGCAGACTGGACGCGTGAGAACTTTTCAAGGAAGGGACGGGGGCGATTGGCGGGAGCCGATGGGGGGGCCGTCTGCCCGGCCCTGGGTCCAGAGATGGAGGTTAAGAAGGCGCTGCTGGCCGTGGGCGTAGTAGAGAGCATCGATTCCCTCGAGGTGTTCTTTGAACGCCGTGTCGCGGCGCGCCTCCCATCCTTCGGTCGGGGCGCCGAGCCGGGCTCGAAGAGCGTCTTGCAGAGACCGGGCGATCATCTGGTGGCCGCGGATGGAGGGGTGGACGTGGTCGACGAGGATTTCGTCGCCCACGAGGCCTTGAGGACACGCTATTCCTAACAAGACGTGGAGATCGAGGCAATCGATCTCCCGCCCGCGACAAATCGCTTTGAGGTCCTCGGCCATTTTGGGCAAGAGGCGCAGTTGACAGAGATCCTCTTCGAGGGCGCGCCAGAAATGCCGTTCGGCAGAGCGGTAGTCGGCTCGCCCCATATAGGCCTGGCCCAGCTGGTAGTGGGCATCGGCGCAACGTGGATCGAGGGCGACGGCGCGCTCCAGGACGTGAAGGGCACTGTCGGCATCGCGGTTGAGGACTTGAGAAGCCTTGGCCAAGAGAGCCTCGGTTTCTGGATGCGTGGATTCCGACTTGAACGGCGGGCAATCCTTGAGGTTGACGGGAGGGCGGAGAAAGAGGAGGGGCACGCCGCCCTGGCGAGCGGTCGCGATGAGGCGTTCAATGTTGTTGCGGAAATGATTCTGGATGTCCTCGATCAGAGCGTCATTTCTTTGATAGGATTCAAGGCCGCCGCGATAATCCAGGAGGGCGTCAACCTCCTGCTTGAGAATGGGGCGGGACGCCGTCTTGTCCTCACCGGACATGGTTGTGGCCGCGGTTACGGAGCGGAGGTTTCGGAGGAGATGGTAGGCGCGCCAGTGATGGGCGAAATGATAGAAAGCCTGCCAGCGCTTGACGCTCCCGTAGGTCCGTTCCTCGAGAAACTCGTTTTGTCCTGTGCCGACGATGAAGAGATCCGGCGCGTAGCCGAGGCACTCCTTCAGGATGGGCAGTAGACGGTAGCTGGCGTAGGACACGCCGCCGCAATTGACGACTTCGAACCGGCGATCCGGGTAGGCGGCTTCGAGGCTCAGGCGCAGCCAGGTGGAGAAGGCGGTCTCGATCGAATAGGGGCGGCCCTGGACGGTGGACCCGCCGAGGCAGAAGATACGGAAGGTGTTCGCCGCTTTGCGGCGTGGAAACCGGTCTTTGATGAAGAACTTCAGCCGTTCCGGGGCCGTGACGTGGGTATTGGTGAGGGGATCGACGGTGAACAGCGGGGACGTCGACTGGAAACTGGCGAAGGGATCGACGGATGGATCGGGCAAACCCCAGCCGGCCAGGCGGCAGAGGCCTTCGAAGGCTAGCAGAAAAGCGATGCCAAGAAAGAGGCCGAAGACTCGGCGCGCCCAGGGAACTCGGCGGATCCACCGGAGAAGAGCCGTCATGATGGTTTCTCAGGCGTCACTCGTGGCGCAGGGCCTCGATCGGGTCCAGCTTGGCGGCTTGCGAGGCCGGGTAGAGGCCGAAGACCACGCCGGTGATGCCCGAGATGCCGAAGGCCAAGAGGACGGACCAGGGGGTGATCACGGTGATCATGTTGGTGAAGAGAGAGACCATGAGGGGCGTGACGGTCCCGAGGATCACGCCGATGAGGCCGCCCCCGACCGAGAGCACGATGGTCTCGATGAGGAACTGGGTGATGATGTCTCTTTTCTTGGCGCCGAGTGCGCGGCGGACTCCGATTTCCCGCGTGCGTTCGGTGACGGTAGCCAGCATGATGTTCATGATGCCGATGCCGCCGACCAGCAGGGAGATGGCGGCGATGGAACCGAGGACGATGTTGAACATCCGCTTGGTGGCCTGGGCTTCCATGAGGAGCTGGAGTGGCACCACCAGTTCGTAATCGTTTCTTTCGTGGAAGCGGGTGAGCAGCTGTTTGATCTGGGGTTCGGCGGAGAGGACGGCTGCGGTTTCGCTCATCTTGACGATGATCCGGTGCAATTGAACGCTCTCGGCGTTGAAGCCGCCGGAAGTTCGGCGAATGATCGTTTCCCCGAAGCGTGATCGAGCGGTGGAGATGGGGATGTAGACGTTGTTGTCGACCGGGTCGCCTTCCGTCTGCGATTGTTGCGGCCGCTGTTCGAAGGTGCCGGTTTCCTGCACCATGCCGATCACTTCGTAGTAGGCGGATTGAACACGGACGGTGCTATTGAGGGGATCCTGATAGGGGAATAGCCGTCGGGCGAGGCCCACCGTGATGACGCAAACGTTACGGTGGTGCTTTTCATCCATTCCGGAGAGGAAACGACCCCGGACGATGTCCAATCCCTGGACGTGTGGATAGCCGCTGAGCGTGCCGATGACCTGGCCCGACTCCTGGTTGCGCCCGAAACGGATGTTTTCGCGGATGATCCGCATGGGAATCACCTCTTGCACGTTGGGGATGGTGGTCTGCAGCCTCGCGGCGTCTTGATAGGTGAGGCCGTACTGAAGCTCGGAGGATCGGCCGGTGCCCGAATCATCGTTTTCTTCGGGGGGCTTGAAGCTGTTGATGATGATATTGGTGCTCCCGAGACGTTTGATGCGCTCCTGGGCTTCGTGGGAGGCGCCCTCGCCGATGGCGAGCATGGCGATCACCGAGCAGACGCCGAAAATGATCCCCAGCATGGTCAGTCCCGAGCGCAACTTGTGTAGCAAGAGGCTCTTGATCCCTAACTGAATCGTGCCGAGAAGCTGGGAAGAGATCATGGGGCAGGATTGGTGATGTCCCGGGCGATGAGGCCGTCGCGCATGTGCACGACCCGATGAGCCCTGGCCGCCACGGTGTCTTCGTGAGTGACCATGACAATGGTTTTCCCGTCCTTGTTCAAGTTGTCGATGATCTCCAGGACCTCGTGTTCGGTCTGAGAATCGAGATTGCCCGTGGGCTCGTCGGCGAGAATCATGAGCGGATCATTGACGAGGGAACGGGCGATGGCGACGCGCTGCTGCTGGCCGCCCGAGAGCTGGGTCGGGCGATGGTCCAGCCGGTCCCCGAGACCGACCAGTTCGGCGAGTTCCACGCAGCGGTCCCGGTAGTCCTCGAGTTCCACTCCTTGATAAATGAGAGGGACCTGGATGTTCTCGATGACGGTGAGCTGGGCAATGAGGTTGTAAGACTGGAAGATGAATCCCAGGCGCTTGCCCCGGGCCGCCGAGAGCGTGTCATCATCCATCTCCGAAACGTCCTCGCCTCCCAGGAAATAGCTTCCGTGGGTCGGGCGGTCGAGACAGCCGAGGATGTTGAGCATGGTCGACTTTCCGGAGCCGGACGGACCCATGATGGCGACGTAGGCTCCCCTGCCGATGGTGAGGTCGATGCCGCGCAGGGCGCGGACCTGGATCTCGCCCACCTGAAAGATCTTTTCGACTCCCTCGATGCGAATGATGGACTTGGCCTCTGTCATGGCGCTAACCATTGGGGCGCCGGGAAGAACCGCCCTCCGGGCGGCCGTCACCGCCACCGCCAGCACCGCCGCGTCCGCCAGCAATGCCACCGCCACCGCTAGCATTGCCACCGCCAGCACCGCCGCCACCGAAGGCCTCGCGCATTGCGCTGCGCTCCTCCTCGCTGAGTTTGCCGTCTCCGTCCGTGTCGAACCGCTGCATCATTTGGGTGCGTCGATCGGCATCGCCGCCGCCGGTACCCGTTCCCCGGCCCTCATCGCCTCCCGGCCCTTCTCCCCGCTGGCGCCCTCCTTCGTCGGCTCCTGGCCGGGAAGGGGCCTCAAGGGGCTCGGTAGGCAGCTCGAGCCCCTCGGTGTCGTCGAGGACGCCGCCGCGATCGACCTCCTCCGAGATGGGCGGCGCCAGCAGGACCTGATCACCCTCGCTGAGCCCGGATTTGATCTCGATAAAGCTGCTATTGAACATCCCGATCTCGACCGGCACGGATTCGGGTCCCCGAAATTTTTTCACATAGCAGACCTGCTGGCCTTTCAGGGTGGTCACGGCTTGGATGGGCACCGTGAGGACATCTTGGAGATTGGCCACCACGATCTCGGCGCGCGCCGAGACGCCCGGTTTCACGTCGGGAATGGGATCGGTGATCACGACTTCCGTGCTGTAAACTTTGAGGTTCGGGTTGCCCCAGCGGCTTTGTGCGTCCGGCAGGATGCCCACCTTCGTGACTTCTCCTCGGAACTGCTGGTCGGGGAGGGAATCGAGCACCACAAAGGCAGGTTGTCCGGCCTGGACCTGGCCGACGTGCGATTCATGAACCTTGAGCGTCACCTTCATCCGGGAGGTGTCGGGGATCTTGACGAGTTCCTGACGCTTTCTCACCTGAGCGCCCTCTTCCACCATGCTCTCCTGGCTGAAGCGGCTTTGGCTCATGGAGTAGACGATCAGTCCGTCCTGGGGGGCCACGATCTGAGAGAGCGAAAGCTGGTCTTTCATTTTCTTCAGCTTTTCCTCGGTGAGCCTGAGGGTGGCTTCGGCGGAATTCTTGTCGGCGGTGGCCTGGGCGATCTTGCTCTCGCCCTGTTTCTTGACCCGCTCCAGCTCTCGTTTGGCCTCTTCCAGCGTCGATTTGTACTCCGCGTATAGTTTGGCGAGATCATAGCGTTCGAGCATTTCGTAGGTGCTCTTGGCGTTCTCGGCCGACTTGTAGGATCGGCTTACCGAGACACTGTCGCGGTCCACGGTGGATTTCGTTTCGAAACCCTCTTCCTGGAGGTGCTTGGAAATCTCGAAAGTTTGCTGGGCCAGCTTGAGTTCTTCCTCCGAGGTATCGATGTCCAGCGACGCCTGCCGCAATTGCTGCTCGCGTTCGAGCTGTTCGAACTTGTCCAGGTCCATCTTGGCCAGGGTAAGCGCGAGTTCCGCGGCTCTGATTTCGCTGTCCACCGTGCTCTTCATGATCTCGAGATCATTGAGCGCCGTGATGTAGGCGGCGCTGCTCGTCTCGAAAGTGATCTCTTGATCTTTGAGAGCCTGCTCGGCTTCCGCGGAATCCAGTTCGACAATGACATCCCCTTTCTTCACGTAGGTTCCCTCGGGAACGATGTAAATGATTCGGGAATCGCCGTCGACCTCGTTGCGGACCACGGTTTCGTTGACGGCCTCGAGGTTACCGCCCTCCACCACGGAAACCAGGAAATTGCCGCGAGAGACGGTGTGGTAAGCGCTGGCGTCTTCGCCACTTGTCCCGCCTAGGATCAGCCATCCGAGACCGAGCAGGACGACGGCCGCCACGATGGCGATCCGGGGCCTGAACTTCACGAGACCGATCAGACGTTTGAGGGTGGGTTTCAGATTCATGGTGCTTGGGTCGGTGAGTGTTAGTTAGCAAAAACTTCCTCTGGAGTGGGAACGGCGGCCTCGTCGGTGAAAGCCGGTGCCACGGAAGGGATGGCCACCCCTTCACCCGGCAGGGTTTCTCGCGCCATTTTCCCGCGCCACTTGGCAAGATCGATCTGGAGGGCGTCGGCGTCGACCCAAAAGGTCTCTTCCTGCGTCGAAAGGATTCCGAGATCTGTCAGCAAGCGCATTTTGGCCTCAAGGTAGTTGATCGTGGCGGCAGTGAGGGAGTTACGACTGCGCAGAAGCGAATTTCGGGATTCCGTCAACTGACGGTATTCCAGGTCGCCGAGTTCCAGCCGCAGCTCGCTTCCCCGAACTCGCATTTCGGCGATCTGAACGGCTTCGGCCTCGATGTCGTGGCTTTGCTTGAGCCGGCCGAGTTCCCGCAGATCTTCATCGATCTGGTTGCGTAGTTGATCGAAGGTGAGACCGAGGTTGCGGATGGATTCTTCGAAGTCGATCAGGGTGGCCCGGTATTGGTTCCGTTCGCGGAGCCGATCGAGTGGGAGGATGAGCTGAACGCCGACACTGGCGCGGACCTTGCTAAAGTCAAATTGCGCATAGTCGGTCGGGCCTTCGTCGTTGGCAACGCTGGCGTCGCCGATGATGTTGAGATCCGCCTTCAATTGATCCGCGGCGATGGCCACCTGGCGTTTGCGGTCCTCGAAGCGGTCGATCTCGTTGAGCAAGGGCAAGCGGTTTTCCAGAGCGATGCGAAAACAGGCGGAGCTGTTGAGATCCAAGACGGCCAGGCCGGCTTCCCGCAGGCGCGTGAGTTCGAGGTCGTCGACCCGCAGATCGATGGAAAGGGGCATGCCCAGCGCGATTTTGAAACGGTCGAGAGCGTTGCGGAAATTGGTGATGGCGCGGAGGTAGCCGTCCCGGGCCGTCAGTTCATCCTGTTGGGACTCGGCGACGTCCTGGGGACTGACCCGGTCCACCGAGCGGGCGCGCAATCGGCGGGTATCGTCTCGTCGTCCGAGGTAGTTATTGTAGGCGTTGAGGATGGCGTCCTTGGTCTGCAGGAGTCGGAAGTATTCGACCACCACGTCCACCGCGAAGGTGTGCTGGAAGTGACTGTAGTCGCGGATGGCGTAGAAGACGTTTCGATGCGCCTGCTTCAGGCGTTCGCCGGCGATTTTTCTCCCGGCGCCGCGGAGAAGCGGTTGAAAGAGGTTCATGCTGATCACGGACGCCGCAGCTCTGCGCGGGTCGCCGGTGTAGTAGCGAAGGAGGTCGTTGGCGATGCTGACGCCGATGTCGGCGCCTGTGAGAAGGGCCTGGGTCACGCCGACGCCGGACGCCACGGTGCCGCGGCGTTCGCCGTCCTCGAACCGGGTGCCCGTCGCGCGCGAGCTGGCGAAAAACTGCGGGAAGAAGGTGTGGCGTTCGCCCGTGAGGTTGAGCGCGGCCAGGTAGAGGGATTCCTTCTCTGACTGGAATTCGCGGCTGTTTCGGACGGCGTATTCGAGAGCTTCGTCGATGGTCAGCACCACCCTCTCGGCGAGCGGGGTCCGTGCATCGAGGATGCTCTGGCTGGTCACGTCCTTGGGTTTCCTGCCGGAGCGTGCCGTCTCGATGGTGAATTCACTCGATTTCCCGAAGATGTCTTCCTCCACCTGTTTGAGGATCTTGTAGACGTCCTTGTCCGCCTGCTTGTGGTAGAAGCCCGCCGTGCACCCGGTGACGAGCAGGACCATCAGGACCGCCATGCTTCGCGCCCCGAGGGGGCGTTTTCTTCTCAACCAGTTCCTGAAGGACATCATCGTTATAAATGCTTTTACCGGTGTTGGTTGCGGATTGGCAAAGATTTCGTCAGATACGGCTTGAGCATTTACTCCAGGTGCGTGGAACGCCCGGGTTTGCCGCAAAAAATCTGAAAACACTCAACGAAGCCCGAGGCAAAGTCCGCTGGCTGCCGATCGATCCATCGCTCGATCACCTCCAGGGGGAAGAAGCCTCCGGTGGCGATTTCGCTGGAGGGGTAGCAGGGGCGTTGGTGGGTCGAAGTGCGGTAGAGGTTGACATGTTCCCAGCCGGTGGCTTCCGAAGCCGTCAGGCGACCGATGAGTGCGGGCGGCTCTGAGACCTCGAGGCCCAGTTCCTCTTCGAGTTCGCGGACCGCGGCGACTTCGTAGGATTCGCCGGCATCGAGGTGACCGGAGGCGGAGGAATCCCAGACGCTCGGATGGGCGTCTTTGAGGTGGGAGCGCTGTTGCAGGAAGAGTTCTCCGCACTTGTTGAAGACGAACACGTGCACCGCGCGGTGGAGCCAGTTTTTCGCGTGCACCTCCCGGCGAGTGGCCTGGCGCAGCACCCGGTCCTCGGCGTCCACCACGTCGAAGAGCTCTTCGGCCCTTTGCGGATTGTCTTTCAAGGGATGGTCGTCGACCCAGCGTGCGAGGGCGATCCATTGATCCAAGGAGAGTTCCTCCGCTCGCGCGGTGGGGGAGATCTCGAGCGCGGCGGAGACGGCCTCCCAGTCGAGAGGAAGGCCGTTCTTGAGCTGTTTGCGGCGTTGGGCGAAACCCTGGCGGATGAGGCGGTCGAAGGTGGCGTGGTCGAAGGCGGGGAGTTCGCCCGGCGATCGTCGTTCGAGAAGAATGACGGAAGAGTCCACCTGGGGACGGGGGAAAAAAGCGGCCGGTCCGATGGATTTGAGCATGCGGGCTCGCCAGTAGGCCTGGATGCGGAGGGAAAAAGCTCCGTAGTCCTTGGTGCGTGGCTGGGCGACCACGCGCTCCGCGACCTCTTTTTGCAGCATGAACACCCCTCGGGAGAAGGGCGTCGGCGGGAGCAGATAGTGGATCATGATGTGTCCGCCGCAGGAATAGGGGAGATTGCCGATGATCTTGATGGGCCGCTCGGCGAAGAGGGCGCGGTGATCGTGCTGGACGGCGTCGGCTTGGAGCACGGTCACGGAGCTCGATTGGGAGGAGGAGAAAGCCTCGGTGAGGTGGGCGGCCAGCCTTTCATCGAGCTCGACGAGCCAGAGGCGATCTGCCGCCTTGGCCAAGTGACCGCTCATGGCGCCGGTGCCGGCGCTGATTTCGATGGCACCCTCGCCCTCCTGCAGGTCGAGTTGTCGCACAATCCAACGGGCAATGTTGGCGTCGACCAGGAAATTTTGTCCCAGTTTGCGGCTGGGACGAAGGCCGAGCCGGTCCAGGAGGGGACGCAGAGTCGAGAGGGACATGACGGGTCATCCTTTGACCGCGTCCCCGCATCCCGCAAGGGGGGGAATGCGCTGACCGCACCCCAGCGCGGTCTCATCAAATCACTTGTGCGGGCTTGGAACGCCACTACTTTCCCCGTTGGGCTCCGATCCCACGACAGTGTTCCGGGAGACGGTGGTCCTCTCAGTTTGATTCAAGTCTCGCTCACTCAGCTTTTCTCCGCACATGAATTCGCGCATTCTCCTTGGTCTCGTCGCCGCCACTGTGGTGGGTTTCGGGATGGGCTGGTTGGTCCATTCGTCTCTGGCTCCGGGTGAGTCCGAATCGGATGGAAACCTGTCCAGCGTCCCGCAGCGTTCTTCTCTGGTGCCGGGGCCGACGCGGACCGCGGAGGAGCTGAAAGCGGAGCGTGCCGAGGCGGAGGCTCGACGGGAAGCGGACCCCACTTTTGTCGGAAAATACCTCAAGAATGGCGTCCTGGATGGCGAGGGCATGAAGAAAGCCATGGCCGAACTCTTGAGTGAATCGGATCCCATCGAGACGAACCGAAAACTGGCGGAACTCCTCGCCAAACTCACTCCCGAAAATGCCGAGGTGGCGATGAAAGCGGTGCAGGCAATGGGCAGCCGCGACCCCGGTCAGTTTTTCATGGTCAGTCTGCTGGCGAATGCCTGGGGGCAGTTGGATGGCGAGAAGGCTCTGGCCTACACGTCGTCCCAGTCCAATCGCCAGATGTCCCGGGCGGGCGCCGCGTCCGCGCTGGCGGGGTGGGCAATGGAATCGCCGGAAGAGGCCATCGCCTGGCTGGACGCGCAGGAGGACGGCAATCAAAAGACGATTTACAACATGAGGCTTTTCCGGGGGCTGGCGACGGGGGACCCGGACAGAGCGACGGATTACCTCGTGAACAAGGTGGACGCGACCGACCCCATGAAACCGCGTTACCTCGATCAGATTGCCTCCGAGCAGTGGAAACGAGGCCCCGACACCGCCACGGCCTGGGCCGAAGCTTTGGAAGATGAGAGCTTGCGGGGAGCTGCCTTCGAGGACTTGGCGAACCGCTACACTCAGGAGGATCCCGCCCGGGCGGCCGACTGGATCACGGCCCGGGTCGACGAGCCCTGGGCAGGGGACGCCGTCAAGGAGGTCGCCGACGAATGGGCAGAGAAGGATCCGGCTGCGGCGGTCGAGTGGGCCAAGACGCTTCCGGAAGAGGCGCAAGGCGGCGCCATGTCGGCCGCTTTTGCGGAGTGGACGCAGGCGGATCCGGTGACGGCGAGCGAACTCTTGGCGGGGATGGAAGATTCGGCGGTGAAGGATCATGCGATCGCGGGTTTTGCCGATCAGTTTTCCCGGGAAGATCCCGCAGCGGCGGTCACCTGGGCGGAGACCATCCAGAACCCGCAGGTGCGGCAAGACGCCCTGACCCAGGCGGGACAGCGGTGGATGCGACAGGATCAGGAAGCCGCCGCGGCATGGCTGCAGGCCAGTGGCTTGCCAGAGGACGTGCAGGTGGAAATCAGCCAGCCGCCCGCGCGCGAGTTCAATTTCGATGACATGCGGGCGAGATTCCTCGGCGGTGACTGAAGGGACGCGCCGGGAGTGCCGACGAACGCCTGTCGGCCGACATTCGGATCGCGGGAGCGCGCGCCCGGCCTGAACGAGAGACATCGCCGGCGGCATTTTTGGAAGGAAAAGGAAGGATGCCTGGGTGGATGGCTTCCCGCCTCTGGGTTGGCGTCGCGCTTCACGACCGCGTCGATCTATCTCAGATGGACAGGCAGGCCTTCCGGGTTATAGGCTGGGGCGTGGAACCCATTCGCTCTGCTGTCGCCGAAGGCAAACTGCTTGAATCGAGCGCTGAAAACATCGCTCGCCTCCTGGAAACCAGTCAGAACCCCGTCGATTCGGCGGCGGTCAACGAACTCGTGGAGGAGGGCCAGTGGGAGGAGCTGAACGACCGTTTTTTCAAGACCCTGGCCTTTGGCACCGGAGGACTTCGCAGCCGCACGGTCGGCCGCGTGTTGACCCGTGCGGAGCGTGGTGACGCCGCGCCCGGCAAGCGCCCGCAGCATCCCTGTGTCGGGACCAACGCCATGAACTTCTACAACGTGAATCGGGCCACGCGGGGCCTGATCGCCTACGTGAAGCGGTGGATCCAGAAGAACGCGCCCCGCGGGCGACCCTCGATCGCGATCTCTCACGACACCCGGCATTTTGCCCGCGAGTTCGCCGAGTACGCCGCCAAGATTTGCACGGATTGCGGCGTGGCCGCCTATTTGGTCGAATCGTGTCGCTCGACGCCGCAGGTCTCCTTCGCGGTGCGCCATCATGGCTGCACGGCCGGCGTCATGCTGACAGCCAGTCACAACCCGGCGCACGACAACGGTTACAAGGTCTATTTCAACGACGGGGCCCAGATGGTCGAGCCCCACGCCAGCGCCATCATCGCCGAGGTGAACGCCCTCACCAGCGCCGCTTACCAGCCGGTGTCGGAAGCCGAGCGGGGACAGCTCATCATGTTGGGTGAAGAACTCGACCGGCTCTACATGAAGCGTCTGGAAACCCTGTTGCTCCGTCCAGCTCTGTTGGACGAAGCGCGGGATCTCACCGTGGTGTTCACCAATCTGCACGGCACCGGCGGCGTGATCGTCACCCAGATGCTGGATCGCCTGGGTTTCAACTATCGGACCGTCCCCGAGCAGGACGTGCAGGACGGCGCCTTCTCCACCGTGGCCTCGCCGAACCCCGAAAACCCGCCGGCACTGGCCATGGCCATCGAACTGGCGGAGAAGGAGAAGGCCGACATTGTCATCGGCACGGATCCTGACTGTGACCGCATGGGTGTGGCGGTGCGGGACGGCTCCGGTGACATGGTCTTGCTGACGGGGAACCAGATTGGATCGCTCCTCGCCTATTACCGGACCCGGACTTTCTTCGATGAAGGGATTCTAAACGAGAGCAACCGGGATCACGCCACCCTCGTGAAGACCTTCGTCACCACCAATCTCCAGGCGGAGATGGCGAGGCACTTCGGAATCGGTTGCGTCAACACCCTGACAGGGTTCAAATACATCGGGCAAAAGTTAGGGAAATACGAGCGAGCAGTGCCCTTGTCGGAAGGAAAGTCCTATGGAGATTTGAGCGAGGAAGAGAGCCGTGCCCTGAGACTGAAGCACTCGCAGTTCTTCGTTTTCGGAGGGGAAGAAAGTTACGGCTATTTGGGAAGCGATTTCATTCGGGACAAGGACGGCAACGCCGCGGTGGTGATGTTTGCTGAACTGGCCGCCTACGCCATCTCACGTGGACTGACCGTGCCGGAATTGCTGGAGGAGGTCTACCGGCGCTTCGGCTATTTCGAAGAGAGGCTGCGCTCGCTGGTCATGGAAGGCGCGGAGGGCTCCATGAAGATTCAGAAGCTGGCCGATTCCTACACCCAATCGCCTCCCACGGTGGTGGACGGTTCCGAGGTCAGCGCCGTGCGAAATTTCGCGGAGGATGCCTTGTTTGATGAGGAAGGCGATGCCATTCCCAAGGAAAAGATGATCATGGTGGATCTGGCTGACGGGCGCTGTTTCGCGGTGCGTCCCTCGGGAACCGAACCGAAGATCAAATACTATCTTTTTAGCCAAAATCCGGCCGGTGATCGGGAGCTGACCAAGGAAGAGCTGGCGGCATTGAAGGAGGCGTCTGATCGGAATTTGAGTTCGCTTTGGGATTTTTTGCAGCAAGACATCGGAGAGCGTCTGAGAGCTTGACCGGTAGACCGATCTCACGGGTTTACGGATACGGGCGAGGCAGGTTGAGATGAGCCGCGGGCGAGCAAAGGGTGCCGGATGTTCCGATTCCTGGAGAGGGAGGCTCCTGGTCTGGCTCTTGGCGATTGCCAGTGGTGTGGCGTTGGCGCTCTGTTTTCCGCGATTCGACATCGAAACGCTGGTCTGGGTGTGGGCGGCACCGCTGATGGTGGCCTTGTGGTGGACGCCGGTGCGCCGCGAGAAAAGGCGTTTCTGGCGTGGGCTGGGCTTGGGGTATCTCGCGGGCGTGGTCTTCTTTGCCATCAATCTCTTCTGGATCACCGAGGTCACGCTGGTGGGAGCGGCGATCTTTCCCCTCTACCTTGGGCTGTACTTTGCCGTCTGGGGCGGGATCGCGGCGACGGTGGGGCGTCCGCGGGACGAGCGCCTGGCAAGGTTGCCGTCGCCCGGAGACGGTGACGGGCAGGGAGAAACTGCTGCTACCGCTTCCCTCATGGGCGCCTCGCGGCATGCTCTGCGTTGTGCCCTGGTGAATGCGGCGGCCTGGGTGTGCCTCGAATGGTTGCGCGGCTGGTTGTTGACGGGATTCGGCTGGAACGGTTTGGGCGTGGCGCTGCACCGTGATCTGAATCTGATCCAGATCGCCGACGTGGTGGGGGTGACGGGTCTATCGTTTTTGCCGATATTCGTCGGTTGCGTGCTGGTCACCACGGTGAGGCGGTTTCAGCTGGAGATCCGCCACCAACGTCTGCAGCCTCATCTGGATTTTGGATTGGCCGTGACCCTGGTGGCTTCGGTGTTTCTCTACGGACTGAATCGCACGCTGGCGCCGGAGGCCGAAGGCGCCGATCTCCGCTGCGTCATCGTGCAGTTGGCGGTTCCGCAAGACGAGAAATGGGATCCGGAACATGCCGTGCGCATCCTGGAGGAGTTCGAGAACTACACGGTGATGGGAGTGGAGGCCACCGATCCCGATCTGGTAATCTGGCCGGAATCTTCCCTGCCAACGTCGCTCTTCGAAGATCCCTACAACGAGGTCTACTTGAATCGCCTGTTGGAGAAGGGCGATTTTACCTTGATGCTGGGCGCCAACGATTTCGACGTGCCCAACGGGGAGTTTTACAACGCCGCCGTCTTGGTGAAGGGGGCGCTGCATTCGCCGCATCTTCAGATCTATCACAAGAACCATCTCGTGCCATTCGGTGAGTTCGTCCCCTTCCGGAAACAGTTGCCCTTCCTCGATGCCTGGCTCAGTCGCCTGATCCCCGGGGATTTCAGCCGGGGCACGTCGACGGAGCCGTTTGATTTGCCGGGCCGACCGATCAAGATTTCGCCCTTGATCTGCTTCGAGGACACCGTGGGGCGCCTGGCGCGCCGGTGTGTACGGCCGGCACCCCAGTTGTTGGTGAACATGAGCAACGATGGCTGGTTCGGTCGGAGTCCGGCGGCGGAGCAGCACCTGGCCAACGCCTGTTTTCGCTGCGTGGAGCTGCGGCGTCCCATGGCGAGGGCCTGCAACACCGGCGTGAGTTGTTTGATCGACGTCACCGGGCGGATCACCGATGTCCTGAGCGATTCGGAAGAAGGGGTTTTTGTCAAGGGCGCGCTGATGAATCGGGTGCGCGTGCCGGAGGCGCCGGAGATGACGTTCTATGCTCGCTTTGGCGACGTGTTCAGCGGCATGATGGCCGTGGTGCTGGTCTTGGCGCTGGCACTTCACCGTCGCTCAACATGAAAAGAAAAACTTGGTTTTTGTTATGCTGGTTCGGCTTGTGGACTTGTGATTGGTCCTGGGCTCGGCCGAACGTCTTCATCGCCATCAGTGATGACCAGTCCTGGATCCACTGCTCCGCCTATGGCTCGCAGATGGTGCAGACGCCGCATTTCGAACGGGTGGCGCGGGAAGGAGTGTTGATGACGCAAGCTTTCGCGCCCTCGCCGGGCTGTAGCCCTTCCCGGGCTGCTTTCTTGACGGGGCGCTATCCCTGGAAGATTCAGCATGCGGGAACGCACGCCAGCTATTTTCATCCGCAATACGTGACTTTTCCCGATCGTCTGGCCGCGGTGGGGCACGTGGGGAAGGGCTGGGGTCCCGGCGATTTCAAGACGCTGGGCCGGGAACACAACCCGGCGGGTCCGAAGATGCCGGGAGGTTCCGGTTACGCCGCGGGGTTCGCGCATTTTTTGGAGAACGTGAGGCAGCCCGATCAGCTTTTCTGTTTCTGGTTTGGGAGTTCGGATCCTCACCGGCCATTTCGCCCGGGCGCGGGCCTGGCCAGCGGCAAGCGACTGGAAGACGCCGAAGTGCCATCCTTCCTGCCGGACACGCCGGAGGTTCGAAGCGACCTGCTCGATTACGCTTTCGAGAAGTGGAGCGCTTTGATACGGACCTGGGAAAGATGCTCCGTTTGCTGGAAGACGCCGGGGAGCTGGACAACACGATCGTTTTGGTGACCTCAGACAACGCAGCGATTCCGTAAGATAGGCGGCTGAGGCGGCTCAAGCCCTGTATTTTTGGGTAATTCGGATCGGCAGCGCCCATTTTTGACCCCATGGCAAATTCGCATTCGTTATTTCATCTTTTTTAAGCTTGTTTCTGTAATAGTCTTATATTACAGTGCGCCGAACGAGCCGACCTTCATGCCAAGCAGAAACTCCCTGCCCCCCACCGAACGCCAGATTCGCAGCCGCCTCCGCCAGCTCCTCGACCAGGCCGAAGGCTTCCTTCACGGCTCGCCCATCGAACTCTCTCGTAAATGCGGCAAGCCCACTTGCCGTTGCGCTTCCGACGACTCCTTGCGCCATCGCTCCTTGGCCATCGGTCAGACTCGCAAGGGCAAGACCACCATGCTGCACGTCCCCAGACCGTTGGAAGCTCAGGCGAGGCGCTGGATCGATGATTTCCAGAAGGCGAATGCTCTGCTGGAAGCCCTCGACGAGCAGGGGCGCCTCCGACTCGAGGAGGCAAAAACCAAGGCCAGAGCGGCGAGTAGCTCCGCCAAGAAGAAGGGCAAGACCGGTAAGAAATCAGCCGGCAAAGCCAAGTCCGGGCGCAATTCTCCACCAAAAAAGAAGCGACCATTCTCACGCGACTACTAACTTACGCGGACAAGATTTTCAGCCTCCGCCAACAGTGGAGGCTGCGGGTGCGTGACTCTCGTCCCAAACCACAGATTCCCACTCGAGTTTTCCCGGCAGCATTCTTCGCCATGTTCTGCTGCCGGTTACCAAGCTTCAACGAACTCGAGCAACACCGGAACAAGAGCAGCTGGACCCGTTGGCTCGGTAATCACCGTTTGCCCAGCGCCGACGAACTGGCGTATGTCTCCGAGCGCATCGAGCCTGACAGTGTGCGAGGGTGTCTCGGACACATTTACTTCTGCCTCAAACGCAACAAAATCCTTGCCCCACAGCGCGGTTGGATGCTTGCCGCCGTCGATGGTCACGAAACTCACTGTAGCTACAAACGTTGTTGTCCAAAGTGTCTCCAACGCCGGATCGCCGTCGGAGACGAGGTCAAAACACAGTTCTACCACCGCTTGGTCGCGTTTCAGATTATCTGTGAGGCTTTTCCATTGCTTCTCGACGTGGAAATGCTTGAGCCTGGTGAAGACGGAGATCCTGGAGACGACGAAGTCGCTGCGGCTATACGGCTGATAACTCGCGTCCTTAAGGACCACCCACGCTGCTTTGACGTGCTCACTGCCGATGCGCTCTACCTGCGTCCCTCCGTGATCAATCTTCTTGAAGACCACGGCAAATACCTTGTTGCCGTACTCAAGGATAATCAGCCTGAGCTATTGTCCGAAGCCCGCACGCTCCTGCCCCTTGAGGAGCAAGAGCCAGAATCATTTGAGACTCCGGCTGCACCGGGCAAGCCCGCGCGGCACGTTCATTTACAAGAGGCTGAGGGCTTCTGCACTGAATCCATTCACACTCCTCTTCGCGTTGTTCATTCCCATGAGACTGGCATCCGTCGCGAGCGCGTCGCTGGGGATTGGGTCGAGACTCCCATCGATAGCCACTGGTGGTGGGCGACGACCATGCCCCGCTCAATGGCCGATGCCAAGACCATCTTCCATTTCGGGCACGACCGTTGGAAGGTCGAAAACGAAGGCTTTAACGAACTCTGCTCCCGCTGGCATTCCGGTCATTGCTATCATCATCATCCCAATTCCATTCTCGTTCTGTGGCTGATCATGTTCATGGCCCACGCCGTGTTCCACTGCTTCCACAAGCGCAACTTGAAGCCAGAGATACGCCGTGGACACACGGCCATCTATTTTGCCCGTCAAATCGCCGCCTCCATGCGAGAGGATCGATGGTGGCCGCCACCGGCTCCGGGCTGAGGAACGCCCGCCCTGCGCTCTCGGTAACCTTGGGTTCACGCCCGCCCTGCGCTCTCGGTAACCTTGGGTTCACGTCCGCCATCGGAGCGGTCTGGCTTCCTGTTGCCTATTGCCGACAGGGGGATCCATTTCGCGGCTCGAGCCCTCCGAAATTCGCCCGAGAACCGCCACACGAAACTGTTCGCCCTCTTAGCGCCAGCTTCAACACGCTCAACACCCACCAATTCAGGCCATTACGACTCTTTCCGACGCCGTCTTACGGAATCGCTGCCGGAATCGTTCTGGACTTTGCATTAATCGTACGTCGTGCTACTCTCACTGTAGGTGGCTTTTGGGTTGAAGTGTTTGGTGTTTTGGTAGATTTCAAATTAACCTTATCCCAAAGGCCCCTGGAAAAATGACCGGAAGTTGTGGATGAGGGCGGTCGGAACACCATTCGAAGTTCGATCATGGGTTAGGCAGCGGTTTGCTGCTCGATGCCGTCCACGAAGATGATTCCTTGCACGACTTTGTCAAGTTGACGATACCCGTTCAGTCGACGCCAGCCTTTCTCGGCTTCCAGGCCGAGCTTGTAGACCATTGAAAGGGTTGCTTTCCTCGATCCGCACCCTTTGGTTTGTCGAGTCCGATGGCGGACCGTGGCAAACGTCGACTCAATCGGGTTTGTCGTCCGGATGTGTCTCCAGTGCTCGGCTGGAAAGTCGTAGAACGTTAGTAGAGTTTCCTTGTCTTTCTTCAGGCAGGCGCACGCTTTCGGATACTTGGCTTCGTAGAGCTTGAGAAACTCGTCATAGGCTTCCAAGGCGGCTTTCTTTGTTTCCGCCATGTAGATTTCATGGATGCGTTCCTTGGCAAGGGGCTGCGCTTTCTTCGGCAGCTTGTCGAGGATGTTGGCTGTCTTGTGCACCCAACATCGTTGCTGTTTGCTTGTCGGATATTCCTCTTCCAAGGCGCTCCAGAACCCGAGAGATCCATCGGCGATACTCAGTTTCGGAGAGATCTTCAATCCTCGTTTCTTGAGATCTCTGAGCACATTTTTCCAGGACAGTTTGCTCTCTCGTTCTCCATCGCTGATGGTTACCAATTCCTTGGTTCCATCGGGTAAGGAGCCGACGATTACGAGAACACATGGGCGGTCGTCATTGAGCCTGACATTGAAGTAGATCCCGTCGGCCCAGAGATAGACGTATTCCTTGTCGCTGAGGTCATGCTTGCTCCATTGCTCGCGTTCTTTCTCCCATTGCTCTTCCTCGTCGAACGATGTTGGCTGCAGAAAGTCCCGATGCGTTCTCACCGAGGATCGGCTCTAAGGAACTGCGCAAAAATAAGGTGAACATTTACTTCGAGGGTTTGATTGTGTAATTCCATGAGCCGTGTGTTTCGTGCCTTTCCAGTTTTACGGCGGCCAGTTCCTCGTCCGTCACTTTGATCCCCGTCTCGTAGCTTTTGGTATCGAGCCTGGCCCTGACCTTCAGGCCTCCCTTCGTCGTTGTGCTTCCAATCAACTCGACGATCGTCTGCAGGGTTGCCAGTGGCTCGCCTTGCCAGTTCTGGGTGACGTAGCTGAAGAGACGGTGCTCGATCTTGTTCCACTTGCTTGTCCCCGGCGGGAAGTGGCAGACGACCAACTTCAGCCCGGTCTCGTTCGCCAACTCCTGGAGCGAAAGCTTCCAAAGCCGCGAGCGGTGGCTGTTGCTCCCACCGCCATCGGCGGTGATTAGCAGCCGACGGGCGTGGGGGAACCGCGCAGAGCCCATTTCCGTCCACCACAACAGGATGCTGCGGGTCGCGAATTGGGCCGTATCATGGTCGATTCCGACGCTAACCCAGCCCTGGTTGTTGAGCATATCGTAAACGCCGTAGGGGATTGCCTTGCCCAGGTCCTTGTCCTTGAAGTCATGCACGCGGACTTGCTCAGGGTTGTCTTTCGGCCTCCACTGCCTCCCGGCGTTCTTGAAATCGCCCACCAACTCCTTCTTTTTGGTGTCCACTGAGATTGCTGGCTGGCCGCAATGTTGGAAGCGACGCACCTGATCGTTGATGTATTCGAACTGCCTGTTGCGGTCCGGGTGCTGTGCCCCTTCGCGGGTCTTGCGATTTGCCAGCAGACTATAGCCGGCCTTGCGCAGCAACGCGGCAACAGTACGCGCACCGACCGGGTGGTTCTGAGATGTGAGTTCCCTGGCAAGCCTCTGAGTGCTCTTCAATGTCCAGCGCAATGGGGATTGAGGGTCGCCTCTACTGAGAGGATCAACTAGCCGCTCAAGAGCCCCAAGCAGTTCCGGATCGGTCTCGGTCACCGGCTTGCGCCCGCCCCCAAGCCGACGGATGCGTCCGTCGGCTTCGGGTGCCGTGTAGTCGCCGCGCCGTAACTGCTTGATGCCCTCAGTGATCGTCGTCCGCGACATCGATGTCGCAAGAGAAACTGCGGATACGCCGCCCCAACCCAATTCCATGGCCGCCGCCGCCCAACACCTCCGGGCCCGCTCGTCCATGAGGTGGCTCAGGGAATCGAACTTCCGGCGAATGCTTTCGACAACGGAACTGTCAGGCATGGCACTGACAGTAACATAGAAATAAGGTTGAGAAACCTTAAATTGTTCATTTTATTTTTGCGCCATTCCTAAGGCTCGACTCATCTCGGAGGTTGAGATTCCTCGCAGGTAGAGTGCTGGGATGAGGTTGTCCAGTGAAGCGACTCGGCGTAGGTACGGCGGAAGGATGGCGCTGGTGAACCGCTGGCCTGATCGGCGATCATTGATCCTGGGCTGCCGAACAGGAACGTTCCCTATTCCAGTCTGAAGTTGCCGCTTCAGGAAGATGGCCGTTGCGGACGACTTGGCGATGACCCTGGTCATCACGCTGATGTTGATGGGCTTGAATGTAGTCGGAGACTTCGTTGGCGATGGCGGCCTGAAGAAGCATTTGGGCTCCTTGTCGCAGGGTGGCCTCAAGGGCGTTCTGGCAGACGGTGCTTGCTCCTTCCTGGCCGAGGATAGATGCGGATTCGGTAGGGTGATTGGTGGTTTTCATTGGAGTTCAGTTGTTTGGTAATGGTTGAACTCTTCATGATGCCCCGACCGCCCTCATCCACAACTTCCGGTCATTTCTCAGGCCCCTGCCACTATTTTCTTGGGATTCTTGCCCCGATTTATGAAACTATGGGGTGTATTCATCCCTCCGAAGGCGAAGTGGCAGCCGCGGAAAGAGATTCGGTACTACGGATGCCCTCCCCGGGCAGTGCGTTTCGCTGGCTGAATCACGTTCAAGGGTTAGGAATGAACCACGAAGGACGCGAAGAGCACGAAGAAGGAGGATATGGTTAGATTTCGTGAGGTCCAGTCTGAGCCCGTGGCTTGATTCTTGATGGATGAATGGGGACGAGGGTGAGGAGGGAGCCCTCCTCGGTTTTTTCTTTTTCGTCCCTTTTGAGGTGGAGCGGGCTTGCTGAAGGGATCGCCCAATGGAATGGGGCCTTCAAATGAAGTGATCCCTGGGTGCGATCCTTCGTGCTCTTCGCGTGCTTCGTGGTCCTCATCCTTGCACGTTTGGAGGGACATTTCAGTGAAGCCCTGGAGGGACGGCGTCCCCGCCGTCCGTGATGCGACCGATGTGGTCACATTGGCGGACGAGCGGTCGGGTTTGACCATCCTGGTGGCGATGCAGACCGCGGAAAGGAATTCCGTGCTACGGCAAGGGATGCGCTGTGGTCGCCATGGCGACGGTGGTAGTGTGCTGTAGCCGGCGATGCCATCCCCGGGCGGTGCGAGCGATGGCCTGATTGTCAGGCATTTAAAGCCGCAGCCAGGCCGGATTGAAGGCGAAGTGTGAGCGATAGTCGTTGGGACTGCGGCCAAAGTAGCTCTGAAAGCTCTTGGTAAAATGCGCGGAGTCCGTGAAATGAAGGTTTTGAGCGATGGAGGTGGCAGTCTTGCTGGTGAAGAGCAACTGACGCGCCGCGTGTTGGACCCGGCGCCGTTGGGTGTAATCGACCAAGGTTGTCTGGGTGGCCCTCTTGAAGAGTCTTCCGAGGTGGTCGAGTGACATGTCCATGAGCGGCTCGAGAGTGGAAAGGCGGACGGCTCCGCTGAAGTTGATCCCGCCTTCAATGGCTCGCATGGCGTGAAGAATTTCGCGGCGCAGGATGATGCGATTGCGCCGGCGGCAATGGTAGCCGTATTCCTCGCTGAGATGCAGAAAAATCTTGAGAAGTGTGAGGCGAGCGAGCGTTTCATCGATCTCCTCTTGCTGCAGGAGATCCTTCAGCACGCTCAAATCGGAGATGACGTAGTGAAGCGGTTCCCGCTTGAGGGAGATGACGTTCACCAGCGGATCCGAGGGATAGTCGAAAAGGATCCGCGCAAAGAAAAGACTGAGGAGGTCAGGGCTGTCCAGAATCATGTGGATGTCATTGACCATCCACTCGGGGAGGTAGCGCAGACGGACGAGACGTGCGGTGCCAGGCTGGCGGGCGAAATGATGCTGGCCGGGCTGGCTGATGATGATGGACCCGGCGCGCATCGATTGCACGTCCTCGGCGTGTTCGTGCAGGAAGGTCCCTGCGAGCACCAGGAAAACCTCGGGTTGATCGCGGGGCGTGAATTCGAAGTCGCGATTCAACTCGAACTCTTTGTAAAGTAGCGGCCAGCCATCGATGCTTTCGGTGTGGTTCGCGCTCGCGGGAGAGGCGGCAAATACAGCGGACATGACGCGGTTAACCTAAGGGAAATGTATCTTTCCGCAATCTAAATTTCATAAAGAATGGATTTTCTATATTTAAATGTGCGCTGCTTTTCTCATTCGTGCGTCCCGGCGAGCTGGGAGCTTTGCAAGTCATCCGAATAGCGAACATCGGTAAGATAAAGTCCGTCAGCGGGGGCGCAAGCGGATGTTTTCAAAGCGCCTTCCGTCCTGAGCATGCCCAAGAGTTCATTTTCCGAGAGTTTTCCCTGGGCGAATCGAAGCATCGTTCCCACCAGGAGGCGGACCATCCGGTAGAGAAAACCGTCGGCGGTGAATTGCAGAAACCATTGATCCGAAAGGGGTTGAGTGATCGCGATCTTTTTCAGGATTCGCACCGTGGTCCGGGGCGGGGGGCTTCCGGGACCGCGATTGGCGGCGAAGGCGTGGAAGTCGTGGGTTCCCCGGAGGTGAGCGGCCGCCACCAGCAAGGCATCCGGGTCTAGCCGGATCGGGAAATGCCCCCGTCGTCCCGCCAGCCGCGGCGGCAGTATCTTTCCGAGATAGACCTTGTAGGTGTAAGTCTTCTCGACTGCCGAGAAGCGGGCGTGGAAGTCGGCCGGGACGGCGATGGCCTCCATGACCCGAATGCTGGGTGGCAGGTGGACATTGAGGGCTCGCGGCCAGGCCATTTCAGACAGGCTCAAGCGGGATGGGGCGTCGAAATGCGTGGTCTGACCGTCGGCGTGAACGCCTGCGTCGGTTCGCCCGGATCCGTGAATCCGGGTGTTGGCTGGCATTCCGTTGATATGTCGCAGGGCCTCTTCGAGGCGGTCTTGAATGGTGTTTCCGGAGGGCTGGCTTTGCCAGCCTTCGAAGGGCTGGCCGTCGTAGGCGATGGTGAGTTTCCAGCGCTGAGACGGCTCGAAGCTGAAAGGTTTCATGGCCGTGTCGGGTCTCCCTCTTCCTCTTCCTCCAGGAGTTCGACGATGGCCGCAGCGGCTCGGTGATGGGTTCCGGAATCGCCTAACTGTTTGACAATCTCACGCAAGTCGGCCTGGAGGTTTTGGCGAGCCTCTGGGTGGTCGAGCAATCGGCCAAGGACGTCGGCCAGTGCCTGGGGGTTGGCCTTCCCTTGAATCAACTCCCGGACGATTTCGCGTCCTGCCAGGATGTTGACAATGCCCAGGTATTTCACCTTCACGAGCGCTTTTCCCACGACGAAGGTTGGCCAGGCGACGCGGTAGAGGAGACAGTAGGGCAGGCCGAACCAGGCCGCTTCGAGAGTGGCCGTTCCGGAGGCCACGGCACCGGCGGCAGCTCGCTGCATCAGCTGGTGGGCCTCGCCCGTGGTGATGTCGATGTCGACCTTGGTCAGGTCGGCGAGGGAACGCATTGTCTCGGCCAGGCGTTCGTTGGCGGCGGCTCCGACGACGCGCAATCCGGGATGTTGCTCTCGCAGAAGTGCCACCGCACGCAGCATCACGGGAAAGAGTTTGCGAACTTCGCGTTCACGGCTTCCCGGGAAAAGCCCTATCAAGTTGTCCTCGCGCTGATGGGCTTCCGCCTCGGCGAGTTCGTCCACCAAGGGGTGGCCGGCGAAGACGGTGGGCAGCCCCGATTGCTCGTAGAGTTCTTTCTCGAAAGGAAAGATACAGATCATGAGGTCCAGCAGTGAGGCCATGACGGGGATGCGTCCGCGGTTCCAGGCCCATACCTGCGGGCTGATATAGTAGACGAGTCTCCCATCGAAGCCCCGTTTCCGCAACGCGCGGGCCAGGCGGAGATTGAAGCCGGGATAGTCGATCAGGACGACGAGATCGGGCGCGAAGTCCCCAATGGCCTCCAGGGTCTCTTCAAATCGGTGCTTGAAGTAGCCGTATTTCTTGAGCACTTCCCAAAGCCCGACGACGGCGGCTTCGCCGATCCAGTCGGAGAGGGCCGGCCCCCCGGCCTGACGCATTTGCGGGCCGCCCAGTCCGGCAAAATCAAAGCCGTTTTCCGATTGTGCCTGGAGGCTTTCCATGAGTTCGGCGCCGTGGACGTCGCCGCTGTGCTCGCCGGCCAGTAGGAAACACCGCAAGTTCATGGGCCTAACAAGAGCGCTGGCCGATCTCGATCAATCGAGTGATCTCCAGGGCCACATCGAGCGCGGCGGCTCCTTCTTGTCCGGAGACCTTGGGGTGCTCGCCCTTGAGAGCGCAGTTGACAAACGACTCCAGCTCCAGCTTGAGGGGTTCATCCTTCTCCACCTGGACAGGCTCGGCTTTGATCTCCAGGCCCTCCCGGCGGTAGAGCATCCCTTCCTGGGCCTGGTAATCCAGGGAAACGTAACAATCTTCCTGAAAAACGCGGATCTTGCGCAGCTTGTCAGGGCTGACGCGGCTCGCGGTGACGTTGGCGACGCAGCCGTCCTGAAAGACGAGCCGGGCGTTGGCGATGTCTTCTCGATGGGTGAGGACCGGCACGCCGACGGCCTCCACCTTTTCCATGGGAGACTTGACGAGATGGAGAAGGATTTCCAGGTCGTGGATCATCACGTCCAGCACAACGCCGATGTCCGTGCTGCGTTGGGGAAAGGGTGAGAGACGGTGAACCTCGATGAAGCGGGGCTTGGTGAGCCGCTCCTCCAGCTTGCCCATGACGGGGTTGAATCGCTCGATGTGCCCGACCTGGAGAATGCGCTGGTGGCGGTTGGCCTGATCGACCAGGCACCGGGCGTCTTCCACCGTGGCCGTGATGGGTTTCTCGATGAGGACGTGTTTGCCGGCATCGATCAGCCGACCGCCGATGTCGGCGTGGGTCACGGTGGGGGTCGCCACGGTGGCGGCATCGACGGCGGCGGCGAACTCGACCAGGTCGGAAAAGGCCCGAGCGCCGTAGCGGTCGGCCAGTTCCCTGGCCCTGGCCATGTCAGTATCCAGGATGGCGGTGAGGTTTGCCTGGAGCAGTTCCGAGAGGACGCGTGCGTGGTTCTGTCCGATGGCGCCCACGCCCGCGACTCCAATTCGCAGTGGTTTCATGATTGGTAATGCTTAGGCTTCCTTCCGGGCAAAGACACTCACTCCGAGAGCCTCGCAGGTTTGCGTCACGGCTTCGCGATCAAGGATCAGCGTGCGTTCCGCCTCGATGACGATCGTGCGAATACCCGCTTCGTGGGCCGTCTCGATGGTGGCGCAACCAATGACGGGCACGTCGAACCGAAAGTCCTGATTGGGCTTGGAAACCTTGGCCAGGAGCGCCTTCCCCTTTCCAAGCGCTCCGCCGCGTTGCATGGCGGCGTTGGTGCCCTCGAAGGCCTCGACGGCGAGCACGGTGCCGTCCTTGACCACGACGGACTGACCGATGTCGAGCCGGCTCATTTCCTTGGCGATGCGAAATCCATAGGCGGCATCCTCGGCTGTCCGTTCGTCGAGAGGTTGACCGCAGACCAGGCCTTCACCCGGCAAGGCATCATCGAGGTAGGTCGTCGCCGGCAGCAGTTCGATGCCATCCTTGGCCAGCTCGTCGGCGATGGCGCCGAAGATGGTCTCGGCATTCTTGCGCTTGAGCTTGGCGAGGAGCGAGAGAACGCGCATGTCCAGTCGCAGATCGAAGAGGTTTTTCGGGGCGATCTGGCCGACCATGACCGCGTGCTCTACCTTCTCACGCTGGAAGAATCGGATCAGCTTGTTGAGCTGGCCCACGCGGAGCCAGGCGAAGGCATCGGCTTTTTCCTCGAGGTCCGGCCGGGTCTCTCCCTTGAACGCGGCGACGATCAGACGGCGAACGCCGGCCCGGCGGGCGGCGGCCGTGAAGGTGTGGGGATAGACTCCGTTTCCCGCGATCACACCGATGGTTTCAAGAACGTCGTTCACCGCTGACCAGCAGACGTGGAAAGGCCAGACTCGTCAACCGGCAAGCGGGCGCTGCGGGAAGATTCGCGCTCGTCGGAACACGGATTCCGTGATTGAGTCGTCCCATGCAAGCACTCATCGAACACGTGGAATCCGGCGCCGGCTTGGAAAATGAGCAGGTCCGAGCCGCTGCCGCGGCTTTGCTGGATGACTCGGAAGCGATCGAGGGAAAAGTGGCTTTCCTGAAAGCCTTGCATCGTCGCGGGGAGACTCCGGAGGAGATCGCGAGCTTCGTCGAGGCCTTTCTCGAGCACGCGGTGATACCGCCGCTGACGGCGGATGGCGTGCAGGGACCGATGATCGACGTGTGCGGGACGGGCGGTGACAAGCTGGATTTCTTTAACATTTCCACCACCTCGATGTTTGTTCTCGCCGCGGGAGGATTGACCGTGGTGAAGCATGGCAACCGAGGGATCACGTCGAAGAGCGGCGGGGCAGACGTGTTGGAGGCGCTTGGCGTTCGTATTGATCTGGGCCCGGAAGCCTTTGCGGAAACGGTGCTGGCGCATGGCGTCGGGTTTCTTTTCGCTCCACTCTATCACCCTGCTTTCAAAGCGGTGGCACCGGTGCGCAAAATTCTCGCGAAACAGGGGGAGAAGACCGTTTTCAATCTCCTCGGTCCCTTGCTCAATCCGATGAGTCCCGCTCACCAGTTGATCGGAGTTTTTGATGAAACGCTGCCTCCCGTTTACGCGGATATTCTCGGCAAACTGGGCCGCCAAGAGGCTTGGGCGGTTCACGGCAAGATTGGCGATGGGCGCGGGGTCGATGAACTGTCGACCATGGGGCCGACGACGATTCACCGGTGCCGCGCGGGCAGACCGAACGATTCCTGGACGATCACTCCGGAAGAACTCGGGTTGGCCCCGGCCAGGGTCGAAGATCTCCAGGGCGGCGAGGCCGCCGTCAACGCTTCCATCCTCGAAGGGGTGCTCTCGGGGGAATTGAAGGACGCCAAGCGAGACATCACGCTGGTCAATGCGGCGGCGGGCCTGGTGATCACCGGCAAGGTTCCCGACCTGAGCGCTGGGGTGGCCCGGGCGGCAGAACTCATCGACTCCGGCGCGGCGCTGGCCAAGCTGCGGGCCTTGCAGGGATAGCGAGACACGACGTTTTCTTTGGGATGAGGACGCCGTTTGGCTGTCCGGCCTTCCCGCCCGCCCGTGGTCATGCCCGGGGGTGGGCGGCGTCGTAAGCCTTCTTCATGCGCTCGACGCTGACATGAGTATAGATTTGGGTGGTGGAGAGACTGGCATGGCCCAGGAGCGCCTGGACGCTGCGCAGGTCGGCCCCGTTGTCGAGGAGATGAGTGGCGAAGGAATGGCGCAGCTTGTGCGCTGTCACGTTGATGGGAATGTCAGAGTGCTTCAGATACTTCTTGACCACGCTGTGCAGCGAAGTGCGTGACATTCTTTGGCGTAGCTTGGAAATGAAGAGGGCACCCCGGTGAACCTCCGCTTTCTGGCGGTAACGCTGGATCGCCTCGAGGGCGTGTGAGCCGACGGGGCAGAGCCGTTCCTTGTTTCCCTTGCCCAGTACGCGGATGGTCTCCTGATAGGTATCGACGTTCTCCACGTCGGCGCGGGACATCTCTTCCAGACGCATACCGGTGCTGTAGAAGAGTTCGAGAATGGCTGCGTCGCGCTCGCCGACCCAGCGGGGCGCCTGCTTGGGCTGCTCGATCTTCAGCGGCAAGGTGAGCAGCTCTTCCACCTGTCTCAACGTCAGGACGACGGGAAGCTTCTTTTCCATCTTGGGCAACTGGACGTCTTTGAGTGGGTTGGGATCCAGGTCATGGCGGTGATGAAGAAACTGATAAAAGGAGCGCAGGGCGGCGAAGTGGAGGCGGATGGTGCTGCGCGCGTGTTCCTCCTTCATCATGTCGAAGAGATAGGTGCGGAAGGTTTCGGCGTCGCATTGAGCCCAGGAGCGAAAGTTTCCGGGACCCTGGCTCCGGAAGCGATGAAGGGCGTGCGTGTAGTTGCGGCAGGTGTTGGCCGAGGCGCTCTTTTCGACTCGCAAGAATTCCGTGAAGGCGTCGACCAGAACGTCCTCCCGCGCGGTTTCGCGTGGGTCGCCGGATGAAGGGGCGGAGGCGGGGCGTGCCGGGCGGGCCATGGTAGGAGCGTGGCAAGAATAGGTTTTGACGGCCTTTGGGCCGCGGACAAGGGTAGCACAGCATGCTGAGCAAACGAATCATACCTTGCCTCGATGTCACGGGCGGCCGGGTCGTCAAGGGGACCCGGTTCGTGAATCTGCGCGACGCCGGGGATCCGGTGGAATGCGCGGTGGAATACGAGCGTCAGGGTGCGGATGAGCTGGTCTTTCTCGATATCACCGCCTCCTCGGACGAGCGAAACACGATGGCGGAAGTGGTGGAAGAAACGGCGCGTCAGTGTCACATGCCCTTCACCGTGGGCGGCGGCATCCGAACCGTGGAGGACATGCGGCGGATGCTTCGGGCGGGCGCCGACAAGGTCAGCGTGAACACCGCCGCGATTCGGCGGCCCGAGGTGATTGCCGAGGGAGCCCGGGCCTTTGGGGTGCAGTGCATCGTCCTGGCCATTGATACCAAGCGGAATGAAGCGGGGAGCTGGACGGTCTACACGCACGGCGGCCGGAACCCGACGGAACTGGACGCCATCGAGTGGGTCCGGCGCGGGGAAGCCCTCGGGGCCGGCGAGATCCTCCTCACCAGCATGGATGCCGACGGCACCAAGGACGGCTATGACATCGACTTGACCCGAACGGTGAGCGAGGCGGTCTCCATCCCGGTGATCGCCAGCGGCGGCGTGGGGAACCTCCAGCATCTGGCCGACGGACTGACTCTGGGCAAGGCCGACGCCGTACTGGCCGCCAGCATCTTTCACTTTGGCGAATTCACCATCGCGGAGGCCAAAGCTTATCTGGAGAAACGAGGCATTCCTATTCGACCGCGTCAGGTGGTAGAGAGCCCGGCAGCTTGACGGTGATCACGGGAAAAGCCAGGTGTCGCCGCTGGGATCGGCAATCGAAAATCACGGCGGCTGGGGAGAGGCTGTCTCAAAACCCGGGTTTTCGTGTGACGGCCGGACGAGTGCAATATGATTGCTCTACTCCGTGGAGTTTTTCGAAAAAGTCGTTGGCGCCGCCGCGAGCGTGGGTATTGGTTTCGGTGTGACTCACATTGACGCTGATTTCGATCAACTTCACATCTTACCTCCCAGCATCGAGGACTGGGTCGGCCCGACTCACCCGGCGCGATTCATTCGTTGCTTTGTCGAATCCCTCGATTTGATGGATCTCGGCATTGAAGTGCGGGGACTTCGGGACCGCTGGCCGTCCACCCTTCGCCCCGGCCCTGCTTCTGCGACTCTGGCTCTACGGCTATTTCAAGAAGATCCGCAGCTCGCGTAAGTTGGAGGAGGCATGCCGAAACGACTTGGGCTTTATCTGGTTATGCGGCAATCAGGTGCCCGACCACAACACGCTCTGGCGGTTTTAGAGTCAACATCAGAAAGCTATTCGCAACCTGTTCAAGCAAAGCGTGACGACAAGCTGCGAGATGGGGCTCGTAGGGCTGACCTTACAAGCAGTCGACGGAACAAAGATTCAGGCGGCCGCTCATGCCGGGAAGAAGTACGACAAGGAGGACCTGGCCAAGCGAATTGAGCGGCTTGACGAACAAATCAAGGTTTTGGAGGAGGAGATCGAGCGCTCCCAGGCCGGTGATGA
>CBDBEZ010000093.1:0-22740 GCA_965204485.1 Verrucomicrobiales bacterium
ACGGGCGATGTCGGAAGGATCTTACAAAATCTGGATTCTTCTGACGCCAGGCTCCCAAAAAACCGGTTGCGTCCCGGGGTGACGTGCCCATAATCGCTTTCTCGCCCGATAACGGCGGGGTAAGTGGGGCATTAGCTCATCTGGTAGAGCGCTTCAATGGCATTGAAGAGGTAAGCGGTTCGAGTCCGCTATGCTCCACCACTTCTCCCCCTGTCCGACCACACCACAGACTGCGGGGACGCGGTCCCTCCAGCGGCCACCTTCCCTCTCAACGAGGCCCTTTTTTGGGGACTGCGGTGGCTCGACACCGCTTTGGAGGCTCGCGGGCGCGGGGGGGCCGCGAGAAATGACCGGAAGTTGTGGATGAGGGCGGTGGGGCATCATGAAGAGTTCAACCATTACCAAACAACTGAACTCCAATGAAAACCACCAACCACCCTACCGAATCAGCATCTATCCTTCGCCAGGAAGGAGCAAGCACCGTCTGCCAGAACGCCCTTGAGGCCACCCTGCGACAAGGAGCCCAAGTGCTTCTTCAGGCCGCCATCGACAACGAAGTCTCCGACTACATTCAAGCCCATCAACATCAGCGTGATGACCAGGGTCATCGCCAAGTCGTTCGCAACGGCCATCTTCCTCAGCGACAACTTCAGACTGGAATAGGAAACGTTTCTGTTCGGCAGCCCAGGATCAATGATCGCCGATCAGGCCACCGATTCACGAGCGCCATCCTCCCGCCTTACCTCCGCCGAGTCGCCTGGAAAAATGTGCTCAGAGACCTCAAGAAACGAGGATTGAAGATCCCTCCGAAACTGAGTATCGCCGATGGAGCTCTCGGGTTCTGGAGCGCCTTAGAAGAGGAATATCCGACAAGCAAACAGCAACGATGTTGGGTGCACAAGACAGCCAACATCCTCGACAAGCTGCCGAAGAAAGCGCAGCCCCTTGCCAAGGAACGCATCCATGAAATCTACATGGCGGAAACAAAGAAGGCCGCCTTGGAGGCCTATGACGAGTTCTTCACGCTCTACGAAGCCAAGTATCCGAAAGCGTGCGCCTGCCTGAAGAAAGACAAGGAAACTCTACTAACGTTCTACGATTTTCCAGCCGAGCACTGGAGACACATCCGGACGACAAACCCGATTGAGTCGACGTTTGCCACGGTCCGCCATCGGACTCGACAAACCAAAGGGTGCGGATCGAGGAAAGCAACCCTATCAATGGTCTACAAGCTCGGCCTGGAAGCCGAGAAAGGCTGGCGTCGACTGAACGGGTATCGTCAACTTGACAAAGTCGTGCAAGGAATCATCTTCGTGGACGGCATCGAGCAGCAAACCGCTGCCTAACCCATGATCGAACTTCGAATGGTGTTCCGACCGCCCTCATCCACAACTTCCGGTCATTTCTCGGGGGGCCGGCCCCAAGGTGACAAAGCGGCGCCGAATCGCCGCACTCGTGTGCCCGGCATGGGCCCTAACTAATGACATGAAACGATGACACCGGAGCTGATGAGAGCAACCGTAGCTGAACCGCAAGGCGCCGCCCGCGAGGGTGGAGCTGAAGGAAGCGGCAGGCAAATCCGCGGCCATAGGAACACGAACCGGCAGCGAGGCAGGCTGTGGGCGGCGAGCGTGCTAGTAAACGTGAAGCCCAAAGCTCATCAAGACATAGCAAGTAGAGCCGGATGGGATGCGGAGAAAGTTAAGGACCTTACCCGGGGAGATCTCTCCTGTGAGAGCAGGAGAGAAGTCAGCAGAAGCCATAGTAGCAGAGAGCAGAGCCGGGGGCTGGAAGCAGCCCGTGGAAACTGTGAAACCGGAAAACTCTCTCCTGTGAAGGGCGGAAGGAACCAACAGCAGCGCTCTACGGAGCATTGCACCCCAGGGCAGAATACGCCCCGACGTCAGCAGGACTTACGGACAAAGGATCCCGAATTCCTGCGCGAACCCAAAGAGCCCACGCGATGCAGTCGCGGCAAGCCCTGCGGAGAGAGGAACTCCTGGAGGTGCGCGTGAACCGCGAACGGACAGCAAAGCTGGAGGGACTGATGGAGAAGGCCATCAGGTCAGGAAACTGGGGAGCCGCCCTTTACGCCGTTGAGCGTAATGACGGGGCACCCGGCCCCGACGGCATGAGGGCCGACGAACTCAGAGCACACCTCGCCATCCATGGCGAAGTGATCAAGAAGAGGCTGCTAGAGGGCAGCTACAAGCCCGGCGCTGCAAAGCGTCGAGACATCCCCAAGCTCAGCGGCGGAACCCGCCCGCTGAGCATCCCAAACGTGCAAGATCGCTTCGTGCAGCAACTTCTGCTCGGGGTGCTCCGGCCGGTGTTCGAACCCCGTTTCAGCGAAAGCAGTTACGGATTTCGTCCCGGACGCAGCGCCCACGATGCGGTGGAAGCCGCCCAGAGCTTTGCCCGGGAGGGGTTTACCCACATCGTCGACATGGACATTACCAAGTTCTTCGACAAGGTGAACCACGACATCCTGATGAGTAAAATTGGGACCGTGATAGGGGACAAAGCCGTGATGAAACTCATCGGCAAATACCTGCGAGCCGGGGTGGTGATGCCCGACGGGTTAAAGGTCAGCAGCGAAGAAGGAACGCCGCAAGGCGGCCCGCTTTCGCCGCTACTGGCCAATATCTACCTCGACGCGCTGGACAAGGAGCTGGAGAAACGCGGACTGCGATTCGCCCGCTACGCCGATGACTGCAACATTTACGTAAAGAGCCAAGCCGCAGCGGAGCGTGTGCTTGCCAGCCTCACTGGCTGGATCAAGCGCCACCTCCGGCTGGAGGTCAGCGAGAGCAAAAGCGGGGTGGGGAGGCCTTGGGAACGGAAGTTCCTGGGGTTCATCATCACCAGCGCGCTGCTCATCGGGATTGCTCCTGCAAGCCTCACCCGGTTTGAAGACCGCGTGAGAGAACTCTGGAACGCCCGGCAACCACTGACCAGCGAGCAACTGCGCGACCAATGGCGAAGTTACGTGAACGGCTGGTGGGGCTACTACCGGCGCTGCGAATGGCGACGGGACATCTACCGGAAAGAACCGTGGATCCGTCGCCACATTCGCAAATGCTTCTGGCAACGTTGGCATAAAAGCAAGGGACGGGAATCCGCCCTGCGCCGACTCGGCCTACCGCCGAGTCGAGCCATCGTCGGGAGGAGCAGTCGTGGAGCGTGGCGCATGGCGGGAAACCCTGTCATGCACGAAGCCCTCAACAACCGAACTCTGAGACGCTACGGGTTCCTGATGCCATCAGACCTCAAGAGTTAAGACCAAATGGATCCAATCGCCGGATGCGGTCCCGCATGTCCGGTGGTGTGGGAGGGGCGGCAGGCGCAATCCTGCCGCCTCGACCCGATCATGCCCTACACCGGCGCGTAAGTCGCCATCACCTTGGCGATCTTGGCGAAGCATTCGCTGGCCTCGGATTCGGCCGGATCCTCAAGCGCCACCGGTCTTCCCTCGTCTCCACCCGTTCGCGTGGCGAGATCGATGGGAATTTCTCCCAGAAGCGGCACGCCGAGTGCCTGGGCTTCCCGCGCACCACCGCCCTCCCCGAAAATGAAGTATTTTTCTCCGTCACTGGGACAGAGAAAGAAACTCATGTTCTCGATGAGCCCCAGGACCGGCACGTTGACCTTCTCGAACATCGACACCGCCTTGCGGGCGTCAATCAACGCCACCTCCTGCGGCGTGGTCACGATGACCGCCCCCGTCAACGCCACCGTCTGCACGATGGTCAACTGAATGTCGCCCGTGCCCGGCGGCAGATCGAGCACCAGGTAATCCAGTTCTCCCCACAAGACCTGGCGGAGGAATTGCTGGGTGTAGCGAGTCGCCAAGGGCCCCCGCACGATGACGGGCGAGCGATCTTCCAGCAGATTCCCCATGGAGATCATTTTGAGTCCCGCCGACTCGATCGGGATGATCTCGTTGTCCGCCGTGGCGTTGGGCCGCTCGTGGGAACCGAACATGTGCGCCACGCTGGGACCGTAGAGATCGCAATCGCAAAGACCCACGCGGTGACCCTGTTTTCGAAGGGCCACGGCGAGATTGACCGCCACCGTCGATTTCCCCACGCCGCCCTTGCCACTGGCCACCGCGATGACGTGCTTCACGCCAGGAATGCCGGATTTCACCGCGCCGCCCTGCGGCGACTGGCCGGGATCCTTGATATCAAACTGAACATCGACCCGACCCGCGCCGGGCAGGGCCAGCAAGGCCTGCTTGGCGCCCTCAAGAATCTTCTTTGGAACTTCCGGATCCCGGGTCTGAAGCGAAATCAGCACCCGAAGATCCGGGCCATCAATCTGAATGTCTTTCACCAGCCCGAATGAAACGATGTCCCGGCTGAATCCGGGGTAGGACACGCTGCCGAGAGCTTCTCGGACTTGGTCTTCGCTGATGGGAGAATCGCTCATACTTTCCAATGGGTTTACGCTCCAGAGCCCATAGCAGGAAGTCACCCGGGCGCAACCTTTGTCCGCGCGACCATCGCCTGGCGAACCAACAGCGCCCCGAGCGAGTTGATGGCGAAGGATCCAAGTCATCGGCCCTCACCGCTCAGCCCGATCGCGGTGGCTGGCGGCTCTCCCAGGACCTGCACAATCGCCTCGCTAAGCTTGGTCGCCCCCTGGCGGTTGAGATGGGTCGAATCCGCAAAATCGGCCTCCGACACCACGAGCCGCCCGTGAAAGTTGAGAAACCGGGCACCCTCTTCTTCACAAATCGTTCTCAACGCCCTCCAATCGACTTCCTCAAGGTGGCAGCGATCCCGGCGGCCGAGCACAGCTTCCCGAATCGGCGCCTGAACGACCACCAGCCGGATGCCCTGCTCCCGGCAGCGACGCGCCATGGCTCTCAGACTTTCGTAGTTCCGGACATCGACATGCTCCGCGTCGGCGACGGAAGCATTCCAGCGCTCGGCGCGTCTCTCAAAACCTTCTCGATTCAAATCGAGCGGCACGCTCCCCCCTTCATCAAAATCGAGCGAGTAGTAGGTCTTCCGGCCCACACGATCCCGAAGGGTCTCCGGGAAGGTCTTGACGAGATAGTCAACCGAGAGATGTCGCAGGTGCGCGCGGAACAGGCTTCCCTCATCGAAGAAACGTCGCAAGGCGATGCCGTCGACGAAATCGCGTTCCCGGTAGTCCCGTTCAAAATCGACGGGGTCGGTCACCACCAGCACCGGCTCGGGGGAAAGGTATTCCAACAAGATCTCCAGAAAGTAGTCCGTGTGCTTCATCTTCATTCCCCAGGACGCGGCGTTGAGAAAAGCGCGCGAAGCGAAGACCGCCGAGTTCAGGTTGTTCACCGTCATCGACGAACCGATGGCCAGCAGATCGCAGGGCTCCGAGAAAGGCGTTTCTCCAATCAAACGGCTTTCTCATCGAACGAGATGCTTCCCGTGAACGGCGGCGGGGGCAATCGCTCTTGGAAAGCACCGATGAGAACCAGCACGGCGGCCGTCAGCAGAGCGAGTGTTCCTGCAAGCCATCGGAGATAGCGCGCCGCCGATCCTGGCGGCGACTCGGTCTTTGTCGGTGCTTCCGTCATCGGTGTCTCACCTCGCTCTTTCAAAACTGAAAAAAGAGAAACTCGCTCACGCTGGTCAGGTTGGTCACGCTCAGGAAAGCCAGCAGGGCCACCGCCATCGCCCAGCGTCGGTTGGGCTCCCAGTGGAGCCAGCGGCTGCCGAGGCGTTTGAGTTTGCCGGGATACGTCTCGAAGGCTGGCTTCCAGCGATGCATGATTTGACTGACATTCGGACAGCAGAAGGCCACCGCCGCCGCGGCAATCGCGGAGAGAAAGGCCGTCGTACCCATCGGGAGCGCGTTGACCTGGATCCCCTCGAAGCCCACCCAGCCTTTCGTCCCTGCCGTCAGGCCCTGAAGGGAGGCCGCCCACTCCTGGGGCAAACTCAGTCCATTGAACCCGAACATGCCGCGCAGCACCGCCATCGCTCCCTCGAAGGAGAGCGCGCGGAAAAACACCCAGGAAACCATCACCGCCAACAAGGTGAGAGCCCAAGACACCACCACCCCCAGCCCATGTCGGATGCCGCTCGCCCTCTGTTGGTCCCCATGCCCACCCCGACCCCTGTTCTTGCCTCGCACGGATCGCCAGCCATGGTTGGTCATCAGATAGACCCCGTGCAATCCACCCCAAACCACGAAGGTTCACCCGGCACCGTGCCAGAGACCGCCTAACAACATCGTTAGCATCAAGTTCACTTGACGGCGTGCCGGGCCGCAACGACTCCCCCCCAACGGGATGTAAAGGTAGTCCCGCAAGAATCGCGAAAGCGTCTATGTGCCAGCGGCGCCAGAACTCGATGATCGAGGTCGCCTTGTAGGGCGAGTTGAAGTTCATGGGAAGGCGGATCCCGAACATCTGCCCCAGTCCGATCGCCATGTCGGAGTAGGCCGAAAAGTCGAAGTAGAGCTGCATGGTATAGCTCAAGGTTCCCGTCCAAGCCTCAAAAAACGTCAGGGTCATCCCGGCTTCCGCGCCGTTGAACACGGAAGTGGCGTAACCGGCCACCTCGTCGGCAATGATCACTTTATTGAACAAACCCAGCAGGAAAATGGTCAGTCCCACGCCGAAATCCGAGCCGCTCCACCGGAACCGATTGCGTTGCAAGAATTGAGGCATCATTTCCCGGTGATGGACGATCGGCCCGGCGATCAATTGCGGAAAAAAGGTAACGAAGAGGCAGTAGGGCAAGAGGCGCGGCCAGTCCGCCTTTCCCTGATAAGCATCCACCACAAAAGCGATCTGCTGAAACGTGAAGAAGGAAATCGCCCAGGGCAGGATCACGGTTTCCAGGTGGAAACTCGCACCTGTGAAGCGATTCAGGTTATCGACGAAGAAATTGGCGTATTTGTAGTAGGCAAGCAGGCCCAGATTGAACGAGACGCCCAGCCATACGAGAAGAAGACGCTGGCCCGCCGGAATTCCGTCACCCGTCAGACGGCGCCCAATGACGTAGTTCACCCCCAGGGAGAGCGCGAGGAGGCCCACATAGGGCCAGGTTCCAAAAGCCGTAGAAAAAGAGTGAGACCAACACCAGCCAGCCCATCGCCCACTCCGTGCGCCCTCTCTCGCCCAGTGCGTAAAAGACCAGGAGCGTGACTGGCAGAAAGGCGAAGATGAACGTGTAGGTATTGAAAAGCATCTTGCCCCTTTCCCAGAACCCGCCGTCTCAAGGCGAGGCCGCGATCTTCACGATGCCTCTCTCCAGCGGTCGATGTTGTTGTCGTGAATCTCCTGGAGGATCGCCCTCACATCGTATCGCAGCTTCCACTCCTGGTAATGGTCTTGAAAACGCGAGAGATCGCTGATGTACCAGATGTGATCGCCGATGCGATGATCCTCCACGTAAGTGGACTGAAACGCTCTGCCCGTGATTTCCTCCGCCATCGCGATCGCCTCCAGCATGGAACAGTTCGATTGGCGACCGCCACCCATGTTGTAAACTTCCGCGACCCGTGGGTTCTCGTAGAAGGCATCAAAGGCCGCGATGAGATCGGCGCTGTGGATGTTGTCCCGGACCTGCTTGCCTTTGTAGCCAAAAATCCGGTACTCGCGTCCGGTGCAGGCGCAGCGCATGAGATAGCTGAGGAAACCGTGAAGCTCTGCCCCGGAATGACTGGGACCGGTCAGGCATCCGCCGCGAAAGCAAGCCGTCTGCATCCCAAAGTAACGGCCGTACTCCTGAACCAGCACATCGGCCGCCACCTTGGACGCCCCGAACAGACTGTGCTTGCTGTGATCGATCGACATCGTCTCCGGAATCCCGCCGCGATAGGGGTGATCCTCCCGGATCTCCCAGCGCGTCTCCCGCTCTTCCAGAGGGAGGGCATTCGGCGTGTCGCCGTAAACCTTGTTCGTGGACGTAAAAATGAAGACTGCCTCCGGACAGTGCTGACGCACGGCTTCCAGCAGGTTGAGCGTTCCATTGGCGTTGACCGTGAAATCCATGTGCGGGTCCCGCGCCGCCCAGTCGTGAGACGGCTGCGCCGCCGTGTGCACCACCAGACTCACGTCCTTGCCGTGCTCCTTGAAGACCGCCTCGATCGCCTCGCTGTCACGAATGTCCACCGCCACGTGCCGGTAACCCGGAACGGCCGCTTCCAACTGCCGCCGATTCCAGGCCGTCGATGCCTCCTCGCCGAAGAAAACCCGCCTCAGGTCGTTGTCGATGCCAACGACCTCCAGATCACGACGAGCGAAATGCCTCACGGCCTCCGACCCAATCAAACCCGCCGACCCCGTGATCACCGCTACACTCATGGTTTGTATATATTTTATAATTAATATGGTTAAGCAAGCCAAATCTCCGCTCAATGCCCAATTCGCTCGGTAGGTCGAGACCTCAGGGACAGCCGACCGGCGCCGGATGGCGTCCGAGGCTGAGCAAATCCTCGCCTTCTCCACGTGCCACGGGTAAAATCTCGGTCATGCCGACACTCGCTTCCTCCCTCAATCGACGCCGGTTTCTGTCCCGTTCGTCCCTCGCCGCCGCCCCTTGCCTGTTCGGTGACCTCGCTTTCCTCCACGGCTTTGCGCCGGTCTCGGCCGAAGAAACCCGGTTCACCCCGGACATGGTGCGCCTCGGAGGCGAGATCGAGCCCGTCGTTCAGCTCCTGGAAAAAACGTCTCGCGACCGTCTCCTCGAGGAGATCGGAAGCCGCGTGCGCAGCGGAAAACTCGCTTACCAGCAAATCCTCGCCGCCCTCCAACTGGCGGGTGTGCGCAACGTCCAGCCGCGCCCCGTCGGCTTCAAATTCCACTCCGTGCTCGTGGTGAACTCCGCCCATTTGGCCAGCATGTCGGCGCCCGACCAGGATCGCTGGCTCCCGATTTTCTGGGCACTGGATTACTACAAGAAGGCGGAAGCGGATGATGTCGCCCAGAACAACTGGACGATGGCCGCCGTGAAAGAGAGCGAGGTGCCCCCAGCTCACCGAGCCCGCGAGGCCTTCGTCGACGCCATGGATCAATGGGACGTCGCGGCCGCCGACACCGCCATTGCCGGGCTGGTGCGCTCGGCCAGCGCCGGAGAAATCTTCGAGATGTTCGCCCGCTACGGTTCCCGCGACTTTCGCGACATCGGTCACAAGGCGATCTTCGTCGCCAACAGCTTCCGCACGCTGCAGAACATCGGCTGGCAACACGCCGAGCCCATTCTCCGTTCCCTTGCCTACGCGCTCCTCGCTCACGAAGGCACCAATCCCGCCGAGCGCGATTCCCGCGTCGACCGCCCCTGGCGCCGCAACGAAACCCTCGAAAAGGAAATCCCCGAGGCCTGGCAGAACGGCGAGTATCGTCAAGAAGCCGTGCAGGCCTTCCTGGAAACCTTGAGACAGGCTTCCGCCGAAGACGCCAGCGAGCAGGCCCTCACTCAGTTGCAAAAAGGGGTTTCGCCGGCCGCACTGTGGGATGCCTGCTTTCAGTTCTCTTGCGAGCTTCTCATGCGCAATCCGGGCATCGTGGCGCTCCATGCCGTGACCACCGCCAACGCCATGCACTACGCCTACCAGGCCTGTGCCGAAGATCGCACCCGTCGCCTGCTCACCCTCCAGTTGCCCGCCTTCCTCGCGCTTTTCCGGGGAGACCCCGCCCAGCTTGAAGAGAAGAAGCAACGCATCCACACCCTCGAACCGGTGGATCTTCCCGCGGATTCCCGGGAGGCTCTCGAATCGATTTTCGTGGACGTGCGAGAAAACCGCTACCAGGCCGCGCGAAAGATCCTGTCATTCTGTCAACGGGACTCCCAACACGCGAAGCGTTTCATCGATCAAGCCCGCCGCATGCTCCTCATGAAGGGGAACAACGCCCACGACTACAAATTCACCTCCGCCGTCCTGGAAGATTACTACCAGGTGTCGCCCGGTCTTCGCGAAGCCTTCATCGCCGCCAGCGTCTACAACCTCCGCGGCTCCACCGAGCCTGACAATCCCCTCACCCAAAGGATCCGGGCGGCACTGGCCTAGGCTCGAAACGTCACGTCCCCGCCCTTTCCACCGCACGAAGCGTCTCGATCGCGATTCGAAGGGACGGGCCGCCAGAGACTGACCAGGGAGTGGTCAGCGACTTTCTTTCGCCTCCGCCAGGATGCGGCATCAAAGCGTGAGCGAGGCGGCGCATCACGGAGCATTGCGGCACGGCCCTGCGATTCTAACAACTTTCTTGTCGAGCAGGCTCCTCAGTCTTCGAGAACCTTCTTCAGCGCGAGAAACGGAAACACTCGCTGATAGTTGAGACGATTCGCCAAAGCCAGGTAGGGCTCGGCCGCACCGGGATGACGCCGGGCCAGCGCGAGAAGCAACACGCGCTGATGCTGGTTCGGCAAACGCGCCTCCAGAGTCTCCCCGATTCCCGGCGGACTCGCGTCCCGACGAAACCACGAGGCCATGAGCTCACCCCTCTCCGGCAAAGCCTCGAACAGTTTCAGAGCCTGAGAAAGCTGTACTTCTGCCAGGGCTCGATGGTCTTCGGAACCCATGGCCAGCGCGTAGAGCAGCAGGTGGAGAAAAGGATCGTCCGACGCCCGCTCCACCGAGGCGGCCGCCTCGTCATGGCGTCCCTCGAGAATCAAGTGGTTCATGCCGCCGGTCGCGTCCGGCGCCACCGCGCGAAGATAACGTTCCCCATCGCCCACCCATTGCGCTCGCACCCTGGCAAAGCCCTCTCGATAGAAGGCCGATTCGCCTTCGTCCAGGTCGCCATCGATCGCCATCATGCTCAGGAACCGCTCGGTCACCTCCTCCGCCTCCGCCAACCGGCCGGTCACCTCGTAGAGCCCCGCCAAGCGCAAGGCGGCGTTTTCGTCGAGCGGATCGGCTTCAAGCCGCTCGCGGTTGCGGGAGATCAGCTGACCGAACTTTCGCGTGGCCACCAGCAAATCCTCTTCCAGCGCCCGAAAGACCACGTTTTCGGGATCGGTCTGCAGGGCCTCCTCAATCTGTGAGAGGGCTTCCGGAAAATCTCCCAGACCCGCTGCCCACCGGCTCAGCTCATAGAGAGCCTCCGCCGATCCCAACTGGGCGGCTCGTCGGAAATCCGCCTGGGCCACTCCCAACTGTTCACGCGTTTTCCCCAGCAAATAAGCGAACAACCCTTCACCCGGCTCCAGAAGCTGCAACTGCCGATAGCGTTCCTGGACCGCCTCTCTTCGGTTCAGCGCCAAGAACATCTCCACATAGGCCCGGTGCCAATCACGGCGGACCGGACGGTCTCCCAAGCGCTTTTCCATAAAATCCAGGGTAGCGCCGTCTGGAGACAGCTCGCGCAGGTAGGGCAACAGCTCGGTCGCCTCCGGATTCACCGCGAGAAGGTTTCGACAGTAGTCCTCCGCCAAATCCATTTCGCCCTGACTCAACAACAGCACGCACAGATCAGCGGGCGATTCGCCGCCGAGGTGGTGAATGACAGAGCGATAGGATTCCGCCTCCCGGCTGGCCAGTTCCAGGGTCGCGGGAGGATCCTGAAATCGGTCGGTGATTCCCTCGAAAAAGTAGAAAGGCTCTCCCACGTGCAGGACAAACTGATCGGCGCTGGGCGTCTCTGGCGAGGAGGCGTCCTGCTTACGATAGACGAGTTCTTCCCAGGAAATGACCGCCAGCCGATCGGGATTGATGACGACCGTTTTCCTCTCCCGCACGGCATCCCGCGGCAGTTCGAAACGAATCGGCGCCCAGCGCTCGGCTTCCGAATCCGAGGAAACCGGCCTCACCAAGACCGTCCCCGCGCCGAGGGACAAACGTCGGATTCCGTGGGCTCTCAAGGGCCATCCGCTGGCCGTTGATCTCGACCTCGTAGGCCCGCTTCAATCCGTTCACAAGATAGACCTCCGCCTCGGAGGGGCGCAAAGCCTCGATGAACAACCAGGTCAGCCTGGCCAGCGCCAGCAAGGGCAGCAGGAGGAAGCGAAAACTCTCTCGGAATCGACCGGGTGTCAGGGGAGGATCTTGCCTCGGCCGTGCCTCCATCTCCCGCAAGGCCTCGCGCGCTTCAGGCCGCTCTTCCAGAGTCAAAACACGCCGATAAAGTCTCTCGGCCTCCTCAAACCTGGCAAAACGTTCATGACACCGCGCCAACTGGCTCAAAGTCGAAATCTCGGCATCCCCGGACAAATGACTCTCAATCAGTTCGGCCAGTGGTTCAAACTCCTCCCCCTCACCGTATTTCGAGGTCGCTTCCAGGGCCGATCTCGCCAATTCCTCATCGGACGGGTCGCCGGAGATCGATTCCAAAGCGGGGACAAACGCGGTTTCCTTCACACTCTCCCACTCATCCAGGGAATGGAGGGACCGGTGACCGCAAGCCGCACACTCTTCCTGCACATGCACGCGACCAAACAGGCAACCCTAGAACGATCACCGTTCTCGAGGCGTCGTAGCTCGGCTGGAAAGTCTCCACGCCACAACGCACGCATTTTCCCCAGCGCAGCGTCCAGTGGTGCCTTCGCAGAGGAACCGCCCACCCGAACCATGGCGTGTCCATCCCCCCCATGAAACGGATCGAACGGCAGGATTCAATGATCAAGTGCGCCGACGCGCGCGAATCCACTCCCTCGCTCTTTCGTCGACGGAGCTTGCTCTCCATGACGAGGGACGCTAACATCACGCAGTCGAACGTCCTGATGATCACCGCCACCGACCTCCACAAATCCTACGATGGGGTCGAGGCCGTGAACGCCGTCAGCCTGGAAGTCGGCTCCGGCGATACCCTGGGATTGATTGGTCCGAATGGCGCGGGGAAAACCACCCTGCTCCGCCTCCTGGCCACACTGGCCAAGCCGGACACCGGACGAATCACCATCGGGGGCATCGACGCGCTCGCCG
Organism: Verrucomicrobiales bacterium; assembly: GCA_965204485.1. Classification (GTDB taxonomy): domain Bacteria; phylum Verrucomicrobiota; class Verrucomicrobiia; order Verrucomicrobiales; family DEV007; genus JAACDM01. Next base: position 12,862 of record CBDBEZ010000093.1, read on the forward strand.
ATCCGGGCGCCATCCGAAGACGCCTCGGTTTCATGCCCGCCGAATTCGGCCTGCCCAAGAACCTCAATCTCTGGGAATACCTGCGCTATTTCGCCTGCCTGGCCGGCCTTTGCCGAGGGGAACGCGAAGGTGCCATCGACCAGGCCCTCGAACTGACGGATCTCCGGGGCCGCGATCGGGTGATGATCAACGGGCTCTCGACGGGAAACAAGCAGCGTCTGCTATTGGCCAAAACCCTTCTCCACGACCCCTCTCTGCTCATCCTCGACGAGCCCGCCAGCGGCCTCGATCCCCGGGCCCGCGTCGAAGTGAGGGAAATCCTCCAAACCCTCGCTTCCCTGGGCAAGACCATCGCCATCAGCTCCCACATTCTCAAGGATCTCGAGAGCATCTGCTCCCACGTCCTCATCATGGAAGCGGGCCAGGTGGCGGCCTTGGGCGACGTGGCCGATCTCAAACGCCGCCTCTCACACGCCTCCGCCGATCATCGTCTACGGGTCAAGGTCGACCCGGAAAAGGTGGAGGCCGCTCAGGCCTGTCCTGCCGGCCTGGAATCGGTCACCGAGGTCGTCGCAGGTCGCGAGGGATGGCTGGAACTCGCTGGGCATCCAGTCAGTCCCAATGTCCTGCTCGCCGCCCTCATCGACGCTGGCATCGAGATTCGCGGTTTCGAGGAACACCACAGCGCCGACCTCGAGGCCGTCTTCATTCGCAGCACGAAAGGAGCCGTCACGTGAACGACGCCCGGCCGGCATTCTCGGCGTGGTGGGAAGGCTTCCGCCGCCAACTCACCAACAGCCCGACCTGGGAACGAGACGCGGCCACGCTCACCTCGCCCCTGCGCATCGGCGGGTGGTTCCTGGTACTCAATCTTCTCATCGTGACGGGGATGGTCCTGGCCTTTGCTTTCCTCGCTCTTTCCCAGCTTCCCATCTCTCACTCTTCAGGAAGCCGCCCGGGCACTTTTCGGTTCTTTGCCGGGCTGGCGGGGCGGGCAACGCCCCGGAAATTCTGGCCGCCAAGGGCCTCGGACATCTCCTGAGCGGGACTCTCTTTCTCGCCCTCACGTTATTCCTGACCGTCTTCGTGCCCGCCCGTGTCTTCGGCATTTTTCTCGGACCGCGCACCGGCCGTTACTTCGATCAGATCGTGATCACCGGGATCAAGCCCTGGCGCTTTTTCGCCGGCAAGTACATCGAGCAGCAAAGCTTTTTCGGCATCCTGCTCCTGGTTTGCCTGCCCTATCTCTTTTTCTGCATCAGTTTGGGAGGCGTCTCGCCTGTCGAAGTCCTCATCTGTCTCGCGATGCTCTTTGTCTATGTCCAAGTCCTCGTCACCGTGAGCCTCGTCGCCTCGCTGCACTTCTCGGAGCTGGTGAGCTTCCCGCTAGTCGTGGGGGGCTTTACCGCGAGCGCCTTCCTTGGCCTCCTGCCCATCAGCCCACTGCCTCTGCACTTTACCCCAACGTCTCCCATCATGGGCGCCTTCTATCAGGACTGGGCGGCCAGTGTCACGCGGACACCCTTCGGCGGTCTCTTTCGCGGCGGCTTCGAGAGCCTCACACTCGCCCAGAGCCATTTGCTGCTCTTCTTCATCCTCTCCGGCTGCCTGCTCGCGCTCGGCACTCTCGCCATTTCACTAGGCCCCGTCCATTCCCTCGCCCCGAGGCTCAACACCTTCGGCGAAGCCATCCTCCCCGGCGATGCCAAGCGATCGACCTGGCTCAAACGCCGTCTCAATCTCCGGCGGAACGCGGAGCTTTGTTTCCTCTATGAGAACCACTCACCCGCCTGGTGACAGGCGGATTTCCGGCGCCGATGGCTGCTTCGCGAAGTCGTCTTCTTCCTCTTCCTAGGGGCCGGCCTTCTCTGGCTCCATTGGCTCTTCACCCCCGCTTACTACGCCGACGCCTTCTTTCCGCTGCACACGCTACTCTTCGGCGGCGCCGTCCTCCTCAACACCACACTGTTCTGCGAGGGCTGGCCATCGGAGCGCCTCGTCACTCACCGGTGGGAAGCCGGCCACATCAACCGCGCCAGCTTCGCGGGCAACCTTCTGCTGATCTGGCTGATCTTTGCCTGGCTACCCCAAGCCTGGGGATTGGATCTCACGCCGCTCAAGGGAAGGCTCGCGGCGCTGGCGCATCTGGCGATCCAGGAACGCAATTTTCTCGTGATCAGCCTCCTCATGCTTCCCGCCACCGCCTTCTACGGCATCGCGCGCGCCATCACGCTCAATCTGCGAACCAAGGAAATCGCCCTCACGCTCGCCCTGCTGTGGATGCTGCTCATCGCCTTGATGCCCTCCACCCTCGAGATCCTGGTCAATCTCAATCAGGATCCCGACGATCCCAGACGGATGCCCTGGCTCTCCATGGGCAATCCCTTCGAGGCCGTGGTTGAACTCATGTGGAATAGCAGAGTCCCGGAGGCCGCCATCGCTCCCGGCATCGTCTTCTACCTCGTCCTCTACACGGGCCTCGTGGCCGGAAGCTTCACCCTCGCTCACCGCCGTCGCCGTCGGCAGATTCGCAGACACGTCCCATGATGATCCCTCCGCTGTCGCCGCCGCTTTCCCTCACCCTTGCGTTGACCGTCACTCTCGCGCTCACCCCGTCCGGATGGGCCCAGACCGCGCCGCCCACGCTCGATCCCACGATCCCGGGAGGGATAACCTCCGTGGACACCCCGGAACTCAGCATCACCTACTTTCTCGGTTTCCAGAACGGCATGTTCACGGAGCAGCTCAATTTGGGCATGTTCCGCCTCGAAAACGTGAGCGACCGCACTCTGCGCGGACGACTGGAAATCCTCCACATCACCACCGTGTCCAGACTGGCTCCGGTCCAGGCGGTCGTGAACTCGCGCCCGATCGAGCTGAGCCCGCACTTGCGGCAGGTCGCCTTCCTCGATTTCGCACCCCTCTACGGCGACCCAGCCATCGTGGTCCGATGGGTCGATCCGGAGGGAGCCACCCGGTGGCAACGCCACCACCTCTTTGACCGATCCATCACGGCTCGCAGCGAGGATGTGCGAATCTGGGCCTTTGTCGCGGAAGAATCGCTGGTCACTGCGGAAGCTTTTGCTCTGCCTTCCCCCGATCCGGAAACTAAAGTCCTGCGGGTCGAGCCCACCATCACGGTCGACAATCTTCCCGTATGGGCTCTCCCCGCCGATCCGATCCTCATGGCCTCGGTCGACGCGATTTTTCTCGGTCGCACCACGCTCGATCGCCTCTCGCCGGGTCAACGGGCAGGACTCGTCCACTTCACGGCTCGCGGCGGAACCCTCATCCTGCCCAATGACGTCCCCGCCTTCACCGAGAAGGATTGGGCCCTCGTGCCCTTGACTCCGCCCGACCCCGAGGGGCGCGCGGCAAGGTTTGGGCTAGGGCAAGTCCTGCGTTTCTCCCCCGCCGATCTGCGAACCGCGGAACCGGCGCCCTTGCGCTGGATGGCGCCCTCTCTCTTGGCCGCCATGTCCCGCATGGATCCCGCCATCCGTCCGAGCGGACATCCGAATTACGGACCGGGCGTGTCGGTTCATCCTCAGAGCTTTGAGACCTGCGGCGCGCGATCCTCCGGCTCCAAGGGTGCCTGCCTCATGGCGGCCGTTCTCTTTACCTTGATGACGGGCCCGGTCGCCTGGATGATGCGCCGTGCGCCGCGCAAGACCTTCCTGATTACGCTCGGTGCCATCGTGACGGGGTTCTGCCTCATCGCCATCATCCTGGGCCTCACCCTCCGCCAGGTCGACGGCGAGGTCTGGTGGAGCAGCCTGACCGAACTCGCTCCGGATGGAGGCGGTCTGCAAACGGTTGTCCTGGAACTGGAATCCGCCGGCGCCCAAAACCATCACCTTGCGCTCACCGGTCCCACCGGAGCGCCCATCCGCCAACCCGATGCCCTGGGGGCGTGGTTCCGGACGAACACCAGCCCTATCGGCTCGGCGGGCGAGCCGATTCAGGTGCCCTTGATGCCCTGGGCCCAAACTCATCGCATCGCGGAAGATTACGCGCCCGATCTCAAACGGATCTCGTGTCAGATTCAACTGGATCCCAACCTGTTGACCACCCTGACCTGGGAAAACCCGAATGCCTTCCGGATTCTCGGCGCTCAATTGTTCCTCATGCATCGGCTCATCATCCTCTCTGGAGATGCCGAGGTCATCGGAGAGATACCGAGGCTTCGATTCAAACTCAACTCAACGCAATCCTTTTCCCTCTGGCCATCAAGGGGAGCCGACGTCGTTGACGCCGCCACTGGCGCTGAGGGCACCCCCTTCGCCTTCAACTCCGCCTTCAACTCCGCCTTCAACTCCGCTTTCACTCGGGTGCGACCCGGCGCCCCCCGAGCCGGTTGGGTCGTCTTCGAAATCGATCGATCGCCCTCCATCGGTCTCGCTGCGGATACCACCGATTTCGTCCTGTCCGGGGCTTCTCACTTCCTTCTCCAGCGTTTGAACGAGGAGGACTTACCTCCCTTCGAAACCCTCTTACTGGGAGCACTTGATAGATGGCAGATGAAGCTCACCAAGCAGTCATTAACTTACCTCCCTTCGAAACCCTCTACTGGGAGCGCTACCGGAAGCTTCTCGACCACCGCAACCGGGGCATTAACCGCGCCACTCGGCCGCCCCGTTCCGCACCCTGAGGGCAAGAATCGCCTTGCTCTTGAACCGCGCCATCCGAGCATAGAATCATGCTTTCCCCGTCTCCATGGCCCTGGTGGTGGCTCGTCACTCTGGCGATCACGGCAACGAACGCGATTGCCGAATCGCCTCTTCGATTCAATCGCGACATCCGGCCCATCCTCTCCGATCGCTGTTTCCAGTGTCACGGACCCGACAAGCAGAACCGTAAGGCCGGCCTTCGACTCGACACCCTCGAGGACGCCCGCAAGGAAACGGACAGCGGACTGCCGGCCATCGCTCCGGGCGATCCCGACAACAGCGAAGTTCTCCGCCGGATTTTCGCCACCGACCCCGACGAGGTGATGCCGCCGCCCAAGTCCAAGCTGAAACTGAACCCTTCGGAGAGAGAAACGATCCGCCAGTGGATCGCCGAGGGCGCCGCCTACGAGGGCCACTGGGCCTTTGAACCACTCCAGTCGGTGCCGCTCCCCATGCCCGCCCAAGCCGATCGCGTGCGCAACGGCATCGACGCCTTCGTTCAGGCGCGTCTGGAGACTCAGGGCTGGGAACTCGGCGAGGAAACCACCAAGGAACGCCTCATCCGGCGGGTGACCTTCGATCTCACCGGACTCCCGCCCTCGCTCGCCGAGATCGATGCCTTCCTCGCGGACCACTCCCCCAACGCCTACGAGAGCGTTGTCGACCGCCTCCTCCGCAGCGAACGCTACGGTGAACGCATGGCCACCGAGTGGATGGACGTGGCTCGCTACTCGGACAGCTACGGCTATCAAGTCGACCGGGATCGCCATATCTGGCCCTGGCGCGACTGGGTGGTGCGGGCCTTCAACGAAAACCTTCCCTACGACGAGTTCGTCACCTGGCAACTGGCCGGTGATCTTCTACCCAACGCCTCGCGAGATCAGCGTCTGGCCACGACCTTCAACCGCCTGCACTCACAAAAAGTCGAAGGAGGAAGCGTGCCCGAGGAGTTTCGCGTGGAATACGTGTCCGACCGCACCCACACCTTCGGCACCGCTTTTCTCGGCTTGACGCTGGAGTGCAGCCGTTGTCACGACCACAAGTACGACCCCATCTCGCAAGAAGAATACTATCAGTTGTCTTCCTTCTTCGCCAACATCGACGAAGCCGGGCTCTACTCTTACTTCACGCCCTCCGTCCCCACGCCGGCCATGGCGCTCACCACCGCCGAGCAGGACGCGCAATTGCGGGAGATCGAGAGCGCCCTCTCCGCGCTCGAACGCGAATTGCCGAAAGCCCAGCGCACCGTGGAGACTCTCTCCGGCCAGATCGGCCACTACGCCTTCGATGAACGCGTGGAAGGCAAGTTTCCCAATCTCGCAAACCCTGACATTCAAGCCGATTCGAGCAGCGCCAACGTCCTCGTTCCCGGCAAGAGCGGCCAGGCCATCCGCCTCACGGGAGACGACCCCGTCAACCTGAAGCTCGGCAACTTCACCCGCAATCAGCCCTTCTCCATCAGCTGGTGGATGTCCACTCCGGACGTGAAGGAGCGCGCGGTGGTCTTCCACCGTTCCCGCGCCTGGACGGACGCCGCCAGCCGCGGCTACGAAGTCTTGCTGGAAGACGGCCGCCTGAAATGGTCGCTCATTCATTTCTGGCCGGGCAACGCGATCTCGATCCGCACGCTCGAACCGCTTCCCACCGCGTCCTGGGTCCACGTAGGGGTCAGCCATGACGGTTCCAGCCGGGCCGACGGCCTGAAGATCTTTCTCAACGGCGCGGAGGCGACCGTGGAGATCGTGCGCGATCGGCTCACCAAGAACATCACCGGCGGTGGCGGTGACCACATCACCATCGGCGAACGTTTTCGTGATCGAGGGTTCACCGACGGGCTGGTGGATGAGTTTCGCGTCTTTGAACGCTCGCTCACCGGGGAAGAATTTCGCCATCTCGCGGGCCGCGGCGAGCGGCCGGCCCAGGTGACGGTCGCCGGCACGACAGAACAGCTCGAGAACCTGACAGAGTGGCGAGAAAAGCGCAGCGCGCTGGCCGATTCTCTGCAGGAAATCATGGTTATGCGCGAGCGTGCCCAGCCCCGCCAATCCTATCTCCTCGCCCGGGGAGCCTACGACGCCCCCACCGATCCGGTGGAGCCGCAGACGCCCACCGCTCTCCCGCCCATGAATCCGTCCTGGCCGAAGAACCGTCTCGGCCTGGCGCGCTGGCTCACGGATCCCCAACAGCCACTCACCGCCCGCGTGACCGTGAACCGCTACTGGCAGATGTTTTTTGGGAAAGGCCTCGTCGGGACGCCGGAAGATTTCGGCAGTCAGGCAAGCACACCCACCCACCCCGAGTTGCTGGACTGGCTGGCCCACACATTCATTCAAAGCGGCTGGGATCTCAAGGCGCTGGTCAAGCAATTCGTAATGTCGCAGACTTACCGCCAGACCTCCATTGCCCCGCCCGGTCACCGCGAAAAAGACCCCGAAAACCTCCTCCTGGCCCGAGCGCCCCGCTATCGCCTCCCGGCCGAGATGATCCGCGACAACCTGCTCTACGCCAGCGGTCTCCTGGTAGAGAAGCTGGGTGGCCCTCCAGTGAAACCCTACGAAGTGGCGGCCAGCTTCAAACCCGTGGCGCACGAAAAAGGAGACGGTCTCTATCGCCGCAGTCTCTACACCTACTGGAAACGCACCAGTCCCGCACCGGTGATGATCGCGTTGGGCGCTCCCAAACGTGACGTCTGCATGGTCAAACGCGAACTCACCGCCTCGCCCCTGCAAGCCTTTGTCTACATGAACGATCCCCAGGCCGTGGAAGCGGGGTGGGCCCTCGCCGCCGAACTGCTCGCCTCCCACGGCGAGGACCTCTCGGAATCCCTCCTGACCGAACTGTTCCGACGCCTGACCAGCCGATTCCCCAAACCAGAGGAATTGGAAATTCTGACCAGGATGGTTCGGGAACAGGTCGCCCATTTCGAAACGCGAGAAGCGGAGGCCATCGCCTTTCTCAAGACGGGAGAGACGCCCATGCCCGGCGACGCCAATCCCACTCAGCTCGCCGCGCTCACGGCCGTCACCACCAGCCTTCTGGCCTACGACGACTGCGTCATGAAACGCTGACGCCGAAACGATTCACTGACACTGACTCAGATCATCACGGCCCCATTCTGACAGTTCGCGAAACCTTTTTCCCCTCTCACCCACCCGCACACCATGAACCCCCAGCTCTGCACCGGCTTCACCCACCCCGCCAGCCTCACGCGTCGACGATTCCTCAATCAGTTCGGCATGGGCTTGGGCAGTCTCGCACTGACCGACCTCATGCTCCGCGACGGCAACGCCGCGCTTCCCGATCAGGGCGTCCTCCGTTCTCCCCATCAGGACGCCAAGATCAAGCGCGTCATCTATCTTTTCATGAGCGGGGGTCCCTCCCAGATGGACCTCTTCGACCACAAGCCGTTGCTCAACGAACGGCACGGGGAGGAACTGCCGGCTTCCGTGCGCATGGGCCAGCGCTTGACCGCCATGTCAGGCAATCAGGCCAGTCTTCCTCTGGCGGGAAGTCCTTTCTCCTTCGCTCAACACGGCCAGAGTGGCCTCTCCTTCAGCAACATCCTGCCCCACACCGCCAAGGTGGCCGACGATCTCTGCGTGGTGAACTCCATGTACACCGAAGCCATCAATCACGGGCCGGCCGTCACCTTCATGCAGACCGGCTCGCAGTTTCCCGGTCGACCCACCATCGGTGCCTGGCTGTCCTATGGCCTGGGTATCGAGAACGACAACCTCCCTGCCTACGTCGTCCTCATCACCAAGGACAAGGGCGGTCAACCCCTCGTCGGCCGCTACTGGGGAAACGGCTTCCTCCCCTCGCGCCACCAGGGCGTGCGTTTCCGCTCGGGGAAAGACCCGGTGCTGTATCTCAACAACCCGGAGGGCATCGATCGCGAAGCCCGGCGCAAAATGCTCGATGGTCTCAACGACCTCCATGGCATCCAGCTTCAGGAAGAAGCCGACGCCGAGATCGAGGCCCGCATCGCCCAGTACGAGCTGGCCTTTCGCATGCAATCTTCCATTCCTGAGGTGATGGACTTGGCCGACGAGTCGCCGGCCGTGCTCGAGACGTATGGGGAATCCGTCAGGAAACCCGGCAGCTTCGCCGCCAATTGTCTGGTCGCCCGGCGACTCGCCGAACGCGGCGTGCGTTTCATCCAGCTTTACCACCCGGGCTGGGACCAGCACGGCGGGCTCCGCGGGAGCATCACCGCGCAATGCCAAGAAACCGATCAGGCTTCCGCCGCTCTCGTCACCGACCTGAAGAACCGCGGCCTGCTAGAGGACACTCTGGTCATTTGGGGCGGGGAATTCGGCCGCACCAACTACTGCCAGGGCAAACTCTCCGCCAAGGATTTCGGGCGTGATCATCACCCGAAATGCTTTTCTCTCTGGATGGCGGGCGGCGGCATTCGACGCGGCACGTCCTACGGCCGGACCGACGAGTTTGGCTACAACGTCGTGGAGAATGGCGTGCACGTGCACGACTTTCACGCCACCCTCATGCACCTCTTGGGCATCGACCACGAACAGCTCACCTATCGCTATCAGGGACGCCGTTTCCGCCTCACCGATGTCCACGGCAAGATCGTGAAGGGCGTCCTCTCGTGACTTGGCGGAAGGTTAGCGAGAGTGTGTTTCCACATCGCCGGCTCCCAAGTCCGGCCTCCCTGGTGGGACGAATCACCGCCAGCGACACCCCTTCATCATGAGGGAGGGCGCCACTCCTGGGCAGAGGCCTAACTAAACCGTCAAACTCACATTAACACCCGCCGATCTCAAGGCCAGCATTCTATCAGTCCCAAGCATTGCTCGTTGATTTTCTCTCTAACGGTGATATTAATCTCGGCCGCACTTCTGGCTCTCCAGCAGAGCCGTGTCGATCAGCTTGAAAACGAGCTCGCCATCGAACGCGATCACACTAGGAGCATCGAACATCGCTCCGGACTTCCTCGCTCGGCTCTGGAGGCCATCGAACTCACGCGATCCAGATCCCCCGAGGGCATCGCCACACCCGGCGCCTTGAGCCGGGAACTGGAAGATTTGCTCAAGAAGAAAAGGCCCCTGAGTCTCGCTCTCATCTCCGTCCGTCTTTCCGAACTCGACAAGGAGCAGATGGATGAGGCCTTCGAGTTCCTCAAACAACAAACCGAAACCAGCTACATGTCGGCCGAGGTGTGGGACGTGTTTTGGTTTCACTGGGGGTC
>CBDBEZ010000094.1:0-5869 GCA_965204485.1 Verrucomicrobiales bacterium
TTCCGGGGGGATTTGGGGATTTCCCTGAGATTGTTAAAATTTGGAAGACGGCTGGGTTAAGCTTAGATTAATTCGAGGGTTTGTAAAATGGTTTTATTCCGTTTGATCACTTGACCGTCTCGATAGTTAAGACATCTTAATCATTGATGTCGCCCGATCCTCTAAAATCGCTTTCCACGAGAGAGCTCGTTCGTGATCTACAGGAGCGGCTTGCTCAGTTGGAGGTGGAGAATTTGGAGCTTCGCGAGGAAAATCGAAGATTGCGCAAAGAATTGGATGAGTTGAAGCGCAAGCAGAACAGATCGGCGGCTCCGTTCTCGAAGGGAAAACCCAAGGCCAATCCAAAAAGACCGGGACGCAAGCCGGGCCAAGGGTCTTTTCGGCGACGAGAGGAACCGGAGATTGGGCCGGATGACAATGTTCGAAGCATGGAAGCCCGATTGCCCAAGGGGTGCCCGTCAAATTGTCCCCGATGCGGAGGCAGGCTTGGAACTCGTCTGGAGACGGCAAGCACGGTCGATGTGCCGGAAAAGATTGCCCGAGACATATCGACCTGGAAAGTGGAAGTCGAAGAATGCAGTTGTGGCTACTGCGCGAGAGGAACTCACCGGGACTTGCCGCTCGACCAACACGAGGCCACCGCTCACCGCGTTCGTCCACTCTCGAGGGGAGTGTCAGGTTTGCCGTGAACTTGCCCGACACCTTGCTCCTGGAGGCGGGGAGTCTCACGCGAAGCGATTTGTCGCCGTTTGCCTACGGTTTCTTTGATACGATTCGGGATGGCAAGCACTATGCGACGGCCTTGATCCAGGATTTCGATTCGGACCTGGCTTACGGGAGCTGGCTGATGAACGTGTTCGACGAATTGGACGGAGACGGAGACGGCATCCCGAATTTCAGTGACGAGCCCATGGCTCCCGGTGCGGGAGGGGGGTGGCGGCAATTCAACGGGTGATCTGGAAACTTGGCGGCAACGGCAGTTTGGTGCGGATGCCAGTAATCCGGCCATTGCCGGGGATCTCGCCGATCCGGATGGCGACCGTCTCTTCAACCTCCTCGAGCACGCAGTGAATGAGGATCCGCTGAAGTCGACAGGAGCCGTTTTCCATGCCTCGGCCTCGCGAGACCAGGTTGTCCTGTCATTCGTGCGAAATAGAGAAGCAACCGAGATCGAGTACTTGGTCGAGGAGAGCTCTTCCTTGACGTCAAGTCAATGGCGTGAAGTCGCGCGCTGTGTGCCGGGAAGGCCATGGTCCGCTCGGGGCGGTGTCGATGTGCAGACTCAAGACGCCTTGAGAGGCGAGGAGGTCACGATTCTCTTGGATCGCCAAAACATAGATTCTCTTTATTTCCGTTTGTCTGTCTGGGAGTTTGCCCAGAACTGACTCGGCAAGACACGTCGGTTGTCTTGAGGACACTCCCGTTCGCCGTCGAGGGGCCAGGAGAAGAGCCCAGAGGTTTTGTCCCTTCGTATGGAACTGTGCCATCGACCGCTTCGGCCTCAGGGAGCGGCCGTCGCCGGGGACGGTCGTTTTCGCCACACAAACACGCCGGCGATGAAGAAAGCGGCGGCGCCAGGGATGGCGACCCACCAGCAGAGGCGCTGGAACTGGGCGAGGAGATCGCCCTGGGTGTCGAAGAGACCCTGAGAATGGAGGAGAACGACGTAGCCGAGGTAGCCGAAGGCATCTGCGAGGTACATGAGGTAGCCAAGGTTTCCGCGGTCGCGGGTGAGTGCGATGAGGCGTTCGAAGATGGTGGTGTGGACCACCACGTAGGGAAGGTAGAGGCCGAGTCCGACGAGGACCATGAAGGGGAAGCCGCTCAGAGAGCCGCCATCCAAGGCGATCAATGAATACATGACCAATCCGAAGCCGAAAATCGCGATTCCCACGGCGGTGAGAAAGGCGCGGCCGTTGTCTTTGATCGTGACGAGGAGGCCGCTGGAAAGCATGACGCCCAGAGCCACCCACATCTCGGATCGGGAATAGACGGAGGGTTCGCCGCTGGTGCCCAGCGCGGCCCAGAGCCCGGGTGCGAAGTCGGCCCGCAGGCTTCGCAGGACGGTGATGAGCAGGTAGGCGAGGACGATGAGGGAGATCCCAACGCCGTGTCGCCGGAGCCAGAGGACGCGGTCCTGGCGGGTCATGGGTGAGCGGGGGGCACGAGCGGTGATGTCCTCCGCATCGGGTTGGGGAATCCGGGAGAGCATCCAGACAAAACCGATCAGTGGAAGCAAGAAGATCAATCCGGCGATGCAGGGCATCCAGGCGTCGGTCACTCCCGCTTCGAGGAGCCAGGCGCCGACCGATTTCACCACGCCGTCGGCGAGGATGAAGCTGGCACAGAGTCCGGCGACGAAGGCCTCGGTGAGCCGGCGGCCCTCGAGAAAGCCCAGGACCAGCCCAAAGACCATGCCCAGAGGAAGGCCATTGAGAAAGAGAAAGACAGCGCCCCAGGATGGCGGGACGACGGCGAAGAGCAGGAGTGCCAGTTCCGCCACGCTGATCAAGCCTAACAAGACCACGGCTCGGCGATGGGGCTCCATTTCGGAGATGACCTTGATTCCGATGAACTTGGAGAGCATGTAGCCCAGGACTTGGGCGGAAACGTAAGTGGCCTTGATGCCATCGGGAAAGGAAGCGGAGTCGAAACTGGCCGCGGTGAACGGCTTGCGGAAACCGTACATGCAGGCGTAGGTCCCGAAGGAAGCGATGACGCACCAGATGGTGAGCACTAAGGGGCGGGTCATCAAGCGCTGGAGACTCATCGGGGAGAGCCCTATCAGCGGGATGCAGAGGCGTCAACGCTGCGGAGTGACAAGTCCGTTGACCCCAGCGTTTCATAAAATGGCCAGTCAGGCCATCATGTAGTAGGCGATTTCTTCTTCGACGGCCTGATTGTCTCCGAGTGTCAATGTGAGTCGACCTTGAGGGCGAGTCCGACGTCCGGCACGCTGGATGATTTTGCGGCGAATCGTGCCGAGTCCTTCAAAGATCCACTCCGCAGCCCTTTTGGGGGACGATTTGCGTGACCGCTCCGCAGCTCGCATCTGCATTTCGCGTGTGAGATTGTGGGTGAGGATACTGGCCAAAAGGAAAGCTTCGTTGGCGGCACGTCGCTTGGCCGGAATATAGTCCATCTGGCTCTTGGCTTCGCCAAAAATCTTCTCCTGAGAGCCACGCTCTTCATGAAATTTCACCACATGAGCGGCCGTGTTTGTCTTGTTGGTGATGATCGCCTTGTATTCATAGTTCTCCTCGACTGGTTCGAAAAGATCCAGTTGGAGCGGTCCTTTGCGCTGAGTGCGCCTCATGGTTCGAATGCACAAAATGCGCGCTTTGCGCACCCAACTTTTTGGCTTCCAGCGGATTTCGAAGTGATGAGTTTTTCCCTCTCCGCCTCGGGTTCGGGACCAGCGACGGCGCTTCTCAATGATGCCCTTGAGTTCCACAGGCCGCTCGAAAGGTACCGAGAACGTATATTCCAGGCCCAGGGTCTTTGCCTCTGAAACCATCTGATCGCTGAAAAACGCGCTGTCGGCGCGCAACTCGATCTGCACATCAGGCAGCACCTTGCGAATCTTTTCCACGCAGTAGCGAAGAAATTCCACCGCGCCATTGGAGTCATGGACGTTGCCGCTTCGATGAAGGTAATCGAGAATCTGTCCGGTTTGGGAGATCGTCGCGAGCAGTGGATAATAACTGCGCTCGCCTTTTTTCTTCTTGTTAAATCCCACAGCCGTCCCTTCCGCATGGCGACTCGTGCTCTGCACGCTTCCGTCCAAATCAAGCGTGATGCGTTTGATTCCTTCCTCCTGAAGTCGCGACAGGCAAACGAAATGATTCATCTCCCTCATCCTCTCAAGGCTTCGACAATCGACCTCTCCCAACATCCGGCTCATCGTTGGGACACTGGGCAATTGGTGCATCCCCAAAACCTGTCGTACAAGGGGACCATCTCGGTAGTAGTCCAAATCGCGAAGCATCCGGTAGCCCAGTATAAGATGCACGATAAGACACATGAAAACCTTGTGGAACTTGTAGAAGCGGGACATGCGCCGATCCAGTGGACCAAAGCACTGCTGAAGCTTCCCCTCCAGATCCAATTCCTGAAAGAGCTTCTGAAAGATAACGAGACCGCCGAGAGAGGTCAGTTCTTGATCTTCAAATTTGATCGCCGGAATCGTTCTGGACTTTGCATTAATCGTACGTCGTGCTACTCTCACTGTAGGTGGCTTTTGGGTTGAAGTGTTTGGTGTTTTGGTAGATTCCAAATCAACCTTATCCCAAAGGCCCCTGCCACTATTTTCTTGGGATTCTTGCCCCGATTTATGAAACTATGGGGTTGACTCTGCTCCGGAGTTCTCCAAAGAGGGGTCAGAGAGCCACGAAACAGCGCAAGGGCGATCCGGTGGATCGTGCGCTCCCGCGCGCGATCTAGGGAAGTGCGAAAGGATGCGACCGAAGCACTCAATTCGCCGTCACGGCGACGCGGTGCCATCGGCGAGAGGCGGCCTGTTGAAAGGCGTCGTCGAGTCGGCTCAATGGCAGGGGAGGGGAAACGAGGTTGGCAAAGGGGAAGGCTTGCTGGTGCCGGTGGAGCCAGGCGAGGGCCCGGGCCAGATGAGAGGGGGCGTAGTTGTGAACGCCCTGGATGGTGGCGCATTGCCGAATGATCTGGTCCCCTTGAAGAGTGAGAGCGGACTCTGGGTGCACGAGTCCAGCGAGCACCAGGCGTCCACCAGGACGCAGCGTGCGGAGACTCTCGGGAACGATATGAGGCACGCCGGCCACCTCGATCACGGCGTCGATTGTTCCCTCCGCCATACTTTGAAGATCTTCATGGAGATCTTCGGCTCCGAAGGATGAGGCCATGTGCCGGCGGGCGGAATCTGGTTCCACGATCGACACCTGGTATCCGCGCTCGTGCAGTAAAGCGCCCCCGTAAAGTCCTAGCAAACCTGCGCCAAGAATGAGCACGGCGCATGGGGAGGCGGGAACGGCGTCGGTCACCGCGACCATGGTGGCCAGGGCGCAGTTGGCTGGCGCAGCGAGCGAGTCGGGAAGGTCGTCGGGCAGGGGAATGATGGTGGTGCCGCGACGGAGGACCAGGTGACTGGCAAAGCAGCCGTTCCAACCCGAGGCATCTGTCAGGGAGGCGTGACCGTACTTGAACAGGGAGACGCATTTCTGCGGGAGATCCCAGTCCGCGCAGGCCGAACAGCGCCCACAGGAGTCGGCCAAGGTCCAGGTGACGCGTCTTCCAAGAAGGGTCTCGTCGCGCCCGCTGCCGAGGCCGACGACGGTGCCGGTGCCCTCGTGCCCGAGCACGCAGGGGAGGGGCGCTGGGCGTCGTCCGGCGTGGGTATGCAAGTCCGAACCGCAAATCGTGGCGAGTGAGACCGCGATGAGCGCCTCTCCTTCAAGGAGAGGAATGGCGGCCTCGGTCGTTTCCTCCTGATACGGCTGTCCCGGCCCGTGAAAGAGCATGCGGCGTTTGATGGAACTCTCGGTCACGGGCTCGGTTTAGCGGACAAGGCCCCGTTGACCAAGCGTCAGTTTGCCGAAGACGGTTTCGACGGTGGACCGGGAGTCACCGTTTTCCAGGGAGAGTCGGCCTGGTTCGGGTCATTTGCGCGTGCGGTCACGCACGGTGACTCGCGGCTTCGCTTGCGTATCGGATTGGTATCGCGACACACCTCAAGATTGAAAGAAGTGGAGATGCGGAGTGTCAGCGGCGTTCGAAAGTGCTTGGGGTCGAGCGCACACCAGGACGCTTCGCGAGGAGGAAGGGTGTTGTGGAGTGCGGCAGCCCTCTGCCGTTTTGGTAGTGTGAGCAGCCTTTGAAAGCCGTCGTTGCTCCGCAT
>CBDBEZ010000095.1:0-23533 GCA_965204485.1 Verrucomicrobiales bacterium
GCGCCCATGCCGTGACCGGTCGACAACAAAAAGCGTCGCCGGCTCACCGCCGTCAAATGGTCATCGAGAGGATTCATGCGCTTCTCCGTCAAGGTTCACTGGTTTGCTTGTCTCGTTTCGTGCGGATGTCAGTTCCGAGTGAGCGTTTCATCCAGGTTGAAGATCAACTGGGCGACCAAGGTCCAGCGGGCCAGCTCCCCGGGCTCCATTCGCTCAGACTCCGGAAACTCACCCACTTTGAACAAAGCCTCCGCCTCTTCCCCGTCTTCGAAATGGCGTTTGCTCTCACGCTCCAACCAATTTCCCAGCAACCGCCTCTCGGCTCGGCTCGGGGCACGCCCTATCACCAAGCGAAAGGCGCGGTCGAGCCGCTCGTCGAAGGACTCTTCCCGGTCCAGGAGCCGCTGAGCCAGCACCCGCGCCGCCTCGACGAACTGAGGATCGTTGAGGGTAACCAGGGCCTGCAGCGGGGTGTTCGTCCGCGGCCGCGAGAGCGCGCACTTCTCGCGCGAGGGCGCGTCGAATAGGATCATGTTGGGCATGGGCGCGGAACGTTTCCAATAGGTGTAAAGGCTCCTCCGATAGAGCTTCGCTCCGCTGTCCCGCTGATACCGCAGCCCTTTGTTCAACGACACCTCGTTCCAAATATTGGGCGGTTGATAGGGCTTGACACTGGGACCGCCCAGCTCTTCTACCAAGAGGCCGCTGGCAGCCAGGGCGTGATCGCGGATAAACTCGCCTTGAAGCCGAAAACGTGAGGCACGGGCCAGCAAGCGGTTCTCCAGATCGCGCTCCAGCAATTCATCCCGCCACCGCGACGACTGGCCATAGGTCGAGGAGAGAACCATCTGCTTCAGCGCCCGCTTCACGTCCCAGCCCGAGACCACAAAATCTCGCGCCAGCCAGTTCAACAAGTCCAAGTGACTGGGCCACTCACCCTGATTCCCAAAATCACCCACCGTTCGCACGATGCCCTGTCCGAAGAGCATGGCCCAGAAACGATTCACAGCCACGCGAGAAGTCAGCGGATGATCCGGAAGCGTCAGCCACCGTGCCAAGCCCAAGCGGTTGTTAGGCACATCCTCAGGCAATGAAGGCAGGACCGAGGGGACGCCCGGCTGGACCGGCTGATCTTTGATCGGCCGATCATACTGTCCCCGATTGAGGATGTAGGTCATCCGGGGATTCTCCCGCTGATCTTCCATCACCATGGAGGTCGGCGCCGCCCCAAGGATCGCCTTCTCTCTCTCGACGGCCACCGCCAATTGGCGATCCCATTTCAGTCCCTCCGGCCAGATGTTCTTCGAGTAGTAATCGGTCAGTCGATCGCCTTTTTGCACGGACCATTCCACCGGTGGACGCGCCACCACCGCGAGAATCTCCTCGGGGTAGGGAGGACTCACCCACTGAAAAGGAAAAGGCGCCCGCTCCTCGCCATTCCCCACGAGTTTGATCAACAACCAGTGGCGACCCGGTTTCACGGTGATCTCAACGCCGTCCGGATCCTTTCCGGTGTCACCCCCAACCTGACGGGCATGCAAGGATTTCCCGTTTAGCCAAATCTTCACCCCCAGGCCAGCCCCCAAGCGAAGCGTCCCCTTCAACTCGCGGTCGGCCTCCAGCACGCGGCCAAAATAAATTGCCTGATCGCTGGCCAACTCCAGGGGAGGCAGACTCACCTCTTTCATCCTCCATTCCACGCGCTCCCAGCGCTTCCCCCCATAATCACGCCGGCCTTTCTTGGACTTCTCCTTTTCAGGACCATGGTCCTTCTCAAAGGCCTCTTTCGGACCGGACACGGAAAACGGCCCCAGGCGCTCCCAATCATGCCATTCGGGGCTTGGCTGCCGCTCGCCCTGGCCCACTCGGCGAGCCCATTCGTTTCGCTTCGAACGAGGCGGAGAGGTCGTCGCCCGGCGTTCCTTCAATCCCGCAATCTGTTTCCGAACCTGGGTCAGCTCCTTTTCCTGAGCTTCCGAAGACAAGCGCATCACCGGCGCCTGATTGCCGTTGCGCGTCTGTATGCCGGGATCGGTGGTTCGGTTGAAGTAGGCAAAAAACTGATAGTATTCACGCTGCGAAATCGGATCGTACTTGTGGTCGTGGCACTGGCCGCATTCCAGGCTCAGCGCCAGCCACACGTTGGCCGTGGTCTTGACCCGGTCCACCACATACTCCACTCTCAGTTCCTCCGGTATCGCGCCGCCCTCATCGGAGGTGGCGTGATTGCGATTGAAGCCCGATGCCACGCGCTGAGCCGGGGTCGCCTCTGGCAAGAGATCACCCGCCAGTTGCTCCACCGTGAATTGATCGAAGGGTTGATTAGCGTTGTATGCCTCGATCAGCCAATCGCGCCACGGCCACATGTCACGATGCCCGTCGGCGTGCATCACGCTGCTGTCCCCGTAGCGTGCGGCATCCATCCATGCCACGGCCATGCGTTCGCCGTAACGCGGCGAGGCTAACAAGCGGTCGACCGCCCGCTCGCGAGCGTTGAAATGGCCGTCCTGAACGAAGGCAAGGGCATCGCTCGGTGCCGACGCCAGGCCCCGGTGAGGTCAAAGGATACCCGGCGCAGCCAGGTCTGGCGATCGGCCGGCGGCGAAGGCTTCAAACCTTCGGATTCCAGCTGAGCGCGAATGAACCGATCGATGGCATTGGTAATCCTCTCCCGCACGTCAACCGGAGGCGGACTCGGCCGAACCGGCGACTCCAGCGACCAGTGCCGCTCATACGGCGCCCCCTGCTCGATCCACCGCCGCAGCATCACCTTTTCTTGCTCGTCCAGACGCTGGTGCGAATCCGGCGGGGGCATGATCTCGTCCAGATCGTCGGACTCGATCCGCTTCAGCAAGAGGCTCTCCTCAACGTCCTCCAGATCAATCACCACTCCGCCCTCTCGGGCCGCCACCGCCGATTCCCGCTGATCCAAACGCAAGCCGGCCTTCCGATCATGTTCATTCGGTCCATGACAGGCAAAACAATGACTCGAGAGGATCGGGCGAATATCCCGATTGAAGCCCACCTCGGAGTGCTCGGCGCGGCCGGCCGTCAATGCCGAGAAGCACATGAGGCCCAAGGGCAAAACGAACGAGTGAACGGCTTTCATGAGCCATCAAAGTCTCGATTTCGCCCGGAGCCGTCAAGAGCCAAGGGATCGCCCCTTCCAACCGCCTCGAACCGTCGCCTCGTCTGCTTGGGGCCGGTGCCCGCTCAATCGAAAATCGATTTCAAGCTGTCGAGCAGTTCCTCCGCCGAATCTTTCACTGCTTTGACGTCGATCTCCGGAAGGTCCTCCGAAAACACCACGCGGGGCTGGCCAATGTCTCCCCGGGTCGTGAGACCGAGCGTGAACGAGCCCTCCTCCAAAAAATGATCGCCGATCAGCCTGCGCACCGTGTCGGAAGGCAGAAAGCGAAGCTTGCGAGAGAGGTAGCCGTCGATGCTCTCCAGGACCGCTTCGGTGATGGCGGGCCCCGCCGTGATCTTGCTGTGAAACTCGTGAAAGTTTTCCTCGCTTTCATACCAACTCTTCGAAGCCAGCGCAAAGCGATAGGCGCCAAAATCGAATACCGCATCCTCTGAAAGCACGAAAAGATGTTCTTCGTAACGGCCGCGAAGCCGCGCCGTTTCTTTCAGGTCCGCGTCCAGCATGCTTTGATCCATGCGAATCCCATACTTCTCCAGGTCTCCTAACTTTTCCACCACCGCCTCGCGCAAGGGCGCGGCTTCCACAAGCGTGCCGGGCAATACGTCCACCTCGAACTGAACCGCCGGCTCGATCTTGCGAGTCTCCGGATCGACGGGGCGAATCACTCCCAATCCCTCCAAAACCATCTCCCCGTAATGAAGATCTTCCTCGAGATGATCAAAGGCCACCTTGGCCTGGAATCGCAGGTCCGCGCGATTCTTTTCCTCAAGGTTCCTCGGAGAGATCTCCACATCCGTGAGGTCGACCTGCCCCTCCTTCCAGGTGATCCGCGTTTCTTTTTCGATCATCCTCATGACGACCGTCACCTCATCCAGATGCGCCCGCTGGAGGGTCGCGGGTATCTTCAATCGATCGATCGTGTCGTCGCCATCATCCTCATCGTCCTCTTGCTTTTCGGCGGCAGGGTCGTCGGAAGAAAAATCCTCTCTCTTCTCTCGAGCCTCCTCTGGGTCGTCAAAAAGGACTTCCAGAGAGGTGTCACCCTCCTCCGGTTTGCTCACCTCGACGTGCACCCGGGAACCCACCAGTTCGTGCACGTGCAGCTTCCCCACGCAAAGGTGCCAGAAGGACACCGTGAGCGACACGCTTCCAACCGTGACCTGGGCATCCTCGAGCGCAGGCCTCTGGGCGAGGGGCGTGGCCTCTTCCGCATAGGCGTCCCTCGGTGCCAGAGCGAATTCGTGAATGACCAGTCGCGCGGGCTGGCTGAAGAGCGAAAGTTCGACGCGGCCGATCGAGGCTCGCGCATTGAGTCGCTTCTCCAGCTTCCGCACGAGGCGCTCGGGCTGAAAAAACACGTTGGCGGCCAGGAAAGCAAGGCCAGCCCCCGCAGCCGCCAGGCCCGCGCCCACCAGGGCAATGCGGCGCATCCATCGTTTCATTGGAGCCACGATGGGCCCGGGCGGGAACCGATGCGAGTGCAATTCCTCCGCCGCTTCCGGATTTGATTTTTCCACCAAACTCCTCAAGTTAATCCCATCATGACGGCCTCCGCCCAGCGATCCCTCTCCCGTCCTTTCCTCCTCTTCACGGCCCTGGGACTTTCCGCCATCGCTCTCCTGCCGACCCCTCCTTCCGCCCTGGCCGAGGAGTGGACGGAAGTGAAGGACATCAAGGGAAGAAAGCTAACCGTCAAAATCGAGAAGGTGGAAGACGGCCAAGTCACTTTCTCCATCAAGAACGGCAAGACTTACACCTACGCCATCGAGAAGTTCAGCGTCACCGATCAACTCACCCTACGGCGATGGAAACCCTCCGAATCGACGAGCAATCCCGTGGAGGAAGATGCCAAGCTGACCCAGGTCCGATCCTCGAACACCGAGACCGCGTTTCAAACCAAGCACTTTGAGTTTCAAGTGGTGGGCCCCTCTGCCGACGAGAAGAAGGTCGAGGCTTTCGCCCCGGCCTTTGAGGCGGTCCACTGGGCATTTTCCTTCCTGCCCGTTTCTCTGGAACCCCAACCCAAGGAGTCCCATTTCCAGGTCAAACTCTACCTAACTGAAACCGATTTCGAAGTCGCCACTCAGGAGATGCTGAGAGAGGATCAGCCCGCCGTTTACAACCTCGGCAAAGACGTCCTTCTCGCCCCGATCGGCCGCGTGAAACCCTCCCCCGCCCTGACCCGCGAAATCGCCTTCCTCTTGCTCGGCGAACGGCTCAATTCCCTGCCGCCCTGGGTGGCCGTCGCCGTCACCGAATACCTGGCCGCCGCTCCCTTCGATGGAAAATCGCTCGACATGAAAGATCCGTTCGAGAACATGCTCCGCTACCTGGGTGAGGCCTACGGCTTGACGAACAAGACGATGCCGATGTTAGAACCGTCCACCGTCTGGGCCCTGGATTACGCCTCTTTCCGGTCGGACGGTCTCGAGGGGAAAAAGAGTCGTTCGTCGGCGCTGCTTGCCTTCTATTACTTCGCCCACTTGGACTGCGACGGAAAAGGCATGGAGAGCTATCTCAGAGGCTTGCGCACGGGGCTCTCGCCCGACGAAGCGCTGGCCACACTCACCAATGACCGCGACGAAGCCTTGTTAAACGACGATCTTAAAGTCGCCTACGTGCCGAAGAAGATCCGCATCGCCTACATCAAGTAGCCTCTCGCTTCTCGAGCGGAAGCGCGCTCCGATGGAGGGAGGCCCTCTCGCCTCACGGATGGAAAGGCGGGACCGCCTGATCGCGCCGTCCCTCCATCATCTCGCTGGCATGGGCAGCGACTCGCTCGACGATTCGCTCGAAGAAAGCCTGGCCTTTTTCCGCGGTGGCCAAGGCGGGCTTGAGATCTTCCTGATCGCGCCACATCTCGCGACGCACGTTTTCCGGGAAAAGCTGAAGGGCCATCGAGGTCTCAAACTCCTGCGCATGCCCGGGAAGATCATCCGGCAGACGCGTGCCGCCTTCCAGCAAGGCTTCGGCGTCAGCCTGATCGAGGACGTCCCAATACGGCAAAAACTGCAGGTTCATCTGGTATTTTCGCAGGAACTGGTCCCATACCGCCCGGCAAGCGGCGATGTTCCCTCCATGGCCGTTGAGAACGAGCACATGACGAAATCCGGCTCGCACCAGGGAATCCACGAGATCCGACAGCACCATGAGGAAGGTGCCGGGTTGCAGACTCAGCGTGCCCCGGTGAACCATGTGATGCTCGCTGATGCCCGCCATGAGGCCTTCCGCCACCAGGGCATGGGGTGCGAGGCGCTCCGCCACGGCACCGGCCACCAGATGGGCACTCCGCCAGTCGTGCTCCATTGCCAGATGCTCCAAATGCTGTTCGACCGCCGCCACGGGAAGCAGGACCAGGCGCAGTTCACCCGCGTCCATCCGTTGGCGAAATTCTCTTCGCGTCAGCTTACCTAACCAAATCTCTGCGCTCATTTCACGGGGATTGAACCGATTCGTTCTCGGAGTGGCTTCCTGGATCGTTTCCTGAAGGCGCCGCGGATGCCACGGCCGCCTCGACAGCTCGGGCGAGTCCGGCGTCCATGTCCTTGGACTCGTCCAGTCCGGCTCGCGCCCGAAACGCGTTCAGCGCTTTCAAGGTCCGGTTTCCGAACACGCCGTCGATATCGCCGGAGTAGTCGCCCTGATCCCGCAAAAAGCGCTGAAGGCCGTGCTTCGTCCGCCAACCGTTCATACCATCGACCTTTCCGCGATAGAGCCCCGCGCTCAGCAGCGCCTCCTGAATGGTCTTGATGGCCTCCAGCGACTCCATTCGCTTGGCGTGCGCGGCGGCGAGCTCGCGCCGAAACTGGGCCCGTTGCCGGCTGTCCTCATGCAAGAAGGTCTCGAACTGGGCGGGCAAAATAGAAGGCACGGCGTTTTCGTTGTACTGATAAAAGATGAAATAGGTGCGGCCGGATCGCTGGACGGTGTAGGCGAAGGGACGGTCTTCGGTGAAAGGCTGGCTTAGGTGCAGATCCCGCCAGCGTTCCAGCGGAAAGAGATCCGTCGGCGGCAGGGCGGTCTGCTCGTCAAAAGTCAAGGCATCCACTCCCAGAGCCGTCGTCTCTCCGGCCTCATCCGGAAGCGCGCTGTGGATCCCACCTCGCAACAACGCCACGGCGCCTTCACGTTCGTAGCTGCGCGGCTCGTTCCAGTTGACCTGCCATCCGTAGTCTCCCAAGATGGCTCCGAAAGCCTGCAATTGATTCCAGGCCGCCCGGTCCTCTCCGGCGAGTTCCGGAAGCGGTTCCACCAGGCGCGAATCGTCGGCCGATCGAAGCCGCTCGAGCCGATAGATCATGATCAGCACCACCAAGAGCAAGAGCGCATTCAGCCCCACCGAAATCGCGAGGAACCCCTTGGCTGGAAACTCAAAACGGGCGCGCACGACCACATCCTAGCACCTTTTGTGTCACCCCCCAAGCACGACCGAGCCCGCCCAGCGATTCCGTAAGACGGCGTCGGAAAGAGTCGTAATGGCCTGAATTGGTGGGTGTTGAGCGTGTTGAAGCTGGCGCTAGGAGGGCGAACAGTTTCGTGTGGCGGTTCTCGGGCGAATTTCGGAGGGCTCGAGCCGCGAAATGGATCCCCCTGTCGGCAATAGGCAACAGGAAGCCAGACCGCTCCGATGGCGGACGCGAACCCAAGGTTACCGAGAGCGCGGGGCGGGCGTTCCTCAGCCCGGAGCCGGTGGCGGCCACCATCGATCCTCTCGCATGGAGGCGGCGATTTGACGGGCAAAATAGATGGCCGTGTGTCCACGGCGTATCTCTGGCTTCAAGTTGCGCTTGTGGAAGCAGTGGAACACGGCGTGGGCCATGAACATGATCAGCCACAGAACGAGAATGGAATTGGGATGATGGTGATAGCAATGACCGGAATGCCAGCGGGAGCAGAGTTCGTTAAAGCCTTCGTTTTCGACCTTCCAACGGTCGTGCCCGAAATGGAAGATGGTCTTGGCATCGGCCATTGAGCGGGGCATGGTCGTCGCCCACCACCAGTGGCTATCGATGGGAGTCTCGACCCAATCCCCAGCGACGCGCTCGCGACGGATGCCAGTCTCATGGGAATGAACAACGCGAAGAGGAGTGTGAATGGATTCAGTGCAGAAGCCCTCAGCCTCTTGTAAATGAACGTGCCGCGCGGGCTTGCCCGGTGCAGCCGGAGTCTCAAATGATTCTGGCTCTTGCTCCTCAAGGGGCAGGAGCGTGCGGGCTTCGGACAATAGCTCAGGCTGATTATCCTTGAGTACGGCAACAAGGTATTTGCCGTGGTCTTCAAGAAGATTGATCACGGAGGGACGCAGGTAGAGCGCATCGGCAGTGAGCACGTCAAAGCAGCGTGGGTGGTCCTTAAGGACGCGAGTTATCAGCCGTATAGCCGCAGCGACTTCGTCGTCTCCAGGATCTCCGTCTTCACCAGGCTCAAGCATTTCCACGTCGAGAAGCAATTGAAAATCCTCACAGATAATCTGAAACGCGACCAAGCGGTGGTAGAACTGTGTTTTGACCTCGTCTCCGACGGCGATCCGGCGTTGGAGACACTTTGGACAACAACGTTTGTAGCTACAGTGAGTTTCGTGACCATCGACGGCGGCAAGCATCCAACCGCGCTGTGGGGCAAGGATTTTGTTGCGTTTGAGGCAGAAGTAAATGTGTCCGAGACACCCTCGCACACTGTCAGGCTCGATGCGCTCGGAGACATACGCCAGTTCGTCGGCGCTGGGCAAACGGTGATTACCGAGCCAACGGGTCCAGCTGCTCTTGTTCCGGTGTTGCTCGAGTTCGTTGAAGCTTGGTAACCGGCAGCAGAACATGGCGAAGAATGCTGCCGGGAAAACTCGAGTGGGAATCTGTGGTTTGGGACGAGAGTCACGCACCCGCAGCCTCCACTGTTGGCGGAGGCTGAAAATCTTGTCCGCGTAAGTTAGTAGTCGCGTGAGAATGGTCGCTTCTTTTTTGGTGGAGAATTGCGCCCGGACTTGGCTTTGCCGGCTGATTTCTTACCGGTCTTGCCCTTCTTCTTGGCGGAGCTACTCGCCGCTCTGGCCTTGGTTTTTGCCTCCTCGAGTCGGAGGCGCCCCTGCTCGTCGAGGGCTTCCAGCAGAGCATTCGCCTTCTGGAAATCATCGATCCAGCGTCTCGCCTGAGCTTCCAACGGTCTGGGGACGTGCAGCATGGTGGTCTTGCCCTTGCGAGTCTGACCGATGGCCAAGGAGCGATGGCGCAAGGAGTCGTCGGAAGCGCAACGGCAAGTGGGCTTGCCGCATTTACGAGAGAGTTCGATGGGCGAGCCGTGAAGGAAGCCTTCGGCCTGGTCGAGGAGCTGGCGGAGGCGGCTGCGAATCTGGCGTTCGGTGGGGGGCAGGGAGTTTCTGCTTGGCATGAAGGTCGGCTCGTTCGGCGCACTGTAATATAAGACTATTACAGAAACAAGCTTAAAAAAGATGAAATAACGAATGCGAATTTGCCATGGGGTCAAAAATGGGCGCCGCCGATCCGAATTACCCAAAAATACAGGGCTTGAGCCGCCTCAGCCGCCTATCTTACGGAATCGCTGGAGCCCGCCAGCGATTCCGTAAGACGGCGTCGGAAAGAGTCGTAATGGCCTGAATTGGTGGGTGTTGAGCGTGTTGAAGCTGGCGCTAAGAGGGCGAACAGTTTCGTGTGGCGGTTCTCGGGCGAATTTCGGAGGGCTCGAGCCGCGAAATGGATCCCCCTGTCGGCAATAGGCAACAGGAAGCCAGACCGCTCCGATGGCGGACGTGAACCCAAGGTTACCGAGAGCGCAGGGCGGGCGTTCCTCAGCCCGGAGCCGGTGGCGGCCACCATCGATCCTCTCGCATGGAGGCGGCGATTTGACGGGCAAAATAGATGGCCGTGTGTCCACGGCGTATCTCTGGCTTCAAGTTGCGCTTGTGGAAGCAGTGGAACACGGCGTGGGCCATGAACATGATCAGCCACAGAACGAGAATGGAATTGGGATGATGGTGATAGCAATGACCGGAATGCCAGCGGGAGCAGAGTTCGTTAAAGCCTTCGTTTTCGACCTTCCAACGGTCGTGCCCGAAATGGAAGATGGTCTTGGCATCGGCCATTGAGCGGGGCATGGTCGTCGCCCACCACCAGTGGCTATCGATGGGAGTCTCGACCCAATCCCCAGCGACGCGCTCGCGACGGATGCCAGTCTCATGGGAATGAACAACGCGAAGAGGAGTGTGAATGGATTCAGTGCAGAAGCCCTCAGCCTCTTGTAAATGAACGTGCCGCGCGGGCTTGCCCGGTGCAGCCGGAGTCTCAAATGATTCTGGCTCTTGCTCCTCAAGGGGCAGGAGCGTGCGGGCTTCGGACAATAGCTCAGGCTGATTATCCTTGAGTACGGCAACAAGGTATTTGCCGTGGTCTTCAAGAAGATTGATCACGGAGGGACGCAGGTAGAGCGCATCGGCAGTGAGCACGTCAAAGCAGCGTGGGTGGTCCTTAAGGACGCGAGTTATCAGCCGTATAGCCGCAGCGACTTCGTCGTCTCCAGGATCTCCGTCTTCACCAGGCTCAAGCATTTCCACGTCGAGAAGCAATTGAAAATCCTCACAGATAATCTGAAACGCGACCAAGCGGTGGTAGAACTGTGTTTTGACCTCGTCTCCGACGGCGATCCGGCGTTGGAGACACTTTGGACAACAACGTTTGTAGCTACAGTGAGTTTCGTGACCATCGACGGCGGCAAGCATCCAACCGCGCTGTGGGGCAAGGATTTTGTTGCGTTTGAGGCAGAAGTAAATGTGTCCGAGACACCCTCGCACACTGTCAGGCTCGATGCGCTCGGAGACATACGCCAGTTCGTCGGCGCTGGGCAAACGGTGATTACCGAGCCAACGGGTCCAGCTGCTCGGCGCTGGGCAAACGGTGATTACCGAGCCAACGGGTCCAGCTGCTCTTGTTCCGGTGTTGCTCGAGTTCGTTGAAGCTTGGTAACCGGCAGCAGAACATGGCGAAGAATGCTGCCGGGAAAACTCGAGTGGGAATCTGTGGTTTGGGACGAGAGTCACGCACCCGCAGCCTCCACTGTTGGCGGAGGCTGAAAATCTTGTCCGCGTAAGTTAGTAGTCGCGTGAGAATGGTCGCTTCTTTTTTGGTGGAGAATTGCGCCCGGACTTGGCTTTGCCGGCTGATTTCTTACCGGTCTTGCCCTTCTTCTTGGCGGAGCTACTCGCCGCTCTGGCCTTGGTTTTTGCCTCCTCGAGTCGGAGGCGCCCCTGCTCGTCGAGGGCTTCCAGCAGAGCATTCGCCTTCTGGAAATCATCGATCCAGCGTCTCGCCTGAGCTTCCAACGGTCTGGGGACGTGCAGCATGGTGGTCTTGCCCTTGCGAGTCTGACCGATGGCCAAGGAGCGATGGCGCAAGGAGTCGTCGGAAGCGCAACGGCAAGTGGGCTTGCCGCATTTACGAGAGAGTTCGATGGGCGAGCCGTGAAGGAAGCCTTCGGCCTGGTCGAGGAGCTGGCGGAGGCGGCTGCGAATCTGGCGTTCGGTGGGGGGCAGGGAGTTTCTGCTTGGCATGAAGGTCGGCTCGTTCGGCGCACTGTAATATAAGACTATTACAGAAACAAGCTTAGGAATGGCGCAAAAATACAATGAACAATTTAAGGTTTCTCAACCTTATTTCTATGTTACTGTCAGTGCCATGCCTGACAGTTCCGTTGTCGAAAGCATTCGCCGGAAGTTCGATTCCCTGAGCCACCTCATGGACGAGCGGGCCCGGAGGTGTTGGGCGGCGGCGGCCATGGAATTGGGTTGGGGCGGCGTATCCGCAGTTTCTCTTGCGACATCGATGTCGCGGACGACGATCACTGAGGGCATCAAGCAGTTACGGCGCGGCGACTACACGGCACCCGAAGCCGACGGACGCATCCGTCGGCTTGGGGGCGGGCGCAAGCCGGTGACCGAGACCGATCCGGAACTGCTTGGGGCTCTTGAGCGGCTAGTTGATCCTCTCAGTAGAGGCGACCCTCAATCCCCATTGCGCTGGACATTGAAGAGCACTCAGAGGCTTGCCAGGGAACTCACATCTCAGAACCACCCGGTCGGTGCGCGTACTGTTGCCGCGTTGCTGCGCAAGGCCGGCTATAGTCTGCTGGCAAATCGCAAGACCCGCGAAGGGGCACAGCACCCGGACCGCAACAGGCAGTTCGAATACATCAACGATCAGGTGCGTCGCTTCCAACATTGCGGCCAGCCAGCAATCTCAGTGGACACCAAAAAGAAGGAGTTGGTGGGCGATTTCAAGAACGCCGGGAGGCAGTGGAGGCCGAAAGACAACCCTGAGCAAGTCCGCGTGCATGACTTCAAGGACAAGGACCAGGGCAAGGCAATCCCCTACGGCGTTTACGATATGCTCAACAACCAGGGCTGGGTTAGCGTCGGAATCGACCATGATACGGCCCAATTCGCGACCCGCAGCATCCTGTTGTGGTGGACGGAAATGGGCTCTGCGCGGTTCCCCCACGCCCGTCGGCTGCTAATCACCGCCGATGGCGGTGGGAGCAACAGCCACCGCTCGCGGCTTTGGAAGCTTTCGCTCCAGGAGTTGGCGAACGAGACCGGGCTGAAGTTGGTCGTCTGCCACTTCCCGCCGGGGACAAGCAAGTGGAACAAGATCGAGCACCGTCTCTTCAGCTACGTCACCCAGAACTGGCAAGGCGAGCCACTGGCAACCCTGCAGACGATCGTCGAGTTGATTGGAAGCACAACGACGAAGGGAGGCCTGAAGGTCAGGGCCAGGCTCGATACCAAAAGCTACGAGACGGGGATCAAAGTGACGGACGAGGAACTGGCCGCCGTAAAACTGGAAAGGCACGAAACACACGGCTCATGGAATTACACAATCAAACCCTCGACGTAAATGTTCACCTTATTTGTGCGCAGTTCCTTAAAAAAGATGAAATAACGAATGCGAATTTGCCATGGGGTCAAAAATGGGCGCTGCCGATCCGAATTACCCAAAAATACAGGGCTTGAGCCGCCTCAGCCGCCTATCTTACGGAATCGCTGCTTTGAGCAGGTAGCGGCACGCACTCGATTTTTTTCCTCCTCTTTCCCATCCGCGGCCTGGAAGCAAAGAGAGACCCTGCCATGAGCGAGGAAGGGATTCGACCCGACCTCCCAGACAAACCAAGGCCGCCGAGTCGAACTTACCCTAACCAGTCCACTCTACCCCTCACGCAGGGCCTCAGCCCCCGATCGCGATCATTTTCCGGTTCGGCGAATAATCGTTCCGAAAATCGTGCTCCTTCGGTTTTCGATCGACCACGTGGCGGAAGAAATCCGCCAGCTCGCCGTCCGTCACTCCGGGTCGCCGAAGCACTTCCATTATGTCGAACTCCAGGTAACTGCCGAGGCAGGGCCTGAGTTTTCCGTCACAGGTTAGGCGCAATTTGTTACAAGTCTCACAAAAGTGCAGGTTCGTCATCGCGCCGATGAAACCGATCAGTTGCCCTCTCTGAGAGGGAATCTCGTAGTAGCTCGCCGGCCCGTTGGTCTTGTAGTCAGGCCGTGCCACCAACGGTCCCAGCTCCGATTCCAAAAGCTTCTTCGCCGTTCCCGTCGCCAGGAAGCGATCTTCATGCAAAACGTCCTGAGTGCTCACCGGCATCAACTCGATGAACCGGAGGAGCAAGCCTCGCTCTTTGGCGAAACGAACCATCGGAACCAGCTGATCCTCGTTGCCGTTGCCCATGAGCACGGTGTTGATCTTGATCTTCTCGAACCCGGCCGCCTGGGCGGCATCGATCCCCCGCGTCACACGATCGAGATAGTCCCTCCCGGTCGCCCTCCGATACTGCTCGCGATCCAAGGTGTCGAGGGAGAGGTTGGCCGTCCGAACTCCGGCTTCGACGAGGTGCCGGGCCATGGTCACTCCTCCGCCCTCGGGTTCGGTATCCAACAGCGTTCCGTTGGACGAGACGCCGATGTCGTCAAGCCCCGGCAACTCGCCGAGACGCCGAAAAAAGCTCAGCACGTCACGCCGCGTCAAGGGCTCTCCTCCGGTGATGCGCACCTTCCGGATCCCGAGCCCGGTGCCGACCCGAATGATGCGGAGAATCTCCTCGTAGCTCAGAATGCCTTCCCGCGGAAGCCACTCCTGGACTTCCTCCGGCATGCAGTAACGGCAACGCTCGTTGCAGCGGTCCGTGATCGAAACCCGCACGTACGCAATCCGATGTCCATAGGCATCTTCCATCTCACCCTAATCTGACCCTTCGGAGTCAAATGACAAGCCGGGAAGACAGCGATTCCGTAAGACGGCGTCGGAAAGAGTCGTAATGGCCTGAATTGGTGGGTGTTGAGCGTGTTGAAGCTGGCGCTAGGAGGGCGAACAGTTTCGTGTGGCGGTTCTCGGGCGAATTTCGGAGGGCTCGAGCCGCGAAATGGATCCCCCTGTCGGCAATAGGCAACAGGGAGCCAGACCGCTCCGATGGCGGACGCGAACCCAAGGTTACCGAGAGCGCGGGGCGGGCGTTCCTCAGCCCGGAGCCGGTGGCGGCCACCATCGATCCTCTCGCATGGAGGCGGCGATTTGACGGGCAAAATAGATGGCCGTGTGTCCACGGCGTATCTCTGGCTTCAAGTTGCGCTTGTGGAAGCAGTGGAACACGGCGTGGGCCATGAACATGATCAGCCACAGAACGAGAATGGAATTGGGATGATGGTGATAGCAATGACCGGAATGCCAGCGGGAGCAGAGTTCGTTAAAGCCTTCGTTTTCGACCTTCCAACGGTCGTGCCCGAAATGGAAGATGGTCTTGGCATCGGCCATTGAGCGGGGCATGGTCGTCGCCCACCACCAGTGGCTATCGATGGGAGTCTCGACCCAATCCCCAGCGACGCGCTCGCGACGGATGCCAGTCTCATGGGAATGAACAACGCGAAGAGGAGTGTGAATGGATTCAGTGCAGAAGCCCTCAGCCTCTTGTAAATGAACGTGCCGCGCGGGCTTGCCCGGTGCAGCCGGAGTCTCAAATGATTCTGGCTCTTGCTCCTCAAGGGGCAGGAGCGTGCGGGCTTCGGACAATAGCTCAGGCTGATTATCCTTGAGTACGGCAACAAGGTATTTGCCGTGGTCTTCAAGAAGATTGATCACGGAGGGACGCAGGTAGAGCGCATCGGCAGTGAGCACGTCAAAGCAGCGTGGGTGGTCCTTAAGGACGCGAGTTATCAGCCGTATAGCCGCAGCGACTTCGTCGTCTCCAGGATCTCCGTCTTCACCAGGCTCAAGCATTTCCACGTCGAGAAGCAATGGAAAATCCTCACAGATAATCTGAAACGCGACCAAGCGGTGGTAGAACTGTGTTTTGACCTCGTCTCCGACGGCGATCCGGCGTTGGAGACACTTTGGACAACAACGTTTGTAGCTACAGTGAGTTTCGTGACCATCGACGGCGGCAAGCATCCAACCGCGCTGTGGGGCAAGGATTTTGTTGCGTTTGAGGCAGAAGTAAATGTGTCCGAGACACCCTCGCACACTGTCAGGCTCGATGCGCTCGGAGACATACGCCAGTTCGTCGGCGCTGGGCAAACGGTGATTACCGAGCCAACGGGTCCAGCTGCTCTTGTTCCGGTGTTGCTCGAGTTCGTTGAAGCTTGGTAACCGGCAGCAGAACATGGCGAAGAATGCTGCCGGGAAAACTCGAGTGGGAATCTGTGGTTTGGGACGAGAGTCACGCACCCGCAGCCTCCACTGTTGGCGGAGGCTGAAAATCTTGTCCGCGTAAGTTAGTAGTCGCGTGAGAATGGTCGCTTCTTTTTTGGTGGAGAATTGCGCCCGGACTTGGCTTTGCCGGCTGATTTCTTACCGGTCTTGCCCTTCTTCTTGGCGGAGCTACTCGCCGCTCTGGCCTTGGTTTTTGCCTCCTCGAGTCGGAGGCGCCCCTGCTCGTCGAGGGCTTCCAGCAGAGCATTCGCCTTCTGGAAATCATCGATCCAGCGTCTCGCCTGAGCTTCCAACGGTCTGGGGACGTGCAGCATGGTGGTCTTGCCCTTGCGAGTCTGACCGATGGCCAAGGAGCGATGGCGCAAGGAGTCGTCGGAAGCGCAACGGCAAGTGGGCTTGCCGCATTTACGAGAGAGTTCGATGGGCGAGCCGTGAAGGAAGCCTTCGGCCTGGTCGAGGAGCTGGCGGAGGCGGCTGCAAATCTGGCGTTCGGTGGGGGGCAGGGAGTTTCTGCTTGGCATGAAGGTCGGCTCGTTCGGCGCACTGTAATATAAGACTATTACAGAAACAAGCTTAAAAAAGATGAAATAACGAATGCGAATTTGCCATGGGGTCAAAAATGGGCGCTGCCGATCCGAATTACCCAAAAATACAGGGCTTGAGCCGCCTCAGCCGCCTATCTTACGGAATCGCTGCTTTGGAACCTGGATCCAAACCATCCGCCCAGACGTGCTGCCTTCGGAAATGATTGTCTCAGCCGCCTTGGAAAACACACTGCCTGGATTTTTGCACCACGGCGGAAAAGGTTCAGCGTTCCGAAAATTCATCCTTGATAAAATAGACTTCACTCGCTCCGAAGGTTCACGCTTCGCCGCATGATGATCCAGTTACAGAACTTCTCACTCACGAGCAACGACAACAAGCACAAAAATTGTTAGCACCTTAAATCGTTAATTCTAATTGGGTTGAAGAACCTTGCCGTAATACCAGCGCGTGGCGGGTCTGTTGGGATACCCAAAAAGAATTTAAAATTCTTCTGTGGTGAGCCCCTAATCACTAGGATAGTAAACATCGCAATATTGTGCCCTTGTATTGACCGCGTTGTTGTTTCCACTGATGATAGAGAGATCCAGAAAATAGCTATAAGAGCAGGAGCAGAAGCTCCCTTTTTGATGCCTCAACAAATTTCAGGATCTGACTCGTGAGTGGGAAGTTCTCAGACCGGTTTCTCTTTGCCTGGCGTGTCTGTCTGACTGCGTAATAGAGCGATCTTCGCCTTGGATAGTTCAATGCTCAGATCGATCAGTTCGGTGGTCAGTTTCTTGAATTTCTTGTACTCCTCTGTTTCTTTTCGTAGTCCCTTCACGTGGTCTGGCCAGACGTGTTCAGTCCGGCTCCTCATCTTATGCGTGTAGCTCAGTTGGTAATACACGCCGCGCTGGCGTTGTCGATCTCGGTATTGCTTGCTGATGCTCCCAGGCCGCATTGGCCCGATTGCAGCTAACTTTGCCGCAAGTTTCTGGACTCTTTTTTCAGTGATCTGATCTTTTTCATGGTCATTAGCTTATATATGCGAATGTCTAGGAAAATCAAATCATTTGTTATGGATCTCTGGATTTCTTGGTGGAATATCGTCTGTTTTCTGCGACCCGCTTTCTCGAGAGCCCGCACCTTTCTCTGGTTTCTGCTCGTCTTGGCCGCTTTCTCCGTGCGCAATGACCTCCTCGGGGTTTCCAGTTTCGTCCGCGCTCTCGGTTTGTCAGAACACTTCTATGAGCACTTACTCCATTTCTTCCACAGCAATGCCGTGAAGACGGACCGGCTTGCAGAACTTTGGTTCGCCATCGTGATCAAGCACTTCCCTGTCTACAAGATCGGTTGTCGCCCCGTCCTGGTTCTCGACGGCATCAAGAAGTCCAAGGAGGGCCGCAAGATGCCTGCGGTGAAGTATCTGCATCAACAGTCCGAGTCCAATTCCAAGCCTCACTTCATCATGAGCCATTCCTTTCAGGCCTTCGGCGTGCTCTGTCAGGTTGGCGGATACTTCTTCTGCGTTCCGGTCTGTGCACGCATTCACGAAGGTATCGTCACTTCAAACCGCGACAGGAGAACCTTGATCGACAAGGCCAACGAGATGCTCGCATCCGTCTGTAGAGGTCAGGAGTTCGTCTTGCTGGCCGACGCCTACTACGCCAACGGAAAGGTGATCCGGAGCACCAAGGGGCGTTCCGGTGTGCTGGTCACGAGGGTTCGACGCACGACAACCGGCTTTCGGCCTGCGGCAGTGCCACGCAAACGCAAACGCGGACGACCGAAAAAGTATGGCGCTGCGGTGAAGCTCCAGAATGTCTTTGGAACGGGCGGCTTCAGTTCCGTTCCCAGTCCCGTATATGGGGAGAGAAACATCTCTGTCCGGTTCAAGTCGGTGGATCTGTTGTGGAAGCCCGCCGGGGCGATGGTCCGCTTCATTCTCGTCGATCATCCCACGAGAGGGCGGATCATCCTCTTGTCTACCGACCTCACCATGGAAGCTCAGGAGATCATCTTGCTCTACAGTTTGCGTTTCAAGATCGAAGTCGCTTTCAAGCAAGCGGTGCATTCGGTCGGCTCATTCGGATACCATTTCTGGATGGCCGCTATGCGACCGCTCAAGCGTCGCAATGGTAACCAATACCTCCACCGGACTACCGAGAAATATCGCAGACAGGTGCAGAGAAAGATGCACGCATATCATGTGTTTGTGCAGACCGGCATGATCGCTCAGGGCATGTTACAGTACCTTGCCATGACATGTGACGGTCTGGTCTGGAAACACTTTGGAACCTGGATCCGAACCATCCGCCCAGACGTGCTGCCTTCGGAAATGATTGTCTCAGCCGCCTTGAAAAACACGCTGCCTGGATTTTTGCACCACGGCGGAAAAGGTTCAGCGTTCCGAAAATTCATCCTTGATAAAATAGACTTCACTCGCTCCGAAGGTTCACGCTTCGCCGCATGATGATCCAGTTACAGAACTTCTCACTCGCGAGGATCTGAATCAAGTTCGGAAATGGCAATTCTACACGCAGTAGAATGGTTGAGAGCTAATGAGGCTGTCGTCCCGGAACGACTTACTTTTTTACAGGCTACAAATCCTTTCACCAATCAAGATGATATCTCAAGAGCACATGAGATGCTGGAGGCTGCTAATTTCGATGTGATTTTTGGGGCAGCCCGTTCACACTCTTTTGTCTGGCAGATAAAAGAAGGCTCTGCTGTCGGCGTAAATCATAATTGTAATTATATGCCTATGAGGCAAATGTTGGCGCCACAGTATGAAGAAAATGGATCTCTTTATATTATGAAATCTGATAGTTTTCTAAATGCAAAACATAGGTTTTTTGGGCGGATTGGAGTATTCAGAATGCCAAAGTGGACATCTCTAGAGCTGGATGACGAGATCGATTGGGAAATGGCTGAGGCAGTATTCGCTTCGATTTCTAAAAAACTCACCATATGATGAACGTTATACAGTTAGTTAGGCTCTTGAGCGTACTTATCCTATTAGGATTTTTGAACCAGTGTGCGTCTGCTTCTCCGGAGCTTCGCGGCGTTTCGATCACTTTTGACGAGAATCGCTTAAAGGATAGAGACGTAGTTGGACGAACAACCGTTCGCCTGGGCAAGTTTTTAAATAGGAAGCACGCGAAAATATTTGCAGTTGCTACTCAGCTTGTACGGGCCTCCGGCGGATCCGAGGCATACGTAAGAAGAACTGATTAGCGCTCCTAACCAGCAAACGCCACAGGCATCTCATGCAAGGGTACGCTCGCCCGCGATGATTTTGGCAAGCGACTTGAATACGGAACTCGCTCCTCGCAGCGAGAGAGTCGAAAGCACACTCTCGAATGCCGCGTAGGCATTGGCTCCCCGCTCCGTCTTGGAACATTGCGACACCTTGCGGGCGACGATCGCCGGCCTGAGCATCCGCTCGGCGATGTTGTTGGTCGGCTCTACCTCCGGATCCTCCAGGAACATCGTTAAATTCCCTTGGTCAAAGTGCCGGCCAAGCTCATTGAGCATGCGTTGGTTGTCGGAATCTTTGAGCGTCCGGTTCCGCAGGTAATGATCGAGTTCATAGATCTTTTTCAAGCTCTCTTCCTCGTATTGGTTTAAAGTCGACTCGCCGTTGTGGTACTGCTGCCAAAGCCTCAGACACTGTCGAAGCGAATTCTTCAGTCCCTCGCAGAAACTTCGTGCCCGCCCTCGCTTCTTCTCCAGAACTTCAGAGAGATTCTTCACAATATGGC
Organism: Verrucomicrobiales bacterium; assembly: GCA_965204485.1. Lineage (GTDB taxonomy): Bacteria > Verrucomicrobiota > Verrucomicrobiia > Verrucomicrobiales > DEV007 > JAACDM01. The sequence goes on from CBDBEZ010000095.1 coordinate 20,148, forward strand.
TCATGCACTTTTGCATGTCCATCTGCGAAAATCGCTCCGCGTCGTAGCTCCGGAACCGATCGGTTCCAAGCACACACTCACAGGCCGCCGTGGTGACTTCGGCCACTTCTTCGGCTCGGTGGCGTGATCGAATCTGAAAATACACCGCATTCTCCTGGCGGCTCACGAATCCCATCAGGCAACTCGTCTTGCCCCCCGTTCGCCATCCCGTATCATCCGTGTTGACGTCATCGGATTGCTGGATGGCTGCTTTGATTCGCTCCGCTTCTTGGCTGATCGCTCCATCGCCGTTTCCCAATTTCAGGGCGTCTCGTGTCAGGGCGCTCTGGCTGAGATCAATGCCGCAAATCTCGCGAACAATCGGAGGAACTTTGCGTAGAGTCACCCCGAAGTGATAGTGCAGAGCCAGTCCAAACGACCGAACCCTGGGACCCACACGGTGAGCGGTGGCCCCGTGTGGGTCGAGCGGCAAGTCCCGGTGAGTTCCTCTCGCGCAGTAGCCACAACTGCATTCTTCGACTTCCACTTTCCAGATCGATATGTCTCGGGCAATCTTTTCCGGCACATCGACCGTGCTTGCCGTCTCCAGACGAGTTCCAAGCCTGCCTCCGCATCGAGGACAATTTGACGACCGCCCCTTGGGCAATCGGGTTTCCATGTTTCGAACATTGTCATCCGGCCCAATCTCCGGTTCCTCCCGCCGCCGGAAGGACCCTTGGCCCGGCTTGCGTCCCGGTCTTTTCGGGTTGGCCTTGGGTTTTCCCTTCGAGAACGGAGCCGCCGATCTGTTCTGCTTGCGCTTCAACTCATCCAATTCCTCGCGAAGCTTCAGATTCTCCGCCTCCAACTGAGCAAACCGCTCCCGTAGATCGCGGACGAGCCGGATCAGTTCTCTCGTGGGGAGCGATTCAAGAGAATCGGACGACATCAATGGTTGAGATGTCTTAATTATCGAAGCTGTCAAGAGCTTGTTAGATGCGCTAATCAGTTACTCCTAGACATTCGCATATATAAGCTAATGACCATGAAAAAGATCAGATCACTGAAAAAAGAGTCCAGAAACTTGCGGCAAAGTTAGCTGCAATCGAGCCAATTCGGCCTGGGAGCATCAGCAAGCAATACCGAGATCGACAACGCCAGCGCGGCGTGTATTACCAACTGAGCTACACGCATAAGATGAGGGAGCCGGACTGAACACGTCTGGCCAGACCACGTGAAGGGACTACGAAAAGAGGGTCTTCAGCAGAATCTGTGGGTGAAATTCCGGATTTGCTCCGGGAACGCTGGACGCCGGGTCCCGCTGCCCCTGGACCCCAGAACTGCTGAAACTACTTGTTTCATGGGCTGAGCCCTACCAGGGGCAGCCCCGGCGCCAGCGTTGTCCTCGCAAATCCGAGGTTTGGATGGGCAGCAGGCTTGTTGCCACAACTTTGATGCCCATTAAGATTGGATATAACTTGTTGCTGGTCAGGATTCTAGGTGAATCGCGCCGCCTGGGCACCCACAGATTCTGCTGAAGAGGCCGAAAAGAAACAGAGGAGTACAAGAAATTCAAGAAACTGACCACCGAACTGATCGATCTGAGCATTGAACTATCCAAGGCGAAGATCGCTCTATTACGCAGTCAGACAGACACGCCAGGCAAAAGAGAAACCGGTCTGAGAACTTCCCACTCACGAGTGATGAAGATTTGCGGGACGATAAAGAGCAAACATGGCAGACCGAGAATCCATCGAGAGCGGATCCCGCGTCAAGCCGCATCCACCCTGGGCTCCTCGTCACGGCTACCTGATCACATGGCCAAGAGAGGCGCTCCACAGCGGAGTTGGGTCTCCACCCTGCTTTCAAATCGCATCGCGTACGGCGAGGACGCCGTCCCTCCCGTAGCGTGGAGACCCCCGTCCTTCTCCCGACCGCCCGCCCTAACGCTGCACGAGGACGTCTGCCAACAATTCTCGCGCCGTTTCCTGCTCATCCGCAACCAGCGTGACCAGGCTCATCTGGTCGTAGCGCTCGAGGATCTGCAGGCTGCGAATCCCGATGTTGGCTTCGGTCAACCGGCGAGCGACGCGGGCCAGCGCTCCCGGACGGTTTTCCAGGTGCAGGACGAGAGCGTCCTCGGTCACGGCCCGGTAACCGCCGTCACGCAGAGCGCGCAACGCCACGTCATAGCGGTCGACCCGCAGAATGATGACGCCGCTCTCGTCAAAAGCCTCCGCCTCGATCGAATCAATGTTCACGGAGGCAGACGCCAGCAATTCCGTCACCGCCGCCAGCGTGCCCGGCGCGTTTCGCACGGGGATGATGATTTGCTTCATGGTGAGGGAGAATCCTGACAGCGTTTCATGTCGTCCACGAAGGCATCGATGATTTCCATCGTGGTGTTGGGAAGCGTGATGAGATGACAGATTTCCCGATGAGGCGCCAGCGTCCACTTGTCCAGAATCGATTGCGGCGGGCGCGGAAACACTACGGTGAGGGAATGCCGATGACGCCAGGCCGCCACACCAATCGTCTGGAGCGAGCGCTCTGCATAGGCCGCCATCTCCAGCGACTGGGCCACCGATTGCCGAAGCCCTTCCTTCCCGGTTCGGCGTAGCGCATACCAGAGAAACAAGGGCGTGACGGCATTTCGAGAACCGCTGATCGTGGTGTCGAGGGCCCCGACATACTCCACCGATCGCGAGACCCGTGCCATGTAGGCCTTCCGCACAAGAGCCACGCCGCAGGGCAAGGGCGAGCCGATCAGCTTGTGACCGGAAATCGAGACACTGTCCGCCCCGGCTCCAAAATGCCAGGGTGGCGGATCGTCGACGAATGGCAGGATCATCCCCGAGAAAGCGGCGTCCCCGTGAAGGTAGCGCTGGACGATGCAAAGCTTTTCCAGCACGGATTGGATGCGGTCGAGGCGATCGATGGCCCCCTTCATCGTCGTTCCCACATTGGCAAAAATGATCGGAGGCACGTCACGATGGATGCGCAGGCTTTCCTCGAGGTCATCGTAATCCATTTCGCCCGAGGGCTGGGGTGCGGATCATGAAGTTACGCGTGTGTTGCAGGCGCAGGATCTTGGTGACACTGTAATGAGTTGCCTCTGAAAAATAGGCGATTCCCGTCCGGGAAAAGTTCCCGTGCCAGGTAGAGGCCATACATGTTGCCCTCCGTGCCGCCATTCGTCACATATCCCCAACAGTCGTCGACATCGATCCCGGTGAACCCGGCGAAGTCGTGGATGACTTCCCGCTCGAAATCGTGCGTGTTCATTCCGGAAATTGCTTCCGGAAAAGGGATCCCCCACATTGTTGACCGCAAATTCGAGGAACCGGTAGAGCGGCGAGTAGTCGAAGGCTTGATTGCAAGGATAGCCGATGGAAACGTCTCGCTGC
>CBDBEZ010000096.1:0-17870 GCA_965204485.1 Verrucomicrobiales bacterium
GCATCCACGGCGGCTTCTCGTCCGCCTTCCTCACTCGACAAGTCACGCGCCGCGACGTGCTGTGGCTGGGGACGGCGTCCCCGGTCGATATGATGCCTCCGCACCGCACCGCAGACGGCGGGGACGCCGTCCCTCCACCTATCCGATTTAGCCGTCCCGGTCGCACCGCTCGGGGATGACATCCCCGGCTGCAGCATCCACCGACGTCGCACCGCAGACGGCAAGGACGGACCGAACTGACCGACTACAAGCGCAGTTTGCGCTCCTCACGGATCGCCAAGGGCCCTGCCACCACCATCTCGATCTCCTGAGCAGAAACCGCCGCCTTGAGAGTCATGCTTCCCTGAATATCGACTTTCAAATCCTCCCTCAGTTCCAGGGCTCGCCACACCTCGCCTCGCGCCTCCATCGCCATGTCCAAAGATTGCCCGTCAGGATCTCTCATTTTCCCCGTGGCTTTGAACGCGACCTCCATGACCGCGCATGACTGTCCCTGCAGGTCCTCCACGCGGTCCACCTTCACATTGATATCACCGACATACCCGCCCACCTCGTCGCCGAACCAGCGAACGAGAGCGGTCACCGGCACCTGCCATGATTTTCCCAGATCGAGGTCATGTCCCTCATAGAAGGCGGCGACGCCTACTTCCACGCGGTTGAGTTCTTCCAACAACAGCGTGAAACGCTCCCGCTCGTGTTCGGGAACGGCCGCAAGATCGGCAAATCGATAGCGCCACTCCCCAGTGCCGAGACGGTCTCCCGCCAAACGCCATCCCGTCAAGGGACTGTCCTCCGTGCGGTTGACACGCGGCTCACCGGATTCGGGGATTTCAATGAGATGAACGGTGGCCCAACGGCGCAGATCGACGGTCTTCTGCTGGGGACTGGAATGCTCCACGGTGGCGAATCGATCCTTCACCATGGTCCACTGCCCCTCCCACTGCTGCTTTTCTCCCTCCTCATCCACAAACGACATGACGAGTTTGAGATCGTCCATGCCCGCGCGCACCGATTCCTGGTAGGCGAGCGTCGCCGGAGACTCGGCCACTGCCGAATCATTCTCCGGCCCGTCACCAAACCCGGCCTCCAAACCGGACGGCTCTCGGTCTCCGCAGGAGGCCAAAACAAGCCAGCCGCCGGTCACCGCCAGGGCGACCGTCCACCAGAAGGCCTGGCGCCCCCTCTTTCCGCGATCGCCCTTCTTCATGGCCTAGGAATCTTGCTGAAAAACCGCTTCGGCGATGTTCCGCCACTCGGCATCGATCTCGTCACGCGTAGGTTGCGGACGATCGGCCCGGCGGTACCAATAAGCCGAATTTCCCAGGTCCCCCTCGATCAAGTGAAGGAGACCGTGAATCCAGTCCCCTGTCCGGCTCCCCAGGTCCTGGGCGGTTTCGTGAGCCTCGTGCCAGCGAGCGGCCTTCGTGAGCCACAATGCCTTGAGAGGTCCCGATAGGTGCGCGGGCGGTTCGCCGCCGTTGGATGCCGACGCGACCAGTTCGTCCACTGAATGGATGCTGCTCATGGCTTCCGTTCCGGAAAAACCCGTCTCATGTCCACGAAAAACGTCGGTTTTTCAGGCCCTATCACATCCGATCGAGGATTTCGGCAGCCCGGTCGGCGGTTTCGGCCTCCACGTCGGCGCGAACAACCTTCTTCAGGACATCCTGTAGAAAATGCCGATCCAGATCTCTCCCTCCACCTCGTCTACCGCCTCCGCGCTGGCCCCGGCGCTCCATGCTGGAGAGGATGGCCAGAGCCGCCTCTTCGGCGAGGGGCGGATGGTCGAGCAAAGCCACGAGAGCCTCCAGTGCTTCCCGCGTTCTCAGGCCGCCCAGAACCGGGAGGAACAGACGCTGATCCTCCACTTTCTGGGACGCGTCCACCGCCTCCTTGGCCAGTTGCAGTCGCCGCTGCAATTCCAAATCGTTGCGCGGATTCCCTATCAAACGCACGAGACCTCGGAGCAGCAAGGTGCGTTCCACGTCCTCCACCCCTTCCGATTTGGCCAGGTCAATCAAGCTCGGCCCAGCCTCGGGTCCTGGCCAATTCGTCAAGGCCTTCAGGGCTTCGGACCGGAGCGTTTCGCCTTTCAGATAATCCTTCACCGCCGCCAGGGCCTCTTCACCGCCGAGAATCGCCAGGCAGGGCACCAGCTTCGGCTTGGCGCCTGCGGGAAGGTCCGCGATCGCCTGGACAACGACCGCAACGCCCTGGCTCAACGAGGAAGCGGCAGCCGAAGCCCGCCGACAAGCCTGCATGATGACCTTGGCCGCACCGTCGTCGTCACTCGCCACGTAAGGCAACAAACGGGGAATGTCCTCAACCGTCGCGATCTGGCTCAGCGCCTCCAGGCTCCCCTGCTGAATGGCACGGGGTCCGTTTTCGAGATGAGCCAAAAGCACTTCCTTGGCCGGACCGTAGGCGCGGGCACCCAGAGCCCGAATGGCTTCCAGGCGCACCGCCAGGTCACCGCTCAGCGTGGCGGAGACCAGCCAGGCGTCGACCGCCTCCCCGGGCATTTCCGCCAAGGCCTCCCTGGCCGCCTCCCGCAAGTCCTCATCAGGCGTGCGCCCGGCGAAGTCGGCGACGCGGGCCGCCGCGTCGGCACCCCCTAACTGACCCAACGCATCGAGCACGCTGGCTTCCAGTCCCGCCGGCACCAGCGCCCCCGACTCTAGCATGTCGGCCAGTTGAGAGGCCACGGTGGGATCCTGAGTATCCCCGAGCACCGCCAGGGCCATGGCCTGTTCGTCGGGGCTCAGCTCCGCCAATTTCACCGCCAAGACGTTCGGTATCACGCTGGTGGCCGGCAGTCCCCGGCAGGCGTTGATGGCCACCTGCCGCACCGCCGGAACCTTGGATTGCAAGGCCAGTAGAATCAAATCGTCCGCCTCGCCGGGGCGGGCCTGCAAGAGTCCGCGAAAGGCCGCTGCTTGCAGCCGCGCCGGTTGATCATAGCCATAGAGCCTTTTGAGGACGGCCACCGCACGATCGGAGTGATCCGGCGTCAGCCGCCGAGCCGATTCCAGCAAAGCGTCCGCCGCCAATTCCCTGTCGGGGCCCTCCTCATAAGCGTTGTCCAAGGCGTCCAGGGCCGCGTCGTTGGCCACTTTGCCAAGCGCCTCGATCACCGCCCGCTGAAGCGGCCGGTCCTTGCTTTCCAACTGCGACCGCAGCCAGGCCACGGCTTCGCCGTCGGCCCGCTCGCCAATCGAATGGACCAAGGCGCGCCGCACATTGCGGTCGTGTTCGTTCTCCGACAGCTCACGCAAGGCGGCACCCGCTTCGGAAGAGGGATTCTGTTCCAGGGCCCGGCGGGACAGCTCGCGCAAATGATGGAAAGGCGAGCCAAACAGCGCTTTCAAGGCCGGCACGGATTCCGCCGCGCCCACATCCTCCAATTGCCGGATGATCCAGGCCTTGGCCGCCATCGCGGTTTCCGGATTTTTCAGGCGCTCTAGCAAAAGCTTCACGTAGGCATCCCGCGTGGAAGACCCGGGCGCCGAGGCGGCCGAGGTCAAGGCGTTCAACCCCATGCGCGGTTCGTAGCGTTCGGCCTCGTCGGGCTGCGAGATCCCGGTCAACAGAGCATCGATCTTCTTTGCCAGTTCATCCCCTTCATGGTGATCCGCCAAGGATCCGCCCAGGGAAACCAGGGAAAAGCAAAGGGTGAGAGTGAGTCGTTTCATGAATAAAGAGTGGTCAGTGATTCGCGATGGTGAAGGCGTTCGATGTTAGAGCATGGTGTAGGGTGCCCGCCGCGGACGGTCCATCATGCGGGCCGCATCCGGGTCGCCGACGATTTGCTCGCTATCAGGATCCCATTTCAGCGGCCGCCCCAAACGCTCGGCGATCCCGCTCACGTGACAAATGCAGGCGGTGCGATGCCCGACGCCCACATGACAAATGGTCGGCTTCCGCGTGCGGATGCCCTCCAGCCAATTGCCTCGATGATCTCTCGACTCGTAGAGGTGGATGTCGTTGGGGCCCAGCGACCGCCGGACCAGGGCCTCGGGAGTTGCGTCGATGCGCCCGCCGCGAGACACCGACACCGTGCCCTCCGAACCGATGAAGTGAATCATGTGTCCGTTGGGTCGCGGATGATCGCGCAGCACTTTGGCGCCGTCGGCGTAGACGTGCGTCTGATATTCCGTGCCCTCGAAACCCTTGGGAATGAACTCCACCGGGCCGGAATCGTCCATTCCCAGAGCCCACTGGATGATATCGAAGTGATGGGCACCCCAGTCGCCGTTCTTGCGCGAGCCGTATTCCCAGAACCGCCGCCAGCCGCCGCCATAGTTGCCGGCCACCCGCTCCTCGTTGTAGGGAAACCAGGGAGTCGGGCCTAACCAACGATCGTAATCAAAGCCCTTGGGAATCGGCTCAGCCGGCGGATGATGCGGCGGCGGGAAGGATCCCAGACCCGCGTAAATCGTGTGCACCTCACCGATCCAGCCATTGCGCACAATCTCGCAAGCCTTGCGAAAAGCCTGCTCGGAGCGTTGCTGTGAGCCCACCTGCAAGATTCGTCCGTAGCGCTCGGCCACCGTGCGCATCACCTTGCCCTCCTCGATGGTCAGGGTCATCGGTTTCTCCACATACACATCCTTGCCGCTGCGCATGGCCGCCACCGAGATCGGCGCGTGCCAGTGATCGGGAGTTCCCACCACCACGGCGTCGATGCCGTCTCGCTCCATCACTCGTTCGAACTCATGATAGGCTTCACAGCCCTTGTAACAGCTCACGCCCTCGCGCTCGGCGTAAGTTTCCTCGACCTGGCTCAGAGCCTTGGCGCGTTTCCCCACATGCACATCACAGACGGCCAAGACTTGCACGTCTTTGCGTTGCAGATGGTATCCGCGATGCCCGCCCATGATGAGGCCGTGTCCAATGAGGCCCATGGTGATGCGGTTGCTCGGCGCCGTGCCGCCGTCCTTACCCAATACCGATCCCGGCAAAATCAGTGGCGCGCCCAGGGCGCTCGCCTTCTTCAAAAGATCGCGTCGCTTCATAATGATGATGATGTCCTTAGTGTTGAGAGTGTTTGAGTGGTGCTCTTTCTCTGGTGAAATCGGTGGGAGTGTCTGCGTTTCGTTCGTTTCGATTCGATGGAGGAAAGGTTCGGGAGTGGCCAGCTCGCCTGGAGACGCCGCTGGGACGCCAGGCTCACTGGGGTGTCCTGGCCCCGTTGACGTTGAGAGTTTGCCCAGAAACAAACCCCGCTTGGGGCGAAGCGAAGTAGAGAACCGTATCGCCGACTTCTTCCGGAGTCCCCCAGCGCCTCATGGGCGTGGTTTCCAAATAGCCGTCTTTCGCCTCCTGCGGGTCGTTCGCGTGTCGCTCGGTCGGGATCCAGCCAGGATTGACCACGTTGACCGTGATCCCCGAGGGCGCCAACTCGGTCGCCATGCTCCGCGTCCAGCCGATTTGACCGCCCTTGGCCGCCACGTAGGCACTGAAATTGCCAAAGCTCGCCGGAAAGACCTCGCTGCCGATGTTGATGATCCGGCCCCAGCCCTGCGCCTTCATGCCTGCCAAGGTTGCGCGCGCGAGGAGATAGGGACTCTTGACAAAGAAATCCAGCATCTCCTGATAGAAAGCCCAGTCGTACTCCTCGACCGGCTTTTGCGGTTGGTCCGGCGTGGCGTTGGGGACCACGATGTCCACCGGGCCCAGTTCCTGTGTCGCCCGCGTCACCATCGCCTCGACTTCCGCTTCATCCACCGCACTGGCTTGGATCAGACAGCCCTCACCGCCCGCAGCTTTCAAGGCTTCAAAGGCCGCCTCGGCGCGATCACGGTTGTGCGCGTAATTCATCACCACCTTGGCGCCAGCGTCCGCCAGGCGAAAAAGGATCCCTTTCCCCAACCCCGTGGTGCTCCCGGTCACCAGGGCCACGTGGCCCTCCAGCGGTCTCGACTGCATGCTTCCCTCCTATCGAGGATGAGACAGTTGGAAAAGCCGAAAAGCAGAAAGAATCCTGGATCCTACCCGCTGTGATGCGGTAGCCTCCCGCGCCCGCGGATCCCCCATCGTCGCTGACCTCTCCGAGGTCAGTTCCTCCTCTCGCCCGCCAAATCCGATTTCGGAGAAATCCGGAACGCCCCCCTTCACTCCAGCTTCATTTCCATCCAGTGTTCGAACTGGCCTGGATCACCCGACCGATCCCAATCCAGTGTGACTAGCTTGAGTGATCCATCCTTCTCCAAAGTGAAATGCGGCACCCCGCCGGTCACGGCATCCCTTGGAAGGGCTTCCATGAAGTCCGGCACCAAGTCGCTCAATGCATTCGGGATCTCTTCATACTCCAGCTGATAACGCCGGACGGCACACAACAATTCCAGCAAATCCCAGCGCGCTTCCTCGCGAGCGGCTCCTCGATAAGGATTGAAGATCTGGGGATAAACGGCGGCGGCGATCAAGGTGTAAGGTGAGATCTTTGTATTTCGCCCACGACCCGCGTTCTCCGGTCGTAACCGGCCCGTCGAACCCTCATAAACCGCGAACCAATCCTCGAAAACCCAACGAAGATAGTTCGCCGTGTTCTGGTCGCGCCATCCGCGGGGCTGCAGCCAGGCATTGGTGATGAGCCCGTTGAGAATCCGGTGCTCGGGATCAAGCAGATGGCGAAAGTCCAATGTCCAATCGTCCCCGTACGTGCGAATGAACGTAACGGCCAGCGCAGCTTCTCTGCTGCATGCCCGATTCAAAGACTTCATCATTTCGAAGCGGGAGGCCAAGGCCTGGATCGCTTTCAAGTCCTCCGTTTCCCACCCTGGCAAAGCCAGCAAATTCTCCAATCCCTCTCCCAACAGCATCGATACGTTCATCCTCACCAAATCTCCAATGAGGATGCCTCTTGCGAATCCACGCGTCGCCAAATGGAGCGGTGCCGTCAGATCTCGACACGCCAGCCAGGAATCACCTCGCTGCAGATGAGCGATTACCCGCGCCCACTGAAGGACCCGAAGGCGCCGCAGACGATCCTTGAAATCCGGGATCTGGAGCACGGCGCCGGTCTCCATCGCTTCGAGCGTTCGAGGCATCAACTGGGCGTGCGGTCGCTTGAAAGCCTCTTCCATCCCCGCCGCCCAGTTCCCATACGCAGCCGTGGCGCCAAGCACTTCCTCAGCCGCCGACCTCTCGGTGGGCTCGAAGTCGTGTCGGGTCGCGGCCCGAAAAACGCCCTGCCATTCATCGAGGACGGGAGGAAAGCGCGCCTCAAAAATCTCTTGAGGAACGCCCGCGCAGGCCTGATCGAAAACGGGTTCCGGATTGAAGAAGAGGTCTCCCGAATCGAGCCATTCCCGTGGCGCCGCCTCCCAAAGCGGGTGCTCGAGGGCATTCGAGGATTCGGGAACGGCCTCCCAAGCATAGTCCTCAGGTTCCAACGAGATTCCCCTGCTCGCCAGGAGGGCTTTCGCGTCTTCGAGCGCGCGCTCCCCACGCCAGTTCTCCACCTGCCAGGCCAGAGTGAGCACCACTCCCACCGCCAAAGTCGCCCCGGAAACCACCGCATTTTGGCGCGCCAAGGCGAGTAGCGAAGCCAAGCGACAAACTGCCGAGCGCACGGAAAGTGGGAGGCCAGATCCGCGGGTTCGTGCATGATCCGAGAAAAACTCATGGAATATTATTATGGTTTTTATTAAAAATGCAATATATTTCAGTAAGGAATGGCGCAAAAATAAAATGAACAATTTAAGGTTTCTCAACCTTATTTCTATGCTACTGTCAGTGCCATGCCTGACAGTTCCGTTGTCGAAAGCATTCGCCGGAAGTTCGATTCCCTGAGCCACCTCATGGACGAGCGGACCCGGAGGTGTTGGGCGGCGGAGGCCATGGAATTGGGTTGGGGCGGCGTATCCGCAGTTTCTCTTGCGACATCGATGTCGCGGACGACGATCACTGAGGGCATCAAGCAGTTACGGCGCGGCGACTACACGGCACCCGAAGCCGACGGACGCATCCGTTGGCTTCGGGGTGGGCGCAAGCCGGTGACCGAGACCGATCCGGAACTGCTTGGGGCTCTTGAGCGGCTAGTTGATCCTCTCAGTAGAGGCGACCCTCAATCCCCATTGCGCTGGACATTGAAGAGCACTCAGAGGCTTGCCAGGGAACTCACATCTCAGAACCACCCGGTCGGTGCGCGTACTGTTGCCGCGTTGCTGCGCAAGGCCGGCCATAGTCTGCTGGCAAATCGCAAGACCCGCGAAGGGGCACAGCACCCGGACCGCAACAGGCAGTTCGAATACATCAACGATCAGGTGCGTCGCTTCCAACATTGAGGCCAGCCAGCAATCTCAGTGGACACCAAGAAGAAGGAGTTGGTGGGCGATTTCAAGAACGCCGGGAGGCAGTGGAGGCCGAAAGACAACCCTGAGCAAGTCCGCGTGCATGACTTCAAGGACAAGGACCTGGGCAAGGCAATCCCCTACGGCGTTTACGATATGCTCAACAACCAGGGCTGGGTTAGCGTCGGAATCGACCATGATACGGCCCAATTCGCGACCCGCAGCATCCTGTTGTGGTGGACGGAAATGGGCTCTGCGCGGTTCCCCCACGCCCGTCGGCTGCTAATCACCGCCGATGGCGGTGGGAGCAACAGCCACCGCTCGCGGCTTTGGAAGCTTTCGCTCCAGGAGTTGGCGAACGAGACCGGGCTGAAGTTGGTCGTCTGCCACTTCCCGCCGGGGACAAGCAAGTGGAACAAGATCGAGCACCGTCTCTTCAGCTACATCACCCAGAACTGGCAAGGCGAGCCACTGGCAACCCTGCAGACGATCGTCGAGTTGATTGGAAGCACAACGACGAAGGGGGGCCTGAAGGTCAGGGCCAGGCTCGATACCAAAAGCTACGAGACGGGGATCAAAGTGACGGACGAGGAACTGGCCGCCGTAAAACTGGAAAGGCACGAAACACACGGCTCATGGAATTACACAATCAAACCCTCGAAGTAAATGTTCATCTTATTTTTGCGCAGTTACTAAGTCGCTGACCTCTCCGAGGTCAGTCCCCGATCTCGCCAGCCAAGTCCGATTTCGGAGAAATCCGCAAAGCCCCCCTATGCGCTTCCTCCTTGCCATCCAGTGCGATCATCGCCGACGCTGACCCTCGTGATCGTCTCCAGCTCGCCCCTCTTTGCGATCCTTGTCGCTGTCCTTTGTCTCGCACTCGAGGGCTCGGTCGCGGCCATTCCTTCCGCCACTCTGCAAGGACGGATCGTCGACGCCGATACCGGTGAACTTCTCCCCGCTCGCCTCACCATCCAGAACGAGGAATCCGGGAGCTGGCATCACGCGCGCTCGATTTCCCCGGAAGGCAAGGCCGTTCCCTACGACGTCCGCAGAACCATCGCCAGCACGGAAGTCCATACCTCCCTATCAGCCCATCCCTTCGCGGCCGGCCTGCCGCCTGGCTCCTACACGCTCACCGCGGAACGCAGAAAGGAATACCTGCCGGCCTCCGCACAAGTCACGATTGCGGAGAACATCGAGAATCCCGAGGAAGTCACCCTCTCGCTGAAACGCTGGTCAGACCTCGCCGCCCAGGGCTGGTACAGCGGCGAGACCCACACGCATCGACGCGTGGCCGACCTGCCCACCCTGATGCTCGCCGAAGACCTCAATGTGACCCTCCCCCTCACCGCCTGGGTCACCGACTCCCGCCAAACGCCCGCGACGGCAAACAAGAATCCCGAACCCGTGCCCCCCGCGAAACTGATCACGGTGGATCCCTCCCACGTCGTCTGGCCGGTCAACACCGAGTACGAAATCTTCACCGTCAACGGCAAGCAACACACACTCGGCGCTGTCTTTGTCCTCAATCACCAGGAAGCGCTCGAACTGTCGGTGCCCCCGGTTGGACCGATCGCCACCGAGGCGAGGCGCCAGGGCGCTTTGTTAGACCTGGACAAACACAACTGGCCCTGGTCGATGATGCTCATGCCGATCATGAAGGTCAATCTGTTCGAGCTGACCAATAACCCTCTCTGGAAGAGGCGTTTCCTCTTTCGCGATTGGTATTCGGAATACGTCCACAATCTTCCCATTGAAATGACGGAAGATGGCCTCTTCGCCGAGCGTGGATGGATCGACTTCGGTTTTCTCAACTACTACGCCCTCATCAACTGCGGCTACGACATGAAACCCTCGGCGGGCACGGCCTCGGGTGTGCATCCCGTGCCCCTCGGTTTCGGCCGCGTTTACGTGAAAGTGAGCGGGCCATTCACCTACCAGAAATGGATCGACGGTCTCAAGGCCGGGCACAGTTTCGTCACCACCGGACCGATGCTCCTTACCGAACAATCCCGCAAGGAAGACCGGGTCCAGCTGACCGGCACTTTCTCCGCTGGCCAAGCCCTTGGCCCGATCGAAATCATCGTCAACGGCGAGGTCACGCAAACCATCGCTCCCCCAGAGGACCTCGAACCGTCCAATGCCCAACTGGGCCAACGCTTCACCTTCGAGGCGACCATCGCCCTCAAGAGCAGTTCCTGGATCGCCGTCCGGGGCTTCGAAGACCGGCCCGACGGCCGACCACGCTTCGCCCACACCGCGCCCGTGCACCACCGGGTCGAGGGTCGCCCGCTCCTTCCGCGAGCCACGGAAGTCGCCTACCTGCGCCAGCGCGTGGCAGACGAACTCGAACGGCACCAGGATGTTCTCCCCGAGGAAGCTTTGAGAGAATACCAAATCGCCTTGGAAACCTTCGACGCCCTGCCCCAGCGATTCCGTAAGATAGGCGGCTGAGGCGGCTCAAGCCCTGTATTTTTGGGTAATTCGGATCGGCAGCGCCCATTTTTGACCCCATGGCAAATTCGCATTCGTTATTTCATCTTTTTTAAGCTTGTTTCTGTAATAGTTTTACATTACAGTGTGCCGAACGAACCGACCTTCATGCCAAGCAGAAACTCCCTGCCCCCACCGAACGCCAGATTCGCAGCCGCCTCCGCCGCCTCCGCCAGCTCCTCGACCAGGCCGAAGGCTTCCTTCACGGCTCGCCCATCGAGCTCTCTCGTAAATGCGGCAAGCCCACTTGCCGTTGCGCTTCCGACGACTCCTTGCGCCATCGCTCCTTGGCCATCGGTCAGACTCGCAAGGGCAAGACCACCATGCTGCACGTCCCCAGACCGTTGGAAGCTCAGGCGAGACGCTGGATCGATGATTTCCAGAAGGCGAATGCTCTGCTGGAAGCCCTCGACGAGCAGGGGCGCCTCCGACTCAAGGAGGCAAAAACCAAGGCCAGAGCGGCGAGTAGCTCCGCCAAGAAGAAGGGCAAGACCGGTAAGAAATCAGCCGGCAAAGCCAAGTCCGGGCGCAATTCTCCACCAAAAAAGAAGCGACCATTCTCACGCGACTACTAACCTCGTGGGTGGGAAGTTCTCAGACCGGTTTCTCTTTGCCTGGCGTGTCTGTCTGACTGCGCAATAGAGCGATCTTCGCCTTGGATAGTTCAATGCTCAGATCGATCAGTTCGGTGGTCAGTTTCTTGAATTTCTTGTACTCCTCTGTTTCTTTTCGTAGTCCCTTCACGTGTTCAGTCCGGCTCCTCATCTTATGCGTGTAGCTCAGTTGGTAATACACGCCGCGCTGGCGTTGTCGATCTCGGTATTGCTTGCTGATGCTCCCAGGCCGCATTGGCCCGATTGCAGCTAACTTTGCCGCAAATTTCTGGACTCTTTTTTCAGTGATCTGATCTTTTTCATGGTCATTAGCTTATATATGCGAATGTCTAGGAAAATCAAATCATTTGTTATGGATCTCTGGATTTCTTGGTGGAATATCGTCTGTTTTCTGCGACCCGCTTTCTCGAGAGCCCGCACCTTTCTCTGGTTTCTGCTCGTCTTGGCCGCTTTCTCCGTGCGCAATGACCTCCTCGGGGTTTCCAGTTTCGTCCGCGCTCTCGGTTTGTCAGAACACTTCTATGAGCACTTACTCCATTTCTTCCACAGCAATGCCGTGAAGACGGACCGGCTTGCAGAACTTTGGTTCGCCATCGTGATCAAGCACTTCCCTGTCTACAAGATCGGTTGTCGCCCCGTCCTGGTTCTCGACGGCATCAAGAAGTCCAAGGAGGGCCGCAAGATGCCTGCGGTGAAGTATCTGCATCAACAGTCCGAGTCCAATTCCAAGCCTCACTTCATCATGAGCCATTCCTTTCAGGCCTTCGGCGTGCTCTGTCAGGTTGGCGGATACTTCTTCTGCGTTCCGGTCTGTGCACGCATTCACGAAGGTATCGTCACTTCAAACCGCGACAGGAGAACCTTGATCGACAAGGCCAACGAGATGCTCGCATCCGTCTGTAGAGGTCAGGAGTTCGTCTTGCTGGCCGACGCCTACTACGCCAACGGAAAGGTGATCCGGAGCACCAAGGGGCGTTCTGGTGTGCTGGTCACGAGGGTTCGACGCACGACAACCGGCTTTCGGCCTGCGGCAGTGCCACGCAAACGCAAACGCGGACGACCGAAAAAGTATGGCGCTGCGGTGAAGCTCCAGAATGTCTTTGGAACGGGCGGCTTCAGTTCCGTTCCCAGTCCCGTATATGGGGAGAGAAACATCTCTGTCCGGTTCAAGTCGGTGGATCTGTTGTGGAAGCCCGCCGGGGCGATGGTCCGCTTCATTCTCGTCGATCATCCCACGAGAGGGCGGATCATCCTCTTGTCTACCGACCTCACCATGGAAGCTCAGGAGATCATCTTGCTCTACAGTTTGCGTTTCAAGATCGAAGTCGCTTTCAAGCAAGCGGTGCATTCGGTCGGCTCATTCGGATACCATTTCTGGATGGCCGCTATGCGACCGCTCAAGCGTCGCAATGGTAACCAATACCTCCACCGGACTACCGAGAAATATCGCAGACAGGTGCAGAGAAAGATGCACGCATATCATGTGTTTGTGCAGACCGGCATGATCGCTCAGGGCATGTTACAGTACCTTGCCATGACATGTGACGGTCTGGTTTGGAAACACTTTGGAACCTGGATCCGAACCATCCGCCCAGACGTGCTGCCTTCGGAAATGATTGTCTCAGCCGCCTTGAAAAACACGCTGCCTGGATTTTTGCACCACGGCGGAAAAGGTTCAGCGTTCCGAAAATTCATCCTTGATAAAATAGACTTCACTCGCTCCGAAGGTTCACGCTTCGCCGC
The DNA here is from genome assembly GCA_965204485.1 of Verrucomicrobiales bacterium. GTDB lineage: Bacteria > Verrucomicrobiota > Verrucomicrobiia > Verrucomicrobiales > DEV007 > JAACDM01. The sequence goes on from CBDBEZ010000096.1 coordinate 13,148, forward strand.
ATGATGATCCAGTTACAGAACTTCTCACTCGCGAGAACTTCTCACTCGCGAGTAAAATAGACTTCACTCGCTCCGAAGGTTCACGCTTCGCCGCATGATGATCCAGTTACAGAACTTCTCACTCGCGAGGACCCAGTTGCCGACGTAGTTGGCGTTGAGTCGCGTTCCGTATCCGCTGATGAACAACGCGCGTTCGTTGACTTCGATTTCGAGCCGTGGCCGGGCGGTTTCGAGGTAGCGGCCAAGCCAGTAGATGGCGCGTTCGCCGAGCGGGACGGTGCGGCTCCTGCCGCCCTTGCCCTTTCTCACGGTGAGCACGGCGCGGGGCAGGTCGATGTCTTCGAGGTCGAGCTTGGTCACTTCCGAGCGGCGTAGGCCGCAGGAGTAGAGGACTTCCAAAATACAGCGGTCGCGCAGGCCGAGCACGTCGCCGGTATCGGGCAGGGCGAAGAGGTCGGCGAGTTCGTCGTTGCTCAAGGCTTTGGGTAGGAGCTTGGCGGGCTTGCGCGGGAGTTCCAAATCGGCGGCGGGGTTGGCGGCGAGGACGTTCTCGCGACAGAGCCAGGCGAAGAGCCGTTGCACGGCTCCGAGGCGGTTGCGCTGGGTGGTGACTCCGAGCGGCTTGCCGTTGTCCTGTTTGTAGCGGTAGAGCCAGCGCTGGAAGCTTTCGAGGATGGGCTTGGTGATGTCGTCGGGTTTGGCGAGGTTGCGCTCGTGGCACCATTGCAGGAAGCTCTTCAATGCCCAGCGGTGCATGTCGAGGGTGCGCGGGCTGTAGGCGCGTTCTTCGAGCCGTTGCATCCAGCGGTCGGCGAGGCTGGCGAGCGTGTCGGGGCTGGAACGGTCGAAGCCGTCGGGCGTCGTTTCGTGTTTGCCGCCCTTGCGCCGTCCGCGCATTCCGGGGACGTTGCGGTAGCCTTTGCCGTCTTTGCGCTTGGGTTTCTCGTCGTCGGCCATGGCTACGATATGACGATTCGGGTTCCGGCTCCTGATATGCATTTGCCCGAAGCCACGAAGTGGCGGCTAAAGCCTGATTTCATCGGGGCTAAACTTCGTGATGGCCGATTCACGAAGTTGCTCGAAGTGCCCTTTTCCATGCTCGAAGTGGTTGTCGTAGTCATGGCTTCTTCTTGAGTTGGTCGAGGTCGAGAAGGCCGACATGGGCGATGCCTTCCGGTTCGTGGCAGTCGATGAGCAGTTCGTAAACGCAGCCGAGACCTTGCTTGCCGTGCCGCCTTGCGAGGTATTCCAGATCTTCGAGTTTCTGGATATGGGTTCTCACCTGGAACTCGCTCCAGCCGGTGCGCTCGCGCACTTCGCGGCGGGTGAAGCGGGCTTTGTCCTGGTCGAGTTTCCGTTTCTCGCAAAGCTCGCGAACCATCGCCTTGATGCTTTCCAAAAGACTGCGCGTTTGCGGCGGGAGCTCGTCGAGCGAGCGTCCGAGCACCTCGGGCGCGAGGCGGTTGGCAACCGCGATGTCTTCGAGCGTCGTCTTGATGTGAGGCCCGGCTTCGGGGTCGTCCTCGAGCGGTCGCTGGTGCTGGTGCAGCAGGGTCACCGACTCGATGAGCGTGAGGTATTTCTCGTGGTCGCGGCGGGTTCTCGTGCGCTCGGCGGTGAAGGTCAGTTCGTCGGCGTAGGGGTTGACGACTTCGACCGGACGCAAGAGGCGCTGGGCGTTCTGGAGCAATGTCAGGACGCGCTGACGCTTCTTTTTGAGCCGGAGGCCTTCGAGGGTTCGCGCCTTGCGTTGCAGGCTGTGGATGCGCTCGGTTTGCTCGCGCGACTCATCCACGGTGAGGATGAGACAGCGCTTCATGAGTTCCTCGTCGATGTCGATCGAGGACGTCGTCAGCACGATGCTGACCGGGCCTTCGACGTGGTATTCCTCGGTTTTCATCCGCCCGGTGTGCGAGTCCTTGCCGGTGCTGGCGATGGTGAGTTCGCCCTCGGATTGCAGGAGCTTGAGGGCGTAGGAGGCCTTCTCCGCGCCCTCTTCCTCGACGATGGCGAGGATCTTGTGCTTGAGGTTCTTTTCGCCCAGGTAGTAGAGGCTTTGCCCGGTCATTGCGGAGTATTTGACCTGTTCCTCGGGCGGGAAGAACGCGAGGACGGCTTCCATGAGGGTGGTCTTGCCCGCCGCGCTCGTGCTCTGGATGATGACCGCGAGCGGCTTCGGAAGGAGGCGCGAGGTCGCGGTGAGATAGGCGGCAAGGCGGTTGGTTTCCTCGCCGACGATTCCGGCTTCGTCGAAGGCCGCGCCGAGGCGTGCCATCAAGTCCGGTGCGCGTAGTAGTTCGTCGGCTTCCTTGCGCTCTTCGGGTTCGATGGCGACGGACACGGCTTCGGCGGGATCGCTCCCGGAGCGAAGACGCGCGTCCTGCGCGCGCTCGCAGGCGAGCAGGAGCTTGCCGAGGTCGCGCTTGATGAGTTCCGCGTCGAGGCGGCACTCGTGCGCCCCGCGCTCGCAGAAGCGGCGGCGGTCGATGTCCTTGCAGAGATCGACTTGATCGACGTGGAAGCGCTCCGCGCTCCACAGCCGCAGCGTGATTTTCAAGGCGTCGAGTCCGGTGTTTTTGGCGAGGCCGCCGGCGCGGTAACGACGGTCGCCGAGTTCAAGCTCGTGATGCTCGCCCTTTGGGATGAGTTCCGCCGCAGCGGGCTTCGGTGCTTCGCCGCTTTCCTTTTTAGCCACCACCGGCGGAGCCTCGTCAGCCGCCGACTTGTCGGGGCAAGCAGCTAACTCAGCAGCTAAAAAAGAAGAGGGTGCAGCCATGGGCGCGGGAGCCGCCCCGGCTCCCAGCCATTCAGCGGAGCGCACCACCTTTTTCAAAGCCTCGGCACCGTTGGCCAAAGCAAACGAGTTCACGTCCTCCCCCATCGGCAACCGAAGCCGGTGAACGGCGACACCGATGGCTTTGAGCTTTTCGGCGTCCCTCGCCGCCGCCTTTTCCCCGCTGTCGTCGGCATCGTAAGCGAGGCGCACCGCGTCGAGGTTGGCGGTTTTGATCGCCTCGAAGAGTTCACCGGTGAAGCCCTGCGTCCCGTAAATGCAGGTCGCGTTTTCCATCCCGTGGCGGATGAAGGTCAGGGCGTCGATGACCGATTCGCAGAGGATGATTTCCGGGCTTTTGAGCGCGTCGGGATTGAAGATCCCGTGATGCGCTCCGGGCAGATAGAGGTGGTTCGGCGTTCCCTTCCGCAAACCCTTGGTGATCTTGCGGCCGTAAATTTCCCTCACGTGTCCGGTGCCGTTGACGATGGGGAAGACGACCGAGCCGTTGAAGTGCTCGTGGCCGCTGTCCTTGCGGAACACGCCGAGTTCCTGCAAGCGTTCGCGGATTGCCGCACCTTCCTTGCGGTTCTTCTCGGGAAGCCGCAGGCCGAGCGTCCGGTCGGCGAAGCCGATCCGGAAGCGGCGGACAAGCTCCTCGTCATCGAGCCCGCGGCTGGCGAGGTAGTCGAGGGCGGGTTTCGACTGGGTCAGCCGCTCGTGGTAGTAGTCGCTCACCTGGTCGAGCATCGTTCCGTCGTCCGCGTCGAGATCGAGCGGACACGGCAGCTTCGGAACGGTCGCCTGTTTCGTCCGCTTCGTCGGCGCGTTCTCGAAGGCGGCCTTGCCGCCGTTGAGCAACTCGAAGGCGTGGCGGAAGCTCACGCCGTCGAACTTCTCCACGAACTGGATCGGGTTGCCCGCCGCGCCGCAGGCCATGCAATGATAAAGCCCTTTGGCCGGGCTGACGATGAAGTTGGGGCTGTCGTTGTCGTCGTGGAACGGGCACCTGCCCACGAAGTCCTTGCTGCCGTGTTTGCGAAGCTCGATGCCGCGCGAGCGGACGAGAGGGTAGTGGGTCAGGCAGTCTATGGTAATTAGAAATGGATTCCCGCTCGCCGGGCCGTAGGTTGCGGGTTGTGAAAGATCTCAGTTTAGAAGAACTAGAACGCATCGTCGAAGCCGTGAGCAAGCGCTCAGCGGATGAGGTGGCGTTCAATGACGTAACGTTCGGGCAGCTTCACAAGATGGCCTTGGCTACCAAGGAGACGCTTGAGGATCGCGAGGCTGAATCTGGTGTCGACACGGCTAGCAACACGATGGCGCAGTTCCTTGAGCGTCAGGATGGCTGAGATTTTTATGGGTTCCGCTCATGGTCATCAAGAGCGAGTGCGTAAGTGTCACCAATCCTAGGAAACGATCGATCCAGCATTCCAATGAATGGTCCCCAACTATTGCACGCTCTCATGAACCCAAGCACAGCATAAAGATGTTGCTGTAGATGAGGATGGCCAATATCAAAAGTCAGATGTTGGTGGTGGCGATGATGGCGAAGCCCTTCCTCGTTGGCGGGATTCAGCTCTTGTAGTTCCTTAAGTAATCCAGGTGTCAGGCGAGAGTAAATGATGTCGTTAGTATAGGTGCCCACGCATTGTGGCCGGTTGATCTTCATTCCTTGCCACTTCCACCCCCTCAAGCGGAACATCTCCTGGTAAAACTCATCTGGGAAGCGTTTTGCCCAAGCGGCGAACTCCTTCTTCAAATACCTCTCCAGGTGCTTCTGTAAATCGTCTCGTTGCCTGTTGTCTTGGTGTCCGGTCGCCTCATCGATTAGCGCAACGATGCCAACTTTAGCGACCGATGACACTAACATCTCTGCCTGCGTGGCATAGGCTGAGAAAGACGGTCCATCAAAATAGCCTGATTGCCTCGCTTTTAGAATGGCCCTAC
>CBDBEZ010000097.1:0-16050 GCA_965204485.1 Verrucomicrobiales bacterium
AGAGGACTGGGAATTCACCCGCCAGATGATGAATTCTCTGTTGGCCTGGAGCAAACTGCACCAGCAGGCCCTCCCAAATAAGAAAGCGGTTGGCCTCCCTATCGGCCTGGGGGCGTCCCGTGTCATCGCGAACCTCTCGCTCATCGCCTTTGATGAATTTATTCGGAATGAGCTAGAGCCAATCTACTACGGTCGCTACGTCGATGACGTGTTCATGGTTCTGCGGAGCCGGAAGGATGTCACGACAAGCACGGAGGCATGGAAGAGGCTGACTTCTCTGAGTTCTGCGACTCCAGAGAGCGTTTGCCGGCTACAAATCGAGGTCGAGAGCGATACAAATGCAGAGAAAGTATGTCGCCTCTATTTGGACTATGATTCGAGCGGAGAATCGGGTCGCCCACGAAGCAACCTTCGATTCGGGGGCTCCAAGCAAAAGACCTTCTTCATCGAAGGCACAGCAGGCAAGACTCTGATCGATACAATCGATCAAGAAATCAAAAAGAACGGAAGCGAATGGCGTCTCTTGCCCTCGTTCCACAACTTCGGCAGTGAAGCGATTTGCAACTTCATCACAGCATCGACAGACACGACCGAGTCAGCCGACAGTCTACGGAAAGCAGACCAATTCACGGTTCAGCGACTAAAATTTGCTCTCCATCTAAGAGATCTCGAAGCATTCTCTGAGGACTTAGAGTCATCCTCGTGGAAGGAGGTCCGGGAGGAGCTCTATGGTTTCACACGGAGCCAGCTAATTAGCCTCCCAGACTTTTTCGTTTACGCCCGATACATTCCCCGCGTCTTTTCAATCGCTATCCTGGCTCGCGAATGGGAGCCAGCGCAGGGAATGTTGAAGCGTCTCGGTGAGCTTTTCGAGCTTATCGAAAGCGAAGGAATTCACCGCGGGAAGCAGAGCCTCCTGACAAAGGCCCGCCAAGACATGGGCATTAAGTTGGCTCATGCGCTATGCCAGTCAGCCCCGATGGCCAAGGGGAAAGATAATATAGATGATAGCGACCAAGAAGATCTCGGAGGAGCGATTGAGAGAATCTTTGGAGTGCCCGCCCACAAAGCCCGAGACCTCGCTCGTTGGTCGCGGCGATTCTACGTGGCGGATCTTGGAAGACACCCTTTCAAGCACTCGATTGTAGATGCTCGCGAGTGAGAAGTTCTGTAACTGGATCATCATGCGGCGAAGCGTGAACCTTCGGAGCGAGTGAAGTCTATTTTATCAAGGATGAATTTTCGGAACGCTGAACCTTTTCCGCCGTGGTGCAAAAATCCAGGCAGCGTGTTTTTCAAGGCGGCTGAGACAATCATTTCCGAAGGCAGCACGTCTGGGCGGATGGTTCGGATCCAGGTTCCAAAGTGTTTCCAGACCAGACCGTCACATGTCATGGCAAGGTACTGTAACATGCCCTGAGCGATCATGCCGGTCTGCACAAACACATGATATGCGTGCATCTTTCTCTGCACCTGTCTGCGATATTTCTCGGTAGTCCGGTGGAGGTATTGGTTACCATTGCGACGCTTGAGCGGTCGCATAGCGGCCATCCAGAAATGGTATCCGAATGAGCCGACCGAATGCACCGCTTGCTTGAAAGCGACTTCGATCTTGAAACGCAAACTGTAGAGCAAGATGATCTCCTGAGCTTCCATGGTGAGGTCGGTAGACAAGAGGATGATCCGCCCTCTCGTGGGATGATCGACGAGAATGAAGCGGACCATCGCCCCGGCGGGCTTCCACAACAGATCCACCGACTTGAACCGGACAGAGATGTTTCTCTCCCCATATACGGGACTGGGAACGGAACTGAAGCCGCCCGTTCCAAAGACATTCTGGAGCTTCACCGCAGCGCCATACTTTTTCGGTCGTCCGCGTTTGCGTTTGCGTGGCACTGCCGCAGGCCGAAAGCCGGTTGTCGTGCGTCGAACCCTCGTGACCAGCACACCGGAACGCCCCTTGGTGCTCCGGATCACCTTTCCGTTGGCGTAGTAGGCGTCGGCCAGCAAGACGAACTCCTGACCTCTACAGACGGATGCGAGCATCTCGTTGGCCTTGTCGATCAAGGTTCTCCTGTCGCGGTTTGAAGTGACGATACCTTCGTGAATGCGTGCACAGACCGGAACGCAGAAGAAGTATCCGCCAACCTGACAGAGCACGCCGAAGGCCTGAAAGGAATGGCTCATGATGAAGTGAGGCTTGGAATTGGACTCGGACTGTTGATGCAGATACTTCACCGCAGGCATCTTGCGGCCCTCCTTGGACTTCTTGATGCCGTCGAGAACCAGGACGGGGCGACAACCGATCTTGTAGACAGGGAAGTGCTTGATCACGATGGCGAACCAAAGTTCTGCAAGCCGGTCCGTCTTCACGGCATTGCTGTGGAAGAAATGGAGTAAGTGCTCATAGAAGTGTTCTGACAAACCGAGAGCGCGGACGAAACTGGAAACCCCGAGGAGGTCATTGCGCACGGAGAAAGCGGCCAAGACGAGCAGAAACCAGAGAAAGGTGCGGGCTCTCGAGAAAGCGGGTCGCAGAAAACAGACGATATTCCACCAAGAAATCCAGAGATCCATAACAAATGATTTGATTTTCCTAGACATTCGCATATATAAGCTAATGACCATGAAAAAGATCAGATCACTGAAAAAAGAGTCCAGAAACTTGCGGCAAAGTTAGCTGCAATCGGGCCAATGCGGCCTGGGAGCATCAGCAAGCAATACCGAGATCGACAACGCCAGCGCGGCGTGTATTACCAACTGAGCTATACGCATGAGATGAGGAGCCGGACTGAACACGTCTGGCCAGACCACGTGAAGGGACTACGAAAAGAAACAGAGGAGTACAAGAAATTCAAGAAACTGACCACCGAACTGATCGATCTGAGCATTGAACTATCCAAGGCGAAGATCGCTCTATTACGCAGTCAGACAGACACGCCAGGCAAAGAGAAACCGGTCTGAGAACTTCCCACTCACGAGGTAGATGGTTCAGTTGCTTCCGATTCGAGGGACGGTTTTACCATCAAACTGGCCACCGGGGTTGGAGCCAGATTGAAGGTCGAGTTCGGCAAAAAATTCCTCAAGTGCATCAACTACAGGCGCAAGAACCTTCCACGAGGGGTTGTTTTCCCGACCCGTCCTCTCTCCCCCGGCGAAATCGGACTCCTCAATCCCGATCTACTATCGCAAGATCGAGCCAAAGAATTTGGGAAGGTAGTCAGATCCTTAAGAGGAACTCACTTCTCTGCGCTTGATGACGAGTATCTTCAAAAGCTGAAGGATTGGAATGGTGAAGGTGATTCTGATCCTCCGATCATCTGGATTCCGGATTCTGGATGTGCAAAGGAGATTCGCATTTGCATGCCTTGCATCACCACGGGTGAAGAATCTTGGGCAGCGAGCATCGTCAAGAAGGCGGATCCCGACCTAGAGAGGTATGCGAGGGTGACGGACCTCATAAATACGATTCTCCGCCAAGGCGAGAAGCCAGATTACATTGTCCTTCCAGAGCTTTCGCTCAAGCGGTCATGGTTTAAGCGTTTTGCGCACAAACTGGAGAAGAGCGGGGTGTCACTAATCTCAGGTGTGGAGTATGCACACCACCCGCATGAAGGGATTGGCAAGAACCAGGTGGTCAATTCCGCGCAGGTGTCCCTGGTCACCAAGTATCCCGGTTATCGAACCCACCTACTCTACGCTCAGAACAAGAAGCGACCAGCTCCCGGGGAGGAAGTGGGCTTGTTCAAGATCGGCGGCAAGTCGCTTGCAGAAGGAAAATCGGAAAGAAAAATCATACGCCACGGGGACTTTCAGTTCGCCCTACTGATCTGCAGCGAACTCTCCGACATCGAGGCCCGCTCAGCCTTGCGCGGCAAGATCGACGCTTTATTCGTTCCAGAGTGGAATAAAGACACAGGTAGCTTTGCTTCTCTCGTCGAATCCTCGGCCATCGATCTTCATTGCTACGTGGTCCAGTCGAACAATCGGTGCTACGGCGACTCTAGAGTTCGAGGCCCGTTTAAGGAAACGTGGCAAAGAAATGTCCTCAGACTTCAGGGCGGGGCTGAGGATTTTTATGCGACGGGCAAAATCGACTACGAAGTGTTGCGACGCTTCCAAAGCTGCCACCGATCTCCCACCAAACCATTCAAACCCGTACCAGATGGATTCGAGATTCACCCATCAAGGAAGGCGTTTCCGCTCATTGAGAAGCAGGATTGACCAGCATGACTAAAGCTTCCGTCAGATACCGAGAAAGAGACAACAACCAACTGTCCGCTGTACCACCCTCTTTTCAAATGTTCGACTTCGCTACCCGCAACTGTCTCGCCGCCGACTTTACCAGCTTCGTCGCCCTTACGCAGGAGCAGGCAGAAAGGACCCTCGCCCGTCTTTCCACCAATGGCAACGCCCGCACCACAAAGAATGCGAACAGACCGAAGCCCTCATCTGAGAATTCGCGACCTTCCGTGCCGAACTCCAACGTCTCGCCCTAACGAAGCGAAACAAGAATCCTAACTGATCAATGAGGACACGAATTCACGGCAAAGAAAGCCCACTGGCCGATATCTTATCGGATCAGTTCTTCTTTGAGATTTCTCCCTATCAAAGGCCGTATTCTTGGGAGCTGGAACAGGCAGAAGAGCTTTTCGAAGATTTGCTGATGGCGGCCTTGCCTTTGGACGAACCGGTTGACGCGTTGGATCCCTATTTCTTGGGAAGTGTTGTCTTGATCAAAGGCGACGGCTCGCCGTCCTCACAGGTCGTCGATGGTCAACAGCGTCTTACGACCTTAACGATTCTCCTGAGCGCCGTTCGGGCCGTGGCTCCCTCGCTGGAAAGCGGCATCACCAAACGGCTGTGCGAAGAAGGTCCGCTGCGAGACCGTCGAGAGCGCTTCCAAACGCCAAACCGAGATGGTGGCTCGATTGGTGAAACTTTGGAATCTGGAGGCACCGACACCATGATCTGTCGTCGTCATCGACACATCCGCAGGATATGTCGACATTTTTCAATTTTATCGACACATTGACAAGGCGATGAAACCAGACCCGACAGCGCCCTATGATGCCTTGCCCCTCCTTCCCCCTGCCATGGAGCTGGAATCCAATACCGTGCTCAAGGCGGCCATTGGAGCGCACGCTGCTCTGGCGGAATTGAAAGGGATCGGCCAAACGATTCCCAATCAAAACGTCCTTTTGGGCTCCATTTCTCTCCAAGAAGCACGGGACAGCTCGGAGATCGAGAACATCCTCACCACGACGGACGAGCTCTATCGCGAGCTGGCCACCGAGCAGCGCTCTGCCAACCCGCAATCCAAGGAAGTCGTCAGCTACCAACGAGCCCTGTGGCTGGGGATGGAGACGCTCGAGAGGCATCCTCTCCTGACGACTTCGTTGTTCGAGGCGCTTGTGAAGACGGTGACCGGCAACACCGCAGGCGTAAGAAGCGTTCCCGGGGTCCATTTGGCCAATGCCGACGGCGAGGTGCTCTACACGCCGCCCCAGGGTGAAGTGGTGATACGCCAAAAGCTGGCCAATCTGGAAGCCTTCCTCAATCTGGATGACGACCGTCTCGATCCCCTCGTCAAACTGGCCGTGGCCCACTACCAGTTCGAAGCGATTCACCCCTTCAGTGATGGCAACGGGCGCACCGGACGCATTCTCAACATCCTTTACCTCATCCATCGTGGCCTGCTCGACCAGCCCGTGCTCTACCTCAGCCGCTACATCATCGAGCACAAGAACGACTACTACCAACTTCTACGTGCCGTGACGATGGAGGAGGCGTGGGAGCCTTGGATCCTCTACATGCTCGCCGCGGTCGAAGACACGGCGCGATTCTCCAAAGAGAAAATTCTAGCCATTCAGCAACTGCTAGAGTCCACGGTGGAACAGGCCCGAGCGGTCTTGCCCAGACGGGTCTACAGCCTGGAACTGATCCAGGCCATCTTTCGCGAACCGTACTGCAAGATCCAGGTCCTGGTGGACGCGGGCATTGCAAAACGCCAGGCCGCTTCGGAATACCTCAAAGCGTTAGAAGAAGCAGGGTTTCTCCAGAGCCAGCAGCTCGGCCGCGAACGCATCTTTATCAATCAACCTTTGCTGCACTTGTTAGCCGAGCGTGGCTAACAAGCAGTCGTCTCGCATTCCTCTTCTATTTATCGATCTCATTCTCCGGACTCCATGACTTTTGCCGAACATCTCCGAACCCGCGTTTTCGAACCGCGCCTGAACGAAACACGCATACTCGTGATCTTCGACCCCGATGGCCGCTACGAGGGCATTTGCACCGGCATGACCTCCGAGACGTGTGCCGTGATCAACGCCACTAGCGCGCCGCTTTCCAGTCGCTTTACGGCAGCAAGGGCTTGGCAGAAACTTGGGGCCGACACCACCCATGCCTCGACTCTGCTCATCTACAGTCGAGACGCTGCACCGACCTCACAACAGGAGCAGATCGCCCATCCCTACAGCGCCTATGTGGCCATGGGCGCTCGTTTTCCGGACGGTGCCCAGGACGATTTTCAGCAGCTCTGTCTGAAATTTCTCCCAGACCGTCGAACGGAGATCGCCCAGCTTTTTGAAGGTCCTGAGGAACCCACGTTGGCCCATATCGATAACCTCGCCAGCGGCTCGCATTCGCATCCGCAGCTGGAGGCGATCTTCAAGACCGGTGAACCCACCAAAATCATCACGGGATTCCTCGTGCCTACGGATGAGGTGTCCAAGGCACTCGATGCCTCGTCGGGATGGAGCACGGAGATGCGCCAATTGCTCAGCCGCATCTTCGGGTTCGAACTGAACGCGCAAGCGACCAAGCCCGCCACCATCCGCGCCAAGCTCTGGCAATTCCTTCTCTTCAGCGAGTTCAGCTCGGACTTACCTTCTGGCGTTCCCGGAGGACTGTCTTCGCTTCCCATCGCCGACCCCTCTGCGAACCACATCGTCACGGCCCTGTGCGAGGACCTGCGGGGTAACGAGAAGACGCGCGAAGCCTATCGCGAGGCCGCCAATACGATCGAGGCTGATCTGGATCTCGAAACGGAATGCCGAGGCGTGACCGATCTTGGGGTCCGCGATACCTTTGCCTTTGAGGAAGCGTGTTATCTGAAATTGGCCGCGACCTGTGTCAGCGCCGGTCACTTTGATCGGGCGCTACAGATCTTCGAGGCTCACCAAAAATCGCTTTGGACCGACGAAGGCGAGCGACAGCTACTCTGGCGGATCTTGCGCTTGTCCCTGGATACTTTGGGTGCTTTGAAGCTCGCTCAAGCCGAAATGGAGCATCGTCAATCGAGCGGCCGCGATCTGGTGATGCTTTATGCGGATAAGCTGGCCCGCACGGACATGCTGCAGCGGGAACTCGACACCGCGGTACTGCAACTCGACGAGGGTTACGAAGAAGTCGAATCGATCGTCCAACACGTGCACGAGCGCTACCGCGCCTTCGCCAACCGACTGCAAGACGAGCTGATCCCTGCCGTAGAGCGTGAAGGCTGGCCCCTGGCAGACCTGCCCGCGAGTGCCGATACCTTTACCAGCATCGTGGCACCTCTCCTCAACGAGGGGAAGCGTGTCGCCTATTTCCTGACCGATGCCTTGCGCCTGGAACTTGCTCAAAAGCTTGGCGAGAATCTTGCCAAACAGCATCTTACGGAAGTGACGCCAGTCTGCGCGCAACTGCCCTGTGTCACGAGGCTTGCGATGGCCTCGCTCATCCCGGGCGCGGGTGACGATCTGCGTTTCAAGAAACACAAGGGCGAACTCCAACCCTACCTGGGGGAAGATTCGGTCGAGACTCGGCGCATGCGTTTGAAGGCCTTCGAACGGCATCTCGGTGACCGGGTCGCCACTTACAATATTGCTGATTTCCTTGAGGACACCAGAACGCCTTCACGGCGAAAGTCGCTCCACACCAAACTCAAGCCAGCCGACCTGCTGGTGGTAACGAGCACTGAATTGGACTCCTTGGGGGAAGGCAAGGAATGGATGCGGCAGCACATGGCGGAACCGCTCGACAAACTCCTCCGCAGTATCCGACGTTCCCGTGAACTGGGTTATCAGGTCGCGGTGGTCGCCACTGATCACGGTTTCCTTTGGCTCGATGGCGTGGATGCCGGAACCACATGTGCCACGCCTTCGGGAGGCGACTGGGTGCTCAAGAAACGCCGCTGCTACATAGGCACTGGCGACGAGCCGCCGGGGTCGGTGAAATACTCCACGGTCGCCGTGGGCATCCCCTGTGAGGAACCCGCCTTTGTCGTGCCCAGAAGTATCGGCGTTTACAAGAAAGGAAGTTCCTACTTTCACGAGGGTCTCTCGCTACAAGAATCCCTCGTCGGCCGCATGGTCATCCAGTTGTCGGAAACGCACGCAGACACCGTCCTGAGCACTTCCGAGAAACTCAACCTGGAACTGTCAAGAAAGCGGAGCCGGGTCTCCAGCCTCATTGTTTCCGTGAATCTCTCATGGCCGGGACATCGCAGTCTCTTGCCCGACGCGACCAGTGAGTTCGACTTGGTCGCCCTACAAGGCGGCAAGGAGGTCGGGCGCCCGTCCGCGAGTGATAGCGTGGACCCGGCAACCGGGCGCGTCCGGCTCGGGTCTGGAGAAGCCGTCAAAGTCAGCATCCGGTTAACGAATGAGGGCGACGACACCATCCAGTCTGGCCCTTTCAAGGTCAAAGTGTTCGACCTCAAAACTGACAAAGCGCTCGATTCCCTAGATCTCAACTACGAACCTAACGTTCTCTGACACATGCAAACCGACACTCTCGACGATAAGCTCAACGATGTCTTTGAAGGGCGCTGCGTCCGCAAGGATTTGGTCCAGCAGCTGAAGAAAGGAACGAACATCCCGACCTTCGTCCTGGAGTTTCTCTTGGCGCGGTTTTGTGCCTCAGACGATCCGGACGAGATTGCCGAAGGAAAACAGGCGGTAACGGATACGATCCAACGACAGTATGTCAGGCCTAACGAATCCAACAGTGCCCAAACTCAGGTCAAACTGGAGGCGACGGGACAGTTCATCGACAAGGTCAAAGTGACCCACAACGAGAAGGAGAAGCGGCACTGGGCGGAACTCCAGAATTTTGGATCGACCCGGGTAGCGATCAACGAACGTCACTTCAAAGAAAATAAGCGACTCCTCGAAGGAGGCCTCTGGTGTGAAGTGTCACTGGGATACAACCCGGTCGAGGAAGACAAATACACCTTCTACATCGAGGAGTTGCGCCCCATCCAGATTTCGCGTTTCTCTTATGAAGAATTTGCGAAGTTGCGGAATGAATTCACCCGCGACGAATGGCAGGAAGTCATTCTCCGTTCAGTCGGCCTGGAACCGGCAAACCTGACAAGAAGAGAACAACTGCACTTCCTCGCCCGACTCATTCCCTTAGTAGAACAAAACTACAACTTCCTCGAACTGGGCCCGCGGGGCACGGGGAAGTCCTACGTCTACAGCGAGTTCACACCCTACTCGACGCTCATCAGCGGTGGCCAGACGACGACCGCAACCTTGTTCTACAACAAGGTCAAGAAGGAGGTCGGTATCATTGGGTTCTGGGACGTCATCGCCTTCGACGAAGTGGCAGGCATCAAGGTCAAAGACCCCGGCACGATCCAGATCCTCAAGGACTACATGGCCAACGGCCACTTCAACCTCGCTGCCGAAGTCATCGCTCCGGCGAGCCTCACCTTTGTCGGCAATATCGATGACTCCATAGAACAGCTCGTCGCCTCGGAGAACTTTGATCTCTGCCGGCCGCTTCCCAAGGAATTCGACCTCGCCATCATACACCGCTTCCACGGCTATGTCTCCGGCTGGGAGATTCCGCCTAACAGCAGTAAACTCCTGACAGATCATTACGGTTTGATCACCGACTATCTTGCCGAAGCCTTCCACCACCTGTTCGGCAAGGTCAATCTGTTCGCATCGATCAAAGAACGCGCGAAATTAAACGGACAGCATGAGGGCCGGGACGAAGCGGGCGTCATCAAAACCGTTGCCGGACTCTGCAAGCTCCTACATCCCGGCGGCAAGCCCTCCGATGAGGAGTTCGAGGAGTATCTCGCTTACGCCATCGAGATCCGCCGGCGCGTCAAAGAACAGCTTAACAAGCGCAAGAGCGACGATGAGTTCGCCAATATCAACTTGGGCTATATCAATACCAAGGGCGAAGAGATTATTATCGAGTGCCCGGAATCCAAGGGAGTGGCAGCGATGATTGCCCCCAAGCGGGCTGGCCTCGACTCGCAGGACGCCGCGTCGCCTGAGCCGCCAAGCAAACAAACCGTGCCATCCACCGAGCCGGAACCGCAGCAGGCGCCCGAGGCCCCTCCGTCTGCCCCGGCCACGACTGCTGTGGTGACACCCGATCGACCGGCATTGCGCGAGGGCGAATTGCGAATTTTTCACGGCGACCGTGGCTACTCTTACAGCACGTTATTCCAAGATCATCTTCAAGGAGCCAAGAAGGTCGTTCTCGAAGATCCCTTCGTTCGCACCAAGCATCAGCTCCTTAACTTCCTCCGCTTCTGCGAGGTCTGTGTCGAAGTGGGAACTGTTGACACCATCACATTGGTCACCACCTACGAACACGATTACCAGAAGGCCCAAGCCCTGGAGCAACTTAACACGATCGCGGATAGCCTGACGGAGCACGGCATCGATTTGAAGATTCAGTTCAAGACCACGCTTCACGATCGTTCGCTCAGGACGGACAACGGCTGGACCATCCAAATCGGCCGCGGTCTCGACATCTACTTGCCTCCGGACGATTGGTTCGAGATCGGCTCCAACAACTACAATCTACGGAAGTGCCGGGAGACTTCGATCACCTACGTAAAGCAGGGTTAACGGACTCACAGGTTTACCATTACTCATCATGACAAAAGAAACTGTTTTCACGGATCTCAATGTTCACTGCCCTTTCTGCAAGGCCCTCGTCTTCGACTACGAGTCGGAGGATTGCCTTGGCGAGTCTCAACCTTGCCAGCACCTGGTGGCAGAGATTCAACCAGGAGATGAAATGGAGGAAGATGCGATCGAAGATGATGAAGATTGTTTCCGAGACAAAGTCGATTGGGAAGACCTTGAAAAGAAGGGCGTAGATCACGTCATTATCGTACAGCAACCACCTCCTTCCGAAGAAGTTCTATTAATCCTTGGTTTCCGCTGCACAGGCTCTGGATCCCTTTGAATTAGATTAGGTTCATGAGGCCGACACCAAATGAATTCAGATTACACCGTAGCCCAGTCTGGGAGTTTCTATCCTTCTATTGATCGATAACAAATTTCCGTATTCAGATGGATATCATCAATTCACTACTTCCAGGAACATGGAGCCCCATTGAAGCCTTGGCTAACCTGCGTGATCCGGCGACCACATTGGAAGGCATTACCGATCTATTCATTCATGGGGTTCTCTATTCAAGCGTAGTTTTCTTGCTCTTAGTTCTCGGGCTAACAATCCTTTCCTGTGTCAGGACGCATCGCTATCAAGCAGTCCTAAAGGATTTAGACGGAGGATATGTTTCCATCCGGAGTCATTGGCTAGATCACGTCAAGAGACCCTTGGCCAGGGCATTCGACTCCTCAATTGTCGAAGTGCCAAGTATAGATGATTCGCTCGAACGGGAATATCGGAGGACAGTCGATTCCCAGGAAATTTTTAATGATGCCACATTGGCGCGCGGCCTCATTGGCAATCGACTTTTCAACGCCATGCCTGGCTTGCTGACGGGCCTGGGTGTGCTCGGAACCTTCATTGGACTCCGGTATGGAATTGGTTCTTTGGAGCTAGGTGGAGATCAATTGGAAGATCTTGATAATAGTATCACGCCACTCATTAAGGGCAATGCCTTTAGGGAAAGCTAACAATCTCCAGCAGGAACTCGCCCTCACGAGAGTCGTTTTCTGTTAGCCTAGGCCAACTCGTCACCGGTTGGCGGACTTTGCGCGGGCAACTCCTTTGTCGTCTTTTCGGTATTGCCTCCCGAACGATCAATTCTCTGACTCGCGCTACCATCTCCTGTTTTGTCTCTTCGGTCAGCAGTCCCTCGGACACTTCGAACACTGCCCATAGTGAATTCATTTTGTCGAGCGTCTTCAGGAAACTGATGCTCAACGGCTGGATGTTGCCGCTTTTCGCGGCTTCGCATCGCTCCTGCGCGATGATCGAGCAGGCCATGAGCAATGCCGCCACCTCCTGGGCCGCTGTTTCTGGCGTATGGCTATGAAGAGCGTCATTCCCGCGCATGTGGAGCTTGAGTTCCTTGTAGAATATCTCGTGTTCCCAGCGCAGGGCATAGAGCTCCAGCAATTCCTGCGCCGGATACTCCTGCTCATCAATAAGCGTCGTCCATAGCCTCACCTCGCTCCACTGTCGTGCCCCCGGCTTCCTGATCCGGCCTCGAATCTCACGGATACGGATCTCCCCTTGATTCTCCCGCGGCCCATCAGCCTTCTTTCTGGGCACCCTGATGTGACCAGCGCGCTTCCATCGGAGAGCCTTTCAGTCTCATGGCTCTTGTTGCTGCCGCGTGCCTTCACCAACAATTCACTATGTGCCGCCCGGCATGATTTCACGAGTTCGTCGAGATACTTCCCGCAACCGTAAAGCCGGTCGACAATCAGCAGATTCCTCTTCGGCAGACTCCCGAGAAGTTCTTTGGCCAGGGTCCATTCGCCTTCTCCTTTCAGGCCGACCGTCGCCGCCAACGGGTTGTGGATGCCAAGTTCCACGAGCGCGCACATCTCTATTTTCGCAAAGGCGGCGGTCATTCTCCTGGAGGCCGCCTTGCTCATGGCAGCCAGAACCTGCGGCGTGTTCGTGACGCTCCATTTCGAGCCATCGATCCCGCACAGGCGCAGCCCCTTGTAGAAACATCCCTTGTGTACGCGTCCATCGGCGAGGGGCTTTAACACCTGCTTCATGAGCCAAGCGAATGGCTCAAGCCCCATCCTCTGGCGCCGTTCCGAGAGCGCACTATCCTTGATCACCACCTCGAACAACTGGAACACATGGGCCGAGAAATGGCCAGCATCACTGATCACGTGATAGACCAGGGAGGCGAGAAGATCCCAGGCCGGCAGCTTGGGGTTGGGGCCGCGGCCTGGGTTCTGCAAGCGTTCGAAGCGATCGCGAACGAATCCGAAAAGATGTTCGAACTGACCAAGGAAACCGCTAACTTGATTGGGATGGGAGTGAGGCATCCACCCCAATTATAACTATTATGGTAAAATGCAACATTTATCTAAAATATTTTGGATCTTTCCCTAAAGGCATTGTGGTTAGGATGAGAGCGGCTTTTTTTAAAATGTCGTTCTCGACCTTGAGTTGTGAGAGCTCGCGTCGGCTTCGGCCCTTCACGTCTCCAGCGATATAGGAGATCGGTGCTGATGCCGAGATCCGCAGCCACGTCGGATACGGGCTTTCCGATTTCCAGGAGTTGGACTGCTTGCGCCTTGAATTCGTCAGTGTATCTCTTTCTGGTTTTCATGGTCAGAGTATGGGAGTTGCTTAACGGGTGGTCCAGAAATCTACCACACCTCAATCCGGAATTTCTGCTGAAGACCCGTTTTTTTCTTGCATGCTCTGACAGCCAGCATAAGCTATGTGCCGTTGTGGAAGAAAAACGTGTTTTAGATCGCAGAACTTTTGCGAAATCTGTCATGGGGGTGGAGTTCTCCTTTTCGGCGTTGGTGTTGTCGGTAGTAGCGCCGTCCTGGGATGTGGCTAGTGGATGTAGTTCCTTTTCTGGGCCGACTGCTTTGAGTGGGTGTTGGAAGGAGAGCATTTGGTACGACGATTGTAACGAATTTTCCTGTAAGCCTGTC
This sequence comes from Verrucomicrobiales bacterium, assembly GCA_965204485.1. Taxonomy (GTDB): domain Bacteria; phylum Verrucomicrobiota; class Verrucomicrobiia; order Verrucomicrobiales; family DEV007; genus JAACDM01. Next base: position 13,845 of record CBDBEZ010000097.1, read on the forward strand.
TATGATAGTAAGGGTACGCAGGCAATACCTACTGTCTGCGAGATATTTCGCGAAGTAGAGGACGAAGGGGGGACTTTCTGGGACAACTGCTAATGTGGCGTGTACTGAAGCATGTGTTGGTTTTTATCGCGGCCTTTTTGATCTTTGGAGTTTTCTGGTCCGTTGAAAAACCAACTATAGGATCCTCCGGCACATTATCTTCTCTACTGTCGCCACGTAGCCGATCTGGGGAGGATGGCATTTCTAGTGTTTATGCCAATCGCGTCGAAAATCCTCGGCGGCTGGCTTCTTTAGCTGGGTCCGGTTGCATCGTCGATCCTGAGGGAATTATTCCGTTATTAATCTCGGAAGGCATTGCTCCCAAGATTTGCCTGGAAGCATTGGTGCGTATCGATGCAGCGCCGCATGTTCTGTATAGGCAATTCTCCCAATACTTACAACAACCTCATGGATTGTCGGATGCCAACTTCGTAACCGCCCTCATTGACCAGCGACCAGGCACGAGCTTTGACCTCTTATTGTCTGATGTTGGCGGTCGCCTAAGTGAGGATGCGCGTGAGATTCTTCTCGAGCACTCTCTCGTTGATTATCCCGATCAACTCCAGCGCCTTGCGGAGACTCACTCGCTCACCTCCTCTGTTATAGTTCAAGCCATCGCTCGCTCCGCGCGATTGGCCCATATTGTGCTTTCTAGCGAAAATATCGCCGCTGTGAACGAAGAGGTTCGCGCTGCCGCACTGAAAAGTATACTTGCAAATTCGTCGCAGCAACGCGCATTTTCTCAGTTTCCCATTGCCGAATTCCCACAGTTTCAGGAGCTCTACTGGGATGTTATGTTGCAAGAGCAGCTTTCACATTCTGCTGGCTCTTTAACCCTACAAGATGCTCTACAATATTTTGAAACAGCTCCCGTCGCTACAAAGGATCAGCTTGTAGAAGAGTGGTTATCTTTAAATCCCAGCGAAGTGCTAGCGTGGCTGGATGAAGCGCCTGACGAGGCTCTTGCCCCGTCTTTGATTGCTAAGGCGTTAAGACAAGCGGCAGTGCTCTCAATGGCAAATGCCTCGTCTGTTGCGGCCCTCCTCGATAGGGTGAATGTTTTGAATGAAAGAGAAACTACGCAGGCTTTCGTTTCTTTTGTGAAACAATTCGGCGAAGCCGATCTCTCCTCTGCGTTTGCCTGGGCTGACCAAATTAAGGATCCCTTGGTTCAAGAGCGGGCTCACTCTACCGTGATCACTACAGCGTTGCGGCAAGACCCTTATTCGACAGCTCAACACATTGCCGACTTATCTCCAGGCACAGTCCGTGATTTGGCGATCCAATCTCTTGTCGCCCAGATTCCCGATGATCCTGAACGAATTCTTCAATGGAGTTCACAGATTTCCGACATGCCGACGAGAAATAGCGCGGTGGAGAACGCCGTCTACGAATGGGCCGTTTGGGATCTTTCAGGTGCGTTGTCTGTGTTGCCGACTCTCTCTCTTCCGCCTGAACATGTAGATCGAATTCGAGAAGTCCTGAATACAGTCCCATGAATTGGTCACTTTTATTATCGGCTTGTCTAGGTCTTGCATTCAGTTACATATTTAATGCTCCCTTAAATCCCCGGTACTCGGATCCTCCACACTCTTCTAGTGCCGTACATGAGAGCTCGGCTGCAAACACAGGATCCGCGGACACCGCCAGGCCTACATTTGCAAGCGCTGCAAACAATCTCCTTTTATCGGGCGCTTCTCTCCGGACAATCCGCTCCCAACTTCAGGAACTCTGTAAGCAATGGTTGGCTGTTGATCCCTTAGAATGTGCGGCATGGCTAATACGCTGCCCTCCAGCTTTTCGCGACAACGAACTCGTTTGGTCCGCCATTTCTCAGGCGGCCAAAACTAATCCTGATGCTACTATTGAACTTGTGCGAGCGGCTCCACAGCAGTCTCTTCGATTGAATGGACTCTCGAATATATTCCGTGCTATAGAATCCGCCGATGTGCATCGCCTATTGCCCACTTTATCCCACCTTTTCGACACATTTGGCCTTGCGCAGTTGCATCGAGAACAACTGGCTTCGCAGATGCTTTCTTCGCTCGCACTGACCGCGCCTTCCGAAGCGCTATCGCTGTTGGGCGATACGCCTTATGTGAGATCCCCAGAGATTTGCCGCACCACCCAAGCTAACATTCTCGCTTCCTGGTTCACGCAAGATGCT
>CBDBEZ010000098.1:0-53653 GCA_965204485.1 Verrucomicrobiales bacterium
CACGAGGAAAGGTACCGAGAATGTATATTCCAGGCCAAGGGTCTTTGCCTCTGAAACCATCTGATCGCTGAAAAACGCGCTGTCGGCGCGCAACTCGATCTGCACATCAGGCAGCACCTTGCGAATCTTCTCCACTCAGTAGCGAAGAAATTCCACCGCGCCATTGGAGTCATGGACGTTGCCACTTCGATGAAGGTAATCGAGAATCTGTCCGGTTTGGGAGATCGTCGCGAGCAGCGGATAATAACTGCGCTCGCCTTTTTTCTTCTTGTTAAATCCCACAGCCGTCCCTTCCGCATGGCGACTCGTGCTCTGCACGCTTCCGTCCAAGTCAAGCGTGATGCGTTTGATTCTCTCCTCCTGAAGTCGCGACAGGTAAACGAAATGATTCATCTCCCTCATCCTCTCAAGGCTTTGACAATCGACCTCTCCCAACATCCGGCTCATCGTTGGGACACTGGGCAATTGGTGCATCCCCAAAACCTGCCGTACAAGGGGATCATCTCGGTAGTAGTCCAAATCGCGAAGCATCCGGTAGCCCAGTATAAGATGCACGATAAGACGCATGAAAACTTTGTGGAACTTGTAGAAGCGGGACATGCGCCGATCCAGTGGATCAAAGCACTGCTGAAGCTTCCCCTCCAGATCCAATTCCTGAAAGAGCTTCTGAAAGATAACGAGACCGCCGAAAGAGGTCAGTTCTTGATCTTCAAATTTGATCGCCGGAATCGTTCTGGACTTTGCATTAATCGTACGTCGTGCTACTCTCACTGTAGGTGGCTTTTGGGTTGAAGTGTTTGGTGTTTTGGTAAATTCCAAATCAACCTTATCCCAAAGGCCCCTGCCACTATTTTCTTGGGATTCTTGCCCCGATTTATGAAACTATGGGGTCAACTCTTCCACCACGATCATTGTGTCCGACATCTACCGTCCCTGGGTCAAATGGCGCCGCGGCCACCCGGCCTCGGCCACGCGCTGCCTCATCCTCGGACGCGTGCTCACCATCCTCTTGATCGTCGCGGCCGGCCTGATCGCCCCGGTCATCGATCAATTCGAAACGATCTACTCCGCTATGCAGACGATGTTCAGCCTATTCCAGAGCCCCACGCTCGCCCTGCTGATCCTCGGCATATTTTGGAGACGCACCAACACCACGGGCGCGATTGTGGGCTTGGTCACGGGTGTCTTGTTAGCCAGCGCCCTGAACCTGGTCGGCGGTTCGCTCTTCCCCTCAAAAGATCCCTTCCTCTTCGTCGCTTTCTGGGCCTTCATCTACTCCCTTGTCGTCACCGCTCTGGTGAGCCGATTCACCGCGCCGCCTCTCACCGAGCGCCTTCGCGGTCTGGTCTGGGGCTGGATCGAGATCGACGAGGAAACTCAAAAACTTCTGAGGGAGCGTCTTCATGAGTGAAGCCAACGATTCTTTATTGCAGGATCTAGTGATCCCCACCCTTGAACGCTTGATGGTCGCCCCGCTCAAGCTCGTCCTCGATCCCTTGCACGCAGCGCTGGACGGTGTTCCACCGGTCATGTGGCGTCTCAGCATCTGTCTCTTCCTTCTCGCCGGTTCCCTGTGGACGCTGCGCCTGACCCGAGAATCGATCTATCGCGGCGCCCCCTCAAGCGGGCACCGCTGCGACCTGCGGATCTGAGTGATCCTCGTGCTCGTTCCTTATTTGATGATCTACCTGATATTTTGACATTTTCCTAAAACCCATCAACGATCCCACCATGAACCAAGAAGATGACGCGGCTCAATTCGCCCAGAGAGATGCCTGGGTGCTCGGTTTGTTAGGCATTTTCTTCGTGATTTTCGGTGTGCTGGTTCTGGCGGGCCTATTCTGGCCGCAAACGGGAGTCGAGAAACTCGTCACGCTGGCCTCCGGCCTGATCCTACTGGTGGTCGGCACGGCCGGCATCCTGATTGCGAGGCATTTGAAGGGTGGCCGATCGCCCGCCGAGAAGGAATGAACGGCCAAGCCTACGGGGCCGTGATCACCGCCGCGGAAGCCACGGCTCTCCAGAGGCCACGGTTCCGATTCTATCGCCGCCCTCGTCCCGCTTTTGAAAGGTCTCCTGAACTCATTCACCTTCCCTGCCGAAAAGTCTCCCTCGGTCTCTCAAGAGATTCGAAGCCGATGTTTCTCGTCAACGCCTACGCCGGGCTGGTGAATCCCATCGACGACGAGGGTTTCTCAAGGGAACGCATCGTCGCCGAGTTTTCCTACTCGCTGGACGAGGACGAGACGCTCCGGCGCGTGCGGGAATCCCTCGTGCAGTGGCGCCTCGCTCGCCTGGTGAGGTCCCGGGAGAGTCTCGATCCCCGTGTGGATGACGTCGTCCACTATCCCTACTGGGTGGTGTATCAAGCGAAGGGTCGACCAGGGAGCAGTCGCCTCCAGTTTCGCATGGTCGACGCCCTCACCGGCAGGTCGGCGCCCCAACCCGTGCGTCTCGGATTTTTGGAGGCGCTGCGTGCCAAGAGCCAAGCGGAGACCAAGATCGACTGACCGTCGCACCTCTTCAGGCAGAGCTTTGCCCAGGATGGCCAACGGATCGCGCTGCCCGGGAAGGTCGCGCTGTGCCGCGACCGGATCCCTGCCATTGTGGCCAAATCGTCGCACCGCCCGGGGATGGCATCCCCGGCTAGTGTGCCCGGCATGGGCCTTAACTAATGACATGAAACGATGACATCGGAGCTGATGAGAGCAACCGTAGCTAAACCGCAAGGCGACGCCCGCGAGGGTGGAGCTGAAGGAAGCGGCAGGCAAATCCGCGGCCATAGGAACACGAACCGGCAGCGAGGCAGGCTGTGGGCGGCGAGCGTGCTAGTAAACGCGAAGCCCAAAGCTCATCAAGACACAGCAAGTAGAGCCGGATGGGATGCGGAGAAAGTTGAGGACCTTACCCGGGGAGATCTCTCCTGTGAGAGCAGGAGAGAAGTCAGCAGAAGCCATAGTAGCAGAGAGCAGAGCCGGGGGCTGGAAGAAGCCCGTGGAAACTGTGAAACCGGAAAACTCTCTCCTGTGAAGGGCGGAAGGAACCAACAGCAGCGCTCTACGGAGCATTGCACCCCAGGGCAGAATACGCCCCGACGTCAGCAGGACTTACGGACAAAGGATCCCGAATTCCTGGGCGAACCCAAAGAGCCCACGCGATGCAGTCGCGGCAAGCCCTGCGGAGAGAGGAACTCCTGGAGGTGCGCGTGAACCGCGAACGGACAGCAAAGCTGGAGGGACTGATGGAGAAGGCCATCAGGTCGGGAAACTGGGGAGCCGCTCTTTACGCCGTTGAGCGTAATGACGGGGCACCCGGCCCCGACGGCATGAGGGCCGACGAACTCAGAGCACACCTCGCCATCCATGGCGAAGTGATCAAGAAGAGGCTGCTAGAGGGCAGCTACAAGCCCGGCGCTGCAAAGCGTCGAGACATCCCCAAGCCCAGCGGCGAAACCCGCCCGCTGAGCATCCCAAACGTGCAAGATCGCTTCGTGCAGCAACTTCTGCTCGGGGTGCTCCGGCCGGTGTTCGAACCCCGTTTCAGCGAAAGCAGTTACGGATTTCGTCCCGGACGCAGCGCCCACGATGCGGTGGAAGCCGCCCAGAGCTTTGCCCGGGAGGGGTTTACCCACGTCGTCGACATGGACATTACCAAGTTCTTCGACAAGGTGAACCACGACATCCTGATGAGTAAAATTGGGACCGTGATAGGGTACAAAGCCGTGATGAAGCTCATCGGCAAATACCTGCGAGCCGGGGTGGTGATGCCCGACGGGTTAAAGGTCAGCAGCGAAGAAGGAACGCCGCAAGGCGGCCCGCTTTCGCCGCTACTGGCCAATATCTACCTCGACGCGCTGGACAAGGAGCTGGAGAAACGCGGACTGCGATTCGCCCGCTACGCCGATGACTGCAACATTTACGTAAAGAGCCAAGCCGCCGCGGAGCGTGTGCTTGCCAGCCTCACTGGCTGGATCAAGCGCCACCTCCGGCTGGAGGTCAGCGAGAGCAAAAGCGGGGTGGGGAGGCCTTGGGAACGGAAGTTCCTGGGGTTCCTATTGGCATTGATCGTCCCCGTCGCCCAAGCCCGCGTGGGGAGGCCTTGGGAACGGAAGTTCCTGGGGTTCATCATCACCAGCGCGCTGCTCATCGGGATTGCTCCTGCAAGCCTCACCCGGTTTGAAGACCGCGTGAGAGAACTCTGGAACGCCCGGCAACCACTGACCAGCGAGCAACTGCGCGACCAATGGCGAAGTTACGTGAACGGCTGGTGGGGCTACTACCGGCGCTGCGAATGGCGACGGGACATCTACCGGAAAGAACCGTAGATCCGTCGCCACATTCGCAAATGCTTTTGGCAACGTTGGCATAAAAGCAAGGGACGGGAATCCGCCCTGCGCCGACTCGGCCTACCGCCGAGTCGAGCCATCGTCGGGAGGAGCAGTCGTGGAGCGTGGCGCATGGCGGGCAACCCTGTCATGCACGAAGCCCTCAACAACCGAACTCTGAGACGCTACGGGTTCCTGATGCCATCAGACCTCAAGAGTTAAAACCAAATGGATCCAATCGCCGGATGCGGTCCCGCATGTCCGGTGGTGTGGGAGGGGCGGCAGGCGCAATCCTGCCGCCTCGACCCGATCAGTAGCGGCGCCTCCTTGGCGCGGACACTCATGTCCGCGGTCTACATCGCCTCCAGGATGGTCAAACCCGACCGCCCTTCCGGCGAAGTGGCCCCATCGTCGCACTGCGGACGGCGGGGAGGCCGTCCCTCCATCACGGCTCCGTCACCGATACCGACTCGGCATCGGTCGAGGGCTTCGATTCCGTGGACCGCAGCGCCAGGACGTAGAGCTTGCCATCTTTCGTCTCCAGCGAGATCGCGCGGATGTGAGCGCCTTCATTGCCAGAGTAGTAAAATTGATAGTATTTTCCCGACGAATGAAAGGAACTTCTGAGCGGCTCTCCCGGCGCGGCGGTCTGAATCTCCGTTCCCACTCGAAACGGACCCTCCACCGAAGGCTCCGCCAAAACGGTCCAACCCTCTACCATAGACGACTCCAAAATCTCGTCCAAATCTAAGTAGGCACGGCCCCCCGGCTTGACTTCCCGGCAATTCGGAAGAGTCAAAACGCACCCGAAAAGCAAGACAAAAGCGGCCATCCACCTACCATCAATCCATCGATCCGCGAACTTTATCCCTACAGAACGACGATCACTCCCGGGACACGAACTCGCTTTCAGGCAAAACATCATGGACTCAGATTTTTGTCGTTCGTTAGACTTCACTTCACTTTATGCGGGTCTTCAGCAGAATCTGTGGGTGAAATTCCGGATTTGCTCCGGGAACGCTGGACGCCGGGTCCCGCTGCCCCTGGACCCCAGAACTGCTGAAACTACTTGTTTCATGGGCTGAGCCCTACCAGGGGCAGCCCCGGCGCAAGCGTTGTCCTCGCAAATCCGAGGTTTGGATGGGCAGCTGGCTTGTTGCCACAACTTTGATGCCCATTAAGATTGGATATAACTTGTTGCTGGTCAGGATTCTAGGTGAATCGCGCCGCCTGGGCACCCACAGATTCTGCTGAAGAGGCCTTTATGCAATGGGAATCACCCGGCATTGCGGCGTCGCCGGGGCTTCCGGAGCTTGCAGCCAGCGGAAGACAAAAAAACCTTCCGGACGTCCGCCCGTGTCCAGCCAATTGGGCACGCCGGGATCTCTGCCCGCGATGACGAATCGGGCGCTCCCGTCAGCTTCCAAGACCGCTTGTGCCTTGTTGAGACTCACCGGGCCTCGCTGCGGGTCGAACGATTCCAGCCAGCGGCTCATCAGATGCACGTTCCAGTAGCGGCAATCGGGCGGCTCGAGGATCAGTTGCAATCCCTGCCCCGACTCGAGAGAAAACCAGCCGCCCGCGTACTGGTTGTCGGGTGTCGGAAAAAGGTCCGCCACCCCCGCAGCATCGCTCGCGAAACTGACCGTGTTTGCCTCTGAAGACCAGACATCGCCGGCTTTGAGGGTGGCGCCAACCGCCCGCTCCAGGGTGTTTCGCAGGGCACGGAAAGTGGCGCCGGAAAGAGTGGACGCCACGGTCTCGGGCGAGGACTCACAGGAGATCTCGTAGCTGGCTGGCGTCTCCCGTTCACGATTCAAATAATACTGTCGCACCACGAGGGAACGGACCCCGGGTTCCAACTTCATCCAATTCCCCTCGGGCAGGTCTTCATCGCGTTCCCTGGACAGGATCACTTCGAAACGCCCGTCTGCGTCCGTCTCGAGATCCCGGTCTGACAAATCACTAACGATGCGCGTTCCCTCGGGACCCACCGCGTAGAGGCAAAACGACAGATAGGCACAGTCGCCACGTCGGCCGGTCACACGGTAGCGAAGATCTTCCCGCACGGCGGCCCGATGATAAAGCGTGTCCGGGTTGTCGGCGAAGAACTTGCGCGTCGAAGTCATCACGGGAACGAAGTCCGGCCGCGCCGGATCCTGCTCGATCAAGAAGAGGCGCATCGATGCCCACAAGCGGCCGAGGAAACGACACCCTTCCGCTTCCCCAACCGGATCCCCTCCACACCTCTCCACGATCATCTCACCGGCTTCCTTCAGGTAATCCATCAGGGCCGCCCAGGCGGCGCCTGAAGTCTCTGCTCTTTCGTCCTTCATGCGCCCATCCATTCGTTCTCCGTGTTGGTGTTTGGAAACCGCTTTCTCATTCGCTCATCGATTCGCTGGCCTACCTACCCTCTCACAATCCGAATCGCTTTCGGTAGGGCGCGAATACGTTGTTCATCGTCGCCTCGTGCAAGCCGTAATCCTCGAGCGTGTAGCGGTGCACCCCGTGCTTGTGCTGGCGGTTCGCCGTCAGCCAGTCGCGCATGTTCTGTTCAAATGCCTCGGTGAACGGGTACCCGTGTACCCCGTAGATCCGCCGCACGGCCTCGATGGGATCGCTCGTCAGTTCCCGATAGGAGACATCCCCATAACGTCCGGGATCGTCGCGCTCCCGTACCTCCATGGCCGTGGCAAAGCCCCGACCGAGCCGGTTCAGCCAGAAATCCCCGATGACCCGGCGATCGGGATCCGCGGTGAAGATCTGGCGATCCACCTCGCAGAGACTGCAGAGGGATGGCAGGACCTCCCGCGGGTCCCGGTGAGTTTGAATGATCCGCGCCTCGGGAAACACTTCCAGCAGGCCCGCCAATCCCATCAAGTGCCTCGGCGCTTTGAAAACCCAGTGCTTGCCCGGTGACTTCCACCCCAGCAGTTGCAACATCTGCCGGTACTCTCGATAGACCGAGGCATCGGCTTCGTGCCCGGTGAGCCACTCGGAATACGCCGGCACATGGGCCCGAAGTTCATGAATGAAGTCGACGAAGGTGTGCTCGATCAACCACAGACACTCCTCGGGGCCCGTGGGATTCAGGTGGTGAATGCTGGCGAGTCTGGGTGCCAGGTGATTGAAAGCCCCCACCAGTTCGGTCGCCTGGGCGATGCGAGGATCGTCCTCTCGGGCCGCCGCCTCGGGTGGCGGCGAGGGAAACAGCCCTTCCCACAACCGGATCGATCGCGCGGCTGGATCACAGGCCAGCAAGTTGTGCAACAGCGTCGTGCCCGTGCGAGGCAAACCGATGACGTAGAGGGGCCGAGGGATGTCCGTTTCCAGAATCTCGGGATGGCTCGCGAAATCCCTCGCCATTCGCAAGCGGTTGCTGAGCAGACGCATGAGGATGCGCCACAACACGAAGCGACCCTGGGCGTGGAAGCCGGCGCTCTCCTCGACCGACTTCAAGTATAGCGTTAGCGGTTCGACAAAGGCTTCCGATCCCCACGCCTGCAGACCGGTTTCCGCCTCGGCGCCCGCGCGCAGGGCTTCCGGAGAAAGATCCACTTCGGGGATTCCGTTCATCAGCGTCTTCTAGAGGTTTTCCCAGGCGAAGGCAACGCTCCCGCTCAGCCGAATCCGGACAACTCGCCCCGAGTCTCCGAACTTCCGTAAACCCCGGCCGCCAAAGGTCCCGATTCGCCCTTGACGAAGCCGTCACGTCCGGGTAAATCGGGCGCATCGTCGCGTCCATGAAACTACTCTACGAAGGTAAGGCCAAACGGCTTTACGACACCGCGCAGCCCGACGAGCTGCTCATGGAGTTCAAGGATGATGCCACGGCCTTCAACGGGCAAAAACACGCTCTTTTCGAAAACAAAGGCCGGATGAACCAGGCCCTGAGCCTGCTGCTCATGCAGCTGCTGGAAAAAGAAGGCGTCGCCACCCACTTTGTTAGACAAGTCGATGAAACCCACATGATCGTCAAGAATGTGGAAATCATCAAAGTTGAAGTGGTTGTGCGAAACGTGGCCGCGGGCAGCCTGTGCAAACGCACCTGGTTCGAGGAGGGAACGAAGCTCAAGGAGCCCATCGTGGAGTATTTCTTGAAAGACGACGACCTGGGCGACCCGATGATCAGCGACGATCACGTCCGGGCCATGGACCTGGCCAAGCCCGGGGAACTCGCTCAGATCAAGGCCGATGCTCTGCGCATCAACGCGATTCTCAAGGCATTCTTCGCCAAGCCCGGTCTCAACCTCATCGATTTCAAGCTGGAGTTCGGGCGGCTCGCCTCGGATCCCTCCACCATCATTCTGGCGGACGAGATCACGCCGGATACCTGCCGCCTGTGGGATCTCGAGACGGGAGAGAAGATGGACAAGGACCGTTTTCGCCGTGATCTGGGCAATGTCATGGAAAGTTACGCGGAAGTCTTAAAGCGCGCGAAAGATGCGGTTCACAGCTGAAGTCTCTCCTCGCCTGGCCCAACCCAAGAGCTGCCAAGGGCTGCTCTACGCCCCCTTGAAGGAACCGCTCACCTACCGGCGAACCCAGCGCCACCTTTTCGAATTCGCCGGGAAAGAAGCCGCTCTCACAGAATTCGTGCGCAAGGTCTTGGTCGACGAGGTTTGCCAGGATCTCCACGTGCACGGCGCCCCCATTTACGAGGGCTGGCGGTTCATGCTCGATTACGGAATGAAACCCGGAGCCCTCGATCTGGAGAAGGAAACCATTCTCACCTATCACCGCGAAGTCGCCGGCGACGAGCTGAACATCGAGTCCTTGAAGATCGAAAAGCGACTCTACATCTTCGGTGAGACCCACGACGTCTCGCCCAAACCTTTCATCAAAGACATCGTGAATCCTGCGATTCACACCTGGAACGTGACGGATGACTCTCGCTGCGCCTAAGTCCACCCCCACCTACCGCCATCTGGAGATCCGTTCACTGGACGGGCCGGCACTCGAGCGTCTGAGCACGGACATGAAGCTCTCGCTCTCCCGTGCCGACATGGAGGCTGTCCAGGACTACTTCAAGGAGGCCGGGCGAGACCCGACCGACGTCGAGCTGGAGGTGATCGCCCAGACCTGGAGCGAACACTGCAAACATCGCATCTTCGGGGCCCTCATCGAGCACGAGTGCGACGGCAAGAAGGAGATGGTCGACGGACTCTTCAAGACCTACATTAAGGAAGTCACGGAAGCGATCTGGAAGGACAAGCCGGACTTCATTCTCGGGGCCTTCGTGGACAACGCCGGCTTCGTCCGGCTCGATGAGAAAGTGGCGGTCTGCCTCAAGGTGGAGACCCACAACCACCCCTCGGCCATCGAACCCTACGCCGGCGCCAACACCGGTCTGGGCGGCGTGATCCGCGACATCCTCGGTGCCGGCAAGGGCGCCAAGCCCGTGGCCTCGCTCGACGTCTTTTGCTTCGGCAGTCCGGACACGAAGAACGATGAAATCAAGGCCGACGACGTTCTCCATCCCCTGGGCATCATGAGAGGCGTCGTCCGAGGCGTGCGCGATTACGGCAATCGCATGGGCATCCCCACCGTGGCCGGCGCGGTTCAGTTCGACCCCGCTTACATATACAATCCCCTCGTCTTCTGCGGCACGGTGGGCACGATCCCCATCGAAGACATCGAGAAGGAGGTCAAGCCGGGGCATCAGATCGTGGCCGTGGGCGGCCGCACGGGGCGAGACGGCCTCCACGGAGCCACTTTCTCCTCCGCCAGCCTCACCACCGATTCCCACGAGGAAGACCAGCAAGCCGTGCAGATCGGCAATCCCATCGAGGAGAAAAAGGTCAGTGACTTCGTCATGGAAGCGCGGGAACGCGGTCTCATCGCGTTCATCACCGACTGCGGCGCGGGCGGCTTCTCGAGCGCCGCCGGAGAGATGCTCAGCGAGACGGGAGGCGAACTCTTTCTCGAACGCGCGCCCCTCAAGGAACCGGGCCTCGTGAGCTGGGAAATCTTCCTCTCAGAAAGCCAGGAACGCATGGTGCTGGCCGTCGAAGAATCCGCCCTCGCCGATTTGCAAGAACTCGCCCGGACCTACGAGACGGAGTGCGTCGTCCTCGGGCACGCGGACGGCAGCGGTATCCTCAAGGTCTGGCATGATGGCGAACTCGTCTGCGAGCTGGACTGTCAGAAACTCCACGAAGCGCCGCGCCAAAAGCGGGCCAGCCGTTGGGAGGCGCTTCCCTTCGAGGATGACGTCCACCTAAGAGGCGACAGCCTGGAGATTCTCGAAAAGGTTCTCGGTGACTTCGCCGTGGTGTCACGCGAGCCAATCATTCGCGAATACGACCACGAAGTGCAGGGCAACACCTTCCTCAAACCCCTGGCCGGTGCCTGCGGCGATGCCCCGCAAGACGGCTCGGTCATTCACGTCGACGGCAGCCAGCCGATGATGGCTCTGGCGCTTTCGCTGCTTCCAGAGTGGGGCAAGACCGCGCCGTTCGAGATGGGAATGGCCTGTGTGGATGAATGCGTGCGCCAATTGGTCCTCTGCGGAGCCGATCCGCATCGCCTCGCTCTCCTGGACAACTTCTGCATGGGGAATCCCGACGATCCCCGCGAACTCGGTTGCCTCGTCGAGACCACCAAGGGCATGGCCAAGGCCGCGCTGGCCTACCAAGCCCCCTTCGTTTCCGGCAAGGACTCGTTCTACAACTATTTCGAAACCAACGAAGGCCCGATATCCATTCCCGTGACCCTTCTCGTCTCCGGCGTGGGTATCGTGGAAAGCCGGAAAGCGGTGATCGGCAGCTCGCTCCGCCGGGGCGACAGTGCCCTTTTCTTGTTAGGCACGCTCGGCGGCGACCTCGGGGGCAGCGTGGCCGCCCGACTGCAGGGCCTCTCCCATGCTCGTGTGCCCTCCTGCAACCTCCAGGCCAACTTCGTCCGCTACGAGAAATTCCACCATGTCGCCACCGAGGGCCGGATCCTCTCGGCTCACGACCTGAGCGAGGGCGGCCTGGCGAGCACTCTCGCCGAAATGGCCTTCTCCATGGTGGCGGGCGTGGAAATCGACGCTTCCTTCACCGTCGAACAGCTCTTCGCCGAGACGCCGGGCTGCCTCGTCCTGGAAGTCGCTCCGGAAGACGCCGCGACCATCGAGCGGCAGTTCGGCGACGACGCCCGGCGCATCGGACGCACCACAGACGCCCATCGCAAGCTCATCATCAAGGATCACCTCGAAGCAGACCTAACGTCCCTCAAAGAAAGATGGCAACACGGCCTCACGCCCTACTACTAAAGTTCCCCGGTACCAACGCCGACGAGGAAACGGCCCGGGCCCTTCGCGAAGTGGGGTTCGAGGCGCCCATCGTGCCGATCACTCGCGCGACCCAGTCGCACATCGACCGTTCGCAGTTGGTGGTCTTGTCAGGAGGATTCAGCTATGGGGACTACGTGATGGCCGCTCGCTTCGCCGAACTCGAGATCGAACGCCGTCTGGGCGACGCCCTCACTCGATTCCGCGATGGCGGCGGATACCTCCTCGGCATCTGCAACGGCTTTCAGATCCTCATGCGCCTGGGCATTCTCCCGCTGGGCAGCCTTGTGGACAATGTCAGTGAACGCTTCATTTGCCAATGGGTCCCGCTGGTGAAGCGAGTCGCCGACTCCCCCTTTCTGCATCGCCTGCCGGCCGATTTTGAACTGCCCATCGCGCATGGCGAGGGGCGGCTGGTCACCCGCGCCCCGGAAGACGCGGCACGCTACGTCCAGGACGGCCTGGCGGCGATCACTTACGGCGCAGAGGGAGTCAACGGCTCTTACGAGAGCATCGCCGGCCTGCAGGATACCGAGCGCCGCGCGCTCGGACTCATGCCGCATCCCGAGCGTTTCATCTACCGGGAGCAGCATTACGACCGCGACTTCAGCGGCGCGGAACACGGCTGGGGGCACTACCTCTTCCAGTCCATTCACGAGACCATCGCCGCCTAAGCAACCGATCCCATCTGATCCGACGCCCGCGCCCTCGCCACCCTTTTCCCTTCCCTCATGAGCAAAGCCCTGACATACAAAGATGCCGGCGTCGACATCGAAGAGGCCGCGTCCCTGGTGGGAGATATCGGACAGCTTCGCCTGCGCACCGAGGCCAAGCGCAAGCTCTTTCAAAGTTTCGGTCTCTTCGCCGCGGGCTTCGACCTCAGCGGCTACAAGGAACCCGTGATCTTCACGGGCTGCGATGGCGTGGGGACGAAACTCAAGCTTCTCCTCGCCCACGATGAACTGGAGATCGCCGGCAAGGACATCGTGGCCATGAACGTCAACGACGTTCTCACCAGCGGGGCCGACCCCATCCTCTTTCTCGACTACGTCGGGGTCGGGAAGATCGATAAGTCCAAGATCGTGCGCGTGATCGCCGGCATGGTCGATTACCTGGAAGCCTGTGACTGCATTCTGGCGGGCGGCGAGACCGCCGAAATGCCGGACATGGTGGAGGAAGGCATGATTGAGCTGTCCGGTTTCTGCATCGGCGCCGCCGAGAAACGCGACCTGATTGACCCTGCCACTTTGGCGGTGGGCGACGTTCTCATCGGCTGTGCCTCCGATGGTTTCCACGCCAACGGCTGGAGCCTGGTTCGCCGGGTGCTTGATGAGAAAACTCTCACCTACTCCGAGGAGGAGATGCGCGCCCTCCTGGCGCCCACCCGGCTCTACCATGGCGAGTGCGCGGCTCTCAAGGAGGCCGGCATCGTCCCCAAGGCCATGGCGCACATCACGGGAGGCGGATTGCCGGAAAACCTGGAGCGCTTGTTAGACGGGAAGGGCATGCGACTGCGTCTCCCGGTTTGGAAGAATGAGCCCATTCAGCGTGTCCTCCATCATCTTGAGGAGGCGGAGGCCATCCGTACCTTCAACATGGGCTTCGGCTGGGTGGTGGCCGTGTCGCCTGACCAGGCGGACACCGCGCTCGGCACGCTTCCCCGAAGCACGCTCCTCGGCGAGGTCACTCCCAGCGAGCTTCAGGTGGAGGGAGCCCGAATATGAGTGACCGTTTTCAGCACGAATGCGGCCTCGCTTTCATTCGGCTGCTGAAGCCGCTGGCCTATTTTCGGGACAAGTACGACCGCGCCCTCTACGGCTTTCAAAAGCTTTTTCTCCTCATGGAGAAGCAGCACAATCGCGGCCAGGACGGCGTCGGCATCGGCTGCCAGAAACTCCACGTACCGCTCGGTCAATCCTACATGTTCCGGCGCCGCTCCACTCGACGGGACTCACTCTCCTTGGTCGTGAACCGCGAGTTGTCCAAGTTCGACGAGCTCTGCGAGAAAGGCATCATCGATCCCCAGGACCCGGAGAGCGTCAAAAACCACTTCGACTTCGGTGGCGAGCTCCTCGTCGGTCATCTTCGCTACGGAACCTCGGGCCTTTTCAACGAGGGTTCCTGTCATCCGTTCATTCGCCGCAGCAACTGGCCGACCAAGACCCTCATGGTCTGCGGGAATTTCAACATGACCAACGCGTCGGAGCTGGTCGACCAGTTGGTGGAGCGCGGACAGCACCCGGTCTTCGGAACCGACACCCAAACCGTCCTCGAGGAGATCGGCTTCCACCTCGATGAGCAGCACACCGATCTCTATCGAGCATTGCGCGACCAGGGCCTGCCCGGCCGGGAGATTCCCGGAGAAATCAGTCGGCGCCTCGACATCCAGGGACTCATCAAGGTTTCGGCAGAAGTGTGGGACGGCGGATACACCATCTTCGGCGCCATCGGCAACGGCGACGGCTTCGTCCTGCGCGACCCCCACGGCATCCGGCCCTGCTTCTACTATCATTCCGACGAATTGATCGCCTTCGCCTCCGAACGCGTGGCCTTGATGACCACCTTCGACGCCGAACAGGACGAAGTCCACGAACTGACACCCGGCACGGTGGCCGTCGTCAAGGCCTCAGGGAGTGTCCACTTCTCGGAGTTTTATCCGCCGCGGCCCGCCACTCCTTGTTCCTTCGAGCGAATCTACTTCTCTCGTGGCAACGATCCGGACATCTACCGGGAACGCAAAGCACTGGGCGAAGCCCTGGTGCCCCAGATCCTTCAGTCCATCGACAGCGATCTCGAAAACACGGTGCTCAGCTTTGTCCCCAACACCGCCGAGGTCGCCTACTACGGCATGATGGAGGGTCTGCGCAAACACCGGCGCCAGGAAGTCAAAGAGGGGCTCCTCCAGGCCCTGGCAGAGCAACGAATCGATGAAGCACTCATCAACGACCTGATTCTGCGCAACTGGCCGCGCGACGAAAAGATCGCCCAGAAAGACATCAAGCTCCGCACCTTCATCAGCCAGGAAAAAGGCCGCAACCAGCTGGTCTCACACGTTTACGACATCACCTATGGAGTCGTGCAACCTCAGGATAACCTGGTCGTGATCGACGACTCCATCGTCCGTGGCACGACCCTTCGCCAATCCATCCTCAAGATTCTTTCGCGGACCAACCCCAAAAAGATCGTCATCGTCTCCACGGCGCCCCAGATCCGTTACCCGGACTGTTACGGGATTGACATGTCGGAACTCGGAAAGTTCATCGCCTTCCAGGCGGCCATCAACCTGCTAAAAGCCCACGGCGACTATTCATTGGTCTACGATGTCTACCAAGAGTGCCTGGACGAGCTGGAGAAGCCACCCGATAAGGTGCGCAACGTTGTGCAGCGGATTTACGAGCCGTTCACGGATGAAGAAATCTCCGCGCAAGTGAGCCAAATGGTGGCTCCGCAGGGCACGTCCTGGCACGGCGAGGTTCAGGTGATGTTCCAGACCATCGAGAATTTGAAGAAGGCCTTGCCGGAGAATTCGGGCGTCTGGTATTTCACCGGAGACTATCCCACCTCTGGAGGCTACGCCGTGGCCAACCGGGCCTTCATTCACTTCTACGAAAAACGCGACGGTCGAGCCTACGACCTGCCACTCTGAGCCGGTCCGGCCAAACAGCCATCTCCCCCTCAGCGATTCCGTAAGATAGGCGGCTGAGGCGGCTCAAGCCCTGTATTTTTGGGTAATTCGGATCGGCAGCGCCCATTTTTGACCCCATGGCAAATTCGCATTCGTTATTTCATCTTTTTTAAGCTTGTTTCTGTAATAGTCTTATATTACAGTGCGCCGAACGAGCCGACCTTCATGCCAAGCAGAAACTCCCTGCCCCCCACCGAACGCCAGATTCGCAGCCGCCTCCGCCAGCTCCTCGACCAGGCCGAAGGCTTCCTTCACGGCTCGCCCATCGAACTCTCTCGTAAATGCGGCAAGCCCACTTGCCGTTGCGCTTCCGACGACTCCTTGCGCCATCGCTCCTTGGCCATCGGTCAGACTCGCAAGGGCAAGACCACCATGCTGCACGTCCCCAGACCGTTGGAAGCTCAGGCGAGACGCTGGATCGATGATTTCCAGAAGGCGAATGCTCTGCTGGAAGCCCTCGACGAGCAGGGGCGCCTCCGACTCGAGGAGGCAAAAACCAAGGCCAGAGCGGCGAGTAGCTCCGCCAAGAAGAAGGGCAAGACCGGTAAGAAATCAGCCGGCAAAGCCAAGTCCGGGCGCAATTCTCCACCAAAAAAGAAGCGACCATTCTCACGCGACTACTAACTTACGCGGACAAGATTTTCAGCCTCCGCCAACAGTGGAGGCTGCGGGTGCGTGACTCTCGTCCCAAACCACAGATTCCCACTCGAGTTTTCCCGGCAGCATTCTTCGCCATGTTCTGCTGCCGGTTACCAAGCTTCAACGAACTCGAGCAACACCGGAACAAGAGCAGCTGGACCCGTTGGCTCGGTAATCACCGTTTGCCCAGCGCCGACGAACTGGCGTATGTCTCCGAGCGCATCGAGCCTGACAGTGTGCGAGGGTGTCTCGGACACATTTACTTCTGCCTCAAACGCAACAAAATCCTTGCCCCACAGCGCGGTTGGATGCTTGCCGCCGTCGATGGTCACGAAACTCACTGTAGCTACAAACGTTGTTGTCCAAAGTGTCTCCAACGCCGGATCGCCGTCGGAGACGAGGTCAAAACACAGTTCTACCACCGCTTGGTCGCGTTTCAGATTATCTGTGAGGATTTTCAATTGCTTCTCGACGTGGAAATGCTTGAGCCTGGTGAAGACGGAGATCCTGGAGACGACGAAGTCGCTGCGGCTATACGGCTGATAACTCGCGTCCTTAAGGACCACCCACGCTGCTTTGACGTGCTCACTGCCGATGCGCTCTACCTGCGTCCCTCCGTGATCAATCTTCTTGAAGACCACGGCAAATACCTTGTTGCCGTACTCAAGGATAATCAGCCTGAGCTATTGTCCGAAGCCCGCACGCTCCTGCCCCTTGAGGAGCAAGAGCCAGAATCATTTGAGACTCCGGCTGCACCAGGCAAGCCCGCGCGGCACGTTCATTTACAAGAGGCTGAGGGCTTCTGCACTGAATCCATTCACACTCCTCTTCGCGTTGTTCATTCCCATGAGACTGGCATCCGTCGCGAGCGCGTCGCTGGAGATTGGGGCGAGACTCCCATCGATAGCCACTGGTGGTGGGCGACGACCATGCCCCGCTCAATGGCCGATGCCAAGACCATCTTCCATTTCGGGCACGACCGTTGGAAGGTCGAAAACGAAGGCTTTAACGAACTCTGCTCCCGCTGGCATTCCGGTCATTGCTATCATCATCATCCCAATTCCATTCTCGTTCTGTGGCTGATCATGTTCATGGCCCACGCCGTGTTCCACTGCTTCCACAAGCGCAACTTGAAGCCAGAGATACGCCGTGGACACACGGCCATCTATTTTGCCCGTCAAATCGCCGCCTCCATGCGAGAGGATCGATGGTGGCCGCCACCGGCTCCGGGCTGAGGAACGCCCGCCCTGCGCTCTCGGTAACCTTGGGTTCACGTCCGCCATCGGAGCGGTCTGGCTTCCTGTTGCCTATTGCCGACAGGGGGATCCATTTCGCGGCTCGAGCCCTCCGAAATTCGCCCGAGAACCGCCACACGAAACTGTTCGCCCTCTTAGCGCCAGCTTCAACACGCTCAACACCCACCAATTCAGGCCATTACGACTCTTTCCGACGCCGTCTTACGGAATCGCTGTCTCCCCCTTTCCTCCCCTTGCGCCCCTCGCGGCGTCTTCTTACACTGGGCGGGTGAAGACGTCCTTGTTCACCCCGATTCCCGTTTTCGTTCTCGCTCTCCTTCAGAGCAGCCTTGCCCTCATTTCCGCTCAACCCGGCCACTGGAAATCTCTCTTCGACGGTCGTACGCTGGACGGTTGGGAGTTTGAGGAAAATGCATGGCGGGTCGAAGAAGGTGCCATCGTCGGTGAGATTCCGCCCGGCACCACTCTGAACCACAATACCTGGCTCATCTGGCGGGGTGGCGAACTCGTCGATTTTGAGCTCCGTCTTCAATTCCAGCTTCACGGGGCGCCCGCCGCCAATTCGGGGATCCAGTTCCGTTGTCAGGCCGATCACGTCAAGCACGTCTCCGGCTATCAAGCGGACCTCGACATGGGCGCCACCTGGTTAGGGCCAATGCCTTTAGGGAAAGCTAACAATCTCCAGCAGGAACTCGCCCTCACGAGAGTCGTTTTCTGTTAGCCTAGGCCAACTCGTCACCGGTTGGCGGACTTTGCGCGGGCAACTCCTTTGTCGTCTTTTCGGTATTGCCTCCCGAACGATCAATTCTCTGACTCGCGCTACCATCTCCTGTTTTGTCTCTTCGGTCAGCAGTCCCTCGGACACTTCGAACACTGCCCATAGTGAATTCATTTTGTCGAGCGTCTTCAGGAAACTGATGCTCAACGGCTGGATGTTGCCGCTTTTCGCGGCTTCGCATCGCTCCTGCGCGATGATCGAGCAGGCCATGAGCAATGCCGCCACCTCCTGGGCCGCTGTTTCTGGCGTATGGCTATGAAGAACGTCACTCCCGCGCATGTGGAGCTTGAGTTCCTTGTAGAATATCTCGTGTTCCCAGCGCAGGGCATAGAGCTCCAGCAATTCCTGCGCCGGATACTCCTGCTCATCAATAAGCGTCGTCCATAGCCTCACCTCGCTCCACTGTCGTGCCCCCGGCTTCCTGATCCGGCCTCGAATCTCACGGATACGGATCTCCCCTTGATTCTCTCGCGGCCCATCAGCCTTCTTTCTGGGCACCCTGATGCTGACCAGCGCGCTTCCATCGGAGAGCCTTTCAGTCTTATGGCTCTTGTTGCTGCCGCGTGCCTTCACCAACAATTCACTATGTGCCGCCCGGCATGATTTCACGAGTTCGTCGAGATACTTCCCCCAACCGTAAAGCCGGTCGACAATCAGCAGACTCCTCTTCGGCAGACTCCCGAGAAGTTCTTTGGCCAGGGTCCATTCGCCTTCTCCTTTCAGGCCGACCGTCGCCGCCTACGGGTTGTGGATGCCAAGTTCCACGAGCGCGCACATCTCTATTTTCGCAAAGGCGGCGGTCATTCTCCTGGAGGCCGCCTTGCTCATGGCAGCCAGAACCTGCGGCGTGTTCGTGACGCTCCATTTCGAGCCATCGATCCCGCACAGGCGCAGCCCCTTGTAGAAACATCCCTTGTGTACGCGTCCATCGGCGAGGGGCTTTAACACCTGCTTCATGAGCCAAGCGAATGGCTCAAGCCCCATCCTCTGGCGCCGTTCCGAGAGGCGAACTATCCTTGATCACCACCTCGAACAACTGGAACACATGGGCCGAGAAATGGCCAGCATCACTGATCACGTGCAGCGATTCCGTAAGACGGCGTCGGAAAGAGTCGTAATGGCCTGAATTGGTGGGTGTTGAGCGTGTTGAAGCTGGCGCTTAGGAGGGCGAACAGTTCCGTGTGGCGGTTCTCGGGCGAATTTCGGAGGGCTCGAGCCGCGAAATGGATCCCCCTGTCGGCAATAGGCAACAGGGAGCCAGACCGCTCCGATGGCGGACGCGAACCCAAGGTTACCAAGAGCGCAGGGCGGGCGTTCCTCAGCCCGGAGCCGGTGGCGGCCCACCATCGATCCTCTCGCATGGAGGCGGCGATTTGACGGGCAAAATAGATGGCCGTGTGTCCACGGCGTATCTTCTGGCTTCAAGTTGCGCTTGTGGAAGCAGTGGAACACGGCGTGGGCCATGAACATGATCAGCCACAGAACGAGAATGGAATTGGGATGATGATGATAGCAATGACCGGAATGCCAGCGGGAGCAGAGTTCGTTAAAGCCTTCGTTTTCGACCTTCCAACGGTCGTGCCCGAAATGGAAGATGGTCTTGGCATCGGCCATTGAGCGGGGCATGGTCGTCGCCCACCACCAGTGGCTATCGATGGGAGTCTCGACCCAATCCCCAGCGACGCGCTCGCGACGGATGCCAGTCTCATGGGAATGAACAACGCGAAGAGGAGTGTGAACGGATTCAGTGCAGAAGCCCTCAGCCTCTTGTAAATGAACGTGCCGCGCGGGCTTGCCCGGTGCAGCCGGAGTCTCAAATGATTCTGGCTCTTGCTCCTCAAGGGGCAGGAGCGTGCGGGCTTCGGACAATAGCTCAGGCTGATTATCCTTGAGTACGGCAACAAGGTATTTGCCGTGGTCTTCAAGAAGATTGATCACGGAGGGACGCAGGTAGAGCGCATCGGCAGTGAGCACGTCAAAGCAGCGTGGGTGGTCCTTAAGGACGCGAGTTATCAGCCGTATAGCCGCAGCGACTTCGTCGTCTCCAGGATCTCCGTCTTCACCAGGCTCAAGCATTTCCACGTCGAGAAGCAATTGAAAATCCTCACAGATAATCTGAAACGCGACCAAGCGGTGGTAGAACTGTGTTTTGACCTCGTCTCCGACGGCGATCCGGCGTTGGAGACACTTTGGACAACAACGTTTGTAGCTACAGTGAGTTTCGTGACCATCGACGGCGGCAAGCATCCAACCGCGCTGTGGGGCAAGGATTTTGTTGCGTTTGAGGCAGAAGTAAATGTGTCCGAGACACCCTCGCACACTGTCAGGCTCGATGCGCTCGGAGACATACGCCAGTTCGTCGGCGCTGGGCAAACGGTGATTACCGAGCCAACGGGTCCAGCTGCTCTTGTTCCGGTGTTGCTCGAGTTCGTTGAAGCTTGGTAACCGGCAGCAGAACATGGCGAAGAATGCTGCCGGGAAAACTCGAGTGGGAATTTGTGGTTTGGGACGAGAGTCACGCGAGAAATGACCGGAAGTTGTGGATGAGGGCGGTCGGGGCATCATGAAGAGTTCAACCATTTACCAAAACAACTGAACTCCAATGAAAACCACCAACCACCCCACCGAATCCGCATCTATCCTCGGCCAGGAAGGAGCAAGCGCCGTCTGCCAGAACGCCCTTGAGGCCACCCTGCGACAAGGAGCCCAAGTGCTTCTTCAGGCCGCCATCGACAACGAAGTCTCCGACTACATTCAAGCCCATCAACATCAGCGTGATGACCAGGGTCATCGCCAAGTCGTTCGCAACGGCCATCTTCCTGAAGCGACAACTTCAGACTGGAATAGGAAACGTTTCTGTTCGGCAGCCCAGGATCAATGATCGCCGATCAGGCCAGCGGTTCACCAGCGCCATCCTTCCGCCGTACCTACGCCGAGTCGCTTCACTGGACAACCCTCATCCCGGCACTCTACCTGCGAGGAATCTCAACCTCCGAGATGAGTCGAGCCTTAGAGCCGATCCTCGGTGAGAACGCATCGGGTCTTTCTGCAGCCAACATCGTTCGACGAGGAAGAGCAATGGGAGAAAGAACGCGAGCAATGGAGCGAGCGTGACCTCAGCGACAAGGAATACGTCTATCTCTGGGCCGACGGGATCTACTTCCATGTCAGGCTCAATGACGACCGCCCATGTGTTCTCGTAATCGTCGGCTCCTTACCCGATGGAACCAAGGAATTGGTAACCATCAGCGATGGAGAACGAGAGAGCAAACTGTCCTGGAAAAATGTGCTCAGAGACCTCAACTCGCGAGTGAGAAGTTCTGTAACTGGATCATCATGCGGCGAAGCGTGAACCTTCGGAGCGAGTGAAGTCTATTTTATCAAGGATGAATTTTCGGAACGCTGAACCCTTTTCCGCCGTGGTGCAAAAATCCAGGCAGCGTGTTTTTTCAAGGCGGCTGAGACAATCATTTCCGAAGGCAGCACGTCTGGGCGGATGGTTCGGATCCAGGTTCCAAAGTGTTTCCAGACCAGACCGTCACATGTCATGGCAAGGTACTGTAACATGCCCTGAGCGATCATGCCGGTCTGCACAAACACATGATATGCGTGCATCTTTCTCTGCACCTGTCTGCGATATTTCTCGGTAGTCCGGTGGAGGTATTGGTTACCATTGCGACGCTTGAGCGGTCGCATAGCGGCCATCCAGAAATGGTATCCGAATGAGCCGACCGAATGCACCGCTTGCTTGAAAGCGACTTCGATCTTGAAACGCAAACTGTAGAGCAAGATGATCTCCTGAGCTTCCATGGTGAGGTCGGTAGACAAGAGGATGATCCGCCCTCTCGTGGGATGATCGACGAGAATGAAGCGGACCATCGCCCCGGCGGGCTTCCACAACAGATCCACCGACTTGAACCGGACAGAGATGTTTCTCTCCCCATATACGGGACTGGGAACGGAACTGAAGCCGCCCGTTCCAAAGACATTCTGGAGCTTCACCGCAGCGCCATACTTTTTCGGTCGTCCGCGTTTGCGTTTGCGTGGCACTGCCGCAGGCCGAAAGCCGGTTGTCGTGCGTCGAACCCTCGTGACCAGCACACCGGAACGCCCCTTGGTGCTCCGGATCACCTTTCCGTTGGCGTAGTAGGCGTCGGCCAGCAAGACGAACTCCTGACCTCTACAGACGGATGCGAGCATCTCGTTGGCCTTGTCGATCAAGGTTCTCCTGTCGCGGTTTGAAGTGACGATACCTTCGTGAATGCGTGCACAGACCGGAACGCAGAAGAAGTATCCGCCAACCTGACAGAGCACGCCGAAGGCCTGAAAGGAATGGCTCATGATGAAGTGAGGCTTGGAATTGGACTCGGACTGTTGATGCAGATACTTCACCGCAGGCATCTTGCGGCCCTCCTTGGACTTCTTGATGCCGTCGAGAACCAGGACGGGGCGACAACCGATCTTGTAGACAGGGAAGTGCTTGATCACGATGGCGAACCAAAGTTCTGCAAGCCGGTCCGTCTTCACGGCATTGCTGTGGAAGAAATGGAGTAAGTGCTCATAGAAGTGTTCTGACAAACCGAGAGCGCGGACGAAACTGGAAACCCCGAGGAGGTCATTGCGCACGGAGAAAGCGGCCAAGACGAGCAGAAACCAGAGAAAGGTGCGGGCTCTCGAGAAAGCGGGTCGCAGAAGACAGACGATATTCCACCAAGAAATCCAGAGATCCATAACAAATGATTTGATTTTCCTAGACATTCGCATATATAAGGTAATGACCATGAAAAAGATCAGATCATTGAAAAAAGAGTCCAGAAATTTGCGGCAAAGTTAGCTGCAATCGGGCCAATGCGGCCTGGGAGCATCAGCAAGCAATACCGAGATCGACAACGCCAGCGCGGCGTGTATTACCAACTGAGCTACACGCATAAGATGAGGAGCCGGACTGAACACGTCTGGCCAGACCACGTGAAGGGACTACGAAAAGAAACAGAGGAGTACAAGAAATTCAAGAAACTGACCACCGAACTGATCGATCTGAGCATTGAACTATCCAAGGCGAAGATCGCTCTATTACGCAGTCAGACAGACACGCCAGGCAAAGAGAAACCGGTCTGAGAACTTCCCACTCACGAGTGAAGTTGTCGCTTCAGGAAGATGGCCGTTGCGAACGACTTGGCGATGACCCTGGTCATCACGCTGATGTTGATGGGCTTGAATGTAGTCGGAGACTTCGTTGTCGATGGCGGCCTGAAGAAGCACTTGGGCTCCTTGTCGCAGGGTGGCCTCAAGGGCGTTCTGGCAGACGGTGCTTGCTCCTTCCTGGCCGAGGATAGATGCGGATTCGGTGGGGTGGTTGGTGGTTTTCATTGGAGTTCAGTTGTTTTGGTAAATGGTTGAACTCTTCATGATGCCCCGACCGCCCTCATCCACAACTTCCGGTCATTTCTCGAGCAACCGTAGCTGAACCGCAAGGCGACGCCCGCGAGGGTGGAGCTGAAGGAAGCGGCAGGCAAATCCGCGGCCATAGGAACACGAACCGGCAGCGAGGCAGGCTGTGGGCGGCGAGCGTGCTAGTAAACGCGAAGCCCAAAGCTCATCAAGACACAGCAAGTAGAGCCGGATGGGATGCGGAGAAAGTTAAGGACCTTACCCGGGGAGATCTCTCCTGTGAGAGCAGGAGAGAAGTCAGCAGAAGCCATAGTAGCAGAGAGCAGAGCCGGGGGCTGGAAGAAGCCCGTGGAAACTGTGAAACCGGAAAACTCTCTCCTGTGAAGGGCGGAAGGAACCAACAGCAGCGCTCTACGGAGCATTGCACCCCAGGGCAGAATACGCCCCGACGTCAGCAGGACGTACGGACAAAGGATCCCGAATTTCTGCGCGAACCCAAAGAGCCCACGCGATGCAGTCGCGGCAAGCCCTGCGGAGAGAGGAACTCCTGGAGGTGCGCGTGAACCGCGAACGGACAGCAAAGCTGGAGGGACTGATGGAGAAGGCCATCAGGTCGGGAAACTGGGGAGCCGCCCTTTATGCCGTTGAGCGTAATGACGGGGCACCCGGCCCCGACGGCATGAGGGCCGACGAACTCAGAGCACACCTCGCCATCCATGGCGAAGTGATCAAGAAGAGGCTGCTAGAGGGCAGCTACAAGCCCGGCGCTGCAAAGCGTCGAGACATCCCCAAGCCCAGCGGCGGAACCCGCCCGCTGAGCATCCCAAACGTGCAAGATCGCTTCGTGCAGCAACTTCTGCTCGGGGTGCTCCGGCCGGTGTTCGAACCCCGTTTCAGCGGAAGCAGTTACGGATTTCGTCCCGGACGCAGCGCCCACGATGCGGTGGAAGCCGCCCAGAGCTTTGCCCGGGAGGGGTTTACCCACGTCGTCGACATGGACATTACCAAGTTCTTCGACAAGGTGAACCACGACATCCTGATGAGTAAAATTGGGACCGTGATAGGGGACAAAGCCGTGATGAAACTCATCGGCAAATACCTGCGAGCCGGGGTGGTGATGCCCGACGGGTTAAAGGTCAGCAGCGAAGAAGGAACGCCGCAAGGCGGCCCGCTTTCGCCGCTACTGGCCAATATCTACCTCGACGCGCTGGACAAGGAGCTGGAGAAACGCGGACTGCGATTCGCCCGCTACGCCGATGACTGCAACATTTACGTAAAGAGCCAAGCCGCCGCGGAGCGTGTGCTTGCCAGCCTCACTGGCTGGATCAAGCGCCACCCCCGGCTGGAGGTCAGCGAGAGCAAAAGCGGGGTGGGGAGGCCTTGGGAACGGAAGTTCCCGGGGTTCATCATCACCAGCGCGCTGCTCATCGGGATTGCTCCTGCAAGCCTCACCCGGTTTGAAGACCGCGTGAGAGAACTCTGGAACGCCCGGCAACCACTGACCAGCGAGCAACTGCGCGATCAATGGCGAAGTTACGTGAACGGCTGGTGGGGCTACTACCGGCGCTGCGAATGGCGACGGGACATCTACCGGAAAGAACCGTGGATCCGTCGCCACATTCGCAAATGCTTCTGGCAACGTTGGCATAAAAGCAAGGGACGGGAATCCGCTCTGCGCCGAGTCGGCCTACCGCCGAGTCGAGCCATCGTCGGGAGGAGCAGTCGTGGAGCGTGGCGCATGGCGGGCAACCCTGTCATGCACGAAGCCCTCAACAACCGAACTCTGAGACGCTACGGGTTCCTGATGCCATCAGACCTCAAGAGTTAAGACCAAATGGATCCAATCGCCGGATGCGGTCCCGCATGTCCGGTGGTGTGGGAGGGGCGGCAGGCGCAATCCTGCCGCCTCGACCCGATTCTCGCTGCGAGGAGCGAGTTCCGTATTCAAGTCGCTTGCCAAAATCATCGCAGGCGAGCGTACCCTTGCATGAGATGCCTGTGGCGTTTGCTGGTTAGGAGCGCTAATCAGTTACCCACTTCTGTTGACCTATCCAGAAATCACGGAAGCCCAGGAGCGCTTCCCTCCCTCGAATGGAGCCTCGATCGAATCGGCGCCTCGTCATTGCTTCCCTTCCCGGTGAGGGTATCGTGCTCGGATGATGCCTCGCGGGATACGGCGGTTTTTCTTGTTTTTTATGGCGGCGACTCCCATGGGAGCGTTCGCCCAACTCGTGTTTGAAAAGGAGAAGGTTTTCCTGAAGCCCACGGCGGCTGAGGAGAAGGTGACCGCCACCTTTGCCTTCACCCACAAGGGGGCGCGACCGATCTTGATCAAGGGCGTGGATGCGAATTGCGGATGCCTGAGCGCGGTGGCGGACCAGCCGCGCTACGAAAACGGGGATCGTGGCAAGCTGACGGTGGTTTTCGAGGTAGGGGATCGGGAGGGCAAACAGTCGCACCAAGTCTGGATCGACTATATCGAGGAACTGGCGCCCGGAGAGAAGAAATTCGATCCGGAGGCCCGGGGTCCCTCGGGGGAGGATCCTAACGATTTCATTGCGCCGGCGAGAAAGAATTTGGCGGTGGAGATCGACATCCCCGTGGTGGTGGAGATTGAGCCCAAGATGACCTCCTGGAAGGTGGGCTCCGCGCCGGAGCTGCGGAAGGTCACGGTCACCATGAACCATCTCACGCCGATTCACCTCAGGGGCGTGACCTCGTCCCGTCCGGACGTGAAGGTCGAGACCAAGACGATCAAAGAAGGCGAGAAGTACGTGATCACGCTGACGCCTCAATCGACGGAGAAAAAGCAGTTGGGAATGTTGACTCTGGAGACCGATTGCCGCCTTGAGCGGCACCGGAAAAAACTCGCTTTCTTCCGCTTCATCTCGGAGGGCGATTCAGAGGGGCCGGGGGAACGGAGCCCGTCCCGAATCATTGGTCCCGGCGGGGAGATCCAGTGAGAACGCGGCCGCTGCGGTGAGCATCCAGGGTGGCGAATTCAGAACGCTTCGCGAGCGGCGAGAGGTGGCTGCTCGCCCCTTGGCTGTCAGGTGACGGCTCGGATGTAGATGCGCGCGGTGGCGCCCGGACCATCCGCCCGATTGCTCATGGTGATGAGTCCTTCGTGGAGCGCGATGATCTTGCGGACCACCGTGAGTCCCAAACCGGTTCCGACGCCGGTCGGTTTGGTGGTGAAGAAAGGATCAAAGAGTTTGCCGTCCGCCTCCAGGTCAATGCCGGGACCGTTGTCGTTGATCTCGAAGAGAACGACCCGGTCTCCGGGGCGGAGCTGGTCGGCCGAGCGGGCGCCCAGGTTGCGGAAGCGATCGTCGAGTTCCATCATTTTGAGGCGAATCTCGAGCTTGGGAGGGCGATCGACCTCGTTCATGGCCTGCACGGCATTGGTGAGGAGGTTGATGAAGGCCTGTTCCATCTTGGCTTTGTCGACGCGGATCGGGAGGAGCGGAGTCTGGGCCTCGATCTCGACCTGCACGGAATGGGCCTTCATCTCGTGATCGACGAGGACGAGGGCCCCCCGGATCAAGCTTTCCGGATCGATCTTTTCCATGCCGAGGACCCGGTTGGAAGAGTAGTTCAAGAGTCCGCTGATGATGGTTTCAGCGCGGTTGACGGCGTCTTCCATGCGCTGCAAGACGATGGGAACATTGGGATCTTCGGGATCGATGCCTGAAGAGAGGTATTCGAGACCCATGGCGATGCGGGCCAGGGGATTCTTCACCTCATGGGCGACACCGGCTGCGAGACGTCCGATGGAATCCATCTTCTCCGCCTGGATCAGCTGCATCTGGGTGGCCCGAAGTTCCTCGTGGATGTGTTTCCTCTCGATGGCGTGGCGGATGGAACGACGCATGAGCGGGCCAGACATGAGATCTTTGGGCATGGAATCCTGCCCGCCGTGATGGACGATCTCGTGAGCGAGAAGCTCATCTTCCTGACCGCTCAGGACAATGATGGGAAGCTGTGAGGCTTTGGCTTGGAATTTCTCGAAAGTGGCGAATCCGGTGCTGTCGGGGAGCGTGAGATCGAGGAGCACGACGTCGTAATCACCTTGGCGAACTTTCTCAATGCCCTCCTGCAGGGTGGAGGCGGTGTCGCAGGAGACACCGAAATGGGGGTCTTCCCGCATGTATTCGATGGCCAGGCGGGCGTCCCCCGGATTGTCCTCGACTAACAATACCTTCCAGGGATCCTCGGGAGTGCTGGGTTCCGTAGGGACTGGCATGGTGGGAGTTTAACCACAAGAAGGCGGAAAGGGAAGGCATCCGATTGAGGAAGAACGCCTTGACGGTGTGGGTGATTTCCCGGGCCGTGGTCACTCTTCCAGGGCTGACCGCGCTGCCTTGAATTGGGCGAGCGCGAATTCCAGGTCGTCCCGGGTGTGGGCGGCGGACATCTGGACACGAATGCGTGCTTGATCGCGGGGGACCACCGGATAGGAGAAGGCCACGGCGTAGACGCCGCGATGGAGCAGCGCTTCGGCCATGGCGGCCGTGCGGTGGGCGTCTCCGAACATCACGGGAATGATGGGATGCTCGCCCGGCACGACGAGGAAGCCGGCATCGGACAGGGCGGCGCGAAAGAAGGCGGTGTTCTCGCGCAAACGTTCCCGGAGATCGCCGGACGCGCCCAAGAGTTCGAGAACCTTGAGACTGGTGGCCGCGATGACCGGCGCGAGGGTGTTGGAGAAAAGATAGGGTCGCGATCGCTGGCGGAGGAGATCGATGATCTCCTTTCTACCGCTGGTGTAGCCTCCGCTGGCTCCCCCCAGGGCCTTTCCCAAGGTGCCCGTGAGGATGTCGATTTTTCCCATGACTTCGTGATGCTCGTGAGTTCCGCGGCCGTTCTTTCCCATGAAGCCGACGGCGTGCGAGTCGTCCACCATGACCAGGGCCTCGTGACGGTCGGCGAGATCGCAAATGACGGGGAGTTCGGCGATGGTGCCGTCCATGGAGAACACACCGTCGGTGACGATGAATCGAAAGCGAGCGTCGGCCGCCTCCTTCAGTTTGGCCTCAAGGTCGCCCATGTCATTGTTGGCGTAGCGAAAGCGCCGGGCCTTGCACAGCCGAATGCCGTCGATGATGCAGGCGTGATTCAATTGATCACTGATGACGGCGTCCTCCGGCCCTAACAAGACTTCGAACAAGCCGCCCGCCGCATCGAAACAGGAGGAGTAGAGAATGGTGGACTCCGTACCGAGGAAGGCCGACAGCTGGTCTTCCAGCTCCCGGTGGACGGATTGCGTGCCGCAGATGAATCGCACGGAGGCCATGCCGTAGCCCCAGCGATCGAGAGCTGCCTTGGCGGTCTCCACGAGGGCCGGGTGTCCCGCGAGCCCCAGATAGTTGTTTGCGCAGAGATTGAGGACGTCCTTCCTCTCCGGCACCGAGACGCGGGCTCCCTGCGGGGTGGTGATGGAGCGTTCATCCTTGCGGAGCCCGGCCTGGTCGATGGCTTCGAGTTCCTGACGGAGGTGATCGAGAAACGCTTGCCGGGATTTCATGGCGCGGCTTGAGTGGTTTGTTGGGCGGCGTTGGCGAGTGTCATCATGATATGGCGTCAGGAGTTAGCCTGGATCTCTTGTCTCGTGCCGTCAAACGCGGTGATTCGACGCCTCGCGAACGCTTCGAGTTTCTATGGGATGGCCCACCGTGAAAAGGAATAGAGGGACAAGGCGGAGTATCGGTGCTTGCGAGGTGAGTGAAAGAGTGAGGGGGGTCAAGAGCCGGGAGACGATTCGGCTGCACGCTCGTCCGGGCGCCAATCGAGGATGACCTTGGCGGCGTCACCGCTGTACATGGCATCAAAGCCCTCCTCAAAGCGTGTGTAGGGGAGGCGATGGGTGATCACGGGACGGATATCGAGTCCGCTCTGGAGGAGGACCGTCATCTTGTACCAGGTCTCGTACATCTCGCGCCCGTAGATCCCCTTGATGGTGAGCATGTTGAAAATCACCTGATTCCAATCGATGGCCATGGGCCGGTCGGGGATGCCCAGCATGGCGATTTTCCCGCCATGGCACATGTTCTCCAGCATCGACTGGAAGGCGGCTTCGTTCCCCGACATCTCCAGGCCGACGTCGAAGCCCTCGTGCATCCCGAGTTGCTCCTGGGCATCGGCAATGGATTCCGTGCGGACGTCCAGAGCGAGAGTGGCGCCCATTTGGCGGGCGAGATCGAGGCGGTAGGGGTTGACGTCGGTGACGACGACGAAGCGCGCGCCGGCGTGCTTGGAGACGGCTGCCGCCATGAGACCGATGGGCCCGGCGCCGGTGACCAACACGTCTTCCCCTAACACATCGAAAGTAAGCGCGGAGTGGACGGCGTTGCCGAGAGGATCGAAGAGCGAGAGGAGATCGCGGTGAATTCCGGGCGCGTGGTACCAGACGTTGGTTTGGGGGAGGGCGATGTATTCGGCGAAGGCACCCGGCCGATTGACGCCGACGCCCTGGGTATCCTTGCAGAGATGGCGTCGCCCGGCCATGCAGTTGCGGCAATGCCCGCAGACCACGTGACCCTCGCCCCCGACGAGATCACCGACGTGGAAGTCGTGCACATTGGAGCCAATCTCCACGATCTCCCCGACGAATTCATGGCCGACCACCATGGGCACGGGGATCGTCTTCTGGGCCCAGGCGTCCCACTTGTGGATGTGGAGATCCGTACCGCAGATGCCGGTGTGGTCCACCCGGATGAGGACGTCGTTGATCCCGATCTCGGGCACGGGCACGTCCTCCAGCCAAAGTCCTTTTTGCGCGTGTTTTTTGACGAGTGCCTTCATGTCGATGGGCGTGGGATGAACCTCGTTGGAGGGACAAGTTTTGCAACCGGCGGATCGACGGAGAAAGCGGGGAGACGAGACGAAAGCGACTGAGTCGGCCTTGGCGAAAAGAGAAGTCTGGCGGAGGGCTTGCCGTTTTTCGAGTGGGATCCGTTTCCGGGAGAGTTCGCGAGCCTCGCGGGAGGCGGTCGAGTGTGGCTTGAACCTTGCGCCGGGGGCAGGAGGGTGGGCAGGCCACGAATGCCTGATCTGACTTGACTTGATGGGCCGCGCTGCCGGTGACCCCCACAGAATCCGCTTTCCTTTTTGCCATGGACTGGCAGGCTCGGGCGGTCGAAGGTAAGCAACCGGATTTTTCTAACCGATGTCGATTTCACCGCAGAGCTATGAAGATCTCGGGGCTTTTTATTTGGGCCGCGAGATGGATTCCTCGAACCAGGGGATGAAAGAGGAGCCGCTGTTGTATGATTCCAAGGATCTGGTGACCCATGGTGTGGTCCTGGGAATGACGGGCAGCGGCAAGACGGGCCTGTGCATGGCATTGTTGGAGGAAGCCGCCATGGATTCCATTCCGGCGATCGTCATCGATCCCAAGGGAGACATTCCCAATCTGATGCTGACTTTCCCGGAGTTTCGGGGCGAAGATTTCCGGCCGTGGATCAACGAGGAAGAAGCGAGGAAGAAGCGAGGAAGACGCCCGAGGAATACGCGCAGGCCCAGGCCGATCTGTGGAAGCGCGGTTTGGCAGGGGACTGGGGGCAAAGTGGGGACCGCGTGCGCCAGTTTCGTGAAAAGGTGGGGATTCGGGTCTACACCCCCGGGAGCCGGGCGGGGATTCCCGTCTCCATACTGAGTTCCCTGTCGGCCCCGCCTTTCGAGATTCTGGACGATCTTGAGTTGCTGGGCGACCGGGTGGAGAACGCGGTGACGAGTTTGCTTGGCCTGATGGGGATGGACGCTGATCCAATGCAAAGCGCGGAGCACATTTTGTTTTCCCAGATCCTTTTGCACGCCTGGCGAGCGGAAGAGGACGTCACCTTGCCGCGCTTGATCGAGCAGATCCAGCAGCCGCCTTTTGAACAGATTGGGGTGGTGCCGCTGGAGTCTTTCATGGCGGAAAAGAAGCGGTTCGCTCTGGCCATGCAGCTCAATCGTCTCCTGGCTTCGCCTCAATTTCAGAGCTGGACTGGGGGGGGTGCCTCTCGACGTGAAGCGTTTGTTGCACGACTCCAGTGGCCGACCGCAGATCGCTATCTTTTCCATCGCTCACATGGACGATGGCGAGCGGATGTTTTTCGTTTCCATGCTGCTCAATCAGGTCCTGAGCTGGATGCGGGTGCAGTCTGGCACGACGAGCTTGCGGGCCCTTCTCTACGTGGATGAGATTTTTGGCTACCTGCCGCCGGTGCAGAATCCGCCCTCGAAGAAGCCCATGCTCACGCTCTTGAAGCAGGGACGGGCCTTTGGATTGGGATGTTTGCTGGCCACCCAGAATCCGGTGGATCTCGATTACAAGGCGCTGTCCAACATCGGGACGTGGTTCCTGGGGCGCCTGCAAACGGCGCGTGATCAGGCCCGGGTCTTGGACGGCCTGGAAGGGGCGGCGGCGTCTCAGGAAGGTGGCTTTGATCGGGGAAAGATGAAGACGCTTCTGGCGGGTCTCGATAGCCGAGTGTTCGTCATGAACAACGTGCACGAAGACGGTCCGGTGACGTTTCATGTGCGATGGGTGATGTCTTATCTGAGAGGCCTGAGATGCAAGGGATTTATGGACCAAATTTAGCTTAGTTAGATGTTAGTATTTGCTTCGAATTGAGCAGGTGTTTGGTAGTCGAGTGAGGAATGTTTCCGTTTGGTATTGTAGTACGATTCGATGTAGTCAAATAGTTCGGTCCGGGCGTCTTCTTCGTTGATGAAACAGCCACCTCGGATCATCTCCGCCTTCAAAGTGCCGATCATTGATTCGGTCCAGGCGTTGTGATAGGGATTACCTCTAGCTGACATGCTTTGCAGCATCCCGGCTTGAGATAACACTTTGCGAAAAGCGCGGCTTCCATACTGACTTCCTCGGTCGCTGTGAAAGATTCTGCCAGGCTTCTTAGGAGTCGAAGCCAGGGCCATCTCCAGTGCATGGACCACGAGCTCGGCTCGCATGTGATCTGCGAGCGCCCACCCGACCACTCGCCTCGAATAGAGGTCGATTACGACAGCGAGGTAGAGCCAGCCATCTGCAGTGCGTATGTGCGTGATATCGCCAGCCCAAACTTGGTTGGGCTTCTCAGGTTCCGGTTGGTTTTCCAACAGATTCTGCGAGGGCTTGTCGGCCCGGCCATCGCTGGTTTTGGGCACGAATTTTCTGGGCTGAATTGCACGTAACTCTCTCTGCCATGAGTCTACGCACGCGATCTAATGAGCATTGGATCTCCATGTCGCGAAGCTCCTGATAAATTCTGCGATGGCCATAGCGCCCGCGGTGTTCCCGGAAGATCTTCTCGATGACATCACCAATTTCCTGGTCACTTTGCTGAGTCGGTGTCGGCTTTGCAGCATGATAGTAGCTGCTTCGCGGCAAATTCAAGGTGGCGCAGATTTGGCGGACACTATGCCCGGTTACCTGATGTATCGACCCAATCATTTCGCGGGTTTCGGCTGGGGAGAGGTCCCTAGGATGAGAGCGGCTTTTTTTAAAATGTCGTTCTCGACCTTGAGTTGTGAGAGCTCGCGTCGAAGCCGACGCAGTTCGGCCGCTTCGGCCTCTTCGCCTTCGGCTCGTTGACCTACGCGGCCGAACTGCGTCGGCTTCGGCCCTTCACGTCTCCAGCGATATAGGAGATCGGTGCTGATGCCGAGATCCGCAGCCACGTCGGATACGGGCTTTCCGATTTCCAGGAGTTGGACTGCTTGCGCCTTGAATTCGTCAGTGTATCTCTTTCTGGTTTTCATGGTCAGAGTATGGGAGTTGCTTAACGGGTGGTCCAGAAATCTACCACACCTCAGCCCCTTTGAGTCGGCGACAGACCAAGCGCTTGATGGAGCCGTATCGGGAGGCCGCTCTGGCGGCGGGGGCGGACGGTCCAGCGCCGGCGGAGTCGCTTGGGGCGACTTCATCCCCTGAGGAGACGAAGGTGATTTATCAACTGAGCCGTTCGATCCATCAAGCTTACTTGCCTCTCACCCTTTTGCCAGAGGGGTGTCCCTTGATCTACCGACCGGGCGTTTTGGGAGTGGTGGAAGTCAGTTTCAATCGGAGCCAGTGGGGATTGCACGGATCGCGTCACCTCTCGTTGGTGCTGCCATTTGGCGAGAGTCCCGCACTCGATTTTGGAGAGGCGAGACGCTTCGAGCGTGCCTGGAGGGGAGAGGAGGAAGCGTCTCGCGAGGGCGCGTCTCGCTCGGCGCTCCCCGTCTTCGCCCAGGAGTCCAAGTACTAACACCCAGCAGAAACGAGCCCTGGCGGAGTGGGTTTACGCTCACGAAAGTCTGGAACTCTTCCGTGCGGACACCTTTGACGCCACGTCGCGGATGGAGGAAAGCGAGAGCGATTTTCGAGTGCGATTGCAGGAGCTTTCTCGCGAGGAACGCGATGCCCAATTGGAAAAACTGCGGGTCCGCTATGCCCGCAAGATGGAGAGCGTGAAGGGGAAGCTCGATACCGCGGAACGCGCGGTGAGGCGCGAGGCGGAGCAGGCCAAGAGCGCCAAGATCGGCTCGGCGATCTCCATGGGCTCGGCCATTCTGTCGGTCTTGTTGGTCTTGTTGGGACGGAAGCGGGGCAGTCTCACCTCGGTTTCCCGGGGAGCCACCGCAGCGCGGGGCGTTTCCCGGAGCATGAAAGAGGCGCGTGACGTGGACGCGGCCGAGGATCGCGTGGAGTCGCTTCGCCGGGAGTCGAAAGAACTGGAGGGGACGCTGGAGGAGGAGATCGAGGCGCTGCGGCGCTCGTTGGATCCCTTGACCCTTCCGTTAGAAACCATTCGCGTACAGCCCTACAAAAAAGACATTCGCGTCGCGCGCCTGGCCTTGGCCTGGTTGCCCTGTGTCAGGATTTCAGATCTGGAGGTTCAGCCGGCGTGGTTGCCCGGCGACCGGCGGGCCTGAGCCGTCGACCTTTTCAAGCCGCACCCGGAAGAACGGCTGAAATGTCGGGGTGTTCAGGTGACGGCAGCGGCCCTGGCGGGGTTTTGCTTGGAGGCCTGGCGGGCTTTCTCGTCAGTTGAGGCAGGAGAGTGCCGAATTGACGCTTGTGCTTCCCGGTAACTTGAATTTTTGTAGAGTTTCCCTTTTTCATGGCTGCCAAACCAAGTCCCAGGAATCTTCCCAAGGCCTCTCGGAAGGGCGTGCCGTTCAAGCCACGCCGTTCGTATGCCCGCGCGCGGGCCTCGAAAGATCGGATCGAGGCGCTGCGACGATTGGAACGCAATCAGCAGTCTCAGGCGAAATTTGCACGCAATCTCAAGCTGACCATCAACATTGGCTGCATCATCGCCATTGCCGTCTTGTTGTTCTACATCATCTTTCTCTCGCCGAAACCCAAAGCCGAGGTGAATCCGGAGCAGGAGACCTCGGAGACACGCTGAGAAACCGGAAAAGCCCGGCGGCGAGGCGGGTCGGTGCTCCTCGAAACCACTGAGAGGGGCCGATGCCGGATGCTGCCAGGCAGGCCGCCGGGGATTCCACGGGGGCGAGGCGCGGCAGGGGCTCGACTGAGCGATTCGGGGCGACGAAATCCTGTGCCCTCTGGAGTGGTTTGGAAGCCGATTCCGACCGTGCAAAGTCCTTCGGAAGTGGGAGAATGGCTCCTTAAAGAAACCCATCAACATATCTTGATATCATGATATATCGACTTGAAACCCCGGGCTTCTCGCCCATGATGAGGTTTCGATGACTGCCC
The DNA here is from genome assembly GCA_965204485.1 of Verrucomicrobiales bacterium. Lineage (GTDB taxonomy): Bacteria > Verrucomicrobiota > Verrucomicrobiia > Verrucomicrobiales > DEV007 > JAACDM01. Next base: position 35,048 of record CBDBEZ010000098.1, read on the forward strand.
CGAACGACGTTCTCCCGGCCCTTCTCCGCGATCGCATTCTCCTCCTCGATGGTGCGATGGGGACGATGATCCACCGCTACGGCCTCTCGGAGGCGGAGGTGCGCGGAAAGCGCTTCGCCGGGCACGACAAGGATCTGAAGAACAACGCGGACATCCTCACGCTGACGCGCCCGGAGATCATTGAGAAGATTCACCGGAGCTTCTACGAGGCGGGATCGGACATCGTCACCGCCAATACCTTCAACGGCACGGTCATTTCCCAGGCCGACTTCTTTTCGCCGGATCCGGTGCGCAAGGATCCGGAGTATTTTCAGGAGGTCCTGGAGGATACGGGCTTGTCGGATCTCGTACGCGAGATGAACCGCGAAGCCGTGGCTTGCACGCGGCGCGCGGCGGAACCTTTTCAATCCGATGAGAAACCGCGATTCGTGGCCGGCTCGATCGGCCCGCTGCCCGTGACCTGCTCCGTGTCGCCCGACGTCAACGACCCGGGGTTTCGCACGGTGACCTTTGATCAATTGGTGGCGGGCTACACGCTCCAGGTCGAGTCCTTGATCGAGGGCGGAGTCGACATTCTACTCGTGGAGACCATTTTCGATACCCTCAATGCCAAGGCCGCGATCATGGCGATGGAACAGGTCTTCAAGAGCGAGGGGAAACGATGGCCGGTGATGCTTTCGGTGACCTTCGCAGACCGATCGAACCGCACGCTGACAGGACAGACCGTGGAAGCCTACTGGCGTTCCGTGGCTCACGCCAAGCCATTGAGCGTGGGAATGAATTGCGGCCGGGGCGCTCTCGATCTCCGGCCTCTGGTCGAGGAGTTGAGCGGTCTGGCAGATTGTCATACGAGTTGCCACCCGAATGCCGGCCTGCCGGACCCGTTGAGTGAAACCGGCTTTGAGGAGACGCCCCGGCAGACTGTCGAGGCGGTGACCAGCCTCACCAAATCGGGCCTGCTCAACCTCGTCGGCGGGTGTTGCGGGACGACGCCCGAGACCATCAAACTGATCGCGGATGCCGTGCGGGACACGCCGCCGCGTGACGTCCCCGTGATTGAACCGGCGATGCATCTCAGTGGCCAAGAGGCTGCCACGATCCACGCGGAATCAAACTTCATCATGGTGGGAGAACGGACGAACATCACCGGTTCGCCCCGCTTTGCCAAGCTGATCAAGAACGGCGATCTGGAAGCCGCGGTGAGCGTGGCCGAGCAGCAAGTGCAGAACGGCGCGAACATCATCGACATCAACATGGATGAGGGCCTGATCGATTCCGAAGCGATGATGACACGCTTCCTCAATCTGATTGGCGCCGAGCCGGAGATCGCCAAGGTGCCGGTGATGGTGGACTCCTCGAAGTGGTCGGTGATCGAGGCGGGTCTGAAGTGCCTGCAGGGGAAGGGAATCGTCAACTCCATCAGTCTCAAGGAGGGTGAGGAGCGGTTCCGCGAGCAGGCGTCGAGAATACTCTGCTATGGTACCGCCGCGGTGGTCATGGCCTTCGACGAGAAGGGCCAGGCGGCGACCTACGAGGACAAGATCCGCATCTGCGAGCGGGCCTATCGCATTCTGGTGGACGAGGTGGGTTTCCCTCCCGAGGATATCATTTTCGATCCTAACATTCTCACGGTGGCCACCGGCATGGAGGAGCACAACCATTACGCGGTGGATTTCATCGAGGCCACGCGATGGATCAAGGCCAATCTTCCTTACGCCAAGGTCAGCGGCGGAGTGAGCAACATCTCCTTCAGTTTCCGGGGGAACAACCGGGTGCGCGAGGCGATGCACGCGGCCTTTCTCTATCACGCGATCCAGGCCGGACTGGACATGGGCATTGTCAACGCCGGGATGCTGGAGGTCTACGAGGAGATCCCGGAGGAACTCCTGGTGAAGGTGGAGGACGTGCTGCTCGATCGGAATCCGGGAGCGACCGAGGTTCTGGTGGATTACGCTGAGCAATTCAAGGGAAAGGATGGCAAGAAGATGGAACTCGATTTGAGCTGGCGCCGGGAAGGCGTGGAGTCTCGGTTGAGTCACGCCTTGCTCAAAGGCATCACCGAGTACATCGATGAAGACACGGAGGAGGCCAGGGCGAAGTTAGGCCGGCCGCTCAAGGTGATCGAGGGTCCGCTGATGGATGGGATGAAGGTGGTGGGCGATCTTTTCGGGGAGGGCAAGATGTTCCTCCCGCAGGTGGTGAAGAGCGCCCGCGTCATGAAGAAAGCGGTGGCCTACCTCACACCCTTCATGGAAGCGGAGCGGGCTTCCCAGCCGGACGCCAAGCCGAACGGCAAGATCATTATGGCGACGGTGAAGGGAGACGTCCATGATATCGGGAAGAACATTGTGGGTGTGGTGCTGGCCTGCAACAACTACGACGTGATCGATCTCGGCGTCATGGTTAGCTGCGAGACCATCCTGGAACGGGCTCGGGAAGAAAAGGCGGACGTGATCGGGCTCAGCGGCCTCATCACTCCTTCCCTGGACGAGATGATCCACAACGCCAAGGAAATGCAGCGTCAGGGGTTCACGTTACCACTCTTGATCGGTGGCGCGACCACCAGCAAGGCACACACGGCGATCAAGATCGCGCCGCATTACGAACCCGGTGTGGTGCATGTGTTGGACGCCTCGCGCGCCGTCGGAGTGGTCTCCAAGCTGCTCAGTGATGAGGGCAAACCGCCCTTCATGGAGAAGAACCTGGAGGAGCAGGAAGCCGCGCGGAAGCATCACGCCGGTCGGCGGCGCCAGCAAAAGTTGCTCTCCTATGCAGAGGCCGTGTCGAAGGGATTCCGATGCGACTGGGCGGAGCAGGAGATTGCCGTTCCCGAGTTCACGGGAGTCCGGGTGATCGAGGATCTCCCACTGGAGGAACTGGTGCCGTTCATCGACTGGTCGCCCTTTTTCCACACCTGGGAGTTGCGGGGACGTTACCCGGCGATCTTTGAAGATGAAATCGTGGGCGAAGAAGCCAAGAAACTCTTTGACGATGCGCAGTGCTTGTTAGGGAAAATTCTCGAAGAAAAGGCTTTTCAGGCGCGAGGCGTCTACGGTCTCTTCCCGGCGAATCGCGTTGGCGACGACGTCGAGCTTTACACCGACGAAGAGCGTTCCGCCGTGCTGGCGACCTTTCACATGTTGCGGCAGCAGATGATGAAAAAGGACAAGTCCAATTACAGCCTGGCCGATTTCGTGGCTCCCCGGGATTCGGGTCGGCTGGATTACCTGGGCGGGTTTGCCGTCAGCGCCGGTCACGGCGCCGACGCCTATGCCCGGGCCTTCGAGGAGGCGCACGACGATTACAACGGCATCATGGCGAAGGCGTTGGCCGATCGGTTGGCCGAGGCCTTTGCAGAGTATCTCCACAAGCGCGTGCGGGAACTTTGGGGTTTTGGGAGGAAAGAGTCGCTGGGCCAGGACGATCTCATTCGTGAGCGTTATCGAGGTATCCGGCCGGCCGGCGGCTATCCCGCCTGTCCGGATCACACGGAGAAACGGATCTTGTTCGATTTGCTCGACGCCCCGAGCGCGGCGGGCATCCGCCTCACGGAGAGCTGTGCCATGCATCCCGGCGCGAGCGTCAGCGGCCTCTACTTTGCTCATCCGGATGCCCGTTACTTTGCCGTGGGTCCCATCGGCCGCGACCAGCTCCAGGAATACGCGCGGCGCAAGGGTGAAACCCTGGGAACCATCGAGAAGTGGCTCGGGCCTAACTTGGCCTGACTCTTCAGTCGCCCTGTTCGATCCCGAGGTGCTGCCGCACTTCGTTGGGAGTGATGCCCCTGGCGCGCCAATCCTGCAGAGTGGTGGCGGCGTCCCGTTTAGCCAGGCGCACTCCGCGGGCGTCGCGAATGAGACGATGATGATGCGACGCCGGAACCGGCAAGTCGAGAAGCGCTTGCAGCAGGCGGTGAATGTGAGTGGCTGGGAAGAGGTCCTCTCCGCGGGTGACGAGCGTGATCCCCTGGGCGGCGTCGTCCACCGTGACGGCCAGGTGATAGCTGGTGGGAGTGTCCTTGCGCGCCAGGACGACGTCACCGAAGAGTTCTGGCTGGGCCGACTGCTCGCCGGCTTCCCGGTCGTGCCAGGCGAGGGTGCCCGCCACGCGGAGAGCGGCATCCATCTTGAGGCGCCAGGCGTGCGGCTCTCCGGCGGCGAGCCGATCGTGGCGCTCCTCCTTCGATCGGCTGCGGCAGAGGCCCGGATAGAGGGGCCCGTCGGGACCGTGAGGTGCCTGGCCGGCCCGTTGGATTTCCTCTTGGATTTCGCGGCGCGTGCAGAAACAGGGATAGAGCAATTCGTGGCCGTGTAGCTGGTCGATCGCGGCTTGATAGCTGGCGAATCGCTCGCTCTGCCGCATCCGATGCGGATCGTCGGGCCGAAGGCCAAGCCAGTCGAGATCTTCTTCGATGGCGGCCTCATAATCGGCGCGGCAACGCGTGGTATCGATGTCTTCCCAGCGCAGCAGAAAGCGGCCCGCCCCGGTGCGTGCGGCTTTCCAGGCAAACCACGCCGCGTAGGCGTGGCCGAGATGAAGGTATCCCGTGGGGCTCGGTGCGAATCGCGTGATCATTTGTCGAGACTGAGGTTGCGTGCCCCATCAATCGCTCCTATCAATCGACCCATGTCCGATATCCACATCGTCATGAAAACGGAAAAGGGGAATATTGAGGCCACGCTCTACGGGGGGGACGTTCCCGTGACGGTCGCCAATTTTCTCAATCTCGCCAAGCATGGTTATTATGACGGCATCACCTTTCACCGCGTGATTGCCAATTTCATGGTTCAGGGCGGTGATCCCACGGGCACGGGTACCGGGGGACCGGGCTACCGTTTTGAAGACGAGTTTCGTCCCCACTTGAAGCACGACCGGCCGGGAATTTTCTCCATGGCCAACGCGGGACCGCACACCAACGGAAGCCAGTTTTTCATCACCCATGCGCCGCAGTCGCACCTCGATCACAAGCACACCGTTTTCGGGCATGTGACGGCGGGTCAGGAGGTGGTGGACGCCATCGCGCAGGGTGACAAGATCGTCGGTATCGAGGTTCTCGATTCCACGGATGAGCTTTTTGCTAGTCAGGCGGAGCGATTGAACGACTGGAACAAGATTCTCGGATAGGCGCGCCGCGCCGGTCCGGCATGATGGATCGAGCCGTCTTCGATGACACGTCGACAGATTCAGATTGGCCTCGCCGGCCTGGGCAATGTGGGCATGGGCGTCTACGCCAATGTCCTCAAGAATCACGATTTGCTCTCCCAACGGTGCCAGGCGGATCTTCACATCCGCCGGGTGGCCGTGCGGGACAAGAGCAAGGCGCGCGCCCGCGATGTGCCCGAAACCATCCTCACGGACAGGTGGCGAGACCTGATCGAGGATGACGCGATCGACGTCGTCGTGGAGCTGATCGGCGGAGTCGAGGATGCGCGTGACCTGGTGGTGGAGGCGATCAAGCGGAAGAAGGTCGTGATCACGGGTAACAAGGCGCTCTTGGCGGAGCATGGCCGGGAAATCTTCGCGCTGGCCAAGGCGAACGAAGTGCCCATCTATTTCGAGGCGGCGGTGGCGGGCGGCATTCCCATCATCAAGGCCATACAGGAGTCGCTGGTGGGCAATGCGATCGAGGTGATTTGCGGGATCATCAACGGGACCTGCAACTACATCCTGACGCGAATGGTGGACGATGGCCTGAGCTATGAGGAAGCCCTCAAGGAAGCCCAGGATCTGGGTTACGCGGAAGCGGATCCCACCCTGGACGTCAATGGCTGGGATGCGGGACACAAGGCTGTCTTGTTAGCCTCGCTGGCTTCGGGACACTGGGTGGATGCGGACAAGATCACCGTGGAAGGCATCGAGAACATCCGTTTGAGTGACATCCGATTCGTCGAGGAGATGGGTTACGCGGTGAAACTCCTGGCCGTGATTCGCTGTTCGAATTCGGAGCCACTGGAAGTGAGAGTGCAGCCTTCTCTGGTCGAGAAAAACCATTTGCTGGCCTCGGTAAATGGGGTGTTCAACGCCGTGATGGTGGAGGGCGATCTGGTGGGAGAAACCCTGTTTTATGGCAGCGGAGCGGGTCAGGACCCGACCTCAAGTTCTGTGATTTCGGACATCGTCGACGCCGCGGTGGGCCTTCAGCATCAAGAGAAACGCGGTTACGTGCCCTCCGAAGTGGCGGTGGACGTGAAGCCGATCGAGGACACGGTGTCGCGGTATTACTTCCGGTTGAAGGTGGAGAACAGCCCCGGCGCCCTGGCTCGGGTGGCGCAGATCATGGGGAATCAGGAGATCGGAATCCTCTCGGTGATCCAACCTCAGGCCACGCAGGCAATGGCGGATCTCGTATTCATGCTCGACCGCGCTCCCTACGGAGCGGTGCAGCATGCCTTGCGGCAGATCGAAGCCCTGCCGGTGAAAACGGAAGATCCGACGCTCTTCCGCGTGGAATCATTTGAGGATCCCACCTAATCGCGCGAGGAGTCGCTTGACCATGTCGAACCACGATCGAGGAGTCATTTCCCGTTACCGCGAATTCCTGCCGGTCAGCGAGTCCACACCGGTGGTGTCGCTGAACGAAGGTTCCACGCCCCTAGTGCACGCGCCCCGTCTATCGGAGCAGGTTGGCCGCGGCTGTCAGGTCTTCGTGAAATATGAAGGGCTCAATCCCACCGGTTCCTTCAAGGACCGGGGGATGACGATGGCGATTTCCAAGGCGGCGGAAGCCGGAGCCAAGGCCGCCATTTGCGCGTCGACGGGAAACACCTCGGCTTCGGCGGCGGCCTATGCGGCGCGGGCGGGGATGGATTGTGTGGTGCTGCTCCCGGCAGGAAAGATTGCCATGGGCAAGCTGGCTCAGGCCTTGGTCTACGGGGCCAAGGTCATTGAGATCGATGGGAACTTCGACGATGCGCTGCAGTTGGTGCGGGAAATCGGAGCCATGGATCGCTTTGAGATCGTCAATTCGATCAATCCCTTCCGCATCGAAGGACAGAAAACGGCTGCTTTCGAGATCATCGAGATTCTGGGCCGGGCGCCGGATCTGCATGTTCTCCCGGTGGGCAACGCCGGGAACATCACGGCATACTGGAAAGGCTACCGCGAATTTCATGAGCGCGGGCGGAGCGATGGCCGGCCGAAGATGCTCGGATTTCAAGCCGCTGGCTCCGCTCCCCTCGTACTGGGGGCTCCGGTGCCGCAACCGGAAACCGTAGCCACCGCCATTCGTATTGGGAACCCCGCGAGTGGGGAGGGTGCCCTGACGGCGGTGAAAGAATCCGGAGGCCATCTCGACACGGTGACGGACGAGGAAATTCTGGCCGCTCAGCGCTGGCTGGCCTCGCGTGAGGGTCTGTTCGTCGAGCCGGCCAGCGCCGCCTCCATCGCGGGTTTGCTGAAATGTGTGGAGGACGGCGGGAAACGGCGTTGCGAACGCTGCCCTCTGAAGGAGATCGAGCCGGAGAGTGTCATCGTGTGCACGGTGACGGGTCACGGGCTCAAGGACCCTGACGTGATTCTCAAAGCCGACTTCCCATTGCTAAAGGCCAAGGGCAAAAAGGCCGACATCCTGGAAAAGCTGGATCTCTAGCGGTTTGTTGGAACATGTCGTTGATCGTCCAAAAATACGGTGGGACTTCGGTGGGCTCGACGGAGCGGATCCTCCACGTGGCTCGCCGCGTTATCGACACTCAGCGTCAGGGAAACCGTGTGATTGCGGTGGTTTCCGCCATGGCCGGAGTGACGGATAATCTGCTCAAGATGGCCCGGGAAGTTTCCCCGAAGCCCGCGGAACGGGAGATGGATGTGCTCCTGGCCACGGGCGAACAGACGACCATCGCCTGGCTGGCCATGGCCATCGACGGGCTGGGAGGAAAGGCCAAGTCACTGACCGGCGCCCAGGCGGGGATCGCCACGGACGGCGAGCACACCAAGGCCCGAATCACCAACATCACGCCCGACGAGGTCCGCCGGCTGCTGGACGGGGGGTTCATCGTGATCGTTGCCGGCTTTCAAGGTCAGACGAGCGACGGCCGCATCACCACGCTGGGACGGGGCGGCACGGATCTCTCGGCCGTCGCCATGGCGGCGGCCGTGGGAGCTGATCGCTGCCAGATCCTCACCGATGTCGACGGCGTCTACACCTGTGATCCGCGCGTGGTGCCGAATGCGCGGAAGATTGACGAGATCTGCTATGATGAGATGCTCGAGATGGCGAGTTCCGGATCGAAGGTGATGCAGTCCCGCTCCGTGGAGTTCGCCAAGAAATTCGGCGTTCTGTTCGATGTTTGTTCTAGCCTAAACACCAACCCTGGTACTGTTGTCATGGAAGAGAAATCCCACATGGAAGCCGTGGTCATTCGCGGCGTGAGTCTCGAGCGCAATCAAGCAAAGGTCACGGTGGGTAGCGTGCCGGATCAGCCGGGTTTTGCCTCCAAAGTCTTTCGGGCGATTGCCGACGCGGGTCTCGTCGTTGACATGATTGTGCAGAACACCTCGGAAGCCGGGGTGACGGACATTTCCTTCACCTTGAACAAGGATGAATTGGACAAGGCCAAAGAGGTGCTGGGTGAGGCCGTGCGGGGTTTTTCCCGAGACATCCGGGTGACTTCGGAGGAAGGCGTGGCCAAGGTGAGTGCGGTGGGGATTGGTATGCGCTCACATTCTGGCGTGGCGGCGAACATGTTCACGGCGCTGGCCGAGGCAGGCATCAATATCAAGATGATCTCGACGTCGGAGATCAAGACTGCGGTCATCGTGGACGAGGTGAATGTGGAGGCCGCAGCACGTGCAGTGCACGACGGGTTCAACCTGGGCGAGCAGGATTTCTTGATGGAGTGAGGCGACCCCTTCGCCGTTGAGCGGCTGGCTTCGCGAGGAGGAGGGGTTTTATGATCGGGTCGAGGCGGCAGGGTTGCGCCTGCCGCCCCTCCCACACCACCGGACATGCGGGACCGCATCCGGCGATTGGATCCATTTGGTCTTAACTCTTGAGATCTGATGGCATCAGGAAGAGAAATGACCGGAAGTTGTGGATGAGGGCGGTCGGGGCATCATGAAGAGTTCAACCATTACCAAACAACTGAACTCCAATGAAAACTACCAACCACCCTACCGAATCAGCATCTATCCTTCGCCAGGAAGGAGCAAGCACCGTCTGCCAGAACGCCCTTGAGGCCACCCTGCGACAAGGAGCCCAAGTGCTTCTTCAGGCCGCCATCGACAACGAAGTCTCCGACTACATTCAAGCCCATCAACATCAGCGTGATGACCAGGGTCATCGCCAAGTCGTTCGCAACGGCCATCTTCCTCAGCGACAACTTCAGACTGGAATAGGAAACGTTTCTGTTCGGCAGCCCAGGATCAATGATCGCCGATCAGGCCAGCGGTTCACCAGCGCCATCCTTCCGCCGTACCTACGCCGAGTCGCTTCACTGGACAGCCTCATCCCGGCACTCTACCTGCGAGGAATCTCAACCTCCGAGATGAGTCGAGCCTTAGGAATGGCGCAAAAATAAAATGAACAATTTAAGGTTTCTCAACCTTATTTCTATGTTACTGTCAGTGCCATGCCTGACAGTTCCGTTGTCGAAAGCATTCGCCGGAAGTTCGATTCCCTGAGCCACCTCATGGACGAGCGGGCCCGGAGGTGTTGGGCGGCGGCGGAGGCCATGGAATTGGGTTGGGGCGGCGTATCCGCAGTTTCTCTTGCGACATCGATGTCGCGGACGACGATCACTGAGGGCATCAAGCAGTTACGGCGCGGCGACTACACGGCACCCGAAGCCGACGGACGCATCCGTCGGCTTGGGGGCGGGCGCAAGCCGGTGACCGAGACCGATCCGGAACTGCTTGGGGCTCTTGAGCGGCTAGTTGATCCTCTCAGTAGAGGCGACCCTCAATCCCCATTGCGCTGGACATTGAAGAGCACTCAGAGGCTTGCCAGGGAACTCACATCTCAGAACCACCCGGTCGGTGCGCGTACTGTTGCCGCGTTGCTGCGCAAGGCCGGCTATAGTTTGCTGGCAAATCGCAAGACCTGCGAAGGGGCACAGCACCCGGACCGCAACAGGCAGTTCGAATACATCAACGATCAGGTGCGTCGCTTCCAACATTGCGGCCAGCCAGCAATCTCAGTGGACACCAAGAAGAAGGAGTTGGTGGGCGATTTCAAGAACGCCGGGAGGCAGTGGAGGCCGAAAGACAACCCTGAGCAAGTCCGCGTGCATGACTTCAAGGACAAGGACCTGGGCAAGGCAATCCCCTACGGCGTTTACGATATGCTCAACAACCAGGGCTGGGTTAGCGTCGGAATCGACCATGATACGGCCCAATTCGCGACCCGCAGCATCCTGTTGTGGTGGACGGAAATGGGCTCTGCGCGGTTCCCCCACGCCCGTCGGCTGCTAATCACCGCCGATGGCGGTGGGAGCAACAGCCACCGCTCGCGGCTTTGGAAGCTTTCGCTCCAGGAGTTGGCGAACGAGACCGGGCTGAAGTTGGTCGTCTGCCACTTCCCGCCGGGGACAAGCAAGTGGAACAAGATCGAGCACCGTCTCTTCAGCTACATCACCCAGAACTGGCAAGGCGAGCCACTGGCAACCCTGCAGACGATCGTCGAGTTGATTGGAAGCACAACGACGAAGGGAGGCCTGAAGGTCAGGGCCAGGCTCGATACCAAAAGCTACGAGACGGGGATCAAAGTGACGGACGAGGAACTGGCCGCCGTAAAACTGGAAAGGCACGAAACACACGGCTCATGGAATTACACAATCAAACCCTCGACGTAAATGTTCACCTTATTTTTGCGCAGTTCCTTAGAGCCGATCCTCGGTGAGAACGCATCGGGTCTTTCTGCAGCCAACATCGTTCGACGAGGAAGAGCAATGGGAGAAAGAACGCGAGCAATGGAGCAAGCGTGACCTCAGCGACAAGGAATACGTCTATCTCTGGGCCGACGGGATCTACTTCCATGTCAGGCTCAATGACGACCGCCCATGTGTTCTCGTAATCGTCGGCTCCTTACCCGATGGAACCAAGGAATTGGTAACCATCAGCGATGGAGAACGAGAGAGCAAACTGTCCTGGAAAAATGTGCTCAGAGACCTCAAGAAACGAGGATTGAAGATCCCTCCGAAACTGAGTATCGCCGATGGAGCTCTCGGGTTCTGGAGCGCCTTGGAAGAGGAATATCCGACAAGCAAACAGCAACGATGTTGGGTGCACAAGACAGCCAACATCCTCGACAAGCTGCCGAAGAAAGCGCAGCCCCTTGCCAAGGAACGCATCCATGAAATCTACATGGCGGAAACAAAGAAGGCCGCCTTGGATGCCTATGACGAGTTCTTCACGCTCTACGAAGCCAAGTATCCGAAAGCGTGCGCCTGCCTGAAGAAAGACAAGGAAACTCTACTAACGTTCTACGACTTTCCAGCCGAGCACTGGAGACACATCCGGACGACAAACCCGATTGAGTCGACGTTTGCCACGGTCCGCCATCGGACTCGACAAACCAAAGGGTGCGGATCGAGGAAAGCAACCCTTTCAATGGTCTACAAGCTCGGCCTGGAAGCCGAGAAAGGCTGGCGTCGACTGAACGGATATCGTCAACTTGACAAAGTCGTGCAAGGAATCATCTTCGTGGACGGCATCGAGCAGCAAACCGCTGCCTAACCCATGATCGAACTTCGAATGGTGTTCCGACCGCCCTCATCCACAATTTCCGGTCATTTCTCCATCAGGAATCCGTAGCGTCTCAGAGTTCGGTTGTTGAGGGCTTCGTGCATGACAGGGTTTCCCGCCATGCGCCACGCTCCACGACTGCTCCTCCCGACGATGGCTCGACTCGGCGGTAGGCCGAGTCGGCGCAGGGCGGATTCCCGTCCCTTGCTTTTATGCCAACGTTGCCAGAAGCATTTGCGAATGTGGCGACGGATCCACGGTTCTTTCCGGTAGATGTCCCGTCGCCATTCGCAGCGCCGGTAGTAGCCCCACCAGCCGTTCACGTAACTTCGCCATTGATCGCGCAGTTGCTCGCCGGTCAGTGGTTGCCGGGCGTTCCAGAGTTCTCTCACGCGGTCTTCAAACCGGGTGAGGCTTGCAGGAGCAATCCCGATGAGCAGCGCGCTGGTGATGATGAACCCCAGAAACTTCCGTTCCCAAGGCCTCCCCACCCCGTTTTTGCTCTCGCTGACCTCCAGCCGGAGGTGGCGCTTGATCCAGCCAGTGAGGCTGGCAAGCACACGCTCCGCTGCGGCTTGGCTCTTTACGTAAATGTTGCAGTCATCGGCGTAGCGGGCGAATCGCAGTCCGCGTTTCTCCAGCTCCTTGTTCAGCGCTCGTGAGTGAGAAGTTCTGTAACTGGATCATCATGCGGCGAAGCGTGAACCTTCGGAGCGAGTGAAGTCTATTTTATCAAGGATGAATTTTCGGAACGCTGAACCTTTTCCGCCGTGGTGCAAAAATCCAGGCAGCGTGTTTTTCAAGGCGGCTGAGACAATCATTTCCGAAGGCAGCACGTCTGGGCGGATGGTTCGGATCCAGGTTCCAAAGTGTTTCCAGACCAGACCGTCACATGTCATGGCAAGGTACTGTAAGGAATGGCGCAAAAATAAAATGAACAATTTAAGGTTTCTCAATCTTATTTCTATGCTACTGTCAGTGCCATGCCTGACAGTTCCGTTGTCGAAAGCATTCGCCGGAAGTTCGATTCCCTGAGCCACCTCATGGACGAGCGGGCCCGGAGGTGTTGGGCGGCGGCGGAGGCCATGGAATTGGGTTGGGGCGGCGTATCCGCAGTTTCTCTTGCGACATCGATGTCGCGGACGACGATCACTGAGGGCATCAAGCAGTTACGGCGCGGCGACTACACGGCACCCGAAGCCGACGGACGCATCCGTCGGCTTGGGGGCGGGCGCAAGCCGGTGACCGAGACCGATCCGGAACTGCTTGGGGCTCTTGAGCGGCTAGTTGATCCTCTCAGTAGAGGCGACCCTCAATCCCCATTGCGCTGGACATTGAAGAGCACTCAGAGGCTTGCCAGGGAACTCACATCTCAGAACCACCCGGTCGGTGCGCGTACTGTTGCCGCGTTGCTGCGCAAGGCCGGCTATAGTCTGCTGGCAAATCGCAAGACCCGCGAAGGGGCACAGCACCCGGACCGCAACAGGCAGTTCGAATACATCAACGATCAGGTGCGTCGCTTCCAACATTGCGGCCAGCCAGCAATCTCAGTGGACACCAAGAAGAAGGAGTTGGTGGGCGATTTCAAGAACGCCGGGAGGCAGTGGAGGCCGAAAGACAACCCTGAGCAAGTCCGCGTGCATGACTTCAAGGACAAGGACCTGGGCAAGGCAATCCCCTACGGCGTTTACGATATGCTCAACAACCAGGGCTGGGTTAGCGTCGGAATCGACCATGATACGGCCCAATTCGCGACCCGCAGCATCCTGTTGTGGTGGACGGAAATGGGCTCTGCGCGGTTCCCCCACGCCCGTCGGCTGCTAATCACCGCCGATGGCGGTGGGAGCAACAGCCACCGCTCGCGGCTTTGGAAGCTTTCGCTCCAGGAGTTGGCGAACGAGACCGGGCTGAAGTTGGTCGTCTGCCACTTCCCGCCGGGGACAAGCAAGTGGAACAAGATCGAGCACCGTCTCTTCAGCTACATCACCCAGAACTGGCAAGGCGAGCCACTGGCAACCCTGCAGACGATCGTCGAGTTGATTGGAAGCACAACGACGAAGGGAGGCCTGAAGGTCAGGGCCAGGCTCGATACCAAAAGCTACGAGACGGGGATCAAAGTGACGGACGAGGAACTGGCCGGAGAAATGACCGGAAGTTGTGGATGAGGGCGGTCGGGGCATCATGAAGAGTTCAACCATTTACCAAAACAACTGAACTCCAATGAAAACCACCAACCACCCCACCGAATCCGCATCTATCCTCGGCCAGGAAGGAGCAAGCACCGTCTGCCAGAACGCCCTTGAGGCCACCCTGCGACAAGGAGCCCAAGTGCTTCTTCAGGCCGCCATCGACAACGAAGTCTCCGACTACATTCAAGCCCATCAACATCAGCGTGATGACCAGGGTCATCGCCAAGTCGTTCGCAACGGCCATCTTCCTGAAGCGACAACTTCAGACTGGAATAGGAAACGTTTCTGTTCGGCAGCCCAGGATCAATGATCGCCGATCAGGCCAGCGGTTCACCAGCGCCATCCTTCCGCCGTACCTACGCCGAGTCGCTTCACTGGACAACCTCATCCCGGCACTCTACCTGCGAGGAATCTCAACCTCCGAGATGAGTCGAGCCTTAGAGCCGATCCTCGGTGAGAACGCATCGGGTCTTTCTGCAGCCAACATCGTTCGACGAGGAAGAGCAATGGGAGAAAGAACGCGAGCAATGGAGCGAGCGTGACCTCAGCGACAAGGAATACGTCTATCTCTGGGCCGACGGGATCTACTTCAATGTCAGGCTCAATGACGACCGCCCATGTGTTCTCGTAATCGTCGGCTCCTTACCCGATGGAACCAAGGAATTGGTAACCATCAGCGATGGAGAACGAGAGAGCAAACTGTCCTGGAAAAATGTGCTCAGAGACCTCAAGAAACGAGGATTGAAAATCCCTCCGAAACTGAGTATCGCCGATGGAGCTCTCGGGTTCTGGAGCGCCTTGGAAGAGGAATATCCGACAAGCAAACAGCAACGATGTTGGGTGCACAAGACAGCCAACATCCTCGACAAGCTGCCGAAGAAAGCGCAGCCCCTTGCCAAGGAACGCATCCATGAAATCTACATGGCGGAAACAAAGAAGGCCGCCTTGGATGCCTATGACGAGTTCTTCACGCTCTACGAAGCCAAGTATCCGAAAGCGTGCGCCTGCCTGAAGAAAGACAAGGAAACTCTACTAACGTTCTACGACTTTCCAGCCGAGCACTGGAGACACATCCGGACGACAAACCCGATTGAGTCGACGTTTGCCACGGTCCGCCATCGGACTCGACAAACCAAAGGGTGCGGATCGAGGAAAGCAACCCTTTCAATGGTCTACAAGCTCGGCCTGGAAGCCGAGAAAGGCTGGCGTCGACTGAACGGATATCGTCAACTTGACAAAGTCGTGCAAGGAATCATCTTCGTGGACGGCATCGAGCAGCAAACCGCTGCCTAACCCATGATCGAACTTCGAATGGTGTTCCGACCGCCCTCATCCACAACTTCCGGTCATTTCTCAACTGGCCGCCGTAAAACTGGAAAGGCACGAAACACACGGCTCATGGAATTACACAATCAAACCCTCGACGTAAATGTTCATCTTATTTTTGCGCAGTTACTGAGCCACGGAGGAAACGAGAACGAGCACCCGATTGCGGCAAGGGGCCTTGATCGCGAGCACGGTCACGCCATCGATAATCTTGCCGAAGTGTGGAACAGAAATTGACGTCGATAAGAAACTTACGAAGACCCAGGGCTATAGGCGGTCGAATACATGCCTTGTTCGCTACTTTCGTTACCACGACTCTCCCTCTGCAAGGCCATCAACTTCCGCCCCCTGACCGTCGCGAATCTGGTAGGGGCCGTAACAGCCAAAGCACTCGCCTCCATCGCCAATCTCCGCCTGGAACTCAATTACGATTCCAGTGGCAGACTCGAACACCGCACGGGCAACGATCCATCCACCGCCGTCGATTAGATTTGGGTGCATTTCCTCCTAAACGGACCGATTTTCGCTCCGATACCGAAGAGAATCGCTTCGACACACGAAACCTTCTGATTCCAAAACTCTTTTACAATCTCGCGAGTGAGAAGTTCTGTAACTGGATCATCATGCGGCGAAGCGTGAACCTTCGGAGCGAGTGAAGTCTATTTTATCAAGGATGAATTTTCGGAACGCTGAACCTTTTCCGCCGTGGTGCAAAAATCCAGGCAGTGTGTTTTTCAAGGCGGCTGAGACAATCATTTCCGAAGGCAGCACGTCTGGGCGGATGGTTCGGATCCAGGTTCCAAAGTGTTTCCAGACCAGACCGTCACATGTCATGGCAAGGTACTGTAACATGCCCTGAGCGATCATGCCGGTCTGCACAAACACATGATATGCGTGCATCTTTCTCTGCACCTGTCTGCGATATTTCTCGGTAGTCCGGTGGAGGTATTGGTTACCATTGCGACGCTTGAGCGGTCGCATAGCGGCCATCCAGAAATGGTATCCGAATGAGCCGACCGAATGCACCGCTTGCTTGAAAGCGACTTCGATCTTGAAACGCAAACTGTAGAGCAAGATGATCTCCTGAGCTTCCATGGTGAGGTCGGTAGACAAGAGGATGATCCGCCCTCTCGTGGGATGATCGACGAGAATGAAGCGGACCATCGCCCCGGCGGGCTTCCACAACAGATCCACCGACTTGAACCGGACAGAGATGTTTCTCTCCCCATATACGGGACTGGGAACGGAACTGAAGCCGCCCGTTCCAAAGACATTCTGGAGCTTCACCGCAGCGCCATACTTTTTCGGTCGTCCGCGTTTGCGTTTGCGTGGCACTGCCGCAGGCCGAAAGCCGGTTGTCGTGCGTCGAACCCTCGTGACCAGCACACCGGAACGCCCCTTGGTGCTCCGGATCACCTTTCCGTTGGCGTAGTAGGCGTCGGCCAGCAAGACGAACTCCTTGACCTCTACAGACGGATGCGAGCATCTCGTTGGCCTTGTCGATCAAGGTTCTCCTGTCGCGGTTTGAAGTGACGATACCTTCGTGAATGCGTGCACAGACCGGAACGCAGAAGAAGTATCCGCCAACCTGACAGAGCACGCCGAAGGCCTGAAAGGAATGGCTCATGATGAAGTGAGGCTTGGAATTGGACTCGGACTGTTGATGCAGATACTTCACCGCAGGCATCTTGCGGCCCTCCTTGGACTTCCTTGATGCCGTCGAGAACCAGGACGGGGCGACAACCGATCTTGTAGACAGGGAAGTGCTTGATCACGATGGCGAACCAAAGTTCTGCAAGCCGGTCCGTCTTCACGGCATTGCTGTGGAAGAAATGGAGTAAGTGCTCATAGAAGTGTTCTGACAAACCGAGAGCGCGGACGAAACTGGAAACCCCGAGGAGGTCATTGCGCACGGAGAAAGCGGCCAAGACGAGCAGAAACCAGAGAAAGGTGCGGGCTCTCGAGAAAGCGGGTCGCAGAAGACAGACGATATTCCACCAAGAAATCCAGAGATCCATAACAAATGATTTGATTTTCCTAGACATTCGCATATATAAGCTAATGACCATGAAAAAGATCAGATCACTGAAAAAAGAGTCCAGAAACTTGCGGCAAAGTTAGCTGCAATCGGGCCAATGCGGCCTGGGAGCATCAGCAAGCAATACCGAGATCGACAACGCCAGCGCGGCGTGTATTACCAACTGAGCTACACGCATAAGATGAGGAGCCGGACTGAACACGTCTGGCCAGACCACGTGAAGGGACTACGAAAAGAAACAGAGGAGTACAAGAAATTCAAGAAACTGACCACCGAACTGATCGATCTGAGCATTGAACTATCCAAGGCGAAGATCGCTCTATTACGCAGTCAGACAGACACGCCAGGCAAAGAGAAACCGGTCTGAGAACTTCCCACTCACGAGTTACAATCAACCAACTGTAATAATTGATCGGCGGATGTCTCGGGCTGTGTCTCAGTGTCGGGCATGGAGAGATCTCACACTTGCTCCAACGTATTAATCGATCGAAATGGCCTGCTTTCACTCCAGCGTTCCGTGTCGTGAAGATCCACCAACAGCTCAAACCCCTTTATTTGTGCCTCTTCAGCAGAATCTGTGGGTGCCCAGGCGGCGCGATTCACCTAGAATCCTGACCAGCAACAAGTTATATCCAATCTTAATGGGCATCAAAGTTGTGGCAACAAGCCAGCTGCCCATCCAAACCTCGGATTTGCGAGGGACAACGCTTGCGCCGGGGCTGCCCCTGGTAGGGCTCAGCCCATGAAACAAGTAGTTTCAGCAGTTCTGGGGTCCAGGGGCAGCGGGACCCGGCGTCCAGCGTTCCCGGAGCAAATCCGGAATTTCACCCACAGATTCTGCTGAAGACCCTTATTTGTAGGGTTTTTTGATCTCGGACGGCCAATCAAGACGGTGTTTGCGCTATAAAATGGGCGTAGAGAGAGGAAATGCACCCATTAGATTTTGCTGAGACAGAGCATCTTCAATAATCGTCCTTTCGGCGGGTGTCAGTTCCGCGTCGGTCTCAACGTCACCCGCCTCGAAGGCCTCCGATCTCTTGGCAAGGAAGAATTGGGGACAGGCACTTTGAACCCCCTCCAATCCCGATCACTTCGACGCATCTGATACCACGGACGAAAAGCAATTTCCTAGCAGTTCCTTGCAGGCACTCATCCACCACCCTTCAGCCCTGATCATCTTGACCTCGGCCAAGATTTCATGCAATCCCACCGAACATGGCGGCGCTTTTCCCCTTTCCTCCCCCTGAACCCCCTCCAATCCCGATCACTTCGACGCATCTGATCTCGTGAGTGAGAAGCTCTGTAACTGGATCATCATGCGGCGAAGCGTGAACCTTCGGAGCGAGTGAAGTCTGTTTTATCAACTCACATCTG
>CBDBEZ010000099.1:0-13327 GCA_965204485.1 Verrucomicrobiales bacterium
TTGCTTCCGGACCGCCTGGTAGCCTGGTGCGTCGTGCCGTTTGACGCCTCCCGGCGTGGCCCGGAGGCGCGGGCCCGGATGTTGGTGGAACTGGGCTTGCGACGCTGTGCCTATGACTGGCGGACGGAGCATGTCGCTCAGTTCGAGGAAGAAATCCTTCAGTATCGAAAACACGGCATTGAGTTCTTCGCCTTCTGGGCGGGGCACGCAAGGGCTTACGAACTGTTCGAAAAGCATGGGATCCGTCCCCAGATTTGGCGAACGGCGCCGAGTCCCGAGGGCGATGGCCAGGAAGAGCGGGTTGGGGCGGCGGCCGATGCGCTGGCGGCCTTGGCGGAGCGAGCGGGAAAGCTCGGTTGTCCGGTGGGCCTCTACAACCACGGTGGTTGGGGCGGTGAGCCCGCCAACCTGGTGGCGGTTTGTCAGGAAATGCGGCGACGGGGACACGATCATGTGGGCATCATCTACAACTGGCATCACGGTCACGATCACATCGATGAGTGGAAAGAAGCGCTCAAGTTGATGAAGCCCTACCTGATCTGCTTGAACCTCAACGGGATGAACGCCGAAGCGGCGCCGAAGATCCTCCCACTTGCCCAGGGCCAACACGAGCTGGCCATGTTGCGGATCGTCCAGGAAAGCGATTATGAAGGACCGATTGGGATCCTCGATCATCAGGACCATCTGGATACCCATGAGGTCTTGCGCGACAATCTCGACGGGCTGGCCTGGTTGATCAAAGAAATGGAAGAGGCCGGTTCCGGTGGTGCCAAGCCCGTGCCGAAAGCGAAGCCCGGGGCTTGACGGTGAGAGCGGTCAGGAATGACCGTCTTCTTTCCGTGAGGGCGGTCCGTCAGCGGACGGCGACGATCTTGGCGGTGCGACCGTTCAGTTCGAAGCTGGATCCCGGATGCGCGCCGAAGAGGCATCGTCCCATGGGGGAATCCCGGGTGACGATGGTGCACTCCTGGCCGTCCATTTCCACCTCCATGCCGCCGGCTCCCGGACCGCAAAAATAAAAGTCTCGGAATTTCCCCATGGCCACTTCCACGAGGGCGCCGACCTCGATGGCGTCCGCCTCACCGTCCGGCGGGTCCGTTGCCGACAGTGCCACGTAGCGGGCCAGGTTCGCCTCGGCTTCTTCGGCCTTGCGGGCTTGGCCCTCCGCCAGGTAAGAGGCTTCGAGTCCGCGGGTGTCGTACTTGCTCTCGGCCTTGTTGTCTCCGTGAGTGGCTTCGTCTCGGGTGGTTTTCGCGGCCTCGAGCAGGGTCTCGGCCCTCTCGCGCAATTGGCGGATGATTGCTTGCAAAAGCCGTTTCTTGTCCATTTAAGGGTGGTAGTTTGATCGAAAGCCCCTCTGAGGCAACGATGGAAACGACCCCGCCGACCAACAAAGTTCGATTTGGAGACTTGCGCGCGATTCTGCGTTACGTCCCGCTCTTTCGCGGGCAGTGCTTTGTGGTGGCGGTCGATGGGGCGATTCTGGACGCGGACGGGGCCGCGAATCTCTTGCTTGATCTGGCGGTCTTGCAGTCGCTCAACATTCAGATCGTGCTGGTGCACGGCGCGGGACTGCAGAGCTGCCGCTTGGCGGAGAGGCGAGGGGTGACGCTCACCAACTCGGATGGAACCGGTCTCACGGACGAGCCCACCTTGCGGGTCAGCATCGACGCGATCTCGCGGGTGGCCAATCAGCTCTTCGAACAGGCCACAGTGTCCTCCATTCGGACGGCCGCGGCGAACGTGCTGGTGGCGCATCGGACGGGGATCGTGAAGGGATTCGATCAGGGATTTACCGGTGTGATCGATCGCGTGGACACGCGCTGTTTGCAGGCCTTTCTCAACGAGGGGCTCTTGCCGATCGTCTCACCGCTGGGCTACGATCGCCGGGGTCAAACCCTGCGTCTGAACTCTGACAGTGTGGCCACCGAAGTGGCCCTGGCGATCAAGGCGGCCAAGATTCTTTTCGTGTCGCAGAATCACGTGACCGATGCCGAGGGGCGTCGGGTGCGTCAGCTCTCCTTTGAGCAGGCTTATCGGATGAGTCGCGGTGGGAGCGAGTTTCCGGAGGTGGCGGCGGCGCTGTTGCCTTCGAAATTGAGACACGCCGCCCACGGTTGCGAAGAGGGAGTGCCGCGAATCCACATCGTTTCGGGAAACGAACGAGACGCACTCCTGGCCGAGCTCTTCAGCAATGAAGGCAGTGGAACGATGATTTACCGGGACGTTTACCAGGAGATCCGGGCCGCCACGCAGAGTGATGTCCCGGCCATTTTGGCGATGATCCGGCCTTCGGTGACGGATGAGGATCTCGTCCCGCGGGCCGTCGAGGACGTGGTGGCCTCGCTGGAGGATTACAGCGTGATGGAGATCGACGGCACCATCGTGGGCTGTGTCGCCTTGCATCCCTATTTGGATGAAGGGGCCATTGAGCTGGCTTGCCTGTTTATCAAGAAAAACCATGAAAACAACGGTTACGGCCGTAAACTGGTGGAGTTTGCCGTGCGTCGCGCGGTGGAGTTGGGGGCGCAACGCCTTCTCGCTCTGACCACCGGGGCGGTGGATTTTTTTCAACGCATCGGTGGCTTCGAAGTGGCGCGGAAGCAGGATTTGCCTGCGCGACGGAGGAAGAAATTGGAGGCCAGCGCGCGGGAATCTCACGTGGTGTGCCTGGACCTCGAGGTGCCCCGGAGAGCCTTCGACGTTTCGGGGGTGGCTTGACGTCCCGGAACGACGGTGCCAGCCGGAGCGGGATCGGCCGGTTTTACCTGCGGCTGAATGACGCTCTCCCGGCCCCGGGACGGCGCGGATCGCGGGGACGGATCGAGTGATCCGATGGCGCGTCCCAGGCAGCCCAGGCAGCCTAACCAAATCATCGTTTCCGCAATGTTCAACGGGAGCCGCATGAGGGAGAGACGCGCGGACGTCGCGGGACATTCAATGGATTCTGGCGCAATGTTTGCTATACAAGGGGCCGCGAGGCATGTGGACTGTCCTCGGATTTGAGAGCTTCCATGAAGGATTTGAAAACGACGATTGGTTTAGGGCGCGGCTATCAGCCGGAGGGCGTGGAAACGCGGTTGATCAAGGAGTACGTCAATCTGAAGCTGGCAGCCCGCGGCTTCAGCATCGTGGGGAACGAGGAGGATTTCCCATTTCTGGAAATGGGGCGCTCCTTGCTGGCGAACTTCCAGGAGCGGATGCGTCTGCTCTCGGACCGCTTGGCGCCGGTGGACGAGCGGATTCACCAGTTCTTGCACGATTATCTTGCCGGGGTGCCGGAGGACGTGATCGACCGGGTAGCGCCGCTGGTGCCGGGCCACGCTCTCATACTGGAGAAACACGGGATCGCGCGGGTCCTGAGC
This sequence comes from Verrucomicrobiales bacterium, assembly GCA_965204485.1. Classification (GTDB taxonomy): domain Bacteria; phylum Verrucomicrobiota; class Verrucomicrobiia; order Verrucomicrobiales; family DEV007; genus JAACDM01. Next base: position 3,366 of record CBDBEZ010000099.1, read on the forward strand.
CTGCCCGCTGAGGCCGACCGTTTCGAGTCTGACATCGTCTCCTCGTTTCGCGTGGCGCAGGGCGTGATCCACAATCCGGCGAAGGATCGCCGGACGACCAAGGGCGTCTTTCACATCGCGGAGGGGGGCCTGCCGATTCCGGCGGACAAGAAGGCCGTTCCCAAGCTGACCTTCGCCCACCTGCTCAAGGCTGCGGTCAACCCTCCTGAGGAACTGTTGACGGTTCCTTACACCATCGAGCAGGAAGAGCCGGCGCGCGCGTTTCTCGGGCTCTTGCTGCGTCCCACCGTCCTTCCCGAAGTGCCTGGCATGTCCCAGGCGCGCAGCATGGAGATGCGTTTTTTCGCGCCGGGGAATCTCGTGGCCAATCTCGATTTCGTGGAGTCGATCTTCGGCAACGCAGGCGATCCCTTTCTTCCGGAGAACAACGCGGCGCTCGATGCGGAGCAATGGACGGGGCACACCGGTTGCGCCATTCTCGCGCCCCATTTGGTCACCTTGCGCAAAAAGGATGTCGGACTTCCCCACGTGAGTGAGGCGACGGAACGCCAGCAGCGTGATGGCATGTGCTGGGAAAAGGAGGACGAACTCTACAACGACGGAGGCGCCTTCAAAATTACCTGCCGGGACAAGCGCGGGATCATGGTCACCATCATCGCCGACAACTATTTCGGCTACTGCAAGAAGGAGGTGAAGACCCAGATCAGTTACGCCGCCAACCTCTTGGGCAACGCCGAGGAAGAACACGCGGGAGGGGCCATCGCCTTCCCGAGTTTCGACCATGGTGAGTATTTTGAGTTGAATTTACGGGAAGTCGATCTGGATCACTCCTTTGCCGACGTCTCGAAGATTTTAGGGGACCGCATCGAGATGAAACCGGGCGGTTATGCGGTCGACCGCGTTCACCCGGGGATCCTCTACGTTCTGGAGAATGCCGAGATGAATCTGGACCGGCAGAAGGTGCGCTGGGAGGATCCCGAGACAGGGTTGCAGGAGCTGCCGATGCGACCCAATCAGCATTACGTCTATCCCTCGGGCTACAAGGTGGCGATGGTGCGGCCGGCCAAGGGTGCCCGGTGGCGCTTGGTGGGCACTCAGGCGGAAGGCACGTTTTGCCACAAGCCCTGCACGGTATCAGGGGGTGGTAAGTCGGAGATTTCCAAATCGCTGGCCGATGCGATGAACACGAGCCCGGTGATCATCCCCAAGTTTGACAGTGTCATGGCTCAGGTGAAGGAGGTGTTGGAGCGGAGTTTCTGGGATCGCTATCCGAATCCGCGCAAGACCAAAGAGCAGAGCCGCTCCATTCTCGATCCCAAGCGATCGCTGGGGTCCGTGCTTCGCTTGTTGACGCCCAACGACCATTACACGGAGGAGTATCGGGAGTACCTCCGATCACTTCCGAAGTCGGTCATCGAGATGGTCCTCATCATCAAACGATTCTACAAGGAGGATTGGGGCGAATGGGAGGATTGGCATCATCGATTCAGTGTGGATGTGATCGACGGGGCGCCCGGTTATGAGTTGAAGTATTTCAACAATCTTGTCGTGAGCCGCTATCTTCGGGTGGGTTATGATCCGGAGGGTGGGGCCTGGCGGACGTTTAGCTTGCGAAAGGATTTTCTCCCCGCCTTCAAACTGCAGCGGGAGGACGACATCACTGCGTCCACCGTGGTGCCGGTGAATCACGAAGACGGATTGCATCCGGATTTGCCGGCTGGCTCTCACAAATTCACGGCCAACTGCGAGTATCGCTTCTTTCAGCGTCCGGACGACGCCATTCATCGCGGCTATGACGGGGGGACCGAGACCGACTTCTCCCAGCCGGGCAACTTCTTCTCCAACTACCAGCCGCTGACCCGGGAGCAGGCTCGGGCCATGGGGGAAGACTCCATCCGTTTTGGCAAATTCACCGCGCCGATGAAGCGAATCATCCGGGATTTTGTGAAGGCGAAGTCTCCGGATTACCTGGCCAGCTCGGATCAGCCCCGGCTGGTGAATGGCCAGGCCTCGAAAAACCCGCGCTATCTGCAGGACCGGCAGGACTTGCACGATGAGCGTTCGGAGTATCTCGCCGATGTGGGCATGCGTCTCTATCGGCAGGCTCCCGAGGGGAAGCCGGCGCTGACACCGGTGAACGCCGTGCTGCCGGGAAGGCGAAACAACCCGCCCAATCCCGAGCAGGGCATCCGCGCCCTGGCGGTCTACAATCCCATCCATTGTCAGGAGCTCCCTGAACTGTTCATGGACTTCACGGCGAGTCTCACCGGCAAGTCGCCCTCCACGACGGGAGCGGGTTCCGAAGGGGCCCTGACCAAGGGGCCGTTCAATGCGCTCTTGCCCATCACGGATCTGAACAATGCGCTCCTGGCGATGGTCTTGACCAAACAGCCGTGTTTTGTCAGTGCCGCGGCCTACGTTGGGCCCCACTACCGGGTCGACCACGACATCAGTCTTCTCGTGCCGGAGATTTGGTCGCGGATGCACATCCGTGAACGCGATCCCGCCTGGATGCTCGAGAAAGGATTGTTGGAGCCGTGCGAGGATTTCGTACACGAGGGCCAAGAGGTGCTGGCGAGCCGGCTGGGGTCGCGCATCACGGCGAAATTCGTCGAGCTGTTTTTGGGCCGGATTTTCACCGAGCCACTCTCCGTCTTTCCCGAGGCCATGTTGCGTCCGGAAACGCAGGATCTGGAAGCCTTTGTCGACGGCGTGAACAACATCGTGGAGGCCCAGCAACGCGTGGCCAAGCTCTACTTCGAAGATCACTCGATCCACGCCGCCTGCCCGCCGCTGAAGGCCTTGTTGACGATCATGGCTCACGGGGATTGTGACGGCATGACGACGCGGAGCCCGGAGTTTCGGAAACTCTTCGATCATGACACGGTGGTCGGTAGCGACTGGTACCGGCAGCGGCTGGCCGCCAAGGTGCAAGTGGATGCGCGTCTCTGGAGGGACCGGATCGACAGCCTGCAACGTTTCTCCCAGCAGGATGTTTACAAGCGGGAGATCGTTCGCCTGGGGATTTCGGAGCGCCTGGAGAAGGCCCGCGGAGAGTTGGCCAAGGTCGAGGGAACGGACTATTTGGAATCTCTGCGCGGGACGATTGGGGTCGATCCCGAAGTGACGTTTTGAGCCGGCGCCGGCCGAAGTGAAGGGCGGGTTTCGCGGCGTCCCGTCTCAATCGACAGTGGGAACCAGCCGGATCCCGTGAATGTGAAGATCGTCTCTTGGTGAAGTGGTGAGGCTGCGGAGTTCGAGGTTGGCTTGTGATCCCTTGGCCTGGTAAACTCCGAAAGTGTGTGTGGCCCGTGAGTCCAGACCACCCGAGTCCTCAAGATCGGCTTCGAAGGCGGTGCCGTCGGCCTTGATCTCGAAGCGTTTCCCGGGACCGCTGCAGGCATAGTCCAAGATCAATTGGTAGGACTGACCACTCTCTACCCGGAGCATCAGAGTCGCTTTCGAACGGCGGCCTCTCCAATCGCGGATTTTTGCTCGTTCACCGCGTCCCAGACGATGCCCCCTTCGAGCCGTGCTCGGGATAGATCGCCCGAGAGGGCGCCGGTGGCTCCGGACTGCGCACTGGATTCGGGTAATGGCAGAGGCTTCACGTTTTTCAACTCGCCCTCGAGGGCCTCGGTTTCTCTCTTGAGCGTTTCCTCCCATTTCTGGATTTCCTCGTCGATCTCACGGACGAGCGAGGCGTCTCCCAGTGACTCAGCCTCTTTTTTCCAGTCCCGGAGCGTCTTTAGATAGGCTTCCTGCGGCACCTTCCGGGCCTCATAGAGACTGCGGAGATAGGCACGGTGAACGGACTCATATTCCCGTTCAAGGGCGGTGAGGTCCGGGGGAGCGCCCTGAGCAGACCCGGGAGTGATGAGGCCCCAGCACATCGCCGAGATCAAGCCCAATCCGAGGCCGAAACGAAGAGCGGAGAGCGGTGTGGCGCGGCCTTGACTCACATCAATACATCATGTCCTCGGGCTCGGGAATCGTTTCGATCCGGTCGACCTTGATCACGGGGATTCTCCGGCCGTCTTGATCTGGGTAGACCATTTTGCCCACGATCTTGACCCAGGTGTCTTCGGCGAAATCGGGTGGCGCCTTGCCGAAGTCGGCGGAGAAACCGATGGGCCGAGCGTCGGCGAGACAGCAGCTGATGAACAGGCGGTAGAGCCGGAGCCGCGTTCCCTTGGGGTCGTTCTTGGCAATCTCCGGAGCGATCTGGCCACTGGTCTCAATGGGTTGGCCCTGCAACACGTCGGCCAGTTCTTCGTCGGCCGCCGAGTAAAACAGTGAGGGTACGGGAATGATGAAATTGCCCGCCTCGTTCTTGCGAACCTGCTTTTCAAGATCGGCCAGCGTGTAGCGGTCCTCGTCGACCGTCGAGTCGTCCTTGGCTTTGGACGACGGCAGTGGGGCGACAGGTGCCACTTCATTGGAGTAGAGCCCCTTGTTGGCGAGGGTCTGGACGCTGAATTTGTCCTGAGAGAGCGCCGCCGCGCCGATAGCGGGCACGAGGACGATGATCAAGGTGGCGAGCATCCCCGGGATGGTCTGATCATCGTGAGAATGGTGGTGATGGACGTGTGCGTGCGCGTGGTGGTGCCCCGGTTCGTGCGCGTGATCGCAGCCAGTGTCCTCGCATGCCCGGGCAGGGTTGAGTGCGAGAGTGTCCCCGTTGGCATCTTCCACTTGACCCGGCTCACCGTGGTCGTGACAGCAGGCGGCTTCTGCCTTCGCGGTGAAGAGGTTGAAGAAACCCACGACGGCGAGCCCGAGACCGCCGATTAGCGGGGCGATGTGGAAGGATTCCGTGAGGACGGCTGCCACGCGGCCGGAGGCGTAGTAGTAGAGCATGACACCGGACCAGGCGAACAGGATGCCGATGCTAGCGAAATGGAAGAATCGGGGAGCGGTCATGGGGATCGGGGGGGTCAGAACGGAAGTTTTGCCACCGGAATGAGAGACCAGGCGGAACAGATGAGACTGATCAGCAGGAAAAGACCGGTGACCAGCATCCAGACAAACTTTGCCCGGAAGATGGAAGCATACATGAAGAGGAGTTTGACGTCCACCATGGGGCCGAAAACGAGAAAGCCGAGCTTGGCGGCGTATTCGTAGGCCTGGGAAGGGAAGGCCACCTTGAGGGTCGCGGCGACGAAGGCGTCGGAGGTGCTACAGAGCGAGAGGATGAAGGCCAACGCCATGAGAGTGACGACCGCCACATAGATGTGGGAAGACATGAGGTCGCCGAAGCCCTCTTGCAGGCTCGATGTGTTGAAGATAGCGGTCAGGGCGGCCCCGATGGTGAAATACATGCCGGTGTCGACGCAGTCGCGCATGGCGGTGCGCAGTGCGGCAATCAGATGGGCGCCGCCCTTGAGGGAGTCGCGGATCTCGCCCAGGATGGTCTTCCCCTCGCCGCTGTCCTGCGTTTGCAGATTGGCGCGCATGCCGACGAGCACCTTGTCCTTCATGATCTTGGAGGCGGAGACTCGTTGGATGAGCAGGCCCACGAAGACGCAGACGATGTAGGCGATCAGCAGACGGGAGCCGGTGACGAAGATGGGGTGATGCTGCAGCTGACTGAGAAGGGGGCCAAGATCAGCGGTTTGCCCGGAAAACGCGATCATGGTGCTCGTGACCGTGATCGGATTGATGATGGGCGCGGCCAGCATGTAGGTGACCGCACAGGAGACAGGCAAGCCCTTGCGGATCAAGCGGCCGATGACCGGGACGATGGCGCACTCACAGACCGGGAAGCCGATGCCGAGGAGACCACTGATGAGGATGGCCAGCGACCGGCGCTTGGGGAGTAAGCGCTCGATGGCCCAGGGCGGGAGATAGGCATCGATGAAGCCGGAAACCAGCGTGCCCAGAAAGATGAAGGGCAGACCTTCGAGGAGCAGGCTGATGAAGGCGGTGGAGATTTGCGCGAGATCGAGACCCATAAGGCATTGGGAGCCTCCAGGTAATCAGGCAGCAGCGCAAGTCTGGACTGGAGCGTTGCTCGCACATCGTGTGGACGCTCCTGTTCGACCGCAAGCGCGACGTCACCGTCATGCGTCGCCCTCAGGCAACTCGGACACTCTGTCCGCGGTCTGCAAGGTTACCTCGATGGCCGAGTCTATTGATCAGCGGAAGCGGACCGTGCTGTCGATTTTCTCTCCCTTGCCGTTGTAGGCGTCGAGTTGTTGGCGATTGGGATGAAGCTGGACGCGGATCAGGTGATTCTCCTTGGCTGCTCGTGCGAGGTAGGGGAGCTTGTTGGCCTTCTCCCAGGGGATGTCCCGGAGGTCCACTCCCCACGATCCATCGCCGATGTAGAGAGTGCCTGCGGGATCGATTTCATCTCCCTTCAGAGGGAAAGTGCGTTTGTAGAGGTGGTGGTCGTTTTCGAAGGCAATGTCGACTCCGTAGGCATCGAAGAGAGGCACAAAATGCTTCCGAACGTCGGCTTCGTCATCTTTGACGAGCGTGCCGTAGGTGGGGCGGTGGTAGCAGGCGAAAAGATTGGGCACGCCCTGCCGCTTGCCGAGCGCATCCTTGAGCCAGGGAGCCTGGGCCTCCGGCGTCTGGGTGTGATTAGAGTCCAGGCAGACGATGCTCATGTAGTCGCCGAAATCGACAGTGTAGTTAGACTTTGATTCCGACAGGGGAAATAAGCTGTAGTAGAACTTGGCGTTCTCCTCGGGCTTGTAGTCTTTCAATTCCTCATCCTTCAAACCCCTGACCTCCTTGCTGCACTCGTGGTTGCCGATGACGGCGATCATCGGGATCATGGTGTCGCTGGTATTGACGCACCAGTCGTGCCAGGAATCGACCCAGTTATACCATTTTTGCGCGTCCACCCCATTGGCGTAGGCGAGGTCTCCTCCCAGGAGGGCGAACAGCGGCTGGTGCCTTGCCGCCTCTCGGTTCATTTGGTCGAGAAGATTGCGTTTGTGGTACATGTCTCCCCCGGTGACGAAAGTGAGTGGCTCGGTCAGGGTGAGGGGAGCGGTTTCGAAGAAGTATTTGTTGCGCTCCGTGACCCGATCCGAGCTCTCCTCGCGCGCGATCTCGAAGCCGTATTCAGTAGCGGGGTCCAGGTTGCGAAGAATGACCCGGTGCACGATCTGCCGGGTATCGGCAAATGGCAGGCGTTCCACCTTGGCGGCATTGGGGAGGCTCGCCTGACCGCGTTTCCCGTAGCGGAGATTGAAAGTCGGTAGGTTGTTCGGTAACAGCGGGAGCGGTTTGGCTTTGATTTCAGCGGTGGTCCAGCTGTCAGGAGGATCGCCGAGGAAGAAAATCCAGTCATCGTTCCCGTCGAGGTACTTGAGTTCCTTCTTGTCCACTCTCACCCAGAATTTGGGGTCGAGCGTGAAGTCGGAGCTATCGAGGGCGCGGTTATGGCCCTCAATAGCGAGAATGTTATGGCCCGATTTCAGGTGGCGGTTGAATTCCTTGTCGATGACGAAGGTCTCTTCCTTGGCGGCGTCATGGTCTTTGATTCCCTTGGCTTCCTTTCCCCGTCCTTCCTCGACGCCCTGGCGATGGATTTCAATTCCGTTGAGGTAGGCGATGAAGGCGTCGTCGTAGCGAATCCGCAATTCCATCTGGAAAGCCTCCGGATTGGGGATCTGATCAGCCTCCTTCTTTTTGGCCTCGGCCTCCTTCTTTCGCTCTTCCTCGGATTTCTGCTTTTCCTCCTCCGTGAGAATGCGCTTGAGGGTCAAGGAGTCCTTGGCCACTTCTTTATCGTTTTTGTCGAAGGCTTTCCACTCGCCCTCGAAGTGATCGTCCTTGGGCTTGGCAGAGACCTCGACCCGGTAGCTGAGACCGAGGAGAGAGTAGTTGACCGTGAAGTGGATGTTCTGCCCACTGACATATCCTGAATCGATCGTGGACGGCGTTCCGATGCCTTGATCGATCGTGCCACTCAATTTCTCATCCTCGAAAACCAGGTCCGCAGTGAGCGTGTAATCTTTTTTGTCGATCTTGGTGATGGCTTCCCACTTGCCGGTGACATCGATTTCCGCAACCGAGGGGAGGTCCTTGGCCTCGAACTGACGCCGAATGTAGAGTCGCTGGTATTTGTCCTGCATGTCGAGGACGGTCGTGTCGTCGTTGTCGCCATAGCCGAATCCAGATTTGGCTTCCCACCAACGTTCCTGGGGAATGGTGAACTGGGTGCGTTCGATCCACTGAATCGTTATGGTCGACGTTGGGTCCAGGTGCCACGAGCAGATGGGCCCGTGAAGATCGCCTGGCGCGGCCTGGACTCCGAAGGGGGCGAGCCCGAGGAAAAGGAGAGTGAAGGAGAAAAGATGTCGCATCGAGATATTTTAGTTTTTCTAGTAATTATACAGCTTTAACAACGAGCAATCGCGGCTTGCGTCAACCCCGACCTGGTGAGGGAGTGTGCAGGTTCTGGCAATTTTTCGTTTCTCGGGCGGGTTTGGAAACGGGCGATCGGGAGTCCCCGGCTTGCAGTTCGCCCTGGAAATCCCTTCCGGCGATGAGCCCGAGCAGGGCCAATTCTTCCGCCAGGGTTTCTCGGGCAGGGGGCGCGGCCGGGCACGGGCGGCGGCATGGCGTGGCGGTGGCGAAATCGGAGGGATCGTCAGGATCCCCGGCGAGAGTGAGCAGCGCGGGTATTCCGTGCGAGCGGGTTTGCAGCGCGATGGGATGCATCCAGCACGAGACGGGCTTGTAATGCCAGGGATGGCGTCGCTGAGTCATGGCCAGGCGTTGCCAGAGGCAGCGGTGATCGCGGTCGAGGAAGACGCAGCGAGTCTGCGGAAAATGGGAGGGAAAGCCCTCGGCCATCTCCTCGCTCCGAGCTGGCCGTGTCGTCGTGCGCCGGCGTCCCCGATGATCGGTGGCGAAGAGGGCCTGGGAGGTATCGAGGCCCATGGCCTGGAGGGCGCCCGCGTGGTCGTCGGCAGACTGTTCTAACAGCGAGCTCTCCAGGGAATCCAGAATGACGCCGTCGTGACAGCAAGTGGCTCGACAGTCTGCGGGCTGACAGCGGGCCAGCGGCAGGGCAAAAGCCGCGTGATCGACGTCCGCCCGGCGGAGGCTTGCGCGCAGCGAGGCGGCCAGAGGACCGGCCTGGATGGGGACTGTCATCGGCCTACCGGTAGACAGGCTAGCAAGAGAATGCTAATGGGAATGCATGCTGTGCACCGAGGAGTTTATCACGGAAGCCAATCGGCGTTCGTGGAATCGGGCTGCCGGGTTGCGGAGTGAATGGAGAGAAGCTCGGCAGAGGACTTTTCTGGAGGGCGGAAGCACCCTTTTTCCCGAGGAGAGGGAGTTGTTAGGCGATGTCCGGGACAAGGCATTGGCGCAGATTCTGTGCCGTGACGGGCTCGATGCCCTCTCGGTGGCCCGTGATCAGGGTGCGCAGGTGGTGGGCATGGATCCCAGTGAGGAAGCGATGGAAAGGGCCTCCGCGCTGGCGCGGGAGAACGGCCTGGCGGCGAGCTTTCGCAGTGCCGATCTGCTTCCCTGGCTGGATTCTCCCGGAGTTCCCCGGATGGACGTCGTTTTCTCGTCCTACGGGGTCATTCCGTGGATCGCCGATCTCGATCGGTGGGCACGCGGGGTAGAGCGTCTCCTGGTGCCGGGTGGGCGACTGGTGCTCATCGACTATCACCCCCTGGTTTTCGTCTTCGACGATCTTGGAGACAGCTCAGGCAGACCTGTGTTCGATTACATGGGGGGCACGATGGCGGAGGAAGTCGACGGGGTGGCTGGTTTTGAGGGGCTTGCGGGAGTGACGGCCTCCGAAGCGCCCGCCCGCGAGGGCGTTTCCCGGGAGTCCGGGGAGTGGGTGTCTGTTTCCGGAGAGGACCCATGCCCGGCCTATTCGTTCGCCTGAGGATTGGGTGAGATTGTCAGTGCCGCCATGCGGGCTGGACTCTCCTTGCGACCTCTGGAGGAGTATCCACACTGCCATGGATGGAGGC
>CBDBEZ010000100.1:0-19551 GCA_965204485.1 Verrucomicrobiales bacterium
TGCGCGATGATCGAGCAGGCCATGAGCAATGCCGCCACCTCCTGGGCCGCTGTTTCTGGCGTATGGCTATGAAGAACGTCACTCCCGCGCATGTGGAGCTTGAGTTCCTTGTAGAATATCTCGTGTTCCCAGCGAAGGGCATAGATCTCCAGCAATTCCTGCGCCGGATACTCCTGCTCATCAATAAGCGTCGTCCATAGCCTCTCCTCGCTCCACTGTCGTGCCCCCGGCTTCCTGATCCGGCCTCGAATCTCACGGATACGGATCTCCCCTTTGATTCTCCTGCGGCCCATCAGCCTTCTTTCTGGGCACCCTGATGCTGACCAGCGCGCTTCCATCGGAGAGCCTTTCAGTCTTATGGCTCTTTGTTGCTGCCGCGTGCCTTCACCAACAATTCACTATGTGCCGCCCGGCATGATTTCACGAGTTCGTCGAGATACTTCCCCCAACCGTAAAGCCGGTCGATAATCAGCAGACTCCTCTTCGGCAGACTCCCGAGAAGTTCTTTGGCCAGGGTCCATTCGCCTTCTCCTTTCAGGCCGACCGTCGCCGCCTACGGGTTGTGGATGCCAAGTTCCACGAGCGCGCACATCTCTATTTTCGCAAAGGCGGCGGTCATTCTCCTGGAGGCCGCCTTGCTCATGGCAGCCAGAACCTGCGGCGTGGTCGTGACGCTCCATTTCGAGCCATCGATCCCGCACAGGCGCAGCCCCTTGTAGAAACATCCCTTGTGTACGCGCCCATCGGCGAGGGGCTTTAACACCTGCTTCATGAGCCAAGCGAATGGCTCAAGCCCCATCCTCTGGCGCCGTTCCGAGAGCGAACTATCCTTGATCATCACCTCGAACAACTGGAACACATAGGCCGAGAAATGGCCAGCATCACTGATCACGTGATAGACCAGGGAGGCGAGAAGATCCCAGGCCGGCAGCTTGGGGTTGGGGCCGCGGCCTGGGTTCTGCAAGCGTTCGAAGCGATCGCGAACGAATCCGAAAAGATGTTCGAACTGACCAAGGAAACCGCTAACTTGATTGGGATGGGAGTGAGGCATCCACCCCAATTATAACTATTATGGTAAAATGCAAAATTTATCTAAAATATTTTGGATCTTTCCCTAAAGGCATTGCACGTAGGCCTGGGTGAAACGGACTCCGCGAGCGGCGATGGAATCAATGTGAGGGGTAGGAATCTCCGGATTTCCCTGACAACCCAGTTCGCCGTAACCGAGGTCGTCGGCGATCAGCAGCAGAATGTTCGGTTGCTCGTCGGGGCTTTCGGCATGTGTCTCGGTTTCGAAGAGGAGGCCGAACGAGGAGAGGAGGACAGCGACATGGGAAACTGCGGCGCGAAAGGGCCGTGATGGCGAAGGCATCGGGTGATGAAAGTAGATGGCGTTGAAGAATCGAGTCAATTGGGAAGATGGGACTGGATCCGCTCCATGGCACGGCGTACTTCGGAGAGGGTGAGCGCGAAGGTCGTGACCCGATCGCTGCGGGCGATGTTGACGCCGATCAAACGGCCTTCCAGATCCACGACCGGTCCGCCCATACTCTCGGGTTTGAGCGGGCAGTCGTGCTGAAAAACTTCGTGGAAGCCGGCCCGACGGTCGGAAACCGGTCCACTCATGCGCAGGTTGCGGTCGTGGCCCTCGGTCATCGTTTCGTCTCCCAGAGTGATCCATTGCTGGCGTCGACGACCGGACCTTTCGTAGTCCAGGAGAATCTTGGCGCCGGGTCGAAGCCGGTGCAGCACCCGTTGCAAGTGCCGGTAATGCCGAATGTCTTCCTCGTTGACGGCCAGGATGCGGTCGCCGTCCTTGAGCCGCGCTTTGTGGGCCGCACTGCGCTTGATCACCGTCTCGATCATCGCGCCGCCTTGTGCCTCGTCCTGCTCAAGCTTGAGAATGACACCCAGCATGGGATCGGGTTCCTCGATTTCGCGGACCCCGCCGCTCACGATCCCGACCTTCACCGTGTCGAGATCCGCCAAGCAGGACACCCAAGCTCCCTCCCGGGGAGGTGTCCGAAACCAGTCCACCGACGGTTCGCGCTCTGTCGAGTCCGCGCCTTGGCGCCGTAGGAGTGCCAAATCGGCATGGGCATCCACACCGGCAATGAAGGCGGGCGAAAACTGTCCGTTGGGCGAGCGCACCTGGAGCGAGCCGTGGTCGGTGACCGCGCTGGCCTTGCAGATGAGATCTCTGGGGGAGCGGTAGCGAGTGGCTAGGCCCAGCTGTTTGCCTGAGCCATCATGGACCGAGAGCGTGCGAAATCGGAGCGCTGACTTTTGAGACGCGAAGGCCTGCAGCGTGGTGGCGCCATTGAGCCTCTGATCGGTGGTGAGCGCACCTCCCGGCCAGACCACGCATCCCGCAAGACCATGTGCCAAGAGCAAGAGGATCGGAAGAAGACGATTTCGGGGCCCCGGGCCGGCTCCACGTGAGGTGGTCTTTGAAAGAGCCTTGAGTGTTCTCCGGCGGAGAAGGCGAGTGGGCGGTGGATGCGGCATGAAGCAAGCGGCGAAAATCGACTCTCTTCTGACCCGGCCGACTAGGGGGTGGTGCGGTCCGGGGCCGCCGTAGAGGATTGGCGGGATTCACTGGGAAGCACGACCACACGTCCAGTGAGATGTTCGGGCCAATGAACCCGGTAGGTGGTGAGCGGGACGTGGAAATTTTGATCGGCGCCCTTGGAAATGCGGCTGTGGACTGCAATGACTCTCCCCTGAAGGTCGAACAAGGGGCCGCCTGAGTCGCCCCCGACGAGCTTGCAATCGCTCCGCAAGGTGCGGCTGCTTTGGGAAATGACCCGCCCCAAACGCACCACCGCACCGCGTCTGGAATCCCAGCCTCCGGGGTGCCCCAGGGCGAAGCACCACATGCCAAGCGGGATGGCCTCGCGAGCGGGAGCGATCTTGGCGAAGGGGTAGCGTCCCGGCGCCAGCCGGACCAAGCCTGCGTCGGACAGCTTGATGGCCCCCAGCGAGGTGGCCTTCACCATGGCGCCGTTCGAGAGGATGATGTCCAGCTCGGTGCCGGCCTTGCCGCAGACGTGGCCTGCGGTGAGTATCAGCCCGTCCCGGGAAATGATGACGCCGCTGCCGGAGCCCTCCCCGAGGACGGCGACGGTCGCTTCCTTGGCCTTGGGCAGCAGTTTCTGGAGCCTTTGCTGGATCCGCTGAAGATCGGTGGTGGTCTGCGGGGTCCGGCTCCAATCGCTCTCCTCGGCCCGGGCGACGTTGCTGGAGACCAACAGAGCGAGGGCGGTGAAACAGGAGAGGACCGGGAGTCGAAAGATCATCGTCGAAACTCACTATGCGAAGAGAGGCAGCAAAGGCAAAGCGAAGCTTGCCGAGTGTCTGGGACGTCTCGGCTTGCCCTCCCGCACACGGAAGATCTTTCCGAGCGGCGTTGGCAATCGCGCTCTCTCGCTTCCTGTTCCTGGCACGGATGAGATTGGACCGAGGATCGAATCCCACCGATTCGGGAGGTGTGGCGAAGATCGAGTGGGGCGGGAGATCCCTTCCGCTGGAGCCGGATCGGTGGACAGTTTTGCGTAGCGAACGACTGTCGTTCGCTACGCTGGCCTCCTGGACGCCCGACCCCTTGCGCTCATGAGTCGAATCTTTTGTCATCTTCTTCTAACCGTTGCCGCAGTGCCCGTTCTCGGTTCGGCGGCTCTTTCTCAGCAAACCCCGCCGGATTTCGCGGCCTTCGGGATCTATGCCAGGTCGGCTCCGAATCCCGAAAGGACGTCACCGAGCGAGACGAAGCTCCCCCTCGAACTTGAAAGAGGCGATCGCATCGCGCTTGTGGGGAATACGCTCCTGGAGCGCGCCCAGCATTTTGCCTTTTTCGAGTCCATGCTCATTCAGGCTCACCCGCCCCTAGACCTGGTCGTGAGGAATTTCGCCTGGTCTGCGGACGAGGTGGATCTCCAACCGCGACCTGACAATTTTGCGACCCTTCACCAGCACCTGGCGCGGGAGAAAATCGATGTCATCATCGCTGCGTTTGGCTTCAACGAATCGTTCAAGGGCCTCGACCATCTCGAAGCGTTCCGCGGGCGCCTCACGCGCTGGGTGGCCGAAACCAAGTCGCTGGCTTTCAATGGCGAGACCGGGCCGCGCCTGGTGTTGCTTTCGCCGATTGCCAATGAGGACGTCGAAGGCGTTCCCGCGGCCGCAATGAACAACGCGAATCTCGCCGCCTACACCGAGATCATGGCCGAGGTGGCTCGCGAGGAAGCCGTGGGTTATGTCGATTTGTATGCCGACACGCTCGCGCTGTTCGAGGGAGAGAAGGACTGGACCTTCAATGGTGTGCACCTCACCGAGGAGGGTTACCGGCGGGTCGATGCCGTTTTATTTCGAGCCCTTTTCGGCGCCACTCCGCCGGCAATTGATGAGGCCCTGCGCAAGGTGTTGATCGACAAGAACCGGCAATACTTTCGGCGCTATCGTCCCTTGAACACCTTTTACTACACGGGCGGGCGAAGGAAGAAGTATGGCTATCTCGATTTCTTGCCAGCCATGCGTAACTTCGAAATCCTCACGGCCAATCGCGACCAGCGTGCCTGGGCCTTGGCAAAGGGTGAGACGGTCTCGCGCGAAGTGATGGAGGACGCCAACTTGCCTCCGCTCGAGGAGGTGACCCAGTCTCGCGGCGCCAATGAATGGCTCTCGCCCGCTGAGGAACGCGAAGCTTTTCGAGTGGACCCGCGTTTCGAAGTGAATCTCTTCGCCTCGGAAGAGGAATTCCCCGACATCGCCTGTCCCATCCAGATGCGTTGGGATGGCAAAGGACGGCTGTGGGTGGCGTGTTCCACGACCTACCCACATGTCTACCCGGGCCAGGAACCGAACGACAAGATTGTCATCTTGGAAGACACGGATTGGGATGGCCGCGCTGACAAGTCTACGGTGTGGGCGGACGACCTTCACATCCCCCTCTCGTTTGTGCTGACCGATGATGGGGTCTACGTCTCGGAGGAACCGCACCTGACCTGGCTGCGTGACACCGACGGCGATGACCGGGCCGATACCCGGCAGATTGTCCTCACCGGATTTGGCACGGAGGATTCCCATCACGCCTTGCACGATTTTGTGTGGACTCCCGACGGTGATTTGTTGTTTCGGGAATCGATTTTTCATCACTCACAGGTGGAGACGCCTTACGGTTCGGTGCGGGCCAAGAACTCGGCCTGGTTTCAGTTTCAGCCGGACACTCAGCGGCTGACGACTTTCGGCAACTACCCCAACACGAATCCCTGGGGCGTGACCTTCGATGATTGGGGATATCACGTGGCCAGTCACCCGATTTTTGCCAGTGCCTTTCACGCCACCAATCCACCCTATCCCACGCAACATCCACGCGCTCAGGGTCTTCCAGCTTATTCGGGCGTTTGCGGGCACGAATTCGTCGACTTCGCGAGCTGGCCCGAGGAGATGCAGGGCGGCTTCGTCAAGGTCCGTTACAAGCCGACCAACCGGGTGGAGATCCATTGCTGGGTCGAGCACGACGATCATTTCGCGGAGGAATATCAGAGCGATCTCATCTTTTCCGAAAACCTGAGTTTCATTCCGGTCGATCTTCGTTACGGACCGCGGGGCGCGATGTATGTCTGTGATTGGTACAACCCGGTGAAAGGCCACGCGCAGTATTCCCTGCGTGATCCCCGTCGAGATCGGAAATCGGGCCGAATTTGGCGGATCGTTCCCAAGGGAGCAGCCCTGCAAGATCCTCCCGACATCGCGGGAGCTTCCGTGAAGGATCTATTAGAATTTTTGAAGCGCCGGGAATATCGCCACCGTTACTGGGCGAAGCGTGAATTGCGCGCCCGTGCGCGCAAGGGAGAAGACGTGGTGGCAAAGTTAGATCGGTGGGTGACGGGGCTGGATGCGTCGGATCTTCGGTATCGACATCACAAGGTGGAGGCCCTCTGGGTGTATCGAGCGCTGCAAGAGCCGAGACCGGCGCTCTTGGAAGCCTTGATCAATTGCGAGAACCATCACGCCCGGGCTGCGGCGACCCGTCAATTGCACCACTGGCATGCCGAGCTTCCCGGATCGGGGCTTGAGTGGCTGAAAGCGAGCGCCCGGGACGGCCGGGCTCTGGTGCGGATGGAGGCGGCCATCGCCGCGAGTTATCTCGGCAGCCGCCAGGCATTGGAGGCCATCCTCCCGGTTCTGGAACAACCGATGGGCGATCATTTGAACTACGCCGTGCGCTGCGCGCTGGGCTCCCAAGCCCTCTCACGGCACTGGCAGAACGACGATTCGCTGAGGCCGCTGATCAGCGCCTTCGTGGAACAAACCCGGGAGAAAGATCCCGTGAAAGTGGCAGGACAGCCACGCAATGCCACGGAGGCCGATTTCGACAGTCAGAAGGGGCTCGCCGAGATCGAGATCGGCTGTGTCCCTGAGAGACTGCTCTACACACGAGAGTCGTTCACGGTGTCGGCAGGGCAGCCCGTGAAGGTGCTTTTCGTGAATCCAGATGCCACGCAGCACAACCTCGTCTTTGTGCGGCCCGGAGCGACGGAAGAAGTGGGCGTCGCCGGCAATGAGATGGCCAAGGATCCGGAGGCGGCCAAGAGGGATTTCGTTCCCGACTCCGACAAGATTTTGCATCACACGCGCTTGCTCAATCAGGGTGAAGCGATTGCCTTGCGCTTTCGAGCCCCCGAAGAGCCTGGCGTCTACCCCTATCTCTGCACCTTTCCCGGGCACTGGATCATCATGAAGGGCGAAATGATCGTGCGAGGAAGTGAGGAGAATCGCTGAGCCAATGACCGGTGATCCGGAAGATTCAGGTCAATGGATTCATTGAGAACTCAGTCGTAATGGCGAGCATCGAATGAGAGAACAGAGCGGAGGTTTTTTGATTTGGGACGGTTTTGCCGATCTCGACGCGGCCTGAACCCGTGACGAGGGCTTGATTCGAGGCGTTTCTTTTGGCAGATTGCCCACGTTCTCATGAGCCCGTGTCCCCATTTTTCCACCCGTCGCCAGTTCTTGCTGCGAGCGGGAGGTGGGCTTGGCGGCCTGGCCCTGACGGATATGCTGGCGGGCGAAGAGGTCGCGCCAGAGCCATCCGTGACGACTTCCCACCTTCGGCCACGGCCAAACGGGTGATTTTATCTGTTCATGCACGGCGGGCCGAGTCACGTGGATCTGTGGGATCCCAAGGAGGTGCTGGTGCGCTACGCCGGCCAACTCTTGCCGGAAAGTTTCGGCTGGGTGATGACCCGGCGCAATGTGGCCAAGAACCCCTTGTTAGGCCCGATCAAACCATTCCGGCCGCGGGGACGATCGGGTCTTCCGATGAGCGATTTTCTGCCTCACATGGCCGAGATCGCGGACGAGTTTTGCGTGCTTCGAGGTTGTCACGGCGATAGTGTGAACCACCCGCAGTCCGTCTATCAGATGAACACGGGATCGATCCTCATGGGGCGCCCGAGTTTGGGCAGCTGGGTCGCCTATGGCCTGGGGTCGGAGAATCGCGACATGCCGTCATTCGTCGTCATGCCTGATCCGAAAGGCGGCCTCAAGGGCGGCCCGCCGGCCTGGGGGAGTGGTTATCTGCCGGCGACGTTTCAGGGAACGACGATGAGGGCGGGGGAGAATCCGATCCTGAATCTGCACACGCCCCATGGCATGACGACGGAGCGCCAGCGGGCGGCGCTGGATTATGCGAGGGTGCTCAACGATCGTCACCTCGCGGAGCGAGAGTTTGACGATCAGCTGTTGGCTCGGATCCAGGCCTACGAGCTGGCCTTTCGCATGCAGGCGGCCGCTCCCGATGTGGTGGATCTCGCGGGGGAATCCGCGGCGGTGAAACGGCTCTACGGCATTGGGGAAAAGGAGACCGACGAGTTTGGCACGAGATGTTTGATCGCGCGCCGCATGATTGAGCGGGGCGTTCGGTTCGTTCAGCTCTACTCGGGCGACACCAACGGCTGGGACGCTCACAAGGACGTTTTGAAAAATCACGGAACTTACTGCCGGGCCACGGACAAACCGGTGGCGGGACTCTTGCGGGATCTCCGCGGCCGGGGTTTGCTCGATGACACGCTGGTGATTTGGGGCGGGGAGTTTGGCCGCATGCCAATGAGCGAGCAAGGCAAAGGGCGGGACCACAATCCCTGGGGATACAGTGTGGTGTTGGCGGGCGCCGGCGGGCGGGGCGGCATGGCTCACGGCGCCACGGACGAGGTGGGTTTGCGTGCGGTGCAAGACAAGGTGCACGTGCGTGATTTGCACGCCACCATCCTGCATCTCTTGGGGCTGGATCACCAGCGACTGACGTTCTTACATGAAGGCCTGGAGCAGCGTCTGACGGGTGTGGAAGAGAGCCGGGTGGTCACGGAGATCCTCTCATGAAAGGGCGGCGAA
Source organism: Verrucomicrobiales bacterium (assembly GCA_965204485.1). Taxonomy (GTDB): domain Bacteria; phylum Verrucomicrobiota; class Verrucomicrobiia; order Verrucomicrobiales; family DEV007; genus JAACDM01. The sequence continues at coordinate 8,395 of CBDBEZ010000100.1, forward strand.
AGATCCTTCGCTCGAGGTTGGCGGACAGATTGAGGCGGTGGCTGGGGTTGATCGGTGGAGTCACGGGGTGCTGGCTCTCGACCCTTTCGGCAGGGGAACAGGACGTGGCGCCTGCCGACCAAGATCACTGGGCATTCCAAGAGGTGGCAGACATCCCAGTGCCGGCGGTCGCGCTCACGGAAAAGGTGCGAACGCCTTTCGATGCCTTTGTGGTGTCGAAGCTCAACGTCGCCGACATGACCATGGCGCCGCCAGCCGCGCGATCCTCCTGGTTCCGCCGCCTGCACTGGGCACTGATAGGATTGCCGCCCTTGCCGGAGGACGCCCGCGCCTTCCATGAGGTTTCCGATGACGATGTCCTCAACCTTGAAGAACGGTGGATAGATCGCCTCTTGGCATCGCCCGCGTATGGAGAGCGTCGAGCGCAGATGTGGCTAGATTTGGCGCGCTTTGCGGAGAGCGATGGATTTGAGTTCGATCATGAACGCAAGAATGCCTGGCGTTATCGGGATTGGGTGATCGGGGCTTTCAACGACGACCTGCCGTATGACGATTTCCTCTCGCAGCAGTTGGCCGGCGACGAGCTCTACCTAGGGGCAATGCCTTTAGGGAAAGCTAACAATTTCCATCAGGAACTCGCCCTCACGAGAGTCGTTTTCTGTTAGCCTAGGCCAACTCGTCACCGGTTGGCGGACTTTGCGCGGGCAACTCCTTTGTCGTCTTTTCGGTATTGCCTCCCGAACGATCAATTCTCTGACTCGCGCTACCATCTCCTGTTTTGTCTCTTCGGTCAGCAGTCCCTCGGACACTTCGAACACTGCCCATAGTGAATTCATTTTGTCGAGCGTCTTCAGGAAACTGATGCTCAACGGCTGGATGTTGCCGCTTTTCGCGGCTTCGCATCGCTCCTGCGCGATGATCGAGCAGGCCATGAGCAATGCCGCCACCTCCTGGGCCGCTGTTTCTGGCGTATGGCTATGAAGAACGTCATTCCCGCGCATGTGGAGCTTGAGTTCCTTGTAGAATATCTCGTGTTCCCAGCGCAGGGCATAGAGCTCCAGCAATTCCTGCGCCGGATACTCCTGCTCATCAATAAGCGTCGTCCATAGCCTCACCTCGCTCCATTGTCGTGCCCCCGGCTTCCTGATCCGGCCTCGAATCTCACGGATACGGATCTCCCCTTGATTCTCCCGCGGCCCATCAGCCTTCTTTCTGGGCACCCTGATGCTGACCAGCGCGCTTCCATCGGAGAGCCTTTCAGTCTTATGGCTCTTGTTGCTGCCGCGTGCCTTCACCAACAATTCACTATGTGCCGCCCGGCATGATTTCACGAGTTCGTCGAGATACTTCCCCCAACCGTAAAGCCGGTCGACAATCAGCAGACTCCTCTTCGGCAGACTCCCGAGAAGTTCTTTGGCCAGGGTCCATTCGCCTTCTCCTTTCAGGCCGACCGTCGCCGCCAACGGGTTGTGGATGCCAAGTTCCACGAGCGCGCACATCTCTATTTTCGCAAAGGCGGCGGTCATTCTCCTGGAGGCCGCCTTGCTCATGGCAGCCAGAACCTGCGGCGTGTTCGTGACGCTCCATTTCGAGCCATCGATCCCGCACAGGCGCAGCCCCTTGTAGAAACATCCCTTGTGTACGCGTCCATCGGCGAGGGGCTTTAACACCTGCTTCATGAGCCAAGCGAATGGCTCAAGCCCCATCCTCTGGCGCCGTTCCGAGAGCGAACTATCCTTGATCACCACCTCGAACAACTGGAACACATGGGCCGAGAAATGGCCAGCATCACTGATCACGTGATAGACCAGGGAGGCGAGAAGATCCCAGGCCGGCAGCTTGGGGTTGGGGCCGCGGCCTGGGTTCTGCAAGCGTTCGAAGCGATCGCGAACGAATCCGAAAAGATGTTCGAACTGACCAAGGAAACCGCTAACTTGATTGGGATGGGAGTGAGGCATCCACCCCAATTATAACTATTATGGTAAAATGCAACATTTATCTAAAATATTTTGGATCTTTCCCTAAAGGCATTGTACCTAGGGGACGATCGCACGGCGGAGGCTACCGGGTTCTTGTTAGGCGGTCCAGACATGGTTGACATCAACCTGGCGGAAGAGCGCCGTCACAACACTCTGTGCGAGATGACCGCGGCGGTTGGCTCGGTTTTTCTCGGTCTGACCGTCGGCTGCGCCCAGTGTCACGATCACCGAACCGATCCCATTCCCTTACGGGATTATTATGCCTTTCAGGCATTCTTCGCCAACACGATCACGGCGCCCAAGCGCAATCAGCAATTGGGTCATCGAGTGCGCGAGCCGGGACCCGAGGCGCCGGTCATGCGAGTCAAGTTGCGAGGTGATTTCCGGCGACTTGGGGAAGCCGTCGAGCCGGCCTTGCTGCGATCATTGACGGGGGCGCCGCTTTCGCCATCCTCAAACGGAAATTCGGAATCCTTCAACCGTCGAGCCCGCCTCGCTCGGGCCCTGACCGATTCCCGCAATCCCCTGGTGGCCCGGGTCATGGTGAACCGTCTTTGGCAGGACGTTCTGGGAAAAGGTTTGGTGGATAGCGCGAGCGACTTCGGCGCTCTGGGAGACCGCCCCTCGCATCCGGCCTTGCTGGATTGGATGGCCGGTGAGTTTGCCGGTCGTTCCTGGGCCATCAAGCCGTTCCTGCGAATGCTGCTCACGTCTCACGTTTTCCAACAGGCCAGTGTCGGGAGTGAGTCCGAGGGTGCCCTCGCCCTGCAGCGAGATCCCGAAAACCGGCTCTACTGGCGAGCAAATCGCCGACGCCTGTCGGGGGAAGGGATTCGCGACGCCTTGTTGCAGGCCACCGGACGCTTGAATCGCGCCATGGGCGGTCCAGGGGTGCGCCCGCCCTTGCCTCCCGAGGTCAAGGATACCCTGCTGAAAGACCAGTGGAACATCACGCCCGAGAGAAGCGAGCACGTCCGGCGCTCGGTCTATCTGTTTGTCAGGAGAAATCTGCGCTTTCCAATGTTCGATGTCTTTGACAAGCCCGATCCCAACGCGACCTGCGCCCGGCGAAACGTCTCGACCACTGCCACCCAGTCGTTGACTCTGCTGAATTCGCCTTTCAGTGAGTCGGTGAGATCCGATCTGGCGGTGGAGATGATCGGGAGGCCGATCGACGAGGCCATCGAGGCCTTGCACTGGAGATTGTTCGGGCGGCCGGCGACGAAGGAAGAATGTCAGCAGGCGCGTGCTTTTCTCCAATCGCGGCGGCCTGCGGAAGCCTGGATCGATCTGTGCCTGGCCCTGATCAACACCAACGAGGCCGTCTACATCGACTGAGGCGCCGACAAGAAGTGGCTGTCGCCGGACAGGCGTCCCGTAGATCGGGTCGAGGCGGCAGGATTGCGCCTGCCGCCCCTCCCACACCACCGGACATGCGGGACCGCATCCGGCGATTGGATCCATTTGGTCTTAACTCTTGAGGTCTGATGGCATCAGGAACCCGTAGCGTCTCAGAGTTCGGTTGTTGAGGGCTTCGTGCATGACAGGGTTGCCCGCCATGCGCCACGCTCCACGACTGCTCCTCCCGACGATGGCTCGACTCGGCGGTAGGCCGAGTCGGCGCAGGGCGGATTTCCGTCCCTTGCTTTTATGCCAACGTTGCCAGAAGCATTTGCGAATGTGGCGATGGATCCACGGTTCTTTCCGGTAGATGTCCCGTCGCCATTCGCAGCGCCGGTAGTAGCCCCACCAGCCGTTCACGTAACTTCGCCATTGATCGCGCAGTTGCTCGCTGGTCAGTGGTTGCCGGGCGTTCCAGAGTTCTCTCACGCGGTCTTCAAACCGGGTGAGGCTTGCAGGAGCAATCCCGATGAGCAGCGCGCTGGTGATGATGAACCCCAGGAACTTCCGTTCCCGAGGCCTCCCCACCCCGCTTTTGCTCTCGCTGACCTCCAGCCGGAGGTGGCGCTTGATCCAGCCAGTGAGGCTGGCAAGCACACGCTCCGCTGCGGCTTGGCTCTTTACGTAAATGTTGCAGTCATCGGCGTAGCGGGCGAATCGCAGTCCGCGTTTCTCCAGCTCCTTGTCCAGCGCGTCGAGGTAGATATTGGCCAGTAGCGGCGAAAGCGGGCCGCCTTGCGGCGTTCCTTCTTCGCTGCTGACCTTTAACCCGTCGGGCATCACCACCCCGGCTCGCAGGTATTTGCCGATGAGCTTCATCACGGCTTTGTCCCCTATCACGGTCCCAATTTTACTCATCAGGATGTCGTGGTTCACCTTGTCGAAGAACTTGGTAATGTCCATGTCGACGACGTGGGTAAACCCCTCCCGGGCAAAGCTCTGGGCGGCTTCCACCGCATTGTGGGCGCTGCGTCCGGGACGAAATCCGTAACTGCTTTCGCTGAAACGGGGTTCGAACACCGGCCGGAGCACCCCGAGCAGAAGTTGCTGCACGAAGCGATCTTGCACGTTTGGGATGCTCAGCGGGCGGGTTCCGCCGCTGAGCTTGGGGATGTCTCGACGCTTTGCAGCGCCGGGCTTGTAGCTGCCCTCTAGCAGCCTCTTCTTGATCACTTCGCCATGGATGGCGAGGTGTGCTCTGAGTTCGTCGGCCCTCATGCCGTCGGGGCCGGGTGCCCCGTCATTACGCTCAACGGCGTAAAGGGCGGCTCCCCAGTTTCCCGACCTGATGGCCTTCTCCATCAGTCCCTCCAGCTTTGCTGTCCGTTCGCGGTTCACGCGCACCTCCAGGAGTTCCTCTCTCCGCAGGGCTTGCCGCGACTGCATCGCGTGGGTTCTTTGGGTTCGCGCAGGAATTCGGGATCCTTTGTCCGTACGTCCTGCTGACGTCGGGGCGTATTCTGCCCTGGGGTGCAATGCTCCGTAGAGCGCTGCTGTTGGTTCCTTCCGCCCTTCACAGGAGAGCGTTTTCCGGTTTCACAGTTTCCACGGGCTTCTTCCAGCCCCCGGCTCTGCTCTCTGCTACTATGGCTTCTGCTGACTTCTCTCCTGCTCTCACAGGAGAGATCTCCCCGGGTAAGGTTCTTAACTTTCCCCGCATCCCATCCGGCTCTACTTGCTGTGTCTTGATGAGCTTTGGGCTTCGCGTTTACTAGCACGCTCGCCGCCCACAGCCTGCCTCGCTGCCGGTTCGTGTTCCTATGGCCGCGGATTTGCCTGCCGCTTCCCTCAGCTCCACCCTCGCGGGCGTCGCCTTGCGGTTCAGCTACGGTTGCTCTCATCAGCTCCGATGTCATCGTTTCATGTCATTAGTTAAGGCCCATGCCGGGCACACTAGCGCGGAGTCTCAACTCCGCTGTGGGCGTGGCGTGGCCGCGCGGATCCTGAGAATGCCTCGTTTTCGCTATGAAGGGGACGAAGAGCACGAAGAAGGATGGATGAGGATCCGTTCCTTTCGAAACAGCGGACGCGTAGAACCGGGACGAACGCGGCAGGGAGCGGGAAGCGAGGGGGCGAACACAACACGGGGAATCGGTCAAGGAGGGCTCGCGACGGGGCGGTCACGGTAGGCTTCGATCACCGCGGAGGTATCCACCGGTCCGAATCCGAGTGCCTCGGCCTTCTTCAAGAGAGTGTGATGGGTATCGCTGAGAGGGAGAGCCGTGCTGGCTCGCTCCGCCAGAGCCAGCATCAGTCGCACGTCCTTGAGGTGCTGGGAGAGGCGAGCCTGCGGTGGTTGATAGGCTCCCTCCAACATCTTTTGGCCCTTGGTCTCCATCACCTCTGCGAAGCGGCCGGCGATCCCATGAGGACGTGGAGCGTCTGCGCCGGGTCGAAGCCGAGGCTCTCGCCAAAATGCAGGGCCCCGGCGAGGACGGCACGGTGCAGGCCCAGGACGAGGTTGAAAACGAGCTTGAACCGGGAAGCGGCGCCAACTTCGCCCAGATGAAAGTGGTTCTCTGACAGGTGATCGAAGAGCGGCTTGGCACGATCGATGGCTTGCGATGTCCCTCCGAGGAAAAGTCCGGCTTCTCGTTTCCGAAGAAGATCACTGGAACCGGCAATGGTGGCCTTGATGAATGCCGCTCCGCGTGTGGTGAGGATGTGCGCGTGAGCCAGGGCGTCTTCGGGGTCGCCTGTGGTGGTGTCGATGAGCAAATGCGAGGGATTGAGAGTCTCCTTGATCTCCTCGAGAACGGTATCGACGATGCCGCTGTGGGGAAGACTCAGGAAAATCGTCTCGCAGGATTGGCAAACCGCTGTGGCCGACTGGGCGAAGCGAACCGACGTCAGCGAAACCTTGGGCTGGGGATCGAAACCCACGATGGTGTATCCCGCCTCGCTCAATCGAGCGGCAAGCACCGAGCCGACCAGGCCGACGCCGATGATACCGATCGGAGTCGCTTGGTTCATGGAGTCGGCAGTGAATGGTAGCGCGCATGAGCCGCCGAGGCATTGAGGGCTTCCTCGGACGCGTGCTCGTGAATTTGGATGCCGAAACGGAGCCGGAGTGGCCTATCCGGAGTAACCACTGTCTGCTTGTCGCGGTTTTCCGGTCGATCGACCGGGAAGGGATTGGCCACCAGCACGCCATAGTCGCGGCTGTGGGCCCAGACCGGGGGATTGCCGGGGCCTGACATCACTTGTAGTCCTGCGTGGCGGCCCTCCAAGGGGCCCGCGTAGTCCCACCACTTTCCAACGATCCCCCAGGTTCCCTTTTCATCGTGGCCGCCGTGGTCGGAGTGGATGCTTCCCTGGCCTCCTTTGACCCGGAGGGGCGATGCCACCCGGATGGCCAGCCCCATTTCCTCACGCACACCGAAGTAGAACTTCTCTTCGCCGAAGAACCGGCTGTCGATCGTGATCAGGTATCCGTCAGCGTTCTTGCGGAAGCGGTGAAGGACATCTTCACGACAGACGGTTCGTCCGTTCTCGCCGAGGTAACGAAAACGCGCGGCAAATTGGGCGGATTCGGCATTGGCGATCGGTTCGTCGAGGAATCTCTCCAACCGAACTTCGCCGCGGTCTTCGTGCCAGAAATTCTCACCGTCGAGCACGGCGAATCCCATCGAGATTCCAGGGTGCAGGTAGGCGTGATCCATCGGGTCCTGGCCCTTGGTGGGCGGAAAATTTCGGGTGACTTGAAGGCCCGACGGCGTCTTGACGTGAGCGAAGAACGGACGGCGTGTGAGCGGATGTGCGAAGTAGTAGCTGGCAACCGGCTGCCCGTCTAACTGAATGTCGATGCGGTCGTCGTGACCCTTGAGGTGAAATCCTTCCACTGGATCGCCCCAGGTCTCACCGGAGACGCTGACGTTCTCTTCGCCTGCGGGAGAAGATGGAGGCTTGCCAAGGCTCATCAAGTAGGTGGTCAAGTCCGCAACTTGCTGCGCGCTGAGCAGCGGTCCCAGCATTGGCATGGCGGAAATCTTGGCGGTTTCACGCCGGACGATGTCCTGCTTCGGCACCATCGCGGTCGATCCATCGGTCAATCCAAAGGTGAGGGCGCGACCGGTCTCTTCCAGCACGATGCCTCCCAGCGAATGACCATCTTTCAGGGTGACCACTTGCATGGCAAACCCCTCGGTGATTTGCGCACTGGGAGAAAGGATGGACTCGATGATGAACGAGGGCTCGGCCCGTGTCCCGATTTCCGAGAGATTGGGAGCCAACACATTTCCACGATTCTCCAGACGATGGCAAACCACGCAGGTAGCACCGTTTCTGTTGAGGAAAAGCGTGCGGCCGCGCGCTGCATCGGCTGTCGGCATGGCGGCCTGCACCGCTTCGGGAGTCGGCGCCTTGGTCTGCGGCTCGAGAAGTCGAGGCTGGATGATGACATGATAGTGGCACTTGCGTCCCGTCACGCCCTGGCTGTTTGGGCCGAAAGTGACCTCGTCGGGAGGAACGTCGGCGCGGTAGACCCGCATTTTGGAGTCGCCATTGTGAAATTGGAGTTCCGTCGGCGTGAAGACGTCTCTTGCCCAGAGTGGAAGGGCCTCCGCGCGGACGTCATCCGCCAGAAAAAGCGTGGCAGGAGTGGGTAGTGTGAGGGTAAAGCCGCCCCGTTCAGTGGCCTCGGCATGATCGTTGGCGACCTGGATGAAAGTTTCTCCGGCAAGCTCCGGTGGGATTTCATGAAAACGATAGTCTCGATCGAGGTAGGCGAGGTTGCCCTCCACGAAAGTGGCTTCGCGGTAGTCTCCGCTCTCGCTTTGAATGGCATCGACCACCGAAAGAGGTGGCCACGGAGGATCGTCCCGGGCATCGGAGTTGGAGGGAGGGCCGAGAGGCGGTCCCTTGACGATGCCCGCTGCCTTGCCGCGGGAACGTTTGACGGCGAGAGAGGCGATCCGCGGGTCGGGATCCCTGGTCAAGGCGTCGATCTCTGCGGCACTGAGGAGGTCGGCCTCAAACAGTGCCAGAGTGGCGGCCAGTCGAACGCTCCCCTGTGGATCTTCGAGCAGAGCTTTGGGACCCGAGGGCGTCATCAGGTGACGGAGAGCGCCCCATAGGGAATAAAAGACAATGCGATCGGATTCCACCGCGGCACGTTCGACGAGGGAGGTGATCCAGCGGGACTCGCCCGCCTGCCACAGTGCCAGGACCGCTTCGTGACGCATGCGGGCCTCAGGGTCGGACAAGGCCTCGCGAACGGCGGGCGGCAAGCCCGGAGCCTGGCGATGTCTCACGCGATGGGCCAGAATGCGCAGGGATTGCAGGCGCCGGTTGAGATGGTTGGAGGCGTCCATCGCGGACACGAAGAAGGCGTCGTCCGAGGCTCGTTCCAGATGGATCCGGCCCAGCGTCCACAGAGCCCAGGTCTCTCGACGCTTGGTCAAGTCCGGTTGCCCTAGCATTTTCTTCAGGCGCGGAATGGCCGAAGCCCCTTGATCGAGGATGGTTTCCTGGGCGTTGGTGCGCCAGATCGGAAGGTGGCTGCTGAGATCGAGCCAGGGATCGCGTTCGCTTTCCCGGGGCGGATGCCAAGTCTTCGGTGGCGCCGCCCGCAGCCAGAAGCGGTAGATTCGACCTTCGTTGGCCATGCGGCCGTCCTCCATTTTGACGCCATACTCGCGCCCCCAACTGCCGACGTAGACAGCACCGTCCGGCCCGAGTTCGATGTCCACGGGATCGAAAGCTCGCCCCTCGCTTTGGCCCATCGATCGACCGCGCCCGGCTTCGGCAAATACCTCAAGGGCCTCTTTGTCCGAGCGCATCCAAGCGCCCTCCCAGCGCGGGCGGTAGATATAGATTTGACGCTTTAGCCAGTCGTTGACCAGAAACACGTCGCGATAGCGTTTCGGATAGTGTGCGAGACCCAGATAGATGACTCCCGTGCCCGAGCCCTCAAAGAAGGGGCCGGCGGCTGGAGCCGAAGGGAGGTGTTCGTCGTCCGTCCAATCGTAGGACCAGGGATGTCCCCAGCCGAAGTGCGCGCCGTAAAACGGTGAGAAAATCTTGTCGCCGTAGTTCTGGTCGTTGTCTGTTCCCAGCCAGTGGAAACCGTCGTCAAAACTGATGTCCCAGGGATTGCGGTAACCTCTGGAGACGATTTCGAGGTTGGATCCATCTGGCCGGCAGCGAAGAATGCCGCCACTGAGCCCCCAATCGTCCGAGGGGTCGTGATAGTGTTTTTGATAGTTTGTTCGAGTGGTGACGACCGGAGGGGGAAAATCAGGGGTGCCCGGCGGCGCGGTTTGACCCCAAAGATCGCGGAAGGGCTTGGGGGCTACGCGGCCGGGCGGCTGGTTGAGTCCCTTTGAATTGCCCTTGGACATGTAGAGAAGCCCGTCGGGGCTCCAATTGAGGCCGTGAAGGCCGTGCTCGAGATTTCCGAGATCGGTGTAGAGCCGAATGTATTCATCGGCCACATAGTCGTCGTCGAGGTCGCGGACGACCGTTAGATCGGGTGCGTTGGCCACCCAGAGTTGGTCGCCCCGCCAGGCCAAGCCCTGGATGGCGTTGAAACCCGAGGCGAATTCGTGGCGGCCGTCGGCGGTGCCGTCCCCATCCGCATCGAGGAGGATCCAGACCGAGTCTCCCGGCGTGTCGGGATCGGGCTTGCGGTATTGGGGGCCCATGCCCACGCAGAGCCGCCCCAGGGCGTCAAAGGTCAGAGCGCAGGGATTTCGCACCAGCGGATCCCGGGCGAACAGCGCGACCTCGACGTCTGGCGGGACGATTGGGAATGAGTCCTCGGCTGCGCTGTGCTGGACATGGTGAACGGTAGGGGCCAGCGATCCCACAGCGAGAAGAAGCCTGAATAACGATCGAGTCATGCTCGGTGAAGTCTGGGCCAAGGGCGGATCCGGGGCAATGGGAAAGCCTGGGGCAGAGAATGGCTGGCCGCGGAGCAAGGCGGTCTCATCGGACAGGTTGTGGGGAGCCCGAAGAGCGTTCGCGGTGCCCTGGTGCGTTCGGTCAAAGATAGGACTCCGTCCCCGTTCGCAGAAGATCGATCAAGGTCTCATCCATGAAACCGTAGTCGTCGGGGATGTCGAGGCATTCGATGGGCGGGAGATGGAGGTCGCGAAAGCGTTGTCGCAGATACTGCCGGTGTTTTTGTTCCATCACGAGCACGAGGTCCGCCCAGACGAGGTTTGCCTTGTGAATGCATCGGCGGCTGGAACGATGGATCTCCGCCGAGCGAGCCTCGAGGCGCGGATCGTTGCGGTAGAGGCGTTCCGCCGTGGGGCTGCGCCAGCGGTTGCGGCCGCAGACAAAGAGAACGTGAAGTGGTGGGTTCATGGCATCGGAAGCTTCGTCACCGGAGGTGAGGGAGCCGAGCGGGAGGGATTTTCGATCAATGGCATTTGGTGAGGGCTTCGAGGGTGGATCAAGGCGAGTTGGGAAGGCGGGGAGGGTGATTCCTCACCCATGCCCAAGGGGAACGGATAGCGGAGGAATCCGAATCAAAAATGCGAATAAGCGTGATTCAGCGAAGATTCTCATCGCCTTTTTTCGGCCAGGTGAATATCTTGGCTTTCGAACATTCAGCGAACGTAAGAGATCAAGGGTTTCAAACGAAAGTGTGTGGGACTTGCAGGGAGGCCTCGACGGCCGATGGTGTTTTGCCAAGGCGGCTCTCTTGGCTGTGTGAACCCCATAGTTTCATAAATCGGGGCAAGAATCCCAAGAAAATAGTGGCAGGGGCCTTTGGGATAAGGTTGATTTGGAATCTACCAAAACACCAAACACTTCAACCCAAAAACCA
>CBDBEZ010000101.1:0-23821 GCA_965204485.1 Verrucomicrobiales bacterium
TGAGATGAATGCGAAAAACGCCTTGTCTCGTCGACGGTTTGTCAAAACGGCGGCCGCCAGCACCGTTTACAGTTTGCTGCCCGGAAGCGTGCTCGGGGCCAACGAAAAGGTGAATGTGGCTTTCATCGGCTGTGGCGGCATGGGCGCGGGCGACGCCAAGAGCGTCTCTCGGACGGGCCTGGTCAATCCGGTGGCGCTCTGCGATGTGGCTCTTGGTTCGTTCCACACGGCGGGCATCGAGAAGGAGTTCGCTGGCCTGCCGAAGTTCAAGAATTTCCGGGTGATGTTCGATCGCCTGAGCAAGGAGATCGACGCGGTGACCATCGGTGTGCCGGATCACTCACATTTTCCCATCGCTATGCGCGTCATGTCCGAGGGGATTCATTGTTATGTCGAGAAACCGCTCGCGCACACCTTTCAGGAGATCGAGCTGATGATGGCTGCGGAGAAGAAGTACAAGGTGTCCTGCCAGATGGGGAACCAGGGTCATTCGGGAGCCAACTATCATCAGTTCAAAGCATGGAAGGAAGCGGGTGTGATTCAGGGGGTGACGGCGATTACGGCTTACATGAATGGCGGGCGACGCTGGCATGGCTGGACGATTGACGGCTATCCGAAAGATCCCATGCCGGACGGTCTGGATTGGGACACCTGGTTGGGCACGGCCCCTGAGCATCCCTATTCGAGGAAGTTGCACCCGGGCAATTGGCGGAGCTGGTACGACTACGGGAACGGGGCTTTTGGCGATTGGGGGCCTCACATTTTGGACACCTGTTATCGGTTTCTCAAGCTGGGCATGCCGGAGAAGATCACCGCGGTGAAGCGGGTGGGCCCCAATGATTTCATCTTTCCGCAAGCCACCACGATTCGCTTTGATTTTCCAAGGAGGGAGGGGGAACCCGCCTGCGCGGTGACCTGGTACGACGGGAAGCGCAATCTACCGGAGCGGCCGGAGGAACTGGAGGAGGGGCGAAAACTGGGCAACGCGGGCAAAGTGATCTACGGCAAGGATCTCACTTTCAAGGGGAGCTCGCACGGCAGTCCCTTGCGCATCATCCCGGAGGTGAAGATGAAGGACATGGCCGGCGATCTTCCCGAGGTGGCGTCGGGTTTCGGGCATCACTTGGATTTCATCCGTGGAGTGAAGGGCGAGGAGCAGACCCGCTCGCCCTTTTCGGTCTCGGGTCCCTTGAGCCAGGTCTTCTGTCTCGGGGTGATCGCTCAGCGTCTCGGTGGGCAGTTGGAGTTCGACCGGAAGACGAAGCGGATCACCAATCACGTCGTTGCCGACGCCCTGTTGGAAGGACCCCCGCCTCGCAAGGGTTGGGAGGAGTATTACAAGCTGTAGAGGCGCTGGATTGCCGATGGACCGGACCGGCCGCTCCGTGAGGAGAAAGGGTTTCTTGGAGGGCGGCAGTGATTTGCTGCTTTGTTAGTTCGAGCGGCGATGGAATGCGGCATTCCTCTGCCGGCTCCCGTCTACTCGCTCGGGGGACGTTTTTCGGGTAGCGGAGCGGATTCGAAGCGTTTTCGCTGCCCTAACAATTCCTTGTCCAACGGGGTGAGTTCGACCGCTTTGGCGGACAGGTCCAGAGCCTTGGCTCGGTCGCCCATGGCGAAATGAACTTCGGCGAGGGTATCCAGATAGGCAGCTGTGTTGGGCTTGAGTTTCAGCGCGGTTTCGGCATGCTCCAGGGCCTCGTCGAGGTGGCGCCGGGAGCGGGCGTCTAGCCAGGCGAGATTGTTGTGGACCATCGCGGAGTTGGGGAAGACCTGACAGGCTTCCAACGCCAGAGCTCGCGTCTTTTCGTAGTATTCACGCGCCTTCTCCGGCTCGCCGGCTTCCTCGATCAGCGGCAGCAATTCCTCGCCGATGGAGGCGTTGCCGGGAGTGAGTTTCCAATAGCGCTGCAAGGCCTCCAGAGCGGCGGGGGTGTCCTCCTGCAGAACGCTTGCCTTGGCGCTCCAGAGATGGCAGAGCGAACGGAGACGAAGATTGAAGGTGAATTCTGCTTGCGAGGTGACGCCCAGCCGGTGCCGTGCGGCGGCCACCCGTTCGAGGTAGGCGATGCCCTTGAGAGGATCTGTCTTGCTCGCCGGTTCGGCCAAGTGATAGAAAGACCAGGTGCCTTCGGGCTCTTGTGGGAGTGAGAGGCGAGTGATCAAGTCCCATTCCTCCAGCGCCAGCGATTCGTCGCCGTGGCGATCCATGGCGGCGGCGAGCTTGAAACGGGCTCCGAGATCGCCCAGGCAGAGGAGTCTTGCCTTGGTGGTCAGGGCGGCGGCCTTGTCGGTCCGACCGCCTTCACGGTGGGCCACGGCGGCGAAGTAGAGAAAGGTGGGCTGTAGGGAGGTGGGGTTGGACGGGCCGCCGCCGAGGTTGGTGGAGATCGCAAGGCCCGCGGCGGCCGACTCGCGCACTTCCTGGCAATGTGCTTTCCAGGCCTTTTCGTGAGCCTGCGCGGCCCGGTCCCAGGCTTCCTCTTTCATCAAGGCCTGCCCGAGGCGCTGCCAGGTGGCGGCGTCATCGGCCAGGGCGGCGAGTTCTTCAAGATAACGGAGGGCGTGTTCGTCCGCTCCTTGGACGGATGCGGCCAGGGTGAGGTGGTCCAGGTAAGTTTGTGCTTTGATCTTTAACTGGGCGGCTTCCCCTTCCTTGGCGTTAAGTGCTCCGGCTCGTCGGGCTTCAACTTCCCGCGCCTCGGCTTCTTTCGTCTCGGCCTCGAGACTCTCGCCTTCCCGGTGGGCGGCCTCGAGGATCTCGAGCACTTCGGCCGGGGGATCTTTCTTGCCCGGCTCGTCGTCGGGATCGAGGAGTTTCCAGGTCTGGATGAGAGGCACGAGGCGATCCACCGGCGCCTCATCGCCCATCTGTTGAGAGAAGAAGGCGTGCCATTGATCCACCAGCTCATTGCGGTAGGGAAGGAGTTCCTTCAACTGATCGATGCGCGTTCCGGCGTCGCTGAGTGCCTTGAGATGTTTCTCGGCCTGAGCGCGCAAGCCCAAGCGCATCTCTTCGGTGACCAGCGAGCGCCGTTTGCGGAGGTCGCTTTTGGCGGCCTGGAAGGCTTCGTCGAGCATGCGGGCGGCCTCGCTTTCCTCTCCCATGTCGAGGACGTGAGCGGCGAGATCGAAGATCTCCTGGAGCACTTCTCCCCGAGCATCCTGGTTCTTGGCGATGGCCTCACATCTCTCGGTCAGCCAGTCGTCGTAGGGCGGGCGCATTTCTTTCACGCCCCAGCGTTTGAGGGCGTCGGCGTAGAGTCCCCGGTAGGTCTGGATGTCGTAGGCAATTTGCACGTCGAGATCGGGAACCTCGGCGAGGAGGCGGTCGGCGAGATCATTGAGAAGCAAGGCGCTGACGGCGAAGCGCTGGGCGTAGGCGAGATCGGGATTCTTGGCGAGGTTGAAGAGATCGTTCACCGCCGCATCGAAGCCGGGCTGGTCCCCCGTGAGCCGTGCCTTGGAGGCGGTCACGGCTGGACGGATGAACTCGTTGATGGTGGGCAGCGTCAGCTCGGCCTCACAGAAGGCCAGCGCATCACCGTGCGCAGCGCCCAATTCGTGCTGAAGGGAGGCGTCGTCCTCGGCGACGGCGAGCGCCAGCGCTTCGTTGAAGCGTCCGGCGGCGCGGAGGAGCCATGTGTGGAGGCGCGGGTCTTGGACGGGTGCCTGTGAAAGCGCCTCGATGGCGGCTTGGAGTTTCTGGATGTGGAGGAGAAAACTCGCGTAGTCTCGCATGCCGAGGTCGCCGAGGGCCGCGTTGCGGAGGAGTGCCCCGGCCTGGTCCCATTCCTCGTTGAGAAGGTGGGGCAGGAGACTCGCCCTCACCTGGTTCGCCAGGAGACTGGCCAGTTGGGTTTGAATGCTGGGGTTTTCCAGAGCCCGGAGGAGCCGGAAAGCGGTGTTGAGGTTTCCGGATGAGACCAGCTGGCCGATGATGGCGCGTTTTTCCTGAAGATTGCCGTCATGGAAGGTGTAGATTTTCTCCACCACCTCGCGTGGAGTGTCCGGGCGGATGCCCATTCTCACGGCCTCGGTGATCCGACGAATGCGCCTCTGGACTTCCGGGTCTCTGGAGGCTCGGGCGGCCTCGAGCTGATCCCGGGCCAAGTCGGCGTGTTGCCAGAGTTGGCGCGTGGCGGCTTCCCGGACGGCGAACTCGGGATGGCTCAGATTGGCACGGGCACGATTGAGTTCTTCCGGGCTGGGGTTTTGGTCGGCCTGGGCCGGCCCGAGCAGGAGGAAACCGAGTCCTGTGGCGACGATGAGGAGACACCAAACAGATTGAGGAAGCATGGTGGCGACTATAGGGCGAATCCTGGAAGTTTCCCGGCTTTTTGAGGCGGGCGGTCGGCGCTTGTGCGTGGTCCCACCGGCGGGGGTTTGGGCCGATTCGGTGATAGACGGGGGCGCATCGAATAGATGCGGGTGGAGTCCCGTCTTGACTCCACGGGCCTGCGAGCCATTACATAAGATTCGTTTTCAAATCTGTGATTTCAAGAACCATGAAATTGGCTTTCTCCAAGAAAGGGCTTTGGGTGCTCGGCGCCCTGGCTCTGGCGCTGTATTTCAGCGGTTGCCGGAAACACGCTTTACGGCTTTGGCCTGGACATGGAGAGGGCGGGCCGGCGATTGCAGAACTCAAACGATCCCACCCGCGTGCAGCCTCAGGCACCGGCTCAGCAGCCTGGTGGGAGTGGTTATTTCTACACGCCGCCCGCCATTCAGGGTGGTTACGGTACGACCCGTTAGTCTGGCGGGAGAGGGGCGCTCAGGCTCTGCGGATCACGGACTCGCCGAAGCCTCTCGCGGGTTTTGATTTCATTCCTTCCTCAACGCGTTGGAAGGAAGGATGAATGAGTGCCGGTCACGAGGGACTGACTGGCTGGCGGGCAGGCTGCTGAGAAATAGTGGTCGATCGGACCACTCGTTTCGAGCTCAGCGTTTGGCGAACCACAGTTTGCGGCGCAGGCGTTCGGCGCGTTCGTGAATGGCCTGGAAGGCGGCAATGCGGTGGTAGGCCTCTTCGGGGTCCATGGCACGCGTCCTGGCGAAGGTCTTGGTGAGTTTGATGCGGTTCCCGCTCTCTTCGTAGATGGCGTCGGCAAGGTGGCGATCCTCTTTTCTCGCGTAGCCTTCGGAAGCCTTCTTCTCGAGAAGCATGAGTTCGCGGTCCCACTGGGCGGTGGTGGGATCGGTGAACCGGCCGGAGCCGCTCCGGTAGCGCGTTCGTTCGGACGGGCTGGTCAGCACGGCGTGCGGATGTTCCGAGACCCCCATGGTGTGGGAACGCAGCAGCGTCGGGGTGATGAACATCATGAGGTTTTTGCGAGAGTGCGTCCGCGAGCGGTTGCGGAACAGCTCGCCGAGCACGGGCAGGCGTCCGAGGAAAGGAACGGCTTGCTTGCCGTTGGAGTTGAGGGCCTCGTCGAGGCCGGCGATGGCGACGGTGTAGCCGGACTGGACGCGCAGGGGAGAAGAGTAGACCCGCGAACTGGCAATCGGGTAGGATTGCCCGCGATGAGGCGTTCCCCGATGATGCTGGAAACGGTGAGCTGGACGTCGAGGTTGATGGTGTCCTCTGCCATCTCGCGGGGCAGGATGTTGATCACCGTGCCGATGGGCAGGTATTGCACGGCGGAGGTGGTGGTGGCACACCGGCGCCGGGGCTGGTGGACGAGGAGGCCGCCAGGACCGGTTCATTGATGACGCTGCGGATGACCACCTCGCGGTTGCTCACGGTGAGGACGCGGGGATAGGAGACCTGGGTGGTTTCCTGATCCGTGAGCAAGGCGCGGAGGGTGAAATTGACGTCCTGCGAACTCAGAACCGCGCTCTGGGGGGCGAGGGTGTCTTTGAGGAAATGAAGTCCACGTTGGTGTTGACGTCCGCCAGGCTGAAGCCCAGCCCGTTGTCACCGAGGCTTCCGCTCCAGTCGATGCCTAACTGATGCTTCGGATCCTTGGTCGTCTCGAAGAACTTCACCTCCACGGCGATGAGCGGCTGTGGACGGTCGGCTTCCCGCAGATACTCGGACACCATCTCGTGCTGCTTCAGCGTGGCTATCACGAAGAGCGAGTTGGCCACAGGACTTTGGCGCTGTTCTCGTTGTCCCCGCTGTTGACGATGTTGGTGTTGAGCGGGGAGAGCACGTTGGCGCTTGCTCCTGGAGCGCGCATGGCCTGAAGGTAGGCTTCGTTGGTCAGGAGGGTGGAAATGTTATCGCTGGAGATGTTGAGGATCTCCTTCACGTCGTCGATGAGTTGACTCGGCTCGACTTCGAAGGCGGAACCACCGTTTCCTTGAAGATTGATGCCGGTGGAGGGGCCCAGGCCGCCGCCGGCGCCACCGTAGCCACCTCCGGCATTTCCCCCGTAGGAGCCACCCGAGGAGCCGCCGCCCGATGAAGCCGAATTGGTGACCTCGATTTTCTCCTTGGTGTTGTAGCGGATGTAATAGCTCTTGGCGACCAGTTCGCTGCTGTTGGAGGGTTTGAGAGACCAGAGCCCGCCGTCGTTGTAGACGAGGGCGATCCCATTGTCCTGGGCCAGCGTCTCGAGCGCCGAGAAGGGGCTCATTTCAAAGCGAAAGGTGACCAGGCGAGAGGCGTCGTTCTTGTCTCCGGGGAGGGAGATGAAGTTGATTCCGGCGTCGTCTGCAAGCATGTGGAGGACGTCCGAGAGGCGGACGGCCGAGAACTGAAAGGTATCGGCGGGGGCGTCGCGCAAGGGCTGGGCGGCGGCCTCGTATTGGGCGGAGTTTCGAATGTGGGATTCGGCGGAGGCCTGGGCCAGGACGCCCGAGAGTGTCGCCATCACGCTGGGAAGGAGAGAAGAAAAGCGGAGCCGGAGTGGAAACATGGCAGTTGGTTTGTTGAAAGTTTAAAAACCATAATTGTCGCGATCTGGAAGGAATTTAACCATTAAAACCATAAAAATAACAATTATAAGAAATTTAATTGATAAAATAAATATTACCATAATTATTATATTTTATCAAATTATTCACAAAAAACATTTTCTTGGCAAACCTTTGAGAGCACGCGACCAATGCAACATCACGACTTCAGGGAAGACACTCCGATGGGCCAACGTCTCATGCAGTTGGCGCAGTCCGGCAGCATCAGTGACTTCTACATCACGCCCTGGGAGCCCTTGTGTTACAAGCTCAACGGGGAGCTTCACCGCGACGACTCCTTCGTCTACACGCCCACCCATCAGCTCGAGGTGGTGCCGGGTTGCCTGGACTACGCCATCGTTCTTGGACCTCACCGGTTCCGGGTCAATCAGCTGGTGACTCGCGGGAAGCTGCGCTGGGTCATGCGCCTTCTGCCGGTTCAGATCCCGGCCGTCGATCAGGTGGGCGTTCCCCCGGCGGCGGTGAAAGCATTTCTCGAGGCCAAGAACGGACTCTTTCTCGTCTGTGGCGCCACCGGAAGTGGTAAGTCCACCACGATTGCCTCTCTGGTCCTGCACCGGGCCCAGCGCCGCTGCGAACACGTGGTCAGTTTCGAGGATCCCATCGAGTATGTCTATCCCGAGAACACGCCCTCCCTGATGTCGCAGCGGGAAATGGGCACCGATGAACTCAACTTTGGTTCCTCCTTGCGGGCCTCGCTTCGTCAGGCCCCGGATGTGATCATCATCGGGGAGATTCGCGACGGTGAGACCGCGGAGATCGCCCTTCAGGCTTCCGAGACCGGTCATGTGGTGGTGGCCACCTTGCACACCTCGACGGCGGCGCAGACGGTAGCCCGTTTCCTCAAGCTGATTCCCTCCGAGCGTTTGGAGAGCGCGCAGGTGACCTTTGCCGATGTCATGAAAATGGATCCTCTGTCAGCGTCTCATGCTCGACGAGGAGAAAGGCTAGCGCTTCGCGGTGCACGAGCTGCTGCTTCAATACGACTCGGTGGCCAACCTCATCCGCCGCGGGGATTTCAAGAAGCTCGACCAGGAACTGGAAGTGGGCTGGAAGCGCGGAATGTGCAACTTCGATCACAGCCTGGCCCAGAGAGCTCAGGAAGGGTGGCGATGGTCCACCGCCAATCAGGAAACGGGCTTCAGCGAGTACGAAGTTCGCGAGTATCTCGAAACCCAGGAGGCTCTCCAATAACCATCGAAGCGAGACACTGTTCCCATGAATCTGACACACATCAAAAACCTCCTGACTTTTGCCTCTTTCCGGCCGGAGCCCTCCGATCCGGGAGCTGCGTGGAGCGCTCGATTTCCCAACAAGAGAACACTGTTGCTCAACGTCAACCGCAATACGGTGAACTGGCAGTTGCTACAGAAAGGCGGCCAGTTTGGGGAAGGCGGCACGGAGGAGGGAAGTCTGGCGGATGTCCTGGAAATCAATGCGGAAGAATGGCTGGCCCTGATCGACGACGGCTGGTGTTCGGTCTCCCTCAACAACCGTTTCATCCTCTCCCTGGAGAGCAATCTCGCGAGGAAGAAAGGTTATGAGGAACTCTTGCGCACTAATCCCAAGGCGGTCCTGGGGAGCAAGTACGAAAGGGGCAAGGTCTACGCGGTGCGGCATCACATGCAAACCAACTCGACCCCAGCGTTTCATAAAATGGCCAGTCAGGCCAACCTCGTGAGTGAGAAGTTCTGTAACTGGATCATCATGCGGCGAAGCGTGAACCTTCGGAGCGAGTGAACCCCATAGTTTCATAAATCGGGGCAAGAATCCCAAGAAAATAGTGGCAGGGGCCTTTGGGATAAGGTTGATTTGGAATCTACCAAAACACCAAACACTTCAACCCAAAAGCCACCTACAGTGAGAGTAGCACGACGTACGATTCATGCAAAGTCCAGAACGATTCCGGCAGCGATTCCGTAAGACGGCGTCGGAAAGAGTCGTAATGGCCTGAATTGGTGGGTGTTGAGCGTGTTGAAGCTGGCGCTAAGAGGGCGAACAGTTTCGTGTGGCGGTTCTCGGGCGAATTTCGGAGGGCTCGAGCCGCGAAATGGATCCCCCTGTCGGCAATAGGCAACAGGAAGCCAGACCGCTCCGATGGCGGACGTGAACCCAAGGTTACCGAGAGCGCAGGGCGGGCGTTCCTCAGCCCGGAGCCGGTGGCGGCCACCATCGATCCTCTCGCATGGAGGCGGCGATTTGACGGGCAAAATAGATGGCCGTGTGTCCACGGCGTATCTCTGGCTTCAAGTTGCGCTTGTGGAAGCAGTGGAACACGGCGTGGGCCATGAACATGATCAGCCACAGAACGAGAATGGAATTGGGATGATGATGATAGCAATGACCGGAATGCCAGCGGGAGCAGAGTTCGTTAAAGCCTTCGTTTTCGACCTTCCAACGGTCGTGCCCGAAATGGAAGATGGTCTTGGCATCGGCCATTGAGCGGGGCATGGTCGTCGCCCACCACCAGTGGCTATCGATGGGAGTCTCGACCCAATCCCCAGCGACGCGCTCGCGACGGATGCCAGTCTCATGGGAATGAACAACGCGAAGAGGAGTGTGAATGGATTCAGTGCAGAAGCCCTCAGCCTCTTGTAAATGAACGTGCCGCGCGGGCTTGCCCGGTGCAGCCGGAGTCTCAAATGATTCTGGCTCTTGCTCCTCAAGGGGCAGGAGCGTGCGGGCTTCGGACAATAGCTCAGGCTGATTATCCTTGAGTACGGCAACAAGGTATTTGCCGTGGTCTTCAAGAAGATTGATCACGGAGGGACGCAGGTAGAGCGCATCGGCAGTGAGCACGTCAAAGCAGCGTGGGTGGTCCTTAAGGACGCGAGTTATCAGCCGTATAGCCGCAGCGACTTCGTCGTCTCCAGGATCTCCGTCTTCACCAGGCTCAAGCATTTCCACGTCGAGAAGCAATTGAAAAGCCTCACAGATAATCTGAAACGCGACCAAGCGGTGGTAGAACTGTGTTTTGACCTCGTCTCCGACGGCGATCCGGCGTTGGAGACACTTTGGACAACAACGTTTGTAGCTACAGTGAGTTTCGTGACCATCGACGGCGGCAAGCATCCAACCGCGCTGTGGGGCAAGGATTTTGTTGCGTTTGAGGCAGAAGTAAATGTGTCCGAGACACCCTCGCACACTGTCAGGCTCGATGCGCTCGGAGACATACGCCAGTTCGTCGGCGCTGGGCAAACGGTGATTACCGAGCCAACGGGTCCAGCTGCTCTTGTTCCGGTGTTGCTCGAGTTCGTTGAAGCTTGGTAACCGGCAGCAGAACATGGCGAAGAATGCTGCCGGGAAAACTCGAGTGGGAATCTGTGGTTTGGGACGAGAGTCACGCACCCGCAGCCTCCACTGTTGGCGGAGGCTGAAAATCTTGTCCGCGTAAGTTACTCGTGAGTGAGAAGTTCTGTAACTGGATCATCATGCGGCGAAGCGTGAACCTTCGGAGCGAGTGAAGTCTATTTTATCAAGGATGAATTTTCGGAACGCTGAACCTTTTCCGCCGTGGTGCAAAAATCCAGGCAGCGTGTTTTTCAAGGCGGCTGAGACAATCATTTCCGAAGGCAGCACGTCTGGGCGGATGGTTCGGATCCAGGTTCCAAAGTGTTTCCAGACCAGACCGTCACATGTCATGGCAAGGTACTGTAACATGCCCTGAGCGATCATGCCGGTCTGCACAAACACATGATATGCGTGCATCTTTCTCTGCACCTGTCTGCGATATTTCTCGGTAGTCCGGTGGAGGTATTGGTTACCATTGCGACGCTTGAGCGGTCGCATAGCGGCCATCCAGAAATGGTATCCGAATGAGCCGACCGAATGCACCGCTTGCTTGAAAGCGACTTCGATCTTGAAACGCAAACTGTAGAGCAAGATGATCTCCTGAGCTTCCATGGTGAGGTCGGTAGACAAGAGGATGATCCGCCCTCTCGTGGGATGATCGACGAGAATGAAGCGGACCATCGCCCCGGCGGGCTTCCACAACAGATCCACCGACTTGAACCGGACAGAGATGTTTCTCTCCCCATATACGGGACTGGGAACGGAACTGAAGCCGCCCGTTCCAAAGACATTCTGGAGCTTCACCGCAGCGCCATACTTTTTCGGTCGTCCGCGTTTGCGTTTGCGTGGCACTGCCGCAGGCCGAAAGCCGGTTGTCGTGCGTCGAACCCTCGTGACCAGCACACCGGAACGCCCCTTGGTGCTCCGGATCACCTTTCCGTTGGCGTAGTAGGCGTCGGCCAGCAAGACGAACTCCTGACCTCTACAGACGGATGCGAGCATCTCGTTGGCCTTGTCGATCAAGGTTCTCCTGTCGCGGTTTGAAGTGACGATACCTTCGTGAATGCGTGCACAGACCGGAACGCAGAAGAAGTATCCGCCAACCTGACAGAGCACGCCGAAGGCCTGAAAGGAATGGCTCATGATGAAGTGAGGCTTGGAATTGGACTCGGACTGTTGATGCAGATACTTCACCGCAGGCATCTTGCGGCCCTCCTTGGACTTCTTGATGCCGTCGAGAACCAGGACGGGGCGACAACCGATCTTGTAGACAGGGAAGTGCTTGATCACGATGGCGAACCAAAGTTCTGCAAGCCGGTCCGTCTTCACGGCATTGCTGTGGAAGAAATGGAGTAAGTGCTCATAGAAGTGTTCTGACAAACCGAGAGCGCGGACGAAACTGGAAACCCCGAGGAGGTCATTGCGCACGGAGAAAGCGGCCAAGACGAGCAGAAACCAGAGAAAGGTGCGGGCTCTCGAGAAAGCGGGTCGCAGAAGACAGACGATATTCCACCAAGAAATCCAGAGATCCATAACAAATGATTTGATTTTCCTAGACATTCGCATATATAAGGTAATGACCATGAAAAAGATCAGATCACTGAAAAAAGAGTCCAGAAACTTGCGGCAAAGTTAGCTGCAATCGGGCCAATGCGGCCTGGGAGCATCAGCAAGCAATACCGAGATCGACAACGCCAGCGCGGCGTGTATTACCAACTGAGCTACACGCATGAGATGAGGAGCCGGACTGAACACGTCTGGCCAGACCACGTGAAGGGACTACGAAAAGAAACAGAGGAGTACAAGAAATTCAAGAAACTGACCACCGAACTGATCGATCTGAGCATTGAACTATCCAAGGCGAAGATCGCTCTATTACGCAGTCAGACAGACACGCTAGGCAAAGAGAAACCGGTCTGAGAACTTCCCACTCACGAGCTCAAGAAACGAGGATTGAAAATCCCTCCGAAACTGAGTATCGCCGATGGAGCTCTCGGGTTCTGGAGCGCCTTGGAAGAGGAATATCCGACAAGCAAACAGCAACGATGTTGGGTGCACAAGACAGCCAACATCCTCGACAAGCTGCCGAAGAAAGCGCAGCCCCTTGCCA
This sequence comes from Verrucomicrobiales bacterium, assembly GCA_965204485.1. Classification (GTDB taxonomy): domain Bacteria; phylum Verrucomicrobiota; class Verrucomicrobiia; order Verrucomicrobiales; family DEV007; genus JAACDM01. The sequence goes on from CBDBEZ010000101.1 coordinate 12,323, forward strand.
AGGAACGCATCCATGAAATCTACATGGCGGAAACAAAGAAGGCCGCCTTGGAGGCCTATGACGAGTTCTTCACGCTCTACGAAGCCAAGTATCCGAAAGCATGCGCCTGCCTGAAGAAAGACAAGGAAACTCTACTAACGTTCTACGACTTTCCAGCCGAGCACTGGAGACACATCCGGACGACAAACCCGATTGAGTCGACGTTTGCCACGGTCCGCCATCGGACTCGACAAACCAAAGGGTGCGGATCGAGGAAAGCAACCCTTTCAATGGTCTACAAGCTCGGCCTGGAAGCCGAGAAAGGCTGGCGTCGACTGAACGGATATCGTCAACTTGACAAAGTCGTGCAAGGAATCATCTTCGTGGACGGCATCGAGCAGCAAACCGCTGCCTAACCCATGATCGAACTTCGAATGGTGTTCCGACCGCCCTCATCCACAACTTCCGGTCATTTCTCTCGTCGGCGCTGGGCAAACGGTGATTACCGAGCCAACGGGTCCATCTGCTCTTGTTCCGGTGTTGCTCGAGTTCGTTGAAGCTTGGTAACCGGCAGCAGAACATGGCGAAGAATGCTGCCGGGAAAACTCGAGTGGGAATCTGTGGTTTGGGACGAGAGTCACGCACCCGCAGCCTCCACTGTTGGCGGAGGCTGAAAATCTTGTCCGCGTAAGTTAGTAGTCGCGTGAGAATGGTCGCTTCTTTTTTGGTGGAGAATTGCGCCCGGACTTGGCTTTGCCGGCTGATTTCTTACCGGTCTTGCCCTTCTTCTTGGCGGAGCTACTCGCCGCTCTGGCCTTGGTTTTTGCCTCCTCGAGTCGGAGGCGCCCCTGCTCGTCGAGGGCTTCCAGCAGAGCATTCGCCTTCTGGAAATCATCGATCCAGCGTCTCGCCTGAGCTTCCAACGGTCTGGGGACGTGCAGCATGGTGGTCTTGCCCTTGCGAGTCTGACCGATGGCCAAGGAGCGATGGCGCAAGGAGTCGTCGGAAGCGCAACGGCAAGTGGGCTTGCCGCATTTACGAGAGAGTTCGATGGGCGAGCCGTGAAGGAAGCCTTCGGCCTGGTCGAGGAGCTGGCGGAGGCGGCTGCGAATCTGGCGTTCGGTGGGGGGCAGGGAGTTTCTGCTTGGCATGAAGGTCGGCTCGTTCGGCGAACTGTAATATAAGACTATTACAGAAACAAGCTTAAAAAAGATGAAATAACGAATGCGAATTTGCCATGGGGTCAAAAATGGGCGCTGCCGATCCGAATTACCCAAAAATACAGGGCTTGAGCCGCCTCAGCCGCCTATCTTACGGAATCGCTGGGCCTCTTTTTGCCCGGCTTGGCCCTGGCTATTCGATGTGGTAGGGAATGAGTTCGATCGGTGAACCCATCTCCAGGGCGATGTCCTCGTCGCGCCAGTAATAGCCGACAATGCCATAATCCTTGTGATGGACGACGATGCCTGAATTTTCTGTCAGGATGTCCAGGGCTTCGCGGATGGTCACTTCCCCGTAGCTGCCCCAAGCGGCGATGTCCACTGGGGTGATCCCGGAAATGGCCTCGAAGATGAAGAACTCGATCTTGCTGTCGGTCTTGGCCGCGTACTGCTTGGCCAGCACGTCCATCACGTCGAAAAGCTTGCTGCCCTCTTCGAAGGCGTTGGCTGGGACGGTGACTTCATCGAGCATGGTGGCGCCGTCGCCAAGCCACACACCCGCTTCCTTGCTCCATCGCGTGAGGTAGGGGTCAGCGTCGGTGAGCCGAGGGTTGTAGTGAAGGTAGGTGAGGAAATCGCGATTGGCGGAGTCCAAGTCTTCGTTTTCCAGCGCCTCCTCCCCACGGACCAACAGATTCACGAGCGGTTTCTGGGGCACCGAGGCAGGGATGGCGGAGGTGAGCAGATACTGATCCGCCAAAAAGGTGCCCTCGGCGACGTTCGGCCATCGCATGCGCAGATAGATCGCCTCGTGTTCACGCTCGGAGGGATTCTCCAGGGCGTTCAAGACACATTGCCGGCCATGGGTGTCATAGGGATCCGTGGAGCGAACGAGTTGCCAGGTCTTCTCATAGCGTTGCCCGGAAGAATAAGCCATTGCCATGCGCTGGGCCTCGACGAGGCGCAGCAAGTGCTGCTTGAGGGTGAGGTTGGAAAAATCTTCGGCCGCCTCGGCAGCGCCGACCTCACCACGATGGATTCCCAACTCGGCGAGTGTCAGTTGCGTCCAGAGGCGATCCTGACTGTTTTCCAACTCACTGGCCCAGGCATAGGCTTCGCTCCAGTCCGAAACCGTATCGAGCTTGGCGAGGGCAAGGCCCTGGAGTGCTTCGTGGCGCCCGGAGTCAGGCGTTAGCGCGAGCGCAGCCTCTTCCGCCGCACCGAAGGCGTCCTTGCCCCAGGTGCGGGTGACGGGGCGGACGAAGTCTGGTTCGACATGCTCGAAATAGTCGTTGCGAGTCAGCAGTGCGGCTTCAAAAGCCGCCGCCGGTCGCTGCTTGGCCAGATTGGGAAGATCTCGAGCCAGTGTGTGAAAACGCAAGGGTTCCTCCACCAGCTTGGCCGTTTCCAGTGCTTCCACGGGATTGAGGTCGATCCATTTCTTGTAGAGCTGGCTGATCGAATAGGATCGCTGATTGCCGCCTTCCAGCATGTCGTAGAAGCGCAGGGAACGGTTGGGAGCGATCTCGGCGCTGCGGGAGATCAGGCCATTGTAAAGCTGGGCCTCCTCACTTGTCAGGTCGGGCAGTCCTTGGCTCAGAATCTCGCCGAAAATCTCCTCCAGTTCCTCACGATCGGCGTTGGCGACGCGCTCGATGTTGAGAAGGGAATGCGGGCTGACGCCGACGGTTTGTTCCGGTGGCATCAGGACATCGGGCGTCTCCACAAAATCGCTCGCCAGGGGAATGTCCCCGGGCACTCGTGAAATGCGGACCTGGCGGGCTTCCTCTTTCTTCAGTGCCACCCACCAGATGATGACACCGGCGAGGATCATGGCCCCAGCGAGGGCCACCAGGCGCATGGTCGGACTGATCTCGATGACGATCGTTCCCTCGTCGTCTCGCTCAATACCGGGAATTCTCATAACGGATAGCTACGACGGGCGCTGGGCGGATTCAACGACAAAGTGTTGGCTTTGTAATGACAGAACTAGTGAAGAAACCGGACACAGACCGGGCTCGGCACCTTGAGTTGGTGACCGGTGGGATGCAGTTCCCCGCTGTCCGGATCGATCCGAAATACCGTGATGGTGTTCGAACTCTGGTTTTCCGCGAGGAGGAACGAGCCGGTAGGGTCGATGGCGAAATTCCGCGGTGTCTTGCCCTGGGTGGGTTCGATTTCTTGGAGAGTTAGTTGTCCCTGAGGTCCCGAGGCATTGAACACGGCAATGCTGTCGTGGCCTCGATTGGATCCGTAGACAAAGCGGCCGTCCGTCGAGATTCGAACCTCCGCCGTGTGGCTGTTGCCCCGATAGGCTGGCGGCAGGGTCGGAAGGGTCTGCTGGGGAGTCAAGGTCGCCGTCTCGGGTTCGAACGTGAAAAGCGTGATGGTGGAGTCGAGCTCGTTGATCACGTAGAGACGCTGATGGAAAAGGGCGACGTGCCGCGGACCGGCACCGGGGGCCAGAATCCCCGCGGAGACTGGGGTTTCGCTTAGTCGACCGGTGGCGGCGTTGAAGGCGTAGACGAGAACTTTGTCGAGACCGAGATCGGCGACGTAAGCGAAGCGGTTTGACGAGTCGAGATTGACCGAGTGGGCGTGAGGCGACTGTTGCCGACGTGGATTGACGCTGGCACCGCGGTGTTGGACGGCGGATACGGCCGGGTGCAGTCGGCCGCCTTCGCCAATGGGCAAGCTGGCCACGCTTCCGCTCCCGTAGTTGGCGACCAGAAGGTGGCGTCCCGTGACGTCGATGGTCAGATGGCAGGGCGCGGTGCCACGGGCGGCTTCGCTATTGAGCCACTGGAGCTGGCCGTCCTCCTGGATGGCGAAGGCGCTCACCGAGCCCGTGGCTTCGCCCTCGTACAGGGTGACCTCATTGACGGCGTAGACATGTTTCTTGTCAGGGTGCACGGCCAGGAACGAGGGATTCGTCGATTCGGCCACCAGGGTGGCTTCCTCACATTGACCGGTGTCGAGATGGAGGACGGACCGATAGATGCCTTCGCTTTCTCCCGAGGTGTAGGTGCCGATGTAGAAGGGAATGGATTCAGCCATGGATACACTGGAGAGCGAGAGAGTGATTGCGGCGAGGAGCCTCGCTGGGGATCGGGAGTTCATGGGCGTAACTAATCTCAAAGGCCCCCCGGGAAGCAAGGCGGAATCCTCGCGGCGGGGTGGTTCCCTTCAGTGAAAATAGAGGATGTGGGCGCCTGGGTTGTCTCGATCCGGCACCACCTTGCCTCCGAACCTGCGGGCGAGCCGATGAAGGAGGGGGAGCGCGGCCGAGCGGATGTGCGAAGTGTGACCGCGCCCGGAGCCGTATCCGTGGATGACCTTGAGACCCTTGTGCTGGGCAAAGAGGGCACGGCCGCAGGCGTCCACGATCCGTCGCTCGGCGATCTCCCAGGTTTCTCCCCGATGCGCCACGTCGATCTCGTACAGGCCCCGGGTGTAGTGCGTCCGCAGCTGGGCGTCGCACTTCGGGCAACGGGCTTCTGCCTCGGAGAACGCCGTCGTTGACGTCACCATGCCACACTGGGGACACGCGAGAGACATGAGAGTGGAGGTAGCCGGGTCGACCCGATTGGCAACGCCTCGGCGCAAAGGGGCGTCGGTTTCGGGCAGGGGATGGGGTTCCCGACGCGTCAATCCGGCGAGGGCCAGTCCACTGCGGCGACCTTCTCGTGACCCGCAGTGTCCAGAAACTTGATCTTTCCGTGGGTGACACCGTACTCGTGCACGAGCTTGGTGACTTTCACGTCAAAACAACAGTAGCGAGCGATTTCCATGACTTTTCCTTCGCGCCACCATCGGATGGCTTGCAGGCCTTCAGCGGTCTTGCCTTGGCCGAGGGAGGCGGCCGCGATGTGATCGAGTTTGGGGCGGTGATGGATGCGCTGCTCAAGGTCCTTACAGAGGTCGAGGCTGACGAGCAAACTCGGAAGGTCGAGGCACGTGTAGCCCATGAGGACGTGATAGTCGAAGTTGATGTGGTTGTAGCCAATGACCAGATCGGCCCGGCGGAGTTGGGTGATGAGGTTGTCGATGGCGTCCTCCCCGAAAATGCGATACTCGTTGGAAGCGGTGCTGAAAGTCACTCCGACCGACATCCCCATGTCGCCTTTGCGGTCCCAGCCGCCGACGTCGTTGGCGGAGCGCTGGGTTTCGAGGTCGAAGTAGACGAAGTCCTTGCCCATGGTCCTCCTCTAGAGGATGCCGGTCTTCCGCGCCACCCAAAACTGCGCATCGCATTTGCCTGGGATTCCCGCGCCTGATGGAAGCGGGCCTCGAAATTGTAATGGTCAGGGTGTAAAGCGCTCGTAAGGTCTTGCGGTTGCCAGGGACTGCGGAAGAATAGACTCTTGCGACGAAATGCGAACCCACGATAACACCGATCATCCACAGACCATGAAAATACGATTTGCGCTCCCCCCCACGCTCCTGGCGATGCTGGCATTGAATTCGATTCCGGCTCATGCCGCAGACCAGGAGTCGATCACGATTAACCAATCCATCCCCGTCGGGAAGGTGATTCACCAGTCGATTGAGTTGAATCAGAAAATGAAAATGTCGGGGATTCCGGGTGCTCCGGCCGGTCAGGGCGGCGTGAACATGACGAACCAGATCGTCATGGAGATGAGCATGGACGTCAAGAAACACGGAGAGGACCAGAAGAAGGCGGTGGTGAAATACGATCGCATGCGGATGTTGATCGATATCGGCATCTTCAAGCAAGAGTTCGATTCGGCGGCGGAGGATGGCAATCCGTTCACGGCCATCACGGGCAAGGAAATGACCGTCATTTACGACAAGGAAGACAAGCTGGAATCGATTGAAGGACTCGAAGGGTTTTTGGGCGATGCGGCGGCGCAGCCCGGGATCGGCCAGATGATGCAGCAGATTTTTTCCGAGGGGCAGATGGAGCAGATGGTGAATGCCGGGATGTTGCAGGACGTGCCCGAGAAGGAGCTCAAGATTGGCGACAAATGGGAATACAGCATGGAGAGTCCCATGCCGCAGGGAATGGGGAATCTGGAAGTCAGTGGCCACTACATTCTGAAGCGCTTTGACGAGCTGGACGGCATTCCCTGTGCGGTCATCGGCATGGAGGGCGCGATCGAGAGCAAGGGGAAGATGAATGTGAACGGTCAGGAGGTCGAGATGGAGTTCAGCGATTCGAAGTTTGAAGGAGACGTCTATTTCGACAACAAGCTGGGTCTGGCGAGGAAATCGGACATGCTGACCAAGATGAAAATGACCATGGGCCTGTTGGGGCAGACCATGACCATGACCATGGACATGAACATGACGATGATTTACAAAATCACCAAAGTGGAAGACGGCAAGTAGGCAGAGCCCTTTTTCGTCCAAGCTGAATATTAAGGGCCCGTCGCGCAAGCGTCGGGCCCTTTGGCGTTTGGGGAGTCCCAGTGGGTGTCCGTCGGGAGCCGCCCGTTGTCTTTTCCGCTCGACCGCGGTGTGGCGACTGGCCAGACTGAAGATCGGATGATGTTTGTGAAAGTCCATTCGGCCGCCTTGAAGGGGATCGATGCCTCCGAGGTGGTGATCGAAGCCCACGAGGGCGGAGGCAACCCCAAGATGGTGATCGTGGGCTTGCCGGACACGGCGGTGCGCGAAAGCCGCGATCGCGTTTACACGGCCCTGATCAACAGCGGTTTTGTCACGCCACGAGGCCATACCACCGTTAATCTGGCGCCGGCGGACTTGAAAAAAGAGGGGCCCAGCTTTGATCTTCCCATCGCCGTGGCGGCCGTGGGCTTGCGTGAGCGGTACGTGCGAGATCCCGGCGATTACCTGATCGTGGGCGAGCTGGCGTTGGACGGCCAGGTGCGACCGGTTCGGGGCGCCTTGAGCATTGCCCTGGAAGCGCGCCGGCTGGGCAAGAGCGGTGTGCTATTGCCCGCCGGCAACAACGCCAACGAGGCGTCGCGTGTCAGCGGAATCGATGTCTTCGGCATCCGGCGTCTCCGGGAGGCTTTCGACTTTCTCATGGAGAGATCGACGATTGAGCCCGCCGTGCCCGACGACGCGGCGCTTCGCGAAGAACCTTCGGAGGGAATCGATTTTTCCGAGGTCAAGGGCCAGGTCCACGTGAAGCGGGCCCTGGAAGTGGCCGTGGCGGGCGGGCACAACCTCCTGATGCTGGGGCCGCCGGGAACTGGCAAGTCGATGTTGGCGAAACGCATTCCCACCATCATGCCGAGAATGTCGGAGGAGGAGGCCATTGAGGTGACCAAGATCCACAGCATCTGCGGAATGCTGGAGAACGGCGGCGGCTTTCTCGACACGCGTCCCTTTCGCTCGCCGCATCACACCATTTCAGACGCCGGTTTGTTAGGCGGGTCGAGCCATCCGAGTCCGGGCGAAATCAGCCTGGCGCACCGCGGCGTGCTTTTCCTGGACGAACTGCCCGAGTTTCGGCGTTCGACCCTGGAGGTGATGCGTCAGCCTCTGGAAGATGGGCAGGTGACGATTTCGCGAGCCGCGGGGAGCCTGACATTTCCCTCGGCCTTCATGCTCGTCGCCGCGATGAATCCCTGCCTCTGCGGTTATTACGGAGATTTGAAGCGAGAATGTCGTTGCGGGCCTGTTCAAATTCAGCGTTACCGGCAGCGGATCAGCGGTCCCTTGATGGACCGGATCGATCTCCACGTCGAGGTGCCTTTGATTGAATACAAGGAATTGGTGGCGGCCGAGTCGGGCGAGACTTCCGCCAGGGTCCAGGAACGGGTGGAGCGGGTGCGCAAGCGGCAACGAAAACGGTTCGAAGGCGAGGCGGGCGTGACGACGAACAGCGCCATGCGCCCGCGGCATCTCAAGCGCTGGTGTCCGCTCGACGCCGAGGGAAACCGCTATCTCGATCACGCCATGAACGAAATGGATTTCAGCGCTCGGGCCTACGATCGCATCCTCAAGGTCGCCCGAACGCTGGCCGATCTCGACGAAGCGGAGGCCATTGGAGGAAGTCATGTTTTGGAAGCGATCCAATATCGTTCCCTGGATCGGAATCTCTGGGCTTGACCGGGCCGGAGGCATGATCCGGTGGATTGGCCGCTCCGTGAGGTCGATCGGCCGCTCCGCAGGCGATTGGGTGAGCGAGTATCTTATGGGTATTTCCAGAATCGCGTGCGGGGGCGCTCTCAAGTTCTGGGCTGGACAGGCGGTACAGAGAACCGGCAGGTTTTGGAGATGAAGATCGATTCACGAGGCCTTGGGTGTGAGGGATTCCGGTCCGATTGGGCTTGTCGCCGAATGGGCCGCAGGATCCGGTGGTGTCGGGGCGCGCTGCCGTGGATCGGTGGCGTGCTTTCCTTGCTGGGAGGCCCCGCGGGAGCCGCCGAGATCGAGGAGGTCCGGAAGCCAGACATTATTCTGATTTACACGGACGATCAGGGTTATGGGGACTCAGGATGTTACAATCCAGAGGCCAAGCTCAAGACGCCGCACCTCGACCGGCTGGCCCGTGAGGGGATCCGATTCACCAACGCGCACAGCGCGGACACGGTCTGCACGCCGTCCCGTTATGGTTTGCTCACCGGCCGTTACTGTTGGCGTACCACGCGGAAGCGTGGCGTGCTCGGGGCGGAAGCTCCCTGTCTGATTGCGGACGGCCGTGTCACGCTGGCTTCGCTCTTGCGCGATCGTGGTTACGAGACCGCGATGGTGGGGAAATGGCATCTGGGCATGGAGTTCCCGGGGGATCCGGGCAGTCGCCGGTGGGACGAACCGGCGCGGGACATGCCTCTGGACAAGGGTTTCGATTACTTCTACGGTGTCCCGGGGTCCTTGAATTATGGGGTCCTGGCCTGGTTCGAGGGGCGTCATGCCGAGGTGCCACCGACGCTTTACACGGCGAAGAAGCCGAATAAGCGGCACATGGACTACCGCATCATGCCGCCTTATCAAGCGACGCCGGAGGAGACCGAACGCTTGTTAGGGAAAGAGGGCATGGAAGTGGCGTCCGATTTTGTCGACCAGCAATGCCTCACGCGATTCACCGACCGCGCCTTGGCCTGGATGAAGCAGCGAGCAGCCGCCGAGAACCGGCGACCCTTTTTTCTCTATTTGCCACTTACCTCACCTCATTACCCGGTATGTCCCTTGCCGAAATTTTGGGGGGAAAGCGACTGTGGAGCTTATGGCGAATTTGTGATGGAAACGGACTTCCACGTGGGGCGAGTTCTGGCCTTCTTGGATGAGGTCGGTCTCGCGGAGAACACGCTCGTAATCTTCACGAGCGACAACGGGCCGGAGAATTCCTGGAAAGAGCGGCTGGCGACTTTCGGGCACGATAGCCGCGGTGGGTTCCGCGGGGGAAAACGATCGATTTACGAAGGCGGCCACCGGGTGCCCTTCCTGATGCGCTGGCCGGCGGGTATCCATCAACCGGGCCGTGAATGGGACGGGCTGATCGGTCAGGTCGACCTGATGGCCACTCTCGCCGAGATCGCGGGTGTGGATCGCCTGCCGGACGAGGCGGGAGAGGACAGCCAGAGTTTCGCCGAAGTGCTGCGTGATCCGGCGCTCGAGCCCAAGCAAAGCCCGCGCCTGCCGCTAATCAATCACGGGGCCAAGGGGCGTTTTGCCATCACAGATGCAAACTGGAAACTGATTCTGGCTCATGAAGACCAGGGCGAGGAACTGTACAACTTGGCGGTCGATCCGGCCGAGACCCGAAACTTGCGCGACGAACAGGCCGCCGTGGCGGATCGGCTGCGCGAGCGGCTCACCGATCTGATTTGCCGGGGGCGCACGACCTCGGGTGCCTGGCGGCCAAACGACACGGGCTGTTGGCCCGATCTCACCTGGCTGACGGAAGAAGACTATCGTTCGAGAGTCAATGCATTGCGGGATCGGCCGTAAAGCCGCCGCAGTCCGAACCGCTCTGCGGGGAGGAAGGGGTTCTCCGCATCTGGCCCTGAGATTCAACACCGACTGACCAAGTTTTCTCGAACACCTTACAGCGCATAGCCGTCCCGCGTCGGCCGGTCGAGGCCCGCGTTGATCGTGTCGTTGGACGATTTCTCCTTGATGTTTCATAAAATGTGTTAGGAAAATACCGTATTCGGAAGGAATTCTCGAAATACCTTCCGGAGCATGTGATCTGCGGGCACTGTTAGCGTAAGTTTTCCGCTCGGACGGGTGAGGCGTCCAGCAGTCCGAATTACTCTCTTGCGCAGGCTCGATAGGCTCTCGATGAACCATAAGCAGGCACGTTTGTCATTATTGGCTTCTCGCTGTGGAGGGTGATCACTTATTTGAAGCGCGCGCCCTAGTGTAGTCCGCCCTACAGATAATTCATTTTAAGCTTGCATTAAAGTCGGAGAGTGTTAGTTTAATGGAAATGAGAACTGCTGTGCCGATCAACCTTGAAGCAAGCCTGCGAAACAAGCTCCTGCGTTTCAGCAAGGCGTCCAACGTTTCTCCGAAATTGAGAGTTCGTTCCAAGATCGTGCTTCTCGCCAGCGAGGGGATGACCAATAAGCGGATCGCGGAAGAACTTGGATTGGACGAACCACAGGTGGGCCGCTGGCGAAAGAGGTTCGCAGAGATGGGGCTGGCGGGAATCGAGAAGGACAAGACCCGGCCTGGACGTATCAAAGCTTTGCCGAAGAGCAAGGAAAGTGAGATCATTCGGATGACGTTGGAGGAGACGCCCAAAGGATGTACTCACTGGAGTCGATCGCTGATGGCCGCTGAAGTTGGCGTCAGTGAGTCCACGGTAGGACGGATCTGGGCACGCAACGGAATCAAGCCACACCGGGTGAGGACGTTTAAGCTTTCGAACGACAAGCTATTTGAAAAGAAGCTCGAGGACATCGTTGGGTTATACCTGGCGCCGCCAGAGCACGCAGTGGTCTTTACCCCAGCGTTTCATAAAATGGCCAGTCAGGCCATCATGTAGTAGGCGATTTCTTCTTCGACGGCCTGATTGTCTCCGAGTGTCAATGTGAGTCGACCTTGAGGGCGAGTCAGACGTCCAGCACGCTGGATGGTTTTGCGGCGAATCGTGCCGAGTCCTTCAAAGATCCACTCTGCAGCTCTATTGGGGGACGATTTGCGTGACCGCTCCGCAGATCGCATCTGCATTTCGCGTGTGAGATTGTGGGTGAGGATACTGGCCAAAAGGAAAGCTTCGTTGGCGGCACGTCGCTTGGCCGGAATATAGTCCATCTGGGCCTGGCTCTTGGCTTCGCCAAAAATCTTCTCCTAAAGAGCCACGCCCTTCATGAAATTTCACCACATGAGCGGCCGTGTTTGTCTTGTTGGTGATGATCGCCTTGTATTCATAGTTCTCCTCGACTGGTTCGAAAAGATCCAGTTGGAGCGGTCCTTT
>CBDBEZ010000102.1:0-7786 GCA_965204485.1 Verrucomicrobiales bacterium
CGTTAGGGAAAGCATGGCTTGCCGGGCGGATGCCAAGATGGCCTGAATCCAGAAGTCACGGCGTCAGCGCGGCAGCGAGGGACGCTGCCCTCTCCCCACCCTCTGAGAGCCATCGCCCCAAGCCATGGAGAAAGCAGCGATTCCGTAAGGTAGGCGGCTGAGGCGGCTCAAGCCCTGTATTTTTGGGGTAATTCGGATCGGCGGCGCCCATTTTTGACCCCATGGCAAATTCGCATTCGTTATTTCATCTTTTTTAAGCTTGTTTCTGTAATAGTCTTATATTACAGTGCGCCGAACGAGCCGACCTTCATGCCAAGCAGAAACTCCCTGCCCCCCACCGAACGCCAGATTCGCAGCCGCCTCCGCCAGCTCCTCGACCAAACCGAAGGCTTCCTTCACGGCTCGCCCATCGAACTCTCTCGTAAATGCGGCAAGCCCACTTGCCGTTGCGCTTCCGACGACTCCTTGCGCCATCGCTCCTTTGGTCATCGGTCAGACTCGCAAGGGCAAGACCACCATGCTGCACGTCCCCAGACCGTTGGAAGCTCAGGCGAGACGCTGGAGAAGGCGAATGCTCTGCTGGAAGCCCTCGACGAGCAGGGGCGCCTCCGACTCAAGGAGGCAAAAACCAAGGCCAGAGCGGCGAGTAGCTCCGCCAAGAAGAAGGGCAAGACCGGTAAGAAATCAGCCGGCAAAGCCAAGTCCGGGCGCAATTCTCCACCAAAAAAGAAGCGACCATTCTCACGCGACTACTAACTTACGCGGACAAGATTTTCAGCCTCCGCCAACAGTGGAGGCTGCGGGTGCGTGACTCTCGTCCCAAACCACAGATTCCCACTCGAGTTTTCCCGGCAGCATTCTTCGCCATGTTCTGCTGCCGGTTACCAAGCTTCAACGAACTCGAGCAACACCGGAACAAGAGCAGCTGGACCCGTTGGCCCGGTAATCACCGTTTGCCCAGCGCCGACGAACTGGCGTATGTCTCCGAGCGCATCGAGCCTGACAGTGTGCGAGGGTGTCTCGGACACATTTACTTCTGCCTCAAACGCAACAAAATCCTTGCCCCACAGCGCGGTTGGATGCTTGCCGCCGTCGATGGTCACGAAACTCACTGTAGCTATAAACGTTGTTGTCCAAAGTGCCTCCAACGCCAGATCGCCGTCGGAGACGAGGTCAAAACACAGTTCTACCACCGCTTGGTCGCGTTTCAGATTATCTGTGAGGCTTTTCAATTGCTTCTCGACGTGGAAATGCTTGAGCCTGGTGAAGACGGAGATCCTGGAGACGACGAAGTCGCTGCGACTATACGGCTGATAATTCGCGTCCTTAAGGACCACCCACGCTGCTTTGACGTGCTCACTGCCGATGCGCTCTACCTGCGTCCCTCCGTGATCAATCTTCTTGAAGACCACGGCAAATACCTTGTTGCCGTACTCAAGGATAATCAGCCTGAGCTATTGTCCGAAGCCCGCACGCTCCTGCCCCTTGAGGAGCAAGAGCCAGAATCATCCCCAGCGTTTCATAAAATGGCCAGTCAGGCCATCATGTAGTAGGCGATTTCTTCTTCGACGGCCTGATTGTCTCCGAGTGTCAATGTGAGTCGACCTTGAGGTCGAGTCAGACGTCCGGCACGCTGGATGATTTTGCGGCGAATCGTGCCGAGTACTTCAAAGATCCACTCCGCAGCCCTTTGGGGGGACGATTTGCGTGACCGCTCCGCAGATCGCATCTGCATTTCGCGTGTGAGATTGTGGGTGAGGATACTGGCCAAAAGGAAAGCTTCGTTGGCGGCACGTCGCTTGGCCGGAATATAGTCCATCTGGGCCTGGCTCTTGGCTTCGCCAAAAATCTTCTCCTGAGAGCCACGCCCTTCATGAAATTTCACCACATGAGCGGCCGTGTTTGTCTTGTTGGTGATGATCGCCTCGTATTCATAGTTCTCCTCGACTGGTTCGAAAAGATCCAGTTGGAGCGGTCCTTTGCGCTGAGTGCGCCTCATGGTTCGAATGCACAAAATGCGCGCTTTGCGCGCCCAACTTTTTGGCTTCCAGTGGATTTCGAAGTGATGAGTTTTTCCCTCTCCGCCTCGGGTTCGAGACCAGCGACGGCGCTTCTCGATGATGCCCTTGAGTTCCACAAGCCGCTCGAAAGGCACCGAGAACGTATATTCCAGGCCAAGGGTTTTTGCCTCTGAAACCATCTGATCGCTGAAAAACGCGCTGTCGGCGCGCAACTCGATCTGCACATCAGGCAGCACCTTGCGAATCTTCTCCACGCAGGAACGGAGGAACTCCACTGCTCCATTGGAGTCATGGACGTTGCCACTTCGATGAAGGAAGTCGAAGATTTGTCCGGTTTGAGCGATCGTCGCGAGCAGTGGATAATAACTGCGCTCTCCTTTTTTCTTCTTGTTAAATCCCACAGCCGTCCCTTCCGCATGGCGACTCGTGCTCTGCACGCTTCCGTCCAAATCAAGCGTGATGCGTTTGATGCCCTTCTCCTGAAGTCGCGACAAGCAAACGAAATGATTCATCTCCCTCATCCTCTCAAGGCTTTGACAATCGACAATCGACCTCGCCCAACATCCGGCTCATCGTTGGGACATTGGGCAATTGGTGCATCCCCAAAACCTGTCGTACAAGGGGATCATCTCGGTAGTAGTCCAAATCGCGAAGCATCCGGTAGCCCAGTATAAGATGCACGATAAGACACATGAAAACCTTGTGGAACTTGTAGAAGCGGGACATGCGCCGATCCAGTGGACCAAAGCACTGCTGAAGCTTCCCCTCCAGATCCAATTCCTGAAAGAGCTTCTGAAAGATAACGAGACCGCCGAAAGAGGTCAGTTCTTGATCTTCAAATTTGATCGCCGGAATCGTTCTGGACTTTGCATTAATCGTACGTCGTGCTACTCTCACTGTAGGTGGCTTTTGGGTTGAAGTGTTTGGTGTTTTGGTAGATTCCAAATCAACCTTATCCCAAAGGCCCCTGCCACTATTTTCTTGGGATTCTTGCCCCGATTTATGAAACTATGGGGCTATCTCAAGGGGCCGGAGGGTGTTCCCGGGTCGCCAGCCCCAGCGCCATCGCCCGAAGCGAGCGCGCCGATCACCGATCCAGAGGCATTGGGCGACGATCCGTTTGGCTTGTAAGCTTGTGGAGAACGGGGGCCTAGGCCATGTGGCCGAGAACAGTGGCCGTGTGGCAGAGAGTGGAGCGGAGTCTCCACTCCGCTGGTGGTGCGGCATGTCGTCTGAATACCTCCCTTGCCGGAGCCGCCATGGTGGTCGGGGACTGGTAGGCAAGCCGGACGGGTCTGACCAACCTGGTGGGCGATGCAGACCGCGGAAAGGAATTCCCCGCTACGGTAAGGGGTCGTGCTGTGGCCGGGATGCCATCCCCGGCGAGGGAAAGGCTTGTGGGAAACCCTTGGGGGTGCGTGAGTGGGTCATGCAGCCAAATCCATTGGTACCTTTTCTCCTCCTGGCGGGAATCTGCGCCATGCTTCTCCAGGGCGCCGCCGCCGACAAGCCGAACTTCGTCTGGATCCTTTCCGAGGACAATTCCAAGCACTACCTGCGTCTGTTTGACGAGGAGATGGGCGCCCCGGCACCGAACATCGAAGCGATGGCGCGCGACGGGCTCATCTACCGGCACGCGTTTTCCAACGCGCCGGTCTGTTCGGTGGCGCGGACGACGCTGATCACGAGTTGTTACGCGCCTCGCATTGGCACGCAATTCCATCGTCGGGCCAAGATGGCGCCCATGCCCGAGGGAGTGAAGATGTTTCCCACTTACCTCAGGGGAGCGGGCTACTACACCACGAACCGTTCCAAGACCGACTACAACGCGACACCGGGGAGAGACGTTTGGGACGAATCCTCCGGGAAAGCTCACTGGCGGAATCGCCGGGAGGGGCAGTCCTTTTTTCACAAACAGAGTTTTCCCGTTTCGCACGAGAGTTCGCTCCATTTTTCGGAGGAAGAGATGCGGGGCGAGAAGACGGTGACGGATCCCGCGTCGGTGATGCTGGCGCCCTATCATCCGGACACGTCCACCTTTCGCTACACCTACGCGCGCTACCACGATCGGACGCGCGATGTGGACGCAATCGTCGGCAAGATGCTGGATGATCTGCGGAACGAGGGATTGCTGGAGGACACCTTCGTCTTTTATTTCGGCGACCACGGCGGTGTCTTGCCACGGAGCAAGGGGTATGCCTACGAGAGCGGCTTGCACGTGCCGCTGGTGGTGCGGATTCCGGAGAACTGGGCGCATCTGGTCAATCATGCGCGCGGCGACCGTGTGAACGGCTTTGTCAGTTTCGTCGACTTCGGTCCTACACTGCTCAAACTGGCGAGCCTGGCGGTGCCCGATGGCGTGGATGGGAAGGCCTTTCTTGGGGAGGGCATTCGAGCGGTCGATGTGGAGGCGCGGGACGAAGCTTTTGGTTATGCGGATCGCTTCGATGAGAAGGCTGATTTCGTGCGTACGCTGCGGAAGGGCCGCTACAAGTATTTGCGCAATTTCTGGCCGCAGACCTTCGATGGTCTACAGAATGACTATCGCTATCGCATGCTGGCCTATGAGGAGTGGCGCGAACTTTTCACGACGGGAAGGCTCAACGAGGTTCAGTCGCAGTTTTTCCGTCCGCGGCCGGCGGAGATGCTCTTCGACGTGGAGGCCGACCCCCACGAGATCCGCAATCTGGCCGAGGCTCCCGCGCATCGGACGCGATTGAAGGCGATGCGAGAGCGGCTTGACGCGGAACTGCGTTCCTGGCCGGATCTCAGCTTTTATCCGGAGAGTCACCTGGTCGCGGAGGCGATGGACGATCCGGTGAGTTTTGGGCGGCGGCATCGCGAGGCCATCGGCGATCTGATCGGTCTTGCCGACCTGCAGTGGGCGGAGCCGGATGAGGCGGTGAGCGGACTGGAAGCGGCCCTCGGCTCGGAGGATCGCTGGCAACGCTACTGGGCTTATCTGGTGGCCACCGCGCAGGGGACGGAGGCCTCGAAGTTTGCGTCTTTGGCCGAGCGGGCGGCACGGGAAGATGCCGAGGTGGAGGTGCGGGTTCGGGCGGCCGAGTTCTTGGGGCTGACGGGCTTGGGCGATCCGCGACCCGGCATCCTGGCGGCGCTGGAGGACTCGCCGTCAGCCGTGGCGACCAACACGATTCTGAACACCGCCGTTCTGCTGAAGGACGGCGAACCCGGTTACGAGATCGAGGTGCCGGACGGTCTGGTCGGGCAGTCGGACCGCTACATCGAGGATCGCCTGGCTTATCTGGCAGGGCGCCCTTCGCCACGGGCCAGGGGGAAGTGAGCGAGCCGACCGCGCCGACTGCGCGCGGCAGGTGAATCCGGGCTTGGACGCCGAGTGGGGCGGCCTTGCCGGCGGGCCGGTCGACGGCTGGATGAGGGAAGCGCTTCCGTTCCGGAAAAGGTCTGGACAGTCTCGGCAATCGCCTCTAACGGCACGAGACCGGTTTCCGAGAGATCGATCCATCCATCCATTCACCAACATTCATGTCAGATACGAGCATCATTGAAGTCGTCGGCCGCGAGATTTTGGATTCGCGGGGCAATCCCACGGTGGAAGTTGAAGTGGCCCTGGAAGGGGCAGGCTACGGGTGGGCGGCGGTTCCGAGCGGCGCCAGTACGGGTGAGCACGAAGCTTGGGAATTGCGTGATGGAGACAAGGGGCGTTACCTGGGCAAAGGCGTGCTCAAGGCCGTGGCTGCGGTGAATGAGAAGATCGGGCCCGCCCTGATGGGCTTCGATGCCACCGAGCAGTGCACGATCGACAAGGTGATGAATGAAGTCGACGGGAGTTCGAACAAAAAGAACCTCGGTGCCAACGCCATCCTGGGCACCTCGCTGGCGGTGGCTCACGCCGCCGCGGCGCAATTGGGCACGCCGCTTTTTCGCTACCTGGGCGGACCGAATGCGAAGGTGCTGCCCCTGCCCATGATGAACATCATCAATGGCGGCGAGCACTCGGACGCGCCGATCGACTTTCAGGAGTTCATGATCATGCCCCGAGGGGCGAAGACCTTCTCCGAGAGTCTGCGCTGCGGGACGGAGATTTTTCACGCGCTGAAGAAAGTGCTCCACGATCGCGGGCTCTCCACGGCGGTGGGGGACGAGGGCGGTTTCGCCCCCAACCTGGATTCGGCGCAGGACGCGCTGGAAGCGATCGCCCAGGCGGTGGAAAAAGCCGGCTACCAGATGGGCGATGACGTCGCGATCGCACTGGACGTCGCCTCGAGCGAGTTTTACGACGCGGATTCGAATCTCTATGTTTTCAAGAAATCCGACGGCTCCAAGCGGACGGCGGCGGAACTCGTGGACTACTACGCCGAGTTGCAAAAGCAGTTCCCCATCATCTCCATCGAGGACGGCTGTGCGGAGAACGACTGGGATGGCTGGAAGATTCTCACCGAGAAACTGGGGGAGACCACCCAGCTGGTGGGCGACGACCTCTTCGTCACCAACGTGGAATTTTTGCAAAAGGGCATCGATTTGGGGGTCGCGAACTCGATTCTGGTGAAGGTGAATCAGATCGGTTCCCTCACCGAGACCCTGGATTCCGTGGAATTGGCGAAGGAAAACCGCTACACCTCGGTCATCAGTCACCGCTCCGGTGAGACGGAGGATTCCACCATCGCCGACATCGCGGTGGCCACGAACGCGGGGCAAATCAAGACCGGTTCGCTGAGCCGTTCGGACCGGATCGCCAAGTACAATCAGCTTCTCAGGATTGAGCAGCTCCTCGGTGAAGACGCCGTTTTCGGTGGTAAGTTGAAAGTTTAAAATGTATTTACGAAACGGTGGACCCGGACCGTTTGCGTGATTTGGCCCTTTCCGAGAGGAAGGCGCTCTTTTTGCGGCGAGCCAGCGATGGGGTGTT
This sequence comes from Verrucomicrobiales bacterium, assembly GCA_965204485.1. Classification (GTDB taxonomy): domain Bacteria; phylum Verrucomicrobiota; class Verrucomicrobiia; order Verrucomicrobiales; family DEV007; genus JAACDM01. The sequence goes on from CBDBEZ010000102.1 coordinate 6,913, forward strand.
TCTCCTCATCCTGATCCTGGGGCTGATCGGTTCCGCACTGGGGCTGAAGCCCGAGCGTGAAGAGGTCGAGCGGTTGGAGAAGCAGGCGGAGCTTGCGTCCGCGGAGGTCGATGATCTGAAGGCGGAGGTGACCCAGTTGGGGAACCACTTGCACCTTCTGATGAACGATCGGGAGTTCATGGAATGGAATCTCCGGCGCTACTCGCCGCCGATGGGTAAGCCCGGGGAGACCTTGATCGTCGTGCCCGAGGAGCGCCAGGAAGTCTACGAGCGTGAGGCCCCTTGAGAAGGCCTCTAGTGTAGTCCGTCAAGCAGACTGTAGTTTATTCAGTTTGGCTCTACCGCGCTTGACCTTTTCGAGAATATCAGAGGCAGCCGCGGTCCAGATGAAGGGAGACGGGTTTTCGTTGTAAGCTTCGATATATAGCCTACCAACGCCTGTTCGAGGTCAGCGACACTGGTGAACACGCCTCTCCGCACACACTTTTCAGTCAGGTCACGGGAAGCTTCCCTGTGCTTCACACTCCTGGAGGAAGCTTTGAAGGGTCGCTTTCCCGGCTTCTTGGAAGGCTACCTGCAGAGCGTCAGACAACTGCTCGACAGATTCCGGGCCCAGTGATCGCAGCTTGTTCATTGGGGGATTGCCCTGGGATTGTTAAACTTTGGAAGACGGTTGGGTTGAGCCTAGATTAATCCGAGAGTTTGTAAAATGGTTTTTTTCCATGTCCATCGTTTTGAGGGAACCCATGCCTTAAAAACCTTTCCGAAGGTCCGCCGTCAGGCGCTGACTTTTTCCCGCTTCAAGGCTGCGTGGAGCTTTCCCATTTCCTGGAAGCCTTTGATCCGCCGGAAACCTTCCTCTGCCTTCGTTAGC
>CBDBEZ010000103.1:0-46536 GCA_965204485.1 Verrucomicrobiales bacterium
GGGATGCCCTGTTTCTGGAGTTTTTCGACCAGTTCGAGGTCACTGTAGACTTTTCCGGGAGGTTCGTGCTTCACCAGCTGGAGCAGGGCGTTCTTGACGCTGGTATTGCTGAGGGTTTCGCCGGCCTCGGTTTGGTAGCCGGTGGTGAAGAAATATTTGAGTTCGTAGACGCCCTGGGGCGTGGTGGCGTACTTGCCGTTGACGGCCCGGGAGACGGTGGTCTCGTGGACGCCGATGGCGTCGGCGACGGTCGCCATATTGAGGGGGCGCAGGTGGTCCCAGCCGTGAAGCAGGAAGTCCTCCTGATGGCGGACGATTTCGCGGGCGATTTTCTCGATGGTTTCCTGTCTTTGATAGATGCTGCGGATGAGGAACTTGCCCCCCCGGATTTTGTCGCGGATGTAGCGGCGTGTCTCCGGGTTGCGTTCGCCCTCCGCCATGAGGTCTTTGTAGGCGTTGCTGATGCGCAGCTGGGGAATGTGATGGTTGTTCATCGTGATCACCCACTCGCCCTGGTCGCGAGCGATGGTGATGTCGGGCTCGACGTAACTATTGTGATCGGGGCGGAAGACATTGCCCGGCCAGGGATTGAGAGTGGCGATGGATTCCGCGGCTTTGACCAGTTGCTCCATGGCGACGCCCAGTTTTTTCGCCAGCATGGGATAGCGCTTCTTGGCGAGGTCATCCAGATGCTGATTGACCAGGCGCGCCTCAAGAGAGGTGGCCTTTCCCTGGCGCTCGAGTTGCAGAAGCAGGCATTCCCGGAGGTCGGTGGCGCCGACCCCCACGGGGTCGAAGGATTGGAGCAGTGAGAGCCCCTCTTCGAGGGGGGCGATGGGGAGGCGTTCCACCAGGGCGATGTCCTCGATGGAACTGGTGAGGAATCCCCGGTCGTCGACCATACCGATGAGCAGTTCGGTGGCCTGGCGCACTTCATCGGTGGCCGAGGAGAGGCCGAGCTGGCGCATGAGATGTTCCTGCAGGGTCTCGGGCGCGGTGATCGATTCTAACAGATAAGCCTGACGCTCCTCGTCTTCGGAAGACGAGGCGTTGGCCGTGCGCCGGGTTTGTATGAGATGATCCCGCCAGTCGTCCTTGATCTGAGTCAGTTCCTCGAATTCTCGATCGAATCCCCGCTCATCCTCGTCCGAGTCTCGCTCCTCTTTGGCGGGTTCGTCGCCGAAGTCGCCCTCCTTGGTGCTGGGCTCGAGTTGATCCTCCTCCAGCACGGGGTTCTCGAGCATTTCCTGCTCGACGAGGTGGCGGAGTTCCATGGCGGGCACCTGCAGAATTTGCAGACTCTGCTGCATCTGCGGCGTGATCGTCTGCTGCAGCGAGAGGTTTTGTGATTGTTGGAGTCCGACTTCGGCCATGGATGTTCTTCGAAGTCGTCCGGTGTGGTCAGTAGAGCAAGCATTTTTCAAGCCATTCGGAAGAAAAACACCCGAGCGGAGCGAACTCTAGCCATGGCCTTTAGCTGACGCGGCTGAGGTGGCCTTGGTCGAGGGGTTCCGGGGGGTGGGGGCGCTGGCACTGGCGGTGATGGCGGTGAAGCTGGATCTGCGTGAGGAGGGTTTCGCGTGGTGTGGCGAGAGCTCCCAGGCCAAAGTGACTGGTCAGTTGGCAGCGCATGGTGGCACAGGGCACGATGGGTCGATGGCCGGCGATGAGGGCCCACAACCGTGGTCTTCGGCGACGTTGCTCCCTAACTTGTGATAATGTCGGTAGTCGTCTCTATATGAGGGCCCACAACCGTGGTCTTCGGCGACGTTGCGCAGGCGGTACCACAGGGGTTGGGGAATGGTCGGGGAGGACCGCGGTTCGCGAGTGTTCCCTTGCAGATCCATGACGAGGTGGCGGATGTTTCCATCGCGCACGAGGAGGTCCATGGCGAGCAGGGCCTCTTTTGCGTGGGAACACCGGACCCAGAGGAGGCGTGAAGTGAGCGTTCCCGGCCAGGCGCGGGCGGCGTCGGCGCTATCGCTGCTGTCCACCAGGGCCACGGCGTGGCCCGAGAGGAGTCGTTGCCGGATCACGGCCCAGATCACCAGGCTGATGCCGCTCGATGGCGTGCCTGTCAATTCGATCAGACCTTTGGGGGGCACGCCGGCGGCGTCCAGCGCGGGCACGCCCGTACGAAACGCTTCTTCCACATCGGTGGCCGATCCCGTGTCCGTGAGAGTGGGGCGCGCTTCGGGAAACCGCTGCTTGAGCAGGGTGCGCAATGCCTGAAGATCGGCTTGTTGGGAAGGAGAAGAGAAACTGTTCATGCGAACAGTTTGAGTATGGCTTGGAATGCAGGCTTCGTCCACTCCGGAACGAGGGGCCTCTCCGTGTCGTCACCATCTTCCACCGCAAGGAACTCTATGCGCGGCCATGGGTGCAAACCTCCCGGCGTGGGTGGCGAATCCGTGAAGCCCTGGAGGGACGGCCCGGAAGTAGAGCGGAGTCTCAACTTCCGCTGGGGGTGCGGCGCGACTGAGATGGCCACAATGGCAGGACCCCAGTCGCGGCGCAGCGCGACCCTCCCGGCGTGAACGGACATTCCGGTGAGGCCCTGGAGGGACGGTGTCCCCGCCGTCCGCGGTGCGACCCGGCGTCTGTATTCATCCGTCCGAAGGCGATGCGGCGGCCGCGGAAAGGAACTCCGCGCTACGGATGCCATCCCCGGGGCGGTACGCTTCGCTGGCTGAGTCCCGTTCAAGCGGTGGAAATGAACCACGAAGGACGCGAAGGGATCGCTCAATGGAACGGGCGCCTTCGAATGCGGGGAACCGTGGGTGCCATCCTTCGTGTTCTTCGCGTGCTTCGTGGTCTTCATCCTTGCACGTTTGGAAGGAGATTTCGGATAGGTCCCGGATGGACGGCGTCCGCGCCGTCTGCGGTGCGACCCGGAAGGCCACAATGGCAGGACCTCAGTCGCGGCGCATCGCGACCCTCCCGGCGTGGGTGGCGAATCGGTGAAGCTCTGGAGGGACGGCGTCCTCGACGGCTTATCGGGGACGACCCGGTTGCCGGGCATGACCCGCGAGAGACCGTGTGGATTCTCACGCTCGCTGGAAAAAGGGGGTGACTCGGCGTATTGGAGCCCGATAATGATGACGATGACCATGACGAAGTACCGGCTTCTCGATCTATTCCTGCTCCTGCTCACGGCTCCTGTCTGGACAGCGATTCCGTAAGATAGGCGGCTGAGGCGGCTCAAGCCCTGTATTTTTGGGTAATTCGGATCGGCAGCGCCCATTTTTGACCCCATGGCAAATTCGCATTCGTTATTTCATCTTTTTTAAGCTTGTTTCTGTAATAGTCTTATATTACAGTGCGCTGAACGAGCCGACCTTCATGCCAAGCAGAAACTCCCTGCCCCCACCGAACGCCAGATTCGCAGCCGCCTCCGCCAGCTCCTCGACCAGGCCGAAGGCTTCCTTCACGGCTCGCCCATCGAACTCTCTCGTAAATGCGGCAAGCCCACTTGCCGTTGCGCTTCCGACGACTCCTTGCGCCATCGCTCCTTGGCCATCGGTCAGACTCGCAAGGGCAAGACCACCATGCTGCACGTCCCCAGACCGTTGGAAGCTCAGGCGAGACGCTGGATCGATGATTTCCAGAAGGCGAATGCTCTGCTGGAAGCCCTCGACGAGCAGGGGCGCCTCCGACTCGAGGAGGCAAAAACCAAGGCCAGAGCGGCGAGTAGCTCCGCCAAGAAGAAGGGCAAGACCGGTAAGAAATCAGCCGGCAAAGCCAAGTCCGGGCGCAATTCTCCACCAAAAAAGAAGCGACCATTCTCACGCGACTACTAACTTACGCGGGCAAGATTTTCAGCCTCCGCCAACAGTGGAGGCTGCGGGTGCGTGACTCTCGTCCCAAACCACAGATTCCCACTCGAGTTTTCCCGGCAGCATTCTTCGCCATGTTCTGCTGCCGGTTACCAAGCTTCAACGAACTCGAGCAACACCGGAACAAGAGCAGCTGGACCCGTTGGCTCGGTAATCACCGTTTGCCCAGCGCCGACGAACTGGCGTATGTCTCCGAGCGCATCGAGCCTGACAGTGTGCGAGGGTGTCTCGGACACATTTACTTCTGCCTCAAACGCAACAAAATCCTTGCCCCACAGCGCGGTTGGATGCTTGCCGCCGTCGATGGTCACGAAACTCACTGTAGCTACAAACGTTGTTGTCCAAAGTGTCTCCAACGCCGGATCGCCGTCGGAGACGAGGTCAAAACACAGTTCTACCACCGCTTGGTCGCGTTTCAGATTATCTGTGAGGATTTTCAATTGCTTCTCGACGTGGAAATGCTTGAGCCTGGTGAAGACGGAGATCCTGGAGACGACGAAGTCGCTGCGGCTATACGGCTGATAACTCGCGTCCTTAAGGACCACCCACGCTGCTTTGACGTGCTCACTGCCGATGCGCTCTACCTGCGTCCCTCCGTGATCAATCTTCTTGAAGACCACGGCAAATACCTTGTTGCCGTACTCAAGGATAATCAGCCTGAGCTATTGTCCGAAGCCCGCACGCTCCTGCCCCTTGAGGAGCAAGAGCCAGAATCATTTGAGACTCCGGCTGCACCGGGCAAGCCCGCGCGGCACGTTCATTTACAAGAGGCTGAGGGCTTCTGCACTGAATCCATTCACACTCCTCTTCGCGTTGTTCATTCCCATGAGACTGGCATCCGTCGCGAGCGCGTCGCTGGGGATTGGGTCGAGACTCCCATCGATAGCCACTGGTGGTGGGCGACGACCATGCCCCGCTCAATGGCCGATGCCAAGACCATCTTCCATTTCGGGCACGACCGTTGGAAGGTCGAAAACGAAGGCTTTAACGAACTCTGCTCCCGCTGGCATTCCGGTCATTGCTATCATCATCATCCCAATTCCATTCTCGTTCTGTGGCTGATCATGTTCATGGCCCACGCCGTGTTCCACTGCTTCCACAAGCGCAACTTGAAGCCAGAGATACGCCGTGGACACACGGCCATCTATTTTGCCCGTCAAATCGCCGCCTCCATGCGAGAGGATCGATGGTGGCCGCCACCGGCTCCGGGCTGAGGAACGCCCGCCCCGCGCTCTCGGTAACCTTGGGTTCGCGTCCGCCATCGGAGCGGTCTGGCTCCCTGTTGCCTATTGCCGACAGGGGGATCCATTTCGCGGCTCGAGCCCTCCGAAATTCGCCCGAGAACCGCCACACGAAACTGTTCGCCCTCTTAGCGCCAGCTTCAACACGCTCAACACCCACCAATTCAGGCCATTACGACTCTTTCCGACGCCGTCTTACGGAATCGCTGCTGTCTGGATCCCGCTCTTGGTGTTGGCGACCGTGGCTGTGAGGCTAGCTCTCGGGAGTCCTGTGTTCTTTTGCCAGGATCGACCGGGCAAGGGGGGCGCCTGTTTCGCCTGATCAAGTTCCGTACCATGACCGATGCCCGGGGAGAAGATGGCCGGTTGCTGAGTGACGCGGAACGTCTCACGCGCTTCGGCCGCTTTCTCCGGGCCACGTCCCTTGATGAGTTGCCAGAAATCCTCAATGTGCTCCGGGGCGAGATGCGACTGGTGGGGCCAAGACCTCTCTTGCCCCAATACCTCGAACTCTACACGCCGGAGCAGAACCGGCGCCACGAAGTGCCGCCGGGGATCACCGGATGGGCGCAGGTGCGAGGACGCAACGCGGTTGGCTGGGAAGAGCGCTTTCGCATGGATGTCTGGTACGTCGACTACCGATCGTTGACTCTGGACCTGAAGATCCCGTGGTGGACTGTCTGGAAAGTCTTGCGGCGAGACGGCGTCAGTGCGGAAGGAGAGGCGACGATGCCTTTCTTCGAAGGATCACGACCGAAATCCACGAATGGTGTCGAACAACCGTGACGATGGGGGGTGAATCGGAGGATTCGCGAAGGACCCATGCCACATGGCGGGCACCGGAGATTCAGGAGCAAGGGACTGGCGCCGTTTCCCGTGGTCAGAGGGTGGCTTTGTAAGGAACGACACAGGTCACCTCGACGCCACCTTTCTGCCGAGGAGAAAAATGGAAGGATCCGTGCAAGAGTCCCGCCCGGTAAGCCATCGACCGAAGGCCGAGCCCCTTGGCTCGTCCTCTCGCAACCTCTCCATGGCCATTCACGACACCCACTCCGTTGTCTTCCACACGGAGCAGGAGCTGATCGTCGGGAAGCTGTTTGAGTTCGATCACGACCTGCTCCGCCTTGCCGTGGCGTAGCGCATTGTTCACGGCTTCCTGGGCGATCCGGTAGAGGTGGGGCGCCATGGCATTGTCCTCAATGAGAACGGGAACGGCGCACTCGAAACGGCAATCCACCTTGAGGTCTCGCCGGAGCTGCGAGGCGATGCGGGCCAGCGAATTCATCAGTCCCTCGGGATCGTCTTCCACAGGATACAGCCCCCTGGCCACCGTCCGCGCCTGGTGGATGGCCTCATCGATCAGGTCAACGATTTGGTTTGCCGTGGAGGACTGAGGCGGGGCGACTTGTTCAGCTAACATTCGCCCCAAAAGACTGATGCCGGTCAGGTGGGAGGCCAGTCCGTCGTGGAGATCTTGAGCGATCCGTTGGCGTTCGTCTTCCGAAGCCTGCAAGACATCGCTCTCCAGTTGTTTGCGCTCCGTGATGTCCTCGATGATGATGGTGATGACGCGTCGATGTGGAAGCTCGACCTCACTCAAAGTGAGAGAGATGGGAAAGGTCCGGCCCGAATGCTTGCGCGCCGTGAGTTCCTGCGCCAGCGAGCCCCCGGCGGATCGCTCCACGATGGCCCGGAAGCCCTGCTCCCAAGACGCCTGGTGGGGCGGAGCGATCAAGCGGCCGAAAGATGTCTTGCTGAGAGCCTCGGTGGAGAAGCCGAAGATCGACTCGATGGCAGGATTGGCCGACTCGATCAGCCCGTCCAGGTCCAGGGTGAGAATGCCCATGGGCACCGTTTCCAGAATACCGGTGTGCCGGGCCTCGCTCTCGTCCAGAGCGGCCTTGATTTCGCGAAGCCGGAGGAGCCGGCGGAGTGAGGCGCGCAGGTCGTTGGGGTCGACCGGTTTGAGAAGATAGTCCTCCGCCCCGTGCCTCAGGGCGCTGAGGGTGCCGTCGAGGTCCGTGTAGCCGGTGACAATGAGAATATCAGTTTGTGGCGCGCGCTTCTTGAGTTCTGGCAGGATCTCGTCGGAATACCCATCGGGAAGTTTGCGATCGAGAATGATGGCAAAGAAGCGCTGGAAACTGTGCTGAGCCATCAGTTCCTTCAGGGAAGCCGCTTCCTCTACCGCGTACTTGTCGAGCCTGAGCACACGGCGGAGACTGGAGCGAACGTCCGCTTCGTCGTCCACGATCAAGATGGTGGGAGGCGAGGAGTTCATGGTGTCAATGACAGGCACTGGCTGGGCTCGGAAACCAACCATCAGCGTCGCCGACCATCCGCTGGCAATACCTGAGCGGTCAAGATTCCTTTTCGGCGTCCTTCCGGTCTTGGCCTGTTTCATCTAGTGTAGTCCGTCAAGCAGACTGTAGTTTATTCAGTTTGGCTCTATCGCGCTTGACCTTTTCGAGAATATCAGAGGAGAAATGACCGGAAGTTGTGGATGAGGGCAGCTACCGGAACACCATTCGAAGTTCGATGATGGGTTAGGCAGCGGCTTGCTGCTCGATGCCGTCCACGAAGATGATTGAGATGCAAGGGATTTATGGACCAAATTTAGCTTAGTTGGATGTTAGTATTTGCTTCGAATTGAGCAGGTGTTTGGTAGTCGAGTGAGGAATGTTTCCGTTTGGTATTGTAGTACGATTCGATGTAGTCAAATAGTTCGGTCCGGGCGTCTTCTTCGTTGATGAAACAGCCACCTCGGATCATCTCCGCCTTCAAAGTGCCGATCATTGATTCGGTCCAGGCGTTGTGATAGGGATTACCTCTAGCTGACATGCTTTGCAGCATCCCGGCTTGAGATAACACTTTGCGAAAAGCGCGGCTTCCATACTGACTTCCTCGGTCGCTGTGAAAGATTCTGCCAGGCTTCTTAGGAGTCGAAGCCAGGGCCATCTCCAGTGCATGGACCACGAGCTCGGCTCGCATGTGATCTGCGAGCGCCCACCCGACCACTCGCCTCGAATAGAGGTCGATTACGACAGCGAGGTAGAGCCAGCCATCTGCAGTGCGTATGTGCGTGATATCGCCAGCCCAAACTTGGTTGGGCTTTTCAGGTTCCGGTTGGTTTTCCAACAGATTCTGCGAGGGCTTGTCGGCCCGGCCATCGCTGGTTTTGGGCATGAATTTTCTGGGCTGAATTGCACGTAACTCTCTCTCTGCCATGAGTCTACGCACGCGATCTAATGAGCATTGGATCTCCATGTCGCGAAGCTCCTGATAAATTCTGCGATGGCCATAGCGCCCGCGGTGTTCCCGGAAGATCTTCTCGATGACATCACCAATTTCCTGGTCACTTTGCTGAGTCGGTGTCGGCTTTGCAGCATGATAGTAGCTGCTTCGCGGCAAATTCAAGGTGGCGCAGATTTGGCGGACACTGTGCCCGGTTACCTGATGTATCGACCCAATCATTTCGCGGGTTTCGGCTGGGGAGAGGTCCCTAGGATGAGAGCGGCTTTTTTTAAAATGTCGTTCTCGACCTTGAGTTGTGAATCGGGTTGAGGCGGCAGGATTGCGCCTGCCGCCCCTCCCACACCACCGGACATGCGGGACCGCATCCGGCGATTGGATCCATTTGGTCTTAACTCTTGAGGTCTGATGGCATCAGGAACCCGTAGCGTCTCAGAGTTCGGTTGTTGAGGGCTTCGTGCATGACAGGGTTTCCCGCCATGCGCCACGCTCCACGACTGCTCCTCCCGACGATGGCTCGACTCGGCGGTAGGCCGAGTCGGCGGTAGGCCGAGTCGGCGGTAGGCCGAGTCGAGCCATCGTCGGGAGGAGCAGGGCGGATTCCCGTCCCTTGCTTTTATGCCAACGTTGCCAGAAGCATTTGCGAATGTGGCGACGGATCCACGGTTCTTTCCGGTAGATGTCCCGTCGCCATTCGCAGCGCCGGTAGTAGCTCCACCAGCCGTTCACGTAACTTCGCCATTGGTCGCGCAGTTGCTCGCTGGTCAGTGGTTGCCGGGCGTTCCAGAGTTCTCTCACGCGGTCTTCAAACCGGGTGAGGCTTGCAGGAGCAATCCCGATGAGCAGCGCGCTGGTGATGATGAACCCCAGGAACTTCCGTTCCCAAGGCCTCCCCACCCCGCTTTTGCTCTCGCTGACCTCCAGCCGGAGGTGGCGCTTGATCCAGCCAGTGAGGCTGGCAAGCACACGCTCCGCGGCGGCTTGGCTCTTTACGTAAATGTTGCAGTCATCGGCGTAGCGGGCGAATCGCAGTCCGCGTTTCTCCAGCTCCTTGTCCAGCGCGTCGAGGTAGATATTGGCCAGTAGCGGCGAAAGCGGGCCGCCTTGCGGCGTTCCTTCTTCGCTGCTGACCTTTAACCCGTCGGGCATCACCACCCCGGCTCGCAGGTATTTGCCGATGAGTTTCATCACGGCTTTGTCCCCTATCACGGTCCCAATTTTTACTCATCAGGATGTCGTGGTTCACCTTGTCGAAGAACTTGGTAATGTCCATGTCGACGACGTGGGTAAACCCCTCCCGGGCAAAGCTCTGGGCGGCTTCCACCGCATCGTGGGCGCTGCGTCCGGGACGAAATCCGTAACTGCTTTCGCTGAAACGGGGTTCGAACACCGGCCGGAGCACCCCGAGCAGAAGTTGCTGCACGAAGCGATCTTGCACGTTTGGGATGCTCAGCGGGCGGGTTCCGCCGCTGAGCTTGGGGATGTCTCGACGCTTTGCAGCGCCGGGCTTGTAGCTGCCCTCTAGCAGCCTCTTCTTGATCACTTCGCCATGGATGGCGAGGTGTGCTCTGAGTTCGTCGGCCCTCATGCCGTCGGGGCCGGGTGCCCCGTCATTACGCTCAACGGCGTAAAGGGCGGCTCCCCAGTTTCCCGACCTGATGGCCTTCTCCATCAGTCCCTCCAGCTTTGCTGTCCGTTCGCGGTTCACGCGCACCTCCAGGAGTTCCTCTCTCCGCAGGGCTTGCCGCGACTGCATCGCGTGGGCTCTTTGGGTTCGCGCAGGAATTCGGGATCCTTTGTCCGTACGTCCTGCTGACGTCGGGGCGTATTCTGCCCTGGGGTGCAATGCTCCGTAGAGCGCTGCTGTTGGTTCCTTCCGCCCTTCACAGGAGAGCGTTTTCCGGTTTCACAGTTTCCACGGGCTTCTTCCAGCCCCCGGCTCTGCTCTCTGCTACTATCTCTCCTGCTCTCACAGGAGAGATCTCCCCGGGTAAGGTCCTTAACTTTCTCCGCATCCCATCCGGCTCTACTTGCTGTGTCTTGATGAGCTTTGGGCTTCGCGTTTACTAGCACGCTCGCCGCCCACAGCCTGCCTCGCTGCCGATTCGTGTTCCTATGGCCGCGGATTTGCCTGCCGCTTCCTTCAGCTCCACCCTCGCGGGCGTCGCCTTGCGGTTCAGCTACGGTTGCTCTCATCAGCTCCGATGTCATCGTTTCATGTCATTAGTTAAGGCCCATGCCGGGCACACGAGCTCGCGTCGAAGCCGACGCGAGCTCTCACAACCCCAGCGTTTCATAAAATGGCCAGTCAGGCCATCATGTAGTAGGCGATTTCTTCTTCGACGGCCTGATTGCCTCCGAGTGTCAATGTGAGTCGACCTTGAGGGCGAGTCAGACGTCCGGCACGCTGGATGATTTTGCGGCGAATCGTGCCGAGTACTTCAAAGATCCACTCCGCAGCCCTTTGGGGGGACGATTTGCGTGACCGCTCCGCAGATCGCATCTGCATTTCGCGTGTGAGATTGTGGGTGAGGATACTGGCCAAAAGGAAAGCTTCGTTGGCGGCACGTCGCTTGGCCGGAATATAGTCCATCTGGGCCTGGCTCTTGGCTTCGCCAAAAATCTTCTCCTGAGAGCCACGCCCTTCATGCAATTTCACCACATGAGCGGCCGTGTTTGTCTTGTTGGTGATGATCGCCTCGTATTCATAGTTCTCCTCGACTGGTTCGAAAAGATCCAGTTGGAGCGGTCCTTTGCGCTGAGTGCGCCTCATGGTTCGAATGCACAAAATGCGCGCTTTGCGCGCCCAACTTTTTGGCTTCCAGCGGATTTCGAAGTGATGAGTTTTTCCCTCTCCGCCTCGTCCACAAGCCGCTCGAAAGGCACCGAGAACGTATATTCCAGGCCAAGGGTCTTTGCCTCTGAAACCATCTGATCGCTGAAAAACGCGCTGTCGGCGCGCAACTCGATCTGCACATCAGGCAGCACCTTGCGAATCTTTTCCACGCAGTAGCGAAGAAATTCCACCGCGCCATTGGAGTCATGGACGTTGCCGCTTCGATGAAGGTAATCGAGAATCTGTCCGGTTTGGGAGATCGTCGCGAGCAACGGATAATAACTGCGCTCGCCTTTTTTCTTCTTGTTAAATCCCACAGCCGTCCCTTCCGCATGGCGACTCGTGCTCTGCACGCTTCCGTCCAAATCAAGCGTGATGCGTTTGATTCCTTCCTCCTGAAGTCGCGACAGGCAAACGAAATGATTCATCTCCCTCATCCTCTCAAGGCTTTGACAATCGACCTCTCCCAACATCCGGCTCATCGTTGGGACACTGGGCAATTGGTGCATCCCCAAAACCTGTCGTACAAGGGGATCATCTCGGTAGTAGTCCAAATCGCGAAGCATCCGGTAGCCCAGTATAAGATGCACGATAAGACACATGAAAACCTTGTGGAACTTGTAGAACTCGTGAGTGGGAAGTTCTCAGATCGGTTTCTCTTTGCCTGGCGTGTCTGTCTGACTGCGTAATAGAGCGATCTTCGCCTTGGATAGTTCAATGCTCAGATCGATCAGTTCGGTGGTCAGTTTCTTGAATTTCTTGTACTCCTCTGTTTCTTTTCGTAGTCCCTTCACGTGATCTGGCCAGACGTGTTCAGTCCGGCTCCTCATCTCATGCGTGTAGCTCAGTTGGTAATACACGCCGCGCTGGCGTTGTCGATCTCGGTATTGCTTGCTGATGCTCCCAGGCCGCATTGGCCCGATTGCAGCTATCTTTGCCGCAAGTTTCTGGACTCTTTTTTCAGTGATCTGATCTTTTTCATGGTCATTACCTTATATATGCGAATGTCTAGGAAAATCAAATCATTTGTTATGGATCTCTGGATTTCTTGGTGGAATATCGTCTGTCTTCTGCGACCCGCTTTCTCGAGAGCCCGCACCTTTCTCTGGTTTCTGCTCGTCTTGGCCGCTTTCTCCGTGCGCAATGACCTCCTCGGGGTTTCCAGTTTCGTCCGCGCTCTCGGTTTGTCAGAACACTTCTATGAGCACTTACTCCATTTCTTCCACAGCAATGCCGTGAAGACGGACCGGCTTGCAGAACTTTGGTTCGCCATCGTGATCAAGCACTTCCCTGTCTACAAGATCGGTTGTCGCCCCGTCCTGGTTCTCGACGGCATCAAGGAAGTCCAAGGAGGGCCGCAAGATGCCTGCGGTGAAGTATCTGCATCAACAGTCCGAGTCCAATTCCAAGCCTCACTTCATCATGAGCCATTCCTTTCAGGCCTTCGGCGTGCTCTGTCAGGTTGGCGGATACTTCTTCTGCGTTCCGGTCTGTGCACGCATTCACGAAGGTATCGTCACTTCAAAACCGCGACAGGAGAACCTTGATCGACAAGGCCAACGAGATGCTCGCATCCGTCTGTAGAGGTCAGGAGTTCGTCTTGCTGGCCGACGCCTACTACGCCAACGGAAAGGTGATCCGGAGCACCAAGGGACGTTCCGGTGTGCTGGTCACGAGGGTTCGACGCACGACAACCGGCTTTCGGCCTGCGGCAGTGCCACGCAAACGCAAACGCGGACGACCGAAAAAGTATGGCGCTGCGGTGAAGCTCCAGAATGTCTTTGGAACGGGCGGCTTCAGTTCCGTTCCCAGTCCCGTATATGGGGAGAGAAACATCTCTGTCCGGTTCAAGTCGGTGGATCTGTTGTGGAAGCCCGCCGGGGCGATGGTCCGCTTCGTTCTCGTCGATCATCCCACGAGAGGGCGGATCATCCTCTTGTCTACCGACCTCACCATGGAAGCTCAGGAGATCATCTTGCTCTACAGTTTGCGTTTCAAGATCGAAGTCGCTTTCAAGCAAGCGGTGCATTCGGTCGGCTCATTCGGATACCATTTCTGGATGGCCGCTATGCGACCGCTCAAGCGTCGCAATGGTAACCAATACCTCCACCGGACTACCGAGAAATATCGCAGACAGGTGCAGAGAAAGATGCACGCATATCATGTGTTTGTGCAGACCGGCATGATCGCTCAGGGCATGTTACAGTACCTTGCCATGACATGTGACGGTCTGGTCTGGAAACACTTTGGAACCTGGATCCGAACCATCCGCCCAGACGTGCTGCCTTCGGAAATGATTGTCTCAGCCGCCTTGAAAAACACGCTGCCTGGATTTTTGCACCACGGCGGAAAAGGTTCAGCGTTCCGAAAATTCATCCTTGATAAAATAGACTTCACTCGCTCCGAAGGTTCACGCTTCGCCGCATGATGATCTAGTTACAGAACTTCTCACTCACGAGATGCAAAAGTGCATGAGCCATATTGTGAAGAATCTCTCTGAAGTTCGGGTCTTCAGCAGAATCTGTGGGTGAAATTCCGGATTTGCTCCGGGAACGCTGGACGCCGGGTCCCGCTGCCCCTGGACCCCAGAACTGCTGAAACTACTTGTTTCATGGGCTGAGCCCTACCAGGGGCAGCCCCGGCGCAAGCGTTGTCCTCGCAAATCCGAGGTTTGGATGGGCAGCTGGCTTGTTGCCACAACTTTGATGCCCATTAAGATTGGATATAACTTGTTGCTGGTCAGGATTCTAGGTGAATCGCGCCGCCTGGGCACCCACAGATTCTGCTGAAGAGGCTGAAGTTCTGGAGAAGAAGCGAGGGCGGGCACGAAGTTTCTGCGAGGGACTGAAGAATTTGCTTCGACAGTGTCTGAGGCTTTGGCAGCAGTACCACAACGGCGAGTCGACTTTAAACCAATACGAGGAAGAGAGCTTGAAAAAGATCTATGAACTCGATCATTACCTGCGGGACCGGACGCTCAAAGATCCCGACAACCAACGCATGCGCAATGAGCTTGGCCGGCACTTTGACCAAGGGAATTTAACGATGTTCCTGGAGGATCCGGAGGTAGAGCCGACCAACAACATCGCCGAGCGGATGCTCAGGCCGGCGATCGTCGCCCGCAAGGTGTCGCAATGTTCCAAGACGGAGCGGGGAGCCAATGCCTACGCGGCATTCGAGAGTGTGCTCGAGAAATGACCGGAAGTTGTGGATGAGGGCGGTCGGAACACCATTCGAAGTTCGATCATGGGTTAGGCAGCGGTTTGCTGCTCGATGCCGTCCACGAAGATGATTCCTTGCACGACTTTGTCAAGTTGACGATATCCGTTCAGTCGACGCCAGCCTTTCTCGGCTTCCAGGCCGAGCTTGTAGACCATTGAAAGGGTTGCTTTCCTCGATCCGCACCCTTTGGTTTGTCGAGTCCGATGGCGGACCGTGGCAAACGTCGACTCAATCGGGTTTGTCGTCCGGATGTGTCTCCAGTGCTCGGCTGGAAAATCGTAGAACGTTAGTAGAGTTTCCTTGTCTTTCTTCAGGCAGGCGCACGCTTTCGGATACTTGGCTTCGTAGAGCGTGAAGAACTCGTCATAGGCCTCCAAGGCGGCCTTCTTTGTTTCCGCCATGTAGATTTCATGGATGCGTTCCTTGGCAAGGGGCTGCGCTTTCTTCGGCAGCTTGTCGAGGATGTTGGCTGTCTTGTGCACCCAACATCGTTGCTGTTTGCTTGTCGGATATTCCTCTTCCAAGGCGCTCCAGAACCCGAGAGCTCCATCGGCGATACTCAGTTTCGGAGGGATTTTCAATCCTCGTTTCTTGAGGTCTCGTGAGTGGGAAGTTCTCAGACCGGTTTCTCTTTGCCTGGCGTGTCTCTCGTGAGTGGGAAGTTCTCAGACCGGTTTCTCTTTGCCTGGCGTGTCTGTCTGACTGCGTAATGGAGCGATCTTCGCCTTGGATAGTTCAATGCTCAGATCGATCAGTTCGGTGGTCAGTTTCTTGAATTTCTTGAATTTCTTGAATTTCTTGTACTCCTCTGTTTCTTTTCGTAGTCCCTTCACGTGGTCTGGCCAGACGTGTTCAGTCCGGCTCCTCATCTCATGCGTGTAGCTCAGTTGGTAATACACGCCGCGCTGGCGTTGTCGATCTCGGTATTGCTTGCTGATGCTCCCAGGCCGCATTGGCCCGATTGCAGCTAACTTTGCCGCAAATTTCTGGACTCTTTTTTCAATGATCTGATCTTTTTCATGGTCATTACCTTATATATGCGAATGTCTAGGAAAATCAAATCATTTGTTATGGATCTCTGGATTTCTTGGTGGAATATCGTCTGTCTTCTGCGACCCGCTTTCTCGAGAGCCCGCACCTTTCTCTGGTTTCTGCTCGTCTTGGCCGCTTTCTCCGTGCGCAATGACCTCCTCGGGGTTTCCAGTTTCGTCCGCGCTCTCGGTTTGTCAGAACACTTCTATGAGCACTTACTCCATTTCTTCCACAGCAATGCCGTGAAGACGGACCGGCTTGCAGAACTTTGGTTCGCCATCGTGATCAAGCACTTCCCTGTCTACAAGATCGGTTGTCGCCCCGTCCTGGTTCTCGACGGCATCAAGAAGTCCAAGGAGGGCCGCAAGATGCCTGCGGTGAAGTATCTGCATCAACAGTCCGAGTCCAATTCCAAGCCTCACTTCATCATGAGCCATTCCTTTCAGGCCTTCGGCGTGCTCTGTCAGGTTGGCGGATACTTCTTCTGCGTTCCGGTCTGTGCACGCATTCACGAAGGTATCGTCACTTCAAACCGCGACAGGAGAACCTTGATCGACAAGGCCAACGAGATGCTCGCATCCGTCTGTAGAGGTCAGGAGTTCGTCTTGCTGGCCGACGCCTACTACGCCAACGGAAAGGTGATCCGGAGCACCAAGGGGCGTTCCGGTGTGCTGGTCACGAGGGTTCGACGCACGACAACCGGCTTTCGGCCTGCGGCAGTGCCACGCAAACGCAAACGCGGACGACCGAAAAAGTATGGCGCTGCGGTGAAGCTCCAGAATGTCTTTGGAACGGGCGGCTTCAGTTCCGTTCCCAGTCCCGTATATGGGGAGAGAAACATCTCTGTCCGGTTCAAGTCGGTGGATCTGTTGTGGAAGCCCGCCGGGGCGATGGTCCGCTTCATTCTCGTCGATCATCCCACGAGAGGGCGGATCATCCTCTTGTCTACCGACCTCACCATGGAAGCTCAGGAGATCATCTTGCTCTACAGTTTGCGTTTCAAGATCGAAGTCGCTTTCAAGCAAGCGGTGCATTCGGTCGGCTCATTCGGATACCATTTCTGGATGGCCGCTATGCGACCGCTCAAGCGTCGCAATGGTAACCAATACCTCCACCGGACTACCGAGAAATATCGCAGACAGGTGCAGAGAAAGATGCACGCATATCATGTGTTTGTGCAGACCGGCATGATCGCTCAGGGCATGTTACAGTACCTTGCCATGACATGTGACGGTCTGGTCTGGAAACACTTTGGAACCTGGATCCGAACCATCCGCCCAGACGTGCTGCCTTCGGAAATGATTGTCTCAGCCGCCTTGAAAAACACGCTGCCTGGATTTTTGCACCACGGCGGAAAAGGTTCAGCGTTCCGAAAATTCATCCTTGATAAAATAGACTTCACTCGCTCCGAAGGTTCACGCTTCGCCGCATGATGATCCAGTTACAGAACTTCTCACTCGCGAGGTGTCTGTCTGACTGCGTAATAGAGCGATCTTCGCCTTGGATAGTTCAATGCTCAGATCGATCAGTTCGGTGGTCAGTTTCTTGAATTTCTTGTACTCCTCTGTTTCTTTTCGTAGTCCCTTCACGTGATCTGGCCAGACGTGTTCAGTCCGGCTCCTCATCTCATGCGTGTAGCTCAGTTGGTAATACACGCCGCGCTGGCGTTGTCGATCTCGGTATTGCTTGCTGATGCTCCCAGGCCGCATTGGCCCGATTGCAGCTAACTTTGCCGCAAGTTTCTGGACTCTTTTTTCAGTGATCTGATCTTTTTCATGGTCATTAGCTTATATATGCGAATGTCTAGGAAAATCAAATCATTTGTTATGGATCTCTGGATTTCTTGGTGGAATATCGTCTGTCTTCTGCGACCCGCTTTCTCGAGAGCCCGCACCTTTCTCTGGTTTCTGCTCGTCTTGGCCGCTTTCTCCGTGCGCAATGACCTCCTCGGGGTTTCCAGTTTCGTCCGCGCTCTCGGTTTGTCAGAACACTTCTATGAGCACTTACTCCATTTCTTCCACAGCAATGCCGTGAAGACGGACCGGCTTGCAGAACTTTGGTTCGCCATCGTGATCAAGCACTTCCCTGTCTACAAGATCGGTTGTCGCCCCGTCCTGGTTCTCGACGGCATCAAGAAGTCCAAGGAGGGCCGCAAGATGCCTGCGGTGAAGTATCTGCATCAACAGTCCGAGTCCAATTCCAAGCCTCACTTCATCATGAGCCATTCCTTTCAGGCCTTCGGCGTGCTCTGTCAGGTTGGCGGATACTTCTTCTGCGTTCCGGTCTGTGCACGCATTCACGAAGGTATCGTCACTTCAAACCGCGACAGGAGAACCTTGATCGACAAGGCCAACGAGATGCTCGCATCCGTCTGTAGAGGTCAGGAGTTCGTCTTGCTGGCCGACGCCTACTACGCCAACGGAAAGGTGATCCGGAGCACCAAGGGGCGTTCCGGTGTGCTGGTCACGAGGGTTCGACGCACGACAACCGGCTTTCGGCCTGCGGCAGTGCCACGCAAACGCAAACGCGGACGACCGAAAAAGTATGGCGCTGCGGTGAAGCTCCAGAATGTCTTTGGAACGGGCGGCTTCAGTTCCGTTCCCAGTCCCGTATATGGGGAGAGAAACATCTCTGTCCGGTTCAAGTCGGTGGATCTGTTGTGGAAGCCCGCCGGGGCGATGGTCCGCTTCATTCTCGTCGATCATCCCACGAGAGGGCGGATCATCCTCTTGTCTACCGACCTCACCATGGAAGCTCAGGAGATCATCTTGCTCTACAGTTTGCGTTTCAAGATCGAAGTCGCTTTCAAGCAAGCGGTGCATTCGGTCGGCTCATTCGGATACCATTTCTGGATGGCCGCTATGCGACCGCTCAAGCGTCGCAATGGTAACCAATACCTCCACCGGACTACCGAGAAATATCGCAGACAGGTGCAGAGAAAGATGCACGCATATCATGTGTTTGTGCAGACCGGCATGATCGCTCAGGGCATGTTACAGTACCTTGCCATGACATGTGACGGTCTGGTCTGGAAACACTTTGGAACCTGGATCCGAACCATCCGCCCAGACGTGCTGCCTTCGGAAATGATTGTCTCAGCCGCCTTGAAAAACACGCTGCCTGGATTTTTGCACCACGGCGGAAAAGGTTCAGCGTTCCGAAAATTCATCCTTGATAAAATAGACTTCACTCGCTCCGAAGGTTCACGCTTCGCCGCATGATGATCCAGTTACAGAACTTCTCACTCACGAGCTTGAGGTCTCTGAGCACATTTTTCCAGGACAGTTTGCTCTCTCGTTCTCCATCGCTGATGGTTACCAATTCCTTGGTTCCATCGGGTAAGGAGCCGACGATTACGAGAACACATGGGCGGTCGTCATTGAGCCTGACATGGAAGTAGATCCCGTCGGCCCAGAGATAGACGTATTCCTTGTCGCTGAGGTCACGCTTGCTCCATTGCTCGCGTTCTTTCTCCCATTGCTCTTCCTCGTCGAACGATGTTGGCTGCAGAAAGACCCGATGCGTTCTCACCGAGGATCGGCTCTAAGGCTCGACTCATCTCGGAGGTTGAGATTCCTCGCAGGTAGAGTGCCGGGATGAGGTTGTCCAGTGAAGCGACTCGGCGTAGGTACGGCGGAAGGATGGCGCTGGTGAACCGCTGGCCTGATCGGCGATCATTGATCCTGGGCTGCCGAACAGAAACGTTTCCTATTCCAGTCTGAAGTTGTCGCTTCAGGAAGATGGCCGTTGCGAACGACTTGGCGATGACCCTGGTCATCACGCTGATGTTGATGGGCTTGAATGTAGTCGGAGACTTCGTTGTCGATGGCGGCCTGAAGAAGCACTTGGGCTCCTTGTCGCAGGGTGGCCTCAAGGGCGTTCTGGCAGACGGTGCTTGCTCCTTCCTGGCCGAGGATAGATGCGGATTCGGTGGGGTGGTTGGTGGTTTTCATTGGAGTTCAGTTGTTTTGGTAAATGGTTGAACTCTTCATGATGCCCCGACCGCCCTCATCCACAACTTCCGGTCATTTCTCCGCCGCCCTGCCCGTGGGTTGTCGGTCGTGGAAGAGCTGACTTTAGAAAAACTAGAACGCATCATCGAAGCCATCAGCGCCCGTTCTGCGGGCACCGTGGTTTGACGTTTGGCCAGCTCCATAAGATGGCCCTGCCGGCCAAGGAGACGCTTGAGGAGCGCGAAGCTGAATCTGGCGTGGACGCGGCCCACAACGCTGAAAGTCAGGCCCACCAAATTCGAGGCCATGCCATCGATAAGATGACACTTTGTCAAGCCGGCAAAACGCCCGACGATGGCGTGAGCGGCCGAGTGATGGAGTAGGAGGTCAAAAGTGGCCCGGAAATGGCCCGTTCAGTTTTTGCTCCCTAACGTTAAAGCTGATCTAAATTGGTGTAACCTTTTGACAGCAAGGGGAGTGGGCAGGAGAGGATTCGAACCTCTGAAGGCTGAGCCAGCAGATTTACAGTCTGCCCCGTTTGACCGCTTCGGTACCTACCCAAGGGAGGAGTTTCTGCCTCTCGACTCTGTGTGAAGACCGGGAGAAGTCCGAATATGGACAGTCTGAGAAGTTCGCAAGATTTTTTTACCAAATCCGCCGCCAAGTTCGCTTGAGAAGGCCGTCGGTGGTTCCCTGGCTCGCCTCCAGACGATTGCGCCGGGCGGAACGGTGGAGGCCGGTGATGTCCTCCTGCGTGTATTTTCGGGCCTCATCCAGGCTGGTGGCAACGATCTCGAGGCGCTGATAGGGGTTGTCGTTCTCGTCGGCCGCGGCTTCGGACAGGGCCTGGAGGCCCTCGTAGCCCTCCATGACTTGACCGAATACCGTGTAGCGGCCGTTCAAGGAGGACAGATCTCCCAGGGCGATGTAGAACTGGCTCTCGCTCGACTCCCTCGCGGGATTGAGGGCGTCGCCCAGGCGGGCCATGCCGACCGCTCCGAGACGGTGAGGGAGGTGAATCTCCGCCGGCAGGGTGCTTCCCAAACCTCCCGTGCCCCAGGCGGCCCGGCTATCGGCTTCCCTGGATTGCGGGTCTCCCATCTGGATCAGATGAATCGGGATCGTCCGGTGGACGGCCATGCCCTCGTAGTGGCCACGCCGAATTTTCTCCTGGAAATTGGCCACCGTGATGGGCGCGCTCGCCGGGTAGAGCTGAATGACCACCCGATGAGTTTTTCCCAGGCCGCGAATCCGCAGCACCGCGGCGTCTTTTTCGAGATCGGGCGTCAACGAACCGGGATCGGTGGGCGACCTCGGTGATTTGTCTTTCTGACCGATCAACACAATGTCCGGGATTTCCGGAACCCATCGCTCAATCTTGCGGACCACCGTGCACGCAGGCTGGAGCGCCATCAGGGCGAGAGTCGAGAACGTGAGAATAAGATGCCGTGGGCTCATCGTGACCATGAAGAATCGGGTTGGGAAGGTGACATGCGAAATTCAGTCCTGACTGTCCGGGAAGGGGACGACGACGACTTTCGTCGCATCGTTTCCCGATGAGGCAAGCAGCTCGGTTCCCGGGGCGGCATGTTGGCTCCTGACCCAGGCGAGGGCAAGCCTTTCCCCGCGGCTGGTTCCCGCTCCCGAGTCCATCCCTGGTTCTCCTGTGGCGGTCGGAGCGCTGGCCACGCTGGTCACCGCGCCGAGCGGCTTGGGCTCCCCGTTCGCGTCAGATTTGCTTGGGAGACACAGATCCCAGCCGGCGGCCAGTGGCGAGGCTTCCGCGGTGTCGTCATCGATCGGGCGTAACAAGACCATCAGGCGATTGACCTTGCCCGCCCTTTTCATGCGGGAAATGATTTCTTGGCCGATGTAACAACCTTTCTCGTAATGGATGGCGCGGCGCTCCAAGCGGGCCTCTTGCGGAAGCATCCCCGGCTTCAGCTCGGCCCCCCAGACCGGGATGCTTCGTCGGATCCGCAGCCATTCGATCGCGTCCGAGGACAGCTCTGAGAGCCCGAGCGCCGTGAGCCCCTCTCTCGCCTTCGCCGACCCGTCGCCGCCGGGAATCCACCAGTCCACTCCGGGGACACCAAGGCGATCGATCCGGTGGGCGTGCGATCGAGGAGCGATTTCCATCAGCCGCTCCGCCCAATCCCGAGTTTCCCGATCTTCTCCGCTCTCGCCCATCAGGCAGTGGAATCCGGTCCAGTCATCGGACGCGTCGTGGAGTTCCGCGTCATCGGCGATGAGGTAGCGATCCAGGCGCTGCGCGAGCGGCTCCCTGAGCGCTTCTGCAGCGTCGATCCACAGTGCCTCCTCTCCAGAAAGGGGGTCTGGCCCGGCACTGATCACCATGTCCGCCTCCAGCTGCCCCTTGTGATTCGTGACGCACGCGTAGCAGGCGATGCCGGCTCGCAAGCCCTCCACCTGGTTGGTGACCTGGCCGTTCAGATAGCGCACGCGATCAGGGCCGCTGAGACGAAATCGGCAGCGCGGACTGAGAGAGGTCCAACCTTCAGTGAGGGAATCGGGCGTGAACGAAGGGGCGGGCATGGCGAGAGGATTGGTAGGGATGAAAACGATGAATGGGATGGGGCCTTGGACAGATTCTGGACGACCCGTTGGCTGGCATGTCCGAGAGAGCGAGAGCCTCACGGTGGCGGAAAGTCCTGTCTCGCGCAAATCACGAGAAATCCGCTTGAGAAGGGGACACCTTGCTCCGAGGAGAAGGCGATGTTCTCCCTCATCCGCCGGACGCCACAGCCATGAAGACAGGTTCCGGTGGGTTTTGGTCGCCGACGTTTCCCTTTGACCCGGCGCGATTCCCTTTTTTCCACGGTTGGGTGATTTTGTGCCAGTGGCCACGATGGGCATCGTCTTCAGTATTCCCGGGCAGACCATCGGGCTCGCGAGTGAGAAGTTCTGTAACTGGATCATCATGCGGCGAAGCGTGAACCTTCGGAGCGAGTGAAGTCTATTTTATCAAGGATGAATTTTCGGAACGCTGAACCTTTTCCGCCGTGGTGCAAAAATCCAGGCAGCGTGTTTTTCAAGGCGGCTGAGACAATCATTTCCGAAGGCAGCACGTCTGGGCGGATGGTTCGGATCCAGGTTCCAAAGTGTTTCCAGACCAGACCGTCACATGTCATGGCAAGGTACTGTAACATGCCCTGAGCGATCATGCCGGTCTGCACAAACACATGATATGCGTGCATCTTTCTCTGCACCTGTCTGCGATATTTCTCGGTAGTCCGGTGGAGGTATTGGTTACCATTGCGACGCTTGAGCGGTCGCATAGCGGCCATCCAGAAATGGTATCCGAATGAGCCGACCGAATGCACCGCTTGCTTGAAAGCGACTTCGATCTTGAAACGCAAACTGTAGAGCAAGATGATCTCCTGAGCTTCCATGGTGAGGTCGGTAGACAAGAGGATGATCCGCCCTCTCGTGGGATGATCGACGAGAATGAAGCGGACCATCGCCCCGGCGGGCTTCCACAACAGATCCACCGACTTGAACCGGACAGAGATGTTTCTCTCCCCATATACGGGACTGGGAACGGAACTGAAGCCGCCCGTTCCAAAGACATTCTGGAGCTTCACCGCAGCGCCATACTTTTTCGGTCGTCCGCGTTTGCGTTTGCGTGGCACTGCCGCAGGCCGAAAGCCGGTTGTCGTGCGTCGAACCCTCGTGACCAGCACACCGGAACGCCCCTTGGTGCTCCGGATCACCTTTCCGTTGGCGTAGTAGGCGTCGGCCAGCAAGACGAACTCCTGACCTCTACAGACGGATGCGAGCATCTCGTTGGCCTTGTCGATCAAGGTTCTCCTGTCGCGGTTTGAAGTGACGATACCTTCGTGAATGCGTGCACAGACCGGAACGCAGAAGAAGTATCCGCCAACCTGACAGAGCACGCCGAAGGCCTGAAAGGAATGGCTCATGATGAAGTGAGGCTTGGAATTGGACTCGGACTGTTGATGCAGATACTTCACCGCAGGCATCTTGCGGCCCTCCTTGGACTTCTTGATGCCGTCGAGAACCAGGACGGGGCGACAACCGATCTTGTAGACAGGGAAGTGCTTGATCACGATGGCGAACCAAAGTTCTGCAAGCCGGTCCGTCTTCACGGCATTGCTGTGGAAGAAATGGAGTAAGTGCTCATAGAAGTGTTCTGACAAACCGAGAGCGCGGACGAAACTGGAAACCCCGAGGAGGTCATTGCGCACGGAGAAAGCGGCCAAGACGAGCAGAAACCAGAGAAAGGTGCGGGCTCTCGAGAAAGCGGGTCGCAGAAAACAGACGATATTCCACCAAGAAATCCAGAGATCCATAACAAATGATTTGATTTTCCCAGACATTCGCATATATAAGCTAATGACCATGAAAAAGATCAGATCACTGAAAAAAGAGTCCAGAAACTTGCGGCAAAGTTAGCTGCAATCGGGCCAATGCGGCCTGGGAGCATCAGCAAGCAATACCGAGATCGACAACGCCAGCGCGGCGTGTATTACCAACTGAGCTACACGCATAAGATGAGGAGCCGGACTGAACACGTCTGGCCAGACCACGTGAAGGGACTACGAAAAGAAACAAAGGAGTACAAGAAATTCAAGAAACTGACCACCGAACTGATCGATCTGAGCATTGAACTATCCAAGGCGAAGATCGCTCTATTACGCAGTCAGACAGACACGCCAGGCAAAGAGAAACCGGTCTGAGAACTTCCCACTCACGAGCATCGGGTTCAGCGTGTTCACGGACATTCTGATGCGCGAGCTCGGTCTGAGCCGCGTGCAGTTGAGCGCTGCCTACCGTGCCGGGACCGTGCTGAGCGGGCTGGCGCTCCCCTGGCTGGGCCGTTACTTCGACCGCATCGGCGCGCGGAAGATGGTCGTGGGGGCCTCGGTGGCCACGGGATGGATTCTCACAGTGGTCTGGGTCCGCTGCCGTTCGGCTTGTCCCACCGATTCACGGGAAGCTACGAACTGATTCTCTGGGTGTCCGGGGTGGTTCCGGCGTCCTTGATGATCGCCAGTTTTTGGGCAGACAATCCTCAGCGCCGTCTGCTGGCGAAGGCGGCGCCTGAAGAATGATTCCCATTCCCGGAAATGAGGTTCGAGCGGATGGAGATTCATTGTGAGTCCCTCGCCTCCTCGGAAATGACTTGATTGACCTCACGAATCTAGAATAGGATGTCATCGTTGTCACCCACAGCCCCTTTCCCTTCATGAAATCCCTCTTGTGCATCTTTTTTGCCGTCCCCTCGACTTGTCTGGCGACTCCCGTCATCTCGGAATTCATGGCGGACAATTTTTCGACCCTGGAGGATGACAAAGGCCAATTCTCCGATTGGATCGAGATCCACAATCCCGATGGAGAGCCTCTCGCCCTGGACGGCTGGTCGCTGACCGACGATCCGGATGACCTGCAAAAATGGACCTTTCCCAGCCAGGCCACGGTGCCTCCGGGCGGTTACTCGGTCGTCTACGCCTCGGGTCTCAACATTGGGACCCTTTTCGCCAAGGTCTACCACACCAATTTCTCACTGGACGCCGGTGGCGAGTATCTCGCGCTGGTGAATCCTGCGGGCGAGGTCGTCCACGGTTTCGACGAGGAGTATCCCAACCAGCACACCGACATCTCCTACGGTGTCACGGGAGAGACCGAAGGCTTTCAGTCTGAGGCAACTCCTGGTGAGGCGAACGCGGATTTCGTTGAGGCGCCCTTGAGGAAGGTGCGGTTCTCGACGGACGGAAAGACTTTCTTCGATTCCATCGAGGTTGAACTCAGCCACGAAGATCCCGAGGCCGAGATCCGCTACACGCTGGACGGCGGCGAGCCGACCCTCTCATTGTTCAATCCCGCCACGCTTTACCAGGGGCCGATACAGCTCGATTCGACCAAGCGGCTCCGCGTGCGCGCTTTCAAGGACGGGGCGCTTCCCGGAGAGGTGTCGAGTGAGGTGTTCATTCAGTTGGGAGAAGACATGAGGGATTTCGAGACGAATCTGGGTCTTTGTGTGCTGGATTCCTTCGGCACCAATGTCGACAACGACACGAGCAAGAATACGCTTCACGAGACGGCCGCGGTGTTCATCGATGTCGATGGCGAGACGGGCGTGGCGGTACCGGACGGTGAGATCGACTGGTCCGGGCACATTGGCATGCGTTTGCGCGGTCAGAGTTCACTCGCGTTCGCCAAGCGACAGTATCACTTCGAATCGTGGGATGAGTGGGACCGGGACAAGGCGGTCTCCATATTCAACATGCCGGCGGAGACCGACTGGATCATTCACGCGCCTTACGCGGACAAGACCTTGATGCGCAATTATCTGTCCTACAACTGGTCGCGCCGAATGGGACATTACGCGGTGAGGACCAAGTACGTCGAGTTGTTCTACAACCCCTCGGACGGTGAGCCGGTAACGCAAGACGACTATCGCGGCGTCTACGTGTTCATGGAGCGGATCAAGCGGGACGGCGACCGGGTGGACGTGGAACCCTTGCTTCCGGAACACGATAGCGAGCCCGAGATCTCCGGGGGCTACATCTTTCGAAAGGACAAAGAGGACCAGAACAATATCACCATTCGCACCAGTCGGGAGGGTCAAACCTTGCAAATCATCGAGCCGGAATTCACCCTGACGGACACGCAGAAGACCTGGCTGACCAATTATCTCAACGAGTTTGAAACGGTCTTGCATGGGGACGATTCGGCGGATCCAGACGAGGGCTTTCGCGCTTACGTGAACGAAGCCAACGCCATCGACAACCATCTCCTGGTGGAGATCACCAAGAACATCGATGGCTACCGGCTGAGCAACTACATCTACAAGGATCGAGGCGAGAAAATGAATTTCGTGGCCTGGGATTACAATCTCTCGCTTGGCAATGCCGACTATCTGGACGGCTGGAAACCGGAAGGCTGGTACCACCGATTGATCTCCGCCCAGCAGTATCCCTGGTATGGACAAATGTTCGAGGATCCTGAATTCGCGCTGTCCTACGCCGATCGATGGTATGCATTGCGCCGGGGAATGTTCTCGACCGAGGCCCTCATGAACGAGATCGACGACCTGACGGATGAGCTGAGAGAGGCGGCCGAACGAAATTTCGAGCGCTGGCCGCGGTTGGGGGTTTATGATTGGCCGAATCCCCCGGGTTTCCAGAGTCGCCGGACCTACCAGTCCGAAGTGGATTTCATGAAGGACTGGCTGGCCGATCGCGTGGAATGGATGGACGAGCAGTTCGAACCGCCCATCAAGTTCAATTTTCAGGGTGGCTATCTCGATCCGGGCACGGTGTTGACGATGGACAACAAGATCAGCCTCTTCAAGCCGCGGCCGGGCACGATCTATTATCGGCTAGACGGTCACGATCCGCGGGCTCGCGGAGGTGAACCGCATCCTGAAGCCATCCCCTACGACGTTGGAATTACCCTGACAGAGTCCGTGAGAGTGAAGGCGCGGGTACTGCTCAACACCGGGGAATGGTCGGCCCTGAACGAGGCCATTTTCGTGGTGGGTCAGACAGCTTCGGCCAACAATCTCCGCATCACCGAGCTGATGTACAATCCCGCGGATCCCAGTGAGGAAGAAGCGGCGGCTGGCTTCGGAAACAATGATGATTTCGAGTTCATCGAGCTGCTCAACATCAGCGACGAACCCCTGCAGTTGGCCGGAGCACAGTTTATCGATGGCGTGAGTTTTGACTTCGGCGAAGGCGATATCTTGGCTCTCGAGCCCGGTCAGCGAGGTGTGGTGGCGGGTAATCTGGAAGCGTTTCGCATGCGTTATGGGGACGACGTTCCCGTGATTGGAGCGCTTGCCTCCGGGCGACTGAGTAACGGTGGCGAGACGCTGAAGCTGGTAGGATTTGATGGCGCGATCATCGCGGAATTCGCTTATGGTGATGATGAAGAGGCGGGCTGGCCGAGCGGAGCGGACGGGGAAGGTCACTCCTTGGTATTGCTCAACGAGACCGGTTCCACCAATCCAAACGAGCCGGGCATGTGGGCACAGAGCGCTGCGGGGGGCGGTTCTCCCGGAAAGGCGGAGAGCGGCGGACAAATTCCCGTGGCTGCGGATTTCCGCATCCGGTCGGTTGACTTGGTAGGCGGCGAGATCCGGATCACCTTTTCCAGTGAACCCGGGGCGCTCTATGAAGTGCGGGTGAGCGACGATCTGGCGACTTTCACCGCCATGGGTGAGGTGAGTGGGGAAGAAGGTCAAACGGTCTACACCATGCCCTGGGATGACGCCGAGCCCCGCCAGTTTGTCCGCGTGGCCAAAAAGTGAAGGGTGATGGCATCACGTTGCTGACCATTTCCATGGTCAGATGGAGGGTCGGATTTCGGAGAAATCCGTGACTTGCCTGGTCAGATGGAGGGTCGGATTTTGAGAAATCCGCGACGCTCTCCGATGCTCTCTTGAGCCTTTTTTCGATTTGTCAGGGGTTTCCGATTTGCGAGGCGATGAATTCGTAGGCTTCCTCTCGAATTTCCGTGGGGAAGTCGTGCCCGGCCTCGGGATGCCGGACTTCCAGCCGGTTGTCTAACTGAAATCGCGTGTCCCATTCGCGGACCTCGGCAACCAGGCGTTCCACACTCCGCCAGCGGAAATTGGAGTCGTGCCGCGGGGCGTTGATAAAAACCCGGCG
Organism: Verrucomicrobiales bacterium; assembly: GCA_965204485.1. Taxonomy (GTDB): domain Bacteria; phylum Verrucomicrobiota; class Verrucomicrobiia; order Verrucomicrobiales; family DEV007; genus JAACDM01. The sequence goes on from CBDBEZ010000103.1 coordinate 28,033, forward strand.
CGGCGTCAGTGCTTCGAGAAGATCCGGGAAATCGAAAGGGATCTTGTCCAGCCGACCGCGGTAATCGGAGAGCCTCGGCATGTAGCGAAGCTGGCACCAGCCCTTGCCAAAAAACCAGTTGGCCCGGTCGCCGTCGTAATAGTCTTCAAAAGCATCAAATCCACAGCTGGAGACCACGGCGGTGAGACGGTCGTCGAACAAGGCGCTGAAAAGCGCGTTGTGCCCGCCCAAGGAATGGCCGATCGCCGCGAAACCGCTCTCGCCCTCGACAAAAGGCAAGGATTCCAGGAGATCGAGGCCACGCGAGTTGTCCCAGATCGCCTTCATGGTGCCGCTCTCGTAGCCCAACTGACTGAGGTTGGGCCAGTAATCGGCGAGGAGCGGGTAGGCGGGGGAGAGGGTGACGAATCCGCGCTCGGCAAGTTCCGCCGCATACTGTCGGCCGGGACGGCCTCCCAGTCCGACCACCACCTGGTGTCCTACCCTCATGTCGGTGGGATGAAGGCAGAGAACCGCCGGGACGGGAGACGCACTCGGTTTCAATACCTTTTTGGGGACACACAGATAGGCGGGGGTTCGCGAACCGGATTCCGATTGATAGTCGATCAGCTTGCGGACATGCCGCCCCCCATCCACTTCCTGAAGCGTGCGCATTTGGAGATCGACCCGTCGTTCCGGGCCGGGGAAGGGGCCCATGATCTCCTCGGCGGCGCGGCGGACTTCCTCTTGGTTCTCCTGCCATGCGGTCGTGGCGAGGGGGCGATGCGCGGGAAAGTCGGCCCCGGAAAGATCCAGTTGGAAAATGGTTCCCGAGTAACCGACGAGGAAGAGTTCACCGTCCCGGCCTTCGCCGAAAGAGGCGGGCGCTTCGGGGGCCAGGCCGATGTCCAGGAGAGCCTCCACCTTGCCGCCGGCGCCACGGAGCCCGAAAAGCCGACGAGTGTTGAAGTCCCCGAATAGGTAGACGCCATTCCAGCTTGGATGTCGGCTCCCTCGGTAGACGTAGCCCCCCGTGATGGAGGCTCCCACATGCCGTCCATAAGCCAACAAGGGCTCGGTGTAGGTCTCGTCGCTTCGCCAGTAGGTGTCTTTGAAGGGGCGGTGACCTTCCCTCACATTCCAGCCATGGTTCTCACCACGGCGGACGATGAGCACTTCCTCGTAGAGCACTTGGCCGACGTTGCCCAGCCAGAGGTCGCCTGTCTCACGGTCGAAAGAAAAGCGCCAGGGTTCGCGAAAGCCCAGCGCCCAGATCTCGGGGTGCCACTGGTTCGGGTCGAGGTCGACGAATGGATTGTCGGGAGGAATGCCGTAGGGCAGCGTGTCGGAAGGGCGATCCACATCGATTCGCAGCATCTTGCCGAGAAGCGCGCGACCGCTTTGCGTGTAGCCTTGGGGATCTTCCTGGGGACCGCCGTCGCCCATGGCGATGTAGAGGAAGCCGTCGGGACCGAAGGCCAGGGTGCCTCCGTTGTGGTTGTCCGCCGGTTGCTCGATGGCGAACAGAGGTCGCGAGACCATGCCGGAATCGGTCAGCAGGTCGGGGCGTGCGTGTTTCTCGACCACGACCGTGTGTCGGCGGCCTCGGATCAAGGTTTCGTGCTTGATAAAAAAGCGGCGGTTCTCGGGAAAACGCGGATGAAAGGCGATGCACATGAGTCCTTCCCAGGGGCCGTCACTGACTGCCGCTCCCCAGTCTGCGAAGAGGGTCTTGTCTGGAATCGATTCATCATCGGGGGATTCCGCGCCGTGCAGGAGCCATGCCTTGCCGGTCTGATGCTCCAGCGCGATGAGGGCATCGGTGAGGCCGGGAACCGGGGAGCACCACACCGGTTGCTCAAACTTCAGCTCGGGGGGATGGAGCGGGCGCAGGGCGATGGGTTCTTCCAGGCGTTCGACAAACTGGATGGCCGAATCGCTCTCGGCTGCGATGAGATTGGCAAGGAAGCCCGAAGCGATCCCCAGCGAAAGGACCAGAGCAGCAAGGCGGCGGCGGTTCATGCGAATGATCCAAGCCAGACCGCGACCGTTCCACAAGCGTCGATTCATCGACTCCGGGGACGGAGAGTGAAATTCGAAGGCGTCGGAAAAGAATCGTTTCGCACTCCAAATCGGGCGAGGATTTTCCTCCCGTGGCCAAGGATTACACGACTTTTCGCTTTTTCGTGGAGGCGACGGGAGCGACAACGGGAGCCTTCTACCAGGTCGGTGAAATCGAACTCTTTGGACGCACCGGAGGCATGGTTGACACGGACGGCGACGGCATGCCGGATCGCTACGAATCCGACAACGGTCTCGATCCGGCGGTCGACGACGCGGACGGTGACCTCGATGGAGACAACGTCAGTAACTTGGAAGAATTCAGCACGGGCACCAATCCACAAGACCCGGACACCGACGGTGACGGTCTGAGCGACGATGTGGAAACCAGCACGGGCACCTGGATCAGCTTGAGCAACACGGGCACCAGCCCAACTCGGGTCGACAGCGACGGTGACGGTCTCGCCGATGGCGTCGAGAATTCCAATTTGCCATACGTGGACGCGAGTCAGCCTGGCTCGGACCCGAACCTCAAGGACACGGATGGCGACGGCGCCTTTGATGCCCTGGAAGCCAATTCCGGATTTGATCCGACCGATCCCGAGAGCGTGCCCTCCATACAACTTAAGGGCGGTGCTTTCACGGTCACCCAGTACGACACGTCTTCCACCATCGATAGCAGGGACACGTCGCTGATGCTCATCGATGGCGAAATCGAGGCCGATGAGGGCCAGATCACGGTGTCGCGCCCCTTCATCAATTTCGTCGATGACTCGGCCGCTTCCTTCTCAGACACGGACGAGATCTTCCCCTTGTGGGGCCCTGAGGGCACGGATGAGGGATCTCCGGCTTTTGGCGGCGGTCCCAATCACGACGACTTCGCGGTTGAGGTCACGGGCAAGTTCTTCATTCAGGCGTCAGGAGGCGACGTGTCGATTGGCGTCAACAGTGATGATGGCATCTTGGTGATCGGCGGCGGCGATGGCGATGGCTGGGAAACGGCCATCTTTGGAAGTCTGGATCAGGACGGCACGGCAGAGAACCGTACCGGTTTTGGCCCGGCGGGCGTACCAGTTTTATTCCGGCGTTTACATTAGAAACCCTTAAAATCCTTGAAACCATGAGCTAAAAATCCACGGAAAGAGGTGCCCGGTCCTTGATGTTGGTGGTACTGGTGGTATACTTGAGCCAAAAACAGATCACACCCTCCGGCACTCTTCATCCACTATGAGAACCCCTTGCACTATGAGAACCCCTTACTCGATCTTCGCTATCCTTGCATCGACCCTCATGCTTTCACTGGGTCAAGAACTTGAACCCGATGACGCCTCAATCGCCGATGGCCTTGTCCTGTGGTTGCGTGACGCAGCCAACACCTACGATGATGTCGAGGGTGTTTGGGCCGATGCGAGCGGCAACGAGCGTGACCTGGTCGCCGTGGGAGAGGTCGGAGACGCGGACAATGGAGACACTCCTATAACCTATGAGGCAGGAACGCTCGTCACGATAAATGGCAGCCCCTTCTTGGACGAAGACATTTCTGCCATATATTTCGAGGCTGATATCAACGATCTCATGGTGAGTTCGGATCTCAATGGCGATGCCGGGATGGAGAATCTGACGATCTTTGTTGTCTACAATGTTACGATGCTAGGGAACGCCAGCATCACTCGCCCCGTGGGCGTCGGCTCGCTTGCGGCGGTCCCGACCCGGGAGAATTTGGGAGACCATTTCAATCTCGGATCCGACCCGTCAGTTCGGAAAGACAACGGCAACGTGGGCGCGGGCGAATATGCTGAAGGATTTCCCGCCGAATCGCTCTTCATCCGCAGTGCTCGAATGACTCCTGCGGCTATTGATGAGTGGTTCAATACAGATGGCACAGCTACCAAAGTGCTCAACGTTGCGGGATCCTCTTATACCACCAGCTCGGATGAGTTTTATTTAGGGGACTTGCGTGCCGGCGTCACGACCGTTCCTAACTGGGGAGCGTCCACCGCCATATCTGATTTCGATATCGTTCAAGTGGTCGTCTACAATACGGCACTGAGTGATGAGGAAGTAGTGGGTGTGAACGAGTGGTTAGGCGCTAACATTGAGGGATTGGGCGAGAAGTCAGATCCGAATATCGCCGCTCCCCGCCGGTTTGGCTTTGGTGAATTGCCCATTCTACCTCAGCAAGTCACCGAGATCATTCCAGTGAAAAACAGCGGTGAAACTCAAACCCTAACGATTTCCGAAGTGACGCTGACAGGACCTCAGAAAGATCACTTTACGATTAATAGCGCACCAGAGACCATCGCCCCAGGAAGCAGTGGTGACATTAGCATCACCTTCGACATGAAGGGACTGTCAGGCGGTTTCATGGCGAACCTGGAGGTGAAGAGTGACGACCCTGACAAGCCATCCTCGATGATCGCTCTTTCGGCCAAAGTATCTGATTCCCGAGCGCCCATCAATCACTACCGCTTAGATGAGACTGAAGGCGAAGTCGTCGTGGACGCTGCCGGCAATGGCCTCGCAGGAGCCTATGTTGCTGGCGCAGGATCACTAACTTTGGGACAGGAAGCCGTTGCAGCGGGCACCTCCGTCGAGTTTTCAGGAGGCGCTCATGTGTTACTCCCAAATGATGTCCTCGATGTGCTGGCGGACAGTTTTTCAATCTCGATATGGGCACGCGCTGACAGTGTTGCTGAAGAAAACCAAACGCTCTTCGCACGCGGCGAGTCGAACCCTGTCTTCGCTCTTGTGATGAATGAGAATACGTTGAACTGGCTCGTGGACGACGGGGCGGGGTTGGCCAGTGATATCCAAAGCGAGGGCATTATCCAGGTGGGAATGGACCATCACATCGTGGTAGCTTACAAAAACACTGCGGATGAAGACGGAGACCGTAAGCTCACGCTTTACGTGGATGGCATAGTCGCGGGCTCTAAAGATGATCCCATCGCGCTGAACACCTTCGATAGCCCTGAGTTTTTCATGGCAGCCTTCGAAGGGATTCTTCCGTTCGCGGGGCGTCTTGATGACGCGCAGTTCTACGACCGAGCGCTTGGCCAAGTAGAAGTGACAGAGTTGCTAGAGAATCCTGGCGAGCCACTTCGCACTGAAATTCCTGCCGGTGGCGGCGCGACAGAGATTACGGGCGTGTCTCGGAGCGCAGCGGGCGTATCGCTGGCACTGCCTGAAGGTACCACCTACGACATCGAGTATTCTCTCGACCTGATCAATTGGGATTCCATCGCCTCCGACGTGACCGGATCCTACGATGACACAGACGCTACCCGCGCCGCTGCGGCAAACGGCTTCTACCGTGGAGTCGTGAAGTAAGAGATTAAGCATGGGGTTTACTTCACGTGGAAACGCAACGCCTGGCGAGTGGGCAGGCGTTGCTTTCACTAAAAAAACAGAATTGCTATGATTCCACAAGGTATTGGCCGCCAAGCGTGGGGGCTATGGCACATGGCGCTGGCGGCTGCTTATTCCGGTCTGTCTCTAGCCAATCCGATTATTTTGGTGCCGGCGACAACCTGACGGACGCCCAGGAGTTTCAGAACGGCTCGGATCCCGCGCAGTCCGATACGGATGGCGATGGTCTCGACGACGGAGCAGAAGTGCTCACTCACGGGTCCAGTCCGATCCTCACGGATACTGACGGAGACACCATCGATGACGCCCAGGAAGTCGCCGATAACGGCGATCCCAACAACCCGAGCAACACTGGCGGCGAGGTGGTCGGTCCGACGATCACCGTGCTAGGCAAGGGTACCGGAGCTTTGCTCGGAGGGGACCTGACAGATCTGGAAGACGACGGCGATGAAGCGGCCGGTGAAAGCGATCCTTCCTGGAATTGGGTTTCGATCTCTTCCAACAACGAGCCTGGCTTTGAAGGCGGCGAGTTCTCCTTCAACATCTTCGACAATCAGTTAGGGGGAGGCAACGCCAGGTGGTGCTGTGACGATCCTCAGCCCGACTCGCCTTTCAATGTGACCGTCGAGTTTGCCAATGCCGTGAGTTTGACTCACTTCACGATGGCGTCGGCCAATGACGTTCCGGGCCGAGATCCGACCTGGTTTGAGATTCAGGGCTCGAACGACGGAGAAAACTTCACGGCGATCTACACCCGAAATGAACCGGAAGCTCTTTGGGACGAACGGCTTCAAGTGGTTTTGATCGAGCTCGAAGCGCCCTCGGCGCCCTACAAGTTCATCCGCTACGAGGTCTTTGACACTCGACCTGACCTCACCAGTGAGCCCGGTAGGGACTACGAGATTCAGGTCTCGCGGTTTCTTGGATGACTTTTCCCGTCTCCTCGATGTCACCGGGGCCGCCGACACGGACAGCACGACGGTCAATGTCGGCAGTGGCGGGCTGGAGACCCGCTTCTACCGGGTGTCGGAGAAGTAGAGAGCTCCGCCGATCCGATCGCGGACAATCGAATCAAGCGGAGAGGCGGTGCGAGAGCACTGCCTCTTTTGCTTTCGTGGGTCGTCCAAAATGTCGGCGACGGAGGCGAACGGCGATCCTTCGCGCTAAATTCATATTGGTTTGCTTCCCCGCGCGTGCTAGGATCTGCAAATGGGGATCAGAGACGTTTGCTGCGCCGGATGGGTCTTGGGTGGATGTCTCCTGACATCAGCTGTGGCACAAGGCGGCGCCGCCCTTCGCGGCGCCTCTCACGGGGCGGGATGCCCGTGATGAGGCCGTCGCCTCCTCCGTCCACATCGGAATGCTGGTGGAGTTTCTTGCGGCTGATCACGGTTTGATGGATTCTTTGCTCCATCAATATCGCAACGAGCCGAATGATGTCGCTTTGCGGGAAAAGCTCCTGGAGCATCAGGGTTTCGGAACGGCGACGGTGTCGGAGTGTGCCTACCTCTTGGTGCAGGCAGGTGAAACCGCCGAGGTGGCCTCGACCGTCGAGCGCATCTACCCAACGGAATTCGATCCCGCCGAAGTGATCCCCGAGGTCTTGGGTCCGGTGGAGGAGGGGACCCGCTTGACGGCTCACGCGTCGCCCACCGCCTTTCGGATGCGCGAGATGGGACTTGCGCGTGAAGACACCGCGGTGGTCGGAGGAGCGGGAGCTCATCGAGCTGAGCGTGGCGATCAACGGAGTCGAGCATCTGAGTGATGAGGCACAGGGGCAGGAGCTGAACCGGATTCGCATGCCCCGCTTCTCCAGCCGCGAAGTCACGGCGGAGTTGATCGTATCACCGGGGAAAAACGTGCTGGCGGGAGCGGTGACGGCCAGTTCCGATTCCGATGTTAGGGAGCTGATTTTTTGTGCGGCCCGCCATTCTGCCGCCATCGATCAGGCCGAACGACACGGAGGCCGATGGGGCGCCAATTCTTTCAGGCAACCTGGCCACCTTGGTCGAATACCTCGAGGTCCCGTATCCCGAACTCCAAGCGCGCTTGCGCGCACCCATGGCGTCGATCGATGCCAGAGAAATGACCGGAAGTTGTGGATGAGGGCGGTCGGGGCATCATGAAGAGTTCAACCATTTACCAAAACAACTGAACTCCAATGAAAACCACCAACCACCCCACCGAATCCGCATCTATCCTCGGCCGGAAGGAGCAAGCACCGTCTGCCAGAACGCCCTTGAGGTCACCCTGCGACAAGGAGCCCAAGTGCTTCTTCAGGCCGCCATCGACAACGAAGTCTCCGACTACATTCAAGCCCATCAACATCAGCGTGATGACCAGGGTCATCGCCAAGTCGTTCGCAACGGCCATCTTCCTCAGCGACAACTTCAGACTGGAATAGGAAACGTTTCTGTTCGGCAGCCCAGGATCAATGATCGCCGATCAGGCCAGCGGTTCACCAGCGCCATCCTTCCGCCGTACCTACGCCGAGTCGCTTCACTGGACAACCTCATCCCGGCACTCTACCTGCGAGGAATCTCAACCTCCGAGATGAGTCGAGCCTTAGAGCCGATCCTCGGTGAGAACGCATCGGGTCTTTCTGCAGCCAACATCGTTCGACGAGGAAGAGCAATGGGAGAAAGAACGCGAGCAATGGAGCAAGCGTGACCTCAGCGACAAGGAATACGTCTATCTCTGGGCCGACGGGATCTACTTCAATGTCAGGCTCAATGACGACCGCCCATGTGTTCTCGTAATCGTCGGCTCCTTACCCGATGGAACCAAGGAATTGGTAACCATCAGCGATGGAGAACGAGAGAGCAAACTGTCCTGGAAAAATGTGCTCAGAGACCTCAAGAAACGAGGATTGAAAATCCCTCCGAAACTGAGTATCGCCGATGGAGCTCTCGGGTTCTGGAGCGCCTTGGAAGAGGAATATCCGACAAGCAAACAGCAACGATGTTGGGTGCACAAGACAGCCAACATCCTCGACAAGCTGCCGAAGAAAGCGCAGCCCCTTGCCAAGGAACGCATCCATGAAATCTACATGGCGGAAACAAAGAAGGCCGCCTTGGAGGCCTATGACGAGTTCTTCACGCTCTACGAAGCCAAGTATCCGAAAGCGTGCGCCTGCCTGAAGAAAGACAAGGAAACTCTACTAACGTTCTACGACTTTCCAGCCGAGCACTGGAGACACATCCGGACGACAAACCCGATTGAGTCGACGTTTGCCACGGTCCGCCATCGGACTCGACAAACCAAAGGGTGCGGATCGAGGAAAGCAACCCTTTCAATGGTCTACAAGCTCGGCCTGGAAGCCGAGAAAGGCTGGCGTCGACTGAACGGATATCGTCAACTTGACAAAGTCGTGCAAGGAATCATCTTCGTGGACGGCATCGAGCAGCAAACCGCTGCCTAACCCATGATCGAACTTCGAATGGTGTTCCGACCGCCCTCATTCACAACTTCCGGTCATTTCTCTCGATGCCACCGCACTGCGCCGAGAGTTTGATCCTTTGATTCGTGCCAATCAAGTCAAGCGCACTGCGGTCGGCTACCTCCCCACGCGCCAGGGAGGACGCTTTCGCGAATCGAACGCATTTATGCGGTCGAGGGGGATCCGCCGGAGATGCCCGAGAAGCTGCAGGGACCGATCCATCCGAGCGTCAACCTGATCACGCCCTTGCATCCCACGACGTTCGAAATGCGTTCCGTGGGTTCGAATCCCACCCTGACCGCCATTCTCATAACCCCAGCGTTTCATAAAATGGCCAGTCAGGCCATCATGTAGTAGGCGATTTCTTCTTCGACGGCCTGATTGTCTCCGAGTGTCAATGTGAGTCGACCTCGAGGGCGAGTCAGACGTCCGGCACGCTGGATGATTTTGCGGCGAATCGTGCCGAGTCTTTCAAAGATCCACTCCGCAGCCCTTTGGGGGGACGATTTGCGTGACCGCTCCGCAGATCGCATCTGCATTTCGCGTGTGAGATTGTGGGTGAGGATACTGGCCAAAAGGAAAGCTTCGTTGGCGGCACGTCGCTTGGCCGGAATATAGTCCATCTGGGCCTGGCTCTTGGCTTCGCCAAAAATCTTCTCCTGAGAGCCACGCCTTTCATGAAATTTCACCACATGAGCGGCCGTGTTTGTCTTGTTGGTGATGATCGCCTCGTATTCATAGTTCTCCTCGACTGGTTCGAAAAGATCCAGTTGGAGCGGTCCTTTGCGCTGAGTGCGCCTCATGGTTCGAATGCACAAAATGCGCGCTTTGCGCACCCAACTTTTTGGCTTCCAGCGGATTTCGAAGTGATGAGCTTTTCCCTCTCCGCCTCGGGTTCGGGACCAGCGACGGCGCTTCCCGATGATGCCCTTGAGTTCCACAAGCCGCTCGAAAAGCACCGAGAACGTATATTCCAGGCCCAGGGTCTTTGCCTCTGAAACCATCTGATCGCTGAAAAACGCGCTGTCGGCGCGCAACTCGATCTGCACATCAGGCAGCACCTTGCGAATCTTCTCCACGCAGGAACGGAGGAACTCCACTGCGCCATTGGAGTCATGGACGTTGCCGCTTCGATGAAGGTAATCGAGAATCTGTCCGGTTTAGGAGATCGTCGCGAGCAGCGGATAATAACTGCGCTCGCCTTTTTTCTTCTTGTTAAATCCCACAGCCGTCCCTTCCGCATGGCGACTCGTGCTCTGCACGCTTCCGTCCAAATCAAGCGTGATGCGTTTGATTCCCTCCTCCTGAAGTCGCGACAGGCAAACGAAATGATTCATCTCCCTCATCCTCTCAAGGCTTTGACAATCGACCTCTCCCAACATCCGGCTCATCGTTGGGACACTGGGCAATTGGTGCATCCCCAAAACCTGTCGTACAAGGGGATCATCTCGGTAGTAGTCCAAATCTCGAAGCATCCGGTAGCCCAGTATAAGATGCACGATAAGACACATGAAAACCTTGTGGAACTTGTAGAAGCGGGACATGCTCCGATCCAGTGGATCAAAGCACTGCTGAAGCTTCCCCTCCAGATCCAATTCCTGAAAGAGCTTCTGAAAGATAACGAGACCGCCGAAAGAGGTCAGTTCTTGATTTTCAAATTTGATCGCCGGAATCCAGCGATTCCGTAAGATAGGCGGCTGAGGCGGCTCAAGCCCTGTATTTTTGGGTAATTCGGATCGGCGGCGCCCATTTTTGACCCCATGGCAAATTCGCATTCGTTATTTCATCTTTTTTAAGCTTGTTTCTGTAATAGTATTATATTACAGTGCGCCAAACGAGCCGACCTTCATGCCAAGCAGAAACTCCCTGCCCCCCACCGAACGCCAGATTCGCAGCCGCCTCCGCCAGCTCCTCGACCAGGCCGAAGGCTTCCTTCACGGCTCGCCCATCGAACTCTCTCGTAAATGCGGCAAGCCCACTTGCCGTTGCGCTTCCGACGACTCCTTGCGCCATCGCTCCTTGGCCATCGGTCAGACTCGCAAGGGCAAGACCACCATGCTGCACGTCCCCAGACCGTTGGAAGCTCAGGCGAGACGCTGGATCGATGATTTCCAGAAGGCGAATGCTCTGCTGGAAGCCCTCGACGAGCAGGGGCGCCTCCGACTCGAGGAGGCAAAAACCAAGGCCAGAGCGGCGAGTAGCTCCGCCAAGAAGAAGGGCAAGACCGGTAAGAAATCAGCCGGCAAAGCCAAGTCCGGGCGCAATTCTCCACCAAAAAAGAAGCGACCATTCTCACGCGACTACTAACTTACGCGGACAAGATTTTCAGCCTCCGCCAACAGTGGAGGCTGCGGGTGCGTGACTCTCGTCCCAAACCACAGATTCCCACTCGAGTTTTCCCGGCAGCATTCTTCGCCATGTTCTGCTGCCGGTTACCAAGCTTCAACGAACTCGAGCAACACCGGAACAAGAGCAGCTGGACCCGTTGGCTCGGTAATCACCGTTTGCCCAGCGCCGACGAACTGGCGTATGTCTCCGAGCGCATCGAGCCTGACAGTGTGCGAGGGTGTCTCGGACACATTTACTTCTGCCTCAAACGCAACAAAATCCTTGCCCCACAGCGCGGTTGGATGCTTGCCGCCGTCGATGGTCACGAAACTCACTGTAGCTACAAACGTTGTTGTCCAAAGTGTCTCCAACGCCGGATCGCCGTCGGAGACGAGGTCAAAACACAGTTCTACCACCGCTTGGTCGCGTTTCAGATTATCTGTGAGGCTTTTCAATTGCTTCTCGACGTGGAAATGCTTGAGCCTGGTGAAGACGGAGATCCTGGAGACGACGAAGTCGCTGCGGCTATACGGCTGATAACTCGCGTCCTTAAGGACCACCCACGCTGCTTTGACGTGCTCACTGCCGATGCGCTCTACCTGCGTCCCTCCGTGATCAATCTTCTTGAAGACCACGGCAAATACCTTGTTGCCGTACTCAAGGATAATCAGCCTGAGCTATTGTCCGAAGCCCGCACGCTCCTGCCCCTTGAGGAGCAAGAGCCAGAATCATTTGAGACTCCGGCTGCACCGGGCAAGCCCGCGCGGCACGTTCGTTTACAAGAGGCTGAGGGCTTCTGCACTGAATCCATTCACACTCCTCTTCGCGTTGTTCATTCCCATGAGACTGGCATCCGTCGCGAGCGCGTCGCTGGGGATTGGGTCGAGACTCCCATCGATAGCCACTGGTGGTGGGCGACGACCATGCCCCGCTCAATGGCCGATGCCAAGACCATCTTCCATTTCGGGCACGACCGTTGGAAGGTCGAAAACGAAGGCTTTAACGAACTCTGCTCCCGCTGGCATTCCGGTCATTGCTATCATCATCATCCCAATTCCATTCTCGTTCTGTGGCTGATCATGTTCATGGCCCACGCCGTGTTCCACTGCTTCCACAAGCGCAACTTGAAGCCAGAGATACGCCGTGGACACACGGCCATCTATTTTGCCCGTCAAATCGCCGCCTCCATGCGAGAGGATCGATGGTGGCCGCCACCGGCTCCGGGCTGAGGAACGCCCGCCCCGCGCTCTCGGTAACCTTGGGTTCGCGTCCGCCATCGGAGCGGTCTGGCTCCCTGTTGCCTATTGCCGACAGGGGGATCCATTTCGCGGCTCGAGCCCTCCGAAATTCGCCCGAGAACCGCCACACGAAACTGTTCTCCCTCCTAGCGCCAGCTTCAACACGCTCAACACCCACCAATTCAGGCCATTACGACTCTTTCCGACGCCGTCTTACGGACTCGCGAGTGAGAAGTTCTGTAACTGGATCATCATGCGGCGAAGCGTGAACCTTCGGAGCGAGTGAAGTCTATTTTATCAAGGATGAATTTTCGGAACGCTGAACCTTTTCCGCCGTGGTGCAAAAATCCAGGCAGCGTGTTTTTCAAGGCGGCTGAGACAATCATTTCCGAAGGCAGCACGTCTGGGCGGATGGTTCGGATCCAGGTTCCAAAGTGTTTCCAAACCAGACCGTCACATGTCATGGCAAGGTACTGTAACATGCCCTGAGCGATCATGCCGGTCTGCACAAACACATGATATGCGTGCATCTTTCTCTGCACCTGTCTGCGATATTTCTCGGTAGTCCGGTGGAGGTATTGGTTACCATTGCGACGCTTGAGCGGTCGCATAGCGGCCATCCAGAAATGGTATCCGAATGAGCCGACCGAATGCACCGCTTGCTTGAAAGCGACTTCGATCTTGAAACGCAAACTGTAGAGCAAGATGATCTCCTGAGCTTCCATGGTGAGGTCGGTAGACAAGAGGATGATCCGCCCTCTCGTGGGATGATCGACGAGAATGAAGCGGACCATCGCCCCGGCGGGCTTCCACAACAGATCCACCGACTTGAACCGGACAGAGATGTTTCTCTCCCCATATACGGGACTGGGAACGGAACTGAAGCCGCCCGTTCCAAAGACATTCTGGAGCTTCACCGCAGCGCCATACTTTTTCGGTCGTCCGCGTTTGCGTTTGCGTGGCACTGCCGCAGGCCGAAAGCCGGTTGTCGTGCGTCGAACCCTCGTGACCAGCACACCGGAACGCCCCTTGGTGCTCCGGATCACCTTTCCGTTGGCGTAGTAGGCGTCGGCCAGCAAGACGAACTCCTGACCTCTACAGACGGATGCGAGCATCTCGTTGGCCTTGTCGATCAAGGTTCTCCTGTCGCGGTTTGAAGTGACGATACCTTCGTGAATGCGTGCACAGACCGGAACGCAGAAGAAGTATCCGCCAACCTGACAGAGCACGCCGAAGGCCTGAAAGGAATGGCTCATGATGAAGTGAGGCTTGGAATTGGACTCGGACTGTTGATGCAGATACTTCACCGCAGGCATCTTGCGGCCCTCCTTGGACTTCTTGATGCCGTCGAGAACCAGGACGGGGCGACAACCGATCTTGTAGACAGGGAAGTGCTTGATCACGATGGCGAACCAAAGTTCTGCAAGCCGGTCCGTCTTCACGGCATTGCTGTGGAAGAAATGGAGTAAGTGCTCATAGAAGTGTTCTGACAAACCGAGAGCGCGGACGAAACTGGAAACCCCGAGGAGGTCATTGCGCACGGAGAAAGCGGCCAAGACGAGCAGAAACCAGAGAAAGGTGCGGGCTCTCGAGAAAGCGGGTCGCAGAAAACAGACGATATTCCACCAAGAAATCCAGAGATCCATAACAAATGATTTGATTTTCCTAGACATTCGCATATATAAGCTAATGACCATGAAAAAGATCAGATCACTGAAAAAAGAGTCCAGAAACTTGCGGCAAAGTTAGCTGCAATCGGGCCAATGCGGCCTGGGAGCATCAGCAAGCAATACCGAGATCGACAACGCCAGCGCGGCGTGTATTACCAACTGAGCTACACGCATAAGATGAGGAGCCGGACTGAACACGTCTGGCCAGACCACGTGAAGGGACTACGAAAAGAAACAGAGGAGTACAAGAAATTCAAGAAACTGACCACCGAACTGATCGATCTGAGCATTGAACTATCCAAGGCGAAGATCGCTCTATTACGCAGTCAGACAGACACGCCAGGCAAAGAGAAACCGGTCTGAGAACTTCCCACTCACGAGGAACGATGTTGGCTGCAGAAAATCCCGATGCGTTCTCACCGAGGATCGGCTCTAAGGCTCGATTCATCTCGGAGGTTGAGATTCCTCGCAGGTAGAGTGCTGGGATGAGGTTGTCCAGTGAAGCGACTCGGCGTAGGTACGGCGGAAGGATGGCGCTGGTGAACCGCTGGCCTGATCGGCGATCATTGATCCTGGGCTGCCGAACAGGAACGTTCCCTATTCCAGTCTGAAGTTGTCGCTTCAGGAAGATGGCCGTTGCGGACGACTTGGCGATGACCCTGGTCATCACGCTGATGTTGATGGGCTTGAATGTAGTCGGAGACTTCGTTGTCGATGGCGGCCTGAAGAAGCATTTGGGCTCCTTGTCGCAGGGTGGCCTCAAGGGCGTTCTGGCAGACGGTGCAGCGATTCCGTAAGATAGGCGGCTGAGGCGGCTCAAGCCCTGTATTTTTGGGTAATTCGGATCGGCGGCGCCCATTTTTGACCCCATGGCAAATTCGCATTCGTTATTTCATCTTTTTTAAGCTTGTTTCTGTAATAGTCTTATATCACAGTGCGCCGAATGAGCCGACCTTCATGCCAAGCAGAAACTCCCTGCCCCCCACCGAACGCCAGATTCGCAGCCGCCTCCGCCAGCTCCTCGACCAGGCCGAAGGCTTCCTTCACGGCTCGCCCATCGAACTCTCTCGTAAATGCGGCAAGCCCACTTGCCGTTGCGCTTCCGACGACTCCTTGCGCCATCGCTCCTTGGCCATCGGTCAGACTCGCAAGGGCAAGACCACCATGCTGCACGTCCCCAGACCGTTGGAAGCTCAGGCGAGACGCTGGATCGATGATTTCCAGAAGGCGAATGCTCTGCTGGAAGCCCTCGACGAGCAGGGGCGCCTCCGACTCGAGGAGGCAAAAACCAAGGCCAGAGCGGCGAGTAGCTCCGCCAAGAAGAAGGGCAAGACCGGTAAGAAATCAGCCGGCAAAGCCAAGTCCGGGCGCAATTCTCCACCAAAAAAGAAGCGACCATTCTCACGCGACTACTAACTTACTCGGACAAGATTTTCAGCCTCCGCCAACAGTGGAGGCTGCGGGTGCGTGACTCTCGTCCCAAACCACAGATTCCCACTCGAGTTTTCCCGGCAGCATTCTTCGCCATGTTCTGCTGCCGATTACCAAGCTTCAACGAACTCGAGCAACACCGGAACAAGAGCAGATGGACCCGTTGGCTCGGTAATCACCGTTTGCCCAGCGCCGACGAACTGGCGTATGTCTCCGAGCGCATCGAGCCTGACAGTGTGCGAGGGTGTCTCGGACACATTTACTTCTGCCTCAAACGCAACAAAATCCTTGCCCCACAGCGCGGTTGGATGCTTGCCGCCGTCGATGGTCACGAAACCCACTGTAGCTACAAACGTTGTTGTCCAAAGTGTCTCCAACGCCAGATCGCCGTCGGAGACGAGGTCAAAACACAGTTCTACCACCGCTTGGTCACGTTTCAGATTATCTGTGAGGATTTTCAATTGCTTCTCGACGTGGAAATGCTTGAGCCTGGTGAAGACGGAGATCCTGGAGACGACGAAGTCGCTGCGGCTATACGGCTGATAACTCGCGTCCTTAAGGACAATGCCTTTAGGGAAAGCTAACAATCTCCAGCAGGAACTCGCCCTCACGAGAGTCGTTTTCTGTTAGCCTAGGCCAACTCGTCACCGGTTGGCGGACTTTGCGCGGGCAACTCCTTTGTCGTCTTTTCGGTATTGCCTCCCGAACGATCAATTCTCTGACTCGCGCTACCATCTCCTGTTTTGTCTCTTCGGTCAGCAGTCCCTCGGACACTTCGAACACTGCCCATAGTGAATTCATTTTGTCGAGCGTCTTCAGGAAACTGATGCTCAACGGCTGGATGTTGCCGCTTTTCGCGGCTTCGCATCGCTCCTGCGCGATGATCGAGCAGGCCATGAGCAATGCCGCCACCTCCTGGGCCGCTGTTTCTGGCGTATGGCTATGAAGAACGTCATTCCCGCGCATGTGGAGCTTGAGTTCCTTGTAGAATATCTCGTGTTCCCAGCGCAGGGCATAGAGCTCCAGCAATTCCTGCGCCGGATACTCCTGCTCATCAATAAGCGTCGTCCATAGCCTCACCTCGCTCCACTGTCGTGCCCCCGGCTTCCTGATCCGGCCTCGAATCTCACGGATACGGATCTCCCCTTGATTCTCCCGCGGCCCATTAGCCTTCTTTCTGGGCACCCTGATGCTGACCAGCGCGCTTCCATCGGAGAGCCTTTCAGTCTTATGGCTCTTGTTGCTGCCGCGTGCCTTCACCAACAATTCACTATGTGCCGCCCGGCATGATTTCACGAGTTCGTCGAGATACTTCCCGCAACCGTAAAGCCGGTCGACAATCAGCAGACTCCTCTTCGGCAGACTCCCGAGAAGTTCTTTGGCCAGGGTCCATTCGCCTTCTCCTTTCAGGCCGACCGTCGCCGCCAACGGGTTGTGGATGCCAAGTTCCACGAGCGCGCACATCTCTATTTTCGCAAAGGCGGCGGTCATTCTCCTGGAGGCCGCCTTGCTCATGGCAGCCAGAACCTGCGGCGTGTTCATGACGCTCCATTTCGAGCCATCGATCCCGCACAGGCGCAGCCCCTTGTAGAAACATCCCTTGTGTACGCGTCCATCGGCGAGGGGCTTTAACACCTGCTTCATGAGCCAAGCGAATGGCTCAAGCCCCATCCTCTGGCGCCGTTCCGAGAGCGAACTATCCTTGATCACCACCTCGAACAACTGGAACACATGGGCCGAGAAATGGCCAGCATCACTGATCACGTGATAGACCAGGGAGGCGAGAAGATCCCAGGCCGGCAGCTTGGGGTTGGGGCCGCGGCCTGGGTTCTGCAAGCGTTCGAAGCGATCGCGAACGAATCCGAAAAGATGTTCGAACTGACCAAGGAAACCGCTAACTTGATTGGGATGGGAGTGAGGCATCCACCCCAATTATAACTATTATGGTAAAATGCAACATTTATCTAAAATATTTTGGATCTTTCCCTAAAGGCATTGTCCTTAAGGACCACCCACGCTGCTTTGACGTGCTCACTGCCGATGCGCTCTACCTGCGTCCCTCCGTGATCAATCTTCTTGAAGACCACGGCAAATACCTTGTTGCCGTACTCAAGGATAATCAGCCTGAGCTATTGTCCGAAGCCCGCACGCTCCTGCCCCTTGAGGAGCAAGAGCCAGAATCATTTGAGACTCCGGCTGCACCGGGCAAGCCCGCGCGGCACGTTCATTTACAAGAGGCTGAGGGCTTCTGCACTGAATCCATTCACACTCCTCTTCGCGTTGTTCATTCCCATGAGACTGGCATCCGTCGCGAGCGCGTCGCTGGGGATTGGGTCGAGACTCCCATCGATAGCCACTGGTGGTGGGCGACGACCATGCCCCGCTCAATGGCCGATGCCAAGACCATCTTCCATTTCGGGCACGACCGTTGGAAGGTCGAAAACGAAGGCTTTAACGAACTCTGCTCCCGCTGGCATTCCGGTCATTGCTATCACCATCATCCCAATTCCATTCTCGTTCTGTGGCTGATCATGTTCATGGCCCACGCCGTGTTCCACTGCTTCCACAAGCGCAACTTGAAGCCAGAGATACGCCGTGGACACACGGCCATCTATTTTGCCCGTCAAATCGCCGCCTCCATGCGAGAGGATCGATGGTGGCCGCCACCGGCTCCGGGCTGAGGAACGCCCGCCCCGCGCTCTCGGTAACCTTGGGTTCGCGTCCGCCATCGGAGCGGGCTGGCTCCCTGTTGCCTATTGCCGACAGGGGGATCCATTTCGCGGCTCGAGCCCTCCGAAATTCGCCCGAGAACCGCCACACGAAACTGTTCTCCCTCCTAGCGCCAGCTTCAACACGCTCAACACCCACCAATTCAGGCCATTACGACTCTTTCCGACGCCGTCTTACGGAATCGCTGGCCGGAATCGTTCTGGACTTTGCATGAATCGTACGTCGTGCTACTCTCACTGTAGGTGGCTTTTGGGTTGAA
>CBDBEZ010000104.1:0-40372 GCA_965204485.1 Verrucomicrobiales bacterium
GCCTGAAGAAGCATTTGGGCTCCTTGTCGCAGGGTGGCCTCAAGGGCGTTCTGGCAGACGGTGTTTGCTCCTTCCTGGCCGAGGATAGATGCGGATTCGGTGGGATGGTTGGTGGTTTTCATTGGAGTTCAGTTGTTTTGGTAAATGGTTGAACTCTTCATGATGCCCCGACCGCTCTCATCCACAACTTCCGGTCATTTCTCTTGCGCTTGAGAAACATGACACACTTTCCGATCCACGGCAGCCATCGCAACGTGCGGTTCGCTACTACACCGGCGACGGGGAAATCAAACCCCGGTAGAATCAGCAATTCGGGAGTCCTCCGCCCCAAAATTGCATCATTTTTCTCCTAAACTGACGAACTTGGGCTAACCGAACAATTCCAAATGCCGTGATCGTCAATCCTCGTGAGTGAGAAGTTCTGTAACTAGATCATCATGCGGCGAAGCGTGAACCTTCGGAGCGAGTGAAGTCTATTTCATCAAGGATGAATTTTCGGAACGCTGAACCTTTTCCGCCGTGGTGCAAAAATCCAGGCAGCGTGTTTTTCAAGGCGGCTGAGACAATCATTTCCGAAGGCAGCACGTCTGGGCGGATGGTTCGGATCCAGGTTCCAAAGTGTTTCCAGACCAGACCGTCACATGTCATGGCAAGGTACTGTAACATGCCCTGAGCGATCATGCCGGTCTGCACAAACACATGATATGCGTGCATCTTTCTCTGCACCTGTCTGCGATATTTCTCGGTAGTCCGGTGGAGGTATTGGTTACCATTGCGACGCTTGAGCGGTCGCATAGCGGCCATCCAGAAATGGTATCCGAATGAGCCGACCGAATGCACCGCTTGCTTGAAAGCGACTTCGATCTTGAAACGCAAACTGTAGAGCAAGATGATCTCCTGAGCTTCCATGGTGAGGTCGGTAGACAAGAGGATGATCCGCCCTCTCGTGGGATGATCGACGAGAACGAAGCGGACCATCGCCCCGGCGGGCTTCCACAACAGATCCACCGACTTGAACCGGACAGAGATGTTTCTCTCCCCATATACGGGACTGGGAACGGAACTGAAGCCGCCCGTTCCAAAGACATTCTGGAGCTTCACCGCAGCGCCATACTTTTTCGGTCGTCCGCGTTTGCGTTTGCGTGGCACTGCCGCAGGCCGAAAGCCGGTTGTCGTGCGTCGAACCCTCGTGACCAGCACACCGGAACGCCCCTTGGTGCTCCGGATCACCTTTCCGTTGGCGTAGTAGGCGTCGGCCAGCAAGACGAACTCCTGACCTCTACAGACGGATGCGAGCATCTCGTTGGCCTTGTCGATCAAGGTTCTCCTGTCGCGGTTTGAAGTGACGATACCTTCGTGAATGCGTGCACAGACCGGAACGCAGAAGAAGTATCCGCCAACCTGACAGAGCACGCCGAAGGCCTGAAAGGAATGGCTCATGATGAAGTGAGGCTTGGAATTGGACTCGGACTGTTGATGCAGATACTTCACCGCAGGCATCTTGCGGCCCTCCTTGGACTTCCTTGATGCCGTCGAGAACCAGGACGGGGCGACAACCGATCTTGTAGACAGGGAAGTGCTTGATCACGATGGCGAACCAAAGTTCTGCAAGCCGGTCCGTCTTCACGGCATTGCTGTGGAAGAAATGGAGTAAGTGCTCATAGGAGTGTTCTGACAAACCGAGAGCGCGGACGAAACTGGAAACCCCGAGGAGGTCATTGCGCACGGAGAAAGCGGCCAAGACGAGCAGAAACCAGAGAAAGGTGCGGGCTCTCGAGAAAGCGGGTCGCAGAAGACAGACGATATTCCACCAAGAAATCCAGAGATCCATAACAAATGATTTGATTTTCCTAGACATTCGCATATATAAGGTAATGACCATGAAAAAGATCAGATCACTGAAAAAAGAGTCCAGAAACTTGCGGCAAAGTTAGCTGCAATCAGGCCAATGCGGCCTGGGAGCATCAGCAAGCAATACCGAGATCGACAACGCCAGCGCGGCGTGTATTACCAACTGAGCTACACGCATAAGATGAGGAGCCGGACTGAACACGTCTGGCCAGACCACGTGAAGGGACTACGAAAAGAAACAGAGGAGTACAAGAAATTCAAGAAACTGACCACCGAACTGATCGATCTGAGCATTGAACTATCCAAGGCGAAGATCGCTCTATTACGCAGTCAGACAGACACGCCAGGCAAAGAGAAACCGGTCTGAGAACTTCCCACTCACGAGGTCAATCCGTAACATTACGGAAAATGTTCTCCACCACTACGCCATCATAGTCTTGCCCGTGATTGAGGTCTTCGCTGAACAGAAGAGTCGCCCCGCCGAGCTTGGCCGCAGCCACGATGCACGAATCCCAAACCGAAGTCTCAAATCGCTTCTGGATTGCCGCCGCTTCACCAATCAATCCGCTTCCCTCCGGGATCACTTTCCACCAGAGATAGGACTCAACGATCTCCCAGGCCTCAGCCGCGGTACACCCTTTTCGCAACAGCACGTTGCACAATTCCTTGAGCACCTGTGGGCTGATGAATGGAACCGGCCCATTCTCCCAGATGCCGGTCACAAGCTCGTTGGCAATTCGATGCTTTTCACCCGCCTCGGCATCATGCGCGTAGACGAGGACATTGGTGTCCACAAACGCGTCGCCTAAATCCATCGGCCTACACGTTCCTCATACAGATCATCTCTGTTCACTCCCTTCCCTCCAAGTGGCCTGGGATTGCGAAGAGCCCTCAAAGCCGTCTCTCGCACCTTCTCATACTGACGCGACAATTCCGGAGCGCAGCGTTCTTCCAGGCTCTGCAGCTCAAGAAATCTCTCCATCGAAAGCATCACTGCCACCGAGCGGCCTCGCTTGGAAATCATCACAGGTTCGTGCCTGGCCTGATCCACCAACGCTCCGAACTGGTTCTTTGCCTCTGTCGACGGAACAATCGTCATCATACCCCCTTGTCGGGCCCCAATTAGCCATTTTAGCTATTGTGGCTCTTAAAACGGCCTACGTCAATCCCCTTCAAGAGATTGATTCGGCTGTGGCTCCACAGCGTCGTAGAAGACCTAAAACTCCAATGATGGGCACCAACTCCAATGATGGGCACCGCCAGAGCCAAACGCGCCCTCAAGGACAAGAGAAGCGGCCAGGCGGCCACGCACGCCTCTGCTGTGAAGGCCGTTGTGCAAATTCTGTTCGCGACCAGCCGCTCCTACACCATCGATTCGCTTCGCCATGAGCTTCGCGAGTTCTTCCTTGAGGAATCCAACTACGAAAAACGAGCCGTGGCTTCGCTTTCTGCCGTGAGGCTCGTTTCAGGGCTCCTGGACGCCTCCCCTGCCCTTGCCGCGATAGACGTGCCGGAAGCGCCCTCCATCGATCAAGTCGATGCAATTCCAAAAACGATCGATTCGATCACTGACGCTACCGTGTAGACAGTCTTCACGTGAGTGCGATGCCGGAGAACCTCCTTGATCATCTCGACGAAGCGCAGATTCGCCACCAGCTGCTCGGCTTTCCCGAAACAGCCGTGGAAACGGTGCTTGCGCTCAAACGACATCCGTCCCCGGAATCGCTCCTCCGCGCGATTCTTCATCTCCTGTCCTTCTATCTGCCCAAAGGTGCCGACCGCGATCTCTCCTGTCGCCCCCCCGAGTCTCGTCTCCGCGAGGATCTCGGTGTCGACTCCCTCACTTTCGCCGAGGCTGCTTTCAAAATGGAAGAACTCTTCGGGATCCGCATCGAGAACGCCGAGTTGAGCCAAATCCGAACCCTTGGCGAGCTAAGCGATTTCGCTCGCCGCAAATGGTGGGATTCCCAGGCTACCCCGGCCTCCTGATGCCATGAACACACCAAGGGTAGCCGTCACCGGCCTGGGCTTCATCACCTGTCTCGGCCACGACTCGCCCTCCGTTTCTCAGCGACTCCACTCGGGACAACACGGCTTCTCCCGGGTCGAACTCCGTCCCGGTCTCGACCTGCCAATCAAGCTCGTGGGAGCCGTTCCGGGCTACCATTTTCCCTCCCCAATTCCCCAGGAGTGGGACCTGCCGGCCCACAGCGCCGTCTCATCCGAGGAAGCCGCGGCCCTCCCGCCCCACGTGATTTACGCCATCGATGCCCTGGAACAAGCCCTGGCCCAGGCAGGGCTCACTCACGAGACCGTAGGCAGTCCCGAAACGGGCCTCTTCGCCGCCTCGGCCGGTTCACCCTTTCTCCTGAACCATCACCTGCGCCAGTACGAGGAGCGGCACTGGCGTCGTGGCCATCCCTTGGGCGTCGTGCAATCGATTGCCGGAACTCTCCCATTCCATCTCGTCGCGCGCCACGGCATCCGGGGCGCCAGCGGCGGCTTCGTCTCGGCATGCACCTCCAGCAGCCACGCCCTCGGTTACGCCCACGATGAGATCGCTCTCGGTCGCCAAACCCGGATGCTGGTGGTGGGCGCCGAGGAGTGTTTCGTGGAAAACGTGATCCCCTTCGACGCCATGCGCGCGCTGACCGCCAATCCCGATCCGGACACTGCCTGCCGGCCCTTCGATCGCAAACGGGACGGATTCATCGTGGCGGGCGGCGCGGTGGCGATCATCCTGGAAAGGGCGGATCTGGCAAGAGGCGAACCGCTGGCATTCTTGCGCGCTTGGGGCCAGGCCTCGGATGGCTACCACGTGGCGAGCCCCCATCCAGAGGGTGCCGGTCTTCACCGAGCCATGCGACGCGCCCTCGATGCCTCGGGGATCGCTTGCGGAGAAATTGACTACGTCAACGCTCACGCCACTTCCACCCAGGCCGGCGACCGCGCCGAGGCCCTCGCCCTGGCCCGTCTCTTTGGCCCAGCGGCCGAGCGGCCGGCCATCGTGAGCACCAAGGGTCTCACCGGCCACGGGTTGAGCCTCTCCGGGATCCTCGAAGCCACGCTCACGGTCCTCTCGATCCACCAGGGCTTTCTCCCCGCCAACCGCAACCTCGAATGCCCTGACGAGGCCTGCGGTGACCTCCCCTATCCCACCGAGGTCAATGACAGAGCCGCGGTCCACGCCGCTTTGAACAACAGCAGCGGATTCGGCGGATCCAATGTCTGCCACGTCTTCACGAAAACCTGAACGCAAGCATCTCATTTCCTCACAACAACCTCAGCGTTCGCCATCACTTCGCACCACTCATCCATGGATGATGAGAGAATCCCGAACCGTGAGCGAGGCGCCGAATTGCCGAGCTTGGCCGAAGGCGCCAACGACTCCAGGATTGCTTTGGATGGAAAACCACCCTGGCTCCTGGCATATGTCTCCTAACTCAATCCTCATTACCTTCCCTGATGACTCCTGACGCTCTCACCGAATCGATGCTTCAAATCGCCTGGATCGGCATGTTGGCCGGGGTGATCTCCGGCGCCGTCATCGGTCTCTACTTTCACCGCGAAGATTGGATGGGCGGCTACCAAAGCTTTCGCCGAAGGCTGACCCGCCTGGGGCACATCTCATTTTTCGGACTGGCGTTCGTCAACCTCGGCTTTGCCGTCACGCATCATCTCATCAAGATCGGCGATCCCTGGGGCGGCCTCGCGGGCATCGCCTTCACGGTGGGCGCCATCTCCATGCCCACCTGCTGCTTTCTCTCTGCCTGGCGCAAACCGTTCCGGCGTCTTTTTTTCATTCCCGTAGGAAGCGTGCTCATGGGCATCGTCTGCACGCTCATTGGCTGGCCCTCTCACTAATCCTACTCTTTCTGACCCGACATCCATCATGAAACTCGGACTCATCGCCATGAGCGGCGTGCGCTGCCACAACCAGGAACTGATGGAGATCGGCCTCAACCTCCCTGGCTTTGTCGAACGCAACAAGGTGATCGCTTCGCTTCCCAGCCTGGGACTGCTCACTCTGGCGGGGCTCACCTCCGAGAACATCGAGATTTCCTACCTGGAGGTGCCGGATCTCGCCGAGTTGGACGGTCTGCCGGGCAATTTCGACGCGGTGGCCATCTCCAGTTTCACCGCCATGATCAAGGATGCCTATACCCTGGCCAAACGCTATCGGGACACAGGCGTGACGGTCATCCTCGGCGGCCTCCACGTCACCATGGTGCCGGAGGATGCCCAGCCCCACGCGGATGCCATCGTCATCGGCGAGGGTGAACCGGTCTGGAGAGAGGTCCTCGACGACCTCGCCCGCAACCGTCTCCAGAAACGCTATGACGCTCGCGGCCGTCCTTTCGATCTCGCCGACGCACCCATGCCCCGGTTCGATCTCCTGGACATCTCCCGCTACAATCGCTTGACCGTGCAAACGCAGCGCGGATGCCCCTATCACTGCGATTTCTGCGCCGCCTCCATTCGGCTCAGCCCAGGTTTCAAGACCAAACCCGTGCCCAAGGTCCTGGAGGAGATCCATCGCATCAAAGAATTCTGGGCGCATCCCTTCATCGAGTTTGCCGACGACAACACTTTCGCCGACAAACGGCACGGGCGCGAACTGGCCAAGGCGCTCATTCCCGAAGGACTGAGGTGGTTCACGGAGACGGACGTCTCGGTCGCTCGCGATCCCGAATTGCTGCGCCTGATGAAGGAGGCCGGCTGCGCGCAGATCCTCATCGGTCTGGAAAGCCCGCAGCCCGGAGGACTGGACGGTCTCGAGCGCAAGGCAAACTGGAAACATCGCCAGGCAGACCGCTACCGGGAAGCCATCGCGACGGTGCAGGACGCTGGCATCACGGTGAACGGCTGTTTCGTTCTCGGCCTGGATCACACGGACGCCACTTCCTTTGACGCCGTGTTTGACTTTGTCAGAGAGACCGGGCTCTACGAGGTACAGATCACGGTGATGACGCCTTTCCCCGGCACCCCGCTTTACGAACGTCTGAAGCGCGACCGCCGCCTGCTTCAGGAAGGGGCCTGGGAGTTGTGCAACTTGTTCGACGTCAATTACCTCCCCGAGAAAATGTCCGTCGAAGAACTTGAAGAGAGTTTCCGCGAGCTCTGTCGCCGTATCTACGATGAGGCCTTCATCGAAGAAAGACGGCGTGCCTTCTTCAAACGGCAGAGCGAAAGACGCCTGGCGGAAGCCACCGGGTAACTTCGTTCTTCCGAGAGCGAATGCGGGCCGCTCCACAAGCGGGCCTTTCCGTCAAACCGCCAACCCCTTGCCGGCAGCGCGCCAGGCCGTCACAAACCCCACGATGAACACCAGATCAATGTAGGCGAACGGTAGCCACATGGAGGGGATGCCTCCCGTGAATTGATGAAAAAGCACCAGGCCCGCATAGGCCCCCTTGAGTCCGATCCCGTAAGGCATGAGCGACCGGTTACCCACGGGATCAAGCGCAATACGAGCAAACATGATGCCAAAAAGAATCAAGATCAACGCCGGGAACTGGATGTAACCCGGATGATTGGACAGGGGCACCCCGAAGAGCTCAAACACGGTCTGGGCGGTCACCAGAAACACGAGCCCCAACAGACAATCATAGATGGCTGAAGCCCAAAAAACGGCGCTGATCCAGGAAGGTTTCATGGTCGGCCGGAGAAGTCGGAAGTTTCGGCAAAGGGTCCTTCTCTTACCTATCCAAACCCGGAGATCATGGACAGCCCGAAATCGCTTCAGCCGCGCGAACCCGCGTTTCGCCTGCACGCCCGATTGAAAAGGAACCCGATTCGATTCAAGATCCGTAATCTTGAACGTGTTCTCCAAAATCACCTCGGCGCTCCTATTGTGGCTCCTCTTCGCTCTATCGTGGGGAGTCGCCGGGGACTCTCCCGGTTTCCGCAAAGCCAGAGCAGGCTACGCCTTCGTCTTCCCACGGGACCATGGCAGTCACCCCGATTTCGAGCTGGAATGGTGGTATCTCACCGGACACCTCGAAGATCGCAAATCCGGCCGGGCTTTCGGTTTTTTGGCGACCTTTTTCCGCTCGGCCTTGAAACCCAGTCCAGACAGCGACGCATCTTCTCCGGCATCATCGAGCACGGCCACGCCATTTTTCGGGAAGGATCAGGCCTTCCTCGCTCACGTCGCGCTACTCGACGTGAAAGACGGGCGTTTTCACTTTGAAGAACGTCTCAACCGCGGCGGATGGGACGCGGACGCCGCCACCACAGACCTCGATCTGCGCAACGGCAACTGGTCCCTCAAACGCCAGCCGACCCCCGAGAACACCGAGATGTTCCAGCTCAATGCCACCATCCTGGCAGACGCGCAATTTTCACTGACACTCGCTGCGGCCAAACCGCGGGTGATCTTCGGCGAGAATGGCATCTCTCGCAAATCTCTCACCGGAGAGGCCGCCAGCCACTACATCACTTTTCCCCGCCTCGCCACTTCCGGGCAACTGCGCTACCTCGGCACCCAATACGAGGTCACCGGCACCGCCTGGATGGACCACGAATTCAGCAGCAGTCAGTTAGGTCCAGAACAAACGGGATGGGACTGGGCCAGCATTCAATTCGACGATCAGCGGGAGATCATGCTCTACCGCCTGCGCGACCAAGAAGGCCGGGCCGATCCCGCCTCGCGCCTGACGTGGATCGATCACCAATCCCGTCAATCCTCGTATCCACCGGATGCATGGTCGTGGGAAGCCCAGAGAACCTGGCACAGCGCCGAAACCGGAGCCACCTATCCTATCGACTTCATCGTCACGGCGCCCGATCCGGCCGATGGTGTCACGCGCCGGTTCCGTTTGCGGCCCCTGGCAGAGAAGCAGGAGATCACCGGGAAGCTCGACGGCATCGCCTATTGGGAGGGCGCCTGCGAAGTGCTCGACGAAAGCGGCAAGCGCATCGGGAACGCCTACGTCGAATTGACCGGCTACGACGGGCGACTGAATGAGCGACTTCGCTAGTGTAGTCCGTCAAGCAGACTGTAGTTTATTCAGTTTGGCTCTACCGCGCTTGACCTTTTCGAGAATATCAGAGGCAGCCGCGGTCCAGATGAAGGGAGATGGGTTTTCGTTGTGAGCTTCGATATAGCCTACCAACGCCTGTTCGAGGTCAGCGACACTGGTGAACACGCCTCTCCGCACACACTTTTCAGTCAGGTCACGGAAGAACCGCTCTACCATGTTGAGCCACGATGCGCTCGTAGGTGTGAAGTGGATGTGGATGCGTGGTCGCCTTGAAATCCACGCGCGAACTTTCGCGTGTTTATGTGTAGCATAGTTGTCGCAAATAATATGGATCTCTTTGTCCGGCGGAACACTTCCCTCGATGAGCTTAAGGAATTTGAGCCACTCTTCGTGCCGATGTTTCTTCATGCATTTCCCGATGATTTTTCCCGTCGATGTCTCAAGAGCCGCAAATAACGAAGTTGTCCCGTTGCGCTTGTAGTCGTGGGTGAGAGTCTCACATCGACCCTTCTTTAGCGGAAGCCCGGGCTGTGTCCTGTCGAGTGCCTGAATCTGACTCTTTGAGATGCAAGGAATTTATGGACCAAATTTATCTTAGTGAGATGTTAGTATTTGCTTCGAATTAAGCAGGTGTTTGGTAGTCGAATTAGGAATGTTTCCGTTTGGTATCGTAGTACGATTCGATGTAGTCAAATAGTTCGGTCCGGGCGTCTTCTTCGTTGATGAAACAGCCACCTCGGATCATCTCCGCCTTCAAAGTGCCGATCATTGATTCGGTCCAGGCGTTGTGATAGTGATTACCTCTAGCTGACATGCTCTGCAGCATCCCGGCTTGAGATAACACTTTGCGAAAAGCGCGGCTTCCATACTGACTTCCTCGGTCGCTGTGAAAGATTCTGCCAGGCTTCTTAGGAGTCGAAGCCATGGCCATCTCCAGTGCATGGACCACGAGCTCGGCTCGCATGTGATCTGCGAGCGCCCACCCGACCACTCGCCTCGAATAGAGGTCGATTACGACAGCGAGGTAGAGCCAGCCATCTGATATCGCCAGCCCAAACTTGGTTGGGCTTCTCAGGTTCCGGTTGGTTTTCCAACAGATTCTGCGAAGGCTTGTCGGCCCGGCCATCGCTGGTTTTGGACACGAATTTTCTGGGCTGAATTGCACGTAACTCACATCTGACCGATAATTCGAGGGCTTTACGCTAGTCTATTCCGAGGGCTTCAGCGCATTGATCAGATTCAAGTGATCCGGGATCCATATGGAGGGCTCGATTCAGGAAATCTTCCACTTCGCTGTCGATGGCTTCGAGAATGCGGTCGAGAGTTTCTTTCCCAAACGTATCGGCTAGGGCATCCAGGGCGCCCTCGATGAGGCTGCGAAACAATTGCCAAAGCAATCCCGCGAAGCACAGCACTCGAAGATGCCCAGTTTGCCGGTCCCGCACCTCCCCGTAGCTCGAGCGACCACTCCGAAGCATGGCCTCGAAAATCAGAGCGTATCGCATCGCAGCGAGATGCACCGAGGCATAGGCATACTGATAGGCGCCACTCTGTTCGGCGAGCAGGCCAAAGTTCTGTTTCGCCTCTTTAAAGTAGACTTCCACAGACCATCTCAAGGCATATATTGAAAGCGTCTTCTCCACGGAGGCCTCGATGTCCGTGGTCAGGAACACCACCCACGCTTTCTCTGGACAGGCTCCAGAACTGGGATTCACCGGGGCGCTGAAGATGAGTGTCACCTCCTGCCATTTTGGGGCTCGCTTGGCCTCTGTCTCCAAGTTGATCCAGACTTTGACGTGATAAGTCCGGTAGCGCGCCTTGGGGCTCGATGCCTCGAGCTGACGCTTGTATTTGTTGAAGAGTTGAGGCGCGGTATAGCTCTTTGCCTTCCGAGTGGTTTTTGGATTCGCCAACCAGTAATTCATGTTGCCCCGCTTCATCTGGAAAATGGCGACGAGGCCGAGATCCAGGGAGGCTCGAATGTTCTCTTTGCAATCGAACCAAGCGTCGCCCAGCACGTAGGCCGCTCGAAATCCCACATCCAGCGCCGACTTGAGCATCCTTCGAAACATCGTGTGTTTCGATTCATTTTTTGCCCTCTCCATGTCTCTCGCGACGGCACATCTCTTATCTCGGAATTCGTTCTCAGGCGCTTTTCCTACCGCTTCCTTTTCGCCCATGAAAATCTGCCGATCAACCGGAAGGAATCCCTTTTCACCGGCGATGCCAAGCTCCACCACTTGGTGACCTGTGACATAGCGGTTCTCCGTGTGGTCCCAGTGCAAAGAGGAGCCCTCGACCTTCTTGCCCCGTCGCACCTTGATTGTGTCGTCGATGACGAACGCTCGCTGATCGTCTGGACCCACAGAGTTGGCGTTGAAAATGCTCTTGCAAAGCTCGATGGCCATCGTCCGCCAATTGACGTCCTCACGGCGCATGACACGATAAAGAATGTTCGCCCTGTATTTGCAGTCATCTACGCGGCCCTTCAAGAACTGGCCAAGCTCCGAACAGAAAGCATGAATACTGGAATTCTCGAGTTTGAGGATGGGCCATACCAGCAGGGCGGCGAGGATGGCCCCTGGGCATTCGCCATCGATGCGGCGTGCCTTACCGAAGACGGCCCGAAAAAGGTTGACCATCCCATGAGCGCGAATACCATTTCCGAGTTCGGTATCAGCAAAAACTCTGGGGTCGCTCAGGGCCTGAGAGATCGGTTGATAGCTCCGAGAAGCGTTTTTTTGCCGGATTTGCCGCCTGTCTTTTTGCGTTTCTTTTTCACACAAGACCTTAAGGGCAGGCGACATATAACGCAACATAAACTAACACTTTGGGCAAGAAAACTGAGCTGATTTATCGGTCAGATGTGAGTGTCAATGTGAGTCGACCTTGAGGGCGAGTCAGACGTCCGGCTCGCTGGATGATTTTGCGGCGAATCGTGCCGAGTCCTTCAAACATCCCCTCCGCAGCCCTTTGGGGGGACGATTTGCGTGACCGCTCCGCAGCTCGCATCTGCATTTCGCGTGTGAGATTGTGGGTGAGGATACTGGCCAAAAGGAAAGCTTCGTTGGTGGCACGTCGCTTGGCCGGAATATAGTCCATCTGGGCCTGGCTCTTGGCTTCGCCAAAAATCTTCTCCTGAGAGCCACGCCCTTCATGAAATTTCACCACATGAGCGGCCGTGTTTGTCTTGTTGGTGATGATCGCCTTGTATTCATAGTTCTCCTCGACTGGTTCGAAAAGCTCCAGTTGGAGCGGTCCTTTGCGCTGAGTGCGCCTCATGGTTCGAATGCACAAAATGCGCGCTTTGCGCGCCCAACTTTTTGGCTTCCAGCGGATTTCGAAGTGATGAGTTTTTCCCTCTCCGCCTCGGGTTCGGGACCAGCGACGGCGCTTCTCAATGATGCCCTTGAGTTCCACAAGCCGCTCGAAAGGCACCGAGAACGTATAATTCCAGGCCAAGGGTCTTTGCCTCTGGAAACCATCTGATCGCTGAAAAACGCGCTGTCGGCGCGCAACTCGATCTGCACATCAGGCAGCACCTTGCGGATCTTTTCCACGCAGTAGCGAAGAAATTCCACCGCGCCATTGGAGTCATGGACGTTGCCACTTCGATGAAGGAAGTCGAGAATCTGTCCGGTTTGGGAGATCGTCGCGAGCAGCGGATAATAACTGCGCTCGCCTTTTTTCTTCTTGTTAAATCCCACAGCCGTCCCTTCCGCATGGCGACTCGTGCTCTGCACGCTTCCGTCCAAATCAAGCGTGATGCGTTTGATTCCCTCCTCCTGAAGTCGCGACAGGCAAACGAAATGATTCATTTCCCTCATCCTCTCAAGGCTTTGACAATCGACCTCTCCCAACGTCCGGCTCATCGTTGGGACACTGGGCAATTGGTGCATCCCCAAAACCTGCCGTACAAGGGGATCATCTCGGTAGTAGTCCATATCGCGAAGCATCCGGTAGCCCAGTATAAGATGCACGATAAGACACATGAAAACCTTGTGGAACTTGTAGAAGCGGGACATGCGCCGATCCAGTGGATCAAAGCACTGCTGAAGCTTCCCCTCCAGATCCAATTCCTGAAAGAGCTTCTGAAAGATAACGAGACCGCCGAAAGAGGTCAGTTCTTGATCTTCAAATTTGATCGCCGGAATCGTTCTGGACTTTGCATTAATCGTACGTCGTGCTACTCTCACTGTAGGTGGCTTTTGGGTTGAAGTGTTTGGTGTTTTGGTAGATTCCAAATTAACCTTATCCCAAAGGCCCCTGCCACTATTTTCTTGGAATTCTTGCCCCGATTTATGAAACTATGGGGTTCAATGCTCAGATCGTAACTGATTAGCGCATCTAACAAGCTCTTGACAGCTTCGATGATTAAGACATCTTAACCATTGATGTCGTCCGATTCTCTTGAATCGCTCCCCACGAGAGAACTGATCCGGCTCGTCCGTGATCTACAGGAGCAGTTTGCTCAGTTGGAGGCGGAGAATCTGAAGCTTCGCGAGGAAGATCGAAGACTGCGCAAAGAATTGGATGAGTTGAAGCGCAAGCAGAACAGATCGGCGGCTCCGTTCTCGAAGGGAAAACCCGAGGCCAACCCGAAAAGACCGGGACGCAAGCCGGGCCGAGGGTCCTTCCGGCGGCGGGAGGAACCGGAGATTGGGCCGGATGACAATGTTCGAAGCATGGAAGCCCGATTGCCCAAGGGGCGGTCGTCAAATTGTCCTCGATGCGGAGGCAGGCTTGGAACTCGTCTGGAGACGGCAAGCACGGTCGATGTGCCGGAAAAGATTGCCCGAGACATATCGACCTGGAAAGTGGAAGTCGAAGCATGCAGTTGTGGCTACTGCGCGCGAGGAACTCACCGGGACTTGCCGCTCGACCCACACGGGGCCACCGCTCACCGTGTGGGTCCCAGGGTTCGGTCGTTTGGACTGGCTCTGCACTATCACTTCGGGGTGACTCTACGCAAAGTTCCTCCGATTGTTCGCGAGATTTGCGGCATTGATCTCAGCCAGAGCGCCCTGACACAAGACGCCCTGAAATTGGGAAACGGCGATGGAGCGATCAGCCAAGAGGCGGAGCGAATCAAAGCAGCCATCCAGCAATCCGATGACGTCAACACGGATGATACGGGATGGCGAACGGGGGGCAAGACGAGTTGCCTGATGGGATTCGTGAGCCGCCAGGAGAATGCGGTGTATTTTCAGATTCGATCACGCCACCGAGCCGAAGAAGTGGCCGAAGTCATCACGGCGGCCTGTGAGTGTGTGCTTGGAACCGATCGGTTCCGGAGCTACGACGCGGAGCGATTTTCGCAGATGGACATGCAAAAGTGCATGAGCCATATTGTGAAGAATCTCTCTGAAGTTCTGGAGAAGAAGCGAGGGCGGGCACGAAGTTTCTGCGAGGGACTGAAGAATTCGCTTCGACAGTGTCTGAGGCTTTGGCAGCAGTACCACAACGGCGAGTCGACTTTAAACCAATACGAGGAAGAGAGCTTGAAAAAGATCTATGAACTCGATCATTACCTGCGAGACCGGACGCTCAAAGATCCCGACAACCAACGCATGCGCAATGAGCTTGGCCGGCACTTTGACCAAGGGAATTTAACGATGTTCTTGGAGGATCCGGAGGTAGAGCCGACCAACAACATCGCCGAGCGGATGCTCAGGCCGGCGATCGTCGTCCGCAAGGTGTCGCAATGTTCCAAGACGGAGCGGGGAGCCAATGCCTACGCGGCATTCGAGAGTGTGCTCTCGACTCTCTCGCTGCGAGGAGCGAGTTCCGTATTCAAGTCGCTTGCCAAAATCGTCGCAGGCGAGCGTACCCTTGCATGAGATGCCTGTGGCGTTTGCTGGTTAGGATCGCTAATCAGTTACCTCAGATCGATCAGTTCGGTGGTCAGTTTCTTGAATTTCTTGTACTCCTCTGTTTCTTTTCGTAATCCCTTCACGTGGTCTGGCCAGACGTGTTCAGTCCGGCTCCTCATCTCATGCGTGTAGCTCAGTTGGTAATACACGCCGCGCTGGCGTTGTCGATCTCGGTATTGCTTGCTGATGCTCCCAGGCCGCATTGGCCCGATTGCAGCTAACTTTGCCGCAAGTTTCTGGACTCTTTTTTCAGTGATCTGATCTTTTTCATGGTCATTAGCTTATATATGCGAATGTCTAGGAAAATCAAATCATTTGTTATGGATCTCTGGATTTCTTGGTGGAATATCGTCTGTCTTCTGCGACCCGCTTTCTCGAGAGCCCGCACCTTTCTCTGGTTTCTGCTCGTCTTGGCCGCTTTCTCCGTGCGCAATGACCTCCTCGGGGTTTCCAGTTTCGTCCGCGCTCTCGGTTTGTCAGAACACTTCTATGAGCACTTACTCCATTTCTTCCACAGCAATGCCGTGAAGACGGACCGGCTTGCAGAACTTTGGTTCGCCATCGTGATCAAGCACTTCCCTGTCTACAAGATCGGTTGTCGCCCCGTCCTGGTTCTCGACGGCATCAAGGAAGTCCAAGGAGGGCCGCAAGATGCCTGCGGTGAAGTATCTGCATCAACAGTCCGAGTCCAATTCCAAGCCTCACTTCATCATGAGCCATTCCTTTCAGGCCTTCGGCGTGCTCTGTCAGGTTGGCGGATACTTCTTCTGCGTTCCGGTCTGTGCACGCATTCACGAAGGTATCGTCACTTCAAACCGCGACAGGAGAACCTTGATCGACAAGGCCAACGAGATGCTCGCATCCGTCTGTAGAGGTCAGGAGTTCGTCTTGCTGGCCGACGCCTACTACGCCTACTACGCCAACGGAAAGGTGATCCGGAGCACCAAGGGGCGTTCCGGTGTGCTGGTCACGAGGGTTCGACGCACGACAACCGGCTTTCGGCCTGCGGCAGTGCCACGCAAACGCAAACGCGGACGACCGAATAAGTATGGCGCTGCGGTGAAGCTCCAGAATGTCTTTGGAACGGGCGGCTTCAGTTCCGTTCCCAGTCCCGTATATGGGGAGAGAAACATCTCTGTCCGGTTCAAGTCGGTGGATCTGTTGTGGAAGCCCGCCGGGGCGATGGTCCGCTTCGTTCTCGTCGATCATCCCACGAGAGGGCGGATCATCCTCTTGTCTACCGACCTCACCATGGAAGCTCAGGAGATCATCTTGCTCTACAGTTTGCGTTTCAAGATCGAAGTCGCTTTCAAGCAAGCGGTGCATTCGGTCGGCTCATTCGGATACCATTTCTGGATGGCCGCTATGCGACCGCTCAAGCGTCGCAATGGTAACCAATACCTCCACCGGACTACCGAGAAATATCGCAGACAGGTGCAGAGAAAGATGCACGCATATCATGTGTTTGTGCAGACCGGCATGATCGCTCAGGGCATGTTACAGTACCTTGCCATGACATGTGACGGTCTGGTCTGGAAACACTTTGGAACCTGGATCCGAACCATCCGCCCAGACGTGCTGCCTTCGGAAATGATTGTCTCAGCCGCCTTGAAAAACACGCTGCCTGGATTTTTGCACCACGGCGGAAAAGGTTCAGCGTTCCGAAAATTCATCCTTGATAAAATAGACTTCACTCGCTCCGAAGGTTCACGCTTCGCCGCATGATGATCCAGTTACAGAACTTCTCACTCACGAGAGCGATCGACTCCAGTGAGTACATCCTTTGGGCGTCTCCTCCAACGTCATCCGAATGATCTCACTTTCCTTGCTCTTCGGCAAAGCTTTGATACGTCCAGGACGGGTCTTGTCCTTCTCGATTCCCGCCAGCCCCATCTCTGCGAACCTCTTTCGCCAGCGGCCCACCTGTAGTTCGTCCAATCCAAGTTCTTCCGCGATCCGCTTATTGGTCATCCCCTCGCTGGCGAGAAGCGCGATCTTGGAACGAACTCTCAATTTCGGAGAAACGTTGGACGCCTTGCTGAAACGCAGGAGCTTGTTTCGCAGGCTTGCTTCAAGGTTGATCGGCACAGCAGTTCTCATTTCCATTAAACTAACACTCTCCGACTTGAGTGCAAGCTTAAAATGGATTATCTGTAGGGCGGACTACACTACCGCCTCAGACCGGCGGTGTTGAGGCTGAATGCCATTGAGCTCGAAGTGAACCCGGACAGCGGGAAAAAGGAAGTGCACTGGATCGCGGGCAGCGTTGAAACGAACCGGGATCTCGAGGTTGCGGAGAGCGCTCACTTTCACTTCGTGAACGGTGAAGATTCCCCGGGGGGCGTGGTGCTCGAGAAATTGGCGGAAGATCCCGCGGTCCTTCGACCGGCGGAGGTATTTGGCTTTCAGCTATTTCGAGACCTTTTCTCCGAAGACTCCATCGCCACCGGCCTGAGCTTGGAGTTGGGTGCCCAACCCCCATTCTCTTCGCCGATCTCGTTGTACGACAGCTGTGCAGGTTGTGCAGGTTCTTTTTAAGGTGCCCAACCCCCATTCTCTTCGCCGATCTCGTTGTACGACAGCTGTGCAGGTTGTGCAGGTTCTTTTTAAGGTGCCCAACCCCCATTCTCTTCGCCGATCTCGTTGAGTCGACGAAGCTCTACGCGACGCTGGGAGATGCGGAAGCGTTCCGTCGGGTACGGAATCATTTCATCGCGCTGCAACAGATTGTGGGAGCTCACCGGGGATCGGTGGTCAAGACCATGGGGGACGGTTTGATGGCGAGTTTCCGGGATCCCGAGTCTGGCCTTCAGGCGGCGTTTCAGATGAGAGAGCGGTTTGGGCCGGGCCTCGAGCACCCACTGGCGCTGAGGACTTCGGTGCACCACGGCCTTTGTCTGGCGGTTCGACTGGACACAGGCCTGGATTATTTTGGAAGTGCCGTGAATTTTACCGCCAAGCTCCAGCAACAGGCCGAGCCCAGTGAGGTGATCTTCTCCAAAGCCTTTTTGGATCTTCCTAAAATCGAGGCCAACGTTTCCCGGCGTGGCGTCGCTCTCCGCCCTCTTGAATTTGAGTTTCCCTGAGCCACCTCGCCTCGGAGCGAGAAAGTTTTTTGTCTGCCGGCCAGCGAGCGCAGAGAGGCGTGAGCCGCGAGTTCCGAGATATGCACAAGAGGCGACCGGTCGACGCGGCGCGGTTTCCGCAAGTTCTTGAAGTCGAGCTGTGGGTTGTTTGCCCGTTCCCGCGGCTGGCACGCGATGGATCTTGAGAGTGACCCCGATGGCGATGGCGTGGTCCCGGCGGCAGCGATTCCGTAAGATAGGCGGCTGAGGCGGCTCAAGCCCTGTATTTTTGGGTAATTCGGATCGGCAGCGCCCATTTTTGACCCCATGGCAAATTCGCATTCGTTATTTCATCTTTTTTAAGCTTGTTTCTGTAATAGTCTTATATTACAGGGCGCCGGACGAGCCGACCTTCATGCCAAGCAGAAACTCCCTGCCCCCCACCGAACGCCAGATTCGCAGCCGCCTCCGCCAGTTCCTCGACCAGGCCGAAGGCTTCCTTCACGGCTCGCCCATCGAACTCTCTCGTAAATGCGGCAAGCCCACTTGCCGTTGCGCTTCCGACGACTCCTTGCGCCATCGCTCCTTGGCCATCGGTCAGACTCGCAAGGGCAAGACCACCATGCTGCACGTCCCCAGACCGTTGGAAGCTCAGGCGAGACGCTGGATCGATGATTTCCAGAAGGCGAATGCTCTGCTGGAAGCCCTCGACGAGCAGGGGCGCCTCCGACTCGAGGAGGCAAAAACCAAGGCCAGAGCGGCGAGTAGCTCCGCCAAGAAGAAGGGCAAGACCGGTAAGAAATCAGCCGGCAAAGCCAAGTCCGGGCGCAATTCTCCACCAAAAAAGAAGCGACCATTCTCACGCGACTACTAACTTACTCGGACAAGATTTTCAGCCTCCGCCAACAGTGGAGGCTGCGGGTGCGTGACTCTCGTCCCAAACCACAGATTCCCACTCGAGTTTTCCCGGCAGCATTCTTCGCCATGTTCTGCTGCCGGTTACCAAGCTTCAACGAACTCGAGCAACACCGGAACAAGAGCAGCTGGACCCGTTGGCTCGGTAATCACCGTTTGCCCAGCGCCGACGAACTGGCGTATGTCTCCGAGCGCATCGAGCCTGACAGTGTGCGAGGGTGTCTCGGACACATTTACTTCTGCCTCAAACGCAACAAAATCCTTGCCCCACAGCGCGGTTGGATGCTTGCCGCCGTCGATGGTCACGAAACTCACTGTAGCTACAAACGTTGTTGTCCAAAGCGTCTCCAACGCCGGATCGCCGTCGGAGACGAGGTCAAAACACAGTTCTACCACCGCTTGGTCGCGTTTCAGATTATCTGTGAGGATTTTCAATTGCTTCTCGACGTGGAAATGCTTGAGCCTGGTGAAGACGGAGATCCTGGAGACGACGAAGTCGCTGCGGCTATACGGCTGATAACTCGCGTCCTTAAGGACCACCCACGCTGCTTTGACGTGCTCACTGCCGATGCGCTCTACCTGCGTCCCTCCGTGATCAATCTTCTTGAAGACCACGGCAAATACCTTGTTGCCGTACTCAAGGATAATCAGCCTGAGCTATTGTCCGAAGCCCGCACGCTCCTGCCCCTTGAGGAGCAAGAGCCAGAATCATTTGAGACTCCGGCTGCACCGGGCAAGCCCGCGCGGCACGTTCGTTTACAAGAGGCTGAGGGCTTCTGCACTGAATCCATTCACACTCCTCTTCGCGTTGTTCATTCCCATGAGACTGGCATCCGTCGCGAGCGCGTCGCTGGGGATTGGGTCGAGACTCCCATCGATAGCCACTGGTGGTGGGCGACGACCATGCCCCGCTCAATGGCCGATGCCAAGACCATCTTCCATTTCGGGCACGACCGTTGGAAGGTCGAAAACGAAGGCTTTAACGAACTCTGCTCCCGCTGGCATTCCGGTCATTGCTATCATCATCATCCCAATTCCATTCTCGTTCTGTGGCTGATCATGTTCATGGCCCACGCCGTGTTCCACTGCTTCCACAAGCGCAACTTGAAGCCAGAGATACGCCGTGGACACACGGCCATCTATTTTGCCCGTCAAATCGCCGCCTCCATGCGAGAGGATCGATGGTGGCCGCCACCGGCTCCGGGCTGAGGAACGCCCGCCCCGCGCTCTCGGTAACCTTGGGTTCGCGTCCGCCATCGGAGCGGTCTGGCTCCCTGTTGCCTATTGCCGACAGGGGGATCCATTTCGTGGCTCGAGCCCTCCGAAATTCGCCCGAGAACCGCCACACGAAACTGTTCGCCCTCCTAGCGCCAGCTTCAACACGCTCAACACCCACCAATTCAGGCCATTACGACTCTTTCCGACGCCGTCTTACGGAATCGCTGCTGATTCCGGGCTCCGCTTGCGGATTGGGCGACACCTGCGTTACCATGGGGCCGGGCTTCGAGCATGCTACGCCCTCGCCCTAGCCGTCCCGCTCCCGCACTCATGAATCGTCAGTCACTCGTCCTCACTGTGATCGGAAAAGACCGTCCCGGATTGGTCGAGGCGCTGGCTTCCCTGGTGGCGGATCATGAGGGGAATTGGTTGGAGAGCCGCATGGCGCATCTGGCCGGTCAGTTCGCCGGAATCCTCCACGTGGAGGTGCCCGCGGAGCATCGTGCCCGACTGGGCCAGGCGCTTCGCGAACTGGACGGACCGGGCCTCAAAATCACCGTGGCCGACGAAGGCGTGTCCGAGCGCGCCCCGGCGACCCGGGAAGTCAGGCTGGACCTCGTGGGGCACGACCGCCCCGACATCGTGCGGCAATTGACTCGGGTGATCGCCGCTCGCGGGATCAATGTGCAGGAGATCGAAACGAGCACGGAGAGCGCTCCCATGTCCGGCGAGACGCTGTTTCGGGCTCACGCTGTTCTCGAGGTGCCGGCGAGCCAAGAATTGGCGGCTTTGCAAGAAGACCTCGAACGCGTCAGCCACGATCTCATGGTCGACATCACCCTGGATTCCTGAACCGCTGGGGGGGCGGTCCCATGAAGTGGCCGTGGCCCGCCGAGCCGGGCTTTGCGAATCCGAATCCCCGCCCCGCGGAAGGGTCGGGCCACCTGCGGTTCAAGGAATCCAGGGTGATGAGAATGGCTGGAGCGTCGATGGAACGCCCTTTTGCCACGTGACAGTCCGAGGCGAAACCGGGTAGATTGTCTGCGTGCTGAGACCGGGGGCCATCACGAATGCGATAACGGCGAGGGTGACGCTGCTCGCCGTGACGGGACTCGCGACCTTTCTCGGGACCGTTCTCCTTGCTCAGGAGGTCTCGTTCGATGGCGCCGACCTGCTGGAGCGATTGGGCGCCCGCTATGAGCTTGGTGCATCGACAGCGACCTTGGACCTTTACGATCGTCAGTTCCGATCGATCGATCGCGATGGCGACGGGCGCCATTCGCAGGTCGAGTACATCGAGAACGGAGCCTACCTGACAGCTCAGGCCCGCCGAGGCATCTTCATGGCGGCGGACGCCGACCGGGATGGAACCGTGAGTCGAGCCGAATACATCTTGAATCGCCTCATCACGGATGAGGCCAAGGCCCTGCTGCAGAGGATGGACGACAATGAGGATGGCTTCATTCAGCGCGGAGAGTTTGTCCGCCACGGCGGTGCCAGACTGGCGCATCCCGCACTGGCCGAGCGCGTTTTCGATGCGTGGGATGCCGACGGCGACCGCGAGCTGATGGTTCCCGAGTACCTCAGAGTCTGGGGACGCTGGGCAAGGAAGGGCCGCGGCACTGCGGAGCAGCGCCGCGTGGCCTGGGAAGAGGCGGCCAAGCCCGTCCGCAAGCAAGCGAGGGTGCTCCAAGGGGCCGTTCATCCGCGCTTGTCGCCGGACGGAGACCACATTGTCTGTTCCTATCAAGGGGCGATTTGGCGTCTGCCGGTCGGCGGCGGTGTGATGGACGCGTTTGACGCGTGCCCCGGGAATGGACTGCCACCCGGTCTTCGCGCCCGATGGCGAGGCGATTGCCTTTCTTCGAGGGAACGATTTGCGGCACGGCTCCTTGACGCTCATCCGCACCCGAGATGGCGCGGAGTTGCCGTTGTCGAAGGGCCACCGAGTTCGCGGACGCCTGCATTTCGATCCTGCGGGAGATCGGTTGTTAGGTGACTTTCAGCGATCCGGCGGTCAATGGGCCGTGGCCTGGCTGCACTTGGCTCACATCTGACCGATAATTCGAGGGCTTTACGCTAGTCTATTCCGAGGGCTTCAGCGCATTGATCAGATTCAAGTGATCCGGGATCCATATGGAGGGCTCGATTCAGGAAATCTTCCACTTCGCTGTCGATGGCTTCGAGAATGCGGTCGAGAGTTTCTTTCCCAAACGTATCGGCTAGGGCGTCCAGGGCGCCCTCGATGAGGCTGCGAAACAATTGCCAAAGCAATCCCGCGAAGCACAGCACTCGAAGATGCCCAGTTTGCCGGTCCCGCACCTCCCCGTAGCTCGAGCGACCACTCCGAAGCATGGCCTCGAAAATCAGAGCGTATCGCATCGCAGCCAGATGCACCGAGGCATAGGCATACTGATAGGCGCCACTCTGTTCGGCGAGCAGGCCAAAGTTCTGTTTCGCCTCTTTAAAGTAGACTTCCACAGACCATCTCAAGGCATATATTGAAAGCGTCTTCTCCACGGAGGCCTCGATGTCCGTGGTCAGGAACACCACCCACGCTTTCTCTGGACAGGCTCCAGAACTGGGATTCACCGGGGCGCTGAAGATGAGTGTCACCTCCTGCCATTTTGGGGCTCGCTTGGCCTCTGTCTCCAAGTTGATCCAGACTTTGACGTGATAAGTCCGGTAGCGCGCCTTGGAGCTCGATGCCTCGAGCTGACGCTTGTATTCGTTGAAGAGTTGAGGCGCGGTATAGCTCTTTGCTTTCCGGTTGGTTTGCGGATTCGCCAACCAGTAATTCATGTTGCCCCGCTTCATCTGGAAAATGGCGACGAGGCCGAGATCCAGGGAGGCTCGAATGTTCTCTTTGCAACCGAACCAAGCGTCGCCCAGCACGTAGGCCGCTCGAAATCCCACATCCAGCGCCGACTTGAGCATCCTTCGAAACATCGTGTGTTTCGATTCATTTTTTGCCCTCTCCATGTCTCTCGCGGCGGCACATCTCTTATCTCGGAATTCGTTCTCAGACGCTTTTCCTACCGCTTCCTTTTCGCCCATGAAAATCTGCCGATCAACCGGAAGGAATCCCTTTTCACCGGCGATGCCGAGCTCCACCACTTGGTGACCTGTGACATAGCGGTTCTCCGTGTGGTCCCAGTGCAAAGAGGAGCCCTCGACCTTCTTGCCCCGTCGCACCTTAATTGTGTCGTCGATGACGAACGCTCGCTGATCGTCTGGACCCACGGAGTTGGCGTTGAAAATGCTCTTGCAAAGCTCGATGGCCATCGTCCGCCAATTGACGTCCTCACGGCGCATGACACGATAAAGAATGTTCGCCCTGTATTTGCAGTCATCTACGCGGCCCTTCAAGAACTGGCCAAGCTCCGAACAGAAAGCATGAATACTGGAATTCTCGAGTTTGAGGATGGGCCATACCAGCAGGGCGGCGAGGATGGCCCCTGGGCATTCGCCATCGATGCGGCGTGCCTTACCGAAGACGACCCGAAAAAGGTTGACCATCCCATGAGCGCGAATACCATTTCCGAGTTCGGTATCAGCAAAGACTCTGGGGGCGCTCAGGGCCTGAGAGATCGGTTGATAGCTCCGAGAAGCGTTTTTTCGGCCGGATTTGCCGCCTGTCTTTTTGTGTTTTTTTTCACACAAGACCTTAAGGGCAGGTGGCATATAACGCAACATAAACTAACACTTTGGGCAAGAAAACTGAGCTGATTTATCGGTCAGATGTGAGCACTTGGAAAGCGGTCGACTCGATCCGGTTGTGGGATTGGAGCAACGGAGGGACGGCGCCTTCGCGCTGTCGAAGAATGGGGAGCGCCTCGTTTTCGTGACCCACCGTGATGTGGCCAATCATCACCTGGAACAGGAGGGATCGGGTCGAGGCGGCAGGATTGCGCCTGCCGCCCCTCCCACACCACCGGACATGCGGGACCGCATCCGGCGATTGGATCCATTTGGTCTTAACTCTTGAGGTCTGATGGCATCAGGAACCCGTAGCGTCTCAGAGTTCGGTTGTTGAGGGCTTCGTGCATGACAGGGTTTCCCGCCATGCGCCACGCTCCACGACTGCTCCTCCCGACGATGGCTCGACTCGGCGGTAGGCCGAGTCGGCCTACCGCCGAGTCGGCCTACCGCCGAGTCGGCCTACCGCCGAGTCGGCGCAGGGCGGATTCCCGTCCCTTGCTTTTATGCCAACGTTGCCAGAAGCATTTGCGAATGTGGCGACGGATCCACGGTTCTTTCCGGTAGATGTCCCGTCGCCATTCGCAGCGCCGGTAGTAGCCCCACCAGCCGTTCACGTAACTTCGCCATTGATCGCGCAGTTGCTCGCTGGTCAGTGGTTGCCGGGCGTTCCAGAGTTCTCTCACGCGGTCTTCAAACCGGGTGAGGCTTGCAGGAGCAATCCCGATGAGCAGCGCGCTGGTGATGATGAACCCCGGGAACTTCCGTTCCCAAGGCCTCCCCACCCCGCTTTTGCTCTCGCTGATCTCCAGCCGGAGGTGGCGCTTGATCCAGCCAGTGAGGCTGGCAAGCACACGCTCCGCTGCGGTTTGGCTCTTTACGTAAATGTTGCAGTCATCGGCGTAGCGGGCGAATCGCAGTCCGCGTTTCTCCAGCTCCTTGTCCAGCGCGTCGAGGTAGATATTGGCCAGTAGCGGCGAAAGCGGGCCGCCTTGCGGCGTTCCTTCTTCGCTGCTGACCTTTAACCCGTCGGGCATCA
Source organism: Verrucomicrobiales bacterium (assembly GCA_965204485.1). GTDB lineage: Bacteria > Verrucomicrobiota > Verrucomicrobiia > Verrucomicrobiales > DEV007 > JAACDM01. Next base: position 24,647 of record CBDBEZ010000104.1, read on the forward strand.
CCACCCCGGCTCGCAGGTATTTGCCGATGAGTTTCATCACGGCTTTGTCCCCTATCACGGTCCCAATTTTACTCATCAGGATGTCGTGGTTCACCTTGTCGAAGAACTTGGTAATGTCCATGTCGACGACGTGGGTAAACCCCTCCCGGGCAAAGCTCTGGGCGGCTTCCACCGCATCGTGGGCGCTGCGTCCGGGACGAAATCCGTAACTGCTTTCGCTGAAACGGGGTTCGAACACCGGCCGGAGCACCCCGAGCAGAAGTTGCTGCACGAAGCGATCTTGCACGTTTGGGATGCTCAGCGGGCGGGTTCCGCCGCTGAGCTTGGGGATGTCTCGACGCTTTGCAGCGCCGGGCTTGTAGCTGCCCTCTAGCAGCCTCTTCTTGATCACTTCGCCATGGATGGCGAGGTGCGCTCTGAGTTCGTCGGCCCTCATGCCGTCGGGGCCGGGTGCCCCGTCATTACGCTCAACGGCGTAAAGAGCGGCTCCCCAGTTTCCCGACCTGATGGCCTTCTCCATCAGTCCCTCCAGCTTTGCTGTCCGTTCGCGGTTCACGCGCACCTCCAGGAGTTCCTCTCTCCGCAGGGCTTGCCGCGACTGCATCGCGTGGGCTCTTTGGGTTCGCCCAGGAATTCGGGATCCTTTGTCCGTAAGTCCTGCTGACGTCGGGGCGTATTCTGCCCTGGGGTGCAATGCTCCGTAGAGCGCTGCTGTTGGTTCCTTCCGCCCTTCACAGGAGAGCGTTTTCCGGTTTCACAGTTTCCACGGGCTTCTTCCAGCCCCCGGCTCTGCTCTCTGCTACTATGGCTTCTGCTGACTTCTCTCCTGCTCTCACAGGAGAGATCTCCCCGGGTAAGGTCCTTAACTTTCTCCGCATCCCATCCGGCTCTACTTGCCGTGTCTTGATGAGCTTTGGGCTTCGCGTTTACTAGCACGCTCGCCGCCCACAGCCTGCCTCGCTGCCGGTTCGTGTTCCTATGGCCGCGGATTTGCCTGCCGCTTCCTTCAGCCCCACCCTCGCGGGCGTCGCCTTGCGGTTCAGCTACGGTTGCTCTCATCAGCTCCGATGTCATCGTTTCATGTCATTAGTTAAGGCCCATGCCGGGCACACGAATCGCGGGCCCCAAGCCCTGGTGTGGTCCGTTGATGCAGACGGTGGCGCACCCGAGAAATGCTTTGAGTTCCCCTCGCGAATCTTCGCCCTGGAGTTCTCGGCGGACGATCGGGAACTTTACGTTGTGAGCGATCTGGGAGGAGCTCACTACGATCTTTTTCGCATTCCGATCGACCTTCCGGACGCTGCGGAACGGATCTCTTTCGGGCAGGGCGACGAAGACCACCCGTCCGTATCACAGGACGGCGAGCGCTTGCTCTTCACCGACAACCGCCGCGGGGCGACCTCTTTCATCCTCCGTCAGCTTGGTCGTGGGATCGATCGCGAGATCACGCTGTCCCGGCGCGATTTTTCGGAGCCCGCCGCCAAGGTCACGTTTCGTGTGCTGGAGGCGGCATCCAAAGGGCCGACGAACGCCCGGATCGTCGTTCAGCGAAAGGGCGGGAAATATCACGCTCCTGAAGAGGCGCTCTACGACATGAGTCAGGGCAAGATGCACTTTTATGCGCAGGGGGAAGCGACCCTGGAGCTGCCGGAGGGCGCCTATCGGGTGATCGCGTATCGCGGCCCGGAATACCGCCCGTTTCACGGAGACTTCGAAGTTCGGGCGGGCGGAGAGAACGATCTCGAGCTGCTTCTCGAGCGCTGGACGGATCAGCCATCGCTAGGCTGGTATTCCGGCGAGAGTCACATCCACGCCAACTACGGCCGTGGCTACTGGTATCAGTCACCCCGAGCGATGTGCCTGCTTTGCGCCGGTGAAGACCTGCACGTCGCCAATCTCATGGTGACCAATAGTGACGGAGATGGAGTCTTTGATCGCGAATACTTCCGCGGCCGGCCGGACAAGGTGTCGACGGAGGAGACCTTGCTCTACTGGAACGAAGAGTTTCCTGAACCTCGAGCGATTGGTCGAGCCGATCTTCACGGGTTTCATGCACACGATACACCCTCACGATTACACGACCAATGCGGACATCGCGCATCACACGCATGAACAGAGAGGTCACGTCAATTACACCCACCCAGCGCATGTGGTGCTCGATCCGTATCTCAGTGCCTATTCCGCCAAGGCCTTGCCCATGGATGTGGCATTGGGAACGGTGGATTCGATCGATGTCATGGGCGCCAACGAGGAAGCCAATATGGCGTTGTGGTACCGGTTGTTAGGTTGTGGTTTTCGCATCCCCGCGTCGGCCGGCACGGACTGCTTCTCCAACCGGATACCGGCCCGTCGGCCAGGAGAAGTGCGCGCTTACGTGAAGATCGAAGCAGGAGAGCTCTCCTACGGCGCATGGATTGAGGGATTGCGCTAGGGAAAGAGTTTCGTGACCAACGGGCCGATGCTGGTGTTCTCTGTCGATGGAAGAGATCTGGGGGAGGAGTTGGTTATGAGCGGGCCCGGAGAAGTCGTCGCTTCCTGTCAAGCCACCTCACCGTTTCCACTCAAGCGGCTGGAAGTGATCTTCAACGGCGAAGTGATGGCTTCGCGCGCGGCGCGAGAGAGCGATGAGACGGCGATCGACTTGCAAACTCAGGTTGACCTGCCGGTCAGCGGATGGCTGGCGCTGCGGGCTTACGGTGAAGGCCATCCGGATGCCGGTCCGCGGCCGTTCGCTCACACCAGCCCAATCTATGTGAGGGTGGCGGATCATCCCATGCCGGTGAAGGAGCACGCCCGTTACTTTATTCGCTGGATCGACCGGCTATGGCGCGATGTGAAGGCACGCGATCGCATCCTTCCGTCCCGCTTCGACCATGTAAAGTCGCAGATGGATCGCGCACGGGCAGTTTACCGGGCCTTGGAGGAAAGGTAGCGCGATGGGCGACGGGGGGCGTGGCGGGCGGGGAGGTCGCGAAGATTTCTGGCGGATTTTTCAAACACGGATCGACTGGCATCGGCCCTCGTGATAACAAGCCGCATGAAGTTCAACTCAAGATTCTCTGCCATCCCTCTGTTTGCCCTCTCGATCGTTGGCCTTGTGGACGCCGGCGCGGACGTTCACGTTTCCAAGATTTTTGGCGATCACATGGTCCTGCAGCAGAACCAGCCCATCCGGGTCTGGGGCACGGCCGATCCTGAAGAAAATGTCACGGTCTCCTTGGCCGACGAGAGCCGATCCGGAAAAGCTTCCGCCGAGGGGCAGTGGCGCATCGATCTTCCCGCCATGCCGGCAGATGGGAAAGCTCACACCATGACCATCAAGGGTTCGAATACGATCAGCCTAACAGACGTGTGGCTTGGTGAGGTGTGGCTCTGTTCCGGTCAGTCCAACATGGAGTGGAGCGTGAAAGCTTCGATGGATGCTGGCAAGGAGATCGCCAAGGCAAAGCATACTAGCATTCGCTTATTCAACGTGCCCGGTCATGTCGCCGGTCCCGAGCCTCAGGATGACCCGCGTGGTCAGTGGCAAATCTGTTCGCCGGAAACGATCGGAGATTTCAGCGCCGTCGGCTATTTTTTTGGTCGTGAGCTTGCCAAGCACCTCGACGCGCCCATTGGCCTGGTCGGCACCAATTGGGGAGGCACGCGCATCGAGCCGTGGACGCCACCGCTCGGATTTCAGCAAGTGGAAGAATTGAAAAACTACGTGGAGAATCTGGAAGCCATCGAAGAGGTGAAAGCGTCCGGCAGCGAGCCGCCCAAGCCCAAGGGCGGCGCGGTGCAGATCTACAATGGCATGGTTCACGCCCTCACGCCGCTGAGTGCGCGTGGCGCCATCTGGTATCAGGGCGAGTCCAACGCGGGGGACGGTCTCCGCTATGAGTTCATGAAAGAGGCCCTGGTCAAGGGATGGCGTACTGTCTTTGAGAATGACGAGTTGTCCTTCTACTGGGTGCAGCTGGCCAATTTCAGAGAGCCGATCGCCGATCCCGCTGGCGGCGGTTGGGGCCCCGTCCGGGAAGGCCAGCGACGGGCTCTGCGAATCCCTAACACGGGCATGGCGGTCATCATCGACATCGGAGAAGCTCACGACATTCATCCGCGGAACAAACAAGACGTGGGCCAGCGCCTCGCACTTTGGGCTCTGGCGAAGAACTACGGGCAAGACGTGGTCTACTCGGGCCCTCTTTACAAGGAAATGAAGAAAGAGAGAAACGCGATCCGCATTTCCTTCGATCACGTCGGCTCCGGATTGATGATGGGCCGGAAGGAAGGGCTCCGCGCCGCACTGGAAGTCCCGGGCTCTCAGCTCTCGCATTTCGCCATTCAAGACGCTTCCGATCAGTGGCATTGGGCCCAGGCGAGAATCGACGGCGAGACCGTGCTCGTTTGGCACGAGAACGTCGACTCGCCAAAGAATGTTCGGTTTGGCTACGAGTTGAACCCCGCGACGCTGAACCTCTACAACAAGGAAGGTCTTCCCGCCTCGCCCTTCACGACGACCGATTGATCCATGGCGGTTGAGAAATGACCGGAAGTTGTGGATGAGGGCGGTCGGGGCATCATGAAGAGTTCAACCATTACCAAACAACTGAACTCCAATGAAAACCACCAACCACCCTACCGAATCCGCATCTATCCTTGGCCAGGAAGGAGCAAGCACCGTCTGCCAGAACGCCCTTGAGGCCACCCTGCGACAAGGAGCCCAAATGCTTCTTCAGGCCGCCATCGACAACGAAGTCTCCGACTACATTCAAGCCCATCAACATCAGCGTGATGACCAGGGTCATCGCCAAGTCGTTCGCAACGGCCATCTTCCTGAAGCGACAACTTCAGACTGGAATAGGAAACGTTTCTGTTCGGCAGCCCAGGATCAATGATCACCGATCAGGCCACCGATTCACGAGCGCCATCCTCCCGCCTTACCTACGCCGAGTCGCTTCACTGGACAACCTCATCCCGGCACTCTACCTGCGAGGAATCTCAACCTCCGAGATGAGTCGAGCCTTAGAGCCGATCCTCGGTGAGAACGCATCGGGTCTTTCTGCAGCCAACATCGTTCGACGAGGAAGAGCAATGGGAGAAAGAACGCGAGCAATGGAGCAAGCGTGACCTCAGCGACAAGGAATACGTCTATCTCTGGGCCGACGGGATCTACTTCCATGTCAGGCTCAATGACGACCGCCCATGTGTTCTCGTAATCGTCGGCTCCTTACCCGATGGAACCAAGGAATTGGTAACCATCAGCGATGGAGAACGAGAGAGCAAACTGTCCTGGAAAAATGTGCTCAGAGATCTCGAGAAACGAGGATTGAAGATCCCTCCGAAACTGAGTATCGCCGATGGAGCTCTCGGGTTCTGGAGCGCCTTGGAAGAGGAATATCCGACAAGCAAACAGCAACGATGTTGGGTGCACAAGACAGCCAACATCCTCGACAAGCTGCCGAAGAAAGCGCAGCCCCTTGCCAAGGAACGCATCCATGAGATCTACATGGCGGAAACAAAGAAGGCCGCCTTGGAGGCCTATGACGAGTTCTTCACGCTCTACGAAGCCAAGTATCCGAAAGCGTGCGCCTGCCTGAAGAAAGACAAGGAAACTCTACTAACGTTCTACGACTTTCCAGCCGAGCACTGGAGACACATCCGGACGACAAACCCGATTGAGTCGACGTTTGCCACGGTCCGCCATCGGACTCGACAAACCAAAGGGTGCGGATCGAGGAAAGCAACCCTTTCAATGGTCTACAAGCTCGGCCTGGAAGCCGAGAAAAGCTGGCGTCGACTGAACGGATATCGTCAACTTGACAAAGTCGTGCAAGGAATCATCTTCGTGGACGGCATCGAGCAGCAAACCGCTGCCTGACCCATGATCGAACTTCGAATGGTGTTCCGACCGCCCTCATCCACAACTTCCGGTCATTTCTCAAAGATGCACGCATATCATGTGTTTGTGCAGACCGGCATGATCGCTCAGGGCATGTTACAGTACCTTGCCATGACATGTGACGGTCTGGTCTGGAAACACTTTGGAACCTGGATCCGAACCATTCGCCCAGACGTGCTGCCTTCGGAAATGATTGTCTCAGCCGCCTTGAAAAACACGCTGCCTGGATTTTTGCACCACGGCGGAAAAGGTTCAGCGTTCCGAAAATTCATCCTTGATAAAATAGACTTCACTCGCTCCGAAGGTTCACGCTTCGCCGCATGATGATCCAGTTACAGAACTTCTCACTCACGAGAGGCCATCATGTAGTAGGCGAGTTCTTCTTCGACGGCCTGATTGTCTCCGAGTGTCAATGTGAGTCGACCTTGAGGGCAAGTCAGACGTCCGGCACGCTGGATGATTTTGCGGCGAATCGTGCCGAGTCCTTCAAACTCACATCTGACCGATAATTCGAGGGCTTTACGCTAGTCTATTCCGAGGACTTCAGCGCATTGATCAGATTCAAGTGATCCGGGATCCATATGGAGGGCTCGATTCAGGAAATCTTCCACTTCGCTGTCGATGGCTTCGAGAATGCGGTCGAGAGTTTCTTTCCCAAACGTATCGGCTAGGGCGTCCAGGGCGCCCTCGATGAGGCTGCGAAACAATTGCCAAAGCAATCCCGCGAAGCACAGCACTCGAAGATGCCCAGTTTGCCGGTCCCGCACCTCCCCGTAGCTCGAGCGACCACTCCGAAGCATGGCCTCGAAAATCAGAGCGTATCGCATCGCAGCCAGATGCACCGAGGCATAGGCATACTGATAGGCGCCACTCTGTTCGGCGAGCAGGCCAAAGTTCTGTTTCGCCTCTTTAAAGTAGACTTCCACAGACCTCGTGAGTGGGAAGTTCTCAGACCGGTTTCTCTTTGCCTGGCGTGTCTGTCTGACTGCGTAATAGAGCGATCTTCGCCTTGGATAGTTCAATGCTCAGATCGATCAGTTCGGTGGTCAGTTTCTTGAATTTCTTGTACTCCTCTGTTTCTTTTCGTAGTCCCTTCACGTGGTCTGGCCAGACGTGTTCAGTCCGGCTCCTCATCTTATGCGTGTAGCTCAGTTGGTAATACACGCCGCGCTGGCGTTGTCGATCTCGGTATTGCTTGCTGATGCTCCCAGGCCGCATTGGCCCGATTGCAGCTAACTTTGCCGCAAGTTTCTGGACTCTTTTTTCAGTGATCTGATCTTTTTCATGGTCGTTACCTTATATATGCGAATGTTTAGGAAAATCAAATCATTTGTTATGGATCTCTGGATTTCTTGGTGGAATATCGTCTGTCTTCTGCGACCCGCTTTCTCGAGAGCCCGCACCTTTCTCTGGTTTCTGCTCGTCTTGGCCGCTTTCTCCGTGCGCAATGACCTCCTCGGGGTTCCCAGTTTCGTCCGCGCTCTCGGCTTGCCAGAACACTTCTATGAGCACTTACTCCATTTCTTCCACAGCAATGCCGTGAAGACGGACCGGCTTGCAGAACTTTGGTTCGCCATCGTGATCAAGCACTTCCCTGTCTACAAGATCGGTTGTCGCCCCGTCCTGGTTCTCGACGGCATCAAGAAGTCCAAGGAGGGCCGCAAGATGCCTGCGGTGAAGTATCTGCATCAACAGTCCGAGTCCAATTCCAAGCCCCACTTCATCATGAGCCATTCCTTTCAGGCCTTCGGCGTGCTCTGTCAGGTTGGCGGATACTTCTTCTGCGTTCCGGTCTGTGCACGCATTCACGAAGGTATCGTCACTTCAAACCGCGACAGGAGAACCTTGATCGACAAGGCCAACGAGATGCTCGCATCCGTCTGTAGAGGTCAGGAGTTCGTCTTGCTGGCCGACGCCTACTACGCCAACGGAAAGGTGATCCAGAGCACCAAGGGGCGTTCCGGTGTGCTGGTCACGAGGGTTCGACGCACGACAACCGGCTTTCGGCCTGCGGCAGTGCCACGCAAACGCAAACGCGGACGACCGAAAAAGTATGGCGCTGCGGTGAAGCTCCAGAATGTCTTTGGAACGGGCGGCTTCAGTTCCGTTCCCAGTCCCGTATATGGGGAGAGAAACATCTCTGTCCGGTTCAAGTCGGTGGATCTGTTGTGGAAGCCCGCCGGGGCGATGGTCCGCTTCATTCTCGTCGATCATCCCACGAGAGGGCGGATCATCCTCTTGTCTACCGACCTCACCATGGAAGCTCAGGAGATCATCTTGCTCTACAGTTTGCGTTTCAAGATCGAAGTCGCTTTCAAGCAAGCAGTGCATTCGGTCGACTCATTCGGATACCATTTCTGGATGGCCGCTATGCGACCGCTCAAGCGTCGCAATGGTAACCAATACCTCCACCGGACTACCGAGAAATATCGCAGACAGGTGCAGAGAAAGATGCACGCATATCATGTGTTTGTGCAGACCGGCATGATCGCTCAGGGCATGTTACAGTACCTTGCCATGACATGTGACGGTCTGGTCTGGAAACACTTTGGAACCTGGATCCGAACCATCCGCCCAGACGTGCTGCCTTCGGAAATGATTGTCTCAGCCGCCTTGAAAAACACGCTGCCTGGATTTTTGCACCACGGCGGAAAAGGTTCAGCGTTCCGAAAATTCATCCTTGATGAAATAGACTTCACTCGCTCCGAAGGTTCACGCTTCGCCGCATGATGATCCAGTTACAGAACTTCTCACTCACGAGCACAGACCATCTCAAGGCATATATTGAAAGCGTCTTCTCCACGGAGGCCTCGATGTCCGTGGTCAGGAACACCACCCACGCTTTCTCTGGACAGGCTCCAGAACTGGGATTCACCGGGGCGCTGAAGATGAGTGTCACCTCCTGCCATTTTGGGGCTCGCTTGGCCTCCGTCTCCAAGTTGATCCAGACCTTGACGTGATAAATCCGGTAGCGCGCCTTGGAGCTCGATGCCTCGAGCTGACGCTTGTATTTGTTGAAGAGTTGAGGCGCGGTATAGCTCTTTGCTTTCCGGTTGGTTTGCGGATTCGCCAACCAGTAATTCATGTTGCCCCGCTTCATCTGGAAAATGGCGACGAGGCCGAGATCCAGGGAGGCTCGAATGTTCTCTTTGCAACCGAACCAAGCGTCGCCCAGCACGTAGGCCGCTCGAAATCCCACATCCAGCGCCGACTTGAGCATCCTTCGAAACATCGTGTGTTTCGATTCATTTTTTGCCCTCTCCATGTCTCTCGCGGCGGCACATCTCTTATCTCGGAATTCGTTCTCAGGCGCTTTTCCTACCGCTTCCTTTTCGCCCATGAAAATCTGCCGATCAACCGGAAGGAATCCCTTTTCACCGGCGATGCCGAGCTCCACCACTTGGTGACCTGTGACATAGCGGTTCTCCGTGTGGTCCCAGTGCAAAGAGGAGCCCTCGACCTTCTTGCCCCGTCGCACCTTGATTGTGTCGTCGATGACGAACGCTCGCTGATCGTCTGGACCCACGGAGTTGGCGTTGAAAATGCTCTTGCAAAGCTCGATGGCCATCGTCCGCCAATTGACGTCCTCACGGCGCATGACACGATAAAGAATGTTCGCCCTGTATTTGCAGTCATCTACGCGGCCCTTCAAGAACTGGCCAAGCTCCGAACAGAAAGCATGAATACTGGAATTCTCGAGTTTGAGGATGGGCCATACCAGCAGGGCGGCGAGGATGGCCCCTGGGCATTCGCCATCGATGCGGCGTGCCTTACCGAAGACGGCCCGAAAAAGGTTGACCATCCCATGAGCGCGAATACCATTTCCGAGTTCGGTATCAGCAAAGACTCTGGGGTCGCTCAGGGCCTGAGAGATCGGTTGATAGCTCCGAGAAGCGTTTTTTCGGCCGGATTTGCCGCCTGTCTTTTTGTGTTTTTTTTTCACACAAGACCTTAAGGGCAGGCGGCATATAACGCAACATAAACTAACACTTTGGGCAAGAAAACTGAGCTGATTTATCGGTCAGATGTGAGCATAGACGTTCGGCTTAGAAAGATTTCATCGCGCTTTCATAGACGTTTCACAAAGACTTCACGGGGAAGCTTCCCCTGGCTTGTTAAAATTTAGGTGGATGGTTACCGGATCCGCTCAATGAGAAGAGTCGGATTAATACAAAACCAGGAACCAGCAACCATCCATGAAACACCTTGAGATCACCCATCAATTCGGTCAAGCCGATTCAAGAGAAGCCGCCGTGGCCTTCGACGAATTCCTGCGCGGGGCGGTCCGCCAATCACTGGTCAGCGTCATGGCCGAGGAAGTCACCAGCCTCTGTGGAGCCGCGTATGGGCGAGACACCGAGGGCCCGTCTCGTCGGGCCGGCAGCGCTCCGTCGAGCCTCGAAGTCGAGGGAGAGAAGATCAGCCGTCCCAGGGTGAGAAATGACCGGAAGTTGTGGATGAGGGCGGTCGGGGCATCATGAAGAGTTCAACCATTACCAAACAACTGAACTCCAATGAAAACCACCAACCACCCTACCGAATCAGCATCTATCCTTCGCCAGGAAGGAGCAAGCACCGTCTGCCAGAACGCCCTTGAGGCCACCCTGCGACAAGGAGCCCAAATGCTTCTTCAGGCCGCCATCGACAACGAAGTCTCCGACTACATTCAAGCCCATCAACATCAGCGTGATGACCAGGGTCATCGCCAAGTCGTCCGCAACGGCCATCTTCCTGAAGCGGCAACTTCAGACTGGAATAGGGAACGTTCCTGTTCGGCAGCCCAGGATCAATGATCGCCGATCAGGCCAGCGGTTCACCAGCGCCATCCTTCCGTCGTACCTACGCCGAGTCGCTTCACTGGACAACCTCATCCCGGCACTCTACCTGCGAGGAATCTCAACCTCCGAGATGAGTCGAGCCTTAGAGCCGATCCTCGGTGAGAACGCATCGGGTCTTTCTGCAGCCAACATCGTTCGACGAGGAAGAGCAATGGGAGAAAGAACGCGAGCAATGGAGCAAGCGTGACCTCAGCGACAAGGAATACGTCTATCTCTGGGCCGACGGGATCTACTTCCATGTCAGGCTCAATGACGACCGCCCATGTGTTCTCGTAATCGTCGGCTCCTTACCCGATGGAACCAAGGAATTGGTAACCATCAGCGATGGAGAACGAGAGAGCAAACTGTCCTGGAAAAATGTGCTCAGAGACCTCAAGAAACGAGGATTGAAGATCCCTCCGAAACTGAGTATCGCCGATGGAGCTCTCGGGTTCTGGAGTGCCTTGGAAGAGGAGTACCCGACAAGCAAACAGCAACGATGTTGGGTGCACAAGACAGCCAACATCCTCGACAAGCTGCCGAAGAAAGCGCAGCCCCTTGCCAAGGAACGCATCCATGAAATCTACATGGCGGAAACAAAGAAAGCCGCCTTGGAAGCCTATGACGAGTTCTTCACGCTCTACGAAGCCAAGTATCCGAAAGCGTGCGCCTGCCTGAAGAAAGACAAGGAAACTCTACTAACGTTCTACGACTTTCCAGCCGAGCACTGGAGACACATCCGGACGACAAACCCGATTGAGTCGACGTTTGCCACGGTCCGCCATCGGACTCGACAAACCAAAGGGTGCGGATCGAGGAAAGCAACCCTTTCAATGGTCTACAAGCTCGGCCTGGAAGCCGAGAAAGGCTGGCGTCGACTGAACGGATATCGTCAACTTGACAAAGTCGTGCAAGGAATCACCTTCGTGGACGGCATCGAGCAGCAAACCGCTGCCTAACCCATGATCGAACTTCGAATGGTGTTCCGACCGCCCTCATCCACAACTTCCGGTCATTTCTCCCCAGGGTCCGCCGCGAGCACTCTGACGGCACGAAGAGCGAGGTGAAACTTGCCAGCTACGAAGCAGCCAAAGGCTACGAGAAAAACAAGATTCGAGACGCCATCATTCGCCCCTACACCCACGGAGTTTCCACCAATGAGGTGCAAGACACGATCGACTGGACCAAGGGAGCCAGCGCCTCTGAAGTCAGCCGGGTTTGGGCTCACGAAGGCGCACGATTGCTCACCGAGCCACGGGAAAGAGACCTCACCACGCAGACATGGGTCGCGCTCATGTTGGACGGTATCCGGTTGGGCGGTGAACTCACGGCCGTGGTCGCGCTGGGGTTCACGGCATCCGGACAGAAGGTCATCCTCGACCTTGAGATCGGAGCGAGCGAGAACGAAACCGTTTGTCGCGGACTGGTTGTCGCGGATCACCGAGCGTGGATTTGAGCCCGAGAAAGGGCACCGTCTCTTGGCCGTGCTCGATGGCGCCAAAGCGCTCAAGAATGCTGTGCTGAAAGTCTGGGACGACGCGGTGATTCAGCGCTGCCTGGTTCACAAAGAGCGCAATATCCGGGGAAAACTCTCCAGCAAGCATCACGGGAAGTTGGCCGAGCACTTCGCCGCGTTGCGAATCGCGCAGGGGCCCGAGCAAGCACAAGAGGCCTTACGGAACCTGCGTGAGTTCCTCAAAGGAGTCAGCGCGCAAGCATTGGAGAGCCTGGAAGAATCTGGAGAAGAGGAGCTGCTGGCCTTTCACCGCCTGAGTCTACCCAACACGCTCAACACCACCTTTCTCAGCACCAACAACATTGAGAATGCCTTCCGCAATACTCGCCGGAAGATTGGCCGGGTGACGCGCTGGCGGGAAGAAACGAACCAGGCTTCGAAATGGCTGGCCTACGCGCTAACGAAGGCAGAGGAAGGTTTCCGGCGGATCAAAGGCTTCCAGGAAATGGGAAAGCTCCACGCAGCCTTGAAGCGGGAAAAAGTCAGCGCCTGACGGCGGACCTCTGGAAAGGTTTTCAAGGCATGGGTTCCCTCAAAACGATGGACATCGAAAAAAACCATTTTACAAACTTTCGAAGCAATCTAAGCTTAACCCAGCCGTCTTCCAAAGTTTAACAATCCCAGGGCAATCCCCATGTCGTCGTCTAAGGGCTTCATGCTCACCCATTTTAGTCGTATTTGTCAAATTGAAAGTATTTTCTAGAAAATCCATAAAAGAGAGCAGGCAAATGTTGCCAGGATCCGCGATTTTACCCTCCACCCTGAACCCGCGTTTCGGTAAGGTTCCCAGCCTCACGAAACCCTTGCTTATTGCTTTGGCTGGCCTGATGGCGCTTGCCGGAGTCGCTCACGCCTCCAAGCCAGCTATCGTCAGCCCTGTTCCCAACTCCTTCCTGCCACCCAGCGCTTCAATCTCCTTTCAATGGTCGAACGGGGGACGAGCTGACATCAACGCCTTCTATCTTTACGCTGGAGGCTCCATCGGAGCGAGGAACTATGCGGCGAAGCCGATAGCTGCCGGTGTGACTTCCGCCACCTTGACGATTCCGGCCCCGGCAGTGAGCGTCTATGTGCGGCTCTGGTTTCGGGTGGGAACCACCTGGGACTACTCGGACTTCGCCTACCGAAGAACACCTCATCCCGTAGGGCACCGGGAGTTGCCCGGTGCCACGGCAACTTTTGAGTGGCCAGCCGGAGGGATTAGTTACTGGGTTTGGATCGGTTCCCGCCCCCAATGGCGGGACATGCACACTAGCGGCGCTTTGCCTGCCCCGCGTTGGACGGTTCACAATCTACCCACGGACGGCAGACTGGTCTATGTCAGGTTATGGACCCAGCTTGCCAATGGAAGGTGGATCTTTACCGATAGCGTGTATGCGACGCACGCCGAGGAAGCGGAAGAGGAAGACAGCAACGATGGCGATCTGGATGCCGATGGAGTCCGCGATGAGTTTGACCCTGACATCGACGGGGACGGCATCGCGAACGCGAGTGACACTGACATTGACGGCGACGGACTGGTGAACGCGAGTGACGATGACGACGACGGGGACGGGATTTTAGATAACGAGGACGCCGAACCTAACGGACCGACGCCCGACACGCACCACGAGATTTCAGTTCGCTATTTCATCCTCAGGGATAGCGAGATAGAACTTCGCCATACAGGGGACGCCTTCGTCTGGAGCACTAACCGGGCCGGTCAGAGCAGGGCTGCTCTCATGCTCAGGAAGGGGCAACGCTACTACGTAAGCCTTGACGCTGGTGAAGACAGTGGAGCAATTGCCGCCGTTATTCTGAACAACGGCCCGTGGGTTCTGGCTGAGCATGGCACCAATGTTCCAACCAACAGGCTGTCGGTGAGAGAGTTTGAAAGAAAAGAACTGAATCTTCTTCCGGTGTCGGTGGTCGAACTCGCTCCCAAAGTGATGGATAACAGCAACCCTCCCAAAGCCATTGAAGGTTCAGAAAATCCCAACGTTGGCAGACCATTGACGCCTTTCGTCAAGATCAACCCTTACACTGACAAGATCGCGCATCGTGAACTCAAGGTGTCCTTTGACGAAGCCCTGAACGGTAAAGTAGTCACTTGGTCACTGTTGCGATTGCCAGGTGCAACGCCTGCAAATATTCGGGGCCAATGGTCGCAAGCAAGACTCCCGGACAATCGGAACCGTTTTGAGCCATCGACAACCTACGGTGGGCATGGCTTCCACCGTGCTAATCAATTCGTTGGGCAGACGACCATTGCCACCGGGATCACGGCAATCCGTGTGAACATTCCTCCCATTGGCCTCAACCAGGCCAGGATTCGAATTCATGTTGAAGGTGCCCCGGCCCACAGAGTGATTGACTTGATCGACATGGAAGTTCCGGCAGTCGTGATGATTGACCCAGGGCACGGAGCCCATGATGCGGGAGCCATCGCGAGAACAGACCCTAGCATTCTTGAAAAGGATTTGGCGTGGGCCTATGCCACTGAATTAAGGGATGACGTGGCCAGGAAATTCAAGGATGAAAAGCGCGGCTTGCGCCTGCTCATGACTCGTAAAGTTGATGAAGGTCCCAGTCCAGAACGACGGGCGCGTATGGCGCGAGACGAAGGAGCTGACGTTTTTCTGAGTATTCACTTCAACGATCACCATACTGACGCCCGAGGAACCGAAACGTGGGTTAATAATCCCGAAAGCTGGCAAGAACACAACCTTGATGAAGATAGAAGGTTGGCCACTGCGATCAACGGAAGCACCCTGTCCGCTGTCAAAGCTTCAGACGCAAACGCCAAGGATCGGGGAATCAAGGAAAGCACAAGCGAGCGGGGCCTTATCGTTCTAAGAGACGGCCCGACCTATAACGGAAACACCGCGGCCTTTAAGCCAGTGAAAGCGTGTCTGGTGGAGGTTGAGTTTCTGTCAAACCGGGACGCCTTGAACTCTGTGAAGCTATCGACTGAATCCGGTGTCGCCATCAAGAACGCCTTCGGGCAAAGCGTCGCACAAGACATCTTCAACCACATTCTCACTCAACCGTGAAAGCCTTCACTTTCATCATGGGGCTGGGCTTGGCGTGGATCGCAAACGCCGTGGCTCATGGACGATCCGAGGAAATGATTCGGACATTGAACGCGCCCCCCCCGGATTGGCTGACACTGGCGGAACCAATCAAGGTCGAACCTGCTAAAGGAGGGATTCCGGGAATGATAGATCACAGCCGGTTCCGCGACCCTGCCGACGGGATCATTCTTCTCAACGGTATTCAAATACCCTCGTTAGGCATCGTGCTTGAGTTGGACCACGGCATTTCCCGGAGTACTACCTATAATCCTACCGTCACCCTTAGCCCGGATGGAACCAGGTTAGTGGCTAATTATGGCACAGATGTTTATTTGTATGAAATAGGGGTCGATGGCGAGGTGACGGAAGACCCTACCCAGGTTCCGTTTGTGACCTATGACAAAGGGCTGAAGGGCTTTATTCGTGACTGGTTTTGGGCATCCAATGACGTTCTTT